>QBML01000004.1 GCA_003242085.1 Pseudanabaena frigida | reverse complement strand
CCATCAATATTAGAAACAGAACTACCCGTCACCCTTGTCAACACATTCTGAACGTTAGCCGCATTATTAAAATAAGCCGTGTTATTTGTCGGAACCGAGAAGTCTTGAAAACTATGATAGAGATTAACGCCAACCGTCGTACCATTATTTATCGTATGAACTAGCCCCCTCGTTGTCACTGTTGAATTCACAGGCAAAGTTGCATCAGGAACGATCTGTGCTGAAGCTGAACATACTGTAGAGAAATAGCTCAAAGCACAGGCGCAGGGCACACAAACATGGCGAAGGCTTAGTTTCATGGTTGGTAATTCCAAAACTTAGTAACTCTAATTAAAAAATTAAGCAACAATTGTCTAACTACAAGCCCACATCACTTAGAAATATTAATCATTTCAAAATATCACCTTTTAGACAAAATCAACTATGTAGAAAAAAATAGTAATTTGACTGACAAAAAGTAAATCCAATCTAAAATCATGATTTATTTCAAGCTTTTTCGAGTATATGATTAAAAATGAACAAATCTAAAATAAGAAAGCATCTAAACCAAAAAAACAAAGTTTTTAGCTTTAATTCAGTTAAAAACTTTAAAAATAGTAGTATTTATCTCTAAATCTTTATGATTATGCCTTGAACTATTGTATAAGCCTTTGCATTTAATTATTAATTCATAATAATTAAATTATTTGAAGAGTTAGTCGATCTACGTATAAAAACTCATGAAAAGCATTCCAAGAAATGCTTTTATTAGCTGAATAGCAAAAATGCAAAGTATAAATATTTTGTATCAACAATAACATCGGTACATTATCAAGATAATATTTCATACTTAATCTAAAAGTGATTTCAAAACTTAAGTAAGAACTTTAAAATCACTTTTAGATTAAGCATAAACAAGGGCTTTAGCTTCAGGAATGAAATTATTGTGAATAAACTGTATTGGAGTACATCCATAACCTCAAAAGGGTTAAAAACAACTATTTTTGTATTGGCGATCGCTGCTGTCAGCTTATACACCCAAGCGATCGCCGCGCAAACCCCTCAACTTCCCGCCAATACTCCACGCACTCCCGAAAACACTCCACGCACACCACCAAAGCCCTCATCCGAGCCTGCCAAACCTCTATCTCCCAATATACTCGCCCCAACAACCCCAACCCCTTTAGAGATTCCCAGCACTCAGACTTCTGAAACCATTATCGTCAATAAGTTTGAATTTATTGGTAGTACCGTTTTTAGCGATGCAGAACTGACAGAGCTTACCAAGGAATATACCAACAAACCCATTTCCATTAATGAGCTATTTCAAGTACGCACCAAAATCACCAAACTATACGCAGACAATAAATACATCACCTCAGGCGCATTAATTCCAGAACAGAAACTCACAAGCGGAACGATCAAGATCCAGATCGTCGAAGGCGGAATCGAAGAAATTAAAGTCATAGGACTGACCAGACTCAACCCTAGCTACATTCAATCGCGAATTGCGATCGCCACACAAAAACCCCTCAACAGCAAACGATTACTAGAAGCATTACAACTACTACAAATCAATCCACTGATTGAGAGCATCTCCGCCAATTTATCGCCAAGCTTGCAACCAGGATTAAACAACTTAGAAGTCAAAGTTACCGAGGCTAAAACCTTTAGCTTACCCATCACCTTTGATAACGGTCGTACACCCAGCGTCGGCACCGATCGCCGCCAAATTCAGCTCGGTGAATCAAACCTTACGGGACTAGGCGATCGGCTTAGCCTCAGTTATTCCAATACTAACGGTAGTAACTCCTTTGATGCCAGTTATACAATTCCATTTAATCCTTACAACGGAACAATTAGTCTCAACTTTGGAACTTCTTCTAGTACTGTTATCCAAGCTCCATTTAATATCCTTGACATCATTTCTAGTTCGCGGAGCTATGGATTATCGATTCGGCAGCCTATACTCCAAAACACCTCTCAAGACCTAGCCCTAGGTCTTACCCTCAACCATAGTCAAAGCCAAGCATCATTACTAGGTGGTGCAATTCCCTTCCCCTCTCTAGGTTCTGACGAAAATGGTCAAACAAAAATTTCCGCTCTTCGCTTCTTTCAAGAGTACGTACAACGCAGTGGTGAAGAAGTATTTGCGGCACGTTCTCAAGTTAGTTTAGGAATTAATGCCTTCGGATCAACCATTAATCCAATATCTCCAGATAGCCGATTTCTAGCTTGGCGAGGACAAGTCCAATACGTGCGTCTGCTAGCACCCGAAACCCTCTTATTTCTGCGTGGCGATTTGCAACTTGCCGATCGCTCACTTTTGTCACAGGAACAAATTAGTTTTGGTGGACAAGACAACCTGCGTGGATTTCGGCAAGATAGTATAACAACTGATAATGGACTATTGTTTTCTGCTGAATTGCGGATACCTGTGCTGCGTATTCCTGAAATTAGCGGACTATTACAGATTGCCCCATTCTTTGATTTTGGCGAGGCATGGAACTATAATGCCAGTACCAATCCAGATCCGAGTACATTAGCATCTCTAGGTGTGGGATTACGCTTTCAAATGAGCGATCGTCTTACCATCCGTCTCGATTGGGGAATTCCCCTCAGTCGAATTTCTGGGGATAAACAGACTTTACAAGAACGTGGGCTGTACTTTTCTTTAGTTGCCAATCCATTCTAAAGGTTTAAAACATAACCATGCGGAGCGACCTCAAAAAGCAACTTTGGAAATGGCGAGATGTCCTCGTGACCATCCCTGCGACAACGGTGATTTTACTTGGACTTCGCTTTGCAGGGCTATTGCAGCCATTGGAGCTATCCGCCTATGATTTATTTTTTCAATGGCGACCGTCAGAAAAGACCGATGACCGTATTGTAATCGTCGCAATTGACGAGTCCGATATTCAAAAATACAACTCACCAATTACCGATGCTAACTTAGCCAAACTACTAAATATAATCAAGCAACAGCAACCAAGAGTAATCGGGCTAGATATCTATCGCGATTTGCCAGTGGAACCAGGGCATCAAGAATTAATAACCGTATTTAGTTCAACACCAAATCTGATCGGCATTCGTACAGTAGTTGGAACTCAAAGTGGAGTTGCTGCTCCCCCTATTCTAGAAAAGCTCCATCAAGTAGCTGCCAACGATTTGCTTCCAGATGGCGATGGCAAGATTCGCCGCGTTTTTTTGTCGATAACAGATAAGCGCGGTAAAATAGTTGAAAGCTTTAGTGCAAGTCTGTCTGAGAGATATCTCAAAGCAGAAAAAATTGAACCTAAATTACTAGATGCCAAAACGAAGAAATATAAATTTGGAAAATCAATTCTCGTTCCTTTTAAAGCAAATGACGGTGGTTACGTTAGCTCTGGAGCAATAGTTTCTAAAATAGAAGGCTATAAAACCGAAAGTTATAAAATATTATCAAATTACCGTAATTTCCCTGACGGCTTTCACACGGTTTCTCTGACGGAAGTACTAGAAGAAAATATCCCTAAAGATATCTTTCGCGATCGCCTAGTACTGATTGGAGTTACCGCAGAAAGTAGCGGTGATTATTTCATAACTCCCTACACCAGCTCTTTATTTGGCAAATCTATTACATTAACAAATGGGGTAGTACTCCATGCAAATATAGCTAGCCAGTTAATCAGCAGTGCCATTGAAGGAAGACCGATTCTCCAAGTTTGGTCGAAGCCAATAGAATACCTGTGGATTTCAATCTGGGCGATCGTTGGAGGGATACTATGCTGGATTAGACGTTATGTAAAACCGAAGAATCAACTTAAACATCTGCTGCATCTACCTTTAGGAACTCTTGCAATCTTAATATTGGGAAGTGGTCTCACCTTTGGCAGTTATATGGCATTTTTACAGGGTTGGTGGATTCCTGTAGTCCCTTCCTTATTAGCACTATTTATCTCAGCGATCGCAGTTACGAGCTATACCGCAAGAAGCGCCCATAGAATTCGGCAGGTATTTGGACGTTATCTTACTGATGAGGTAGTTGCCAATCTTTTAGAAACTCCTGAAGGGCTAAATTTAGGTGGTGACAAGCGGAAAGTAACGTTGCTATTTTCCGACCTACGAGGTTTTTCGGCTCTATTTGAGAATGTTGAACCCGAGCAAGGTGTTAAAGCGATCTCGCTTTATCTTGATGTTATGACTGAAGTAATTACCAAGTACAAAGGCACAATCAATGAGTTCATCGGTGATGGCATCTTTGTGATGTTTGGTGCACCAATTCAACGGCAAGACGATATTCAACGAGCAGTTACCTGTGCGATCGCCATGCAACTAGCAATGGCTGAAGTTAATACCGAATTGGAGACTATGCTAATCCCTCCCTTACAAATGGGAATTGGCATCCATACAGGCGAAGTATTAGCAGGTAATATCGGTTCGCAACGACGAGCGAAATATACGGTTATGGGTAGTACTGTCAACTTAGCGTCAAGAATCGAATCATATACGGTTGGTGGGCAAATTCTAGTTTCTGAAGCAGTTTTCAATGAGGTCAAAGAAATCGTTCGCATTGATGCCCAAATGCGTGTCAAGCCTAAGGGATTTAATGATGCGATCGTTATGTTTGACATTGGTGGTATAAATGATCTCTTTCTGCCAGAAGATAAAGAACAATTGGTGAGACTAGTACAACCTATTTCTATGGAATGGAATGCGATCGAAGGAAAACATGTTAAGGCAAAAAGATATACAGGCACTCTAAGCAAGCTTTCGGCTAATAATGCAGAAATCCGAGTTGATCTCAATTTAGAACCTTTAACGAACTTGCAGATCACTTTTATCGATCGCGAACAAGAAAGAAGAATGGATAATGTCTATGCTAAGGTTGTAGAAGTAGATTTTGAAGATTTATCTCATTGCTGGATTCGTTTTACTGCGGTTCCAGCAGACGTTGCAGAATGGCTCTTCGATCTCCGTCAAGCTTCTATGATTATTCCTTTAGCTTACGAGGAAACTGAATTATCAAGTTAAAGATTTAATTTGATTTTACATCCTAATTTTAAGCGGGTAAGTATTTGACTCCAACTTGAGATTGTTGTAAAAATGGCAGTAGATTTTGGGCAAGCGTTACAGGATCGACACCCATTTCTGTACGCTGACTCGCCAACCATATTGCTGTTTGAGAATGCCAAACAGTAGCAGCGATCGCCGCATCGTTTGCGGCGATACCTTGGGCTAATAGCCCCCCGATTATACCTGCCAAAACATCACCACTGCCGCCTCTTGCCAGCGCAGATGTACTCTCGGGATTGATCCATACTTGAGACACTGATTCACGCTCGGGGAAAGAGATTGCCGTTCTTGCTCCCTTAAGTAAAATTGTTGATTTGGTGAAGCTTACGGCGCTTTGAACCGCTTCAATTCTTTCGACTTCACGTAAATCTGGAAATAATCGGCAGAACTCACCCCAATGGGGAGTGAGAATTATGGAACTCGTTCTATTTTGTAGTTTCTCAAGGATTTGCTCTTTTCCCATTGCTGCTAAAATATTTAATCCATCCGCATCAAGTACGAGCGGACGATCGCTATTTAGAATCTGTTCAACCACTAGTCTCGCATCAACGGACAATCCGCAACCACAGGCGATCGCTTGATATTTATGCAAATCAAGATCTGGCAACTCAGCGATCGCTCCAGATTCAGTCTCAGCGCAGCCAATTACTAAAGCATCTGGCACTTGAGCGAGAACGATTGATTTGAGCGAATTGGGAACTGCAATTGATAACATGCCGACTCCTGTGGCTTTAGCGCCCATTGCAGCTAGAATTGCTGCACCACCATACTTTACGGAGCCTACGACCAAGAGCAAATGTCCAATTTCATACTTGTGGGCGATCGCATTTCGAGAAATGGGCAAGCGATCGCGGATTGTTTTTTGGGGATCGATTCGCCATAAAGCATGGCGATCGCCAATTATCTGAAGAATATGTTTGTCGGGTATATCGAAGGATATCCTTTCAAGCTTTCCCACATAGGGAGTTGCCACTTCTGTAAGTAAGCCTCGCTTCCATAAGCCCAGACAGAAGGTATTAGTAGCGCGGATCGCTATCCCCATCACTTCTCCGCGATCACTATGCAATCCCGATGGCACATCGATACTGAGGATCGGAATTTGCCAATTATTAACAGTATCGATCACGATCGCAACAGTTCCTTCAACATTGCGTTCTAATCCAAATCCAAATAGACCATCGACAATCAGATTGCAATCTTGCAATGATGCCAGATCTCCAAAATCTATGCCCAAGCTTTTGGCATAGCATCCATGTACTCGCGTTAGTGGTTTGGATTTGACCAGCGGCGTATGGACTTTGACCAGTCGTCCTTGATGGTGGAGTTCTCTGGCGACAACTAGGGCATCACCACCATTATGCCCAGAACCAACTAGTATACCAACGCGAGGATAAGTTTGAGCGGGATAGAGTTCTGTCAATCTTTGCGTAATCCGCAGCGCCACTTTTTCCATCAAAGCCGCAACGGGCATTCCTGATTGGAACATAAGATTTTCGATCGCCTGCATTTGTGCGGCTGTAGCGATCGTCTGTGAGGAAAGGTAATCAATCATTAGGAATTACAGTACAAAGCAGAGAATAGGCATCACAAAACGCTGCCTATTCTCTACTTTCAAGAATTAGGTGGCACAAATTTTTTGAGGCTTGTTGGCAGATTTTGGCGCACCCAATCTTTTACTTGAGGAAATTGCATCGCCGCCAATCCACTACCGAGAATGAGAGCAACTAAAACCAAAATGATAATAAAAGCTTTATTAGTCTGCTTCGGAACCGCCAATTGTGTTTTGGCTGAATCGATATCGCTATCGCTAATATAAGTTCCAGGCTCTTCAGATGTTTCAGAATTAGATGGCGATATTGTCGCTAGAGCACCTGCCGAATCTTCATCTTCAGATTGGATATCTTCTGTATCAGCTTCATCTTCAAGAGAATCGACTACAGTTGGCAGATCGCTTTCATTCTCTCGATCCTCATTTGGATCGGGCGGTGAAAATCGACAACGCATCAGAGCAACTGTAATGTTGTCATGTCCGTTCAGCTCATTTGCCTTATCAATCAAGTCCTTACAACTGCGATCGAGTGGCTTGTTTTCCTTCAAAACTGGAAGCAGATATTCATCGTAAATTTGCTCTACGCGATCGAAATCGCTTAGCCCATCCGAGCATAGGAGCAAGACACAATCTTCATCGATAAAAAACCTTTGTACGCGAGGTACGAGCATATCTGAGCCGCGCGTTCCTAATGCCTGAATCAAAGCTCCACCATCAATTCGCTGCGACGAATAGGCATAAAAGTTATAGCCAAGGGTAGTTTCGCGAGTTGCCACATCATCATCGAGGGTAACTTGGCGCAAATTACTAGCACTGACGCAATAGAGGCGACTATCACCTACATGCATGACGTATACCTCATTACTAGGTTTGCCGTGAGGTTGTGGCATTACTGCCATGACTAGAGTGGTTCCCATCCTTTGCTGGGCTTGTCGATGCTGTTGATCGTTAATCGCCACAATTTGATTGTTAACGACGCGAGCCACCATTTCTAACTGAGCAATAAACCCTTGAGCAGAAAAATCAGGATCGTTTTCCGCTTGGTTTAATAAAGTCTTGAGCTGCTGTTCGAGGGTTTTAATGGCAAGAGAACTGGCAACTTCGCCGCCTTCATGACCTCCCAGCCCATCACAGACGATCGCTAGGCGATCGCGCAAACCCTCAGATTGTTCGGAACGTTTCTGGCGCTTCACGTCAGGATAGCAGGCATCTTCATTATGATCGCGTTGCTGTCCCACATCGGTAGCACTGGCAATCCGCACCGTGAGGGGGACATCTTGCATAACCTTTAGTGCTATGCGATCGAGATAGGCGATCGCACTATTTACGTCATATTCCCCACGCCCGAGACTATAGAAAAATTCAGCGATCGGTTCGGCAATTTCTGGCTTAGCAAGATCGAGCCACTGTACCCAAATGTCGCCTAATTGGGATAGTTGTACTGCTGCAACATCCGCTTGCAATTCTAACAATCGCACCCACATACCATCGACCCGTACTAACTTTGGTTCGATTAAAGTGCGAGCCATGTTTTGCTCTGCTAAAGGCTGCCAGAGGTTGAGGACTTGACAAAGCAGGCTAATTTGGCGCAGTGCTGAAGCTTCAGCCCATGCCTCAGCCAAGGTAGGACATAGCTGACCTTGGCGATCGATTGGCACATTTTCCAACAAAAACACTTCGGAAATATTTAGCTCTTCACCCAGCAACAACAAACCGTAAGGACGTGGTAGATGCAAGCTCAATCGCGATAACTTCAGATAAGACACTACATAGGTCTGAAATTCGAGGGGCAACTCAGGTAATGTGTAAGCATCAGTATCAACAACGATTTGCGATGATATGACACGGTAGCGATCGCCAATCAGTGACTCTGGTGGAAATGCTTCAGTATCCAGTCCCACTGCCCAAAGGTATTGCTGCTCAACTGTCGAAGCTTGCTCTTGGTTTTCCATGAAGGTTATTAATCGCTTGCCAAACTCAAAGGTGAATATAGTGAAGAACTTAGATATCTCTGAGGCATTACCAATATAGCCGTGCCAAGCATATTAGGAAAAATCAAAATCCAAAGAGTAGAAGGCGTGCGAAGCGCACCTTCTACTCTCTGGGTTTTATATCTTAACAAGTATGGCTACAGCTATATTACCTGAAATTATCTGAGACATTACAGTATCAAATGTTTCGTCTATTTCTTCAAGAGACTTTTGGCTATTGTATCGAAACAGAGAGACAATTTTTGTAGATTTGAATGGCGTGAAGAGTAAAGCAAATCTACAAAAATTAAACTGGTGTACAACTTGCTACTAGATTTCTTTAGAATCTAGTTATTGTAGTAACAGCATTTTTAATTTACAAAAATCAAATTTAATAACAAAAATTTAATACTTATTTAATACTTAACTGTTTTTTTAATTTTTCCTTGATTTTCTAATTTTTATAAAAATTCTTTTTCAACATCACAACATTATTCTTTCATTGTTACGTCCTATGAAGCATCAACTTACCCATCGGGAACAAAAAGTTCTTTGGGCAACGATCGATCACTATATTCAAACTGCGGAACCTGTCGGCTCTAAAGCGCTGGTGTCAGAATACGACTTTGATATCAGTCCAGCTACGATCCGCAATGTGATGAATATGCTCGATCGCAGTGGTTTGCTATATCAGCCCCACACCTCGGCGGGGCGTGTTCCCTCTGACTCTGGCTATCGAGTTTATGTCGATAAGCTGATCGATCCTGCGAGCGAATTGTCCTATAGTACCGATCGCTTTCTCGCTAGTAAAAGCGATCGCATCGGCAAGTCCAGCCTCGATGGAGTTTTACGGGATGTCGCCCAAATTTTGGCAACCTTGAGCGGTTGTATTGCGGTAATTACTGCGCCAAATATGCAAACAATGCGGATTCGGCATTTGCAGCTGGTCATTGTGGATGAAAGTAAGGTGATGGCGATCGCGGTGAGCGACACTTACCACACCGCCTCCGTGACGATGGAGTTACCTAGCGAGACGAAGCTAGAGGTTTTAGAGGGAGAGTTAAATATTCTCAACAATTTTTTAAATGAGCATTTGCGCGATAAAAACTGGACAGAATTAAATAGTGCTTTGCAGTGGGACGATCTAGATCGTCATTTTCAGCAATATGCGGTTTTGTTGCAGCAGTCTTTGCAGCAATTGATGCGATTGTGCGATCGCACAGCGCTTGGGCAAATGTTTATTAGCGGTTTAACGGAGCTATTACGTCAGCCTGAATTTTCTAACCTGCGGCAGGTGCAAAAGATTGTGCAGTTAATCGAAGCCGATCGCGCTTCGTTAATGGCGCTAATTGCCGATCAGCCTACTCCTTCTGCTAATTCTGTTAGTATCAGAATCGGTTCCGAAATCTCGATTGAGCCAATTCAGAACTGTACGTTTATCTCTAGTACTTATCTCTGTGATGATAAGCCTGTGGGAACGGTTGGAGTTCTCGGCCCAACGCGATTGGGTTATACAAGGGCGATCGCCTCAGTACAGGCAGCAGCTTTGCATCTAACTGACGCAATTAGCAAATGGTAAGCGCTCTCACCGTGCTTTATTTGGCTATGGGATTATACAAACAGACTGATGAATGTTATCTATCGATTGTATGAGTCAAACTGAAGAAGAAATTAAATTGCAGATCAAGCCTCGTGCGACTGAGGCTGTATTATTGCAAGTTCCCGTTGATGCTATGTGATCGCTTGAACAGGTTGCGATAAGTCGAGATATGTCAATAGATGCGCTACTGAAATTTTATATTGGGCAAGGGTTGCGCCAAGATGCGGCTAAGTTATTTGGCGATCGACTTCTGGAGACAACTTCGGCAGTTTTAGCTAGGCATATTAATTCTCAAGAAGAAATTTCAAATATTCTCCAAGAAATTCAAGCTGAAGTTGCTCGATAGATCTACAAATCTATCAGTAATGGACAGAAATCGCTAAATTTTTACATCTAGCGATCGCTTTAATAAGATAGTTAAGCCTATCGGCTAAGTTAACGATGTTCATTTACACCAGTATATTTTTCCGTCACGTAGCCAAAAATGACTTTCACAACCGACTTTTCGCCAAATTGATGGTTTAAGAGTTGCGTTGTTATGAATATCGGCGGAAAGAAACCACTTTGGATGCTCATCAGGAGAAAGGTTCATGTATAGAGTGGCTTGGCAATTACATGGACATAACATTGCTGCATACCATAGGTAATCGCCTTCACCAACAACATATAGTCTAGAAGAGATTAGGTTTTCTGGTAAATCATCAACTTTATACACTTTAAAGAGAAGTTCTTTTCTCCATAAATGCTGTTTGATAAATTGCCAGAGATTTTGAAACCACTGCATCACTTTATCTCCTTTCGCTTAGTGAAGGCATTCCTAGTAACGGATAAACATTACCTTTTCCAATACAATTCTCCAAAGATGAACTAGTAGAATCGTCTGAAGAGTGCTCTAGAAAACTATCACTTAGACTCACTTGCCAAATAGAGTATTCAGAATTTGGCTCATTACGATATTGATGTAAGCGTCCTAACATTTCCATAACCGCAAGAGAAGCAAAAAACATATTGACACTGATTACAGCAGGTCGATCTTCGTCTACACCTGAGATATAGCCAACTTTTAAGCTTTCTTTATAACTTTCAGGATCAACTCTTAAAAGATTGGCAGCTTCTAAATCTTTTTGAGTATATAGTCTTCTCTCTAGGAGTGATTGTGCTGGTTGCAGATAATGAACTCCTCCACAAATTTGATCTATTCCTCCCTTGCCATCAGCTACTAAGCGAATACCAACGTCAATATAAGGAATCGAGTAAAAAGTGGTAAGACGGTTGAGTAAATGTCTACCATCAACGCTGTCCATACACCCAAAAACTATGTCACAGCTTGCTACTGCTTTAACAACTTTAGGATCGAAAAGGTTCTGAAAATAAGTCTTAACTAATGTTCCTAACCCAATATTATGAATATTGCGTTTCATCAACTCTACTTTAGGAGTTTTTTGACGCACATCTTCAATAGTTGAATTTAGAATCCGATTGAGATTTTTCTCTTCAATGCAATCGGGATCGACTAAAACTAATTCTCCAATCCCTAGCCGTACTAATTGCTCAATGGCTGGACTACCTGTGCCAGAACATCCAACTACTCCAACTTTTAAAGTTTTTAAGAGATCAAATGTACCTTTCCCAAAAGCTTGTTCGGTACGCTTTGCAAATTCTGGCGTAAGACCGTTCTCTTGTACGGAGTGGTAGAACGATAAATCATCTCCTACAACTTTGACGGTTTCCAGATTATCAAAGCTTCCGTCAGCATTAACTAATCGTCCTACAATTCGACCACTAGGTAACAGTATTGCGCTGACATGAGGATACCCGTCATCTAACCATCCATATATAGAAGGAAAAAGGCTTCGATCTGAGTCATCATCAACTTCAGAGTGCCAAGGAGAATGCTCAGGATGTCCATGAATTTTTACAACCCCCCAATTATGCTTAATGGCTTCTTCAAGCAGTGGAATCAAAATCTCTGTAGACCATGCAACCCTATCTGGCGCTCTTACTGAGCAGTATTCATGGGGAATAGGGTGAATAGTATGAACGATAAGTCTATTTTCATCCTCACTCGTCAAGCGTCCACACAAAGCGATCGCGACAGCTTCATTTCCATCATCTGGAAATAGATGTTTTTGTAGGATTTTACGCTGTTTATCGGTCAATGTTAGTGTTGTTTTCATTAGGCTTTCCCCTTTAAAAATTCTCGTTCTAGCCAATGTTCAACCAAAGCCATATGTGTTCCGATGTAGTCTATATCTGCTCTCCAAGGATTCGCAGGTGTTCGATGTCGTGACCACTGCTGCCATTTTTTACCATCAAAAGTTGTACTCGTACTCGTTGCTGGAATCGGCTTACCATCTGCGCGAGTTATCGCAGGATGAAAGAAAGCCATATCAATCTGTGCATCAGGGTATCCTGCGCTAATAAGAAGATAAAGGGATACATCTTGCTGGTTATAGCCATTTGGCAGAGGGTATTTGTGGATGACTACTCGTTGAACATTGTTTTCCGTCACTGTCTCCCAAACTAATCCCAAGGAATCAAGGTATTCTCGATCGTTTTCTGGTAGATCAAAGTGATGACGGGCTGTATAACCTTCTTGTTGATCAAGTGGCAATGTCATAAATCTTTCAATGCCAGCAGTTGTAAAGTCTACTCGCTCATCAAGTTCAATTTTCTTGATTTGACCACCCTTGAACTTTTGACGAATGCTAAAGCGTTCAGGTTGTTTTCCAGCTAATTCAAGAAGTTCACGTCCAGTTTTAGAAGGTTCAGTGACAACGTAAGTCTGTTTATCAATGCGAATTCGATAGCCTTTGCAACGTGTGGGAGGGACTTTGCCTTCTTTAGCAAACTGCTCAAGATCGACAATTTCTTCGGAAAAATCATATTCTGTTTCTTGCATGGAAATTCTCCAGTTTTGTAATTGATAAATAGTTTGAGAGAACCTCACCTACTTACATCTGCTTGTAGGTGAGGTTAGTGAGTCTAGTGTTTACGATCGCGAGGTGGATTAGGGTCGTTAGCAGGAGAAACCGTATCGGAGTCACGCCAACGCCCATCTTTTCCCTGAATTCTGACTTCTCCACCACCAAGGTTAAAGACAATCTGTTTTGCTCGGATTTCGGCTTGTTTTTGAGTTTTACAAACCTTACTAGCACGTTTAGCGTGTGCTTTCACTACAGCACATCCATTAGAACGTCTTACAACATATCGGTCATTTTCAGAAGACATATTTAATAGCCTTTCTTGACAACGAAAACAGTGTAACTTCAACAACCAACTAATGTCAACAGCAGAAAGCAAAGATTTTTATATGTTTGTATTACAAACTGTTTTTCTTGCAAACGTCCTGATATAATGAGTAAACACACTTAACAAATAAACACTTATGAGGCATGACTGAAAATCAAGCATTCTATAAAGAGTTAGGATCTCAGATAAAAAAAGCTAGAAATAAGGCGCTATTAACACAAGAAAGTTTGGCAGAAAAAGTTTCGTTAACTCGTACTACCGTTACTAATATTGAAAAGGGACGGCAACAGCTTTTAGTTCATACACTTGTGGATATAGCTAAAGCATTGAATGTTTCGATAGAGTTGCTTTTGCCTGTACAACAGTCAACATCTATTGATGATGTGATAAATAAAAAAGTAGATTCTCTGCAAACTCAAGAGTTTATTAGGAAAATTTATGATATGGCAGATAGGGATTAGATAATGGCAGTTAGACGTAAACATATTCGTACAACAGCATCTCAATTATTGAGATCAAATGGAATTGAATCAGCCCCAGTAGAAGTAGAAAAGATAGCTGAGTATTTGGGTATTAGAGTTCAATATGAAACCACTGATGATGAACTTTCGGGTTTTCTTTTAAGGGATCTTAGCCGTAACAAAGCTATTATCGGAATAAATGACAAGCACCCTGAGACTCGAAAAAGATTTACTGTAGCTCATGAATTAGGACATTTCATGTTACATGAGCATGAAAATCTTCATATAGACAAAAGATTTATGATTCAGTTGAGAGATGAAAAATCTAGTAAAGGTGAATTTGAAGATGAAAAGGAAGCAAATTTATTTGCAGCAGAATTGTTAATGCCAATCGATTTTATTCAGACTGACCTAGCAGAAGTAAATGAATTTGATTTAGAGGATGATGACTTTATAAAGGACTTAGCAGCTAAATATGATGTTAGCCCTCAAGCCATGACTTTTCGATTGTCATATCTAGGATATATACAATTATAAAAATTGGTGATCGCGCTCGAACTCTTCCGCACATGGGTTGTTAAATATAAACTGAACTCCATAGACTCATGAATATGGAGAGGAATTTAGCCGCCATTTGTAGAAATTATTTGTGAGATTTAGAATCGCCTTTTGAGATATTAATTCAGCCTACAGTTCTAAATACCTAGCTAAAATCTGTTGTATTTCTTCCAATTGATTCGGTTCTACTTGCCCAAGACATTGAATCAATCTACGTTTATCAAAAGTCATCGGATCGATACAGACAACAAAACTATTACTGTTCAGCCCATTCGTAACAGAAGGAACCAAAGGTACAATTACTGGAAATAGGCGATCACTAGGATTAGCAGAAGTTATCGGTAACACAGTTACCTTACTACGCTGATTAAAAGCAGTTCCAGAGATAATCACCGCAGGTCGAGTTTTGCGAATTTCTGTCCCAATGGAAGGATCGAAACTCACTAGCCAGATGCTTCCCAATCGATAATCGCCGCTTGCTGCCATGCCGTATCCTCATCATTTGACAATTCATCTAACAACAAACAAGCCTCAACCATCGCCTGTTTTTCCTGCTGCTTCCGCCATGCTTGCAGTAACCCCTCAATGAGCCGACTACGATTTTCTACGCGATCGTCAACGTAATGGACTAACTCATCTGGAAGAGAAATAGATATTTTCATAGCTATTTTATGCTACTCATAATACTACCTACAGTAGCATAAGTATCGAATAGCGATCGCCTTGTGTAGAGATGATTCATGCGATCGCCTTTAATACTAGGTTTTGCTAAACTAAGACTAACTTAATCGCAAGAACGAAAAAATGACTACCTTAGAAATAGCGATCGCCAAAATCAAAAAATTACCTGCCGAGCAACGCAACGAAGTAATTAGATTTATTGAGTTCTTAGAATTTAAAGTAGGTAAACCTAGTGACAATCAAGAACAGATAGAAACTGACAAAAAAGAACTTTCATTTGCTGAGGTAGCCAAAGACTTCATTGGTTGTTTAGACAGCAATCTAGAAGATTTATCTTACAATCCTAAATACATGGAAGGATTCGGCAAGTAATGCGAAAAAGCATCATTATTGATACAGGAGTTTTAGTAGCTTTCTTGATGCCCAGTGACAAATACCATCAGTGGGCTGTATCCTCACTTGCGAATGTTAACTATCCCATCTTGACTTGTGAAGCCGTTCTAACTGAAGTTTGCTTCTTATTACAAAGAGTCCATGCAGGAAGAGAAAAGGTTTTACAATTAGTCAAACAAGGATATATTGAAATACCTTTTTGCTTGAGTGAAGAAATTGAAGCGATTGAAAAACTAATGCATCGTTATCAATCTGTCCCTATATCTTTAGCCGATGCCTGCCTAGTGCGAATGGCTGAAAACTATGATGACAATTCAGTAATGACATTAGATAGTGACTTTAGGATTTATCGCAAGCATCGTAATCAAGAAATCCCAGTGATTATGCCTGACATAACGAAATGATAGTGAGATCGCCTTGCTAATTCGTGATAACTGATATAGGCGATCGCCATTTGTAGAGAATATTTAGTGCGCTCGCAGTCTGACTCTTCCATACTTGGGTCGTAAAATATAAACTGAGAGATTAAATGCCATCAGCTTCCGAAAGCAATTGTTCTAAGTTCTCAGGAAAATCACCATTACGAACCATTCTCGAAAATACTTCATAACAATCATTCCTATCGCCTTCCTTACGCGGAAATCCCAGCCAGAGAACAATCAGAACCTTGCGATCTTCTGCTTCAAAAGCACGAAAAAAGAGCCGATAGCGATCGCTTAGTCCCATTCCCTTTAAACGTCCATAATGCCTTAAAGCACCTTTAAGCGAAAATTGTGCAGCAAAAGGATCGAGAACGATTTTTTCTTTGATGCCTGCCATCACTGCCGCCAGCAACTTGACGGTCGGATGCTTGACAAACTCTTCATGGGGTAGATTTGCCTTTAATTGTCTGACTTGTTCTTTTAGCTGCCGTCTCTGTTGACCAAACAAATTGCGATGGAAGTAAATCTCCCAACCATTACGCACGATGGCACTCATGAATCGATTTCAATTCCTGCAAGGAGCTCATCATCTTCTGCTGCCATAGCTTCGGTATATGCCTCAAGGCGATCGCTATTTTTGAGTGCATCCTTAGTGATGAAGTCCAAAAACAAACTGAGAATTAACTCACTGCTTTCTTCTTCCTCTTCTAACACAACCTCAGGTTCCAACTTTACTAAAAGCGTATTATCAGCTAGTACCTCTACCCATCCACTAGCATTAGTAAATTGGGGATGGTCGCGATAAAACGATATTGGTAGCCTAAAGCCTGAAGAATTACCAATTTTCGCGGGAGAGAGTGTATAGGTTTTGGAATTCATATTATGTTAGTACAAATTGTAATAACAGCAGTGCTATCCTAGCATAGTTGCTAGGCTTAGAATAGTGGGATCGCAAAAATCGTCAATTATGCAAATATCTTTAGAAAATCTATTAGAAGAATTATCGGGCATTGAGGCAATTACGAATCCCGCACAAGTTGCCAAACTTTCAGAGGATTACTCTCACTTTAGCCCAGTCCTCGTTCCATTACTAGCAGGCAAAGTCGGTGATGTCGTAGTTCGCCCTAGCAACGAGAGTGAAGTACTGCGAATTGCTCAAACTTGCGTGAAATACAAAATACCCCTCACGGTGCGCGGTAGTGGTACAGGCAACTATGGACAATGTACACCCCTTAGAGGCGGCGTAATTTTAGAAACTTCGCGACTACAAGAAATCAAATGGATTAAAACAGGTATCGCTTGTGTGGAAACAGGCGTAAAATTGATGACGCTCGATAAAAAAGCCCAAGAAATTGGTTGGGAATCGCGGATGATTCCGTCTACATTTAGAAGTGCTACGGTCGGGGGATTTATCGCAGGGGGAAGTGGTGGCATTGGCTCAGTGTTGTATGGACAATTACGCGATCGCGGTAACTTGAGAGCGGTGCGTGTAGTAACGCTCGAAGACGAACCACGAGTAATCGAATTGCGTGGCGATGATGTCCAAAAAGTGGCACACGCCTATGGAACCAATGGCATTATCACCGAACTCGAAGTTCCCTTAGCCCCTGCCTATGGATGGTCGGAATTTGTAATTAGTTTCTCTGACTTCATGACTGCGGCTAGATTTGGGCAAGCCCTCGGTAATAGCGATGGCATTATTAAAAAGTTGATATGCGTTCAAGCGGCTCCCATTTCTAATTATTTCACCGCCTTACAGAGCTATATTCCCACAGATTCCCATTGTGCTTTCGTCCTAGTTGCCGAAAGCGATCGCGAACCATTTATCAGCTTAGTCCGAGAATTTAAGGGTGAGATTTGTTATGAAAAAAGCGCTCAGGACGCAGGTAAGGGGATTAGCCTCATCGAATTTACTTGGAATCACACCACACTCCATGCTCGTGCTGCTGACCCGACGCTGACCTATCTCCAAAGCCTATTTCTCAACGATCCGAAATTAGAACTCGTCCAACAAATGTATGAGCATTTTGGTGATGAAGTGATGATGCATTTGGAGTTTATTAAGGTGAATGGAGTTGTCATTCCTGCGGCGATTCAAGTGGTGCGCTTTACAACAGGCGATCGCCTTAATGAAATTATTGAATACCATGAGTCTCAGGGTGTATTTATTGCCAATCCCCATACCTATATTCTCGAAGATGGGGGCATGAAAACTATCGATTACGATCAGCTTAACTTCAAGCGCACAGTCGATCCCTACGGTTTGATGAACCCCGATAAAATGAAAGGATGGCAAATGTAGGAGGCTGGGCAAGGTCAACATGATTTGCCGATCGCAAGTTAAACTATACATAACTTCACAATGCGATCCCACTGTCTGCTATGACTGCAAATATTCTGCTTAGAGACGAGCTTAATGACAAATTTCCTGCCAATGTCGATCAGCGATCGAAAGTTTTGCCTGCGGGTGGACAAGATCCCGATCGCTTTGACTGGCAGGAGGTATGGTATCCCGTCTTTTACATCGAAGATTTAGATAAAACTAAACCTGCCAAATTTACCTTACTAGAGCGCGATCTCGTCATTTGGTGGGATTGCCATACGAATGCATGGAAAGCCTTCGACGATCGCTGTCCCCATCGGCTCGTACCTCTATCGGAAGGAAGAATTGCTGAAGATGGTCTATTAGAATGTCCTTATCACGGTTGGGCTTTTAAAGGTGATGGAAGTTGCGATCGCATCCCTCAACAACCTGAAGGTGGAACTGCCCATACTTCTAAGCGGGCTTGTGTCAATGCATTACCAACAGCCGCGCGCCAAGGACTCCTATTTGTATATGCGGGCAAACCTGAAAATGCGCCTCAAGTCAAAATCCCGATCATCGAACCTCTCGACACGGAAACTGAAAAATGGACATTGTTCGGAACATTTCGCGACCTCCCCTATGATGCGCTGACTCTTTTAGAAAATGTTCTTGATGCTAGTCATTTACCCTTTACCCATCATAAATCTGTTGGCAATCGTGCCAATGCCGCCCCGATGGTTTTAGAAGTCCTCGAAACTGACAAATATGGATTTAAGGGAACTTGGGAAGAAGGCCCCCGACGCGGTAAGTTAGGAAAGCAAGATACTACATTTATCGCTCCTTCTCTAATGTGGCACGATCTTACTTCTAAACAATTTGGAAGAACGATTACTGCCGTATATGCCACTCCGACGCGCAAGGGTGAATGCCGTCTGTTTGCTAGATTCCCTTTTCAATTTAGTTCGGCGATTCCGCGATTTTTTATTGGGATTACGCCCCGATGGTATTCTCACATTGGACAAAATGGAATTCTGGAAGACGATCAGATTTTCTTGCATTACCAAGAGATCTACCTCGAACAAGCACTTGCCAAAATGGAAGGAAATGCCAATCATGCGAAAGCTTTCTATTTAGCAACTCAAGCTGACACCTACGTTTCAGAACTACGGAAATGGGTAAGTCGCTATGAAGCCGATCCTTTTGTAGGGCAGCAGCTATCTGAGCCATTAGTTAAAGAAGTTCTCTTAGATCGGTATCATTCACATACTTCTAAATGTGCGAGTTGTAGTCAAGCTTTGCGAAATGTCCGCAAGATTAAGACTATCAGTATGGCGATCGCGGCGATCGCATGGACAGCAAGCCCATTAATTAGCTTCTTTTTTGCTCCAGCCAATTTGCTAGCGATTTTGCTTAGCGCTATTCCCGCAGCGATCGCCATAACTCTATGGCTAATCTGCAATAACCTAGAGAAAAAATTTATCTACGGACAAGAAACTCCATTACGCAACCTCTAAGTAGCTAGGCATAATTAAAAACCAGAGTCAAAACCTATGGCGCACGCTGCGTGTGCGCCATAGGTTTTTTGTTTTTATATTCAATTGCGCCCAGTTATTTAAAACCAAAACCTCAAGTTGTTGCAAAGTGCTGACTTTAGCATTACCCAAAAGAAGAGATGCGGCGCTTCGCGCCGCATCTCTTCTTTTGAGCTTGCATACAATTGGCTATAGCTAGTTATACTATCGGGTGAATTTAAGGTGTCTAACGCACCGATAGGATCGAACAGTCAAAAACTAATTTAGAGAAAAATTATGATCGAACTTTATGGCGGCGCACGAAGTCGTGCCTCAATCGTAAAATGGTATTTAGAAGAATTGCAAGCTCCCTATGAGTTTCAACTCCTCGATATGTCTGTAGGAGAGCATTTACAGCCCGACTTTTTGACAATTAATCCCTTCGGCAAAGTCCCTGCGATCGCCGATGGCGATTTTAAAATATGGGAATCAGGCGCAATTTTGCTATACCTTGCCGATAAATACGAGCAAGTGAAAACTTTAGAAGAAAGAGCGATCGCCTCTCAATGGGTCTTATTTGCCAATGCTACGCTTGGACCTGGTTTGTTTGGTGCAGATACCCGTGAAAAAGAAACTCCAAGATTGCTCGGCGGCTTAAACAAGATTCTCGAAAATCAACCTTATCTTACAGGCGATAGCTTCACAGTGTCAGATGTAGCAGTTGGGACAATTCTCACCTATGCAATTCCGATGTTGAAGATGTCATACGCTGACTATCCTGCGATTGATGCCTATGTGAAACGGATCGCCGATCGCCCTGCTTATAAAAAAGCGATTGGCTTTTAGACTTTCATAGTAGCCAGTTACGTTAGGACACATCAAAACCCAAACATATAGAGGCGGCGCTTCACGCCGCCTCTATATGTTTGGGTTTTAATATATTCAATAAAAAAGAGGGAGCGCAATGCGCTCCCTCTTTTTTGTGAGAACTTAGCTAGCGGAGCCAAGACCTACATAAGAACCATAAAAGAATAGACCGACGACAACTAGTACGCCAGTACCAGCAACTGTTGCAACTAGCCAAAGTGGAATACGTCCATTTTGAAGCATGAATTTAAATCTCCAAAGAAAATGATTTTATGAAATGAATGATTAGTCTGGATATATAAATCGTATTTAGTAATGATTTATATCCACAAAAAAATTTAGTACTTAGTTGAAGAAGTAGCTGGAAAATAGCAAAACAGTTACGAAAATGAGTAATAGTCCCAAGAAGAGAGAAGTACGATTCAACTCTACAGGTTGGCTATTAGGATTTTTAGGAGCCATAAGTCAGTAGTTTTATTTTTGGGTTTTATTTTTTGGATTACGTTTGGAGTGCGTAAGAACTAACGGCTAATGAATTGCATCGCCGCGATCGCACCGATGAAAAATACGGTAGGAACGCCCAAACCGTGAACTGCTAGCCAACGGAAAGTAAATACAGGGTACTGGATGGGTTGGTTAGGATTGTTGCTTGCCATAGTAGTTAAGTAATAAATGCGTTTAACTTGGAGTTGGGGTTTTGTGGTTGAGAGTTAACGAAACGTTGTTCTAAACGCTATTTACCCGCTGATGGGATGTCTTTCGCAGGATTGTAGCGATCGGTTACAAGAGGTGCAGTTTGACGATCTTGTGAGTAGTATTCGTTAGGGCGTGGTGTGCCAAATACGTCATAAGCCAAGCCAGTGCTTACAAATAACCAACCTGCCAAAAAAAGTGCAGGGATGGTAAGGCTATGAATTAGCCAATAACGAACACTAGTAATAATGTCGGAAAATGGACGCTCTCCAGTAGTACCTGCCATAACAGTCCTCTAAATGTGTGATGTCTAAAATCGTTTATTTTAAATAATAATTTACTATTGTACCAACTTGCTATAGCAAACATAAAACCCAGAAAGTAAGTAGAAAAGCTTTATGCTTCCACTTATTTAAAAGTAACTATTTCATGAAAATTCGCAAAATCAATAATAATGAGCGCCTTGAAATTTTAAAGGGGGATTTGTATGCCTATTCTCGCTGGACTAATCAGGATCTACCGCGATCGCACTTAACCGCAATTAACACTGAAGAAGTATTAGCAGCCGAAATCGATGGCAAGATTGCAGCGGCATTACAATGTTTTAGTTTTCAGCAGTCGGTACGTGGCTGTCTGAAGCCAATGGGGGGTATTGGCGGCGTATGGACATATCCTGAATATCGCAATCAAGGCTGCGTAAAGGCTTTGATGAAAAGTGCATTTTTAGAAATGCGGATGCAAGGCATTTGTGTAAGTATGCTCACGCCTTTTAAAGAAAGTTTTTATGCGGCTATGGGATATGCGATCGCTAATTCCACCAACGAAGTAAATATTCCGATCGTCTCTTTATCAAATTATTTAAAGCTACCAAAGTCCGCTAACTGGCAATGCGATCGCCTCGCTGCTACAGAGGTAAAGGACATTTTGGCAAATTTCTTATCCGAAACCTTGCGATCGCAGACTTTACTGCCCCATAGCCACGGTGTCACGATTACAAAATTTTCTTACGATCAATGGTGGCACTTGCATCGCCAAAAGCTCTGTGTTGTAGTGAAGCGCGATCGTCAAATTGTTGCCATGTCAATTTATGCAATTGATAGCAGTGGTAATTTGCCAACGAACGAGCGGCAAATCGAAATTTCATCGATTTTTTGGACGGATATCGAGTCACGCGATCGCCTATTACATTTTTTTGCCAGCCATCGCGATCAAATTTACAGTCTCAAAATGCCCGTCCCTCTTGGTACAAATGTTCATGCATGGCTCAGCGATGCAGGAAAAATGCAATCAACAATGACCGAACCTTGGATGGTTAGGGCAATCGATATTGTTGCAGCATTGAACGGATTGCCGATACAGTGCGATCCTTTTACTTTTGCCATTAGCGATCCGCATTGCATTTGGAATGAGGGTGTTTTTGGGGTGAATAGCGATCGCGGCGAGCTTGTGGTAAAACGCTATGGTAAAGGCGATTTTCAAGATCTAGCGATCAACTTTCGTGCCACGATCGCAGGTATCTCAGCGCTGATTTATGGCACATCTGCGATCGAAGAACTCGTTCAAAATCAATCGATTACAGATCTCAACTCAGAGACGTACCAGCTATTAGAAAAATGGTTTACGCCATGCGTGATTTATAATCCTTTTAAGTTCTAAGCCATTTTGAAGTCTGCACTAAGCGTAAGATCGAGAAGATAGGATGAGTGGCGCAAAGCGCCGCCCATCCCATGTCTAAAATCCACCACCACTTTAAACACGATCTGGGGTTAGGTAAGCGCGGAACGCTACAAAATATTCAGTATGAAAGAAAAACTCACTCGCAGCCAAGAACGAGTGCTACACCTCCTCCAACACCACGATCGCGCTGTATCCGCGCAGAGTATCTATTCGGAGTTACGTAGTAGCGAACAAAGTGTGGGATTAGCCACAGTTTATCGATCTCTGGACACATTAAAGCTACAAGGCTTAATCAAGGCTCTGACTTTACCTAACGGCGAAACAGTTTATAGCGTTATGCCTGCCGATAAGCACCACCTCAATTGCCTCAACTGTGGCAAATCTTTACCGATTGACAGTTGCCCAGTCCACGATCTTGGCAACCAACTTGCCAAAACTCACAGTTTCCAGATTTACTACCACACGCTCGAGTTTTTCGGGATGTGCGGTCAATGCCAAGAAGAATCCCAATAACAAGGATTCTTAACTGAGTCATAAAAATTTATTGTGATAATTCTATGCCTACTGTACTCGTTCCCCTTTTTGAAGGCTTTGAAGAAATAGAAGCGGTTACGATTATCGATGTGTTGCGCCGTGCAAATATTGAGGTGGTTACCGCAGGATTGCTCGCTAATAATGTGATGGGCGCTCATGCGATCGCGATTACTGCCGATAAGATTCTTGATGAAGTCGATGCCAGCCAATTTGATGCGATCGTACTCCCAGGTGGAGCGGGCACTTTTCGACTAAGGGAAGATCCGAGAATTGCCAAAATATTGATTGCCCATGCTAATGCTAATAAATTAGTTGCCGCGATCTGTGCAGCCCCCAGCGTTCTCTCTGCCGCAGGTTTGCTCAAAGATAAACGAGCCACCTCCTACCCTTCCGTCAAAGCTCAAATGGAAGTGGGCGAGTATTTAACGATTCCCGTAGTTGTTGATGGCAATATAGTCACCAGTCGTGGCGCAGGAACGGCAATGGCTTTTGCGCTCAAGTTAGTCGAAATTTTACAAGGTGAGGCGATCGCTAGCAAACTCACTATAGATATGGTCGTATAAAGGTGTAATAAAAAAGGGACGCTTTGCGTCCCTTTTTTATTACACCTTTACGTGGAACCCTTATTCCCCTAAAACCTCCTTAAGGAGAGGGACGATGGCCATACAAACTTGCACGTACCCTCAGTTATTAAGTAAAGGCAAGTAATCCAAAGTATAGAAATATGCCCAAGATCGGTATAAACGTTAATAGACCATAGAGCGGTGATTTGCCGAGGTTGGTCGGCATTGCAAATAAGATAATAAAGGCAATGACAATATTAACCAGAGGAATAAAAAGTAAAATTAGCCACCATCCTGGTTTTCCTGCGGCACGAACCATGACCCAAGTTTGAGCGATGGGAATCCATGCCAGCCAACTATTAGGAATGCTGAGCTTGTCAGCAATTTTCATCAGACAGAAACTCGTAAAAACATAGACGATAGCTCCAAAAATCACTACATAAAGAAGGATTTTATCCACAAGAGCTTTTTGCTCATCCGTTAGTGACTCATAGGTTCTAATACTAGGAGTAGTGGGATCAGGTGTACTATCTTGAGCAATAAGCCGATCGCTATTTTGGGTAATTATTGAAGAAGAGGCGATCGCATTAGATAAAGAACTAGAAGCGGATAGGACAGGCTGTGCAATAAAATGTTGTAGGCTGACAACTGCAAATAAAGTAATAAAAAATAGTGCAACCCTACGCCAAATCACGCCTAAATATGGAAAAGGGAAATACCTAGAAAAATTCATTATGTTATAGTCCCCAAGCAGAACGATAGTGTAAAGACGTTGATTTCAGCGTCCATTAGTATCGTAATCCCATCGGAATATATATCCATTTATTCTCTAAAGGATTTAAATTTCTTAATCCTTGAGTAAGTAAATCTTAATAGTTTCAATTTTTAGAACAATCTTGATAACGTAGGTTTATTTCAATTTGCCGATATAGTCACGGATTACGGGTGTAAAAATCTTAACTACCTGTTGATAAACTTCTCTTTTAAATCTAACAATTGAATCAAGGGTCTCCTCGATCGCCATAAATTGTACTACCCGAAACTCGCGATCGTGAATATCTAACTGACAATCAGATGCAGGACGATCCCAATAAAAAGCGTACCAACGCTGTCTTTGTCCGCAGTAGTTTGCCCATTTCCCCGTTAACTTGAGTGAAGGCGGAAAGTCATAGTACAGCCATTCAGGATGTACGTATGCTAACTCTGCATCATTAATTCCTACTTCTTCATAGAGTTCTCTTAGTGCAGCCGCCTGTGGATCTTCCCCTTCATCAATTCCACCTTGAGGAAATTGCCACGAGTCAGGCACTCCGAGACGTTCGCCGACTAGCACTTCTCCCTTGCGATTAAAAACAATCAGCCCGACATTTGGGCGATAAGACTTTTCAGGTTTCATACTTTTTAATTTAACAAAGCAAAAGCATAGCACCGCCATTCATCAACAACAAAGAGAAAATGCCATACATAAGACGTAATAATCTCTAAATTCCAAAAGCAGGGAACGCAAAGCGCCCCTGCTTTTGGAATTTAAGCAACTAAACGAGTTGAGTTACCCGCTCTAATTCAGTCGTAGCTTCCTGAACTTCTCTACTTACGTGCGATCGCTTGGGAGTCTGCAAGCCAACCATTTCTGCATTACTAGCACCAGGGGGAACCATCGGATAACAGTTCTCATCACGCTTCACGCGGAAATCAGCAAAAACTGGGCCATCGTAAGCCAAAATTTCAGCAACCGCAGCTTGGAGATCGTTCGGCTCAACTACCTTCAGCCCCTTGATACCAAACGCTTCAGCAAGTTTCACAAAGTCTGGCATCCCTGCTTCCATATTAGAAGAAGAATAGCGCTCATCATAGAAACTTTCTTGCCACTGACGTACCATGCCTTGCCAACCGTTGTTAACAATGATCACTTTGACATTGATACTATACTGAGCAAGCGTACCAAGCTCTTGAATATTCATCTGAATACTAGCATCACCGCTAATGCAGATTACTTGATCGTTGGGTAGAGCAACTTTTACGCCCATTGCCGCAGGCATTCCATAGCCCATCGTACCTAGTCCAGCACTAGAAATCCATTTGCGAGGGCCAGTTTTGATTAATTGCGCCGACCACATTTGATGTTGCCCAACATCGGTAGTGAAATAAGCATCGGGGGCTTGTTTCCCAAATTCATAGATTACCTGCTGTGGGGAGAGAACGTTGTCATAGGCAGGCACTTCAAGGGGGTAGTCTTCTTTCCACTCGTCGATTTGCTCAAACCAAGCTTTAGTTTGAATTGTCTCTTCGTAGCTAGTAGCTTCAAGAATAGCTTGCAATACTTCCTTCACATCGCCAATGATGGGTACTTCAGGAGTGCGATTTTTACCAACTTCTGCAGGATCGATGTCAATATGAATGACTTTGGCAGTTGGCGCAAACTTATCAAGGCGACCCGTTACGCGATCGTCAAATCGCGCACCTACTGCAATTAACAAGTCACAGCTCTGAACTGCAAAGTTGGCGTAAGCAGTACCATGCATTCCTAACATGCCAAGAGAAAGGTAATTATTTTCGTCGTAAGCACCCTTACCCATGAGAGTCGTGGTTACTGGCAATTGAAAGCGCTTTGCCAATTCGGCAATTTCAGCATGGGCATTGGATACAAGTGCGCCGCCACCAGCATAAAGCAACGGTCTTTTAGCTTCACGGATTAGGGCGATCGCTGCGGCAATTTGATGCAAATGTCCCTTGGCTTTGGGCTGATAACCTGGTAAATCAATTTGAACATCGGGGTTGTAGTCAAACTGTTGCTGAGCAATATCCTTCGGAATATCCACCAATACAGGACCTGGGCGACCCGTACCTGCAATATGAAAAGCTTCAGCCATAATCCGAGCAATATCCTCTGGCTTGCGAATCACATAGGAATGTTTGACAATGGGTAAAGTAATACCCCAAATATCTGTCTCCTGAAACGCATCAGTACCGATCGCATAGGAAGGCACTTGTCCTGTGATGATCACCATCGGAATGGAGTCCATTTGCGCGGTTGCAATCCCAGTTACCAGATTAGTTGCACCTGGTCCAGAAGTTGCCACACATACTCCCACCTTTCCAGTTGCGCGGGCATATCCATCGGCAGCATGGACGGCTCCCTGCTCGTGGCGCACGAGATAATGCTTAATCTCGCCTCTTGACTCTGCCTGATAAATTTCGTCATACACTGGCAGAATCGCTCCACCGGGATAGCCGAAAATATGTTTTACACCCTGTCGTCTCACACTGTCGATGAGAGCAAATGCACCCGTTGTTCGCAAAGTAGCCTCCTCTAGACTCTTACTTTAAATACTTAATCTAAATTGTTCGCGATCCAAGCAAAAATCGTTGCTTACTGAAGTTCTCCATAAAAATTCATTTTGGCAAAAGGTAATGGAAAACCAACTTTCATCAAAATCAATTTCAATTTTTGCGTTACCTTAGGCAGCGCTAATAGTCAAATTGGCTCTAGATAGAGAAATGTTGAATTCTAAAGCATTTTCAGATACTTTTTGCTCTCCATACTACAAATATGTAGCTAGAAGCAAGTACCTTAAGTTTATAATTTGTAGCAATTGTATCAATAATAACATAGACAAGCTGACGCAAAGCTGCTATGCGATCGCTTCATCTTGAATCGCTGAAAATATTAATAAACATATAATATTTGCCCTACTAAAGAGATCTTTAGATTACAGAATACAGACAAGGCGCATTTAAAAATATAATAACTCCGTGTCCTTCTGTCATATACCTTCCATATAACATCCCATGAGTGAAAAATCAGAAAAAGATATTCCAGTGAATATCTACCGCCCTGCGAGTCCCTTCACTGCAAAATGTATTTCTAACGAAGTATTAGTCAGACCAGGTGCTGTCGGCGATACACGCCATGTCAAGTTTGATATTTCAGGAGGTAGCCTTCGTTATTTAGAAGGTCAAAGTATTGGTGTTGTGCCTCCTGGTGAAGATAAAAATGGCAAGCCTAATAAACTCCGTCTCTACTCGATCGCTTCTACCCGTCTTGGTGACGATCTCGATGGCAAAACTCTATCTCTGAGCGTCAAGCGTTTAGAGTATCAAAACGAAGCAGGTGAGACAGTTAAGGGTGTTTGCTCTAACTTTTTAACTGACCTTAAACCTGGCGATGATGTCAAGCTGACTGGCCCCGTTGGTAAGGAAATGCTGCTACCAGACGATCCTAATGCCACGATCATCATGATTGCCACAGGTACTGGTATTGCACCATTCCGCGCTTTCCTATGGCGGATGTTCAAGGAAAAGCATGAAGATTACAAATTTAATGGTTTAGCTTGGCTTTTCTTTGGTGTCCCAACTGATTCAACTGTTCTTTACAAGCCCGATCTTGAATGGATGGCCTATAAGCACAAGCGTAACTTCCGCTATGATGTAGCGATCAGCCGCGAGCAGAAAAATGCCAAAGGTGAAAAGATGTACATCCAAAACCGTATGGCTGAATATGCTGATGAATTATGGGAAGTAATGCAAAAGCCTACTACCCATACTTACATGTGCGGTTTACGCGGTATGGAAGATGGCATCTCTGAGTTCATGACCAAAACTGCCGAAAAGAATGGGGCAGTTTGGAAAGAATTCGAGAAGCAAATGAAAAAAGACGGTCGTTGGCACGTTGAAACGTACTAAAAAAGTGTGTTGCACTTTTCCCTGTATATAGCAATAGAGGCGGCGCTTTGCGCCGCCTCTATTGCTATATACTTAAAGCGTTAGACCTGTTGCAGAGGGCTTCAAGGTGCAATTGCTCTGGCTACTGGTAGGAATTGGAATTGGCTCGATCGCAACCAGTGCTTGCTGGTTTAGTTGGAACCATGCTCATAAACAGCGCAATCGAAAGTTTCGTAAGCGATCGCGGCATACGATCAAATCCAAATCGATACATAATTTTAAATCTTGGGCACAGAACATTCAACAAGATTATCGCGATCGATTTGAGATGAATGGAAAAGCTGGCTATGTAATTGAACGTAAGCTTGAAAAAGTTATCGAATCGGCTCCCATAGGTTATATCCAAGTCGATCGAGATAATCGATTGTCCGTATGCAATCAAAAAGCCGCAACGATGATGGGCATCGCTAATCATCAACAAGGACTACTTCGCAAACCTTTTTTGTTGCAATTAATTCGATCCTATGAACTCGATTATTTAGTCGAACAAACCCGATCGCGCGGTGCAGGCTCTCAAGTTGATTGGGTATTTCATCCTGCCATCCCCGATCCCGTCGATCCTATCCCACAGCAAAGTCAACCGATTCGGGCTTATAGCATCAACCTCGACGATGGTCAGATTGGTATTTTTTTGGAAGATCGCCAAGAGGCGACCGCTATTGCCCAACAGCGCGACCGCTGGACATCAGATGTTGCCCACGAACTAAAGACACCGCTTACTTCGATCCGTTTAGTTGCCGAAACAATCGAACCACGTGTCGATCCATCGGCGCGAATTTGGGTTGAGCGTTTGCTCAGCGAAATAGATCGTATTGCCAATCTTGTCAAAGATTTACTCGATCTGGGGCAGATGGATGTGGGAATTGAGCCAAATTTATGTTTCAGTGATGTAAATTTAGCAGAGCTAGTGCGATCAGTCTGGACAACCCTTGAACCGATCGCCAATCGCAAGCAAGTTGTCCTAAAATACATCGGTGACGAACAATTAACTATTTACGTTGATGAATCTCGCATTTATCGACTACTACTCAACCTATTAGACAACAGCATTAAGCACAGTCCTGCCCTCCAGAGCATTACAATCAAAGCTAGTGTCATAGATTCACAAGTCCAAATAGAAACAATTGATGCTGGAGATGGATTTCCTGAAGAGTCTTTACCACATATTTTTGATCGCTTTTATCGAATCGATCCATCACGCACTAGATCGGGACTAGACCGAGGTGGTAGTGGTCTAGGACTAGCGATCGCTAGCCAAATTGTCAAACTTCATAAAGGAGATATCTTGGCAAAAAACCATCCTGAGACTGGGGGCGCATGGATTACAATCGCTCTACCATATCAAAATCTTGTAACCGCAAATCAACAAGTCTCCGAGCCGATTAGTAAATAAAAACTAGGTAGATCCATTCCCAACAGCCTAATTCCGCAATCTAGCGACATCTTAATAAATCATGAGTGCAGAAAAACTTCTGAAAGACTATGCTTCTGGGCGGCGTGACTTTGCCAGCTTAAACCTATCTAATGCCAACCTGTTTAATAGCGATTTGATCGGCGTTAATTTAAGTAAAGCCGATCTAAGACGAACTAATCTTGTCTTTGCCTATCTAAACAAGGTCACTTTCAATAACGCTAACTTAGCTGGAGCCAAATTAGGCGGCGCGACTCTCAACCAAGCGATCATGATGAACGCTAATCTCACTGAGGCAGATTTACATGGAGCCATGTTGCAACGGGTGAACCTGTTTGGGGCAAATCTTTCATTGGCAAACCTCATGGATGCCAATCTCAGTGAAGCTGACTTAAGAAGCGTAAATTTACGCGGAGCAAATTTACGCTGCGCGATTTTAAGTGCAACGTTAATGCGTGAAGAGCGAGGCTACCCACCCACAACAATGAGTGGTGCAAATTTACGAAAGGCAGATTTGCGAGGTGCAAATCTAAGTGGAGCCGATATGACTGGTGTCGATCTCTCTGGGGCAAATCTCAGTGAGGCGACGCTTTCAAGGGTTAATTTACAAGGAGCTAATCTCAGTGGCGCGATCGCGATCGGGGCAATTTTCACTGAAGCTAATCTCGGTAATGCAAACCTAACTGAAGCTAATTTTAAAGGAGCCAACTTGATTAAGGCTGACCTCAAAAATGCAAATCTCCGTCTTGCCAACTTATTTGGAGCCAACCTAACTAAAGCTAATATCAGCATGGCAACTTTGAGCAATGCAGGATTGATTCAAGCAATTCTTACGGGCAGCGATCTTTCGCGATCGCTACTCGATAAAGCTAATCTCAATCAAGCCAGTTTGGTTGATGCTTATTTAGTGAGAGCCAATCTCGATGGAGCCGATCTTAGCGATGCCATACTAACTAGAGCCGAGCTTAGTGGAGCTAGTACAATTAATACAATCTTTAATGGTGCAACTATGCCCGATGGGAAGACATATTCTTAGAAAGTCCAGAAAATATTCTTGCTATCCTTGACGCAAATAGCCTTCATCAACCAAGATGTCAATTAAACAGCGTATTTGCAGAGCAATCTAAAAGCGATCTGAATATTTAGAATGAACGATCCAAAGTTTAGCCTCACTTACCCTTATCAAATCCTGCTATCTTTAGCAATATCACAAAAAAGACTATGGAAGATTTAAGTCTTCTAGAGGAAGTTATAGATAGCTTGGAGCAAGACAGTAATGTACTTCGCATCAAACGACTCATCCTCTTCACTTGTCATGATACTTGGTCAAATGATGTCAACGAAGTCAAGTCGTTGCATATTCGTCAGCTTGTCCGCGAATTGATGATTATGTTTCCCGATCTCAATATGCTCAAGCAAAAACTAAATAGCCAAGTCAAGCAACTTAGCAAACAATCAGACTATCTGTTAGCTGCCGATAATATTATCGATAGCATCGGATTTCTCTACACTTTACGAGACGATGGCAAACTACCAAATAACTTTTTAAATCTGAATAATGCTGGGGCGATCGCCACAAAAAATGACGCTACTTTATCTCAACGTACTACAACAGAGAAAAATGAGACTGATTCTCAATCAACTATTCCCCATCGTCATAACCTCAAGTATTTAACCAATTTATTTGATTTGCGAACTGATATTTCCCGAAATGTCAGCCCGCTCCATGCCAAAATCCTCTTATTTTCCAGCCTAAATCATCGTTTTAGTCCTCAAGAGCGGGATTGGTCACCCCTCTATACCTACGATCTTGATGATTTGATGCAACTTATATTCCAAACTTACGAAACATTTGACGCATTAGAGAAACAGCTAACCAAAGTAAGTCAAACTCTAGATCAACCAGAAGATGCTAAACGCGCCTCAGCCGTCATCTTACAAGCCTTAAAACCATTTTATTAAAACTCTGAGAAAAGCGATTTTGTTGTTTTCAGCGTCTAATGCATTGAAAACAAATTTTTATAATGCGAATTACTGCTAAGAAAGGCAATGCTTAACTGTGCCCTTCTTAGAGTTGTATTATTAGAATTCGCAATAATTAGGCACTTACCGAGAAAATGTCCCAGCAAGTTATATAGCTTCGACAGTGCTTATCTAACGTTGACTGTGTTCAGTCAACGTTAGATAACGTGAGTTCGGGTTAAGCTTGCAAATTTTATAAGCCCAGAAGCAAAAGCATTGCTACGCAATGCTTTTGCTTCTGGGCTTTGAGAGAGGGTTTGCATAGCAAACCCTCTCTCAAAGCCCGTTTTAAATTATCCCGAACTCACGTTAGATAAGCACTTTAATTAATAGCAAGGCACTTAGCGAAATATTGAGGCAAATGACTATACAATCTCCAAAATCCAGACAAGACATCATGGGGCTTGTTTACGGGTTGCTTGGGGTACTAATTTTTAGCATCACTTTGCCAGCAACTCGGATTGCACTTACTGAATTCGATCCTGTCTTCGTTGGGCTTGGCCGAGCGGTCATTGCTGCTAGTTTGTCGTTAATTTTACTGATCTCTACTCGGCAGCCACTTCCGCATTGGAAATTTCTACCCAATTTTGCAGTTGTAGCGATCGGCGGTATTATCGGGTTTCCACTATTATCAACTTTGGCGATGCGGGATACTTCCGCTTCTTATGGAGCGGTAATTATAGGGCTACTGCCATTATCTACAGCAATGTTTGGATTTTGGCGAGCAGGCGAACGACCATCGGTAACATTTTGGCTCTTTGCGATCGCAGGCAGTGGATTAGTCGTCACATTTGCCATGACTTCTGGCGCAGGGGCTATTCGTTTTGCTGATTTAGCTTTATTAGGAGCAGTCGTTACAGCAAGTCTGGGCTATGCAGAGGGAGCGATTTTGGCAAGGACTTTTGGCTCATGGCAGGTAGTTTGCTGGGCACTAGTACTTGCTTTTCCTATTTTGTTACCGATTGTATTGCAACATTTACCAGCTTCTTTAGCAACTATTTCCAGCAATGCTTGGCTAGGTTTTCTATATCTCAGCCTGTTCAGCATGTTTCTTGTTTTTTTTGCATGGTATCGGGGCTTATATTTTGGTGGCATTGCTCGCGTGGGACAACTACAGCTATTTCAGCCATTTCTAACAATTTTGGCATCAGCCGTACTTTTAGGAGAACCGATGAAGCTCACGACATTTGGGTTTGCAACAGGTGTGCTTTTGTGCGTAGCATTGGGCAGACGCACTTAAAGTAGAACAAGAGATGGATAACAGCACAAAGCATCTTCTTTAAGCTCATTAGCAACAAGATTGGGTGTTATCGCGTAAATCAGGATAAGCTTCTAAGAGCACTAATTTTCAACTTTAGAAAGCAATGGCAGCTACTTCTTCTCATCAGCCTAAAATTATTGTTCTTGATGACGACCCAACAGGTTCGCAAACTGTTCATAGTTGCCTATTGCTGACTAAATGGGATGTGGAAACCTTACGGATTGGGTTGGCTGATGCTTCGCCCATTATGTTTGTGCTAACAAATACGCGATCGCTTACGCCTGAAGATGCAACAAAGGTGACTCGCGAAGTTTGTCGTAATCTCAAACCAGCTCTTGAAGCTGAAGGTATTCATGAATTTATGATCGTCAGCCGATCCGACTCGACCCTACGCGGACATTATCCGATCGAGACTGATGCGATCGCCGAAGAGTTGGGTGGTTTTGACGCACATTTTCTCGTGCCAGCATTTTTTGAAGGGGGGCGCTTTACTAAATCAAGCGTGCATTATTTAGTTGTTAATGGTGTGCCAACCCCAGTCCATGAAACCGAATTTGCCAAGGATTCTGTCTTTGGCTATACCCATAGCTATTTACCTGATTATGTCGAAGAAAAAACTAAGGGCAAAATTCCTGCGACAGAGGTAGAGCGTTTTTTATTGGGAGATATTCGTTCAGGTGTCCGTCAACGCTTAGCACGATTGCATGACAATCAATGCGGTGTTGTTGATGCCGAGAACCAAGCCGATCTCAATCAATTTGCCTCTGATATTTTGGCGATCGCTGCTACTGGTAAGCGGTTCTTATTTCGTAGTGCAGCCAGTTTGCTGACTGCACTAGCGAAGTTACCGCCGCAGCCAATTCCTGCGGAAGATATGTCGAAGTACATGCAATCGCACAAAGCAGGGGTAGCGATCGTCGGTTCCCATGTTAAAAAAACTACCGAGCAATTAGAAAACCTGCTCAAAGCGCCCAACACATTTCCAGTTGAGATCGATGTTTCTCGACTATTGAACGATCCTACGTCCCAATCAGAAATTCTCAAACAAGAAGCATTAACTCAAGTTCAGCAAGCCCATGATGCAGGCAAAACTGCGGTTGTATTTACCAGCCGTAAAGAATTGGAATTTACCGATATCTCAACTCGTCTCGCCTTTGGTCAATCAGTCTCTGCACTATTGATGGCGATCGTGCAGGAATTACCCGCAGATATTGGTTTTTTAATTAGTAAGGGTGGAATTACTTCTAACGATGTTTTAAGTACTGGACTGGACTTACCAACTGCAAGACTTTTAGGACAAATTCTCGCAGGCTGTTCTGTGGTGCGTACCCCTGAAAATCATCCCCGATTTCCCGATTTACCTGTTGTCTTATTCCCCGGAAATGTTGGTGATGCCAATGCATTAGCGACTGTTTACAATCGTCTAGCGATCGGTATTGAGTAATTAAGATATGACTGTCACTAAGCTCTAACTAGATCCCGATATTTTAATTTGCGGATTCCCAACTTGTTCCCTTTAGCACTGCATTTTCGATATTGCTGTTTAACAGATTTGCATTGTCTAAATTTGCCTCAGTTAGGTCAGCATTGTTGAGATTTGCATGGCTGAAGTTACAAAAACAGCAGTTGGCTCCTGTTAGGTCAGCGCCTTGGAGATCGGCAAATTCAAGCTGGGCATTGCTAAGGTTTGCACCCCGCAAATTTGCATTTTGGAGAATCGCTCCGCTCAAAATTGCTCCACTCAGATCGGCTCCCCCCAGATTCACTTCCCTCAAATTAGCATTACTCAAATCCGCATTAGTCAGGTTTGTAAAGCTAAGTGTCGATCGCTCTAGATTTGCCCCCCGTAGATCGGCTCCACTTAAATCAGTCAGATCGAGATCGGCATCTCGCAAATCAGAACTTGTCAGATTAATTGCTGGCAGCTTACAGCATGATAGCTTTAGACCTGAAAAATCCTCGGAATCAAAATCTTTTCGCCCCGTTTCATACATCTTCTTTAATGCCATTCCCATTGCGAGGGCATTATGTTTAAAAGAGTGAGTTCTAGAATTTTGAATGGTCATCATTGCAATCGCTCTCTAGCTTAGTCATTTAGCTATTTGCAGCTATTGATTTAAATATAGGCGATCGCTATGGATTGCACTTCACCCTATAGGATTGCATAGGTTCAAACCAATTTCAGAGTTGACAGCACAAGCTGTCAACTCTGAAATTGGTTTCATAATATGATGTTGAGTGAAATTGGGGAAGCTCACAAATTATTTAGGATTAAGTTAGAATGGTGAGTATAAGTGGCATTTTGCAATGCCTATTTTAGATTTTGATATGTAATGGAGAAAATAATGTCGAAAGAACAAAAGGGTAATAAAGAGTCCAAAAAACCAAAAAAAGATCCTTCCGAAAAGAAGGAAAAGAAAGATCCTAAAAGATACGATTAATCTAAGAATTGGCTGAATTACAGTAATCCTCAATGATTTGTATGGGGTTTAGAATCCTCTCAGCCAATTTATCCTAATGGCTGAGAGGATTCTAAACCTTATCTGAAATTCATAAATAATTTACGATCGCTATCGTGCGAAGCAACACTTAACTCAGCGCTAGAATATTGAATTAATAGATTTTTAACAACCCGCAATGTCAACCGAAACTTTACCTCCAAAGAACAATGAAGGTTTTGCTGAATATGAACCTAAAATATTGCGAAGGGCAGAAATAGCTTTGCAATGCGCTCCATTTACAGTCAAGTTGTTCGCTGACATGTCAACCCAGGGCGTAAATTTGCGGGCGATCGCAGGTAGTGATGGCATCAAAAATCAATATTTAACTAGCCCTACCAATTTAATCATTACCGAGAATTCTTTATTGTGGCTGATTCAAGTTGGCGTACTAAGGCGAGAGGTTGACGGACAAGGAATTACCGATAGTTTTCGTCTCACACCAATGGGACATTTGTTACTGGACAAATGGCAAGCTCAGACGAGATTTCCTCAAGCCAGTCTGAGCGATCGCCTACAAAACTTTTGGGTGCAAATTCAAATATCGCGGTTTCTCTAAAACTCAGTAACCATAGATAAGACAAGATCTATAGCAATGCAAGTTTTGCTTAGACATAAAACCCCAATAAATAGAGGCGACGCTTAGTGCTGCCTCTATTTATTGGGGTTTTGATTTGTTCTAGCTATCTCTTTCATTCCTGTAGCCTCCAGGATCTAAATCTCCAAAAGAAGAAACCTTTACAACTTCGGTTTTCTTCTTTTGGAGGTTGGAACAAAAAAATAGTGAAATCGTCCTAATAAGTAGAGTCTTTTTGCCAATACCGAGACGCATTGTGCGCCCATATAGTTATGCGTCAACTTACAGCCATTATCGATCGAGAGAATCATAATAAACTTTGTGAAAGTGTTACTCATCAATACTTTCACAAAGTTTATTGGTTCTAGTTCGATCGCAGAATGCTGCATTTATGTTGACTCTAGTAACTACAAATAAAATCAAATCAAGCTAGGAATAAATCAAGATGAATATTTTTCATAAAAATTTCCGCGCAATTCATAGGACTTCTGTGTCTCTTTTTGCCGCTACCCTAACTACTATTCCTTTTCTATCCACATTAGATGCGATCGCCGCACCATCTGTTCCCCAAATTGTTGCTCAAGTTCCCCAAGATTGGCAGACGGGGGTTCAGATCCTACGCCTACTCGACAATTCTGGTAACCTTTCAAGTATTGGTATTTTGTTCGATGTGGCCAACAAACCCACTACCACCTATGCAAACGTCGTCTATCAACTCTATGTCAAACGAGCTGGAGAATGGCGTGAAGTTTATACTAACTCTGGTGCGCGTCTACTGAGTAAAACTGCAGGTAGATACTTCACTCCTGTGGAAGTAATTTCCCTCAGTCGTTTAAGCGAAAAAATTTCACTAGATGATATTTACAACGGCGATCTCAAGGCAATTACGAGTGTTCGCTACGATCTTCCTAATGGAGTCAAGGATTCCAGATTTGAGATCGAAGAAGTAAAATCCTTCACTTCACTTGTGACAGTCAGAGAATCAGAGATAACTGCTAGGCGGGTTACATCTGTATATACAACTGCTAGCAATTCCTCTAACAACACTTCTATTTCTAATAACTCAACGCTTTCCGATCGCGACTTAGGAATCTCGAATGGTTCCCAGACTACTTCTCAGACTACTGTTATTCAGACTTCAACCGTACAGTCAACGAAACCAATTATCGTCACTAGAAAAGACTACGACGATGAAGATGATGACTACGATGGCGACGATCGTAAAGATCGCAAGGATCGTAGAGATCAAGAAGGCGTTGAGATGTCCAAGAAAAATCCTCATCGCGGACATTTCAGACTAGCTGTTTTACAGTCTCAGCCACGTTTTTCCGAAGTAATTGCACGCATATCGATCAAATCTAAGAGCTCTAAAAAATTCATCAAAGAACGCTTTATTGGTGATTATCGTTTTCCCGTTAATCAGCGTGCCAACTTTATTGGTGCAGGTGTTAACCCAGGCGATCGCATTATTGTCCGCTTGTTCGATTTACAAAATCGTCCATTGGGCTATAGCGAATTTCAACTGCTCAAGAACTTTGCCAATGTTAACCTGATTCTACCAAGCGATCCATCTGCTTATGGCACATTGAGAACTGTTTCGGGTATTGACTCCCAACGCATTGGTCAGATCGATCGCAATGTTAAAATTTACGACTACTTCACTCAAATTCAAACTTCAACAGTTCTTACTCAAACAGTTGCAAGATTCCTTCCATCATCGCAAGGAATTCCTCTTGGTTTATTTAATGTTGCAGGTCTCCCCCAAGCAAGCAATCAATGTACTTACACCAATGCCTTTGCAAAGGGTGAGAATTCATTGGTCGATCGCGCGATCGACTTTTTCACGCCAGAGATGCCTCCTGTAATGCAAGTTTTACCAGGACAGCTAACTGCACTGATCCCTATTGATAATTCTTTGCCTACATTTGACATGATCCGCAAGATCCTAGATTACAAAGACTTACGACCAAACAATATTCCTACTCTTTTCTAAAAAAGAGGTAAGGACTAAAGAGTAAACCCATATTTCCAAAAACAGAGTCTCAGCAAAGCTGAGACTCTGTTTTTGCATTTTTAACTAGTCTTAAGCGTTGTAGCGATTGCTATAGTAGCTATATGACCCTTTCCTAATTTTTCATCAAATTCTGAATAAATTTTTATGAGCTATCTTGAAACTGCTGCCGAATTTTATACAGAAGCTGCTAAAACACCTCAAGTTGGTTTGTGCTGTATTAGTACACCACCAATGCAATATCCCGATTTGAAAATACCTGAAATCATGCAGCAAATGAACTATGGCTGCGGTACAACTATTCATCCTACGGAATTAAGAGGCTCGCCAACAGTTTTGTATATTGGGGTTGGTGGTGGCTTAGAAGCATTGCAATTTGCCTATTTCTGCCGTCGCAAACGTGGTGTGATCGCGATCGAGCCTGTGGAAGCAATGCGTGAGGTGGCTACACGCAATTTACAATTAGCTGCTCAAGAAAATTCTTGGTTCGATCCTGAATTTGTAGAAATCTTAGCAGGAGATGCCTTTGCATTACCCATACCCGATTCTTCAGTTGATGTAGTTGCTCAAAATTGCCTATTTAATATATTTGACGCAAAAGATTTACAACGGGCGTTAAAAGAGGTCTATCGAGTTCTCAAGCCTAAGGGAAGACTGATTATGAGCGATCCGATCGCCACCCGCCCGATTCCTGCAATCCTACAAGCTGACGAGCGTTTGCGTGCTATGTGTCTATCTGGAGCGATGACCTATGACGAATATATTCACTATCTCATCGCAGCAGGATTTGGGCAGATAGAAGTTCGCGCTCGCCGCCCCTATCGACTTCTAGATATTCATAGCTTCGATCTAGATACACCACTGATGTTAGAGAGTTTAGACTCAGTATCATTTAAGGTTCCCATCCCCGAGGATGGAGCTTGTGTATTTACAGGAAAAACTGCAATATATAGCGGATTAGATGCCTTTTTAGACGATCGCGCAGGTCATGTTTTACAACGCGGAAATCCAACTTCTGTATGTGATAAAACAGCATCAAAACTTGCTCAAAAGTTTCCGCAAGAAGTAGTTGTTACAGATTCTACTTGGCACTATAACGGCGGTGGATGTTGCTAATGAATAGAAGAAACTTAGTAGTCGTTGTTATGATGGCGATCGCATTACTATGCATTAATACGATCGACGTTAGTCCCGCATTTGCCCAAGATAATTTAACCATCCAAAACTTCAATCCTCAAGAACTTCTTCGATCTGCTTTGAAATGGATTGAAAGTCTCGGTTATGTTGGAGGTGTTGCATTTGTCCTCGTGTACATTGTTGCGACTGTTGCCTTTATCCCCGGCACAGCTTTAACTTTAGGTGCAGGCGTTTTGTTTGGGACAATCTTCGGTTCGCTCTATGTATTTATTGGCGCTACTTTAGGTGCGATCGCCGCATTTCTAATTGGGCGTTACTTAGCACGCGAATGGATTAGTAAAAAGATCGAGGGGAACCAGAAGTTTGCCGCGATTGATCGAGCAGTTACACACTCTGGATTCAAAATTGTTTTATTAACGCGCCTATCCCCAGTATTTCCATTCAATTTACTGAATTATGCATTTGCGATAACTGGTGTCAGCCTGAGAGACTATGCGATCGCTTCAGTAGGAATGCTCCCTGGAACAGTGATGTATGTCTATATTGGTTCTCTAGCTGGTGACATCGCCCGTATTGGTAGTGAGAACCAACCTACAGATCCCTCTATTCAATGGGCTATTCGTATAATCGGCTTTATTGCCACAGTTGCAATAACAGTATATGCCACACGTATCGCTAGCAAGGCGCTTGCTGAAGCTAGCAATTAAAAAAGGGCGCGATGCGCCCTTTTTTAATTAGAACTTAATTAGCAGTCGTAATAGAGGCTGAACTCATAAGGATGAGGACGAATTTCAGTTGGGAGAACTTCATTGGTCAACTTGTAAGTAATCCAAGTATTGATGAAGTCTTCTGTAAACACGCCACCTTCAGTTAAGAATGCATGATCTGCTTTCAAGTTTGATAAGGCTTCACGCAATGACCCTGGGGTAGAAGGAATCTTTGATAGCTCTTCAGGAGACAGTTCATAGATATCAACATCAAGAGATTCACCAGGATGAATCTGATTCTTGATACCATCTAGCCCTGCCATTAACATTGCCGCGAAAGCAAGATATGGGTTACAGGTAGCATCGGGACAACGGAACTCTAAACGCTTCGCTTTCGGATTTGTGCCAGAGAGAGGAATGCGAATCGAAGCAGAACGGTTGCCTTGCGAGTAAGCTAAGTTTACAGGTGCTTCAAATCCTGGAACAAGACGTTTATAGGAATTAGTTGATGGATTGGTAAGTGCCAATAGAGCTGGAGCGTGTTTCAACAAACCACCGATATAGTAAAGAGCCATATCGCTCAATCCAGCATATTTATCCCCTGCAAATAGAGGTTGTCCATCCTTCCAGATTGACTGGTGGGTGTGCATACCCGAACCATTATCACCAAATAGAGGCTTAGGCATGAAGGTAACTGTCTTGCCATAGCGATTTGCCACATTTCTGATCACGTACTTATATGTCATCAAGTAATCAGCAGCTCGAACCATTGTGTCAAATTTGAAACCGAGTTCTGCTTGCCCACCTGTTGCGACTTCGTGGTGATGCTTTTCAATAGGAACGCCGCAGTCTGCCATGGTCAGCAACATTTCCGTGCGGATATCTTGGAAAGAGTCGGAAGGCGAAACTGGGAAATAACCTTGCTTGCCACGAATCTTGTAGCCGAGGTTGCCCCCAAGTTCTTCGCGACCAGTATTCCAATGACCTTCGCTAGAGTCTACCTTGTAGTAGCCAGTGTTAATTTCTTGTCCGTAGGTAACACTATCGAACATGAAAAATTCAGCTTCGGGACCAAAATAGGCTGTGTCACCGATGCCAGTGGATTGCAGATATTCCACTGCCTTTTTGGCGATCGCACGAGGACATCGGCTGTATAAATTACCAGTACGCGGATCGGCGATCGTGCAAACCATGCTAAGAGTTGGCACTTCCATGAAGGGATCGATCCATGCAGTAGTCGGATCGGGAATCATTGCCATGTCAGATTCGTTAATTGCCTTCCAACCACGAATACTAGAACCATCGAAGGGAACCCCATCTACAAAGGAGTTTTCGTCAATTTGGTTGTAGTAAAATGAGCAGTGTTGCCAAATTCCAGGCGTATCAATGAACTTGAGATCGATCATTTTAATGTTCTGCTCTTGGATCATTTGCAGAACTTCTTGAGGAGACTGAGCCATGTTTTATCCTTAAATATCTTTAAAAATTAAATGTATGGTCTGACTTACTTAGATGTAAATGGTAGAGAGGATGGTATAGCCATTTTGTAACTTTCAATACTTTTTCAACAGGCTAAACTATATGTAACAAAACTTGTGAAAATTAACTGTTAATTTCAATAAACTTATCTTGTGATCGCGATCGCAAACATATATTGCTGGCATCACTGCTTCATCTCAAAGAAAACTCGATACTAAGTACACCAAGAGCTAAACAAAGAAGGAGTAAGGCAATGTCAGTATTTCAATTCGGCGGATTTATTTTCAAGTTTTACGCTGGTTCGATCGCTATTTTAGTTTTAGCAAATGCAGTCTCTACACTCTAGTTTTTAAAGTTCCAAGAAAATGGATATATTTCAAATCCTGCTTTTCGCTTGTAAGTTTTTGTTCTGCGCGATCGCTGCCTTAGCTGTAACTAACGCCGCATATAGTTTTTAAAAGTTTCTCCTCTAAAAATGTCAAGCACCTTCACCAATCTGGTTAAGGTGCTTTTTTGATTCTCCTCATTAAAATTACAGCAATCCTAAATGATATGAGAGTGGCTTCGACTAAGCTCATCAACCTTGTTTAATGGTGAACTCTGTCTTGTGTCACTGTGCGCTCTATGCCAAAGATTACCAACCCCGTCGTAATCCTTTTTCCTATGATTTAGATGTGGCACGTAAGGCGATCGCAAATTTAGAGCTTCCACTCTAGTGTCATGAATTATTCTTGTCCCCTCAGATTTCTCGTAGCAAAATTGTAGGGGCTTAGCATTTGCGCTACAATTTCAAACACATCACAGAAACCCTGATCTGCAAATGCTAAGCCCTCTGTGCTTTCATAGACAAATTGTCTCTGCGTTTCAAGGTTTTGGGCATAGCATTCCCAAAGGAAGATAATCTAAAAATTTATAGATTGCGGCGGGAATGCTATGCCCCTACAGTTCTATTTTATTTGCTAATTTCTCTTCCATAGTTTCGACCAGATGCGTCTCAACCAAATAAAAATAATCTGAAAGAGATTTTTGCGGCGCTTGCGTTTGGGTGGGTCTGGTAGTTCAAATCGCTTGGGTTCTTTGGCGACAGTTTCTAGCGGTGCAAAGGATTTATCTGAATTCTCAATCTTATGATAAAGTCCCAATTCTTCATATATTTTTCTTGAAGCATTGAGAGCCTCTATGGATTCACCTCTGCGACCTAATGCTTTAAGGGCAAGCCCTAGATTATGGAGAGAATTTGCTTCACCATTGCGATCGCCTATTTCTCTATCAATTTCCAAAGACTGTTGCTGAAACTGAATTGCTTGCTGGTACTGCCCTAGTGAATAGTATGCATTGCCTAGATTGCCAAGAGAAGCTGCTTCACCATCGCGATCGCCAATTTCTCTTTTGATTTCCAAAGACTGTTGCTGAAACTGAATTGCTTGCTGGCACTGTCCTAGTGAATCAAAAGCAATCCCTAGATTGCCAAGAGAATTTGCTTCGCCATTGCGATCACCAATTTCTCTTTCGATTTCCAAAGACTGCTGATAAAACTGAATCGCTTGCTGGTACTGTCCTAGTAAATAGTAAGTAAGCCCTAGATTGCCAAGAGATGTTGCTTCACCATTGAGATCGCCTGCTTCCTTATCAATTGCCAAAGACTGCTGATGGAACTCAATCGCTTGCTGATACTGCCCTAGTGAACCGTATGCAAGCCCTAGATTATTGAGAGATCTTGCTTCACCATTGCGATCACCAATTTCTTCTGAAATTTCCAGAGATTGCAGATGGAAATCAATTGCTTGCTGGTACTGTCCTAGTGAACTGTAAGTATTGCCTAGACCGTTGAGAGATCTTGCTTCACTACTGCGATCACCAATTTCTTTGGCGATTTCTAGGGATTGATGATGGAAGTGAATTGCTTGTTGGTACTGTCCTAGTGAACCGTAAGCATTGCCTATATTCCAAAGAGAATTTGCTTCACCATTGCGATCTCCTAACTTTCTGGCTAGCGACAATGCTTGATCGTAAAAATCAATTGCTTGATTAAATTTACTCAAACTTAAGTAAGCCGATCCCAATTGAATCAAAATATTCATCTGACTAGCTGCATTGCGATCAGATGCTGGATCAGATCCAGAGGGATTAGATTCCATTAACAACCGATGTAACAAATTAATACGTTCTCTCTTTTCAGGCTTAAGATAATTGCCAATAATTCGATCTGAGCCAATTGTTTTTGCTTCAGCAAAATCCCTAGTTTCCTTTGATGTCTGAAACTTAAACACCCCAGATTTCCACGCCCAAAAGTCGGGTGCAAAATTTGCCACACGGGTGATCGCATAGTCTGGCAACACAAACACCACAGGATGAGGAGCCAACCGTGCATAAGCATCGCGCACAAAATTCAAATCCACTAAAAATGGCGGATATTCGCCCACCACCCCGATCGCATTTTCTAAACCACTCAATACCAACACCAACTTCTTCCCCTCTTGGCGCGGTAAAGTCTCTAGACGCTTGCTCAACTCATCCAACAAATATCGCAAATCAGGATCATTAAATTCCCAAGACTCTAGCTGCAACTCCTCCCACTCTGGATCACTAGCGATCTCTTCATTTAGCGCCGCCACCAACGCCACCCCATCTTGCCAAAAATTACACTCAGCAAAAGCGATCGTGAAACCCTGCGACAAATCCATCATCGCCAACAAGCTTTGAATCGCGTCATCATTTTGCGATCGGAACTTAGGTAGGTTTTCTTCTTCTTGGTGATCATCTTCTGTCATAGCATTTATGGATTCTTAGCAAGATAATCTTCCAACGCTCTCTTAAATAGACGACTTCTAATTACCACTGGATTAAGATAATTCCAACGTTCTAGTCCGTTATATTCCAAAACTGAAATATTCGACAACATCAACTGTCCCACCTCATCCCTTGGCACATTTTTCTCCAAATAGACCTTCACCAAAACGGGATAATGTTCATTTGGAATCATGCGCTCCATAGTGAATTGTTGTTGATTAATCGCATAGGTAACATTCTCATCATTTACCTTGTCTCGACGACTAGTCCTCGCATTTTGAATGGCTCCTCTGACGATCTGCATCATTTGTCGAACGTGACCACCACTATATTTTGCTAACTCCAATACACATTGTCGAGACTCAAAGATCGCATCAATATCGATCCGCTTCTCAATCAAACTTGCCACTGCATCTAAACCCTTGGCATTATACTCAGGCTCTTTACCACTGCGATCGAGAGGATCGTAATTGTAAATATTAATCATGGGAATGATATGGTAATTCGGAAAAGCAGCGCTAACGCCTTTAGGCGAATAGACGGCTGAGATTGGCACAGTATAAACAATTGAGCAGTGTAAATCCTTTAGCTGTGAGGCATAGTCAAAAAACAAATGATTAGCGACAGGGGGAGGACAGCGATCTAAATTATCGAAAATTATCAAAAAGTCTTTGCATTTGGGAAACTTTTTCTGCCACTTTTTTAATCCATCATCCAATAGTAAATTGATATCAGTTTTTAAGCGTTCGACATCTTTTAAAAGAGTCTGCCTAACTGTCTTTTTGCCCTGATGCGAAGCCTTAACTTGCCCTAAAAGCTTTAACACAAGTTTTGCCAAAAATGGCGGCACTACTCCCACAAAAGGAACCTCAGCATTTAAAGTTACTTCTCCTTCTACAGAAATTGACTTGTCTACTGATTCCACTGTTTCATTGGTTACTTCTTTAAACCATTCTTCAAAATTTGATAGTAATTCAGCATCAAATTTCAATCCCTGTTTACGCAGCTCGAACTCTACCCACTTGATCACAATTAAGTAGATATCAGTATATTCAGCATCATTAATATCCGTTTCGCTCGAAGCATCAACATAAATTACCTGATATTCATCTTGCCAACGCTTTTGGATTAGTCTTAATTCTGTACTTTTGCCACTACCTCTATGTCCAGTAAATAAAATTGTGACAAAATCTCCTGACTTTTGATCATCTAAGATTAGTGTAATGCTATCGATCGCATCAGTTTTGCGCGTCTTTGACAAATCCACATAATAGCGCTCTAGCTCTAAATCTTGGAGCGGAACCACATCGCAAACGCGATAGGCATCTTTGAGATTAGTTGCCAATATGTTGGAAGGTGTAGTCATAAGATTTGGATGTCAGAATTTGAAGTTCAGGAGTTAGTAGTACTGATCTTTGCCTTGCGATTAATTTACCACCATAAGCCAATCAGAGCGAGATTAACTTCGGTGTAACTTGTGCCTTCAGTTGGTTGCACTTGATGCTGACTAGCGAGAATCTCTCGTAGAGCTTCCAATTCAATATTATTTTGGGCGATCGCCTTATTTAGTTTGTCCTTAATTGGCTTCAGAACTAAGCGAATCTGCATCGCCCGAATCGAGTCAGGAGCTCGATCTTCGACGAGAACATGGCTTTGTAGTAAATTAATCGATTTGAGATTTTGTTGCATCGCGATCGCGGTGATTTCTTTGCTCACTTCATCCACAAATTGACGATTCACATATTTCAATACCACAGGCTCTAGCAAAAACATCACCTCATCCTGTTCTGAGACTTTCTCAATTAGCGATCGCCACCGCAGCGACTCTAGAGCATTAATTAATTCTGAGCCAGAGGTTTGCAAATTCATCTCCGATCGCAAGGTTGAGAGAGATACAGGACGATGCTTAATCGCCAGCCAATACAAAACATCTTTTTCTAGTTTGGAGAGTCGCTCAAACTGTTGATAGAGAAGCGTGCGTAATACATCACCAAGAGCAAGCGCAGTCTGTTTGAGAAATTCCGAAACATTGCCATTAAATAACTCCTGAATTGTCCCCGCCACAATTCTCAAAGCCGAGGGATTACCGCGATATTGTTGGACTAAAGCATCTAATCCATTTTCAGAGCCTGTAAAGCCTCGCGCTCTCAATAACTCAAATGCACCTTGTCGCTGCAATCCATTCACTTTGTAATAGCGAATCGGTTGATCTTCCCCTTGATGCATTGAAATTTCCTTGGGTTGTTCGCGCCCAATTAAAATCAACGAACTTTGATGGCGTTCAGACCCAACGCGCTGTAATAATTCTGCATGAGATTCGCAACCTTGGCGATAGGCTCCTACCAGTTCCCCATCTTGCAATGTTGCTTCAAAGTCATCTAGTACGATCAAACAACGCTTTTGGCGCAAAATTTCTAACAAATCAGAAATGTCACAATCTGGTTGTTGCGAATAGTTGAGAAATTGCAACAAGTCAGCAATTAACTGAGCAGTCGGTTGTGCACCCCGCAGCGATCGCCAAATAAAACAATCAAACTGCGATTGAATATTTTCAACTAGTTTCACTGCTAAGGCTGTCTTGCCAATGCCGCCCATCCCACAAATTGCCAAGAGATGACAGCGATCGCGCCCAAGCCATTGCTCTAGTTTGGCTAATTCTTCAGTGCGTCCATAAAAAGTTTGAATGTTAGGAGCCTCGCCCCAATCTGCCAAATTTGCCCCTGAGTTAATTTGAGAGTCGGCGGTTGTATTATGCAAATTTTGGCGTTGAGCCTTATAACCTTTAGCCTCTAACCATTCAGGCACTTTTTCCCACCGTAAGGTATTGAGTGGCTGAGCGGCGATCGCCTCAAGCGATCGATACAGCCCTTTATTTAACTCCACCCGTAAAGCCCCCGAAGTCCAAGCTAGCTTAAAGGCAAGTTGCCCTGGTCGGTACCGACATAACAACCCACGCAAACAAGCCTTTTCAAATGGCTTAATTTCCTTGCCACTAGCAGCTTGTAAATCCGCATAAAGCCGATTTAAATCCCAACTTTGAGCAGCTTCTGGGAACAGCCCTTCAATGTGGTCATTGTCAGATAACATGACAGGATATTGCGGCGAGCGATCGCATAGATGTTTATCAATTTATCTGAATCGTAACAAAAAATCGGCGATCGCTAGAGATAATGATTGAAGTGGCGGATATTTTCAGGCTCAGACCCATATAAAATCATATATACATAATTAATATTAATTAGAGTGACGTTTAACTATGTTAAGTAAGCTGCAACAATTAGGAACAAACGCAGATGGTCGCTATGCTAGCGACGATGAATTGCAGTTTATGGATACGTACATCACTTCTTTTGATTCAAGAGTTGATGCTTATCACCGTATCAAAGCTGTAGAGAAAGAAATTGTCGAAACCGTTCTAGCAAAGTTGCAAGTATCCCACCCTAATTTGCTTCTCCCCAAGGGTGAAGACATGAAAAACAAATGGAAACAAGATACATTTCGGGTGTTACGTCATTCGGCAATGACAGTTTTGTTAGACGATCCCGAACTCTTGCGACAGCAGTTTTTATATTGGTTCCAGACAATCATGCAAGCCTTTGGAGCGCAAGAAGCCTGTAATGTCACATACTTAATAATGCAAGATGTCGTAAAAGATATTCTGCCCAAAGATATTGCTGATTTGTTATGCCCGATCTTAGAAATGAATCGTAATTTTTTAGGATTTCAGTCAAAAAACCTATAAAGGTAGGAGGAGCGCATATTGCTCTTTCTTCTTTTGTGCATGATAGTGATTGCTATACAATTATGTCTGCAAGGAAATTAAAGCCTAAATGTGAGGAGTTAGAGCTTAATTGGCTCATTTGTTATGGGGAAAATTAATTCTGTATCTTGGCAAGCACGGCTTCGCTTTCTCGTTTTAGCTTTTTTAGGATTAGCGATCGCGCTAACACTCAATTTTCCTTTTTGGGCATTAGCTCAAACTTCCACTACAAATAATACTGCTAGCAACTCAGTTGAATCACCAACTACTCGCCCAAGCACCCCAGCAATTAGACCAACTAATAACAACGAATTACGCGGCATTTGGTTAACAAATGTCGATAGCGATGTCTTGCTTTCGACCCAAAATCTTCAGCAAGCCATTAAAAGATTAAAGAGATTAAAATTTAATACACTTTACCCAACGGTTTGGAATGGCGGATACACGCTCTATCCCAGCCAAGTCGCTCAAAAAACCTTTGGTGCAGATATAGATCCTACGCCTGAATTTAAGAGTCGGGACATGCTCGCAGAAACTATTGAATTAGGGCACGATCAAAATTTTGCTGTAATTCCTTGGTTTGAGTATGGCTTGATGACAGAAGAAGGCTCAGAATTAATGAGACAGCATCCTGACTGGGTCACCAATCGACTAGACGGCTCCCAAGTATTTTTGCATGGAGAGTATGACGAGCATCGACTAGTTTGGCTGAATCCTGCGCGTCCAGAAGTTCAGAAGTTTCTGACCGATTTAATCGTGGAAGTTGTCACCAAGTACAATGTAGATGGTATTCAACTAGACGATCATTTCGGAATGCCCTCAGAGCTAGGCTACGACGACTACACGATCGCCCTATACAAAAAAGAGCATTTTGGCAAACTTCCTCCCGAAGATTTTAAAGATCCGTCATGGATGCAATGGCGATCTAAGTATTTGACAATACTGATGAGTAAAATCTCCAGAGCAGTTAAAGCGGTTAAACCAAATTGCTTAGTTTCACTATCGCCTAATCCTAAGGAATTCTCGTTTTCTAAGTATTTACAGGATTGGTATAGCTGGGTTTATCTAGGATATGTTGACGAACTAATCGTGCAAGTCTACCGAGATAATATTGAAAATTACCAAATTGAGTTACAACGTCCAGAATGGCAGGAAATCCGCCATAAGATTCCTGTCGCCGTAGGCATCTTGACAGGTCTAAGAATTCAAAATGTTGATATGCGTCAAATTAAAGGGCAAGTCAAAATTGCACGAGAGCTATCGTTTGATGGCTTCTCATTCTTCTTTTACGGAACTCTAGGTAATCGGGATTCTTCTTTTGAATCTCTCCTATTTACCCCTGCGGCTCGTCCAGATTTAAAAAATATTGCTTCTGTTGGCAGCTAAAGCTTTCACACCTTTTCAAAGGAACTAGAGGCAAAAAAAGCCTGAATTTGCCTAACAAATATTTCAGGATGCTCGAAATGAATATTGTGCCCGCAGTTAGGAATAATTTCTAGCTGCGAGAATTTGCATAGTTGCGACATTTGTTGATTTATTTGGATAAACTTGTCATCTAACTCACCAACAAGTAAAAGTAACGGAACCTCATTCTTCGATAGATGTTCCCATAGTGATGGCTGATTTCCTATGCTGAAGTAGCGTAAAGATTTTGCCAATAGAGCTGGAGAATTGTTGAGCCGTTGTTCTAACATCTGCGGAAATTTTGGATGCGATCGCAGATTCGCAAAGATTGCTTGCTGATACCAATTTTCTAAAAACAATCGAAAATCATTAGTCTCTAAATCTGAGGCGAGTTTTCGATCTTTGACTAGGCGATCGCTTCTTTCGATCGAGGTTCGCAAACCTGCCGAGGCTGACTCTAAAACGACTTTATGGAAGTATTGCGGGAAGTTGATTGTTAGATATAAAGCTAAACGACCGCCCATCGAATAACCAACTAAGTAACATTCCTCAATACGAAGAAAGCCTAAAAATTTGATGACAAAATTGGCGCTTGATTGTATTGTGTAATATTGCTCCCGATTGACGTCACTGTTAGCAATGTCAGTCTGGCCGTGGGCAGGTAGATCGATCGATACACAGTAAAACTGTTTAGATAAAGAAGCAATCGTTTCTTTAAACTCATCAACATTGCCCATAAATCCATGCAAAAATAAAACCGCAGGATGGCTTGAATCTCCCTCTGAGCAGTACGTAAAACGCCCATTATCAATTTGCACTTTGAGTGCCATAAATAAAAACTGGACGACAGCCCAATGAACGAACAGGAAATCCTTGAAGCAATTGAGAACGCCAGAGCTTCTGAAGCAACCTCACTTTATCTGAGCGAACTGCAAATGACCGCTGTTCCTGAAAAAGTGAGTCAATTAACTGATTTGGTTTGGCTTTACCTCAGTGAAAATCAGTTGACAACACTCCCAGATGCGATCGCCAATTTACGAAGCCTGACTTGGCTACACCTAGAATGCAATCAGCTTTTTAAAATTCCAGATGCTGTGATGTATCTCAAAAATCTGACGGTATTAAATCTAGCAGAAAACCAAATTGAAAAATTACCTTCAGAAATTAGAAACTTATCACAACTCGCAAGGCTAGATGTTAGTAACAATAATCTCAAAACATTACCGACTGAGATAGGATTTCTCAAATTTTTAACATGGCTCGATTTATGCGAAAACAAAATTGAAAGCCTACCTTTAGAATTTTTCCGTCTCACAAATTTAACTGAATTAGATCTGCGAAAAAACAACTTGACGAGCCTGCCAGAAGAAATTGCATATCTCACGAGTTTGACCGATCTCTATCTTGGCAATAATCAGTTAAAAGAACTTCCGCCCGCAATCGGCAAGCTGACAAATATTACCGAACTAGATTTATCTCACAATCAGCTAACCTCATTACCTCCTGAAATTGCAAATCTTACCAAGCTGGCACGTCTTGATTTGAGGGGTAACTCCATAAACTCAGAAACTTTGAGTAATATACGTAGCGGCGTAATTTTAATCTAAAAAGAGAAGGACGACGCTATGCGTCGTCCTTCTCTTTCTAGGTTCTCAGTCTCGTTTAAATATCTGTAGAGAATTAAGAAATACTCTTGTATATCAATGTATTAGTGACAGCTTCTATAAGTCTCTCAGATCGCGTTTGATAATTTTTCTAGACTTACTCAGCACTTCAATGCTTGGAGCTAATATTTTTAGCTTTTGTGAGTGACTTAAAATCAATTGGCTAGACCATCAAGTAAAAAACAAGCCAAACTATTGGGCAGTTGCAGTTTCGCGAACGGGAATCACGGTAACGGATTTGACATCCTTACTCTTATTCCGAGTGTCATTAATACTTACAACTGTGTAAGTTTTAGTATTGTCAGCACGGAATACATCACCCACAGAGAGAGGCTTGTTATAGTGCAACGCTCCAATAAAACGTTGGTGAAGATCTGTCATTAAGTACTGCATAAACTCCTCGTTAAATATTCAAAACTTGAAAAAGCGATCGCGATATACGTACAGCATATGTTGCTGCTGCCATCTGTATACCACTGTTTACGCGATTGGTATATAACATTTCTTATATTTTTTTGCAACTTAGTCACTTTTTGTCAAACACTTGTAGAAGTGCTGCAAATTTTCAAGTAGTGCCAATGTCCCAAAATGTAACCTTTCTATGACTTCATCGCCTGTGCCCGAACTAGAGCTTGACTATACGTTGAGTGCCTATGACTATGAATTGCCTAGCGATCGCATTGCTCAAGATCCAGTTACACCGAGGGATACATCACGCCTACTTGTAATTGATGCCGAGCGAAATTTACTGCATCATCATTTCTACGATCTGCCCAATTTTTTGCGCGCAGGGGATTTATTAGTTTTCAATAACACTAAAGTCATCCCTGCTCGTATGTACGGACATAAACTGTCGGGGGTTCCTGTCGAAATTTTGCTGATGGAGCCGCTCGGCAACGATCGCTGGTTAGCATTGGTCAAACCAGGTAAGCGTTTACCAATTGGTAGCACGATTGTATTTGCCGATAATGTCAAAGCGACGGTAGAAGGGATTGAGACAACGACAAGGGCGAGAGAGTTACAGTTTCATATTCCTGCCGATGCCAATCTCGATCTAATTATCGATCGACTCGGCAAGCTGCCATTGCCACCCTATGTCACCGATTCGCATACCGATCCCGCACGCTATCAAACTATTTATGCTGAGGTGTCAGGGGCGATCGCTGCACCAACGGCAGGTCTACATTTTACAGATGAACTATTTCAGCAGTTACAAGATCGGGGAATTGATAAGGCTTTTGTGACCTTGCATGTAGGCATCGGCACTTTTCGACCAGTCGAAACTGAGGACATTACCCAGCATGTAATGCACAATGAGTGGTGTGAAGTGCCCGAGCAGACAATCGCCAAAATCAAAGAAACTAAAGCGCGAGGCGGGCGAGTCATTGGCGTTGGCAGTACGGTAGCGCGATCGCTCGAAAGTTCAAACTTCCAAGTTTTCAAAGGCAAAACCAATTTGATGATTTATCCAGGCTATGAATGGAAAGTGATTGATGCGATGGTTACTAATTTCCATTTACCAAAGTCAACTCTACTAATGATGGTGGCATCATTTTTGGGTAAAGATGGTCGGGAGTTTCTCATGTCGGTGTACCAAGAGGCGATCGCCAAAGACTATCGCTTTTATTCCTTTGGTGATGCCGTGCTAATCCTGAGATAAAAGACGATGCTTTGCATCGTCTTTTATCGCTATAAATACATTGCGTAATTAATTTCAGGTGGCGCGATCGCTACTAAAAATTTTTGTGTAACTCTCAGTAGTAACGATCGTCTCTGTACGGCATAGCGATCGACCCCAAAAACTCGACAGCGATCGTAAAACTGTAAAAAGGCTTCGGCTAGCGATCGCGATAACTTCTGTCTATTTAAAGGCAAAATATTTTCATTTTCCAAATAATCAGCGATCGCCAGATTTCGCAATAACAAACTAACTTCCTCAGGTTCTATCGATTCTATTTTGCTAATATTTTTAGATTGCAGTGAATTTTCCTTAGCGGTTCTGTCCTGCAACCTGATTAAAGCACAGCATCGAGCATGGGCATACTGCTGCATTGGTTCGAGAGATGGCTGAGAAGTACTTATAGAGATATTACGCTTTTGCCATAACGGACGACGATCGCTACTTATCTCAAAAGACTCATTGTCAAGTTGCCAACTCATTAGAGTATGTAGGCTGTCACCCAGATATCTCTCACTTAGATAAATATTTAATAAACCTTTATCACAGGATTTAATTTTCCATTCTGCAAATATTTGTGGATTTTGCGAACAGTTTTCCGCGATCGCTTCAGTAACTTTTTTAGCTATTTTTTCAGCAATTTGAATAGCTTCTATTCCTACTCGATGGGAAATTGCTAAAGCAATTGCCGATGTGTAATGCACTCCATATTTGGGATAGCAAATCTCTAGTGCAATTTCTCTAGGATCTAGCAAAAGCTTAAAGTTTTCATTAATCGCTAACGCGATCGCAATTTGAATAATTCGAGATGGAGAAATCAACTTCACAGCTTAACCTAATCGGAGGGTAACGCGCTATAGAGCTATTTACTGCGAGGCAGTCGTAAAATATTTTGCTTTTTCGAGAATGGACTCAGTATCTGATTGAGCGCTCTTAACTGCTCAGGAGTTCCCATTGAGATCAATACATCGCCTTGCAAAATCTCAGTATTGCCATCAGGTCCTGCAATCACATCACCATCAGCACGGCGAATTGCCAATACTAAAACACCTGTTTGCGATCGCAAACTAGCTTTCTTGAGTGTGACTCCAATGAAACTAGGCTCATCAATTCGATATTCCTCAATATAAAACGATCGATTCGATCCTGCAATAATTCCATCGACAAAATCCATCACTTGCGGACGTAAAGCCACGGCTGCCATACGTTTTCCACCTGTAATATATGGTGAAATTACTTCGTCAGCTCCACCCCGACGCAACTTTTGCATCGCCTCCTCGGTACTCGCTCTAGCGATCGCCCGAATTTCAGTATTTAAGGTTTTAGCCGATAAAACTGTATAGAGGTTTTCAGCATCCGAAGGCAGAGCCGCCACAATGCAGACAGCTCTCTCGATTCCTGCTAGTAGTAAGGTATTGTCAAGAGCCGCATCACCCTGTAAAGCTGGATAACCTGCTAGCTCTGCTTGTTCGATCGCTAAAGGATCGCTATCGATTACAACAAATGAAATACTTCCCTCAGCCTCAAATTCTGCGGTAACCTGTCGTCCCGTTCGCCCAAACCCACAAACTATGTAGTGTTTGTTTAATGAATCCATCATCTTTCGCTGCCGCCTCGCCTGAAAAATATTGTAAATATGGCCATTGGCGATCGCCGCCGTAAACTGAGCTGCAATATAGCTAATGCTTACTACGCCCATTACAATCAACATAATTGTAAAAACGCGTCCCTCTAGGTGCAAAGGATAGGTTTCTCCATAACCAATCGTTGCGAGGGTAATAATCGTCATATACAACGAGTCAAACCAGCTCCATCCCTCAATGATGCGATAGCCCAATGTACCGATTGCCGTTAGTCCGACTAAAATCCCCACATTGGTAAGTAAAGTACGCTGATATTCAAGCAACTCACGCTGTAAAACGATAGGTTGCAACTGTTGGTAGTTAAGCGAACTTTTGGGAGGCATAAAAGTCTATACAGTTGTAACTTGTAAGTAATTTAACTAAGAACTTAATTCAAAGAATGTTAAGCTGCTTACAGCAATACTAATTGGGCTTTACGACATTTCTACTAAGATTACTTGTTGTTTCGGTTTAGTTTGTTTAGACTAACTGAACTATTGCTTTGATTTGATAAAGTCAGGATATCTTTAATTCTAAATACTTAGTCCCTTTATAGATGCTGTCACTCGCGAGACAAGTATGACATCAGAGCCACCATCAGAAAACACACAAATTAGTCTTAATCGTGTTGTAACTTCCCCCTATCGTTCAGCAGTTGATATTAATGACGATAATTTGGAGAAGTTTCACGGTTGGACTGGGTATAACACGCATACCGATATGAGTAGCAACACGAAATTCCAAATGCGGGATTTTCATATCGATTTGGGGATGGCAGTAATCGGCTTTGGCGTACTGTGCGGATGGGAACTGCGATCGCGAAAAATTGATTTTAAAGGAAAGACCCATATTATTTACGAATTAAGAGGCGAGGCCGATCCGCAAGTTGTACCGATGTTACGACAAAACTGTAGTGATGAAATGGCAACATTTCTCCATAGCCGCTTAATTCGGACTTTAGACTTTTTACGTTCTTGCTCAAAGTTTTCTGGAATTCCTCACGTACATATCATCTCTATTCGCAATCACTATGTCATGAGTGCGGTATGGAGACCTTATCAAAATAAAATCTGGATGGTTCCGATTGACCAGATCGAAGGATTATCTTTTTCTAACCATTTAATCTAAGTAAGGAAGGTGTGTAAGTACCTCAGCATAATTAAACCCCAAATCCAAAATCTGTACCGCCCGCGCAGCGGGCGGTACAGATTTCAGTCTTTTATATTTAATTGTGCCTGCCCACTTAGCGCCAACTTTACTTAGTGGATTTCATTATGTCTATTCGTATCAATGGCGCACGCCCGATCAAAACCTCAAATGACCTGTCGATTCGTCCAACCGCGAGTAAGGTTAGGGCGGCAGTTTTTAATATTTTGCAAACTCGTATCAAGGGAGCAAATTGGCTAGATGTGTGTGCTGGGTCGGGCGCGATGGGGGCAGAAGCATTAGTAAGAGGTGCGGCTAATATTGTAGGTCTCGAACTATCGGCGATCGCCTGTCAGATCGCGAGCGAAAACTGGCAAAAATTCGCGAAGTCAGATCAAACTTTTCAAGTTATCAAGGGAGACGCTGTCAAAACATTGCGGAAATTGCAGCCCCAATATTTCGATCTAGTCTATTTCGATCCTCCTTACCAAAGCGATCTTTATCAACCAGTACTTACATCTCTATCGCCTTTGCTTAAAGATAATGCTCTAGTGATAGCCGAATGCGATCGCTTACGTCCTCTTCCTGATGTAGTGGGCGATCTCATCTGTTGCGATCGCCGTCAATACGGACAAACTGCTTTGGTCTTTTACGAGAAAGAATAGAGTCAACTCTAAGCATGATGACGATTTCGCTATAGCAACTTAAAATTGTTAAGAATAGTCAACAGATTAAAAAATCATACATTTCATCCAAGAGTTACCACAGTGCTAACCACAGAAAACCTCGAAACTCGCGATCGCCTTTTATCTCCCTTGCAAACATGGACATGGCGCGGATATAAAATCCAATATTCTGTTACTGGTACAGGGACACCCCTCGTTTTAATTCACGGCTTCGGTGCATCCATCGGACATTGGAAAAAGAATATTCCTGCATTTGCCGAGGCTGGCTATCAAGTATTTGCACTTGATTTGTTGGGCTTTGGCGGTTCAGCAAAGCCTGCACTTGATTATTCATTAGAACTTTGGGAAGAACTACTCAAGGATTTTTATCAGGAATTAGTGCAACAACCTGCCATTTTTATCGGCAATTCCATCGGTGCATTACTTGCGCTAATGGTGGTAACCCATGCTCCTGAAATTGCGATCGGGGCAGTGTTACTCAATGCCGCAGGTGGATTAAATCATCGACCTGAAGAGTTGAATTTGCCCTTACGATTAGTGATGGGTGCTTTTGCGAAGTTAATTAGCTCTGAAGTAACGGGGAAATTTGTATTTAACCAAGTTCGTAAAAAGCGGAATATTCGCAATTCCCTCCGTCAGGTTTATCGCAATCATCAAGCGATCAATGATGAGTTAGTGGATATGCTCTATCAGCCATCCTGCGATGAAGGCGCACAAAAGGTTTTTGCCTCGATTTTGACAGCTCCTGCTGGTCCCCGAACTTCTGATTTATTAGCCAAGGTCGAGAAGCCTCTATTAGTACTTTGGGGTGATGCCGATCCTTGGACTCCGATTAATGGAGCGAGGGTTTACGAAGATGCAAGCAAGACTAAGGATATTCAAATAATTCCGATTCCCAATACTGGACATTGCCCCCACGACGATCGCCCTGAAATTGTTAATGCTCTGGTGATTCACTGGCTACAGAAGCTAGTCTGAAATAGATTTTATCTCTTTTCTAAAAATGAATTTAAATCTTTTTTCTATTAGCTATTTGCATAAGTAGTCGAAGCGCTTCATTCACTGATTCACTAGTAGGAAAAGCCTGGAAAACATCAGGATCGAGTAACACAATATTAGTTCCTGCTCGATAGCGATCAACAGACTTTCCCCTAACGCCACCTTGCATCTTACTGAAGTCATACTCAGGACGTAAATCATCCTCTAACTCATTACTTATATCCATCTTTGTAAAACCTCTGCTCAAATCGAGTTGCTTCGCGTGCGCTGATTAATCGAACCCGATCTGCTCGATCAGTATGAGCAACAATCAGTAACCGATTAGCGCTAGATAATCCAATAATAACGTAGCGCTCCACACTGTAGGAGTGATCGGAATCAGGAAATGTCACAGACAAAGAATCATTAAAAACTGTGGCTGCTTCATCAAAGGACGCGCCATGCTTTTTTAAATTTAACGCTGCCTTATCTGGATTCCGCTCAAACTGCATCTACTCAGCATCAATAATTTTTGGTTCAAGCTTTGCATCAAACTAATACATAAAAGCTCTCTTGATTCGAGTGGCAATAGTTGCGACCGCACGATGAATCAAAAAAAGAAACGCCCATGTGGACGTTTCTTTTTTGTTTTATTTTTTCCCGCCGCCTTGGTTCTTAAGACGATAGGTAATGCGTCCTTTCGTAAGATCGTATGGTGTTAGTTCTACTTTCACGCGATCGCCTGGCAAAATCTTGATATAGTTCCGACGGATCTTGCCCGAAATGTGAGCAAGTACATTAAAGCCATTATCGAGGGCAACTCGAAACATAGCATTAGGAAGAGACTCAGTCACTGTCCCTTCCATTTCAATAGCATCTTCTTTTGACAAATAACCTCTCCAAATTTCAGTATAATTTCTATTTATTCAAATACATTTTTGAGAATCTAAGCTTAAAAATGTTATTTCACCCATCTATGCAAAGAATTTTCTGATTGTCTCTGTTACTTCTGGCATAGACGGTGTGCCATCAACTTGTGTAACATTTTCTCCATAAAATTCTAGCAGAGGTCTTGTTTTGGCATTGTACTCTTCTAGCCGATTTTTGATGACCTCTTCAGTATCATCAGCACGCCCTTGATCGATTGCCCTTGCTTTGAGGCGATCGATCAAGAATTGCTCTGACACATCAAGATTAATTACCGAATCATAAGGCTGATTTAGTTCCGCTAGCAAAACATCTAATGCTTCAGCCTGAGCTACAGTACGTGGGAATCCATCAAGAATCCAACCGACTTGAGTGTCAGGCTGTTTCAATCGCGCTGCAATTACCTCAATTACAACCTCATCAGGTACTAGTCTGCCAGAATCACTAAAAGACTTAACCTTTAAACCTAACTCGGTACCTTGCTTGATTTCAGACCGAAAAATATCACCAGGTGCAATTTTGGGAACCTGCCAAGAGTCAGCTAAAATTTCTCCTTGTGTGCCCTTACCAGATCCGGGAGGGCCCATCAAAATTAGTCGCGGCATTATTGTTTCACCATACCTTCGTAACGTTGAGAGATCACATAAGTTTGGATCTGCTTCGAGGTTTCAATCGCCACACCTACTAAAATCAGCAGAGAAGTCGCGCCAATACCACTAAATGTCGAGACTCCTGTTGCTTTTTCAAGCGCGCTAGGAATAATCGCTATACCACACAAGAATACGGAACCAAGCAAAGTTAAGCGGTTCAGAATGCGGCTGATGTAATCAGATGTGGCTGTGCCAGGGCGCACCGTAGGAATACTACTACCCATCTTCTTCAGGTTTTGCGACAATTCCACAGGATTCAGGACTAAAGTTGAGTAAAAGAAGCTGAATCCAAGGATCAGCAACATATAAACGGGAATATGACCTGCACCACTAGGAGACATCCAAGCAGCGATATCCACAAACACTTTATTATTAATGCTTTGACTGAGATAGGCAGGCAAAATCATCACCGATGAGGCAAAAATGATTGGCATAACGCCGCCTTGATTCAACCGCAAGGGTAGGTAGGAGGCTTGTTCGCGATAGAGCTTACGACCAACTTGGCGACGTGCAGAAATAATTGGAATCCGCCTTGTTCCCTCCTGGACAAAGACAATGCCAACGATCATTACTAGAAAGACTATGAGTAGCAAAATTACGCCGCCAACTCGCGAGCTATCTTTTTGAGCAAGGGCGATCGTGTCACCTAGCGATTTTGGCAGGTTAGCAACAATACTAATAAAAATTAGTAGTGAAGCGCCGTTACCCACTCCTTTCTCAGTAATTAGTTCTCCAGCCCACATCACAAACATAGAGCCAGCCGCAAGAGCTACAGTTGTTTGAAAAATAAAGCTGGAAAAAATTACCCGATTATCACCAATCGTAATCCAGTTGGAACTTACCTCTGATAGCACTCCAGAGTTTTGCACCCAAACGCCTAGACCCCAACTTTGAATGATTGCCCATACAAAGGCAACGTAACGAGTGTATTGAGAAATTTTTCTTCTACCAGCTTCACCTTCATTTTTTTGAAGATTTTCTAAGGTTGGTAACGCCGAAGTCATCAATTGCATGATGATCGATGCATTGATAAATGGCAAAATGCCAAGGGCAAAAATACCAAGTAGGGATAAGCCACCACCAGAGAAGATATCTAAAAAATTAACTACGGCATTATTTTTGACAATTGAAGCAAATTGAACGCGGTCAACTCCTGGTAATGGCAAGTAAATACCAAGTCTAACTAATATCAAAACACCAACAGTAACTAGCAAACGTCCCCGCAATCCTGCGGCTTGAGCCATTTGCATAAAAGTTTCTTGTGCTGTCGGGTTCTTTCCTTTACTGACAACCATAACTAAACTTACCTCTAAGCTAGTGAATTATGGATTAGGCAGTGTTTCGCGCCGCCTAATCCAAAGATATTTAAATATTGTAGTTGCATAGAGAAAGGTGCAACTTGAGGTTCTCCCAAAACAACAAAAGAGAATATGTGGCGAAGCGCTCAGCACTTCGCCACATATTCTCTTCATGCTTAGGCAACTTCTACAGTACCGCCAGCCGCTTCGATCTTGCTCTTAGCAGATGCAGTAATCGAATGAGCGCGAACAGTTAGCGCTACATTGACTTCGCCTCTTCCTAATACACGCAATACGCCGTCATTTTGAGTAATAATGCCTGCGTCCATTAAAGACTCAAGAGTTACTACTGTGCCTTTAGGTAATCCACTTAATTGATCGAGATTAACAATTGTGAAATGTTTAGGATTAACAATTGTAAAATGCTTAAGTTTTGGTACTCGTCTATACAGGGGGATTTGACCACCTTCAAAACCAGGTCTGGTGGGACGACCTGAACGAGATTTTTGACCGCGCATACCAAATCCACCGCTAGCACCTTGCCCTGCGGCAATTCCACGTCCTAAACGACGCTTCCGATGCTGTGAGCCTTCTTGAGGCTGAAGATCGTCAATTCTCATAGTTTTTCCTAGCTGATTACTATTTTAGGCTTTGCGCCTTACATAACTTTTAAAAATCCTTGCGTTGCAAGGATTTTTAAAAGTTATTAGTTAAATAACTGTTCCAACGTAATACCACGCGCTCTGGCAACTTCACCAAAGGTACGCAAGGTTGAAAGTGCATTAATTGCAGCACGAGCATTGTTTAGAGGGCTGCTGGAACCAAGTTGCTTCGCCAAAATATTTTTGACACCCGCAAGTTCTAGTACAGTTCTGACAGCTCCACCAGCAATTACCCCAGTACCTGGAGATGCAGGACGGATCATTACCTTCGCTCCACCACCAATACCATTAGTAGGATGAGGGATAGAGTTAGCCTTAGTCAAAGGAACGTCGATCGCGTGTTTTCTAGCATCGGCGACACCTTTTTTGACGGCATTAATTACGTCAGCAGCTTTGCCAACGCCAACACCAACCTGTCCTTTTTCATTACCGACGACAACGATCGCACGGAAACTGAGTTTTTTACCACCCTTGACAACCTTGGTTACGCGGCGGATTTGGACAACTCGTTCTTGCCATTCAGATTCTTTTTCAGTACGAGCGCGATCGCTTTTTTTACTATCGCGCTTACCTTTGCGTTTTTCATCGCGGTTATCGCCACTGTCGCCGCTGCCACTGTCGCGACCACCACCTGGTCTTGATTCTCTATTCTTAGCCATATTTGTTTCTATCTACTGATTCACTGCTGGATGATTTAGAAATCGAGACCTGCTTCGCGGGCAGCTTCAGCGAGAGCTTGGACTCTTCCATGATAGAGGTTACCACCACGGTCGAATACAACCTTGGTAATTCCCTTAGCGATCGCCCTTTCAGCAATCAAAGCACCAACCTTAGCCGAAGCGTCAGAATTAGCAGTAGTGCTGAGGCTCTCACGGACATCTGATTCGAGGGTCGATGCAGCAACTAGAGTATGCTGTGCTACATCATCAATCACTTGCGCCACAATGTGATTGTTAGAACGGTAAATTGCGAGACGAGGACGTTCAGATGTACCTGACATACCTTTACGAATTCGCTTATGGCGGCTTATGGTTGCTTGTCTACGACTATTAGCACTCATGTTTTTTATATATGAAGATTACGAAAATTAAGAAGATTAAATAAGGAAGCCAGAAAAATCTTAGCCTTACTTCTTACCAGTCTTACCAGCCTTACGTCTGACGAATTCACCGAGGTAACGAATACCCTTGCCTTTGTAAACTTCAGGTGGACGTACAGCGCGAATCTTCGCAGCTAAGTTACCGACGATTTCCTTGTCAATACCTTCGACGACGATAAATGTGCCTTGCGGGACTTTCTTGCCAGAAGCATCTTCAACTCCTAAAGAAATTCCATCAGGAGGAATGATATCAACTGTGTGGCTATAGCCGACAGTAAGAACAATATTGCTACCATTTAGGTTGGCACGATAACCAACACCTTGGATTTCCAACTTGCGTTGAAAGCCAGTGGACACACCTTCGACCATGTTGGCAACTAGGGTGCGGAAAAGACCGTGCTGTTGCCTTGCGGGACGAGATTCGTTAGCGCGATTGACAACGAGGTTGCTTTCTTCTTGCAGAATTTCTACAGTCGGTGGCAACACACGCTTTAGTTCGCCTTTAGGTCCTTTGACAGTTACCTCTTGCCCTACGATGGAGACCGCAACTTTTGGGGGAAGAGGAATGGGACGTTTTCCAATACGAGACATGTCTGTTTTCCGTTGCTTGTGATGTTATTTGCTGAATTAACAGCCTGAGTTAACAGATCTTAGAAGACCTGAATTACCAGATATAGCAAAGGACTTCACCGCCGACACCCTGTTTACGGGCTTCGCGATCGGTCATGATCCCTTTAGAGGTGGAGATGATTGCAATACCGATCCCACCTAATACACGGGGTAATTCTTTAGAGTTCGAGTAAACCCGTAAACCAGGTTTGCTGACGCGCTTGAGGCGTTTGATAATTGATTGACGATTTTTGCCTTCGTACTTGAGGGCGACGACCAAGGCGCGGTCGATACTTTCGCCTGTTTCTTCAAAATCTGCGATAAAACCTTCTTGTTTCATCACTCGGGCAATGCTCAAAGTCATCTTAGTTGCAGGAATTGCAGTGGTCTGATGCTTTGCTAATGTGGCATTGCGGATGCGGGTAAGCATATCCGAGATGGTGTCGTTGGTAGCCATCCTTATCTCCTAATTCGATCTACTTATGATTCTCTAAAGGGCATACCAACTGCTTTCAGGAGCGCACGTCCTTCTTCGTCCGTGTTAGCAGTGGTAATGATGGAAATATCAAGCCCCCGAATTTGCTCAATACTGTCGTAGCTGATTTCGGGGAAGATAAGCTGCTCGCGGACACCGAGGGTATAGTTACCACGTCCATCAAAGCTCTTGGGGCTAACACCGCGAAAGTCACGGATGCGAGGCAAGGAGAAGTTGATCAGACGATCCAAGAAGTTGTTCATCTTGTCACGGCGTAGAGTAACCATCATCCCGACGGGCATACCTTGGCGCAATTTGAAACCAGCGATCGCCTTCTTTGCTCTAGTGACTACGGGCTTTTGACCAGCAATCGTGGCAATTTCGGTCAAAGAAGCTTCAAGGGATTTAGCATTCTGAGCAGCTTCACCCAGACCGCGATTGATTACCACTTTCTCAAATTTGGGAACTTGATGAATATTGGTGTACTTAAACTGTTCCATCAATTTAGGAACAGCCTGTTTGGCATAGACTTCGGTAAACGGTGTTAGCATTTTTATCTTCCTCGATGAGTTTGCCTGGGCTTGGTCAGGACTTAGTCAGGTTTATAGAACTATTTCTTTTCGATCTTAACGGAATCAACGATTTCGCCAGTCTTTTTCAACATTCTGACTTTCTTGCCATCATCCGTAAAGGTATAGCAAGAACGGCTAGCGGTCTTTTCTTTTTCGGAATACAACAATACTTTAGAACTATGAATCGGAAATTCGCGGGTAACAATTTGCCCAGACTCGCCATCAGCTTGAGGCTTAACGTGCTTAGTCTTAACATTCACACCTTCAACGATGATGGTGCTGTCTTTAGGGAAAACCTGTAGCACTTTGGCAACGGTTCCCTTCGAGCTTCCTGAAATTACTTGAACTACATCATCTTTTTTGACGTGAATCTTAAAAGACTTGCGGTTGCCGCGATAGGCAGGCTTTGACTTGAATGACATTACAGTACCTCTGGCGCTAGGGAGATAATTTTAGTGAAGTTTTTATCCCGCAATTCACGCGCAACTGGACCAAATACGCGGGTTCCTTTGGGGTTGCCGTCTTGGTTAATGATTACAGCAGCATTGTCGTCAAAGCGAATTCTCATACCGCTTTCACGGTTGATCGATGCTTTGGTACGAACAATCACGGCGCGGACAACATCAGATTTTTTGACTGGCATATTTGGTGCAGCATCCTTGACCGTGGCGATAATCACATCACCAACTCCGCCAAAGGCGCGGTTACCACCAGCTAGGACGCGAATACATAGCAGCTTTTTAGCGCCACTATTATCCGCAACGTTTAGATAAGACTCTTGTTGAATCATGGCTTATGCTTCCGAGCTAGATGAGAGAATCTCTACAACTTCCCATCGCTTTGTACGGCTGAGGGGACGGGTTTCCCGAATTTTGACGCGATCGCCTTCACGGGTTTTGTCTTCTTCATCGTGGGCTTTAAACTTGGTAGTTTTGACCACGATTTTTCCATATTTGGGGTGAGAGGTACGATTTTCAACCGCAACCACCACCGTTTTCTGCATTTTGTCGCTGACGACAACGCCAACTTTTTCTTTAACTGCCATTGCTAAAATTCCTATGTTTTGTAAATAGCTTTCTTAAGCTCTGGACTGACGTTCGCGTTCGACAGTCATCAGTTGAGACAAATGATGCTTCGCATGTTTAAACTGATGTGGTTGTACGGGTTGTCTAGTTGCCTGCTTAAAACGTAGGTCAAACAGCTCTTTCTTGACAGTCAAGATCTGAGCTTGCAACTCATCATCAGATAGCTCTCTAGTTTCTTGGACTTTTGGGAGTGCCATATTCTTACTCCTTATCGCGGATAACAAATCTGGTTTTGATTGGCATCTTAGCCGCCGCAAGACGAATTGCCTCTCTTGCGGTCTCTTCAGCTACACCCGCAACCTCAAACATGATGCGGCCGGGTTTAACTACAGACACCCAAAATTCTGGAGCGCCTTTACCAGAACCCATACGGGTTTCAGCAGGACGCATGGTTACAGGCTTATCTGGGAAAATACGAATCCAAATCTTGCCGCCGCGACGGATGTAGCGGTTCATGGCACGACGGGCAGCTTCAATTTGACGGGCAGTAATCCAAGAAGGCTCTAGAGCCTGCATGGCATAATCACCAAAATTGATTTCAGCTCCTCTGGTAGCGGGACCAGCCATCCGACCGCGCTGCTGCTTACGAAATTTTGTACGTTTAGGACTTAACATGGTTCAAAACTCTAGATAACAGAAGTTTATCCTTCAGCGCTAGAACGATCCTCAAATTGGGGACGACGTTGCTGGCGACGACGGGGTTGAGCGGCTGGAGCGGGAGCTTCCTCGCCTTGAATAATTTCGCCTTTAAAAATCCAAACCTTGATGCCGATGACACCATAGATAGTTCTGGAAGTCTTGTAGCTGTAATCGATGTCAGCGCGGAGGGTGTGTAGGGGAACACGACCTTCACGAACCCATTCGGTTCTGGCAATTTCAGCGCCGTTGAGACGACCACTGATTTGCACCTTAATACCTTCGATTCCTGCTCGCTGAGCTCTTTGAATAGCTTGACGAACAACACGACGGAAGGAAACACGACGTTCGATTTGTTGAGCGATGTATTCAGCGATGAGAGGTGCTTCTGCGTCAACTCTGGTTACTTCAGTGACGTTAATCCGCACTTGGCTAGTACCAGTTTTCTTCAGAGAGCCATCTTGTTCTAAGTGCTTAACCAGTCCGACACGTAATTGCTCGATACCAGCGCCACCACGACCAACAACAACTCCTGGACGAGCAGTGCGAATTTCGAGGTCAACTTGGTCTGCCTTGCGGTCAATCAAGATGTCTGCGATACCTGCATTGCTCAAAGTCTTTTCAATAAACTTACGGATTTTGCTATCTTCTTCTGCCAAAATACCGTAGCGGTTGACATCAGCGTACCAACGAGAAAGGTGGGACTTGGTGATGCCGAGGCGTAACCCTGTTGGGTGAATCTTCTGACCCATACCTATTCTTCCTCCGATGGTTTGACAGTGATCGTAATGTGGCACGTTGGCTTACGAATTTGGTAAGCACGACCTTGGGCGCGAGGACGGAAGCGCTTGAGGCTAGGTCCCATATCGGCAAAAGCTTGATTAACTACTAAAGATGCGGGATCTAGTCCTGCATTATGTTCTGCATTAGCTACTGCAGAACGCAATACTTTAGTAATAGGTTCGCAGGAGCGATAAGGCATGAATTCTAAGATCATTAATGCTTCGCGGTAGCTGCGACCACGGATTTGGTCTAGGACTCGGCGCACCTTATGGGGAGACATCCGAATATATTTAGCTACTGCAGGGATTTCGTTTTGGGCAAGGATCATTTTATTTACCTGTCTACCTATCTCTTGGCCTTTTTATCGCTCTTGGCATGACCGCGGAAGGTGCGTGTAGGGGCAAACTCACCGAGTTTGTGTCCTACCATTTGCTCCGTGACATATACAGGAACGTGCTGTTTTCCGTTGTGACAAGCAATGGTATGCCCGATCATCTGAGGAAGGATAGTGGAAGCGCGTGACCATGTCTTGATAACTTGCTTTTCGCCTTTGGCGTTCAGCTTTTCAATTTTGGTCATTAAGTGATCGGCAACAAAGGGACCTTTTTTTAGCGATCGCGTCATAATTTGTACTCTCTAAATAAATCTTCGCGCTTGGCGACTGATAAACAGCTGCTAAGCAAAATTTTAAGCGTTACGTCCGCCCTTACCGCGCTTCGAAGACTTGCGGCGGCGACGAACAATGAGGGCATCGCTGAGCTTTTTCTTCTTGCGAGTCTTATAACCCAGGGTTGGTTTACCCCAAGGTGTAACAGGACCGCTACGTCCAATGGGAGCGCAACCTTCTCCACCACCATGAGGGTGATCGACGGGGTTCATAACCATACCCCTGACTTTCGGGCGACGGTTCAACCAACGACTACGACCAGCTTTACCAAGACTGACATTACTGTGATCGAGGTTACCGACTTGTCCGATGGTGGCGAAGCATTCCTTACGGATCAAGCGAACTTCGCTAGAAGGAAGCTTAAGGGTGACGAAATCTCCTTCTTTAGCAGCGATTTGAGCACCCGCACCAGCTGATCGTACGATTTGACCGCCCTTACCAGGAGTCATTTCGACGTTGTGAACAATCGTACCAAGGGGGATAGCTGATAGAGGCATCGCATTGCCAATTTCAAAGGGCACACCACTTTCACCAGCTTGAATTTTGTTGCCGACGGCAATACCTTTAGGAGCAAGAATGTAGCGCTTTTCGCCATCTTCATACTGTACAAGCGCGATCCGAGAAGTACGGTTTGGATCGTATTCGATCGCGATCACTTCAGCGATGATGTCACGCTTATTACGCTTGAAATCGATGAGACGATAAAGCCGCTTGTGACCGCCGCCACGTCTACGGCTAGTGATTACACCACGGTTGTTGCGTCCTCTTTTACGATGGACGTGAGTGGTTAAAGACTTTTCGGGTTCTGATTTGGTGATTTCCGCAAAGTCCGAGACAACAGTTTGTCTGGTACTAGCGGTATACGGTTTATATGCACGAACGCCCATAATTGTCTGATGTTGTTAAAGAACAGTTCTCTGGTTTTGCCTTTTGTTTTGTATGAAGCTAATGCTTATACATCTGGGAACAAATCGATCTTGCTGCCTTCGGCTAAGGTAACGATCGCTCTTTTAATTTGAGCGCGTTTGCCTGCGAATTTACCAATACGACGCGCTTGTGCGGGTGGGTTATGGGTATTCACTTTCTTAACCGTAACCGAGAAGAGGCTCTCAATTGCAGCTTTAATCTCGGGCTTGGTAGCATCATGAAAAACGTCAAATGTGTATTTGTTGTTTTCCAATTGTCGAGTTGCCTTTTCATTGAGCAGAGGGCGGCGAATGATGTCAGGCAAGCGACGGGGGTCGAATTCGGTTGGGATCTTAGCCATGTTTTTTCTTTCTTCTACTTAGATTCCGTTATTCTGCATCTTCGACCGTAACGATCTCTGTTGCTAACTTTGCATCGCCACCGTACACCTCATGAATTCTGGCGATCGCCGAGCGAGTTACCACAATTTTTTCTGAGTTAACAATGTCGAAAATATTGAGCTGATCGGCAGCAATCAATTGCAGTTTTTGAATGTTACGAGCAGACAAAACTACATTCTCATCCTTACTGTCGGTAATGATCAGGGTCTTGCTACCCAAGGTCACACCCCAACGCTCAAGTGCTTGGCACAATTCTTTGGTTTTGGGCTGAGCAAGATTTAAGGCAAAATCTTCAACAACGATCAAATCAGCAGAGCGTCCGATGAACGCCGTACGAAGAGCCAAACGACGCTCTTTACGATTCATTTTGGTTTCGTAATCTCTAGGCTTAGGACCAAAGATTGCACCACCACCACGGGTTAGAGGCGATCTAGTCGAACCTGCGCGAGCACGACCTGTACCCTTTTGTCTAAAAGGCTTACGACCACCACCACGGACTTCAGCGCGAGTCTTACTGCTGGCAGTACCTTGACGGGCATTAGCTAACTGTCTGACAAGGGCACGGTGAACTAAACCCTTTGCACTTGCTTCTTTAGCAACACGCAAATCAAGGCTTATTTCACCAACTTCATTCCCTGTCCAATCTATTACTGTAGGCATAACTTATATTCTCTCGATCTCACGAACAAACTACTTAGTCCTTATTTAGCCTTGCCGATAATTACGGTAGGAATGACGTTAAGCAATGCACCGGGCTTACCAGGAACAGCTCCTTTGATTAGCAGCACATTGTTCGCTGCATCGACTTTGACTATAGTTAGCTTCTTTACGGTGATTTGCTTACCGCCAAGACGACCAGCCATACGCTTACCAGGATAAACACGACCTGGGGTTGTACCCGCTCCAGTCGAACCAGGTTGCCTGTGGTTTTTAGAGCCGTGAGCCATCGGACCGCGACCAAAGTTGTGGCGCTTTTGATAACCAGCGAAACCTTTACCAATGCTAGTTCCAATCACATCAACGATGTCGCCATCCTTGAACTGACTTACATCTAGAGTCTGACCGACATTGTAATCAGTGACGCTATCTAAACGATATTCACGTAGGTGCTTTACAGGTTCAGAACCCGAAGCTTTCAAATGTCCTAACTCTGGTTTAGAGATTAGCTTTTCACGAGCTTTGCCATAACCAATCTGAATAGCTTTATAGCCTTCTTTGGTATCAGTCTTAACTTGTGTAATTGTGCAGGGACCTGCTTGAACAACAGTTACAGGAACCGCATTACCATCCGAGTCAAAAACTTGGGTCATACCAAGTTTCGTGCCGAGAATTCCGACAGTCATTAAAATTAGCTCCGCTTGCTTGTGACTGCAAACTAAAGTGTTTTGCAGATTTTTGACAGGCTCAAAAGAGATCGGTTTCGATCTTAGGTAAGAAGTATTGGTTTTGAAGACTTGTTGAGGGGCTTCGAGACGACTGACTTACAGAAGATGTCTAGACAAACTACTAGACGTGAGAAACACAATCTCTTGGGTTGGTTGTTATAGATGAGAGATTTTTGAATGTCTCTGCATTATCTATACCAATGCGTGACTCAGACTTAAGAAATCAAGCGCTAGGCTCATGCCGAGTTGTTTTTCTTAGTTTCTGTTTTTAGTCACGATTAGCAATCATAAACCTATGAGAGATGTTTTGTCTATAGTTTTTTACAAATAATTTAAAAATCTTTTGTTTGTAGCGATCGCATAGTTAGTAAATTTGAAATTTTTAAATTGACAAAATGCTCTTGATTTACTTATTTATTTGGTCAAGACACTTAAATTAAGAATTGATAATGGAATACGCAGTAGCATATGTACAAGAGCTATAAAAAAGTATGCAAAAGCTTTGTGGCGTGGGAAAAGCTAGTCCAGTTGGGAAAGTCAAGAATTTGGTAGCGATCGAGAAGCTAAAGTAGGTGACGCGAAGTGTCGCCCATCTTAACTTTAAAATCCTCCCATCTTTTGCAATACCCAAATATTTTTAAATGATTGCGAATTGATTGAAGGAATTTAGGCGATAAGAGTAGAGAATGGAAGCAAAGCAATCGATATTTTCTGGGATTTCAACGCCATCTGGTTACCAAAACTGCGATCGCGAACAAATTCATCTTTTGGGACATATTCAGCCTCATGGTGTTCTCATTGGCATTGATGAGTCAGCGCTAAAAATTGTACAGATCAGTGAAAACACAATTGACTTCTTCAACATTCCCGCTAACTTATTACTCGAAAAGCCTTTGAGTGCAATATTTCCTCAATCTCAAATTGACATTTTAGGATCTTTTATCAATCACAGAGATTTAGAAATATTTAACCCCATGCAGATAACCGTCCAAATCGAGGACAGGAATTATTTGTTTCAAGGAATTATTCATCGCTCTAATGGATTGCTAGTTCTAGAATTAGAGCCTTTATCTAAAGATTTAGAAGATTCAGATTCTCATCTAGGCTTTTACTATCTTGCAAAATCGGCCGCTACAACTATCAGGAAAGCTAAAGATTTTGCGGAGATGACAGATTTGTTAGCTCAGCAAATTCGCAGAATAACTCAACTAGATCGCGTAATGATCTATCGATTCGATCTAGATAATCACGGCATTGTCATTGCTGAAGCCAAAGATGAACAGATAGAATCTTTCCTAGGATTACATTTTCCTGCTGCTGATATTCCAGAAATTGCGCGAAAGCTATACTATAAAAGCTGGCTGCGTCAAATTGTTGATGTTAATTCTCGCTCCGTTCCGATTGTTCCATTAAACAATCCGATCACTCAGGAACCCATCGATCTAAGCTTCAGCACGATGAGAAGCGTTTCACCAATTCACATCAAGTATTTACAAAAGATGGGAGTTTCTGCTTCCTTGAGTATCTCTTTGATTAATGATGGCAAGCTCTGGGGAATGATTGTTTGCCACCACTTTTCTCCTCGATATATCGACTATGAGCTCAGAAAAACCTGTGAGTTTTTGGGGCAAGTCATGTCCATCGAAATCGTCAACAAGTACGAACAGCAGTTTAAGAATGTTCAAGAAAAAATCAAAATTATTCAAGCCAAATTAAAACGAAATATCCTCGACTCAGCTCAATCAATCAACCATATATTTTCTCAAGATGTAGAGGATTTGTTGGATTTGATTAATGCTCAAGGCGCAGTTATCTGTCTTGGCGATCGCATTTCCGAGATTGGAATTTGCCCTTCCCAAGAATTTATCAGATCGTTAATTTTATGGCTAGAGACTAAATCCGAGGATATTTTTCATACCAATTGCTTGAGTCAACAATATCCTGAAGCACTCTCAATTAAGGATATAGCTAGTGGAATATTAGCTATTTCTATCTCACTTAATCATACTTCGTATCATATTATTTGGTTCCGTAGTGAAGTTATCCAAACTGTTAATTGGGCTGGCGATCCCAGTAAATTAGCTCTCGATGATGAATACGATTTATCTCCACAAAGATCGTTTGAGCTGTGGAAAGAAATTGTCAATGCAAAGTCTTTGCCTTGGGATGAAGTAGAAATTGAAGCTGCATTAGACTTAAGAAGTACGCTTATGCTTGCAGCATTAGAATTTTCACAACAAGCTCTCAAGCTTGAAGCTGAACGTGCAAAAGTTGCTAGTCAAGCCAAAAGCAATTTCTTAGCAAAGATGAGTCATGAATTACGTACTCCTCTCAATGCAATTTTGGGATGTACTCAGTTAATGCATGATGATGACGCTCTAAATCACGATCTTGGGGAATACGTTAATATCATTAGCCATAGCAGCGAACATTTGCTGAACTTGATTGATGATGTTTTAGAGATGTCAAAGATTGAAGCGGGTAAAATTGTCCTCGAACAAACGAAATTTGACTTTCATCTATCCCTTAATAATCTGCAGGAGATGCTGCAAATTAAGGCAAAGGATAAAAAAATACAGTTAATCTTTGCAATCCATCCCAATTGCCCTCGGTATATTAAGGCTGATGGGCGTAAAATTCGCCAAATTTTGTTTAACTTGCTGGGAAATGCGCTCAAGTTTACCAGTAAAGGCTATGTAATCCTTCGTGTTTCCCTATTAACCGAAGACAAAGGATTATCAAAGCCTGTTATTCACTTTGAAGTAGAAGATTCTGGATCGGGGATTGCACCAGACGAAATTGATAAGCTATTTGAAGCTTTTGTACAAACAGCCTCAGGGAGAGAATCTCAAACAGGAACAGGTTTGGGATTAGTGATCAGTCAACAGTTTGCTCATTTCATGGGTGGTCACATTACAGTATGTAGTACTTTGGAGAAAGGGACAATTTTTCAGTTCGATATTGCCGTTGAGGAGATATCTAATCAAGAATTTAAAGAGGATGTAAATGCAAGTCCCGAGCAAAACCTGGCTACAGTTAAAGAATCAAAGCTTGCTCTAGATGAGCCTAAATCTTTACGGATTCTTTTAGTTGAAGATAATACATTTAATCAGATGATTGCTTTACGACTTTTGGCTAAGCTTGGCTATCAAGCAGATTGTGCTGTGAATGGGCTAGAAGTACTAAAGTTGCTAGAGCATCAGTCCTACGATCTAATTTTGATGGATATCCAAATGCCAGAGATGGATGGACTGGAAGCAACTCGGCGGATTAGATTAATTGAGGAAAATATACCTCTGAGTGACAGGGTTAAAATCGTAGCAATGACTGCAAATGCAATGGCAGAGGATCGCGAAAAATGCCTTCTATTAGGAATGAATGATTTTATTAGTAAACCTGTACGAATGGAAAACCTCGCAGAAGTTTTAAAAAAATTCCAACCAGTGTAAGGCAGTGCTTTGTATAGCAAAAAACAAATAAATAGAGGCAGCGCGAAGCGCTGCCTCTATTTATTTGGCTAAGCTAACCTTGCATTGCTATATCAACTGAATTCTATGCTTGATGGTGGGAGTATTTAGGAATATTACAGAAAGCGATTCAGCACAATTTTGGAAATCTGTAGAATAACCTTATTCCTAATTGGCGGTAAGATCTAAATTATGAATAAAACAAACTATCGATTGCTATTTCTATCTACTCCAGTTGGTGCCTTAGGTTCTGGAATTGGTGGTGGTGTAGAATTAACTTTGCAAAATGCAGCTAAAGCTCTAATTGCTAAAGGTCACGAAGTAGAAATCGTAGCACCTGAAGGTTCAGCAACCAATGTCACCAAGCTAACGCAAATTGCAGGTAATATGCAAACTTCAGCCCAAACTCAAGTTGGTGCAGATCTGGTCGTGCTTCCCCAAAACTCGGTTCTAGAAAATATGTGGAGTTATGCCAGAGAATCACAAAATCAGTTTGATTTATTATTTAATTTTGCCTATGATTGGCTACCTCTCTATCTCACACCTTTTTTCAACCGCCCGATCGCCCATTGGATCAGTATGTCATCGCTCTCACCTGTAATGGACGCAATGGTGAGCAAAACTTCACATCTCTTCCCTAATGCGATCGCTGTAAATACTCGCGCCTGTGCTGACACTTTTAGTGATGGCGATCGCCTCATGATCATGGGTAAAGGACTCGATGTGTCTCAATATAATTTTGTGAAGCAGCCCGAAAAACCAAGCCTTGCATGGGTTGGTCGTATTTCTCCTGAAAAAGGGCTAGAAGATGCTGCCAAAGCCGCCCAAAGTACGGGATTACCTTTGCATGTATTTGGGTTAATTCAAGATCGAGCCTATTGGGAGCAGATTAAAACTTTTTTCTCTAAGGCTGAGATTCATTATGAAGGATTTCTTTCTACTGATGAACTCCAAAAAAAATTAGGACAATGTAGCGCCTTACTAATGACTCCTCGCTGGGTTGAGGCATTTGGCAATGCAGCGATCGAGGCGTTTGCCTGTGGCGTACCTGTGATTTCTTACAATAGTGGAGGACTTAAGGAAATTGTCCGTCATGGTAAGACAGGATTTCTTGTGGAAATGGGAAGTGTATCAGGTTTAATCGAAGCTATTTCTCAGTTAGATCAAATCGATCGCTTTACCTGTCGTCAACAATTAGAGGCTGAATATTCTCTAGAAGTATGGGGCGATCGCCTAGAGAAATGGTTTGACAACCTAATTACGAACTACTCAAAACCTAGATTCTAGATTGTAACTTTCGTTCATTCGTTGGCTTCGACTTCGCTCAGCCAACGAATGAATGAAAGTTGCTATAGAGGTGGCGCAAAGCACTCCTTCTAATTTAGGAAATCGCTATAATAAGCGTCACAGTGTTAGCGAAGAATCTATGCAAACTATCAAACTCGGAGTCGATGGGCCAACAGTTACCGCACTTGGCGTTGGGACTTGGGCATGGGGAGACACGCTATTCTGGGCCTATGGCAAAGACTTTGGGGCAGAGGATGTGGCTGGAGCATTTCAAGCTTCTATAGAAGCAGGCGTTACTTTTTTCGACACTGCCGAAGTTTATGGGCTTGGAGAATCAGAACGCTTAATCGGTAAGTTTTGCAAGCAAACTTCACAACCAGTTCAGATTGCCACTAAGTATTTTCCTTTACCTTGGCGCTGGAATCGAGAGGCGATCGCTAAGGCCTTAACTGCTAGTCTTGAGCGCTTACAAACTTCACAAATCAGTCTCTACCAAATCCATTGGCCCCTAGAGTTTTTTCTCAAAACCAAAGACTTTATGGAGGTCTTAGCTGAAGAAGTTAAAAAAGGGCGAATCCAGTCAGTAGGCGTAAGTAATTACTCCGCAGAGCAGATGACTTTGGCGCATCAATATCTTGCTGAAAAAGGAATTCCTCTCGCTGTCAATCAAGTTCCCTATTCTCTACTCACCAAACAAGTCGAAAAAAATGGAACCATTGAAAGAGCAAAACAACTAGGTGTAACCATTCTTGCCTATAGTCCGCTATCACAAGGCTTATTGACTGGTAAGTACAATCCAGAAAATGTAAAAAATTTACAAGGTGGACGGCGTATTGATTCTCGCTTTAGTCCCAAAGGTTTACAGAAGCTAGAACCTTTATTTTCTACTTTAAAAGATCTATCAGAGAAATATGACAAAACTCCTGCCCAAATTTCTTTAAATTGGTTAATCTCTCAAGGAAATGTCATTCCTATTCCAGGAGCAAAGAATGCCAATCAAGCCAAGCAAAATGCTGGTGCGTTAGGTTGGTCATTAACGCCCGAAGAAGTAGAACTTCTTCGCCAAAAAAGTAACTAGCTAAAGCCCAAATAAAGGCGGCGCTTTGCGCCGCCTTTATTTGGGCTTTATGTCCAAAGCAAAACTTGCATTGCGCTATAACGGGTTACTTTGCCTCCATCCAATTTTTGCCAGTATGAATATCCACTTCCAACTTGACTGAAAGTTCTACAGCCGATTCCATAGCAGCTTTAATTTTAGGCTGTAGTTCAGCAACTTCATTAGGTGGAACTTCAAATACAAGTTCATCATGAACTTGTAGCAACAAGCGAGCCTGATAGTTTTGTAAAAGCTCATGAATATGTAGCATTGCCACCTTGATAATATCGGCACTGGTTCCCTGAATTGGCGCATTGACAGCCGATCGCAACAAAGCTGCCTTTTGGTAACCGCCAATATCGCTAATCCCATGAAAATAGCGTCGTCTTCCTAATATAGTTTTGACGTAGCCATCACGTTCTGCTTCTACTTCCACGCTTTTCATATAAGTAGAGATTCTTTCGTAGCGCTCTTTAAATTTCTCGATAAACTGCTTCGCTACTTTTACAGGTACACCGATATCACGGCTAAATTTCTGCGCTCCCATGCCATAGATCACACCGTAATTAATGATTTTCGCCAAGCGCCGCTCATCACTGGTTACTTCTTCCTTCTCTAATAGCAGTTGTGCCGTGACAGTATGCACATCTTCGCCAGCATTAAAAGCTCTCATTAATTCAGGCTCTTGGCTCAAGTGGGCAAGAATTCGCAGTTCAATTTGCGAATAATCAGCCGCCATCAGTATCCAACCTTCTTCAGGTAAGAAACCTGCTCTAATGCGCTTACTAAATGCTGTCCGAATGGGAATATTTTGCAAGTTAGGATTAGAACTACTCAAACGCCCAGTCGAAGCGACAGTTTGATTAAAATCAGTATGCACGCGCCCAGTCTTAGGCTGAATCAGCGATGGTAAAGCATCAACATAAGTAGACTTAAGCTTCGCAAGGGTACGGTTTTCGAGGATCGTGTCAATCAGAGGATCTTCACCTTCCAATTTGTTAAGAACAGTAACATCAGTAGAATAGCCTGTCTTGCTTTTGCGTGATTTATCAGTAAATTTTTTGCCGAGCTTTTCTTCTAAAATTTCACTCAACTGCTTAGGTGAATTAAGATTAAATTTCTTTCCTGCTTGTTGATGGGCAGCAATCTCTAAAGCATCTAAATCTTTTTCTAATTCCTGCGAGAAAATACTTAAATATTCTTTATCGATCCTAATACCACGCCATTCCATTTCCGCAAGGATTGGTTCTAAAGGCATCTCCACATTGTGGAACAAATCCCAAAGTTCGGGAACCGCAGTTAATTGCTCTTGTAAAATCGGTCTAATGTGATAGGTGATATAGGTATCCATACCGCAATACTGAGCTACCAATGGAATCTCAACTTCGGCGATCGATTTGCGCTTACCAACTAGCGTTTTATAACTGACAGTACGAATTTGTAGCAATTCCATCGCCAAATCATCCAGTTTATGACTTGCCTCTGGATCGATCGCATAACTAGCAATCATCGTATCGAATACCACACCTGCAAGTTCAATTCCTGCCGCCTTAAACATTAAGCGATCGAACTTAGCATTCTGTAAGTATTTCGGATAACTAGCATCTTCAAGAATAGGCTTAAGAATTTCTCTCACCTCTTCCCATTGCAGATTTTGTCCTGAATTATGACTCAAAGGGATATAAGCAATCTCACTAATCGAGTCACCCCAACAGCAACCAATTCCCACTAATTCCGCTTCAAAGGGATTTAGTGCCGATGTTTCCGTATCCCAAGCCGTCGGTTGTTTGCTACTAAGAGTTTCGCACAACTTTTCTAATTTGGTGATCGTGTCGATAATCTGCACATCCAGTTTTAACGAAGCGGTCGCTGCGATCGCCTGATCAGTTTCCTGCTTAGCAAAATCAAACCACAACTCCTCGTCTTCTACATTCTGAGCCGACATCTTGCTCCCCTCGCCCTTTGGGAGAGGGGCTGGGGGTGAGGGCTTCTTCTCATAATTCCCTGACAACTTTGCCTGAATCTGATCAACCCTATTCACAAAAGCTTTAAGCTCAAGCTCTTCCAATAAAGGAATTAACTCTGTGGTATCAAAACCTGTTAATTGACAATCAGCGATCGCGATCGGAAGCGGTACATCAGTTTTAATTGTCGCCATAAACTGAGAATGTCTAGCAGCTTCAATCCCCTGCTCCAGTTTAGTTTTAACGGCTCCCTTCATTTTCGGCAATGCTGCTAAAACATTCTCTAAGTTGCCATATTCTTCTATTAGTTTAATTGCGGTCTTCTCACCAATACCGCGCACCCCAGGAATATTATCCGAAGCATCACCGCAGAGTGCCTTATAGTCTACTACTTGTGTAGGCAATACCCCCAATCTCTCTTTTACCTGATCGGCGTGATATTCAACAATCTTGTCTTTTTGTCCGATGTTCAACACCGAAATTCGCTTATCTGCATCAATTAGCTGAAATAAATCGCGATCGCCGCTTAAAATCTTCACCGTGTAACCCTCAGCACTCGCCGCCTGAGATAACGTCCCCAACACATCATCCGCCTCAAAACCAGCCTGAGTAATCGCTGGCAGATTCATCGCAGCTAATACTTTCTGTAAGTTCTGGATATCGGGAATAAAACTTTCAGGGGTTTCCGAACGATTTGCCTTGTAAGTATCGTCAATCTCATGGCGAAATGTCGGTGTAGCGAGGTCAAAAGCGATCGCTACGGCAGTGGGTTTTTCGCGATCAAGCATCTCTATTAATGCTTTCAAGAAGCCAAAACAAATGCTAGTGGGGATTCCTGTCGAGGTTCGCAAGCCGCCTTCTGGATGTTTACCAAAGGCATAAAATGCACGAAACGCAAGGGAATGTCCGTCAACGAGTAAAAATGTGGGGTGGGTTTGTTCGATTGAAGTCATGATGCTCGTTTTAAAGTTTTGGCGATCGCTATTCTTAGGTTAACCGATTGCTGATTATAGTCTCCAACTTAGACTAAATACGAACACCAGTCACTCCAACTACCTGCGTAGAGCTTTCCTGTCTCAATTCCAGCCAATTTCAGCGATAGCAAATTCACGCAAGCGGTTACACCCGAACCACAATACACAATTACTTCTCGAGCATTTTTCACATTCTGCCAGCGATCGCCTTGATTGGCAATCACAAAACCTTGCTCGTTAGTAACTTCCATCCAAGGATAATTAACTGCACCTTCGATATGACCAGCGATCGGATCGATGGGTTCGCGCTCACCCCGATAGCGATCGCCTTCTCGTGAATCCACTAAAACTACTTCTGGCAAATCTTTTCTTGCTTTGACCGTTTCGATATCAACAACCCATTCGGTTTGTAATTGGGGGATAAACTTCCTGACTCTTAGTGGAGGAATTTCTGAGCTAATGGAATAGTTTTGAGCTTGCCATCCACCAAAACCACCATCTAACACCGCTACTTGCTCGTGTCCCATGTAGCGCAATAACCACCACAACCTTGAGGCAAAAGCAAAACGCGAATCGTCATAAACTACGACCATTGTTTCGCCAGAATTTACCCCAATTTGCGAAAGCTTAGCAGCTAGTTGGGCGATATCTGGTAATGGATGTCTACCACCGTGCTTTTGGACGGGACTAGATAAATCAAGACTGAGATCTAAATAATACGCGCCTTCAATGTGGCTTTCTTGGTATTGCTTACGTCCAAGTTCTTTATCCATCAGCGAAAATCGGCAATCCACCACAATAACTTGCGGCTCGTGGAGATGATTTTGCAGCCAGTTAGCTGAGACAATGTGAAGATTATTCATAATCCAAATTTTATCGCGAACATCATAATGTTTAAAATTAAATCCTCAATTACTCAGTAAGTAGCTCAGCATAAGTGTGTGTCGCCCGCCTAGCAAGCGACACACACTTATGCTGAGCGTTACTACAGGTTAGCAATATGCTTTGTTAATTACAGGAAAACATGATATTTGCATCGTCATTATTTCTATTCTTATTCTTGCCGCTAACATTAGCAGGATATTTTCTAATCGGGGCAAAGCACCTAAATCTGCAAAATATTTTTTTGCTGGTGATGAGCTTGATCTTTTATACGTGGGGAGAGCCAGTCTATGTTTTTCTTATGATTAGTTCAATTTTAATGAACTATGCGACAGGAGCACTAATCTATTTACACCGCAAAAAAAGGATTAATCTGCTCACGGAAAAAAGCATACTTATTGCTTCAATTATCGCCAATTTAGGATTGTTATTTTATTTTAAATACGCGAACTTTTTCATGAGTAATCTCAATATTATTCTCGATCGCTTAGAAATAAAACCAATTGTCTATTCGCAAATATCATTACCACTAGGCATATCTTTTTTTACTTTTCATGCAATTTCATATGTAATTGATGTCTATCGTCAAGAGACTGAAGTCCAGTTAAATCCAATCCGATGCGGATTATATCTAACTTTATTTCCTCAACTTATTGCGGGGCCGATCGTTAGGTATCATGACATCGCGAAACAACTTGTATCCCGCACTGTAACTAGGCATCAGTTTTCTTCAGGAATCCAAAGATTTATTTTTGGATTAGCTAAAAAAACGCTACTTGCCAATCCATTGGGAGAAGTCGCAGACAAAATATTTGCTGTTCCCGTCGGCGATGTCACAACAGCAATGGCATGGCTGGGAATTGCCTGCTATACATTACAAATTTATTTTGATTTTTCAGGCTATTCAGATATGGCGATTGGATTGGCGCGGCTATTTGGATTTGAATTTCTCGAAAATTTTAATTATCCTTACATAGCCCAATCGATGCGCGAATTTTGGCGCAGATGGCATATTTCATTGTCAAATTGGTTTCGCGATTATTTGTATATTCCTTTAGGCGGCAATCGGGGCTCTGCATTGCGAACATATTTGAATCTATGGATTGTATTTCTATTGTGTGGACTGTGGCATGGCGCGAGTTGGAATTTTGCGATCTGGGGAGCCTTACATGGAGCGTACTTAGCAATCGAAAGAATTGGATGGCAAAAATATCTCGATCGCTTATGGTTGCCATTGCGCCATCTCTATACATTACTGTTAGTAATGATTGCATGGGTATTTTTTCGCTCGGAATCCCTAAGTCACGCTATCCAATATTTGGCAAGTATGTTGGGAATTACCCATGCTGATGGCATAAAATACTATGCGTTATTGTATTTTGACTTCAAAGTTTTAGTGCTTTTGATCGTTGGAAGTATATTAGCAACGCCATTAGCAAAGTGGGCAGGGTCACAATTACAGAATAGAATTTCTCAACCAAAATTCAGTCATTTTCAGTCTATTGTTTATGCTGGGTATTATTTGCTGACGGTTAGCCTTTTTCTGCTTTCAGCATCCAGTTTAGCCGCAGGAACTTACAATCCATTTATCTATTACCGCTTTTAGATCTAGAGGATAGGCAGCGCTTCGCGCCACCTATCCTCTAATCATCACCTAAACTTAACAGATATTTCGGTCAATGCAAAAAGAGAGAGCACTACGCATATTTGATAATTTGTTAATTTTGACATTTATCCTCGGTCTATTTTTGCCTTTGGCTTTGACCCATAATCGTGATGAATCATCGATCGAAAAACGCAGACTTGCCGCATTTCCCGAACTAAAGTGGAATCAAAAAGCAGCGATCGCATTTCCATCACAATTTGAAGCATTTTTTAACGATCATTTTGGACTGCGAGATCAACTGACTCAGGTTTATGCGTTATACAGTTTCATGTTGAGGAGTTCATTCAATCCCAAAGTATTGATTGGACTGGATGATTGGTTGTTTTATGTTAACCCCACAGAAGGGAATAGCCTTGAAGATTATCGAAGAAACGATCCATTAACAACTGAGGAACTCAGAAACTGGAAATCCTCCTTAGAAGAGAAATATCTGTGGCTCAAGGCACAGGGTATTCAGTATTTTTTTGTTGTCGTACCTGATAAATATTCGATTTACCCAGAATATATGCCTTCGCATATTCGTCAAGTTGGGAAACAAACCCGTCTCGATCAACTGCTAGAGTTCATGCAGGATTCTGAAGTGCCAATTCTTGATTTAAGACCAGCATTAATTCAAGCAAAGAAACAAGGACAGCTATTTTATAAAACTGATACGCATTGGAATGATTTTGGCGCAGCGATCGCTCAATATGAGATTATGCGAACTATTCAAAAATATCATCCCAATATTTCCCCAATTAGTTATAGCCCCGAAGATTTTGCGATGACTGAATTTAGGTCGGGGGATATTGCGAACATGCTAAATATCTCTTACTTATTGAAGGAGATGGTTCCTAAACTGCAAAAGACACTTCCGTTGTGTAAAAAATATATTCTAGAAGAAAAAACTGAAGATCCCAAGAAGGCTAGCTTTGTCACAGAATGCCGTTCTGAGATGCCGAAAGCGTTAATTTTTAGAGATTCATTTTTTATCAATTTACAACCTTACATTTCACAATATCTTTCAAAGAGTCTTTATGTTTGGGAATGGTCAGATCTCAATCTTCTGAAAAAATATGTCAAATACAATCATCCTGATATTGCGATCGAAGAACGTGTTGAACGACATTTAAAATTTGTGCCATACTCACCAGTATCAAAGGATTAAAATGGATACCTCTAACTTGATATCAATCCATCCTGAATGCGAATTATTCGCCGAGTTCTCTCCGCAACGTCTGGTTCATGGGTAACTAGCACAATCGTAATCCCTTGAGCATTCAAGTCAGCTAGTAAATTCATCACATCATGGGATGTCTGCGTGTCCAATGCTCCCGTCGGCTCATCAGCAAGAATTAGCGCAGGACGATTAGCTAAAGCGCGGGCGATCGCTACTCGTTGTTGTTGTCCACCAGATAGCTGATTAGGACGATTGGACATGCGATCTTTGAGCCCAACTTTAGTCAGTGCTTCGATAGCAAGGCGACGACGTTTTTCTTTAGGAATGTTGGAATAGATCATTGGCAGCATTACATTCTCCATCGCCGTTGAGCGTGATAGGAGATTGAACTGCTGGAAAACAAACCCAATGCGGCGATTGCGAATAAAGGCTAGTTCATCATCGTTATAGGTCGTCAGCTCGCGATTTTCGAGATAGTACTTACCCGAAGAAGGGCGATCGAGGCAGCCAATAATATTCATCAGCGTCGATTTACCCGAACCCGACATGCCCATAATTGCCGCATATTCGCCTGACTGAATATCTAGATCGATGCCTTTGAGAACGGGAACATTGACTTCACCAAGTCGATAAGCTTTACGGATATTTTCCAAACGAATCATAATATTTCTCACTAAAAGTTCAGATGCAGCTTTTGCTAGTCACTTCTGAGCGCTTGAATGGGATCTAACTTCGCGGCACTTCGTGCAGGAATCACGCCTGCCACTAGACCAACAATCATCGACAAACCAAAACCTGCGGCAACTGCCCAGATCGAGACAAGAAAAGGAAATCCAAAAATCGTGGCGGAACCGTAGGCGATCGCTACGCCCAAACCGATACCCACAATCCCCCCAAGCCCAGACACGAGAATTGCCTCGGTTAGAAACTGGTTAAGAATCGCCGATCGGGTTGCTCCTAATGCTTTACGAACACCAATTTCGCGAGTGCGTTCCACTACCGAAACCAGCATAATATTAGCAATGCCGATCCCGCCAACGATCAGGGATATAGCAGCGATCGCACCGACCATAAGCGTCAGTAAACCGACAATGTTAGTAAAAGCACTAACAATATCGGTCTGATTAACAATCCGAAAATCATCGGGCTGTGGTGGATAAATCTTATGTCGCAGTCGCAAAAGATTAGTTAATTGGAATTGGGCTGCCTCAATTTCTGATTCATCAATGGCTTGCACCCAAAATCCATTTACAGAAATACCTTGCAAGGCATTATTACCGACTTGACGGGCAGACATATTTTTGAGAGGAATATATACGCGATCGTCCTGATCGGCTCCACCAGAAGCACCTTTAGTCTCCATTACGCCGATTACTTGATACTGTTCTCCTTGAATACGAATCCGCTCACCGATCACCGTACTATTACCAAACAAATCAGATTTCACCTTCGATCCTAGTACCACCAAAGATTTTGCATTATCAATATCCTCCTGTTCAAAATACCTTCCTTCAGTTGGAAAAGTATTCCTAATCGGCGAATAGTTAACATCCGTACCTAAGACCGTTGTAGAAGTATTCTGATTACCATAGGAAACCTGACGAGTCCGTTGTAAATAGGCTGAAACCAACTTCACTGCTGGCGCTTTAGCAACTGCCTGAGCGTCTTCTAAGGTTAAAGTAGATGCAGAACCTCCACCCTGACTGATCCCACCTGTACGCGCAGAACCCGTCAGCACATTAATCGAATTTGTGCCAAGGGCTTGTAGTTGATTTTCCGTTGACTTTTGAATACCCTGCCCAATTGATGTAATCGCAATCACTGCCGCAATGCCAATGACTACACCCAGCATCGTCAATGCCGTTCGCAGACGATTATTCCACAGAGATTCCGCCGCCATCGTCAGAATCTCTGCAAAGGGAACTTTGGCAACTTGAATCCGAGGCTTTACTATTGGTTTTGCTGGTACTAGTGGCTTTAATAGTTGCATGGGTTTAGAGCATTTTTCCAATGAGCATTTTACAAATAATTTTAAAAAGACTTTCTTTGCATTGAATCAAAAAACAGATTTTTGTTGAGAGAGAGCAAAGCATCCTCTCAACAAAAATCTGTTTTTTGCCTAGCCACGACGCTGCTGCGTTGAAGGTGTTAATCCAGGAATACCTCTAGGCTCGGTCTTCGGACGCGAACCTTCAGGGAAAGATACAAAGATCTTCTCGTTACCTGTCAAGCCAGACTTAACTTCCGTTTTATCGTCAACGGTAATGCCTGTTTCAATTACTGTAAATACAGGAGTTTCGCTCTGATCGGTCTTAACATATACACCCGTACTGCCCTGTTGCCGAACGATCGCCACAGTTGGGACAACTAACGCATTTTTTAACTGCCCAGCTTTAAACTCTAGGCTAGCATTCATACCCGATCGCAACATTTGCTTATCTTTAGAAGTGATTTCGGCTTTCACTTCAAAGCTGGTGACATTTTGGGTAACGATCGCCTGTGGTGAGATCGACACCACCCGACCGACAAACTTTTTATTGGGATAAGCATCAACTTGCAAAGTTACCTCTTGACCGACGGCAATCTGAGCAATATTCGCCTCGGCAACATTTGCTACCACTTGGTTATTGCTTGCTAGTGCCAAGATGGAAGAAGAAGTTGCAGAACTAACAGCACTCCCCGATGTCGCAGGTGAAACAAAGGAACCGGGATCGGCATATTTCCTAACCACCACGCCATCAAATGGAGCACGAATAATTGTATCTTCCAAGTCAGCTTGCACACTTTGCAAAGTGCCTGCTGCTGCCACAACTTGCGCCTGTGCACGATCGATTTCTTCAGGTCGCGATCCTGCTTGTTGCAAAGATAGAGCTTCTCTGGCTTGGGTAACTTTAGCGAGATTCGCTTCCATTGTCGTCCTTGATGCGTCAAGATCCCGTGAAGCGATCGCTCCTTCTTTAAAAAGCTGTTGATTTTGGCGAAATACGATCTGTGACTGTTCGAGCGTAGCCTGTGCATTGGTCAAATTTGCCTGCGCTTGAGCAATATCTTGAGAACGATTACCTGCTCTCAACAAGTCTAAACTAGCTTGAGCTGCGGCTAGTTGTCCATCAGCCTGCGTGATTTGCCCTAGCGTATTCGACTCATCCATATAGGCAAGGATTTGCCCCGTCGTTACAGTTTGACCTTCTTTGACTAGTAAGCTCTTGAGCCTACCTTGACTTTTTGGACTGACATTAATCGACTTTTCAGGTTGAATGGTGCCGTTAGCTGTGACGATGATTGGCAAATCTGCGCGCTTAATCGAAACTACGCGATCGCGTCTACGGGTTGATTGATTATTAGCAGGCGCGATCAGTTGGGTATAGGCATAATAACTACCACCGCCAACAGCTAAAAGGATTAAGACGATGGCAATACGCCACCTCCATTTTCCCATAAACGTTTTTTTAGGGCGATCAAGCTCATCGGGGAAATCGGATAGATCATCGGGAATATCCACTTCCTTTGGTTCTAGCTGTTTTTCTGATTGCATGAAAGTTACGTCAATGGTTAGTGGGTTTAGACTCTTATACTCGATAAAACGTTCACAGTATCTAAAAATTTAATCAAGGTGATGCATTACAAATATAGCTATAGCCAAGTAAGTTAAGACATAAAACCCAGAAGAGAGTTGCGGCGCGAAGCGCCGCAACTCTCTTCTGGGTTTTCTTTTGTCCTAACATAACTGGCTACTGCTATACCTAAATGACTAGACTCATGGAGCGTAGCCTACAGTTAATTATTGCTAAGTTTTAATTTATCTTTAGTGGCATAGCGATCGCCATATCATCGGTAAAATAACTTCGTTAGACAATTTTTCAATTTACCTCAAGTGAATCACTGCATAATTAGCGGCTTGTTGTTTTTCACTCTTTGGCATAACCACCTATTTTCACCAAGTCTCGTATGCAAAATAAATCTGCTCGTTATTACGCTTTCCTCTCGATCGCAGCCGCAATCATAACGATCGCTTTGAAATTAGGTGCTTATCTTTTAACTAATTCTGTTGGCTTTCTGTCCGATGCCCTTGAGTCGGGAGTTAATTTAGTGGCAGCGATCGGGGCAGTGTGGGCAATAACCTACGCCGCGAAACCACCCGATGAAGAACATGCATTTGGACATTCTAAAGCAGAATATTTTTCTAGTGGATTTGAAGGAGGATTGATTTTAGTGGCGGCTCTGGGGATTGCGATCGCAGCGATCCCGAGACTAATGCATCCACAGGAACTAGAGCAGCTTAGTATCGGACTAGTTCTTTCATTAGTTGCAGCAGCAGTCAATGGAGGCGTTGCTTTTATCTTACTTAGAGCAGGAAAAAGACTGCACTCGATTACTTTACGTGCTGATGCTCACCATTTACTAACTGATGTATGGACTTCGGTTGGTGTAATCCTCGGATTATTATTAGTTTCTGTAACAGGATGGTTAATTCTCGATCCCTTGATTGCCCTATTGGTGGCAGCCAATATCGTTTGGACTGGCGTTAAGCTGATACAGGAAAGTGGTTCGGCACTTTTAGATGCTGCTATTCCACTAGAAGAGAGACAAATGATTGATGAAATTCTATCTCCTTACGATCGCTATCAAGTCCAATTTCATGCAATACGTACCAGAATGGCAGGTACAAGAAGGTTTGTAACTTTTCACATTTTAGTTCCTGGGTCATGGACTGTGCAAAAGGGGCATGACTTATGCGAAGAAATTGAGTCAGCAATCTGTAAGGCTTTACCAAACATGAATGTTCTCACGCATTTGGAACCATTAGAAGACCCAAAATCATGGACAGATCAGGAACTATAGCCACCAAAATAAAAAGGGGTGCGAAGCACCCCTTTTTATTTTGGTGGCTATAAGCGAAATCGCCGCCTTCTGACTACAACTGATTGTTGGCAAAGGTATCACATTGCTCGATATCTCCACTATCCAGACCACGCTTAAACCAAGTGACTCTCTGTTGAGAAGTACCATGGGTAAAAGATTCTGGAACTACATGACCACCTCTAGATTGCTTTTGTAAGTAATCATCACCAATCTGGGTAGCCGTGTTAAGAGCCTTAGTTATATCCCGATCGGTAATCAAGCCACGCTGGGCGGTGAAATGCCCCCAAACTCCTGCCAGACAATCAGCTTGGAGTTCTTGACGTACCGATAGCTCATTTGCTTTAGTTTTATTTGAGCTAGATTTCAACTGCCTCACCTTGCCTGATGTACCGCGCAAATTTTGGATATGATGACCGACCTCATGGGCGATCGCATAGGCTCTAGCAAAGTCAGAATCATTACCAGCCGTTGCTTCTAGATATTTAAAGAACCCCATATCTAGATATACTTTCTTATCCGCAGGACAATAGAACGGGCCCGATGAAGTTTGCGCCGAACCACAGGCTGAGTTAACCGAGCCAGCAAATAGGACTAATTTAGGAGCTTGATAGTTAGTGTTTAGCTGTTGCTTAAAGATTTTTGCCCAAGTATCCTCAGTATCGCCGAGGATTGATTTAACAAAGGCAGAGTCGCGATCGTTGCTCGGCTTTTTGACTAGACTTTGTGGCGCAGGTGCTACTTTGTTGTTATTCGACAGAAATGCTAAAATTTGAGACGGATCGACCTTGAAAATCAGACCAGCAATCACCGCGATCGCAATGCCGCCAGCCCCCAGCCCTCCCAGCATTCCAACTGGAGATGAGCTGGACGAAGACGAGCCATCACGCTCATCTTCTACATTGTCGCTCTGGCGCATTTCATCCCATTTCATATTGCTAACCCTGTTGTATGCCGCTTTATTGTTTGTGAATATACCCCTTTAAGCTCTACCTAAAACCAAATAATTTTTTAAAATCTTTACTTTCTTGCGAATTAAGCACCCATACCAGAATATTGCTTAATTCCCTTACGCCATAGCCAACGGTTTATAACAAAAGAGACTCCCATCCATCCAGACATCACACCGATCCCCTGCCAAATAGCTACCGTCTTACCAACCAAAATTGCCGCAGGAAAGTAAACCATATAAGGGAATGGAGTCCACATAACTAAGTCTCGTACCAATGGTGGAAATACTTCTAATGGGGCAATTATGCCTGATAGAAATATATATGCCAAAAACCAAAGTTGCTCGATCGCGCTAGCTCGCTCTGTCCAAAATGAGAGCATTCCAAAATTATATTGAATTAAAAATCTTAAAACAAAAGCGATCGCGACAATCAGTGTCGTAATCAAAGCTGTAGCTAACGAAGGAAACCAAAACGATTGTGGATAAAGAATAAAAAAGAGCGCGATTAAAACTACAAGTAGCGGCAGTCTAGCCCAACGCTCGGCAATGTGACTAATAAAATGGTGCCAAAATGGATCGACTGGCTGCAAAAGTCGATGGGAAAGTTGTCCTGAAATGAGTTCTCGTTCAAAGTCCCAAATCACCCAAACAATATTAAATTGGCGCACTATAAATACAGCCAAGAAGTAGCGGATAAACTCTAATGAAGTTATGCCAAAAGCGCCATTTTCTGAAGCTTTGAGCCAAGCTCCCATCAAAATAAATGGCAAGGAGTTAGATAGAACCCAAATAAACAACTCTGCCCGATATTCGAGCATATAGGCATAGTAAGTTGAAAATAATGTGCTGGTAACGCGAAGTACATATCTAAGTTGCATGAATTTAATGGCTAAACTTCTCAGTAGCTCGTTTCGATAGAATGAGAATCTGCGCGATCGCCAATATGCTGAAACTATGAGATCACAATTCACTAATTGATGGTGCAGCAGATAAATTGTGAGAATATTGACGGATCGAATCGACATCTGAAATCTGCCACGTTTTTACGTCGTTACATTGATGAGCAACCAGTAATCCCCATAACTTTCCATTAGTCAAAACTGGCGCTACTAAATTAGATCGCACTTGCAGGCTTCTCAAAAAATCGCGATGACAATCAGAGATTGTGGCACTTTCGATATCATCAGTAAGTTTTATGCGTCCAGCTAAGTACAGTTCCGCATATTCAAGATTGAAACATTCCTCTGGGCCAGTTGAGCCAATAATTGAGTATTTGCGATCGCTTAAAGATTCAAAGGTTACCTGCCCTTTCCATTGCGCGTAAAAATAGTATAAAACCACGCGATCGACATTCAGTATCTTTCTTAGCTCGTGTAATGCGTCATTTACTAGAGAGTCTTGTTGTAATTTATTGGTAATCCGAGATAAAACTTCACTCAAACCACGCTTGGAAGAATTCATCATTATTGCAATAGATACTCAATCTGTAAAACATTGGAACAAACAAATCAGCGATCGCTCTTGTTCGCATTTTAGCCAAAACGATCGATAACTGTTGCGGTCAATCAACTACGAACTACTTCTTAATTTTAAACTTGTGTGGGTGACATATGGCAATATCTGTCTGAAATCGAAGAATTACAAGTAGCCGCGAAAATGCTCATCTAAATTTCTAGATTTAAATAGGTTTTATACTTAAATTTAAGCCAATTTAATTAAATTAACGAGTTCAAACTTGCCCAAAGAATATCGAGCTACAGGAATTAATCTCAAGGGAATGCCATTGGGTGAAAACGATCGCCTATTGACGATCCTCACCAAAGAGCATGGCTTAATCCGAGCCGTGGCAGCAGGAGCACGCAAGCATCGTTCGGCAATGGCAGGGCGATCGGGCTTGTTTGTGGTGAACGATTTACAAATTTCTGTAGGGCGCAACATGGATCGGATTAAAAATGCCGAGGTGTTGCAATCTTTTGTGGGTTTGGGGAAAACTCTGGCTAAGCTTACCGCCGCTCAATACTTATCAGAACTTGCCCTGATGCAAGCATTATCAGCACAACCACAGGAAGAACTATTTTTGGTGCTAGTCGAGCATCTAAATCGGATTCAAAATGCTGATAGTCAATATGTTTTAGCCCATTTAGCCCATGGTACATATCATTTACTAGCGATCGCTGGATTTGCCCCACAAGTACATAGCTGTTGTATTACCCAGAGACCTGTGATCGCAAATCTGGAAACCCAGAAATGGAAAGCTGGATTTAGCATCGTCGGTGGTGGGGTAATCGACCTCGAGAATGACGGTAATCCGACCATAGCGATCGGTGCTGAAGCAAGCAATGATGCTATCCATAACCGCATCAGTCACTACCTCACAGCACTTGAGCTATTGGCAATGCAAGAACTAGCCCAAACGGATTTAGCAGATAATATTTTAGAAACTCGTACAGCAGATTGGCTCGCAGTTGAAAGATTGTTACGAGCCTATGCACAGTATCATTTTGATAGACCAATCCAGTCTTCGGCTCTGATTGACAACTGTTTTTTTAATATATGACCCATTTATTCGATCCACCCACACCAAATCTGCCAGAAAATCGAGATACTAAGCACACTGACCACAGCGAACCATTAGAAGCTATAGATTTACCAGACGATTCCAAATCTGTCCTTCGTAATCCCAATTTTTTATCGCTTTGGAGTGGGCAAGTCTTTTCGCAGATTGCTGACAAGATTTTTTTAGTACTTGTGATTGCGATCGTTTCTACACAATTTCAGCAGGAGGGCGAAACGATTAGCGGTTGGGTCTCCGCAGTCATGGTGTCATTCACAATTCCTGCGATTTTATTTGGGTCGATCGCTGGTGTATATGTCGATCGCTGGAAGAAAAAAACAGTTTTAGTTAGCTCAAATATCCTGCGCGGAGTTTTAGTACTCAGTATTCCCCTGTTGCTCTGGGTTACTAAAAATAGCGTGTTACCTTGGGGTGCACCGACTGGTTTTTGGGGCTTACTATGCATCACGTTTCTCGTCTCAACCTTTACGCAATTTTTCACCCCCGCCGAACAATCTGCGATCGCACTGGTCGTCGAAAAGCCCAAATTATTAGCCGCCAATTCTCTCTACACGACGACGATCATGGCGGCATTGATTTTAGGATTTGCCCTTGGCGAACCACTCTTAGCATTGTCCGATCGTCTTTGGCACCATGTTGGTCAAGAAATTCTCGTTGGTGGCAGTTATTTACTGGCAGGGATCATTTTACTTGTATTGAAAACTGGCGAAACTAAAGAGAACTTACACCGTGATAGTTTTCATCTCTGGAATGACATTAAAGAGGGTTTGCAATATCTCAATCACAAAAAGACTTCTCTATCGGCGCTAATCCAATTAATTTGTACCTTTTCGATCATTGCAGCGCTGACCGTACTTGCCGTACGTTTAGCAGAAGTCATGCCCGAAATTAAATCCGAGCAGTTTGGGTTCCTATTGGCAGTAGCAAGTTTAGGAATGGCAATTGGTGCAGTGCTCGTTGCTAAGTTGGGACATATTTGCAGTCGTCAAACTCTTGCTCTAGTTGGCTCAGCAGGAATGTCTATATTTTTGGCGATGTTAGCAGTTTTTAGCGATCGCTTTGGATTAGGGCTAATTGCGATCGCGGGTACGGGGATTTTTGCGGGATTATGTGTAATTCCGATGCAAACGGTGATTCAAGAGGAAACCCCTGAAGATGTGCGCGGTAAAGTCTTTGGCTTACAAAATAATGCCGTGAATATTGCCCTCAGTTTGCCTTTATCAGTCGCAGGAATCGCTGAGTCCTATTTTGGATTGCAGAAGGTGATTTTTGCGCTAAGTGCGATCGCCCTTGCTACAGGCATTCTCACTTGGTACATCGCCCGTCAATTAGTCGAATCATAAAAGCAGAAGGTCGCTAAGCGACCTTCTGCTTTTATGATTCGTGTTATTTGTAACGCAAAGCCTACAAACAATCAGATAATATTGCATGAACAGCAAGGAATAAGGCAAAACCTTATTCCTTGCTGTTCATGAACTTTCTTGACACTCCTCACGATGCAACAATTAACACCTAACCCCAGCTTTAGCTTGACCATCCGCGTGCAACTCCTCAACCGCGCGGGAATGCTGTCTTCAGTTATTGGCGCTCTAGCTGAAGCAGGCGGAAATCTAGGACAGATTGACCTAATTCAGCAGACTCGCAAAATTTCTGTACGCGACATTACGGTAAATGCTTATAGCGCTGAGCATATGGACAAATTGATTGCTGTCGTCAAGGCAGTCCCCGAAATTCGCGTTCTTGATGTTTACGATCGCACTTTCCAAGTTCATAAAGGTGGCAAAATCCATCTCGAATCCAAAGTTGCTGTCAAAGGACAAGACGATCTAGCAATGGTCTATACCCCAGGCGTGGGGAGAGTCTGCATGGCGATCGCCGAAGACAAGCGTAAAGTTTATGACTACACGATCAAATGCAATACCATCGCTGTTGTCACCGATGGCACAGCCGTTCTAGGACTAGGTGATATTGGACCTGAAGCTGCTATGCCCGTTATGGAAGGCAAGGCAATGCTTTTTAAACAATTTGCAGGACTTGATGCATTCCCAATTTGTCTGAATACCAAAGACGTTGATGAAATTGTCGAAACCGTCAAACGCATTTCACCAGCATTCGGTGGCGTGAATCTTGAAGATATTAGTGCACCCCGATGCTTTGAAATTGAAAAAAGACTCAAGGCAGAACTGGACATTCCTGTCTATCATGATGACCAACATGGTACGGCGATCGTCGTTGTAGCAGCTACGATCAACGCTCTAAAAGTTGTCGGCAAACCAATTGATTCTGTTCGCATCGTTATGAATGGTGCAGGGGCTTCGGGGATCGCCGTAGCAAGACTGCTACGTGAAGCAGGTGTAAAGCGAATAGAGATGTGTGACTCTAGAGGATGCATTAGCAAAGATCGTCCCGATCTCACTCCCGAAAAACTAGAGTTTGCTAGCGATCGCTCTGGTTCTCTGGCAGATGTAATCAAGGGAGCCGATATGTTTGTCGGTCTGAGCGTCAAGGGTGCGCTCACTCCCGAAATGGTGAGAAGTATGGCTCCTGCACCGATCGTTTTTGCTATGGCAAATCCAAATCCTGAAATTCAACCAGAGCTGGTGGAAAACGATGTTGCCGTAATTGCCACGGGTCGTAGTGACTATGCCAACCAAATCAATAATGTACTTGCATTTCCAGGTATCTTCCGAGGTGCTCTTGATGCAAGGGTTACTCAAATTACAACGCAAATGAATCTAGGTGCAGCTCAGGCGATCTCCTCTCTAGTCAGTAGCAGCGATCTTGCACCTGATTTCATTATTCCTTCTGTCTTCGATCCCCGCGTTTCCCATGCCGTTGCTGCCGCCGTCCATGCCGTCGCCCGTCAGCAAGGACTAGCAAACGCCTAAAGCCCAAAATGAGTGGGTGATGCGAAGTACCGCCCACTCATTTTGGGTTTTAGAAGCAAAAAATATAGCTTCTAGTTTTTTTCCATAGCGATAAATTCATCGACTAAATTCAAGAGATTTTCGATCGCTTGATTGAGATTTATGGACTTAACAGGAAATCCATGAGCAACTCGATTTCTAATCTCATTCAACGTAATTACACGCTCAAATTGATCGAGTGAAATCTCTGATTGAGCATAAAGATGCCCAATCATCAAAATAGTTGGCAATCGATCAATGGGAATTAAGGACTGCCTTGCATGTCTTCGCATCAAAATTTCTGCAAAGATCCAAAGCGATAAAAAAGCCGCCTCATGTTCTCCAATTGAAATTAGCTTGGCAATACGTTCTTTACGATGCAAAATTTGCGATCGCGTGAGTCGATGATCGGCAATATCTTCTTCAGCGATCGGTGTGGCATCTTCTCCAGTAATTAACAGAAATCGCCAGCCAAGATGTTCGGCAACGACTTTAGCAAGTCCACAATAGCGATCGACTGATAAATTGGTAGCTAAATCCTCAAGCTCAATGAAAAATCCTTGACTTTCTGATATTTTGACCAAAAAATCAGGCTGGTAACTATCTAAGTCAAAAGGTAGCTGACTACTAGTTGGTCGATGAATAACTTCATATCCCTGAGATCTATAGCATTCAGCGACTTTTTGGGCGATCGCACTATTAATACTTATACTATCTGAACACATTCATAATCCTGCCGCACTTGCCTTAGAAGGAATTTTGAAGTTCACCAAATGAATCTTATGAACAATCACATTTGGCATTTTTTCAGAATTCCAATAATAGCATTAACAATTAGATTAGAAAGAAGAGAGAATATCGAGTATTCTCTCTTCTTTCGGTTTTGAATTCGCTAAGCGATTCTCAAGAATCACATAAAATCGCGAGGATCGGTTATATGTCCCGTCAGAGCCGAAGCGGCAGCTGTAAATGGCGAGGCAAGATAAATTTGCGCCTGCTTATTACCCATCCGTCCAGGGAAATTGCGATTTGTTGTTGATACACATACTTCTGCCTCATTGACACGCCCAAAGGTATCTTGAGGTCCACCTAAGCAACCAGCACATGATGGCGAAGCTGGTTCGATACAACCCGCTTGCAAGAAAATCTCTGAAAGTGTCAAACCATCAATCTTGTAGCTAAATAGATCGTTGTAAACCTTCTGAGTTGCGGGCACAAGATAGGTAGGAACCTTAACTTGTTGCCCTTTAATTAACTGCGCGGCATGATAGAAGTCTTCAGTTTTACCACCAGTGCAAGAGCCAATGTAAACGCGATCGATCTTGACATCCTTAACTTCGCTAACTAATGCTCGATTATCGGGAGAGTGTGGCTTAGCGACAACTGGTTCGAGTTTCGAGACATCGTAATGCTTAACGTAATAGTATTCGGCATCATCATCAGCGTAGAGAGACTCAAAAGGCTTATCGGTTCGAGCTCTCACATAGTCATAGGTAGTTTGGTCGGGAGCAATCACCGCGTTTTTACCACCCGCTTCGATCGCCATATTACAAAGAGTCATCCGCTCTTCCATCGTCATTTTGGCGATCGCCTCACCGCCAAGTTGCAAGGAGCGATAGTTTGCACCACTGACGCTAATATCGCCGATTACCTGCAAGATTAAATCCTTAGCCAATAGGTAAGGAGGCATTTCACCATCAAAGACAAACTTCATCGAGGCAGGAACTTTCAGCAGTAATTTACCAGTACCCATCACAAATGCAGCATCGGTATTGCCAATCCCTGTGGCAAATTGTCCAAATGCACCAGCATTACAAGTATGTGAGTCAGTTCCAAACAGTACCTCACCCGGTCTAGTATGACCTTCTTGGGCAAGGGCAATATGGCAAACGCCTTTGTAATCAGGATTAGCTTTAAAGTCTGAGAGATCGGTAATGTCGTAGAAATATTTAATGTCTTGCTCTTTAGCAAAGTCCCGCAAAATATCAATATTGCGATTAGCCCTTGCATCTTTAGTGAAAATATAGTGATCTGGGATCAATACGATTTTTTCTTTGTCCCAAACTTTAGCGTCACTACCGAATTCACGTTTGAATACACCAATTGTGCCTGGGCCACAAACATCATGGGTCATCAGCAGGTCAGCATTCACCCAGATATTTTCGCCAGGGCTAACGTAGCTTTTGCCTGACGCTTTTGCCAAAATCTTTTCGGTGAGTGTCATTCCCATAATTGTGATGTCCTTGCGTAGATGTTGATTCCTACTTGTTTTGTAAAATTAAATTATAGTCCTAAATCATCGCCATCAAATTCAAAAAGAAAAGGCGACGCAAAGCAACACTTTTTTATGACTTAAGTAGCTAGGCATAATTAAAAACAGAGTCAAAACCTGTAGCGCACGCGCAGCGTGCGCTACAGGTTTTTGGGTTTTATATTTAATTGCGTCCAGTTACTTACACAAAAGAACACAATATAGGGGCAATTCATGAATTACTCCTACGATGAAATGCAGGTTTCACGTCATTTTTGCGTGAGTCCTACTTTTGTTTTTGAATTTAATTAGGTTTCGTTAAGAAAGACTCTACTAGTTTTACGTCTTCCGCACTTCCGATAATTAGAGGTGTGCGACTATGAATCTTTTCAGGAATAACATCTAGAATCGCTTGAGTACCATTAGAAGCAAGACCGCCAGCTTGTTCGATCAGAAATGCTAATGGAGCAGCTTCATAGAGTAATCGCAGTTTACCATCCTTATGTCCAACCATTCCTGGATAAAGGAACACACCACCTTGAAAGAGAATGCGATGAATATCAGCAACCAAAGCCCCTGAATAACGCGCACTATATCCTTCTTGGCGATGGATATATCTTATATATTCACGCATTGGTTCTTCCCATTGACAGAAATTACCTTCGTTAATACTGTAGGTAGCTCCTTTAGCAGGAACGCGAATATTCTCTTGAGATAGAATAAATTCGCCAATACTAGGATCGAGAGTAAAAGCATGAACACCTTTGCCAAGGGAATAAACAAACATCGTGCTCGTACCATAAAGGATATAGCCTGCACCAATTTGCTTGCGTCCAGATTGCAATAAATCTAGGGCTTCTCCTGATTCGTCAATTCCTTCTTGTTGGCGAATCGAAAAGATCGAACCGATCGCTAAATTTACATCAATATTGCTAGAACCATCAATCGGATCGTAAAGCAATGTGTAACGCCCTATGGGACAATTTTCAGGAATATAGTAAGGCTTTTCCATTTCTTCGGAGGCAAGGCGACAGACTAGACCACTTTGCTCAAAAGCACGTAGAAAGACTCGGTTGGCATAGCGATCCATATTTTTGACAGCTTCACCTTGGACATTTACTTCGCCTGTTACGCCAAGTACGTTTTCTACTAAACCCGCGCGGCTAAGATGCCTCGCGATCGTTTTACCTGCAAGTCCAATCCGCCCCATCAGAGCGCTCAGATCGTATGCTTCAGCAGAGAATGTCCCAATCTGTGAAAGAACATGCTGCGAAAGAGTCATAAAGTCTCGTCCGAGAACAATCTCTTCGGCGGGATTGAGTCTGGTAGAATCGGTCATGGTTGCGCTTACCTTAATTCTTTTCTCCCATTATGAATCTAATTTATTGTATTGAGCGTAGGAACAATTATGAGTATCTGTCCTAGCTGCAAAACCGAAAATCCTGATAGCCACCAATTTTGTCAATTTTGTGGTGCTAAAATTTCTGTGGATTTCCTTGTAAATATTCTTGAAGAAGAAGCTATAAAACCTTCTTCTGTGCCGACTCGACCTCTAAATTTAGAAGGTATGCTAGGAGAGCTAAAGATTCAGGTAGATAACTTTACATCTTCTCAAGTAGCGAGCGATACAGAGGGATTACCAGAAGAATTATTCTTAGAATTAAACTCAGAAGTAAGTCCAGAAAAATTTTCAGACAATCTAGAAACCTTAATGGTTGTATCTTCCTCAATGCACTTAAGGGATATAACCTATGCGGGTAAAACTGACGTTGGCAGACAACGCGATCGCAATGAAGATGATTTTGCAACAATTTTCCAAACTCGCAGCATTAATGGAAAGAGCCAAATTAGCGATCGCAGCCATCGTGGCTTATTTGTATTATGCGATGGCATGGGCGGACATGAGGGCGGCGAGGTAGCGAGTGCGATCGCGGTTAATTCTATTTCCGATCAGTTTCGACCATTTTGGATCGATACACTTCCGGGGGCAAAAAAACTAAATGAGATTATAGGGAGCACAAATCAGGCTATTTTTGCCAAAAATGAGAGCGAAAAACGACAAGCTCTAAGCAGAATGGGAACTACGCTTATAATGCTAGCGATTCACGATCTGGAGGTGGTCATTGCTCATGTTGGCGATAGCCGTATCTATAAGGTTACAGGTAGTCCATCCCCCCAAAGAGAAATCTCTTTAGAGTCTAGTTCCCCAAAGTTGGAACAGATAACCCGCGATCACGAAGTTCTCAATCAATTACTCGATCTTGGCATTGACCTTGAGACTGCGATCGCTAGACCTGATGCTCATCAATTAACTCAAGCTCTGGGGCCAAATCCTAGCGATCGCCTCGATCCTTCGATTGAGTTTTTTTCACTAACTGAGCCAACTTTGTTTCTTCTATGTTCTGATGGTTTGTGTGATAACAATGCGATCGAGGAGAATTGGCAGACGCATCTATTACCAATTTTAAATAAAGAAGTCGATCTCCAAACTGGTTTAGATAATCTGATTGAGTTAGGAAACAACGTCAATGGTCATGACAATCTCACTGCGATTCTAGTTTTGTGCGATCTGACAGATAGCCGTCAAAAGACATCTTGACTTTGCAAATAGATCAAAATCTTCATATCAAAAACAACTATATATTTCACTTTCTGAGATCGCAGCTTGAATGACATCGACTGCATGTTCAGCAAAATATGCCTAACCACACTGATTGCAGACAAAAGCGGGAATTGCATCTCAATGTAAGTAGTAAACATTTTTCTGAATGCTAAATGGTGCTGTCTTTTGCTCCATGTGACCTTTGCAATAAATACATTCCATGGTTATAACCTCTCTCTAAAATCAAATAACTTCATTCATTAAATGGATTAAGTAATAAAATTCCACAACCTTCAAAATCTCGAATATTGCGTGTTACTAAGGTTAGTTGATGGACTGCTGCCGTTGCCCCAATGAGAATATCTGCCTGAGATCGCGTGATTCCTTGACTCCTAAATCTTCCCCGCATTTCTCAAGCAAGTTTGGCAATTTCAGGGGTAATGGGAATTATTTGACAATTATTGCTCAGAAAATTCTGAAACCATGTTTGGATACGCGGGTTAGGCTTTGCGGTAAGCCCGAAAGTAATTTCTTCAATGGTAATGACGCTTAAGGTAATGGTCGTAACATTGACACTCCATGCAATCACACCAAAATTCGTCTGTGGTCTAGATAGTTCGCTAATTATGTTTGTATCGCAAAGATAACTCATGCCAAGCTCTCCATGAATGGATTAGGGCGATCGCTACGAGTTGGCATCTCAAAAGTATAATTTTCTTCAATACAAATCTGATGTAATTCCTCAAAGGCTGCTACAAGAGAGGTTGGTTGTTGTTTTTGTTGCCATTTTAGAAATTCTTGAAATAGATCGGCTCTAATTACAGCGACAAATGGGTGATCGCTTTGATAAATCACTTGAGGGGTTGCACCAGATGCCTTAATAATTTCTGAGAACTGCTGCTGTGCTTCTTCAATTTTCCAAATCATAGTTTTTGTCCTCGTTTTTGTTCTACTGGAATCTTAGCGATTTCTGGCAACTCTAATTCCATCGTTTGTGCATGTAGTTTTAATTGTAAGCTAGAAAAAATCAGATTTTTATATTAAAATTTCTTGTTGATCAAGTAAATTTTGACAATTAATAGCTAAACCTGAATAAATTTAAGGGGAACTAACTGATGCAGGCATCTGAAACAAAATTACAACAAATTATCGAGGGCACTAAACAGTATGTTGTACCCTTGTTTCAGCGCCCTTATAGTTGGAAAAAATCTGAGTGGCAAATGCTATGGGACGACCTCATAGAACTTAGTGAGTCTGACAATCCACGCACTCACTTTATGGGTTCGATAGTCACAATCCCTACAACTTCAATTCCTGAAGGCGTAAGTAAGTACCTGTTGATTGATGGACAGCAACGTTTGACAACTATTTTTATTTTGCTTTGTGCTATTCGCGATCGCGCAAAAGAAACTGAAAATGACGAACTTGTAGCAGAAATCAACAATACAATCTTAGTTAATCCATACAAAAAAGGATTGGATTATTACAAATTGCAGCCAACACAAATAGATCGTGAGGTCTTTCACAAGCTAATTAGAGTAGAATCCGATGTTAATCCTTCTGAGATACTAGAGTGCTATAGTTTCTTTCTGAAAAAAATCAGACAAAATCTCGCGGATATCTATAAAATCCATAAAATAATTTGCAATAACCTTTCCATTGTTAGTGTAGTACTGAGTACTGAAGACGATCCCTATCTTGTTTTTGAGAGTCTCAATGCCAAAGGTCGGGCTTTAACTCAAGCAGATCTGATTCGCAACTACTTTTTCATGCGAATCCATTCAGATAACCAAGAATCAATCTATAAGAAATATTGGGAACCAATGGAAACACTTTTAGGTTCAGGTTTAACTGAATTTATTCGGCATTATCTAACCAAAGATACTGTAGACGTTAAGCAAAACGAAATTTATTTACAAATCAAAGAGAAAATCAAACAGGATGACGCATTGCCTCATCTTCAGGATCTACATAAATTTGCAGATTACTATTCACGACTATTGAATCCAGAACTAGAAAATAATGTAAAAATTCGTAAACATCTAAAACGCATTGATCGCCTAGAAGTTGCAACAGTCTATCCATTCCTATTGAATTGCTATAACGAATGGATACAGAGCAAAATATCTGAAGAAGAGTTCATTGCTATTTTTCAAACGCTTGAAAACTTTATATTGCGCCGTTTTGTCTGCGATGTCCAAACAAGGGGTTTAAACAGGATTTTTGCCTTGTTATATTCTCAAATAACAAAAGATCCTAATATTACATCTGGTTCATTTGTTGAACGTCTTAAAACTGCCCTTCAGTCTAAAGATTATCCAAAAGATAGTTTGTTTAAAGAAAGATTGTTAGATGTTAAGTTGTATGGAAGTAATCGCACAGAAAAAGCAAAATTAATATTGGAATCTCTTGAAGAATCGTTTAAGCATAAAGAGAAAGTAGACCTCAGTAAAGTTACTATCGAACATATCATGCCACAAACACTTAATGATTGGTGGAAAGGGCATCTAGGCGAAAATTGGGCAATCACCTATGATTTGTTCGTTCATTCTTTGGGGAATCTAACTCTGACAGCCTATAACTCTGAGCTTTCTAATTGTGATTTTATTGCGAAACGTAATGAATACCAAAAAAGCCATCTTGAATTAAATAAATATTTCTATCAGATCGATGAATGGAAAAGAGAAAATATTGAAGCCAGAGCCGAGTATTTAGCAAATCGTATCATTGAGATTTGGAGCTATTTTGGGGATGAATCTTTGGAAACAACTGAGCCTAGCGGATTAACTGGAAAAATCCCCAAATCACTATTTATGCTTGGAGAAGAATATCCTGTCAAAAGCTGGCGAGATGTTTTGGAAATCACTCTAAATACTATTGCCGATGTTGAACCAGTGCATTTCAAAGAAATTATGGAGCAATTTCCTCGGTTAGTCGGTTCTGACGAAAAAAGTTTTCGCAGTACTAGAAAATTAAAAAATGGTGCATTTATTGAAACCAATTTGTCAGCCAAATATATTTATAGCCTGTGTTTGCGTTCAGTAGAGATAGCGGAATTTTCTATTCAAGATTGGTATGTTGATACAGTGAAATCATAATTCATATGGTGAATACTTAGACTATTTCAAATAGCCTATAGCGATCGCCTTCCCAATTCGAGATCATTGATTTAGGCGATCGCAACATCACAAAAAGGCTTACAAGAAGTTACGCTTAGTAACTTTGGCAGGAAATTCCTTATTGCGAATTTGGACTTGGACTATTTGTCCATTCTTAGCAAGGTGAGTCGGAACATAGCCAAAGGCGATCGCCTTGCCCAGAGTTGGCGACATCGTTCCACTCGTGACAATTCCCACCGTTTCACCTTCATAGCGAATTGGATAATCATGACGCGCAATATTGCGACCTTCCAATTCCAAACCGATTAATTTCCGCGTAACTCCATTCTGTTTCTGATCTTCCAAAACTGAGCGCCCAATAAAATCACCCTTCTCTTTGAGATGAACAATCCACATAAGATCGGCTTCAAGAGGTGTGATCGTATCGTTCATATCCTGTCCATAGAGATGCATTCCTGCTTCAAGACGCAGCGTATCGCGACAACCTAAACCACAGGGCACAACCCCAAGATCGAGTAGTTTTTGCCAAAGCGCTCTACCAGTTTCGATATCAGTCATGATTTCACAACCATCTTCGCCTGTATAACCAGTCCGTGCAATAAAACTAGAAGCTCCTAAAATCTCGGTGCGCGTATGCCCAAACCGTAAACGAGGCAGTTTCGATAAATCCTCCGTAACTAACTGCTGTAGAGTGGCGATCGCGGTTTTACCCTGTACTGCAATTAGAGTTTGTTCGGTAGAGCGATCGATCAGGCGATCGCCTAAATGTTGTTGCAACCATTCTTTGTCTTTATCAGTAGTCGAAGCATTAACGATTACCGTCCAGTTTTCGCGGTCGCCATCAGACTCATGACGATAAAAAATTACATCGTCAATGATGCCTGCTTGCTCATTTAGCAAAACTGTATATAGTGCCTGCCCCACTTTTAAGCGTCCTAAGTTGGATGGGACAAGTTTGTTCAAGGTTTCGAGAACACCTTCCCCAGAGATCGCAAACTTGCCCATGTGCGACACATCAAACATCCCCACCTGCGTTCGCACAGCATTATGTTCGGCGACAAGCCCTTTGTATTGGACGGGCATCTCCCAACCACCAAATTCCACTAGCCTTGCTCCTGCGCTAACATGAAGATCGTAGAGAGGAGTGCGTTTGAGAGAATTACTCATGATTGTGATTAAAAAATTGTTACAACTATAATATGTATTTTTGTATACTGATAAGTTGAACTGAATATAAAAAAAGGTATTTACCAGCGTGAGTCAGCATCCTCTTGAGCAGCTAAATCGCTACGATGCCAAAGCCAATGCCGAATACTACGGTCGTCGCCCTTGGTTAGCGATTAGTCGGATTTTAAAAATAATTTATTTTGCTTTGAGCTTTGGCTTAGCCTTTGGTTGGGATGTTCTGACTGGTAACACTGTTAGTCAACCAAAATTAGCTGAACAGTTACGGCGCATCATTACCACCCTTGGACCTACTTATATCAAAGTCGGACAAGCGCTATCGACTAGACCAGACTTAGTGCGTGTAGATTTCTTAGAAGAATTAACCAAACTTCAAGACCAATTGCCACCATTTTCCAATGAGCAAGCCTTTGAGATTATTGAGTCAGAGCTAGGCAAGCCCGTCAGTAAAATTTATCGTACTATTTCCGAAGATCCTGTCGCGGCGGCAAGTTTAGGTCAGGTTTACAGAGCGACTCTCTATTCAGGTGAAGAAGTAGCCGTCAAAGTCCAACGCCCCACTTTAATTCCGACGCTGACCCTTGATTTATATCTCATGCGTTGGATTGCAGGCTGGCTTGGCCCACTTTTACCGCTCAATTTAGGTAATAGCCTAGTAGCGATCGTTGATGAATTCGGATTGAAATTATTTGAAGAAATCGACTATGCCCATGAAGCTACTAATGCAGAGCGTTTTGCTAGTTATTTCAAAAACGACCCTGATGTCAAAGTTCCATCGATATATCGTCATTACAGCACCCATCGCGTCCTCACCTTGGAATGGATCGATGGCATAAAACTCAATGAAATCGAGCAAATCAAAACCGCAGGTCTAAATACCGATAACCTCGTCCGAATTGGCGTAATGTCTGGATTGCGCCAACTGTTAGAATTTGGCTTTTTCCATGCCGATCCTCATCCCGGCAATCTCTTCGCCACGTATGACGGAAAGATGGCGTATATCGATTTTGGGATGATGGATCAACTAGATCTACAAACCAAAGAGCAGCTAGTCGATTCAGTCGTGCATTTGCTGAATAAGGATTACGATGAACTAGGGCAAGACTATGTGCGGCTCGGATTCTTGCAACCTGACATCGAGATGAAGCCGATTGTGAATGCACTGGAATCGGTACTCGGCGATATCATGTCCGAGAAAGTCAAGGACTTTAACTTTAAAGTCGTCACCGATCGCTTCTCAAAAGTGATGTATGACTATCCTTTCTGTTTACCTGCCAAATTTGCCTTAATCATCCGATCTGTAATCACCCAAGAAGGCGTAGCTCTGAGCCTCAATCCCGAATTTCAGATCGTGCAGGTTGCTTATCCCTATGTTGCACGTCGATTGCTCACCGATGAGTCTGAAAGCCTGCGTTCGAGATTATTAGAAGTTCTCTTCAAAGATGATAAGTTCCAATGGTCTCGCTTAGAAAATCTCTTAGCGATCGCCAAATCCGATGGTCAGTTTGACATTATTCCGACCGCCAGTATGGGCTTTAAATTCTTGACTTCCAAAGATGGCGAATATATCCGCCGTCGCATTCTGTTAGCGCTCACCGAAGACAATCGTTTACATACGGAAGAACTAATGCGAATCTGGCAAATGCTCAGCCCTGATTTAGACCCCGCTAAGTTATGGGGTATGGCGGTAAGAGCTTTGGCTGGATCTGTACCTAAAGCGATCGCTGCTGCCCTCCCCTTTGCCGCTTTCCAAAATATCAATAACTAATATTTGAACTATTAATATTCGAACTATTTATTTAGAGACACGCAAAGCATTCTTCTACTGGCATCTTAATAGTAACCAAGAATCTTATGACGATTAAACAATGGCGATCGCTTGCCAGCATATTTTTGATTTGTGTAATTTGCCTTGGCATAACCTTTACAAACTCTTTTGGCGGCAATGTATCTGAGGCATCTGAACCTACTTCAATTCAAATCGTCGATCGTTTTGAAACAATCAAAAACAAAATGGCAAAATTGAGGTTTTGTTATAACGAAAGCTGTTTCTATCGCAACGTCACCAGCAAAATTGTTCCTCCCTCAAATACCAATCCCCATTACACCGCAGAGATCTCTGCCGCAGTAGAACGTCCCTCCTCAAGTCCAGATTTAGCAGATTATCACTTTGTTTATGCGAACGATCTTTGGCAGCTACTCAAAGGCGAAGAGTTTACCGATGTGGCTGACTATGTATTTGTTGGCGATCATTACGAGATCTATAGCGTTCACAATAGTCACACTCTAAAAGGTAATTTAGAGAAAGCAAAAGAAGAAGGTGGCATAAAATCTGGATATTTGCCACTTTATTATCAAGTCCTCGATCGTGGCATCGAGAGAATTAAAGCAGACTAAATAATTATTACTAATTATTATGTTTTAGAGTTTGCGAACTGACTCCAAATACTCACAGATTCAAATTTTTTGCTGATAAAAACATATATTTAACAACAAAGCCCCGTTATACGGGGCTTTGTTGTTAAATCATAGAGATAACTAGATAAAATGTGGCGCATCGTAGAAATACTTGACAGCATTGCGATCTCTTAGTTTTTCATTCTTGCCAATATTAAAAACAAAAAATTTTAATCGACAAAACTAATCGTTAGGGTTGAATGAGTTAATACTAAAAAGCTTGTCAACAATCTTATACATGATTAGTAAAGACTTTTCTCTATAGGTCGCATACACATAATTAATGGGTATACCAAACCTTAATTGAAAAACGTAATTAGTGTTACATTTCCCCAAATTAAATGCAACACTGTCTACGTTGTGAGGAATGATATTTTCAATGACTAATATTTCAAAGAAAAATTATAGTTTAATTACTCCAGTCGTAATTTCTGCTGCTGTTGCTCTCATGGGGGGCGTTGCTAACGCCGAAACACAAGCTTCTCTTAAAAGTGACAGTAATACAAATACATCGGAAATTATCAACTCTGTTGGTAATGACACGCTTATCGAACAAGAACAGTTACGTCCAAACGCTGTTTCTCAAAACGTTACCTCAGTATCTCAACTCAGCGATGTCAAGCCTACTGATTGGGCTTTCACCGCATTGCAATCGTTGGTAGAGCGCTACGGTTGTATCGCTGGTTACCCCGATCGCACTTTCCGTGGCAAACAAGCAGCCAGCCGCTATGAATTTGCCGCAGGTTTGAATGCTTGTTTGGACAAAATCAACGAAATTATCTCCGCAGGCTTAGCTGATAAAGTCAGCAAAGAAGATCTTGCTACTTTACAAAAACTTCAAGAAGAATTTGCAGCTGAACTAGCAACTCTTCGCGGTCGCGTCGATGCCCTTGATGCTAAGACCGCTAAGCTCGAAGCACAACAGTTTTCTACCACCACCAAACTACGCGGCGAAGCAATCTTTGGTCTGGCTGCGGCTTCTGATGGTGTTTCTGGTTCAAATGGTACACTACTACCTCCTGGCGGAGCTGATAGAACTAATACTATCTTCAGCTACCGTGTACGATTGAACCTTGATACCAGTTTCACTGGCAAAGATTTGTTGAGAACTCGTTTGCAAGCGAGCAATACGCCTAACCTCGGCGATGCCTTAGGTGTTCCCAATGCCAGCCGTTTGTCTTTTGAAAGCGGTACTCCCAACAATACATTTGAAATTAACCGTCTGTATTACAAATTCCCAATTGGTGATTCTTTCACGGCTTACATAGCTCCAATTGGTCAAACAGAAGATATCATCAATCCCCTTAATCCGCTTGAAAGCGATAGCCAAGGAACAATTTCTCGCTTTGGACGATTCAATCCTGCGATTCGTATTGCATCGAGTGGAAATCCAGCCGTCGCAGGTTTTGACTGGAAGATTTCTGACAAAGTTAGCTTCCAAGCCGCCTATAGCGCATCCAATGCCGCTCTTGTAACTGGTCGAGGTGGAGTCACTGGTGGTGACACCAAGATTATCGCTCAGTTAGTCTTGAAGCCTGCTGAAACCCTGACTTTTGGTATCACCTATGCTAACGCTTTTACTACAGGTGGTAGTCTCGGAGCAGGCTTAAATTCAAGCACCACTCCTGGGTTTTCAAATTCTGAGTTCAACAGTAATACAATTGTTGGTAGTTTGATTTGGGATGTCACCAAGAAATTCACTTTCAATCTTTGGGGTTCTGCAACATTTATTGACGGCAAAGTCGCTAGTGTTTCGCAGCTTTCCACAACTAACACTAGTTGGTTAGCTTCTATCTCTGGCAAGGACTTGTTTGCTGAGGGAGACTTGGCAGCTATTAGCTTTGGTCAACCTCTCTTTACCTCAAGTGCCAGTGGAGCAGTTTTGGGTGTAATTCCAAATTTTGTTAGCTTAACTAGTCCTACTACTCCTTACCAACTCGAAACTTTTTACCGCTTCTCTGTCACCAAGAACATCAGCATTACCCCTGGGGTATTCTTTGTGTTTAACCAAGGTAGCGATTCCCGTAACGGTACTGCAACTGTTGGCGTAATTCGTACTACTTTCTCTTTCTAGGAAGTCTTTGCTAGCAGGTTAGATATAAAGCCCAAATAAATAGAGGCGGCGCTAAGCGCCGCCTCTATTTATTTGGGCTTTGAAAAGAGAGATGAATATATACCATCTCTCTTTTTTATTACCGCTTCGAGTATTGAGGAGCTTTACGAGCTTTCTTAAGCCCATACTTCTTACGTTCCTTACAACGAGGATCTCGAGTCATGTAGCCTTCAACTTTGAGAGGCTTACGATTTTCAGGAGCAAGTTCGCACAATGCACGAGCAACACCCAAGCGAATCGCATCAGCTTGACCAGTTACACCGCCACCATGAGCGTTGACCAAAACATCGTACTCATTTTCCAAGCCCAAGGTTTCTAAAGGAGCCTTTACACCTGAGATGTAGCTAGGGTTGAACTGCAAATACAGATCACCTGGTTTGCCGTTGATTACGATTTTGCCTTCACCTGGGACGAGGCGTACGCGGGCGATCGCGGTCTTACGACGACCAGTTCCCCAGTAAACAGCACGATTAGAACGTTCGGTATCTGACATCTGTGATTTCTCCTACTTCAGCGATGGAATGGTATTGATGACCAAGGTTTCGGGCTGTTGAGCCTCATGGGGATGGCTAGCACCCTTATAAACCTTGAGCTTGGTGAAAAGCTGACGACCGAGGGTATTCTTTGGCAACATACCTTTAATCGCATGTTCGAGAACGCGCTCGGGGACGCGAGCGATTACCTTGTCAAAGGTCTCTTCCTTCATCCCACCTGGGCGACCAGAATGTCTTCTGTATAGCTTTTGGGTAGATTTTTTACCAGTTACGGCAATTTTTTCGGCGTTGATCACAACGACGAAATCACCAGTATCTAAGTGGGGCGTATAGATGGGCTTATTTTTGCCGCGTAGGATTACCGCGATCGCACTAGCAAGCCGTCCAAGACGCTGACCTTCCGCATCGATAACGTACCATTTACGATCTGGATCTTTTGGTAAGTAGCTTTTATTAGGAGTAAGTGTAGTTGTAGTCATTAGTTTCTCTACAAGCGAAATTTATCTATGAAATTTTTATTTTGGAAACGCCTTTGCAAATTTCAAACCAAGGTAAGTACTTGATTATCATTTAAACCTAACGTTTGCTTGCGCGATGCGAATTCAGCGAATGGGTTATCAGCATAGCCGATCGCCAATAAGCACAGTCCTTGCGGTGGAGCAGCATACTTAACCTCGATACGGCGTTTTTCTTGCCATATGCTCGTAAAGGCTTCGACACTCAGGCGCGAACACCCTACATCGACTAATTGCCCTACTAACAAACGGATCATGCCGTACAAAAAGCCACTTGCTTGAACTTCCACATGGACAAAATCACCATTCCGCCAACATATCGATTCTTGAAGCTCAAGACGACTATGGGGACGGCTCGAACCTGCTCTTTGAAATGCTGCCATGTCCTGCTCGCCTAACATCGGTTGCAAGGCTTGATGGATCAGCTTTTCATCAAGGAGATTGTGGTAGTAGTGCCAACTAAAAGGCTTTACAAACAGATTCGGGATTGCTGCGGTGTAAATCGTGTAACGATAACGCCGCCATGTTGCCGAAAATCTTGCGTGCCAGTCGTGGGCAACTTCTGTCGATCCACAGATCAAGATACCTTCAGGCAAATAACTATTAAGTACCTTTGCCCAACGTTGGGGAGGGATCATGCTTGACGTATCAAAATGCGCTACTTGAGCCGCAGCATGAACTCCTGTATCAGTCCTACCTGCACTATGCAAAACGGTTGCTTTTCCACAAATCTTAGTGATCGCTTCTTCAATCGTTTGTTGCACACTGGGATGATTTGGCTGTCTTTGCCACCCATAGAAGTGTGTACCTAAGTATTGAATAACTAAAGCAACACGGTGAGAAGACTCAGAATCAGCAGAGAACATCTTCAGGTATTTTGAAGTTTATACGAGTTGCAAGATCGCCATTTCAGCATTGTCACCGCGACGGCTGACCGTGCGAACAATACGTGTATAGCCACCATTGCGATCGGCATAGCGTTCTTTAGCTTGGCTAAACAGTAGGTCAACTAAGCTAGTCACACGCTCTTCTTCAGGTAACTGTTCTTGCTTGGTTTTAGTCATAGGGCGATCGCTAACAGGTTCGCCATCCTTAACTGAGATGTCGTATAGGTAGGCGATCGCTTGACGGCGAGCATGCAAAGAACCATCCTTAGCAAGCGTGATCATGTGATCCGCAGTGGTGCGAACAGCATCAGCTTTTGCTCTAGTGGTCTTGATTTCGCCTCTGAGGATTAGCTCAGTCGTCAAAGCACGTAGAAGAGCTTTGCGCTGATCGGCAGCTTTATTAAGCTGGGGAGTTTTACAACGATGACGCATAGGTGTGTACTAGATGGATATGAGAGGAACTTTTTACAGAGCTTTAGAAGCTTTGGATTCAGTTAAGGTTAAGCCCAGATGCTGTTTGAGGGCATCCATAACTTCCTCAGCCGACTTTTGACCAAAGTTTTTGATTTCCAGTAAATCGTCTTGGGTGTATTCCAACAAATCGGCAACAGTATTAATCTGTGCACGTTTGAGACAGTTGTAAGCTCTGACTGACAGTTGCAATTCTTCAATATGAATTTGCTTGGTTTCATCTTGCTCATCTCGCTCTTGAGGCAGAGAAGGCGCAAGGGTAATTTCTTGCAAGGGCGAGAACAAATTCACTAGCACACTAGCAGCTTGGCTAAGCGCTTCTTGAGGTGTAATGCTGCCGTTTGTCCAAATATCGATTTGCAGACTCTCTTTGTTAATCGCATCACCGATCCGAGCGTCCTTAATCTCATACTTGACTTTACGCACAGGCATAAACACAGCATCAATCTTGAGAGTATCAATCGGAGAATTATGATCTTCTTTAGAACGATCTACCGAACGATAGCCTTTGCCACGCTCGATCGTTAACTCCATTTCCAAAGTTGCGCCTTCACTAAGAGTTGCAATGTATTGGTTAGGATTAACGATTTCAATGTCCGATGGCAAAGAATGGAAACTAGTAGCCATAACTAGCTTTGGACCGCGCTCTACCAAACGAATGATCTGTGGTGCCGAGCTATAAGACTTCAACACCAGTTCTTTAAGATTGAGCATCAAATCCAAAACGTCTTCCCGCACGCCTGGAATCGTCGCGAACTCATGGTTGACCCCAGCAATGCGAACAGCTGTGACGGCCGCACCCTCAAGATTGGAGAGCAATACTCGTCTGAGCGCATTTCCAATGGTAATGCCTTGCCCCCGATCTAGTGGTTCCAGTACGAATTGGCTGTACTGGCTATTGTCTTTTTCTGTATGGGATGCAACGCACTCAACCTGAAACTGTGCCATATTTGTACCGACTTAGTCTGCAAGAGTAAACGAAAATCAAAGGGACTGGGAGAATTAAAAAGTTAGAATTTAAGTTTTACCAACGATCGCAATTAGGCTATCAATGGTAAATACTTGGGTTAATTACGAATTACGAATTACGAATTGATATTTTTTAATTCGCAATTGCTAATTCGTAATTCAATTAAACACGTCTACGCTTAGGAGGACGGCAGCCATTATGAGGAATTGGAGTAATGTCACGGATCAAAGTGATTTCCAAACCAGCAGCTTGTAAAGCTCTTACCGCAGTTTCACGGCCAGATCCAGGACCTGTTACCATCACTTCAACTTGACGCATTCCTTGCTCTATCGCTCTTCTCGCAGCAGATTCTGCCGCAGTTTGCGCTGCAAATGGAGTGCCCTTCTTCGCGCCCTTAAATCCACTAGCACCAGCCGAAGACCAAGAAATCACATCGCCAACAGTGTCGGCGATCGTGACGATTGTGTTGTTAAAAGTAGACTGGATATAAGCGACTCCATTAGGGACATTGCGCTTATTTTTGCGTGCGCCAGTTCTACGGGTTGTTTGACGAGCCATTGTTTCGTATTAATCCTTACTTACTTCTTACCTGGAGCCTTCTTCTTACCTGCGACTGTACGACGACCGCCACGGCGAGTACGGGCATTGGTGCGAGTACGCTGTCCGCGAACAGGAAGACCCATACGATGTCTACGACCTCTATAGCAACCAATGTCTACTAGACGTTTGATGCTTAAACCTTCGAGACGACGCAGATCGCCTTCTACTTGAAAGTTAGATTCTACCTCTTGGCGTAAAGTCGTTACTTCAGGATCAGTAAGCTCTTTTACCCTTGTATCAGGGTTTATTTTGGTAGCTGCTAAGATTTTTTTGGCGCTAGTTAGACCGATTCCGTATATGTACGTTAGTCCTATTTCGATGCGCTTGTCACGAGGAAGGTCAACTCCTGCAATGCGAGCCACTATAAGTCTCCCAATTTGTTGTCAGTTTTCAATTTTGTGTTCTCCCTAAAAGCCCGTTTTGAGGAATCTTTTGGATGGACAGGTAGCTGTACAAAACAACAATCTTCGCGAGAGCGTGCGTCCTATGCAGTGGGTTAGCTACAATCAGCAGGAGCAAATTACGAAGACGGCATATTTTACAGCGAACTCTATAATATATTGACAATGGCAACTTCTGTCAATGTTTTTGAAATTAGTTTTCTATAGAATCCCAACAATAGCTGTTATCTAAAGTTGGTTACTAAGCATTGCTATCATTATCTAGAGCCGCAATCCCAGAGATTGGTCTGTATGTATAGCTAGCAATAGATGGGGTTGATGAAGCTTGAGGACGCGATATTTTCATAATATCCTCTTTAATTGCTTCAAGATCGACATAACGATCGGCAACATTAATTAGATGATCGCTGGTCATCGATCTCAAGCTGACAACCTCAACGCGCACTCCGCGATAGCTAGCTGCATCAACAGCATAAGCAAGATCCCCATCACCGCTGACCAGTACCGCCGTATCATAGGAACCGATCAAAGCCATCATGTCTACAGCGATTTCGACATCAAGGTTGGCCTTTTTAGAACCATCTGGCAGTTGTACGAGTTCCTTAGAAATAACTCGATAACCATTGCGGCGCATCCATAATAAAAAGCCCTGTTGCTTCTCATTAGTACGATCGACGCCTGTATAGAAAAAAGCCCGTAGTAAGCGCGAACCATCGGTAAGACATAAAAGCAACTTGGTGTAGTCGATTTCAATGCCTAATTGCAAAGCTGCGTAGAAAAGATTTGAGCCATCGATGAAGATGGCAACTCGCCCTCGATTTTCTAAAATTTGGTCTGGCTTGAAACCAGAATCCTGCTCGAAAGGTAACATACTTTTGCCTATAAAACGTTTATTATCTAGTGCTGTGGGATGAAGCTTGGGTATTAGCATTGGTACTTAAAACCGTCCTAATTGTTTATCTAATTCGTTTACCTAATTCAGAGAAACCTCTTAAAACTTTTTAATAAACTGACGCATAGTTCATTCAGAATTAGCATCGGACGTTAAAAGTAACTCTTAACAAAGTAATTAAGTCTTATCCCAAGACTATTAAAAAATTATTAAAAAATAAATTTAAAGTGATTTTAAAATTAAAAACGATTTTTTATGCAAAGTTTATAAAAACAGGTAAACCACTTTTATAACTTATTCTTGATTATACACCATAAGTAAATATACTCAGAGAAGTAGATCTACTTATGGTCATATGAGTTTAAGCATTAAATTCAAGAAACTCAACTGTTAAAAAATTTATGCAATTAATTATTATTTTCAATGCGTTGAAAAATCGGAGTTGGGGAATCTAAGACTTGACCTGATTTTAGTATTCCCCAATTTGTATGACTCCAATCAGGGGGATCTGTTTCACTAAAAGCTAGGGCTAATTGTTTATACGCCGCAATGCTTAGTTTTGGCATAATTGGCGACAGGAGGTAAACAGAGATTCTTACCGCTTCTAGTAAGGTATACAAAGTTTCATTAACTTCTTGCTGTTTGCCTGCTTTAAATTGCTTCCAAGGTGTGGTTTCGTCAATTAATTTGTTGCAATTCCAGATCAGTTCTAAGATTTTCTCGCAAGCTTCACGAAAGTTGAGATTCTCGTAATCGAGAGCAACGCGATCGCCTAAAGATGTAGCTTGTTTGATAACTGGACGAATTAATTCCGACACCTCACTGGGATCGTGGGGATCGTATGAGGGTATGGTTTGTTGGCAATATTTACTAACCATTCCAAGGGTGCGATTTAGCAAATTACCCAGACTATTAGCGAGATCGGCATTAACGATCGCAATAAATCTATCTTCGTTAAAGTCCCCATCTTTACCAAATTCAATTTCTTTTAAGAAGTAATAGCGAATTGGATCGGCTCCAAAGCGATCGACTAGCTCATAGGGATCGATGGTATTGCCCAAAGTTTTACCCATTTTCAAGCCATCTTTTGTTAACAAACCATGACCAAACACCCGCTTTGGTAAAGCCAGTCCAGCAGACATGAGCATCGCTGGCCAATAAATCGCATGAAATCTTAATATATCTTTACCGATAATGTGCAGATTGAAGGGATACCACTTTTTAAGGGCATTTTCTAGAGTCGGTTCATCGTCAGGATCTAGTAGTGCTGTGACATAGCCCAACAAAGCATCGAACCACACGTAGATCGTATGGGTGGGATCGGTGGGAATCGGAAAACCCCAATCAAGGTTAACGCGGGAAATCGAAAAATCCTGTAAGCCTTGTTTCATAAAGCCAAGAACTTCGTTACGACGGCTTTCGGGTTGAATGAAGTCAGGATGAGCTTCGTGAAATGCATCTAGTGCATCTTGATATTTCGAAAGACGAAAGAAATAATTTGGTTCGTCGCGCCATTCACAGACGACGTTAGTATGGATTGGGCAATGATGGCTTTCGGGGAGTTCGCGCTCTTCTTTAAATTCTTCGCAAGCGACGCAGTACCAGCCCTTTTGCTGATTTAAGTAAATATCACCCGCATCATAAACCCGTTGAAAAAATTCATTTACGATCGCTTGATGCTTCGGGGCAGTAGTCCGCGTAAACCGATCAAAACGAATATTAAATTTTTCCCAGAGTGAATAAAATTCGGCGACGGTACGATCGCAATGTTCTTGGGGCGATAGATGATTTTTTTCGGCAGTGCGCTGAATTTTTTGTCCGTGTTCATCTGTACCAGTTACAAACATGACTGGATGTCCTTTGAGCCGATAGAACCGTGCAAAAGCATCGGCAGCGATCGTGGGGTAAGCGCTACCAATATGTGGGCGATCGTTGACATAAAAAAGTGGTGTAGTTAAAGCGATCGGTTCTAGGGACATAGAAGACTCAATTCAGGACTAATACCATTTTGCAAAAAAATGGCGGGAAATGTAACATTAAGCCCAAAAATTATTAACTAGGCTTCACAGCTTAGGGCAAATAACTGATTTTTGATGGCGCGGCAAAGCCGCACCATCAAAAATCAGTTATTTATTGAATTGCTGAACCCTTAATAATTTTGGGATCTGAGATAGAAAAAATGATTGAAAATCTAGCAATCCATCAAATTTGGATGGATCGAGCGATCGCTTTAGCAAAAGAAGCAGGATCTATGGGAGAAATTCCCGTGGGTGCAGTGATTGTAAATCGTTTGGGGGAGGAGATCTCGACTGGTGTAAATCGCAAAGAACGAGAACGAGATCCCACTGCCCATGCTGAAATTGTGGCGATTCGTGAGGCGGCGCGAGTATTACAAGATTGGCACCTGACTGGCAGTACGCTCTATGTCACCTTGGAGCCTTGTCCAATGTGTGCGGGAGCTATCTTGCAGGCACGGATTAGTACTTTAGTCTATGGCGCAGACGATCCGAAATCAGGATCGATTAGGACTGTGGCAAATTTACCCGATAGTCCTGTGTCTTTTCATAAGCTGGAAGCGATTGCAGGAATACGCGAACATAAATGTCAAGAATTATTACAGTCTTGGTTCAAAAATCTCAGAAGATAAGAATGGCGTAAAGCCTCATTCTTATCTATTTGGTACACAAGGCGTTAAGGCGATCAACGATATCGTTTTCTTTCCCCACTGAAGTTTCTAAATCTTGCTTAGCCTTGTCCAAGGCATTTTTATCTTTAGCCTCCGTCGCCTTAGCCTTAGCCTTCAGAGCTTGGGAAACATCCCCGTACATACCTAATAACTGCACTTGCAATTCCTTGAGTTTCGAGTCTTGCACTGCTACTGCCTGTACTTCTATACGAATTTGATCGATATTTTCAGCAAGTGACACAAAACCCGTTACATCCTTGGGAACTGCTAAAGTTTTAGTCTTATTAGCAACAGTAACAACTTTGTTACATTGAGAAACCTTACTTTCACCACAGCCATATAGTAAAAGCCCCATGGTCACTGCAGTGACACTGAGAAAAGCGTATCGGTCAAAACGATTGGGTAATTGCATCTGGTAATTGTCGATAGTCCAAATTTATTATGCTAGGGTCTAAAAATTCTAAAATGTTTTAGTTAAGCTAACTCAAGAGATTTTGAACTATGTCCGATAATCGCCGCAGTCGTGCAATTACCGAAGGTGTGCAGCGATCGCCAAACCGCGCCATGTTACGCGCAGTTGGTTTCGAAGACTCAGATTTTACTAAACCTATTGTTGGTGTAGCAAGCGCTCACAGTACGATCACCCCTTGTAATATGGGCATTGCGCCTCTAGCCATCCGTGCTGAAGCAGGGATTCGTGCGGCTAATGGGATGCCTCAAGTTTTTGGCACGATCACAATTAGCGATGGGATCTCTATGGGAACCGAGGGAATGAAATATTCTCTCGTCTCACGTGACGTAATTGCAGACTCTATCGAAACTGCCTGTACTGGTCAGAGCATGGATGGCGTTTTAGCGATCGGCGGGTGCGATAAGAATATGCCTGGAGCGATGATCGCGATGGCACGCATGAACATTCCCGCGATTTTTGTCTATGGTGGCACAATCGAGCCCGGGCATCTTGATGGCGAAGATTTAACCGTAGTTAGTTCCTTTGAAGCGGTTGGTCAATTTAGCGCTGGCAAAATTGATGAAGCCAGACTAAATGCAGTTGAGCGCAATGCTTGCCCGACAGCAGGTTCTTGCGGAGGAATGTACACAGCAAACACGATGTCATCGGCATTTGAAGCGATGGGCATGAGCTTGATGTATTCCTCTACAATGTCTGCGGTTGCTCCCGAAAAAGCAGCTAATACTGAATTGGCTGGCACTGTTTTAGTAAATGCAATTCGTAATAATTTGTTGCCTCGCGACATCATCACCCGTAAGTCCATCGAAAATGCAATTTCGGTTGTGATGGCTGTTGGTGGTTCGACAAATGCAGTCTTACACTTTTTGGCGATCGCCCATTCCGCAGAAGTCGAATGGAATCTTGATGATTTCGAGCGTATCCGCGAGCGTGTTCCCGTACTCTGTGACCTCAAGCCATCAGGAAAGTATGTAGCAACCGATCTTCATAAAGCAGGTGGCATTCCTCAAGTGATGAAGATGCTTTTAGTTCATGGCTTATTACATGGTGACTGCATCACGATTACTGGTCAAACCATTGAAGAAGTGCTAAAAGATATTCCTGCCGAGCCTCGTGCCGATCAAAACGTGATCCGTCCTTGGGATCGCCCCATGTACAAGCAAGGACATCTCGCCGTCCTTAGAGGAAACCTTGCTGAAGAAGGTGCAGTGGCAAAAATCTCTGGTGTCAAAAATCCGATTATCACTGGTCCCGCTCGTGTTTTTGAATCAGAAGAAGATTCCCTTGCCGCCATTCTCGATAACAAGATCAATGCAGGTGATATTCTCGTCATTCGCTACGAAGGACCCAAGGGAGGTCCTGGGATGCGCGAAATGCTAGCGCCAACCAGTGCCATTATCGGTGCTGGTTTAGGTGACTCCGTGGGCTTAATCACCGATGGACGCTTCTCTGGTGGAACCTATGGCATGGTAGTCGGACACGTCGCCCCTGAAGCTTTTGTGGGTGGTACGATCGCCTTAGTAAATGAAGGTGACTCGATCACGATTGATGCTCATCAGCGCTTGATTCAACTCAATGTCAGCGACGAGGAACTAGCCAGTCGTCGTGCAAATTGGAAGGCTCCTACACCTCGCTACACCAAGGGGGTTTTGGCAAAATATGCCAAGCTTGTTTCGACCAGCAGCAAAGGTGCTGTAACTGATTTAGATCTGTTTTAGATCGCTATAATTCAAAGCGATATTTTCAGCACTAAGTGCTGAAAATATCGCTTTGAATATCACAAATGGCTTATGGATACACTTTCACTTTTCCCTACCAAAGATGGATCTGTCACTTTTTGGTCAGAAGCCTTTCAAGAAACATTTCATAGCTCTCATGGCGCAAAACACGAAGCCGAAGCTAAATTTGTTATTCCTGCCAAAATTGCCGAAAAAGCCAAATCTCAAACTCAACTCAACATCCTTGATGTTTGTTATGGCTTAGGTTATAACAGCGCCGCCGCGATCGCCTCTGTATCAGAATTACAAAATCGCATTGCCAATCTCCACATCATCGCCCTCGAAAACAATCTCGAAGTCCCACAAAAAGCGATCGCTACTGGACTAGTAGATATTTGGCAAACAGCGATCGCCCAAATCCTCAAAACCGCAGCCGAAAGTCAATTCGTCGAAACTGAAGATTTATCTTTACACCTGTTTATTGGTGATGCAAGGCAAACTATTAGCCAAGTTCCGCCCAAATGGGCAGATGCTATTTTTCTCGATCCCTTCTCGCCGCCCCATTGTCCCCAACTCTGGACAGTAGAATTTATCCAACATTTAGCCAACCGCCTCAAACCCGACGGCTATCTCGTTACTTATTCCTCATCCGCCGCTGTTCGTGCTGCCATGCTGATGGCTGGATTACAAATTGGGGCGATCGCCCCTGTCGGACGTAAATCCCCCAGCACGATCGCCGCTTTACCGCCCACACCACTACCACCTATCTCTGACACTGAGGCAGCCTTTCTCAAGACTCGTGCGGCTATTCCCTATCGCGATCGCACCTTACAAGCCACAGCCTCAGAAATTATTGAAATCCGCCAAAACGAACAAAAAAATAGCCAACTTCCACCAAGCTCTAGCCTACGTAAAAAAGTTTAGATATATTGCTTCACGCTATATCTAAACTTTTTTTTGCAAAACTTATAGACATTAGATCATTCATGCTCTAACATAGATGATCGCGACTTTTTTGGCATTCCTCATGAACGCTTCTGAAATCATCCGCTCAATTGAAGCGGAATATATCAAAACGGATCTACCTACAATTTATGTAGGGGATACTGTTAAGGTTGGAGTTAGGATCAAAGAGGGCGGCAAAGAACGCACTCAACCTTACGAAGGCGTAATCATCGCGAGACGTGGTTCTGGCATTAACTCTGTCATTACAGTACGTCGAGTATTTCAAGGCATTGGAGTTGAGCGAGCCTTCTTGCTGCACTCTCCACAAATTGAAAGCATCAAAGTGATTCGTCGTGGTAAAGTTCGTCGTGCCAAGCTCTACTACTTACGTGACCTTGTTGGTAAAGCAACTCGTCTTAAACAACGATTTGATCGACCACTATAGAGCCATCTAAAGTTATACTAGGTATCAAATACTATTTTGATACATTTGATATAGCTGGTTACGTATCAAAATTGTGTTTTTACTACGTGCGTCCTTAGTTCAGTTGGTAGAACGCAGGTCTCCAAAACCTGATGTCGGAGGTTCGAGTCCTCCAGGGCGCGCTTCACCACTTTTACAAGATTGTTTACAAGATTGTATTTAGACAAACCGCATTTACAAAGATTGTAAAGGGATCGCAAGAGTTGCCGCTATGACGAAAAACGAACTAAAAGAGCAACCAAAAGAAGTATCAAAAGCTGAATCAGATTCATCATCTGAATCTTCTAGCATATTTAAACTTTTTGCAGATTCCAAAGCCGAATTCGGCAAGATTGTTTGGCCCACACGCCAGCAACTTATTAGTGAGTCTGCGTCTGTTCTTTTGATGATCGTTGCCGTTGCAACCTTTGTTTATTTGATTGATGCTTTGTTTAAGGCGATCGCATTGCAGGTGTTTCAATAATGTTTACCGAGGACATCGACCACTCATCTAGTAATCAAGAAGAATCAGACGTACTGTTTCAATGGTATGCCGTACAGATTGCTTCAGGTTGCGAAAAAAAGGTCAAGTCAAGCCTAGAACAACGCATCAAAACCCTTGATGTTGAAGATAGGATCAAGCAAATTGAAATTCCGCAGACACCGACAGTCAAACTAAGAAAAGATGGTAGTCGGCTTACTTCTGAGGAAAAAATATTTCCTGGATATGTTCTGATTCAGATAAAAACTGTCAGGAATGAAATCGGACAGTTAGAAGTTGATGACGACGCATGGCTTGCTGTGAAAAGCACCCCCCATGTAATTAACTTCGTCGGAACAGAACAAAAAAGACACTATGGTCGTGGTCGCGGACATGTTAAACCTCGTCCTCTGACAGAAAAAGAAGTCGAAAGAATCTTCCGCGTCACAGTCGAACAAGAGCCCGTTCTTAAGATTGATATGGCTCAAGGCGACAAGATCAAAGTGCTTACTGGACCTTTCAAAGACTTTGAAGGTGAAGTGGTGGAAGTTAGCCCAGAGCGCAGTAAACTGAAAGCCCTTCTTTCAATTTTTGGAAGAGACACGCCCGTAGAACTAGAGTTCAATCAGGTTCAAAAGCAAAATTAATCCGAAATTAATTCACACAAACCTAGGTTTGCGGAGCTTTTAGTAAATTTTTTAACGGCTATTATTAAAGTGGCTAAGAAAGCAAATGGCTAAGAAAGTTACAGCAGTTATCAAGCTAGCGCTCAATGCTGGCAAGGCAAGTCCAACACCACCAGTTGGTCCTGCTCTGGGGCAACATGGTGTAAATATCATGATGTTTTGTAAGGAATATAACGCCCGTACTGCCGATCAAGCAGGCATGGTCATTCCTGTAGAAATATCAGTATATGAAGATCGCAGCTTTACTTTCGTTCTGAAAACACCTCCTGCATCAGTTCTCATTCAAAAAGCGGCTGGTATTACATCTGGATCTGCTGAACCCAACCGTAAAAAGGTTGGTTCCATTTCTAGAGACCAACTTCGCCAAATTGCGGAGACAAAGATGCCTGATATCAATGCAAATGACATTGATGCAGCAATGAAGATTATTGAAGGTACAGCAAAGAACATGGGCGTTACTATTAGCGCTTAGTTTCTAGCTCTTCTGATATTTATATCGGAATTAAGTAAAAGTAAATTTTAGCTGGGGGAGGGAATTAATTTTTCCGATCGCACCCCAAAGGAGTAATCATGGCAAAGAAAGTATCAAAGCGTCTGAGAGAAGCTCTCAGCAAAGTGGAAGAGCGTCCCTATTCTCCTATAGAAGCTCTGGAACTAGTAAAGGCAACTGCAACCGCTAAGTTTCCCGAATCTGTAGAAGCGCATGTAAGGTTAGGAATCGATCCTAAATATGCAGATCAACAACTACGGACAACGGTTACTTTACCGAAGGGAACAGGACAAACAATTCGTGTAGCAGTTATTGCTCGTGGTGAAAAGGTTGCTGAAGCAACTGCCGCAGGTGCAGACATTGCTGGTTCTGAAGAGCTAATTGATGAAATCAGCAAGGGCAGAATGGATTTTGATTTGCTGATTGCTACACCTGATATGATGCCTCAAGTTGCCAAACTCGGTAAGTTGCTGGGTCCAAGAGGCTTGATGCCTTCACCTAAAGGTGGTACGGTAACTACTGATTTGGGTGGCGCAATCAACGCATTCAAAGCTGGTAAGCTTGAATTCCGTGCCGATCGTACTGGCATTGTGCACATCCTGTTTGGCAAGGCAGCATTTCCCGCAGAAGACCTATTGTCGAACCTCAAGGCTTTGCAAGAAACGATCGATCGCAATCGTCCTTCTGGCGCAAAGGGTAGATATTGGAGATCGCTCTATGTATCTGCAACCATGGGACCTGCGATCGAAGTTGATGTTTCTGCATTGCGCGATCTCAAACTCGCAGAAGCATAATTCAAATTCTTTACAAGAAAAATCAAAAATCTAAGTCTAATTGTTGTAATAAGCCTAGAACAAAATTTCTACAACTGAATAGCTCCATAGACAGCAGGTGCTAATGGCTTAATTTCCTGCCGAGGTGATTTGAAAAAGATTCCAATCTTGGAATAGTTTTTTGAGCCTCGGTCTGTGAAATGACGAGGCTTTTTTGATGACTTTAAAGATTCACAGTTAAGAATAGTAGTTCTTTGCAGCATTATTCCTAACGCCAAAACACAGGAGGTGAGAAATATATGGGTAAGACCCTAGACCAGAAGAAATTTTTAGTCGGAGAAATGACCAAAGAGTTTGAAGGAACTCAAATGGTCATGGTGATTGACTTTTCGACTTTGTCAGTGGCAGAGATTACCAAGCTCCGTCGCTCACTACGTCCTACAGGAACGGTGTGCAGAACCACCAAAAACACCTTGCTCAAGCAAGCAATTTCAGAAACTCCTGAATGGAAGCCTCTTGAATCTTTTCTAGTTGGGCCTTCTGCTTGTTTGTTTGTCAAAGAAGACATTGGTGGTGCTGTTAAGGCATACCAAGCTTTCCAAAAGGAATCTAAGAAAACCGAATTACGTGGCGGTGTCTTAGAGGGTCGTGCTCTTACTGCAAAAGACTTGCAGGCGATCGCCGATCTGCCTTCTAAGGAAGTACTTATTGCTCAAATTGCTGGCGCAATCAATGCGGTTACCGCCAAGATCGCGATCGGTATCAAAGAGGTTCCCCAATCTCTGGGCAGAGCAATCAAGGCTGTTTCCGAAAAAGAAGCTGCTTAGAACAATTGCTAATTACGAATTATCAATTACGAATTATCAATTACGAATTATCAACCTAATCTAAACTAACTAAAGAGAAAAACTATGTCTGCAAAAATCGATAGCATTATTGAAGAACTAAAGTCTTTGAGCCTTCTTGAAGCTTCTGAATTGGTTAAAGCGATCGAAGAAACCTTCGGCGTTTCTGCTGCTGCTCCTGTTGGTGGCATGATGATGGCTGCCCCTGGTGCTGCTGCTGCCGTTGAAGAAGTTGAAGAAAAGACTGCTTTTGACTTGGTACTTGACGAAGTTCCTGCTGACAAGAAGATTGCTGTTCTTAAGATCGTTCGTGAAATCACTGGCTTAGGTCTAAAAGATGCGAAGGATCTAGTTGAGTCTGCTCCTAAGACAGTTAAGGAAGCTATGGCTAAGGCTGATGCTGAAGCTGCTAAGAAGCAAATCGAAGAAGCTGGCGGTAAGGTTTCCATTAAGTAGTTATTTCTTAACGCTTTGCGTGAACAAATACTAAAACCCAAAAACTAGAGTCGGCGCTTCGCGCCGACTCTAGTTTTTGGGTTTTGGCTATATCTATAAAAAATGGGTTTTAGAACATGAACGATCCCTTATCAGAATTATTTACAGTTATTGTCGATCGCCGCGAGCATCCACAAGAAAGCTCTTACACATGCAAGCTATTTGCGGGTGGCGATAACAAGATATTAAAAAAAATTGGTGAAGAGTCTGCCGAAGTAGTGATGGCTTGTAAAGACGACGACCCCGATGCGATCGCTTCAGAAGTAGCAGATTTGTTTTATCACACCCTTGTGGCGATCGCACATCACCACGTCGATCTGCAATTGGTATACGACAAACTTGCCCAAAGACGCTAAAACCGAATTGAAAAGCTGCTTTGCAGTTTTTCAATTCGGTTTTAGCACGAAATACTTATTAATGAAGTAAGATTACTCATGAGTTACAAAGGGTAGATTACTGTGGCATCGAATAGTGTAGAGCGTTCTCAGTCTCTTACAGGCAGTATTTTAAAAGGCACACTCAAAGCTGTTGGTGGCACTTTACTTGGCATTATCATGATCGGTGGTGCAGCAGTAGCAGGTGGACTGGTCGGCTTAGCACTCAGCTTTCGCGATCTCCCAGACGTTAGAGTCCTTAAGGGTTATGTACCTGTTGAAACCACTTACATTTACGATATTAATGGTGAATTAATTGCTCGCTTGCATGGTGATGTCAACCGTGAAGTTGTCACCCTCGATCGCATCTCACCACATCTAAAGCGATCGGTTCTGGCTATGGAAGATGCCTACTTCTACACCCACAAAGGCATCGATCCCAGTGGTATAGGTCGCGCCATTTTAGCTAACTTTAATGCAGGCGGAACCGTTGAAGGTGGATCGACCCTTACACAACAGTTAGTCAAAAACTTATTTTTATCTAACGAACGTAGCCTGAATCGTAAGGTTGCCGAAGCTGTCTTAGCAATGAGAGTCGAGCAGGTATTTACCAAAGAACAAATTCTGGAGATGTACCTTAATCAGGTATTTTGGGGGAAAAACACTAACGGTGCAGAAACAGCTTCTCAGAATTATTTTGGCAAATCTGCCGCTGACTTGACTCTTGGAGAAGCAGCAATGTTAGCAGGAACAATTCAAGCTCCTTCAGTATTCAATCCTGTTGATAATTATTCAGAAGCAAAGAAGCGCCAAGGTTTGGTCCTGGATCGTCTAGCAGAGCTGGGATGGGCAACACCTGCCGAAATCAAAGCTGCTAAAGCTCAGAAAATTGTCATTCGCAAGCAAGGGATCTCCTACGAGGCTAGTCGCGTTCCTTATGTATCACAGGCTGTAACTGCCGAGTTAGAGGAAAAATTCGGTAAAGATGTTGTTTTGCAAGGTGGATTGCGCGTCCAGACCACAATCGATCTAAAGTTGCAACGCATTGCGGAAGAGGTTGCCGCCGAGGGGCATAAAGATTTAGTAGATCGCGGAGCCTATGCCGATCAATTAGCTCTAGTAGCAGTCGATCCTCGCACTGGCTTTGTGAAGGCGTTAGTAGGTGGTGTCGGCGATTTTGACAAAAATCAATTTAACCGTGCAGTTCTCGCAAGACGACAATTAGGATCTTCGTTTAAACCTTTTGTTTACTATGCAGCATTTGCAACTGGTAACTATACGCCAGACTCAGTGATAGACGATAGTGCAATGACTATCCCCGATGGCGATGAACCCTATGTACCTCGCAACTATGACAATAAGTTTTCGGGACCGATCAGTATTCGTCAGGCGATCGCCGTTTCTCGAAATATTCCCGCGATTAAGTTAGGAATCGAGGTTGGTGCGGAGAATATAATTGCGATTTGTCGCAAGTTGGGAATCAATAGTCCGCTTAAGCCTGTTGTTTCTTTACCTCTTGGGGCAGCAGATGTCACGCCAATGGAAGTGGCGGGAGCTTACGCGGTATTTGCCAGTGGTGGATATAAATCGAAGACAACACTTATCGCCCGCGTAACCGATCGCAATGGCAATCTGGTTTTGGACAATACGCCAAAACCTGAACTGATTCTCGATCCGATCGCTGTCTCGTACTTAACTGATGCCTTACGTGGTGTGGTTACTAATGGCACAGCAACGGAAGCACAGATGAGTGACGGAAGACCAGTTGCAGGTAAAACTGGGACAACCTCTGATTTCCGCGATGCTTGGTTTGTCGGGTATGTACCACAGCTAGCTGTGGCTATTTGGATTGGTAATGATGATTATTCACCAATGGCAAATGGCGTGACAGGTGGAGTGTATGTGGTTCCAATTTGGCGCAAGTTTATGGAAAGAGCGTTAGCTGGACAGCCAATTGAGCAATTCCCCGTACCAGCTGAGATTCAAGAAAAAGAAGGTGGCAAAAAGAAAAACTAATTAAAAAGGTTGCTTCTCAACCTTTTTAATCTTAACGTTATGGCTCTAAAAATCTTTTCACAATTTTTATTTATCTTGCAGTTGCTCGTCTATTCAGCGATTGCTTCGGCTGTCATCAAGTATGTCATGCCTAATTTGTCATTATTAAATGGTTTGACAGCAGATGAAATGAATGTAATTGCAATCTCCACAATTACATTCCCAGTGGCGTTATTTGCTTTTGTTTTATGGTTGAAACGCTAAAACAAAAAACCCAAACCAAGAAAAATTTTAAAAGCGTTGCAAAGCAACGCTTTTAAAATTTTTCTTGGTTTGGGTTTGAGCGCCTTTATCATTCAACGCGAGAAAAACCTTTAGTCATCACAAAACAATTTCGACCATCATCCATAGCCTCGTACTTAATATCATCAGCGATCGTTTTGGCAATAATCAAACCTCTACCACCAGTGGGGATATCTTCAATATTTTCAAAGTCTTTATTCATATGAGCCGCTCTGGTAGCACGTTCGATTTCAGCCTGAAAATCAAAAGGCTTGCCATAGTCCCAAATTCGTAACTCCAAAAATTTTTCAGTTTTATCGAGCGTAATTTCAATATCAATCGGTGTTTCCTGAGCCATTCCTTCATGGGCGTAGGAGACGACATTGGTGAATACTTCAACTAAAACCAAATTGCATTGCATCCAAGTGGACTTTGGCAATAAATTTTGAAACTGATGAAACCACCCTTGCAACTTAGCAAGAGCATAAATATCACTGTTAACTTGGATATGATACTGCTGTAGCACTGACGGTTTGATCTAGCGTTTTGAGATTGAATTTCTATGGGATTCTTGATTTACCTAGAGCAAACCAAGAATAGATAACCTTATTTATATTGATTTTTTGGTTTTCACATTAACATGAGATCGGGCAAAATCCCAAAATCATTGACGGTTATACCAACGCATTAGGACACCTGCAAGTTTTTCTGAGTCGTGACAAACAGTTCCATTATTTTTTTCTCGCATTATATTTGCAATTAATACAGGGCAACCCATTGCGGCGAGATTTTCTCTATCTAAATGTGTAAAGTGCGATCCGAAGGAAGCATAGTGTTGAAGCGATCGCTCAGACGGTGGATGTTTTTGAACTAAAACCACATCAAACAATCGCACACCAGCTAATTCATCTAAAACTCTTACATAGTCAGATACTGAATACTCATCGGTTTCTCCTACCTGACTCATGATATTACAAAGATAGATCGATGGTACACTGCGATCGATCAACGCTTGTAAAATATCGGGAACGAGTAGGTTCGGAATAATGCTGGTATACAAGCTTCCAGGCCCGATGACGATCAAGTCAGCTTCACTAATATCTTCAACAGCCTGTGGCAAACCCTTCGGAGAATCGGGAGTACAGCCAATATGTTTAATCTTACCTTTGGCCTCAGGAATATTTGACTCACCTTCTACATAACGACCATCTTCAAACTCAGCCCATAGCACCATATGATCGAGGGTTGCGGGAAGTACACGTCCCCGCACTGCCAAAACTTGAGAACTAGCCGCGATCGCCTTTTCTAGATCGCCCGTTACCTCACTCATTGCCGTGAGAAATAAATTCCCAAAGCTATGACCAGATAGTCCTTCCCCTGTTTTAAAGCGATATTGAAATAATTCCGTAACTAACTTTTCTTCATCGGCAAGGGCGGCGAGACAGTTACGAATGTCACCTGGGGGCAGCACACCATGCTCCCGACGTAATCTCCCAGAAGAGCCGCCATCATCGGCAACGGTGACGATCGCCGTAATATTGGCACTATATTGTTTGAGACCGCGCAATAAGTTTGATAAGCCAGTACCACCGCCAACTGTGACGATTTTTGGGCCGCGATTGAGCTTACGATGGGAAACTAGTAATTCTAGTAGCTCTTTATCTTGATTGGGCATTAAGACTTGGGTAATCGAACCGAGCGCCCGTTTTTGCCCAAACCACAATAGTCCAATCCCGATCAACAAGGCGATCGGACCGCTCATATGCCTTGGTAAGATCGCGACTAAAGTATCAAGGGTATTCCCAATCAACCGTGACAGAAATAAAATTGGGGTCAGCCTTGCCGAAATTGCAATACCCAACACAATTAAAAAGATCCCGATGATACTAACCAGTAACCATCGCTTTACTAATAATCCTGGCAAAAACCACTGAAATCCTCTCAGCCACTTTCTCTGTTTAGCTGTTGGACGATATCGATTAGCGGGTGGTTTTTTTGAGGGCTTCATCTAGCATCCTGTAATATGTATCAGCACTTCGCGGGTATGCCCCACATTACGATGTTCCCAAACAAAAATTCCTTGCCAAGTACCGAGGGCAAGTTTACCATTAGCGATCGGAATTGTTTCTGAGGTTTTGGTAAGCGTACTCCGAATATGGGAGGGCATATCGTCAATTCCCTCAGAGATATGACGATATTGGCTTGAATCTTCAGGAATCAGTTTGGCAAAAAAAGTTTCTAAATCTGCGAGTACATCGGGATCGGCATTTTCTTGAATTATCAACCTAGCAGATGTATGTCTCAAAAAGACGTTACATAGTCCCATCCTTATCCCTGATTGAGCTAGAACGGCTTCAACTTGGCGGGTGATATTGTGCAATTTCTTGCCATTGGTACGCAGGGCAATGGTTTGCTGCACCATATATTGAACTGATTGCTGTTGATTTGCGATCATAAACATTCTCAAGCTCTAAAGGGACTTAATAAAATTCTTTCAATCAGAAAGATTTTATCTAGCATCTAAAAATGCGCTAACTATTGACAATGCTACCACTGGCGCAGTGACGGCTGACAAGACTCGATCGCCTAGGGAAACAGGTATAAATCCTGCGGCGATCGCCCATTCCTCCTCTCTAGCAGTCCAGCCACCCTCGCAGCCCGTTGCCATAATAATTTGACCGCCATGTTCTTCTTTTTGTAAACTTGTAAGCAAGTGTGGGGCATCAGGATGGGTCGCACAAATATATTTCAAAGTTGGTGAAGGCTCTTTGGCAAGATCATCAAGCCATGCGGCTAACGTTTGTGGTGTCTTGACTTCGGGAATATAAGTACGCATTGAAAGTTCAGAGGCTTCTTCGGCGATACGTTGCCATCGATCGCGTTTTTGATTGCCAATTTCAGTGCCTGACTTGATAATTGTGCGATCGCTAAATAACGGCACAATTTGGCGTATCCCTAACTCTGTAGTTTGCCGAATTACCGACTCAATATTGCTGCCTTTCGGCATGGCGATACCAAGAGAAATGTGAGCGGTTAGTTCGGAATTATTTTCTAGTTTTGCCATAATTTCGGCAATATCCGCATCACTCGATAACTTTGCTAACCACCATCCGCCCTGACGATCGAGAGCAATAAATTCTGCACCAATTTCTAGCCGCAGTACATTGCATAAGTAGTGTTTTTGCTCGGAAGTAAGGGCGATCGCGCTATTAATTTGTAAGGCTGGAGTAACTTGATGCGATTGTAATGTCACCCTTTGCAGTCTGCGCCTCTTAGTTTGCGAAATAGATTGGGGAAGTAACACGGTTTTTGCCAAAATAATTACAAAAGAGCCCTTGGCGCTCTTTTGTAATTATTTTGGACTAAATAGCCAGCCTTTTTTCCAAAAGTAAAATAACAGGCCACCAGACATCCCCAGCATCAATAACCAACAGAGCGCATAACCAAACGGCCATTTTAATTCGGGCATATTGCCTAGTTCGGTATCAAAATTCATGCCATAGACACCAGCCACAAAGGTGAGTGGAATAAACACAGTGGAAATCACCGTCAAAAAGCGCATGATCTCATTGGTGCTATTGCTTAAAGACGATAGATAAATATCCATCAAGTTGGCGGCAAGTTCGCGGTAAGTTTCGACCATATCGATCACTTGCACGGTGTGGTCATAACAATCGCGTAAATAAACCCTTACTTCTCGGTCGATCAAAGGACTTTCTTCACGGATTAAGGAATTAATTGCATCGCGTTGCGGCCAAATAGCGCGGCGTAAGAGCAAAAGTTCGCGCTTGATTTTATGGATTTTATCGAGTGTTTGACGGGTTGGCTTATCTACAACTTCATCTTGTAAATCTTCGAGTCGCTCGCCATAGTCCTCTAGAACAGGGAAAAATCCATCCACGATCGCGTCGATGAGGGCATAGGTCAGATAATCGGATTTTTGGGTGCGGATTACGCCACGATTGCGGTGAATTCGCTGACGAATTGGCTCAAATACATCGTTTTCAGGTTCCTCTTGTACCGTTAATACATAGTTTCTCCCCAAAATCAAACTTACCTGCTCATCATAAAAACCTCTACCATCTTCTCGACTAGTCACCATATGCAAGATAATCAACTCTTGATCTTCAAAACTCTCAACCTTGGGGCGTTGAGGAATATTGACGATATCCTCAAGGACTAGGGCATGGAGGCCAAATACTTTCCCCAATCGCTGTAATACATCTTCAGAGCCTAAACCTTGGACATCCACCCATGAGACTGAATGCGTATCAAGATAAGGAAAACATTCTTCGGGTGTAGCAAGCTGAATTCCCAGCGCTTCATCAGTATTGTAATCAATCAAGAAAATATTCGGAATGCTCGCATCTTCGTCAATGATTAATGTCCCAGGCGGACTACCTGGTTCGGGTTCATTAAAGTCATAGAATTCCAGCTCTTCTTCATTTTCTTCCGAATCGTCTTCAATTGGACTAGGCTTAAATCTGGTTGGGTTGTGAAGCATAGTTGAGCGAGTCATGAAATACACTGACAGTGTGCCACATTGTTAAGACTTGTACGTCTATAAAACCTTAGAATCGCGAATCTGTTCAATATCAGCATATTTTTATATTTTTGATAAAGTCTATGAAATGTAACGAAGCCCTAAAAAAGCTGAATAAATTTGATTTGTTGTCGATCGCCTCTTTTACTTGTTTAAGCACAGCCTTTGCTGGTGGCGCGATCGCTGGACCTCTTCCCGAACGGATTTTGTGGGGCAATCCGACTTGTGATGTGAGTACTACGGAAATTTTGCGTAAACACGAACTACGCAAATCGGCTTTATTGGTCAATCCAAACGATCAAAACGTTAAGGTGCAATATCAAGGAATCGTCCAAAAACATAGGACTGAACTGCAAGCTTGTCGCGATCGCACTGCACCCCAAACTCAGGCAACTTGGATTCGCCTCTATCCCAATGATGTTAAGGCGGGTGTGCTAGAGGATGTCTTCGATAAAGTTGCCAATCGTGGCTATAACCAAGTTTTTATTGAAGTTTTTTATGACGGGCGCGTCTTGCTACCTGTTGCTGATAATCCGACACCTTGGCGATCGGTAATGGAGGAAGCAGTAAAAGCTGGGGAAGTACCTGCGGATTATGATCTCTGGAAACAGGCAATCGCGATTGGCAGAGAACGGGGCATTAAGGTTTATGGCTGGTCTTTCGCGATGAATTTTGGCTATGGCTATAGCGAAATCAAGGGGCGCTCTGGGGCAGTTGCCATTAATGGAAATGGCGAAAACAGTATTTCGAATACAAATTTCGATCGCAAGCTAGTCGCCAATGGAAAAGCTTTTTACGAAGATGCCTATGAAGCCGATCATTTATTTGCCGATCCCTATAGCCCGATCGCCAAAGCCGATCTGACATCAGTAGTCAAGGCATTGATGCAACGCAATCCCGATGGGATGGTTTTTGATTATGTGCGCTATCCCACTAATTCCACAGGTGCATTGATCGATAACGTCAAGCAGCTCTGGATTCATGGACAATCTTCGCGAACAGCATTGCTCAATAGCATTGACAATAGAAATGTCCGAGAGTTGATGGCGCTCTATCTCCAAAATGGTAATCTCACAGCTGAACATGTTGTCCAAACTGAGAAGCGCCTTTCCGAAGCCGCTAAAGTAAAACCGACAAATATTAAAAATCCTGCGGAAACCGCCGCGATCGCTGAAGGGTTACTCTGGAATATCGCCACTAATCACGCCTATCAAGGTGTAATTAATTTTGTCACTACAGTTACAGCGCCTCTCAAGCAAAATAATATCCCCATTGGTACTGTCTTCTTCCCCAATGGCAATCGGACTGAGTCAGGTAAATTTGAGGCAAGAATGCAACCTTGGGATCGGTTTCCTGCCTATATGGAACGCCATCCGATGACCTATGCCCTTTGCAATGATGGTAGTTGTGTTGCCGATCAAGTTACAGAAGTAGTGCGCCAATCAGCCACCGAGACTCTAGTTTGTCCAGTTTTAGCAGGCACTTGGGGTCAAGGCTTTGACGGACATCCTAGTTTTGAAAAGCAAATGCAAGCAATTAGAGCTAAAGAACCTAAAATTAATTGCTTCAGTCACTTTGTCTATGCATGGATGGAACCTGAAAGCGATCGTCTTCGCAAAGCGGGTAAGGCAACAGGTTTAGAAAGTCCAACTATTCCAAACTAGATTGCGACAATATAAAATAACAGCAGGTGCATAGTAAAAGTCTGGGTCTAAAGCGCTCTTAGGCTGTAATCGCGATATGCAAGATTTAACTCAATCTAATTCATCAGACATACCTCAATCTCGATTTAATTGGGAAAATTCGATCGCAGCGATCGCCCTACAGATTCGGGCATCTTTAGACCTGCCAACAATTTTACAAACAACTGCCGATGAGGTGCATCAACTGCTGGGCAGCGATCGCGTTTTGCTTTACCAGTTTTCGCCAGACTGGGGTGGGCAGGTGGTGGTTGAGTCGGTTTCTGAGCCTCGGTGGTCGTTGTTAGATCGAGTGGTGCGTGATACTTGCTTTGAAGCTTGTTGGATTGAGCATTATCAGGAGGGGAAATATGCGTCGATCTCAAATGTTGCGACTGCAAACTTAAGCTCCTGCTATGCAGATTTTCTAAACAACTTTGAGATCAAAGCTAATCTTGTCGTTCCCCTATTGTGCGAATCTCAGCTTTGGGGTTTGTTAATTGCCCATCATTGCAGCGCCCCCCATCAATGGCAATCAGAAGAAATTTCAGGTTTACAACAGATTGCTTTCCATATAGGTATTGCGATCTATCAAGCATCATTACTAGATCAATGGCAATCAGCAAAGGCAAATCTAGAAGCTCAAGTAGCAGAGCGCACAGTTGAGCTAGAGCAAGCCAATCAGCAACTTTTGGGAAGGATGGATGAGTGCAGCCAAAAAGTTAACGAACTGGAGCGACATAAAAGTCAACTATCACAGCTAGCAGTGATAGTCGAATCATCGCAGGATGCGATCATAAGCAAAACCTTAGATGGGATTATTACCAGTTGGAACCAAGCCGCAGAAAGTTTATTTGGATATAAGGCTGAAGAAATCATCGGCAAAAATGTTACAGAGTTAATCCCACAGGAACGACAGTTTGAAGAAACATTTATTTGTCAGAAAATCTACCAAGGTCAACGGGTAGATACCTACGAAACTCAGCGTAAGCACCAAGATGGGACGTTACTAGATGTTGCTTTGACAATTTCTCCAATTAAGGATGAAAATGGCACAGTGATTGGAGCATCTAAAATTGCTAGAGATATTAGTGGTAGAAAAAGGCTTGAATCTGAACGAACACAAGCGGAAAAAGAACTACGTCAGAGCAAAGAACAACTCGAAGATTTCTTTGAAAATGTCAGCGATCTGATTCAAAGCGTGTCTTTAAAAGACGGGCGATTTTTGTTTGTAAATCGTGCTTGGCAGGAAGTTCTTGGTTATAGCCCTGAGGAAATTGCCGACCTTAATATGTTTGAGATGCTTGCTCCAGAATGTATGCCAGCCTGTCAGGTTCTATTTCAAAAACTGCAAAGAGGTGAAATTCTTGCTGTTGATCGAGCAGAATTCATCTTTCTTGCTAAAGATGGACAAAAAGTATTTCTAGAAGGAAATATTAACGTTCGTCAGGAAGATGGAATTTCTGTCGCTACCCGAACTATTTTACGCGATGTCACTGCGCTACGCCAAACTGAATATATTCTCAATGAGCAAACAGCTACATTACAAAGTTTCTATGATTCCGCGCCTCTGATGATGGGGGTTGTGGAGTTATCTGAAAATGACATTCTCCACATTTCTGATAATCTCGCAACCATAAAGTTTTTTAACTTAAGCCCCGATGAAATTATTGGCAAATGGTCTAGCGAACTGGGGGTTCCTTCAGAACATATCGATTTTTGGTGCAATCACTATCGCATCAGCCAAGAGATACAGATGCCCGTGCAGTTTGAGTACGAACATGTAACTGAAATGGCTACCTTTCACTTGCTTGTTACAGTTTCGTTTATTGATATTAGCGATAGTCAGCGACCAAGATTTTGCTATGTGGCTCAAGACATTAGCGATCGCAAACTTGCCGAATTAGTATTACAACAAAGCGAAGCCACTAACCGCGCATTAATTGAGGCAATTCCTGACTTTTTAGTGCGAATGAATCGCGATGGGTTACAAATGGCAGTAATTAATCAAGGATCTATTCATGCCATAAAATGTGACGGAGAGATCCAAGGACATTCGATTACTGAGTTAATGCCAGATGCGATCGCGCAAGAACGGATGCGACTAGCGGAGATAGCTCTGCAAACCAGACAGACTCAGAAGCAAGAGTATGAATTTGTCGATCGAGGACAAACCTATTTTGAGGAGGCTCGGATTGCGCCCCTATGGGACGATGAAGTATTGGTAGTTGTCCGTGATATTAGCGATCGCTTACGTGCAGAAGCAGAACTCAAGAGACTTTCAGAACGTTTAGCACTGTCTTTGAAGTCTGGGGCGATCGGTTCTTGGGAATGGGATATTAACCAAAACATTGTCCTTTGGGATGAGCGGATGTATGAGCTATATGGCGTTACCAAACAGTCTGATTCTGTGATCTACGATATTTGGGTAAATGCGGTACATCCTGACGATCGTACTTATACAGAAACATTACTTCAGCAAGTCTTTCTAGGACAAGCAGAATACGATACTGAATTTCGAGTCATTCATCCCGATTGTAGTATCAAATTTATAAAAGCCTATGGGGTGGTAGTGCGTGATGCTCAGGACAATCCTATTAGCATGATTGGCGTAAACTTTGATATTAGCGAGCTCAAACAAGCAGAACTCGATATCAAATTCGCTAAAAATCAGCTAGAACTAGTGCTTCAAGCATCTTCCGAAGGATTTTGGGACTTAAATCTCGTCACTGGCGAAATCTATTTCTCACCGCAATGGAAAGCAATACTGGGCTATGAGGATCACGAGCTAGAGAACACCTTAGATATGTGGGTTTCTATGTTTTTGAAAGAAGATCAAGAGACCGCCCTGAAACTAGTAGAAGAATATAAAAGTGGTAATGTTGATCGATTTATCTCAACCCAGCGATGTCGCCATAAAAATGGCTCTACAGTTTATGTACTTTCCCGTGCTATTCACCTCAAAGACGAGCAAGGCATTGTGACGCGGATGATTGGTAGTCATCTAGATATGACTCAACTAGTTGAGATCCAAAATGCACTCAAAATCTCAGAAATGCAACTTAGTGGAATCTTGAGCAGCTCTCTAGATGGCATCATGGCATTGCAATCAGTGCGCGATGAGCAAGGTGTAATTATTGACTTTGAATGGTTATTAATTAATCCAACTGCTGAAAGCATAGTAGGCAGACAAGACAAAGATTTAATCGGCAAGCGATTGCTAGAAGAGATGCCAGGAAATCGAGAAAGTGGTTTATTTGATCTCTATGTAAAAGTAGTAGAAACAGGGGAATCAATACAGCAACAGTTCTATTACAACCATGATGGCATTGATTGTTGGTTTGAAAATATTGCTGTGAAACTCGGCGATGGCTTTACGGTTACTTTCCGTAATATTACCGCTATGAAACAGTCAGAGCTGGCAATTCAGCAAGCCAATCAGCAACTGGAAGAGCGTGTGACCGATCTCAACCAGCGCCATGCAGAAATGCTTGCCTTGAGTGAAATCAGCGACTTCCTTCAAGCTAGTCTCACCGTAGAAGAAGCTTGTATAACCCTCAGCCAACTTGTAGAAAAACTCTTCCCTAATTGTGCAGGCGGCATTTTTATTACCAGTGCTTCGCGCAATCGGGTTGAATTGATTTCCACTTGGGGCGAATCCCTCCAGTCTGAAGATGCCTTTCTTCCTAAAGACTGTTGGGCGTTACGGCGTGGTCGAATCCATGTAGTTGAGACCGATCGAGCAGGGTTACGCTGCAACCATATTCACTCACATGAAGCGATCTCGGCAACTCTCTGCATTCCCATGATTGCTCAAGGGGAAACGTTAGGGATGTTCTATCTTGATACTAATAATCCCAACGCTTTGCCAGAAGTGAAGCAACAACTTGCGCGCACCTTAGCCGAACAGGTAGCAATGGCGATCGCCAATCTTCGCTTACAAGAAACCCTGCAACAGCAAAGCATCCGCGATCCGCTCACAGGATTATTCAACCGCCGCTATCTCGAAGAGAACCTTAATCAAGAGATATCACGCGCCCAACGTCAACAACACCAGATTGGCGTAATCATGATCGACATCGACCATTTCAAACGCTTCAACGATACCTATGGACATGATGCGGGTGACTATGTGCTCCAAACCGTGGGAACCTTGCTCAAAAAATATGTGCGTGGCTCCGATGTTGCCTGTCGCTACGGCGGCGAAGAGATGATCCTCGTTTTGCCAGACTTAAAGTTAGAAGCAGTAAGTATGCGAGCAGAGGAGATCCGTGAGGCGATCGCCCAAGTTTCACTGTCCCATAATTCTCAACTTTTAGGCAGTCTCACCGCATCCTTCGGTGTCGCCAGCTTTCCTCAACATGGAGCAACGGGTAGCGCCGTAATGCAAGCCGCCGATGCCGCTCTCTACCGCGCCAAAGCCGCAGGACGCAATCAAGTTTTGACAGCACCATAAACCACAAAATTCTCTTTGCTTATTTGATTTCCGCTAGAGCTTTACGAGCTTGGGCTAAGCCGTCAATGTTGCCCTGTTGATTAAACAAGCGTTCGGCAGTTCCTAGCGTTTTCCGAGCTTCATCAAATCTTTGCTGGGTTGCGAGCAATTTTCCTAAAGCTAGATGAGTCTGTGCATCCTCAGGTTCAGCCTCAATAATTTGGCGATAGGCAACGATCGCCCCTGATAGAGAACCTTGCTGAATATAGAGATCGGCGATCGCTCTTTGAAGTTCGACCAAATTATTAGTGGGAATATTACGCGCTCCAGCAGCACGGCGAAGCGAAGAAATTGCTTCCGCATAATTTCCTTGACTTTGTAATACCCTAGCAATAGCTAAATTGGCTTGAGGATGGCGAGGATTGACCTCTAGCGCTCGTTTATATTTAGCGATCGCCTCTTCATTTTGATTTTGCTCGGCAAACAAGCCCCCGATCGCTACTAATACATCAGCATCGAACGGGGCGATTTTATCAGCTTGATTGTAAATTGCAACCGCACCTTTGCGATCGCCTGCGAGCTTTAGCACATAGCCCAAATTGAGATAGCTCTTAACTTCATTGGGGGCAGCAGAGATCGCTTGGCGATAGATTTTTGCTGCTTCTGTGTAGTTTTTTTGTTCGGTTAGCAAAAAACCGACACTATTATAGGCATCAAGATTTTGGCGATCTAGAGAGATTGAGCGACGATAAGCATTAATAGCGCTGGGATAGTCCTTAATTTTTACATAGACAAAACCCAAGGCATTAAAGGCTCTGGCATTATTAGCATCTAATTTAGTCGCACGATCCAAAGCCGCGATCGCACCAGAGTAATTATTTTGTTGCGTTAACAAAAATCCCAAACTAGTCAAAATCTTAGAATTCTTGGGTTCCAGTTGTGAGGCTTGTTGATAAGCAGCGATCGCACCTGAAATGTCATTTTTTTGCCAGAGTTGCCGCCCCTGTCTGATCCATTCGGTCGCATCTTTTTTGGCTTGGGCATAGGCTCTGTCATTAAGTGGCATAGCGATCGCCCCTGCGATCGTCATGACTAGAGCGAGATTTGTAAGTCTAATTAATGAACGAAACAAGCTCATAAGCTTTTTAATTTACTTTAAAGAATCGTTATCATTAAGCTCGAAGCAAGTAATGATAACGATTCTATTCTTCTGGGTTTAACTCTTCCATATTAACAAGATCGACCGAGTTTGGTGCATTACGCGCATCAGTAAAATCAGTGCCATCAATACTTTTCAGCGTTGAGAGGTAAGTTCCTGTCAAATCCGCACCAATTAGCTTGGCATTGGCTAGATTTGCCCAATTTAGCTTCGCATCAGTGAGATTGGCACGACTAAGATCTGCGCCTGCTAGATTTGCGCCTGTCAAATTTGCCCTAGTAAGATCCGCCTCAGTCAGATTTGCACCTCGCAGATCGGCTCCATTCAGGCAAGCCCCAGTCAAAAATGCATTTGACAAATTTGCACGACATAGACGCGATCGCGTCAAGTTAGCACTAGTCAGAAATGCATGGGAAAAGTTAGTCTCGACAAGAATAGCTTCACTTAAATCAGCTTCGATCAAGAAAGCTTCCGATAGATTTGCGCCAATCAATGAGGCTTGTTCGAGAATCGTACCATTGAGATTTGCTTGGATCAGAATCGAACCGCTCAAATTAGCTCTCACTAAATTTGCAAGATTCAGTTCCACATCTTCTAAATTGGCGATATCGAGCGTAATCTCTTCAAGATCTGATTCAATGAAGTTTGCTCCAGATAAGTTCGCTCCAGTCAACATCAGTCCAATGAGCGATCGCTTACTAAAGTCGCGATCGCCCGAAGCATAACTTTCGAGAAGTTCTTTTGCGTTCATTATTAGGGGCAAAATTAATGGAAAAGTAAAATGCCAGAGAATTAGAAACGATAACCAGCAGCGATAAGCTGAGCAACTGCCTTAGCATGGTAAGACAAAATCAGATCTGCCCCTGCACGCTTCATGCTGAGCAGAGTCTCAAACATTACCTTCTTCTCATCGATCCAGCCAAGCTGTGCTGCCGCTTTGACCATCGCATATTCACCACTAACGTTATAGGCAGCTACAGGTACATTAGTTGCATCTTTTACCTTAGCGATAATATCCAAATAAGCCAACGCTGGCTTGACCATTACAATATCTGCACCTTCAGCAATATCAAGGTAAACTTCCTTAATCGCTTCACGAGAATTAGCAGGATCCATTTGATAGGTCTTCTTGTCACCAGATTTAGGCGCAGAGCCAAGCGCATCGCGGAACGGGCCATAGTAAGCCGACGCATATTTAGCGGAATAAGCGAGAATGCCCACATTCTCAAATCCATTAGCATCCAGTCCTTGACGAATCGCGCCAATGCGACCATCCATCATGTCAGAAGGTGAAACAAAATCCGTACCAGCAGCCGCTTGGGAAATGGACATCTTGACAAGAACTTCTACGGTCTCATCGTTGAGAATCACGCCATTGTCATCAATGATGCCATCATGTCCATGAGTGGTGAACGGATCGAGGGCAACATCAGTAAAAATAATCACATCGGGAACTGCCGCTTTAATAGCCCGCACTGCTCGTTGGGCTAAACCTTCTGGATTAAAACTTTCGCTACCAGTGAGGTCTTTTTTCTCTTCAGGTACAGCAGGGAAAAGGGCGATCGCTTTAATTCCTAACGCATAAATCTCTTCTACTTCTTTAACTAGTAAATCGAGGGTAAAGCGATATGCCTCAGGCATGGAAGGAATCTCAACGCGATTATTCTCTCCTTCCATTACAAACATTGGATAGATAAAATCATCTACGGACAGATGTGCTTCTCTGACAAGACTCCGTACAGAAGGATTACGGCGTAGACGGCGAGGGCGGTGGGTGAGGTGCATTGATGTTTCTTAACTTTTCTTAATTGATTTGCTATAAAAGCATTTTCAAAACATATATTTTTAGTTATGGATTATACCAGAGTAACTAGCACCGAAATGATCCGCTGAATTAGTATAGGCAGCACTTCGTGCCGCCTATACTAAGGTAAATAGTTAAAAATCAGTGCAAATATGAAAGCATTTGTAGCAGGAGCCACAGGGCAAACTGGGCGGCATATTGTCACCGAATTAGTTAAGCGGAATATTTCTGTGAGAGCCTTAGTCCGCAACTTAGAACTTGCCAGACAAATCTTGCCCTCTGAAGTGGAATTAGTAAAGGGAAATGTCCTTTTTGCTGATACGTTAACTGAGGCGATCGCTGATTGTGATGTTGTTGTATGTGCAACAGGGGCGAAACCCAGCTTAAATGCCTTAGAGCCATATTTAGTCGATTACATCGGCACGAAGAATTTAGTAAATGCCGCCAAGGTAAAAAATATTCAGCATTTGGCGATCGTCTCTTCCCTCTGTGTCTCTAAGTTGTTTCATCCTTTAAATCTCTTTTGGCTAGTGCTTTTCTGGAAAAAACAAGCCGAGCAATATTTACAAAATAGTGGTTTGACTTATACGATCGTCCGCCCTGGAGGGCTGCTCAACCATGAAAAACAAGGTGGCTTGGCAATGTCTGGGGCTGACACTTTATTTGAGGGTAGTATTCCCCGTACTAAAGTTGCTCAAGTGACGGTAGAGGCTTTATTTGAAGATACTGCCAAAAATAAACTAGTCGAAATCGTGACCAAAGCCGATACACCAGATCGCCCGATTGCCGAATTGTTCGCCAAAGTTGCTTAAATAGAAATATGACTAAAACTGTATTAATCACTGGTGCATCGTCTGGGATTGGTCGAGCAACGGCTTTATATTTCCAAAAACAGGGCTGGAATGTGGCGGCAACAATGCGATCGCCCGATCGGGAAATCAGTAAAGCCAACGGCTTGGCAAATCTCGATCGAGTAATTCTCTTAAAACTAGATGTCACCGATCCCAGCACAATCGCTGAAGCAGTTACAGAAACCATTACCCGATTTGGTGCGATCGATGTTTTGGTGAATAACGCAGGCTATGGCATGTTAGGTGCTTTTGAAGCTTCTACGTCTGAGCAAATCCAACGCCAATTTAATACAAATGTTTTTGGTTTGATGGAAACTACTCGCGCTATACTGCCACATTTCCGAGAGCGAAAATGTGGAGTAGTAGTTAATGTTGCCTCGATCGGTGGTCGCGTTGCCTTCCCGCTCTATAGCCTTTATCACGCGACCAAATGGGCTATAGAAGGTTTTTCCGAATCTTTGCAGCACGAACTGCTAGCCTTCAATATTCGCGTCAAAATCATCGAGCCAGGTCCAATTAAAACTGACTTTTACGAGCGATCGGCTGACCGCAGCAGCAATCCCGATTTCCCAGAATATGACGATTTTAGCGATCGCGTATTAACGAAGATGAATAAAATCGGTACAACTGGTTCGCCTGCTGAAGTAGTCGCAAAAACTATTTATGGTGCTAGCACTGATAACTCATGGAAATTGCGCTATCCTACCGATCCACTTGCTAAGCAATTATTATTTTTACGCAAGCTTTTGCCTGATTTTCTATTCACAAAGATTGTTCGTCAAAGCACAAACGTCTAGAAAAGCAGAGAGGAGCGCAATGCGCTCCTCTCTGCTTTTTTGTCAGTAAAAACCAATTTTGTTATTTTCAGCGCTGTAGGCGCTGAAAATAACAAAATTGGTTTTATAAGGAGAATGGCTGTTTTTGGGTATCTAATGTGAATTAATTAGTAGATATTTTTGCTTGCGTTGGTTTAGTCGGCTTAAGGGGAATGTTATTTGTTTCTAGCCAATCTTTGCCAACTCTGACTGTAATGTCTGACTCAATATCACCTGTTGATTCGACTAACACTTCGCCAAGTCCCAGAGCTTCGCGCAGATTTTCAGCAGCAGTCCGATCGCCGTTTTGAGCGATAATTTGAGTCTTGGCAAGTGGTTTAGTCCAGCGATCGCTAGCAGGAAAGACCTGAGCATATCCAGCTTTTGAAAGAATGGTGGTCGCTTTCTTAGAGCCCTCAGGCTGAGACATACTATCTTGAACCGCAATTCTCAGAGTCTGGATCGTGTTTTCCACGAGGCTGGCATCTGCTTGCTTCATCACTACCCCAAAATTTTGGCTCATGATTTTAGAAAGTAATCGATTATCTAAGATCCAATAGCTGAGGTTATCAAACTCTCCTGGATTGCTAAACCGCCCTGGAGCCATATGCATCTGGATGCTTTTACGATCAATTTTTGAGGTATAGCTAGCAAGGGCAAGAACTTCTTCGACAGACAGATTCGTGTCGATATTATCTTTAATAATCGCTAAGACTTCAGGAAATTTAGTGATAGTTTCGGGCTTGAGTTTCTGCTCAATAAAAGCGCGGAAAAAAGCTTGCTGACGCTGAACGCGACCAATATCCCCTAGATCGTCGTGACGGTAGCGCATATACTGAATTGCTTTGCTACCATTAAGTTTTTGCTGCCCCGCGTTGAGATTGATATATAGATGTTGGCTATCATCCTGATATTTCATCTTTTTCGGCACATACACATCAATACCACCAAGGGCATCGACTAGTTTGCCAAATCCGTTGACATTGAAGCGGATATATCGATCGATCGGGATATCCCCTAATACTTGACTGACAGTTTGAGCCGAGAGTGAAGCACCACCCGCATAGTTGGCAAAATTAATCTTAGTTTTACCTACGCCTTGGATATTCACGCGGCTATCACGAGGAATCGACAGAACAGCAACCTTTTTAGTGGCGGGGTCGAACCGAATGAGTAACATTGCATCACTCATGCCGTTAAGGTTGTCATCAACTTCAGCTAGATATTTCCCCTTTGGTTTTGACTGAGCATCAGGTAAATCAGAGGTGAGGATAATCGTCCCTAACACCAAGATATTCACAGGTCTTGTTAGGGTCGGTACGCCCGCGATCGCGGAAGTCATGCTATCGGAATTACGATTAAACACTGCCGCTTCATCAGCCGTGAGTTGGCGCTGTTGAAAGGGTCGGCTACTCAATACAAATGCCAAACCAGCACCTAGTCCCCCTGATAGAAGAGCCACAAATAGGACTGTAAAAATTGTCCACTTATGGTTAAAAAAAGCTTTTTTTGGCTTCGGTGACTGGTTTGACAAATCTGACTTTTGACCTAGATTGATGGGATTTGTTGCCACAGGTAGGAAATACTCCTCACGACTGAATATTTGCTTCAGCGATCGCCCACCTATGAGCAAGGATGGGGCTCAACACATTTTTGAATTTTGAGAGACTTTTCAACCTAGCTTAGAGATTGTAAGCAGAACTCTCTAAGGCTTTAGACTAATTAGACTAAATTGAATTTAGTCTTAGCATTGTATTGTAATTTATCGTTACAATACATCACCCCAACAAACTAATTTTGCATATTTTTACGCTTGCGGCGGCAAATAACTAAATATTAGTTTGTTAACTTTTACTCTAAAACCCGATTATGTGGATGGATAATACTACATATTTGCAAAATCTTGCTGGACTAATTCTGACACTTTAAACATCACAAGTTATCTAATTCGCGATCGCGGTTTTCTTCGAGGGACTCTAAGTCTCTAGCATTTTTTGCATCAGCATTAGCTTTACTAGTATCACCAAGCTGTCGGTATGCTTCACTTCTTAAGAAATATGCACTGCTAAATTTGGGATCGAAGCGAAGTACCTGATTTGCATCATCGATCGCTTGCTGATATTTTTTAATCTCAAGATAGAACTGCCCACGCGCTAAGAATATTTGGGGATTTTGGGGTTCTAACTTCAATGCTTTATCAAAATCTGCCAAAGCTTTCGCCGAATCACCTAACTGACCGTAAGCACTAGCGCGCATTAAATATAAGCCAACATCTTTGGGCTTTGCGGTCAGTTTATCGGTGGCTAAAGTGACAAGATTTTGATTGGAGATGGTTTGAGCCATTTTAGAATCTGCCTCTGAGCCTGCGATATCATTCTGAACTCGCCGTACCTGTGCTCTTAACGAATAGCCATCCGCAGATTTTGGAGCTAGCTTAATGGCTTGGTCAGCGTCGGCAAGAGCTTGCGGGAATTTTTGGAGATAAATATAAGCCCTACCTCGATCTAGGTATGCCTTGACATCTTGGGGATTAGCTTGTAACTGACGACTTGCTTCTTGGATCTTTTCTTGCATCCGATCTTGCATAGCCACTCTGGGATCTTTACCGATATATCGCAGAGATTGCACCATTGATGCCCAAACTTTGGGATTAGGAACGATCGCGTATAGCCCACCGATCGCACCTCCTACAAGACTGATGATATAGATTGCGCTTAAGATCGATCTGGTACGCCAAGATGCTGATTTTTCTTTTTGAATATCAAGGATGCTTTTGGCAATCGTAGCTTTTTGGGTAAAGATAAACTTGTTATAAGGTGGCTGTTGCAGACTTTCAAAAATACGGCGAATCAAGTCGTGGCGATCGCTCGGTGGATTTTGGCGCAAATTCTTTTGCAATTGTCGCTGCAACTTTGCAACTTGAAAGCTATGGGGAATGGACAAAGCAATTAAAAAGGCAAAAAGCAAAAATAAGGGCTGCTGCCAACCAATTAAAATCAAGATTCCTACACCAATGCTCTTAAACAATACGCCAAGATAGGGATTGTGGGAAAATAGCAGTAGATCGGCGACCTGTCCGCCATCAAGGGGATAAATCGGTAGCAAGTTAAATAGGTTTAGACCAATTAATGTCCAAGCCAAAGGGATTAACCATGATTGATTGGCAGCATTCCCTTGAGGCATGACTTCAACATTATTAAAGGCGATCGCTAACCCGATCCCTAAAATTAGTCCTGGCAAAGGGCCTGCCAGAGATATCAAAACTTTTTCAGTTAGAGAAGCATCTTCTTTTTTTGCAGTTGCCAATGCCCCCAGAAAGGGGATAAACAGCATGGTCACATCACGATAGCCAAACAATTTCATTGCTAATACGTGACCGCCCTCGTGGAGTAGCAACACACCCACAAAAATAAATAACCCTTGCAATGGGAACCTAGTGGCATACACCGCCACAAAAATCGCTAAAGTTCCTAGTAGCAACCAGCGTTGGAGTTTAGGTGAGATTTTTTGTGGCGGTTTTTCCAATTGCTCTTGAAATTTGGCAATTTCTAGCTCTAAGTGATTGGCTACCACTTGTTCAATTCCGATGGGCTTAGACAAAATACCCGACCAAAATCCAGACCAAGCTAAAGGCGTAGTAATTAAAGCCCAACGCATGGCAACTAGCAAACTAGGACGATAAATTCGATCTGGCTCTACCCAGACTATTTCTCCATTGCCAATTAGCCGCTTCATGTCGATCGCCGAATTCCGCGCTGTCGTCTCTACATACTCTTCAGGAGAAAGATCGAGAGGCTGGCGGCTCAGACAAAATTCTTGAAGCTTAGCTTGATGTGCTTGCCACAGTTCACCAATCGTGATGAACCCTAGATTTTGAACAAATGCAATTTCAGGACGGGGAAGGCTATAAAACCGCGTGGGTTTAAGGTTGAGGGAGGAAAAATAACCACCATCAGCAAAAAAACTACTTAATCCGACATTAATGGGGGGAATCAATTTACCCGAATGTTGCGAGATGGCGACCCCAGCATATACTTTCTGTACTTCGTGATAGAGAAGCACGCCCCAATCTGAGACTTCTTCTGTGACATTTGGTCTTTCAATCTGGTAGTAGTCTAAAAACTTAAACTCAATCGCCTCCAATTCGGCGATCGCTGCTTGCAATGTATCTCGAACATATTCAGGCGGTTCAGCGATCGCAGGAGCTACGCGGCGAAACGCCCGAAATTTGAGGTTTATAAAATTCCTGCACAGCAGGAAAAAAGGTAGTGCTGCAATAAACAGGGCTGCCAGAATTGCGTAGATCCAAGAGTTCATAGTTGCTACCTATCAAAAATCGCCTCAAAACAAGTTGAAAATAGCATCACTAATTACTTTCCAGAGCCTTATTTTTTAGGATAAAGCCATCCTTTGAGTAGCTTTGTCAGGTAAGGCATAACCAGATAAGTGAGAATAAGAACGACTATTCCTGTGGTAATAAGTTGGGTGAGAATGGGAGGTAACTTGGTGAGAAGGGGAGCAAGTAAAGGGCTAACAATAGAAATTACTGAAAATACAGCTAACCAAGTCACGATCGCCATTTTGTAACGGGGTGGTGGAGTCTTTTGATTAGGTAAAGCAAACCAAGTCTCCAGCCCTGTGAGGGTTTTAATGTTTTCAGGTTGTTCGATCAAAGGTTGTAACCGCTCGATCCATTCCCTTCTTACGTCCGACTCTAGCCAGTTTTTGAGGTTGCGATACCGATCAAACTTAAGAATTACCACATACTCAGGATGAAACCGATCTTGAGGACAAATGGCACTTACTCCTTGATGTCCATGAAACATACTGGCGGCAGTAGCAATACCATGAAACCATTCTTCATATCCCTGTTCACGACCTTTTCGGACAATATGAGTGATAATCGCGGTAACAGGAATATTTTCTCGATCTATATCAATCATTTCCGTCGAATTAAGCATATCTAGACTTACTAATGCTCAACAATGTCTTTAATCACACTTTTAGCATGAATAACTGGTGTTATACCAAAACACAAAAAAGAGACGACAGATGACAAATCAAAACCCAAATAAAGAAAGGCGGCGCGAAGCGCCGCCTTTCTTTATTTGGGTTTTATGCCCTAAGCTAAACTGGCATTGCTATAGATTTACAAGTTGATTATGGAAGTTAGATTTCGAGAATGTGATTGGTTCGACTTATGGATCTGGATAAAATTTAGCGAAGTACCTTCTCAGTCTGAGAAACAACTGTTAGATGAAGTATTCAATTCTTGGTTTTTACTAGGAAAGTTAGGCGGTTTTAATGCTTGCAATATGCAGGTTCTAGAATCTGGTGTGGATGTTAGCTACTTTGACTATGACAATCAAGCTGCCGATGATGAGATGATGTCAGTTATGCACAACATGACCGATCTGGAGTATGAAAGCGAATGGGGTCGATGTTGGGTAGATCTAGGAACTACCGATGCGATCGCGATCGACACCTTAGTAAATGCTTTACGTCAGTTTTCTAAAGAATATGTGGCGATCGAGGAAGTAATTATCGGCGGTCAAAATTCTGACTGGATGGTTGAGCAAAAGAGTCTAGACGATGAAGATTACGATCGCTAGATTTAAGTAAGCGCTTAAAGTGCGGTCACTTAAATCTAGCTTATAGAGGAAACTAAAAATGCGCCTTTTACATACAATGATTCGGGTTGGCGATTTAGAGCGATCGCTCGATTTTTATAGCACCGTCCTCGGTATGAAAATATTACGCCGTAAAGACTATCCCGATGGTCGCTTTACACTAGCTTTTGTCGGCTACGGCGACGAATCTAGCAACGCTGTTATCGAACTAACCCATAATTGGGATACCAATGCCTATGAAATTGGTACTGGCTATGGTCACATTGCCCTTGGCATGGAAAATATCTATACTGCCTGCGAAGCAATTCGCGAAAAAGGCGGCAAGATTACCCGCGAACCAGGACCAATGAAGCATGGCACCACCGAGATTGCCTTCGTTGAAGATCCCGATGGTTACAAAATCGAATTGATCCAACTCAAATGAATAACCCCGCCGCAAGCGGACGGGGTATCAAATTCTTTTTGACTAGAATGTACTTACACCGCAGAGCGGTAGGGTATTTACCCTCGTAGTTGAATAAAATTAGGAGAAGGCGCGATGCGCCTTCTCCTAATTGTTGTAAGCTAAAAAGCTGCACACCAGTAGCCCAGTCATGCGTAGACCCCGATATACCTCTTCTTGGCAATCCAAGCGCAAATCATCTTGGTTGCGAAATACTTTACTTCTAATTCTGATTGGTTTGCCTTTGCTATTAGTACTGGCAGAACTGATCGCGCGCGGTGCAGTTTTGGCTACAGGCAGTACAACTCAACTCCTACCCAATAAAAACGTGGCGATCGCCCAGTCCTATGCATTTAAATTGCAGGATGCAAACGGCAATAGCTACCCCGGCTTGCCAGATGCGGGTCGCCTTCAAGTACGCCGCAGTCCGCTATTGGGATATGAATTAATACCAAGCCAGAGTAGCGACTATTGGCAAATAAACGAACAAAGCTTTCGCCAAGATTCAGCCGTTCCAGCTAATAAACCTGCTGGAGAGATCCGCATATTTTTAATGGGTAATTCCACTGCCTTTACTAATATGGCGGATAAAAATCAAAAGGCCCTAGCTTTTAAAATTGAAAAACTACTCAGCGATCGCGTCCGCGCTCAAAATAGTAGCCCCGAAAAGTTTAAGCCCAAAGAAATCCCCTATTTTGCCGATCAAATCGAAGCCGCAAGAGCCTTACCACCACGTATTCGTGATGGTAGCTATCGGGTCATTGCCGCCGCAGTCCCAGGATATAGCTCTGGCAATGAACTAGCACTGCTAGCTCATAAAGTGCTCGCCTATAGCCCCAATGCCCTGATCGTCCTCGATGGCTATGAGGATTTGCGCTCGCCTAGTAGTCAACCTGCTCGCGAGATCGGCAATATCGAACAATTGTTACGCGATCCAATCGCACAATATCGCCAGCATCAAACTCAACAGTTTAATAACTGGTCAAATTCTTTATATTTAGTGAAAGCATGGCAAAAATGGGTAGTCCCTGCCAACATTGATACGTTTAGCTCTGAATATCAAGTTTTTAATGCTGAACAGCTCAGCAAAGAACCCAAAGAAATTCAAAAAAGAGTAGACCGCTATCTCTACAATGCTCAGCAAATGAATAGATTAGCTGCTGACATACCAACCTTAATAGTGCTTCAGCCAGAGATCACAGGTAAACAAAAGTCTTTAACCAAAGAAGAAGAAGGCATACTCAAATCTTTGGGCAGCGATTATAGCGATCGCATAAGTAATGCTTACAGTCTTGCGGATAAAACACTTAGTGCTGGTCTGACAAGCACAAAATTTATAAATTTTTATCAGCTATTTCAAGACACCAAACAACAAGCCTTTATCGATCCAATTCACCTTACAGAAGCATCTAACGATATATTGGCGCAAAAATTATATGAAAATATTGAGCGCTTATTTTCAGTCCAACCTGCTGCAAATACCCCAAATAGTGAAACTCCACCCCAACAACCATTGGCACCACCCCAGCCATTAACACCTCCTCAGCCAACTACTCCAGAACCAACAACCACATCGCCTTCTCCTGCAAGTCTTTCGGAAACGTTGAAACGAGTTCAAGGTCAGTAACTTAGAGCAATTTTCGTAAAAATTGCTCTAAGTTGGCTCTAAGTTATTGTTTTTTGGATAAATGATGACTGCTGGAGTAGACTATTTAGTTATTGAGTTTAATAAATCTTTATGGTAGAACCAATTTTGTCAGGCATTTGCCTCGGTCTTATTTTCATTACCCTTGGTGGACTATTTTTTGCGGCTTATCAGCAATATCGCAGAGTTTAGTATCAACTTACAGCGCTTTGCTCTCAAACTCAAACCAAGAAAAACTTTAAAAGCGTTGCTTTGCAACGCTTTTAAAGTTTTTCTCGTAGTTCGTTCTGTAATCGCTATAAAAGCAAAAAAGCAGAAGTCACATTTTGAGACTTCTGCTTTTTGCTATAACAAGACTGGGTTTGTTTTTTAAACAGAAAGAGCGCGTTTAGCTGACCCTTTCTGTTTATTGTTCTACATCTTCTGACTGCTCTAAATATCGGCAAATTTCATTGATTTTCATGCGATAAATATGCGGCCATCCACCATTAGTCTCGATGTCGCGAAGAAGATTAAACAGCTCATGTCGACTAGTTGGCAAAGCTGGCTGAAACAGATCGTCTCGAATCCGTTTATGGATAGCTTCTAAAACCCGTAAAATTTGCAAAAGATTAGTCGAATCGCCCTGCCGATCTTGAGCAATTTGCCAAAGGCGATCGGCGATCGCCTCAAGCTCAGATAAATCAGCAGTTTGCCCCTGTTGCGATTGGTTCTGTGATTGGATTTCTGTTTGTGCCAAGCTAAGTACCCTCGTGCGCGATAATATGGTGATTGGAATTTTACAGTTTAAGTCTTTAGCAAGCTTACTTATAAGGCTAGTCTAAAGCACCACAAACTCCTTAACGATCTCAATTTAAAATCCCAACTAGATCGTATTTTTAGCAGAGTTAGGATACACGGCAAAAATCACCGTTTTTTCTATCCCTGAAATACTAACCATTAAAATAAGAAGAGGTTATTTATGAAATTTCGTAGTTTTACGAAAGCAATTTTTACATTGTGTATCAGTTTATGTATGTTAGTAGCAAGTGGTGTATTTACTAGCACTGCGATCGCTGCTGTTCCACCAGGATTGACCTACGACCAAATTGTAAATACTGGCTTAGCTAACAAATGTGGTGACATTTTGGGAGCTTCTCGCGGTGGACGTAACTTTATTCCCGTTGGTTCAGGTAAGTCTGTCGAAATTACCGACCTTTGCTTAGAGCCAACTTCATTCTTTGTGAAAGAAGAATCCAACAACAAGCGCAAAAAGCCTGATTTTGTAGCTAGCAAGTTAATGACTCGCTCAACTTCTAGTCTTGACTTTGTAAAGGCAACTGTGACTGGTAACAGTGATGGTAGTCTGAGCTTGGTTGAAACTGATGGTCTAGACTATCAACCAATCACCGTCAAAATGCCTGGTGGTGAGCTAGTCGCAATTTTATTTACTATTAAAGGTTTTAAAGCCACCACGACTCCTGGTGTAAATGGCATTACTACATCTGTTGACTTTGTTGGTTCAACCGATGTGCCTACCTATCGTGGTTCTGGATTCATCGATCCTAAGGGTCGTGGTCTAGCGATCGGTTATGACTCTGCTGAAGCATTGCCTGCAAAGCGTAACTCTTTTGATAACAGAAGCGTCAAGGATGACTCCACCTCCAAAGGTACTATGTCACTGCAAATCGCTAAGCTCAATGCTGACACAGGCGAAATCGCTGGTACTTTCGAGACCGAGCAAACTTCCGATAACGACCTTGGCGGCGTAGAACCCAAGGAAGTAATCATTCGTGGCGTATTTTACGGCAAAGTTAACGCTTAATTTTTAAGCAAAGCTTTTAAAAAAGGAGTGTCTTATTAATTTAAGACCTCCTTTTTTATTTAATGAAATATAAGCTATAACTAGTTTTAAGACCAAATCACCTAACTAAGTATCTAAACTATATGCAAAAAATTATTATCAAAAACTTTGGTGCGATCAAATACGCCGAAATCGAAATAAAGAAGGTTTTAGTTTTAATAGGTGAACAAGCTAGCGGTAAAAGCACTATTGCTAAGCTTATTTACTTCTTTAAAACTCTAAGAGATGATGTATTTAAATCAATCTATCAAGACAAGGTAGCAAGTAACTTCGCTCAATATAATAATGTAGTTATTCCATTGACGGAAAAGTTTCATGATTTTTTTGGATTGCCAGATAATTTGCCTGATTTCAATATCAAATTTTATTATGATATTGAAGCAGATAGATATGTAAATCTTAGTATGTACTCAGATTATCGCGACAATAGAAAACTATCAGTAAATTTTAGTGATGATTTCTTCTCTAGTTCTTCAATTACGATAGGTAGAATTAAGCAGTTTCTTCAAGAAAGGTCAACCGCAAATAATATTGACCAGTTAATATATGAACAAAAAAAATCTGAATATACTGATAGATTAATAAATGAATTAAATAATTTATTTAACCATCGACAAGTAGAACTACTATTTATAGTCGCTGGTAGAAATATAACAGTTCGTTACTCTGAATTTTTTGAACAGCACTTTTTTGCCAGTATTGAAAAAATATTAGAAAAAAATACCAACATAAAATCTCAATTTAAAGAACAATCTGTTGATGAATTTTTAATGTCACAATTTATTAAGAGAGTTTTATTTATTAAAGATGTTCTTGGTGTTTATGGAAGTTTTAAAGACATAACCTCCCGCTACCAATCTCCTGAAAATGATAAAGAAAGGATTAAAAAGATAATACATCTAGTAGAGAAAAAAAATTCTGAGATTTTAAAGGGTGAATATACCATTGATGGTAACCACGAAGAAAAAATTATACTTAGTGATAAAGAATCTATATTTCTCCGCCATGCTTCATCAGGACAGCAGGAATCTGTAAGGATTTTACAAGATATTCTCTTTGTCATACTTAAACAATCAAAAGTATTTAGAATAGTTGAAGAGCCAGAAGCACATTTATTTCCTGTTGCTCAAAAAAGCTTAATTGAGTTATTAGCTTTAATGGTTAATCAAGATGATGATAATCAGTTAATCATTACAACCCATAGTCCTTATATACTTTCAGTATTTAACAATTTATTATTTGCTCAAAGAGTTGTAGATAAAAATCCATCGGCTAATGCTGAAATATCTGAACTAATACCAAAAGAATTTTGGCTAAAGGCTAAAGACTTTTCTGCCTATTCGTTAGGAAATTCTTCTATTGAGGAAGAACCTAAGTATTGTGAATCTATTTTTAATCAGCAAACAGGTGCTATTAAGCAAAATTATTTAGACGCAGTATCTGAAATGTTAGGCGGTGATTTTAATTCTTTGTATAGTGTTTATACTAAAAATTCTAGAAGAAGATGAGCAAGTTTGAGGAGATGAAAGATCATTTATCAAATAACTTTGATAATTTAAATGATGTATTAGAAGTAGAGCTACGAGAAAGTTTTTCTATAATCGATCATAAAGGTCAATCGTTTATTGTTTTGGCTATCAATATTAAAGATAATACTTTTACAATTAGAGTAAATGGTAAAGATACAGTTGCATCTGATTTTGATGACACAAAACTATTCAATATCATAAATGCTAAAACTGTTGCATTTATTCCGATTGATGGAAAAAAGGGGCTTTTAGGATTTGGTGACTCTTATTGTGATTTTGTGATATTTGATGATAATGACTTTTTTTTTGTTGAGTTTAAATTGAATGCAACTATTTTAGAAGAAAGAGCAATTCGTAAAAATCGTAAAAAAGCGATCAACCAACTCAAAAATACGATCGCTTTATTCGATCGCAAGTTAAATAGAAACTATAACGATTTGAGATTAGAGGCATACGTTTGTACACCTGAAACTTATCCAAGAGGAGACAAGGGGTGGACAGATCTAGCGATCGCTTTTTATGATGAAGTTGAAGTTCCCTTGTTTGAACATAACGAAAAAATTTGTATATAAAAAATGAGAGGTGATACTTTGTATCGCCTCTCATTTTTTCAAACTAGTTCTGTAAATGTTTTTTGAAGAAGTCTAGAGTGTAGCCAATTTCTAGGACTTGGTTACTGCGTTTGCTGGAGCCGTGACCTTCATCGGGGAAGATAACGAGTTGCGAGGGGATTTTTTTCTGTTCTAGAATTTTTTGGATTTGGAGCGCTTCACCAACAGGAACACGGGGATCGTTTGCACCTTGGATGATGAGTAATGGCGCTTTGATGCGATCGCTATAGGTTACAGGCGATAGATCGATCAAGGCTTGACGATCTTTGACGGGATCGCCATATTCACTAATACGAAGGATACGGCGATAGGGGGCGGTGTTATTTAGAAAAGTGAGCAGATTGCTAATACCAACGCTAGATACTCCCGCATCATAGCTACCAGCAAATTTAGACATTCCCATGAGGGCAGCATAGCCGCCATAGCTGCCGCCAATGATGCCGATTTTGGGTGCAATACCGTTAATTTGCCAGTTTTTGCGAATGTATACAGATGCATCTTCGATGTCGGTAATTACTTTGAGGCGATCGCGTCCATTGTCAGCATTCAACCAAGTTTTGCCATAGCCCTCGCTACCTCGCACATTTGGCTCAGCAAATATAAAGCCTGCATTCACAAACAATTGTGCATAACGATTGAATCCAGGTGTACTTTGTCCTTCAGGCCCGCCATGAAAATGTACGATTACTGGACAGGGCTTTTCGAGGGGATTCTGGGCTGTGTTTTCACATTGCGGCGATCGATACACAAACATGGGAATCGAAGTCCCATCTCGTGTTGTGTAACTTTCGAGCTTCGCTGCCGTAAATTTACTAGTGTCGATTTCAGGTGTGCTAGGCAATACCCATTGAGTGAGTTTTTTAGTTTGCCAATCGTAAACATAGCTAAGGCGCGGTGCTTTGGCAGTTTCTACACCAATTGTGGTAAACCTTCCGTTGCGCGTAGTTGAGCCTGCGTAAACATGATCGGCATTAGCAAATTGGGGCAGATCGATCGCCTCTAATGTGTCAGCAGCGATCGCCTTGAGGCGAGTGTAACCACCGTCATTAATCGAATAGAGAATACGCTGACGGAGATCGTCAATATCGAATTTTTCAACATCAGCTTTTAGTTCTGGCGTAATTGGCGTGAATTTATTGCCCTTGTAGTGATAAAGGCGACGAAATTCACCAAATTTCGGTGTCAGGACAAGATATTCATCGGCATTGACACCATACTGAACGCTGTATTCTTCCTGCTCATTCTGTCCGAGCAGGGGTGTAGTTTTTCTGGTTTTTACATCGTATTCGTAATATTCTCGCGATTGACTACCTGTCGCTTTGGCAAAGAGAAATTTTTCGCGATCGCCTGTTTGGGGATTAACAAACACATCAGCAATCCACCAAATTCCGTCACCACCTGAGATTTGCACTTTCTGCTTAGTCTGCAAATCGTAGCGATAAATTACGTAGGAGTCGGGCTTAATATCATTGGCGCTGAAATAAATTATGCGCGAGTCGTTACTGATATATTGCAGCGATGTTTGGACTTTGGCTGTATGTTGAATAACCTCCAAGGCTCCGCCATTGGTCGATTGCAAATATAAGCCAGGATTTTCTTCACCTTGACGATCGCGCGATAGTAACAAATATTTACCATCGGGAGTAATACCTGCGATCGTGGTGGCATCCTGCCCTCCTGTCACCTGCACGGGGAATTTTAGCGCCCCATCAAGTCGCCATACTTGCACTGTGCCTGAGATTCCCCATGTAAAAAACAAGCTTTTACCATCAGGAGTGACTATTCCCAACCCCGGCGATCGCACATCTAAAATTGACTCAATTGGTCGCGTCACCGCAGGCGGTAGCGCCGTAGGTGCGTAACGTTTGAGAATGGCAGGATCGAGGCTATCTTTCCCTAAACCTGAATATTGAGCTGCCGCAGGTAAAGCTGCTAAAGCAAGGCTAGCAAAGATAATGGGGAAGAATAGCGATCGCTTATTCATTGATGTATATGCAAAATAACAACCTCTAATAAGTATAGCGATCGCGATACTTAATAATTAATTCCTACCCTCGCCCATTTTGACTGGATCCACACATATACAAGAAACAAACCAGATATTGTTGCTGCGATCGCCCACTTTATAGATTCTTTCCAAAGCGCTGAACTAATCCGACGCTTTAAATCTTCTGATTGAGTTTGAATTTGATTAATAGAACTAGAAATTTCAGTTAATAGTTTTTTCTTTACTTCTTGCGGCTTAGGAATTTTTGCAACCAGAGCCTGTTGTTGAGGATTAAGAGACCTCAAAACATTCCGAATTTCGCTATCAGTTGAAGCTTTATTTAAGCGTTCGGCAATTTCTTGTACGGGACCATTTTGCTGTGCGGTTTTAGTAATTACCTCAGCTTGGCGAATATTTTGCACGCGAAAGGTGTTGACAATGGCTAAAGGAACTCCTAAGAAAAAAAGTATTGCCATGACCAAAGTCATCCAAGAAATAATTTTTGTGGTGATTTGTTCCCATTTCATTCGCGCACTATATTCACCAAAAAGAATTAATGGGAAAGACAGCAATAAAAGCGGAACTCGTTCAACAATTTGCCCATAGGTATTTAATTCCCATACCGCATCAGTAAATTTTAGGGGGATTACAATCGTCAATAAATCTAATAGGAATAAAGATAATGATGAATATCCTAAAATCCTGATTAGTAAGAATGTCTGTCTGCCCATAGCTGGGACTTGAATGTCCTGCATAAATAGCTCCGATTTATTTATTGACTTAATTTATTTGCACAAAAAATTACTTAACTTTTAGGGAAATCATATTTCCAATTTTGATACCAATTGATCCATATTTTTTCTAGTTTTTGATGAATTTCACTTAATGAATCAGTTCTTTGATTAACAGACTTTTGATTGATTAATGGGACTGATATTGTTGTAAATAAGCAGCGCTCATCACGAAAATCAGTAAAGCCGATAGCGTAAGTAATTATGCGTTCGAGGGTAATGTCATAGGTATTACGGTTATTTATAAACTGCTCTTTAGTAAATGTTGTCAAACCATAAGGATTTATGCACGAAGATAAGTATGCCCTCTCTCGGTCGGCAAATAACGCATAATAACCTATTGTTTCGATATAACGAATACTTAGGTTATTACTGGAATAGTTTAATCCCAACAATCCCAGAGCTTCTGGAATTGAAGCAACCCCATTCACATACATTGCATCAATCCGCAAATCTTCCTGTGTAGGTGAAACATAGAAATACTGTCTAGAAGCGATCGCTCCATTTGTTGATGCATGTTCGAGGTTATTACTAGACAGAAACTTCCATTCTGATAAAGATACTTGATTTGGGAATTGCAACGAACGAGACTTAAAGTTTGGCGTAAACAGAGAAATACTAATTGCAATACAGGTTGATGTAAAAACAGTAATCAAACAAGAAATTTTAAATAGTTTAAATGCTTTAATTCTTGATTTTTTATCTTTATATATTTTATCTTTATATTTTTGTGACATAAAAATTACATATTTTACATATTGAATCAATGATTCAAGTTAAGACTTCCTGAATAGGCTTAGAAGAACTATTTAGTATCTGATAAGATACTCCTCCAATCAAAAAAACAATCAAATTTGAAAAAATACCCGATCCTCCACCCGTATGCCAATACTCAAAGTTAGCAATATCACCTTTATTTAAAAGTATCGCTAGCAATGAAAGCCGAATTCCATTAATCAAAAAGATAGATCCAATTGTACTTAAATAAACAAAGAATTGCTTGGATTTACTAGTAGGATAAATACTTAGTAGAACAACTATAAGAGGCAACATTGTTAGTATCGGTCCAACACTAGAACAGCTAGGCATCACTTCAACTGAACCATTAGGAAGTGATACTACTGCACCTTCTCTAATAGAATCAAAGCCTAGATAGTGCAAGATAAAATTAAGCAGTTGAGCATCAATATTTACAATTGGTTTTAACCAGTTATATATAGAAGCAAATGGCAAAGATATAAGTGTTGCAATCAGGATTTCAGAATGATAATTTTTTAGTTTTCTAAATCCTGAGACAATCAGCAGTAAACCTGTAAAAGTGATGACAGGAAAAAAGTAAGATAAGATATCGACTGAAGAACTAAACTGCCGAAAGCTGTGCCTAATCAGCATCCAAATAATTAGTAATAGTCCAACCAAAGAAGAAAATAAGCTACCTCTAAACTTAATTTTGGATTGATTTTTCCATAATAAAAAACCGATGCTCAGCCATCCTAAACCATCAAGTAGTGATGGCAATTTAGCAGCGACCTTCCAGATATAATAAAGATGCAGAATCCCCAAGCAAGTAAGAGTTGCTAATACCCAGAAAGATTTATGGCGTAGAATTTTTTTAACTTGTTGTAGTTGCAATTCCATAATAATTCTGCATCTAGTCGCGAACAGTGATTTTAGGATTGGTAATAATTCCTGTCTAATACTCTAAAAATTGAAGTAATCATATAGGCGATCGCGAATCTTGGTGATCGCGTAAAGTATTAAAATCTTTGTCGGGACTCCATTCGATCGCCCCATCTCTACCCGTCCAAAACACCCTGACTTTGGCTTCGTACAGTTGATTGACAACTTCTTCAGCAACACTCGTGGCTGAGGCGATCGCGATCTTAGGATTTATTGCTTGCAAGATCGCTGGCTCAATTTGTCCGCCAGTCCACCAGAGAATAGTGGCAGATAGTTGCGGAAGCAAGTTCTTGTTTGCTGCAATCAACTGCTGAGCTTTTTGATCGGCGTTAGCAATCAATAACCAAGACATTTCACCCGTTTTGACTTTCAAGACATCTGGAGATTGATTGAGCAGTTGAATTGCCACTTCGCTATTGATAGTGAGGGTTTCGCCAGCTTTAAGGGAAGCAAGTGGGGTTTTGGTATTTGCAAGGGCTTGTTGCAGATTTTGATAAGTTTTTGGGGTGACACCCAGACTGATATCACGAAACTGGGAGATTGCGACGGAGCTAGACATCAGGACGTTCCACCCATCGCTCACATCGGGTTGCGTATCGGTTGCAATCCCCCAATCAATGCGATTAATACCAAGCTTTTGTAAAAATGGAACCAAAGTAAAGCTAGCAAATTGTCGATCGCCGCTATTAATCAATACCGTTTGATTCTGATTTTTGATTAGCATTATTGGCACATCATTAAATGATGGCAAGGTTACTTGAAAAACGCTACTTTGGGCGATCGCGTTCGGGACAAATAGCAACATGCAAGCAAGGACAAAGGCAATCAGCCAACGTTGCATTTTGCCAAACCAATTTACTAGCCAAATTGCCATAAATAGCGCATAAGCCAATATCATTTGCCACAGGGAAATCGCCCCGACATTAGTATTGGCATTGGGCAAACTATTAATCCATTGAGCAATATCTATTGTCCAATGCAACAAAGGATAGAGCAGCCAAGCGATCGCTGCACCAAGCGGCACGAAGATAATTCCCAATAAACCGCTTATAATTCCGCCATAGGTCGAGATTGCCACTAATGGTGTGGTAAACACATTGGCAAGCAAACTATAGACAGCAATTTTGCCAAATACAAATAGTTGTAATGGTAATGTCCAGATATAGGCAGCGATCGGGATGGCGATTAATTCGGCGATCGTAGGTGGCAGCCATTCTAAACGTTTAGAGATCGAGCTAGAAGTGGTGAGCAACCCGAATGTTGCTAGAAAACTAAATTGAAAACCTAAATCCCAAATCCAGAGAGGTTGATAGAGCAATAACAATACGGCTGTAATTAATAAGCCAATTACTGGGCGACTACGACGCTGCACGACTAACCCAATCAGACTACCAAAGCCCATGACCACCGCTCGCAAAATCGATGGACTACCACCTGTCAGGAATAAATATCCACCCAAACAAAGACTGCCAACTAAAAATTGCAGCTTTAGCGAACCATTACGACTCAAAGCGATCGCTGCCCCTAGCACTAACGTCACCTGAAATCCTGATGCCGCCAACACCGCCGCCAACCCAGCCTGAATAAAAGCATCCTTAAGATCGCTCGGCAGATCTACAGCGCGGCTACCCAACACTAATGAGCTAAGGAGCGAACCCTCAGGTACCCCCGCCCCCATCACATGAGCGCGTACAATCCGACTCACAAACCACCATTCGCCAAAATTCGGTGGATCGCCTTGAATGACTAGCGATCGCCCATTCATACCTGCAAATACACCCTGACGGGCGAGATAAGATTTAAAATCAAATGCCCCAAAATTATCCGCACGGTTAGGCAAATAAAGCCGACCCGACAATTCGATCGCTTGCCCTGCGCGTAAACCCGTTACCTCAATCAATGGTACGGTCACATATAACTTGCCAGATACAGCCCGAAACTTTTTGTCAGCTTCATTAGTGCTAGCAATGTCTGTCGTTGTAGCCGCGTTAGGAGTTTGATTTAAGTCATTAATATTTAATTTGCCAGAAGGATTTAGCTCCTTCACCTCCAGCAAAAATTTTGCCCTTTCGCTGCGAGTTACGCTAGGTGCCTCAATCACCTGACCTCGAACGATCGCATTCGATAGCGGCGCATATTTAGATATATCTTCAGCTTGGGGTTGGGGCGTACGCATCTTTACATAACAGCAAGCAAACACTGCGATCAAGATTGCTAACAGATAAACCCAACGCTTTGGTCCCAGACGCCAAACCACAGGAAATATCAACGACAAGCCAAAGCCAATCCCCAAAACTGCATAAATACCCGTCCAATCTGGTAAAAAACTGGCATATGCACCAGCGACAAATGCCAAAGCTAGAACTAATGCAACTTGAGATTTCATCTACTTAAATTACATCGTCATCATAATTATTCCGAATCGCCCGATCGCTAAACTCTGAAGGTGGGCGATCGTTGCTCCAAGCCCACCATACTGATTGGCAATCACAGCGATAAAACTCTTGCCATTTGCGCTGATGGTTTTCGGTATAAACAGGCGATCGGCGATTAACCCACACAGCTTCAGCTTTACTTGGTGGCTGTCCACAGCTAGGACAACAAAACCCATTGGCATGTGTCGCCTTTTCGACCCACTCTGGAGGAACTGGATTAAAAGCTTCCATAAAAATTTGTAAAAAGTTGGCAGGTAACGCGACTTTGCGATCAATATTTCCAATCTTGCATTAAGTTACCGCAAGATTACCAGCAAATGTCTGATCCTGCTCAATCTTGATGTAAAAAGCCTAAAAAGCTGTGGTGCACGCGCAGTGTGCGCCACAGCTTTTTAGGCTTTTTGATGTGTTACAGAGTAGAAATAATCGGGTTAAGATGTAAAGGTTTGTTACAGATTTTTAATAGTCCTTCCATCGTTAGTGAGCCGTGTCAGTTTTATCCTCTGAACCCAATTATCGCTGGAGTCGTGACAACTACTCTGAACTCGCTCGCACCATAGATATTTGGCGCACAGTTTTAATATTCTCTTGGATGGTTTGGAGCGACGGCAAAAAATGGAGCTATATCGGCGGCAAAACTGAAGCCAAAGTCAAAAAACGTACTCGTAAACGGGCAATTTGGTTGCGCGAGTCGATGTTGCAACTAGGTCCCACCTTTATCAAGGTCGGACAATTGCTGTCTACCCGCGCCGATATCTTGCCAACTGAGTCAGTAGAAGAGCTATCAAAGCTTCAAGATGAGGTTCCTGCATTTACAGCAGCAAGGGCGATCCAAATTATTGAAGCAGATTTAGGCAAGCCCGTTAATGAAATGTTTGGTTATTTCGATCCAATTCCTTTAGCGGCGGCGAGTTTAGGGCAAGTACATAAGGCGCAATTACATACAGGCGAAGAAATCGTCGTCAAGGTACAGCGGCCAGGCTTACTAAAATTATTTGCGATCGATTTAGGCATTCTCAAGCGAATTGCTCAATATTTTCAAAATCATCCCAAATATGGTCGCGGGCGTGACTGGGTGGGTATTTATGAAGAATGCCGCAAAATACTTTACCAAGAAGCAGATTATTTGAACGAAGGACGCAATGCGGATACCTTTCGCCGTAACTTTCGGGGCGATCGCCGTATTATGGTTCCGCGAGTTTATTGGCGCTACGCATCTAGGCGAGTGCTGACTTTAGAGTATTTACCTGGTATCAAAGTCAGCAACTATGAAGCCCTCGAAGCCGCAGGGATCGATCGCCAAGTTATCGCCCGCATTGGCGCAGAGGCATATCTAGAGCAGCTACTAAATCATGGTTTTTTCCACGCCGACCCCCATCCTGGAAATTTAGCGGTAACTGGCAAAGGCGAATTAATTTTCTATGACTTTGGGATGATGGGACAGATCCAGTCCATCACCCGCGAGAAATTATTACGAACTTTTTTTGGAATCGCCCAAAAAGATGCGGATGCTGTCGTTAATTCCTTAATCGAGCTTGGTGCATTAGAAATAAGTGGCGATATTGGGCCGATTAGACGATCGGTTCAATATATGCTCGATAACTTTATGGGACAACCGATGGAAAAACAGTCGGTTGCCTCTATCAGCGATGATTTGTACGATATTGCTTATGACCAACCATTTCGCTTTCCCGCAACATTTACCTTTGTAATCAGAGCGCTCTCAACCCTTGAGGGTCTGGGCAAAGGACTCGATCCCAGCTTTAACTTTATGGAAGTCGCAAAACCCTACGCAACTAATCTTATGGAAAATGGCAGCGCTAAGGAGTCAGGAAATTTATCGACTGCTTTTCTCGGAGAACTAGGTAGGCAAGCCGCACAGGTCAGCAATACCGCGATCGCCTTGCCCCGTCGCATTGATGAAACATTATCCAAACTCGATCGCGGCGATATCCGCGTCAGGATTAAATCTCAAGAAACCGATCGCATGTTAAGGCGGCTTAGCAACGTCGGAATCGGCGCAATTTATGCTTTATTAAGTGCCACATGTTTACTATGTGCCACCCTGTTATTTGTGAATGGCTGGAATATTCCTGCAAGCTTTGCTGCGATCGTTGCGGTAATCTTTATATCAGTTTTATTACGATTGTTATCGCGGATAGATCGTCCAGAACGTTGATTTTGGATTGATAGCCATAGACAGACTAGCTAAAGAAGTTAATTTACGCCTCCTTTAGCTAAACTGGTACATTAGCATCGCATTTGCTAATAAAATTCATGGCAAAAGTCCACCATTGACGGACTTTTATCAAACCTAATTTTCATAATAAGAATTACTGTAGTTTTTGCCTATGGAGGCTAAACTAAAGATTGCTAGCAGAACTGGTCAATTCAATACGTCGAGCCGAACCACCTAACATGAAGCGTCTATTTGCGGGAGCAACCGATACAGGCTGTGTCAGATCAGCCAACCAAGATTCTTACTACATCGATCCTGATGGGCGATTTTTTGTAGTTGCTGATGGCATGGGAGGACATGCAGGTGGCGAAGTAGCCAGTCAAATTGCTGTCGATTCAATTCGTGATTGTCTAGATGCACTCTGGGATGTCGAGACCGATCCCCAAAAGTTGATGCAAGATGCGATCGACAAAGCAAACCAAGCGATTATTAACGATCAAGCAGCTAATCCTGTGCGATCGGACATGGGTACAACCATCGTCATATTGTTATTCCGCGACGAACAGCCTTGGTATTGCCATATTGGTGATTCACGTTTATATCGCTTGCATGGAGCTAAGCTCGACCAAATTAGCGATGACCACACATGGATTGCTCGTGCGATCCAAACTGGAGTGGTAAATCCCGATGAGGCAAAAAGTCATCCTTGGCGACATATGTTATTGCAATGTTTGGGGCGTGAAGATCTGAAGTCCATCACTGCGCGGGAAATCGAATGGCAACCAGGCGATCGCTTCTTGATTTGTAGCGATGGTTTAACCGAAGAACTAAGCGACGATCGCATAGCCCATCAGCTCAAGAGCATCCGCAACGGTCAACAAGCTGCTCAATCTTTAATCGAGTCAGCTAAGTTAAGAGGCGGTCGGGACAACATTACTGTGGTAATTGTTTCTAACGAATTAAATCAGAATAGTTAAGCTTAAAAAGAGTTTTCCATACCAACTCTTTTTAAGCTTGAGAATTACAAATAATTTTGAAAAGTTATTTGGATTTAGCTATAACTTGGAGCGCTGTCAAGCTCAATGAATATTCTTCGTAGAATCAGCTTTTTAATTTTGGTTACCCTAGCAATAGTGACCGCAATAGGTCTTTCAGACACAAATTTTTTTGCCAACTCTGAAGCCAAATCAAGTCTAGTCGAAGAAGCTTGGGGACAGGCTGGCTCGATCGCCTATCAAGCAGCTGCAAAAACGATGCACTCTAAAAATGGCGAAGGTGTACCTCTAGATAACGTGCAGAAGCGTTATCTCCGCCGATATTTTATTGACTATATCGATCGCGTCACCGTCATCTACAACGCCCAAATGATGGATCGATGGGTGCTTGGCAATGTTGCGGTACATTTTGGCAAAGTTGATTCGATCGCCCAAACCTATTGCGATCGCATTTATCTCCGCGCCCCCTACAATCCCGAAGATCTCAAGCAATTAGCGGTTTTATCCCATGAAATGGTGCATGTCCGTCAATGCGCTCAGAATGGAGGCTTAGATCAGTTTGGCTATAGATATTTTGTGGAGTATAAACGAGCCAAGCAAAAATATGAAAATAATCTTATGGAGAAGGAAGCTTACGATCTGCAACATCGATTTGTTAAAGTCAATCCCATAGATTAGGCTTCGACAGCAAGCTCAGTGCATCGCTTTGTTCAGCCAACATAGTTAGCCGAAGTAACGTTAAAATTGTTAGGTTACTTCATGCCTTCGCTGTCTTGTACACTCGACCTCTAGCCAATCTCATCGAACAATTGCAGCGCCTACCAGGTGTTGGGGCAAAAACAGCCCAACGCCTATCGCTTCATATCATCAAACGCCCCACCGAAGAGATCGAAGCCTTAGCTCAAGCATTAATTCAAGCCAAGCAACTAGTTGGTAGCTGCACCGTATGCGGTCATCTATCCGCAGAGCCGATATGCGAAATTTGCGCTCATCCCAGTCGTGATAACGCGATTATTTGCGTAGTTGCTGACTCCCGTGACCTCATTGCTCTCGAAAAAACACGCGAATATCGTGGTAAATATCATGTTCTTGGTGGGCTAATTTCGCCAATGGATGGGATTAGCCCCGATCAGCTAAATATCCAGAGCCTAGTCCGCCGTGTCAGTGGTAATAAAGTCGCCGAGGTGATCATGGCGATCGCTCCCAGTGTTGAAGGCGAAACTACGACTCTATATGTGGGCGGATTACTAAAACCATTTACAAAAGTTACGCGAATTGCCTTTGGTATTCCGATGGGAGGTGACTTAGAATATGCAGATGAGGTAACACTCGCCAAAGCGATCGAGGGTAGACGCGAAATAGACCTATGAAATCCGCAAATATCATGTTGCACATTGTTCCATTGTCCAGATAGTATTTTGCTGGTTTGCAACAAAAGAATGATGATGATTGACCCATTTCCTAGCAGGATTTCTATGACAGCTTTATCTGGGTTAATTGCTTCTGGGTGCGTGATATTTGGAGTACCATGTTTGCCCCCAAGCGATGCTAGCCCATCTAAACTACCTACTAGCGAACCTCAGGCGATCCTAGTCTTAGGCGGATCACCGACCCGCGAAAAATTTGCTGCTCAGTTTGCTTTACAGCATCCTCACCTACCGATTTTTGTATCGTCAGGAAGTCCAGAGGAATACGCTCAGTATGTGTTTGATAGCGCAGGAGTGTCGCGTAGTCGTATTCATTTAGATTATCGAGCAGTCGATACGGTTACTAACTTTACGATTATGGTGACGGAGTTCGAGAAACGTAAGATTACGGATGTATATGTAATTACCTCTGATTTTCATATGCCCCGTGCGATGATCATTGGCAAAATTGTTTTGGGCAGTCGTGGTATTGAGATGCATCCGATTGCCATCCCATCAAAAATCCAATCAGAAAATCCTGCGAAAACTTTGCGTGATGGACTGCGATCGGTTTTTTGGTTAGTCACAGGCTCATAAAGCTTAAAGACTAAAAGCGGAGCAAAGCTCCGCTTTTAGTCTTTAAGCTTTATAGCAGAAATAAATAGAGGTGGCGCTTCGCGCCGCCTCTATTTATTTGGGTTTTATGTTCTAAGCAAAACTTTTATTGCTATATATTCTGAGTCTTTTAGCAATGCCTTATGGCGATCGCCATAAATTTTTAAAAATTTGTTGATTGAAAATCCAAGACAGTGTTATCTTAGTAAAGCGCAAAAAAACGCACCAAGCCGGGATAGCTCAGTTGGTAGAGCAGTGGACTGAAAATCCACGTGTCACGAGTTCAAATCTCGTTCCTGGCATGTTAAACAAAAAAGAGTTCGCTAAGCGAACTCTTTTTTGTTTAAAAGAACTAGCTGACTAAGTCAGGTATAGTCACACTTCACTTAATTGGTATAAGATCCCAAAAGCTTAGTCATAACGTAATTGATTGGAGATATAGCCTTGAAAGGAATTTTGATTAGCTTTGGCATTATGGCAGTTGCTGTACTGGTCATTGTAGTTGCTCAAATTACAGGTGGACAGGAAGCAGTCGCTAGCAGTGGTGTACCGTCTACAGGCGCACCAAATCAAACAGAAGTAAAAATAGCAGAAGCACCTTTAAATAGTATGAGTGATTCCGAAATCAAAGAAACTGGCACTGGTCTCAAATACAAAGTGATCACTGCTGGTACAGGTGCAACTCCTAAGAAGGGCGATACCGTGATCGTGCATTACACTGGCACGCTCGAAGATGGTACGAAGTTCGATAGTTCTCGCGATCGCAATAGTCCTTTTTCCTTCAAGCTTGGCGTTGGTCAAGTGATTAAGGGTTGGGATGAGGGTTTATCGATTATGCGTGTTGGCGATCGCTACACCTTGATTATTCCACCAGATCTCGGTTATGGCGCTCGTGGAGCAGGTGGAGTCATTCCTCCGAATGCCACATTAATTTTTGATGTCGAACTTTTACGCATCTCCTAAAAAAAAGCACTGCCTGAGGGCGGTGCTTTTTTTTAGGAGATATAGCAATAAAAGTTTTGCTTTGTCCTAGATATATCTTCCATTGCTACAAATTTTTGGAAATATCGCTTTATGCTTGCTGGTAGGAAAATACAGGCTTTGATGTAAATGTGAGGATGTGGCGATGAATAAGGCAATCGGTATCGCGATGTTGGCTTTTTTGTCTTGTTTGCCGATGCCAATTGTGATATATGAAAGCGCTCAAGCGCAAACAATTCAAGACCGTAAAGCAGAAGCAGATCGACTGTTTAATCAAGGGAATCAGCAATATCAAATTAGCCAGTTTGAAGCGGCATTGCAATCATGGCAGCAAGCATTAACAATCTATCGGGAAATCAAAGACAGTCGAGGTGAGGGAGCCACACTGGTAAATCTGGGACTCGCTTACCGAAACCTTGGCAAATATGACAAAGCGATCGAGTGCCAACTGCAAAGCTTAGCAATCAAGAGGGAAATCAAAGACCGTCTCGGTGAGGGAATTGCGCTCGGAAATCTGGGAGTCGCTTACGCTTCCCTCGGCAAATATAACAAAGCGATTGAGTACTATCTGCAAAGCTTAGTGATCGCGCGGGAAATCAAAGACCGTCTCGGTGAGGCATATGCGCTGGGAAATCTGGGGCTCGCTTACTATTCCCTCGCCAAATATGACAAAGCGATCGAGTTCCATCTGCAAAGATTAGCGATCGCGCGGGAAATCAAAGACCGTCTCGGTGAGGGGAATTCGCTGGGAGGTCTGGGAGTCGCTTACTTTTCCCTCGGCAAATATGACAAAGCGATCGAGTTCCATCTGCAAAGATTAGCGATCGCGCGGGAAATCAAAGACCGTCTCGGTGAGGGGAATTCGCTGGGAGGTCTGGGAGTCGCTTACTTTTCCCTCGGCAAATATGACAAAGCGATCGAGTTCCATCTGCAAAGATTAGCGATCGCGCGGGAAATCAAAGACCGTCTCGGTGAGGGACAGTCGCTGGGAGGTCTGGGACTCGCTTACTTTTTCATCGGCAAGTACGACAAAGCGATCGAGTTCCATCTGCAAAGATTAGCGATCACGCGGGAAATCAAAGACCGCCTCGGTGAGGGACAGTCACTGGGAAATCTGGGAATCGCTTACTTTTCCCTCGGCAAATATGACAAAGCGACAGAGTACCAACTGCAAAGATTAGCGATCGCGCGGGAAATCAAAGACCGTAGCGGTGAGGGAAATGCGCTGGGAAATCTGGGGAACGCTTACAATTCGCTCGGCAAATATGACAAAGCGATCGAGTTCTATCTGCAAAGATTAGCGATCGCGCGGGAAATCAAAGACCGTCAAGGTGAGGGAAATGCGCTGGGGAATCTGGGAGTCGCTTACTCTTCCCTCGGCAAATATGACAAAGCGACAGAGTACCAACTGCAAAGCTTAGCGATTGCGCGGGAAATCAAAGACCGTCAAGGTGAGGGAGAAGCGCTGGGAAATCTGGGAGTCGCTTACTCTTCCCTCGGCAAATATGACAAATCAATCGAGTCCCATCTTCAAAGCTTAGCGATCAGGAGGGAAATAAAAGACCGTCTCGGTGAGGGAAATTCACTGGGAAATTTGGGACTCGCTTACCTTAATTTCGGCAAATATGACAAAGCACTCGAGTACCTACAGCAAGTATTAGCGATCAGTCGGGGAATCAAAGACCTTAGCGGTGAGGGGAAGACTCTAAATAATTTAGCCATTGCCTACGAAAGACTAAATCGAGATCGAGAAGCAATGATTTCTTATCAGCAAGCATTGACTATTACGAGAGAGATCGGCGAAAGAAATATCGAAGGCTTAGCACTCGCAAATTTAGGAAATGTATTATCCAAAGCAAAACGCCCCGAACTGGCAATTCTCTTTTACAAACAATCGATCAACGTCCGCGAAGCGATCCGCAAAGATATCCGTAAACTCGATAAAGACATCCAAAAATCTTATTTAGAAACTGTCTCTAGCAGCTATAAACGTCTCACCGACCTACTAATTCAGCAAGGTCGAATCATGGAAGCCCTACAAGTCCTCGATCTGCTCAAAGTTCAAGAACTGGAAGACTATCTCAAAAATATCAAAGGTAGTGATAGATCGTCACAGGGTGTCCAACTTTTAGAACCAGAGAAAGCTGTTAGCGATAAGCTTTTAGCAGTTAGCTTTGAGAACAGTCCAGAACTCAATCGCCAACTTGCTAATCAAATCCAACAACTTCCCAAAACAGAAATCAATAAAGTTCCTGACTATCTCCAAAAAATCCCACAGGGAACAGTACTACTTTATCCATTAATTTTAGGCGATCGCCTCGAAATCATCCTCTTCTCACCCAACACTCTCCCCGTCAACCGTACTGTCAAAATCTCCAAAGAAAAACTAGAAGAATTAATTCTTGCATACAGAGTGGAACTCCGTGATTCTACCTCAGAAGATGTTAAAGAATCTTCTAGAGCACTTTATGATGTTCTAATCAAGCCTGTTGAAGCTGAACTTATCGCTGCTAAAGTTGAAGCAATCCTCTACGCTCCTGATGGAATATTACGCTATGTCCCCCTTGCTGCACTCTATGATGGCAAAACATGGCTAATCGAGAAATATCGGATTAGCAATCTAATTTCCTATAGCCTTTTTGACTTCTCAGTCAAGTCAAAAAATCAACCCAATATCCTCGCAGGAGCATTTGGTGGTAAAAAAGGAGAGCGAAAGTTTGGACAAGATGGATTACCTGCGACGCTTACAGAAGTACAGGCGATCTCCAATTCATTCCAAAACTCAGTTACCCTCACCGAGGAAAGTTTTAGTCGCCAAGCTGTAGAATCCCAATTTAAAGATCACAACATTCTCCATCTAGCTACCCATGCCGAGTTTAATACTGGTGTACCCGACAAATCTTTCATCATTTTTGGTAACGGTGACAAAATCCGTCTGAATGAAATCAGTGATTGGCAAATTCCCAATGTAGATTTGATCGTCCTAAGTGCTTGTCAGACAGGCACAGGCACACTTGGAAATGGGGTAGAGGTTTTAGGCTTTGGTTATCAAGTTCAAAAAGCAGGAGCAAAAAATGCGATCGCCTCTCTCTGGAAAGTAGATGATGTGGGTACAAGTTCGCTTATGACTGCCTTTTATAGCGAACTCCAAAAAGGCGATCTTACGGCAGCAGAAGCATTACGCAGAGCGCAAGTTTCTCTAATCAAATCGACTCAATACAAACATCCTAAATATTGGTCGGCGTTCTTTGCGATTGGGAATGGATTGTAGAGGGATTATTTGCGATTGAAGACTTCTAAGGTTTGACGGCTAAACTCGCGAAGGTTTTCGGCTCCATCATCCATCGGCAGCGTATCCCCAAAAAACTGCCAATTGTCCACCGTCGAAAATCGCCAACGCTCCCCTCGATAGTCATGTCCGCTCGCCTCAATCCCGATCGCCCGCAAATCTCCATCGACAGGATCTTCATATAGTCGAATTTGAAAGAGAATACTGCGAACCCTAAGCCGCCAACTCACCCCAGGGAAATGAAAACCCACATCAATCGAGTCAGGGTCAAGCAATCTACGTGTATCCGAATTATTCAGCCAAGGTTTCAAGTCAGACCGTACAGCAGGGTAAATGGCTTTAAACAAATTGACAATCGTGGCAATTTTTGTCGCTACTTCGACATTTCTAGCTTGTTCGGCTGCATTCACGAGCAAGACCCTCAAATAAAACCTACAAAACAAAGACTTACTAGCTTTTGGTTGCTAATTCTAGCATTTGCACACAATAAACCAAATTAACTAGAGATCGCTGTAGCGATTGTTATCATTCAACCAAGGAACCGATTTTTGATAGCGTAGCTGCTTCGCCGCGCCATCAAAAATCGGTTCCTTATTTTACGGCGAAGCCCTTAACGCTTTACTGGGAATAGATCGGCAGTATTAGCAAAGTTTGGTAGCACTGACGGATCGAGACTTAAGCGATCGAGTAACTTAGCAAATTCCTTACAACACTCAGCCGAATTTTGTAAAATTTGCTCTTGAAAAAACTTGATAATGATCCAGCCTGAATCAACTAAGAATCGCTCAGCCAGATCATCTCGCATCATAATTGCAGCATTATCTGAAGGCAAACTAATTTCGATCGCCACATGTAAATTAAGTTCAGGATCGACGTAAGTTAGTGCTGGCGACCAATGATAATCAATACTAGGAATGTACAACTTCACACCTTGATAAAGCGTTCCCGATAGGTGCTGCTGAAGTGTAATCCCAAAATAGTAAATCACCCCTTCGATCGCGCGATCGTCGGTCGGTTTAGTGTTAGCAAAAGGATTACTGGCATCTCTCAAGGCGATCGCATTTTCAATAGGAGCAAGCTTAGCAAAAAAGCTCTTAAATTGTTGATGACGATGCTCAAGTATCCGATCTGGAGCATGGGCGATCGCTAAAGCTCGCTGGTACTGAATCTCTTGATGAGAATAAGCTTCTAGTTTCGATAAATATCGCTGAAAATTATCTTGATGCTTTTGATATCGGCGATTGTAAGTCTGGAACTGATACCTGACGCGAAAGACAATTGCCACCGTTCCCACAATTAGCAAAATTATTCCTAACTCTTTAGCGAACACAGTAACCAGAGCCACGACTAAAATCAAACCAATAGTCAGAGATAGTGCTTCTTGAATGTGAATAGGCTTAGGCTGCCGATAAGAAGGTACACTTGGTAATTCAATATTAAACTCAGGTGCAACGGGCTTGGACTGAGCAATTCGCTGTACTTCTGGGGGAATCAGGATAACGGGGAACTGTCGCATCGATAAATAGCCTAGATAAGCGATTAAATATAATTTTTGATGTAATTCTTACAGTGCTTTGAACTATTTGCAAGCTATAACAAATAGAGGGGACACTTTGCGTCCCCTCTATTTGTTAATTTTAAGCGTTTTCTAGTCCCGGAATTGAGCGGTATAGCTGGACATACTTTTCAGCCGATGTTTGCCAACTGAAGTTGCAATTCATGCCGCGTTGTTGCAATAAGCGCCAAGCATCGGTATAGCGATAACTTTCCCATGCGCGTACCATGCAGGTATACATATCTAGTGGCTCATAGCGATCGAAGCTAAAGCCTGTACCTGTCTGACCAATTGGATCGTGGAATGATACCGTATCGACTAAGCCACCAGTACGACGCACGATCGGCACGCAGCCATAGCGTAAAGCAATCAATTGACTGATGCCACAAGGTTCAAACCGACTTGGCATCAAGAAGGCATCGGAACCAGCATAAACACGATGAGAGAGCGCAGAATTAAACAAAATTTGCGCTGACATGCGTCCAGGGTAGCGCGAGGCAATTTGCCATAGCTGCGATTCGTAATAGCGATCGCCTGTTCCTAACACCACAAACTGAGCGTCGGTATAGGCAAGAAAGCGTTCCAGCGTTTGCAGCAACAAATCAATCCCTTTTTGCTCCACTAAACGCCCCACCATGCCGATCAAAAACGTGGCGGGATTAACGACTAGCCCTAACTCTTTTTGCAGCGCAATTTTATTTGCCATGCGATCGTCAAGCGTATCGATAGAATAGTTTTGGACTAAGGATGAATCGGTTTCAGGATTTTCTAGCTCTGTATCAACACCGTTCAAAATTCCCCAAGGCTTGAGGAATGAGAGTAAGCCTTCTAAACCTTCCCCATAGGTTGGCGTACAAATTTGCTGAGCATAGGTTGGCGATACAGTATTAACGCGATCGGCATACTTAATGCCAGCCGCCATCGTGTTATGAGCATCCATGTACCAAGGAGTCCATGTGATTCTGTCTAGATACCAGCGCCAAGGGCCTTGATAAGCAAGATTATGAATCGTAAATACCGTACCAACATCAGACACCTGATGCATCCACACTGGGATCATCCCTGTATGCCAATCATGGCAATGAATTATGTTAGGTTTCCAATAGTTCCAAGCAAACTCTGCAACGGCATTAGCAAACATAGTGAAGCGCCAATCTTCATCTTCACCACCATAAACGCGTGCAGGAATAAAAGATCCATGCCCCATGAGATACAAAGGGACATCTGTACCAGGTAAAACGGTTTCAAAAATATCAAAGTCCTGAAACATAGCATGACCCTTCCAGATCCATTCAGGGCTTTCCTTTAACTTATCTGGAATCACGCCGTAGTAAGGCATAATAATCCGCACATCATGTCCCATCTTGCGAAGAATAGGGGGAAGAGCGCCCACTACGTCTGCCATGCCACCAACTTTGGCTAAAGGTGCAACTTCAGCCGCCGCAAATAAAATTTTCATCTGTCGATCAGTACTCGTATTTCAGGCTATCTAATTATTTTCAGGCATATAGCGATCGCTATAGCAGTAATTTTTAGCAAGCTACGCTTTGTGCATAAAAAAGAAACCCGCACAGCGGGTTTCTTTTTTGTTTGGATCGCTAAAGTAGCTATTTTTAGAAAACTAAACTTTATACAAAAAACACCCCACTTTGTAGGCAGTTTTTTGCTGTTGGGGCGATCGCTAAAGTAGCTATTTTTTGTTAGGGAAATGTACAAGCCACAGTTGGAACTTGAACCGTACCATTTTGCACGGTATACTTACTTACTGCCCCACCCGTATTACCTCTTGCCGAGAGTTCGGTCAAAAGCGTAGCATTGGAAGTTCCAGTGGCAATCGCAGCACTTAAACCTGCCAATTGCAATGATGATGTATTTTGTCTGCGGAACAGATAATCAATAGTTGAAAGCGGATCTGGATTATTTAAAGTATTGCCCTCAAAACGGACACAGAGTGTAGCAGCGTTTTGAGTTCGAATACTTAAAGATGCTCCATCCACTGCCACACCCTGTGTCTGAGTATTTGTGAGTTTATTATTCAGCACAGCCGCCCGAATAGATGCCTCACCGCCTGAATTTGTTTCTCCTACACGTACCTGAATTCCTGAACCGCCTACATTGCTAATACTATTATTAGCGATTGTTGTTGTACCTACAGAACCATCAACAGCACCAAAACTAATTCCTTTGTTAATAATGTTGTCAATTGTATTGTTGCTAATTGTCAATGTGGCATTAGCACGATTGCCAAGGTTGATATCAATCCCATCTGCCCCATCTGTAGCTCCAGTAATATTCTTGATGACATTACTAGCAATATTTACAGTGGCAGTAGCAGTTCCACTACAAGCAGGCAAATCAGTATAAACTCGGCAAAGACTGAACTCAATACCGTCTATTTCATTGACACCTACAGTAGCAGTATTATTGCCAACTGTATTATTCGCAATTGTCAGGTTGACATCGCCAGTATTATTACGAACAAGAATACTTGCTTCTACATTGGTTTGAGTATTTGGCTGAATTGTATTCGTAACTATATTGTTAGTAATTGAAGCATTACCACTGACATTATCGAGTCGAATTCCTTCAGCGATCGCATTGCTGACATTATTTGCAGTAATGTTCGTATTACCACTCGCGCTTACCAACACAATACCGCGTCCCGAACTACCAATTGGTGTAGTAGCTGGAGCTGTAATTGTGACATTGTTATAGGCGATCGTTGAATTAACGTTGTTATTACCGATAACGCCTGCATTTGCACCTGTAGTAGCAACATCTTTGTTAATGGTGTAACCGATCAATGCTTGATTTGAGCCTGCTGCAAAAGTAACTGTTCCATTAACAATTGGATAGACACCTGTATTCGATGGGATTGGCAGATTTGAGAAAGTCGCACCGCCAACTCCAGCCTGAGATGACAATGGAATTACGCTTGGTGCACTAGATACAACTTTTGTACCATCAGGAATTGTAAATCCATTGAAAGTTGGAGCTGCCGATCCTGCTGGAGTATAGGTATAAACTATACCATTGCCACTAGCAGCACTTGCATTAGCAAGAGCCGTGGAAAATTGAGAGGAGGATACAACATTTGGAGCACCTGCAAGTCCAGTAGTACTATCGGCAACGACAAAGAAACTGTAAGGTTGACCAGTCACTGGATTAATAGCTACCAGTCCATCTCGAACTGTTTGGTTTTCGACGATAACAGAACTGCTCCGTGAAATCGGTTCGTTCATGCGTTCCAACAGAGTTGGCGGATTAGCAGTGCGCGCAGGACGATTGGAAAGGTTTATACCAATATTGAAAAGAATACTCGTACCGAAAATTCGATCGTTCTGAACCGATATCCCCGCATTTATCAGATCGCCATAATAGCCTAAGCCTCCTTTAATTCCCAATGCTCCAACACTATTGGTAGCAGTATAGTAGTAAGTTCCCACGTAGGGACGCAGATATCCTGAATCGCCCGTTGTAATAATGCTGCCAGCTTCCAGTTCCACACCTCCCATTGCCGCATCAAAACGCCGATCGCGATCAATCAAAAGTTGAGTGCCCTGAAAAGTTCCAGTTCCCGTAAAAGTTTCGCTCAGAAGAACATTGTTTTTACCAATTGGAAGATAAGTATTAAGGCGCAAATCCCAAGACTCTGCAAAAAATTCTAACCCCGCAGAAATTTGCTGAAAAAACTGTACGCCGTTATCGCGATTGTCATAGGCAAAGTAACCACCCAAAACATATTTAGCGACATCATTAAGCGATCGATAACCAACAATAAGATTAGAGCCGATTCGACCATTGTTAAAGATTTTGACCTGAGGGTTGAGATAGAAAAAATTATCTGGAGTTTGATTTAGTGGAATACGTAATTCAACACTAGTATTGCCATCAACTCCTGCTCCACGACCGTTATATCTAATTTGAGCATCTAACGGAAATGGATTCGTCTGGCTAAACGCTTCGGTAACACTTCCGATACTCAGACAGACCAAGGCTAATGATAGATAGCAAGGTCTTACAATCTCGGATACTGATATTTTACGCATCGTCCTTATTATTCATCACTCTTAGGAAAAACCACACGTCCTAATTGTGAAAGATCCAGCCACAAACACCATGTATTGCCCAACACTGAGATATATAGCAATATGAGGTTAGCTTAGTAGCAGTCCTAATTCAGTAGACTTCGACCACGCTCAGCGATCGCAGACCTTTGGCTGAGCGTAGTCGAAGTCTCTTTCAGCGTTCGCCAATGTTAACATCCTAAAAAAAGAGATGGTACTGCGTACCATCTCTTTTTTAGGATGTTAATTGCAATATCAGCCAGTTATTCGGCGATCGCAGCTTCTGTCTGATTATTGTCGTTATCATTAGGAAGCTCTAAGCAATAACCTGCACCGTAGACTGTCTTAATATATTTAGGATGACGAGGATCGGGTTCAAGTTTAGTTCTTAGATGGCGAATATGCACGCGAATGGTTTCGATATCGTCATCTGGCTCATAGCCCCAAACTTCTTTGAGAATTTCGCTAGGTGATACAGTCTGACCATGACGTTGCAACAGGCAATGCAACAACTCAAACTCCAAATGGGTGAGCTTTACAGTCTTATTAAACCAAATAGCCTCAAAACGCTCGGGTACGAGCGTTAAAGAACCAAAGATTAATATTTCGCCATGCTTAGCCGTATCGATAATCCGATTAGTTCGCCGTAGCAAAGCGCGAACTCGCGCCAGCATTTCTTCAAGCTCAAAGGGCTTAGTCAGATAGTCGTCTGCGCCAGCGTTAAAGCCCTCAACTTTATCTTGGGTTTGCCCCATCGCTGTGAGCATCATCACAGGAATTTCTTTGGTACGTTCGTCACGGCGCAACCTTTGACAAACTGTAAACCCGTCCACTCTTGGCAACATCAAGTCAAGGATGATCATGTCTGGCATCAACTGAATAGCAAGTGCTTGTCCTTTAATACCGTCGCTTGCTTGACTGACTTGATATCCAGCATGTTCGAGGTTTAGCGTGACCATTTCAGAGATTATCGGATCATCATCGATCAGGAGCAGCCTAGGCATCATTAGTCAAAGTTCCATCTATGGGAGAATTAATACGATTTGCTAAGCAATATATAGCACTCATACCTTGTAAGATACGGCTTTTAAGGTTTTCTCAAAGGTTACATGGGATCGCTAAAAAATTTCTGGCTAAAGGAGTAGTAAGTATAGAGTATCAGCTATTTACAGCTATCTTTCATAGGATGATAAAGAAAACAAACTGAGTATGGCTTCAACTCTTACAACATTCTCATACAATATATGAAGATATGTAAAAATTGATTTAAAACTGGTTTATTCGCATGAGCCTTCCAACTACTTCTGTCACCGAACTTTTTGCACCAGTCAAAGATGACTTGCGTACCCTTACGGATAATTTGAAGCAGTTGGTAGGCGCAAGACACCCAATTTTATACGCTGCCGCCGAGCATTTATTTGAAGCCAAAGGCAAGAGTATGCGTCCTGCTCTGGTGTTGCTTGTCTCCCGCGCCACCATGAGCGATCGCGATATCACCTCACGCCATCGTCGTCTTGCTGAGATCACGGAGATGATCCACACAGCCAGTTTGGTGCATGACGATGTGATCGACTCGGCCGATCTCCGTCGTGGTATGCCCACGGTAAATAATAGCTTTGGCAATCGCATTGCCGTACTTGCGGGTGATTTCCTGTTTGCCCAAGCATCTTGGTATTTAGCCAACTTGGATCATCTTGAAGTTGTTAAGCTTTTGTCGAAAGTCATTACCGATTTTGCTGAGGGTGAAATTCGCCAGAGTCTCACTGCCTTTGATAGTGACCTGACTTTGGAAGATTACCTAGAAAAGAGTTTTTATAAAACTGCCTCGTTAATGGCAGGTAGTGCTAAGGCTGCGGGTGTACTTAGTGGTGTAAGTCAAGTACAAGCCGAGCAGTTATTTAATTTTGGTAAGCATTTTGGCATCGCGTTTCAAGTTGTCGATGACATTCTTGATTTCACCAGTTCAACTGAGACTTTAGGTAAACCTGCTGGCTCCGATCTGAAGCAAGGTAATTTAACTGCACCCGTTTTATTTGCCCTCGAAGAGCATCCTCAGTTGCGGGGATTGATCGAGCGTGAGTTTAGCGAAGTGGGAGATTTAGAAAAGGCTCTGGAACTGGTTCATAACAGTGAGGGGATTTCGCGATCGCGTGAACTCGCAAAGAGTCATGTTAAGTCGGCATTTACTGCGATCGAGTGGCTCCCATCTTCTGCACCTAAGCAATCTCTGATCGGTTTAACAAACTACGTTTTAGATCGCTTGTATTAATTTAATATTGGCGATCGCATATCCAGAAAGCCATAAAGTTAGTTACAGGATTACGCGATCGCAAGTTATTACAGGCTTAGAAATTTCTCTTTTAGAAGAAGCTTTGCGCCTATCAAGAGAAAACGATCATGGTCAAGTAACATCATGGTTATTATCTCAATTGCAGCAAAAGAGTGTCTAGGTATTTAAATGCTAAAAAGCTTGCGCTTAGAGAATTTTAAAAGCTTTAAAAATGCTGAGCTTTCCCTCGGAGATTTGACAGTTTTAGTAGGGACTAATGCTTCGGGTAAAAGCAATATTCGTGATGCATTTCGTTTTTTACATGGTATTTCGCGAGGCTATAGTATTGCTGAAATTATTGGCGAGAAATATGGTGAAGGTGGCGTGCTGCAATGGCGTGGCATACGTGGTGGAACTAAAGAAATAACGTATTGTGGTGCTGATTCCTTTGCGATCGCTATTTCCTTTTCTGTCCACGATGGCGACACAGAATATGACATGGATTATCTTATTCAGATAAAGCTAGATTCTAGTAGTCCAGTTCCATACATTAGAAAAGAGTCTCTATATTGTGAGCAAAAAGAATATTCAATCTTTGAATCAAAGTTTGATTTTAATTCTCCTCTTTATCTCAATTCTAGTAAGGTTCGTTTTTACGACTATATGGGAAGTTATACACAATATGTAGATCCTGTAACGTTCGAGAATTATGATCAGTTAGCTAATTACATTCCAATCCTTTCTCAAGTTGCGTTAGGAGCTAAGCCATATGGACAAGGTGATAGAGAAAATTTTACAAACTCAACTGCGAGAAAATTTTGTGAGATAGCTCTAACTGCCATAACTGAAATGAGGTTTCTAGATATTAGTCCAGATATAATGAGGCTGCCAACTTTTGCTGGACAAAATGTTTTAGGCGATCGCGGTGAGAATTTGTCGTCGGTGATGTTAGATATTTGTCGAGATGAAACTCGTAAGGCGATTTTATTGGATTGGTTGCAAGCCTTAACGCCAATGGATGCAAAGGATTTTGACTTTCCAGAAGATTTTACAGGCAAGGTCTTACTCAGAATCGAAGAGGCTAGCGGACAAAAAACGACTGCTTATAGTGCATCGGATGGGACATTACGATTTTTAGGATTGCTAGCGGCGCTTTTAGGTAATCAGCGATCGCGCTTTTACTTTTTTGAAGAACCAGAAAATGGCATTCATCCCAATCGCTTAAGCTTACTACTGCAATTAATGGAGCAAGAAGTCTCAAATGGTTCAATGCAAATTGTAATTACCACCCATTCACCACTTTTGTTAAATTTCCTAAGCCCTGCTAGTCTCGAATATGCCTCTTTGATGTATCGAATAGGCGATCGCGCCGAGTCCCGCATCACCAAAATCATGGACATTCCCAATGCTAGGGAACTTGTCGCAAATGATGGATTATCAAGCTTACTAGACTCAGGTTGGCTAGAAGATGCGATGTACTTCCTCGAAGATGAAGAGGTGCAGAACGCATGAATGTTCTGATTATTCTTGAAGATTTTGTCAATGATGAGAGTATGGTGCTACCGATTGTAAAAGCGATGATGGTAGCGATCGGCAAGCCAAAAGCAAGAGTTACCGTATGCAAAAATCCCCGTCTCCGTGGTCATGCCGAAGCGCTGCGATGGGAAAAGATTCAAGAAATTTTGGAAAGATATGGCGGCATGACCGATATGTTTTTAGTATGTGTTGATCGCGATGGGAATGAAGATCGACGTGCAAAGCTTGATGGACTTGAAAAGAAAGCACAGAAGTTTTTAACAGAGAAGTACCAAAGCCCGAAAAAATTCCTTGGAGAAAATGCTTGGCAAGAGTTAGAAGTATGGGTTTTAGCAGGATGTGAAGATCTTCCTAAAAGCTGGAAATGGTCAGAAATCCGTGCAGAAGAAAAATCTAAAAAAGGTTATTTCGTGCAATTTGCAGAACAGCGATCGCTATTAGAAGCACGTTGTCAGGGCAGAGGAATTCTCGCCGAAGAAGCAGCCAAACGTTATGATCGCATTCGTCAACGCTGTCCTGAAGATATTCAAGAAATAGAGAAAAATATTCGCCAATGGTGCGAGTTGAGTCAATGAAAGTGCAACAAAAAATTATTGTAATCGGAGCGGGAATTGGCGGCTTAACGGCGGCGGCTTTGTTGGCAAAGCATGGCTATGAAGTCATTGTTTACGATTTGGCTCTTGTTGCTGGTGGCTGTGCATCAACATTTAAGCGGCGCGGCTTTATCTTTGATGTAGGTGCGACACAGGTGGCGGGATTGGAATCTGGCGGGATTCACGATCGCATTTTTAAGGAACTCGAAATAGAACTTCCTGAAGCGACCTATTGCGATCCTGCTTGTGCAGTGTTTTTGCCCAATGAGAGTGAACCGATTAACGTCTGGCGCGATCGCCATAAGTGGAAATTAGAAAGACAAAAGCAATTTCCCAATAGCGAACCATTTTGGAACTTTCTCGAAGATTTATTTTGGCGCAGTTGGCGCTTTCAGTCCCGAGATCCGATTTTGCCGCCACGTAATCTTTGGGATGCATGGCAATTAGTGAAGGCTTTAAGAATTGATACTTTAGCCACACTTCCCTATACCTTTTCGACAGTAGGCGACGCTCTGCGTGGGTTTGGATTAGCCGATGATCAGAGACTACGTACCTTTCTCGATTTGCAATTGAAACTCTACTCACAGGCGAATGCTGAAGAGACAGCTTTACTTTATGCAGCAACAGCTTTGGCAGTTTCTCAAACTCCTTTAGGACTGTTTCATCTCAAGGGAAGTATGCAGGTATTAAGCGATCGCCTGATTGAGAGCATTGAAAGAGATGGCGGGAAAGTGTTAATGCAACATCAAGTTACAGCGATCGCTGATCAAGGTAAAAGTAAAAAGGTAAAAGTAAAAAATCTGCGATCGCAAGAGATTTTTGAAGATAGCGCCGATCACATCGTGGCGAATGTGACGGTGAATAATTTTGTGCAGCTTTTGGGAGATTTAGCTCCAAGGAGCTATGCTCATCGGGTTAAAAACCTTAAGCCTGCTTCAGTGGCTTTTGTAGTTTATTTGGGAGTGGATAGTGCTGCAATCCCTGAAGACTGTCCGCCGCATTTGCAATTTTTGGAAGCCTATGAAGATTCCCAAATTAACAAACCACATTCTCTATTTGTTTCCGTTAGCAAAGAAGGAGATGGTCGCGCTCCCGATGGAAAAGCGACAATTATTGCTTCTGAGTTCACAGATGCAGAAGTTTGGTATGGCGGCGAAGATTATCAGGAACTCAAAAAGAGATTTACGGAACGGGCGATCGCGCAATTAAGTACGTATTTTCATCTGAACGACCAGACAATCATTCATATCGAAGCTGCTACACCACAGACTTTTGAACGCTATACAGGACGCGATCGCGGTATCGTTGGCGGCGTAGGAATGCGAGTTTCTACCTTTGGTCCCTTTGGTTTCGCTAATCGCACCCCTCTCAAAAATATCTGGCTAGTCGGCGACTCCACTCACCCAGGAGAAGGAACCGCAGGGGTTAGTTATTCAGCGCTAACAGTAGTACGGCAGATAGAGCAGTTACAGCGTAAAAGGTCGCCAAGGTAGATCGCTTGTACCAGTTAAGAGTAAATCCTTTGTAATTTGAGCCGTTACGGGAGCCATCAATACACCATTGCGATAGTGACCTGTAGCAACCAAAATGTGAGGATGATCGGGCACAAAACCTAAAATTGGCGATTGATTGGCAAGTGGTCTGGGGCGATCGCCTGCCCATGTTTCTAAAACTTCAGCATGGGCAAAAGTAGGACACCATGCGATCGCCTGTTCTAGCAATAAGGACACATTTGCCTCGTTGGGTAATTTATTTGGTTCAAATTCTAAGGTTGCACCGAGCCAATAGCGATCGCCACCTAAAGGCACAATATTCAGATCCGAACCATCCTCATTTTCAATATGCACAACATTTTTTAGGTTTAAGTTGGGGATGTGCAGCAGCAACGCTTGACCAGCAACAGGTTGCATCAGATCTTGTCCCGCGTATTTAGAATGATTTTTTAAAAGTGGCGAAAGTAAAGCGTTAGAACTTAAACCTGATGTAACGATGATGCGATCGCTAGATATATTTTCTAAATTCTCGACTGGTGTATTCCAAAGAAACTTCACCCCATTTTGAGTTGCGGCTTCGACGAGAGCATTAACTAATTGTGTAGGATGCACGGCCCGATCGCATGGACTTAATAAGCCGCCATCGGTTTTCCATTGCGAGAAATCTTGAGCAATTTGCTCGCGATCGAGCCATTGCAAATCAAAACCTTGTCTTTTGCGAATTTCAGACAGCGATCGCGATTTTGTTTCAGCATCAGGCGATCGATACAAATTTAAAATGCCGTTGCGGTTATAGAGAATATCGCGGTGAGTCTGGGCAGTTAATTCAGATATGAGGCGATCGTATTTACTCAAACTTGCCAAGCGCAGCTTTACCAAAACACCTCTTGCTCTAGAACTTGAGGCAGCCATCAGCACACCCAGCGCTGCACTTGTTGCCCCCATTGCTGGCTTTGCACTTGCCTCAATAACCATCACATCTAGCTCGGTTTTGCTTAATTCATAGGCAAGCATTGCCCCGATCGCCCCACAGCCAATAATAGTGACAGTTGTCATGAATATATCTAAATAAATAAGTAAGGGTTCAGCGATTTAATGAAGAACCAGATTTTTTATGGCTCGACAAAGCCACGCCACAAAAAATCGGTTCTTTATTTTACTGCGCGTCCCCAAGCAAGGTTTAGTTGAGATCCAAATCCTATAGCACCAAAGAGCAGACGAATTATTAGGTAATAGCTATTGCTAGTCATGTTAGAACAAAATCGAACCCCAAAAGAGAGTTGCGGCACTTCGCACCGCAACTCTCTTTTGGGGTTCTTAGCAACAGGTGTAGCTGCCACCTTCAAGGTTTGATATGCACTTATTCACAATTTTGGAATCTCAGTGCTAGACTTTTGAAATAAGTGCAAATCCTGTAGTATTTGCGATCAAAGTTTTCTTAGTTCTGCAAAATTTCTACATCAAACCTGTGATTACGCTCAACCTACTGCATCCTATTGAATCTATACCTATCCAAACATGGAAATTTGAATCCGAGCCCGTGATCCGAATTGGGCGCTCTGGTGATAACGACGTAATCCTATATAGCTCGGTAGTTTCTCGGTACCATGTCGAACTACATCGTCATAGCCTATATTGGGAGGTCGTAAATATTGGTGCAAATGGTACATATATTGACGAGCGGCAAATTGACCAAGAACGGGTAGTGAATGGCGTAACTATTCGTCTTGCGGCAACTGGCCCTAAACTGCAAATTTTACTTGATGGCTCGGAATCCCTGACCCCTTCAGTGCGAGAGGCTGACAATAGACCTGTAGCACCTACGAAGCCAACCGATAGTCGCCCCACTTTTATGCCAAAGAACAACTAAATCTGAGTAACTATCTAGAGCAGACCTCTTAAAAATTGAGCAGTTTTCAAAAGACACGATCTAATGCGATCGCCAATATCGTATTATCATAGACTTGGCATAATTTGACAATCGCTGACAGTGTTGCCAAAAAATGTTTTGTGATTTCTAGATATATTCAATCTAGGCATATTTAATCTAGGCATATTTAATAATGAAGGTCACTCTAGAGAAACTTCCCGCTAGTCAAATTGGTTTTGACATTCAAGTAGAAGGGGCAAAGTCTCAAGCAATATACGATCGCATCGTCAAAGACTTGACACGCACGATGCAAGTCCCAGGTTTTCGCAAAGGTAAAGCGCCTACTCAACTTGTATTGAGACAAGTTGGCAGTCAGCGACTCAAAGCAAATGTCCTCGAAGAGTTGCTAGAAAAAACCTTAACCGAAGCCCTCGCGGAAAATAAAGAAGTTAAAGATAAAGCCATTGGCGGCTTTCAATTGATTACAGATATTGAGTCTCTTGTCCAAACCTTCACCCCAGGTCAAGAAGTATCCTTTAAAGCGGCGATCGATGTTGAGCCAGAAGTAACTCTTGCCAAATATCAAGGATTTGTCGTCCAAGCTGAAGAAATTAAGCCCGATCTCACCGAAGTCGATCGCACCTTAAACGAATTTCAAGTCCGCAAATCGACCCTTGTACCCGTAGAAGATCGTGCTATCGAGCTAAACGATGTGGTTACTGTCGATCTCAAAGTCCTTGATCGCGAAACAGGTGAAGAATTGCCTGATGCTGGCGAAGAGGATTTCCAGTTAGATGTTGATGAAAAAGCGTTTATCCCTGAAGTTGTCAAAGCACTTGTCGGTGCAGCGATCGACGATGTCATTGAAGTCGAATCAGTTTTCCCTGAAGAATATTACCCTGAAGAATATGTTGGCAAGGAAATCAAATATGTCGTCACTGTTAAATCAATTAAAGGTAGAGAGCTACCTGCCCTTGATGACGAGTTTGCCCAGTCGATCAGCGACAAACAAACAATTGCCGAATTACGCGAACTATTAGAAAAGCGTGTACTTGATGAAGCTGAGTCAAAAACTAAGGCTAATAAAGAGCGAGCTGTGCTTGATGCACTCACTGCCGAACTCGAAGTTGATTTACCTGTAACTCTCTTGCAGCAAGAACTAGACTTTTTGGTAAGGCAACAAGCTAACTACTTGCAAGAGCGCATCGATCCAGCGATGGCAAAGCAATTGTTTACCAAGGAATTGGTCGAAGAAATGCGCCGCCTCAACCAGCCTGAAGCTGTTAATCGCCTCAGACGTAAAGTTGCTCTTGATGAGATTGCTAAGAAAGAAAAACTCTCTGTCGATGAAGCAGCACTTAATGAAAGAGTTGCTAATACCTTAGAAGCGCTCAAAGATCCCAATATCGATCCTGCGAGATTAACCAGTTTAATTCGTGAGGAAATATTGACTGAAGTCGCAGTTGAATGGTTGATCGAGCATTCTCAGATTGAATTAGTTGAGCAAGGCTCGCTTAAACCAGAGCCAGAAACCGTCGAAAGTATCTCACCATCGACTGATGGCGATACTGATGGCGACATTGATACTGTCACTGTCGAGGCAACATCGGTCGAAGCTTAAAAAGTAAGAAAGGGGCGCGAAGCGCCCCTTTCTTGTTTTGGCTAGCGCAAAGTGTCATAAGTACTGCTACGGTTTCAGATCGCTTAAAATAGTATGGCGGTATACCACTACAAATTTTGAGGCATAATAGGTCTTGGATAGGTATGGTAAATACCGAAAGCCTTTTTGGGCTAATGCATCAAAATCATGGTGAACTCAAAACGCATGTACCCTTTATCAAGTCAATTAGCATCAAGTCAATTCGCGATCGCCTCGACCCAAAATCAGGTCGTACCGATGGTCGTCGAACAATCAGGTAAAGGCGAGAGAGCATTTGATATCTTCTCTCGTTTACTACGAGAGCGGATTGTCTTCTTGGGTTCGCAAGTAGACGACACCACTTCAAATCTGATCATGTCCCAACTTTTATTCCTAGAAGCTGAAGACCCAGAAAAAGATATTTACCTCTATATCAACTCCCCAGGTGGCTCAGTCTATGCTGGTATGGCGATCCTCGACACAATGAACCACGTCCGTCCCGACGTCTGTACCATTTGTATGGGATTAGCTGCTAGCATGGGCGCATTTCTTCTCGCAGCTGGTGCCAAAGGCAAGCGGATGTCTTTACCAAATGCGCGGATTATGATTCACCAACCTCTTGGTGGTGCTCAGGGTCAAGCTGTCGATATCGAGATTCAAGCGCGGGAAATCTTGTATATTAAGCGATCGCTCAACGAGATGTTAGCCGAAAATACAGGCAAGCCCCTTGCACAGATCGAGCAAGATACCGAACGGGATTTCTTTATGTCTCCCGTTGAAGCGCAACAATATGGTTTAATCGATCGCGTTTTAACCAATGCTAATAGCCCCCAGCCATCTGTCCTCTCCCTAGTCTAGCCACAGCGAGATAGCTTATGCCCAGTAAATATGACTCTCATCTTAAGTGTTCCTTCTGTGGCAAATCGCAGGAGCAGGTACGCAAGCTAATTGCAGGACCAGGGGTATACATTTGTGATGAGTGTGTGGATTTGTGTAATGAAATCCTCGATGAAGAGTTGTTTAATAGCGCTCCTCCCCAAGCTACCCAACGCAAAGATCCTGCCAACGAAAAGCGTAAAACCAAAACTGCGGCAAATCTCAATCTCAGTCAAATTCCTAAGCCCCGTGATATCAAGCGATATCTCGATGAAAATGTAGTTGGACAAGACGAAGCCAAAAAAGTTTTGTCTGTGGCAGTTTACAACCACTATAAACGCCTCAGCTTCATCGAATCGACGGCAAAAGGTCAGAATGAAGACGGGATCGAACTCCAGAAATCGAACATTTTGCTGATTGGACCCACGGGTTGTGGCAAGACGCTTTTGGCGCAAACTCTAGCCGAAATGCTGGATGTACCTTTTGCGGTTGCTGATGCCACAACACTCACCGAGGCGGGCTATGTCGGCGAAGATGTGGAGAATATTTTACTGCGGCTATTGCAGGTTGCCGATCTCGATGTCGAAGAGGCTCAACGCGGCATTATTTACATCGATGAAATCGATAAAATTGCCCGTAAGAGTGAAAACACTTCAATTACCCGTGATGTTTCAGGGGAAGGCGTACAGCAAGCATTACTAAAAATGCTGGAAGGGACGATCGCTAACGTGCCGCCCCAAGGTGGTCGCAAGCACCCTTACCAAGATTGCATCCAGATTGACACCAAAAATATCTTGTTTATCTGTGGTGGTGCTTTTGGAGGCATGGAGAAACTGATCGAGCAACGCATCGGCAAAAAATCAATGGGCTTTGTGCAGCAGGGTGAGTCAATTCCCCGCGAAAAACGCACTGCCGAGATCCTCAAGAACGTGCAGCCCGACGATCTTGTCAAGTTTGGGATGATTCCTGAGTTTATTGGTCGCGTACCCGTCACGGCTGTACTCGATCCTCTTGATGAAAAAGCACTGATGGCAATTTTGACTGAGCCTCGTAGCGCTCTGATCAAGCAATATCAGAAGCTCTTGAAAATGGACAATGTCCAGCTTGAGTTTCAGTCTGATGCAGTTCAGGCGATCGCTAAAGAAGCCTATCGCCGTAAAACTGGGGCGAGAGCTTTACGCGGTATCGTCGAGCAGTTGATGCTAGACATGATGTATGAGCTGCCATCACGCAAGGATGTCACCAAATGTCTAATTACTCGCGACATGGTCGAGAAATTATCCACGGCGGAGATTTTGCAGCATCCCGCATCACTACCAAAGCCTGAATCGGCATAATAAAAAATAAAAGAAGGCTTGCATCCGCAAGCCTTTTTATTTAAGCTTTATCTAAACCTATGCCACTTACAGTTGTATGGTTTCGGCAGGATTTACGAGTTTGCGACCATGAACCTCTACACCGAGCAGCTCGCAGAGGTCAGGTTATACCTATCTACATTTTTGAGCGATCGCTGTTACTGCACCCCGAAGCTTGTTCTGCTCAAATTGCGTTTGTTTTGGAATGTTTGAAATCTCTAGATCGAGATTTACAGAAATTAGGTGGGAGATTAATTTTAAGGATCGGAAATCCTGTTGAAATTTTACCGAATCTAATTGCTGCAACTCACGCAGAGGGAATTTATGCCTACAAGGATTGCGATCGCATTTATAGCAGGGTGAGGGATGCCAAGCTTAATGCGACTTTAGCCGAACGGCAAATGAAAGTTCGTTGGTTTGAACCACCCGCAAGCATTGACGAATTAGTTCCTTATCCCCAATATCGCAATAAGTGGTACGCGGATATGAATGCAGCGATCGCGCCAACACCTCAAAGAATAGTCGTGCCAAATGACATTTTTAGCGAAAATTTGCCATCTTTAGAAGAATTAGAGCATAAACCCGATTGCAAATTCATTCCAGAAGGAGGCACTGAACCTGCGCGATCGCTGCTAAAAGAGTTTTTCGATCGCAAAGCCGAAAGCTATTATTGGCAACTCTCATATCCCAGCGCCGAAGCAACTACAGGCTTAAGTCCGTATATCAAAGTTGGTGCGATTTCGATTCGAGAATGCGTACAATTTGCCAAAGTATTTACTAAAGATCGCGATCTTCGCATTCAACGAAGCAGTAAGCAACTAATTTCACGACTGCGGTGGGGAAGTGGATTCCATCAAAGATTTCGGTATATGCCACAGCTAGAACTGCGATCTTTATATACAGTTTTTGATGATGAAGGGTGGGAATTCAATCAAGACCAATATCGGAAATGGCAGCAAGGGCTTACAGGGTTTCCGATAGTTGATGCGGCGGCAAAATGTTTATTGGCAACAGGTGGATGGAAAGAGTTAAACTTTCGCAGCCGAGCGATTTATTCCAGTTTTCTTAGCAATCTCTTGGGAATGGATTGGCGCTATGGAGCTTTACATTTTATGCAGCATTTGCTTGACGCTGACTGTGCAATCGACCATTATCAATGGGCAATGCAAGCAGGTGTAACCCACTGTGTCGATAAATCTTGGACGAGGATTTATAATCCGGGAGCAGTTGCGATCGCTCGATGCGATCCCGAAGGTAAATTTATTAAGCGCTGGCTTCCCGAATTAGCAGATGTCCCTGTTGCACAATTGGGAGAGAACTTAAAAATGTATGGCTATCCCGAACCGATGATTGATTACAAACAATCAAGACAGAAACGAGTCAAACAGCTAGAGAGACAACGAGCAGTTTTTCGGAATCAAAAAAATGTCTTACCCTATTTAGCAAGAATGCCAGAATTTCCAATTCCGTTTGCCTTAAAATCTTTTGATGCATATTCAGATTGGATATCCGAACGCAATCCTGCTTTATTTCCTGAAGCTCTAAACTTAGACACCTTAGATCCAGAGCAAGCCATTAATCTGAGGACATGGTTAGTTGCTCATGTAGAAATTCAACCTCACAAACCTAGTTCTCTCCAGCCTAAAAAAGCAGTTTCCTCTAACAAATCCACCCCAAAATTTTCCAGCAAAAAAGTAAAACCTAAAGAGGAAACGAAAGCTGTTCAGCTATCTCTTTTTGATTCTCTATTTTGATTTTGCCAATCAGATTTTCCACGCTTTTTCGTTGATATAGTTTTATTTGCCTGTATGTCGAGATTCGAGATTCGATCGCGGCATCAGCCAAAAGAGATTCCACTTTAATTAGAGGAATGTGAAAGATCTCCCCAATATCTTTTACAGAGAGCCATTGTCGTCCAAAAAGATCTAAAATCTCATCATCATCAGATTGGAGTATTTGCTTGAGTAGTTTTTCTAGCAGTAACCAACAAGCGATCGCATCAGATTCCGCACGATGGGATTTACCAACATCAAATCCATAATGTTTGACTAATTTTGGTAGCGATCTCGATGGTAAATGCGGAAGTAGCAATCTTGATAATTCCACAGTACAGAGTTGAGAGCGCGTATTAAAATCAATACCTAATCTATGGTATTCAGCCTGCAAAAAAGAATAGTCAAATTTAAAATTATGAGCCGTAAGAATTCCAGATTGTAGCATTGGCAAGTAATTTGGCAAAATGCGATCGCTACTAGAAGCACGATCGACCATGTCCTGAGCGATCCCAGTAAATCTAACTATTTGCTCGGGAATCTGAATTTGAGGATTGATTAGGTCTGTCAATATTTGCTGTATTCCATCTTTAAGAGTTGCTTGAAGGACAGAAATTTCAATAATGCGATCGCTATTTCCCTTTCCTCCAGTTGTTTCTAGATCGACTATCGTAAACACTTCTGTACCGATCTGGCGGTAATAGTTCAGAAGTTCAAGAGAAGTCATCAGATATGTTTTCATTGAGCCTTGTCGGTTAAAAATCCAAGCATTTTTTTGGTCTATATAGTTAGAAGATTAGTGGCGCTTTGCGCCACCACTAATCTTTTGGCGTATTAAAATCTACAAGCTTCCTTTAACCAAGCCCTTTCCGCATCAGAGAACATCGGTGATAACTTCTCCACCACAGCAGCATAGTAACTTTCTAGCCATGCGATCTGTTGAAGATTAAGCTTGTGGCGATCGATTAACTTCTTGTCAAAGGGAATATAGGTCAAGGATTCAAACTCGTACCAAGGTGTCGCATTGGGATCTGACTCTGGAGAACTCTCTGACTCCTGTTTTTTAACGCCTTTCACAAAATAGAGATTCTCCAACCGAATACCACCCCATTTTGGTTTGTAATACCCTGGTTCGATGCTGTTGATCGTGCCGAGATCGAGAGATTGATTTACGCGCTTGCTGATGCCATTGGGTCCCTCATGAACATTCAGGAATACGCCCACACCATGCCCAGTGCCATGACCAAAATCTAGACCACTTTGCCACATTGAAGAACGAGCAATCCCATCGATTTGGCTGCCAGTCGTGCCTTTAGGGAATTTCTGCATCGCACAATTGATATGGGATTTGAGAACCTCGGTATAGCGATCGCGTTGTTCATCTGTCGGCGTGCCAATGCTAATTGATCGCGTATCGTCGGTAGTCCCACCATAAAACTGCGAACCAGAATCTAATAGCAGTAATTCACCATCGAGCAGTTTGCAAGTAGGGTTAGGATTGCTGTAATGGACGATCGAGCCATTCGCGCCAGCTCCTGCAATCGTCGGAAAGCTGAGATCGTAAAAGCCTTCCTGTTGCTTGTATAAACCTTCGATTTTATTGGCAACGTCACGTTCGCTGATGCTATTACCAGCATCGATTTGCTCTTCTATCCATTTGAGCGTGAGAGTTTTTGCCCAACTCGCTTTGAGATTGGCTTGCTGCATTTGTGAGATTTCAATAGCATTTTTGTGCGCTTTGAAGATTTCGACAGGGTTTTCGGCATCAATGATTTTTGCTCTGGCTTCCTTGAGTTGGAGATAAGTCCCATAGGTAGTTTGGGCGATCGCCACTTGGACGGGCTGACCATCAGCAACCAGCGATCGCAAGGTGGGAATGTATCGCTCATATTCTAGAATCTGCACCTGACCCGCTAGAGCCTGACGAACGGTTTCATCAATCCGCGCATTATTGGTGAAGAGATAGGCCTCGGTCAAAGTGACGATCGCATAGCTAATGAATACGGGATTGCAATCCACATCCCGACCGCGCAAATTGTAGAGCCATGCAATCTGATCGAGCTTAGTCACAGGTAAAATGGCGGCTTTCTTTTTACCCATTGCTTTACGAACGCGCTCTAATTTCTTGGCTAAATTCTCGCCTGTAATGGAATCAGGAAGCATAATTACAGGTTGGTCGCCAAAGGTTGGCATGGGTTCGTTCTCTGCCCAAGGACTTTGCGATCGCACTGCATCGACTAGGTTCTCGATAATAGGCACAATCTGTACTCCACTCTCGCTTAATTGTGCGGAAAAGCGGCGATATTGAGCGACGGTAATCGTGAAGGGATCGATACCTAATCGCAAGGTTTGTAATTGCTTCGATGCCTTTTGACCAAGTTCTTCGAGAACTTCTTCTACGGTTTGATGATCTTCTAATCCCACCTTGCATACTTTTTGCAGATTCGCATCCACTTGCATATCCGCTTGCTCGTAATAGCGCGAATCCACAAACACCCAAGCCCGCTCCGTACCGATCAAAAAATCACCTGCGGAGCCAGTAAATCCACTAATCCATTGACGACGTTGCTTCGCTTCAGGTAAGTATTCATTGAGATGCTCATCGGCGGAAGGTACAAAATAGGCATCTAGTTTATGTTTGGCAAGTTGCGATCGCAGCGCAGCAAATTTTTGAGCGGTCACTGCTGATTCAATTAATGTTTTGGGTGATTCTGCGGTCAAAGGTTGCAATAAAACCATGAAATTATGCATGTAAGAATTGAGCTAAACCAATTTTAACCTATCTAATTTTTTGAGATGATTTTCTAAATTTATAGCGATCGCTAAATGATAAAAAGTGGCTTCGGCTTCGCTCAGCCAACGTGGACTGTTGGCTGAGCGAAGCCGAAGCCTGTAATGTTTTCATCAAAGCACTAGGAGAGCTAAATAAATTTGGACAAATCAAAACACGAAAGCTAAAGGCTTCGCTTTGCGAAGCCTTTAGCTTTTGTGTTTTGATAACTAATCGATGTAGGAACCGCGATATTTCATTCTTTCTTTAGGCTTAGCGGATTTTTGAGCTTTTCTCTCAGATGAGAAAGAATCCGTAACATCTTCAGTAGAACTATCAGTATTATTGACGCTATTCGCGATGCTTACTCCTCGGTATTTGATCGCAGGCTTAGCTTGGCGATCATTCTTTTCGACGTTGATATTACTTGGCTCGACCGTTAAATTTTCTGCACTATACCGAGATCCTCGATATTGCATTGTGGCAAAATCTTCATTGTCCGCGATCGCCAGCTCGTCTTGGTTAAGCTCTGGATTATTCACCGCATTGTCAGGATTGCGCGATACTGGCGGTGTGTAGAGTTTACCCAAAACTTTAAAACAAAAATATGGCAACGCAAAGGCGATCGCTAAAATGACTAACAGCGAGTTAATATTCGCGATCGTGTTAGAGACTATATCTACATGATTTGTTGATGCCCATACCGATGTCGCAGAGTAGACTGTTATGGCAGAAGCAAATTGTAAAGTGCGCTTAATAAAAGACTTTTTCATGGGCAAAGAGGCACAATTGCCTAAGGTAAAAGCGAGTTTCCAGTAATTAAAGTACAAATAATTTCCTGAAAAGTATTGATGAGTAAGACCTTTTAGAAATTATTTGTTTTTTGCGAGGGCGCAAAGCGACATAATGCGTTTTACTAGGATATTAGTTATTGGTCGAGGCGATCGCCATATTCGTTACTATTTTTCATCATATTTAGGATGGTTTGGACTTTGCTCTGACCATCTTAAATATGATGAAAACAAATTTGCTGTAATTAGGTAGACATGATGCAGGAATGGATTACAAACACCATGAATTCCCTAGGGTATCTAGGGATTGGGCTACTAATGTTTTTAGAAAATCTGTTCCCACCAATTCCCTCAGAGCTAATCATGCCCCTCGCGGGATATACGGCGACTTTTCCAAATACGCAAATTCAGGTAATTCCTGCGATCGCGGCGGGAGTGATTGGCACGATTTTGGGAGCAATACCTTGGTACTATGCAGGATTATTGCTTGGACAGCAGCGTTTGCAATTGTTGGCTGGGCGATATGGTAAATGGATTGGCATCTCTGGCGAAGATATTGAGAAGTCTGTAAATTGGTTTCAAAAGCATGGAGCAAAGGCAGTACTATTCGGTCGTCTGGTTCCTGGTATCCGTACTTTGATTTCCATTCCTGCGGGTATTAGCAAAATGCCTGTAGTTCCATTCTTTCTCTATTCTACAATTGGCACTATTGGCTGGGTAACTTTACTAACCTATGCGGGTTATTTCTTAGGTAAAAACTACAAGTTAGTGGAAGACTATATCGATGTCATTACTAAGGTTGTAGTTTTCGGTGTTTTAATTGCGATCGCCTCATTTATTGGCTATCGTCTATGGAAAAAACGCTCTCGTTCTTAACTTATGCTCAGCGGCAAAAAGTCTATTTTATAAGTCTAGTCAAAAATAAAAGCGATCGCCTTGTATTTTATTCCCACATGCGCGGAATTGGATAAGCGTCAAAAGCGTTGTCTCGACTTACTAGATGAAAAGAATGATTTATTGCTTGGGCTATTAGTATGCGATCGAATGGATCTCGATGTTTTATAGGTGTGTTGGGTAATGGAAGGCTTGAATATATTTCAATGTCTCGAATAGTAATAGGTAAAACTTGGATATTCATATATTGAAGTTCTATTGGTAATGCTTCGATAGGTCGGTTTATTTGCAATTTCCCAATATTTACTTTGATGGCAATTTCCCATAAGCTGACAATACTAAAATATATATCTGCCTTGGTGTCTACGATTTCCTTCGCTTTGGGGCTTAAGTTAGAATCTTTGCTCAAGTACCACAAAACAACATGAGTATCTAGGGGTATTTCATATTACATATATTCCTCTAGTTCTTCCAATGGCTCGTCAAAATCGCTTGACATAAAAATTTGACCAGCCCAACTGCCATAGCCATGCTGTTGCTCGTCTGGCGCATCAATGGGGATGACTTTGGGATATTTGATAAGTAGATACTCTGCATAGTGCAAAAGCTCTGTTTTGAGGGCATCTGGCATGTTAATAACTACTTGCCATAAAGCAGTATCGGTGTTCATGACTCCTCCTATTAGTATTTTTTTAGAAGTATATTAACTTGGTAAATCTCGTAAGTAGTAAAAGCGATCGCCTTTTCCTCCATCACGCTTATTTCTTCCCAATTATCTTAGGCTAATGAGAAAACATCAATGGCAATCGCCCTTCTAAAAAATCAGACAAATGGCAAGTTTTTTATAAGTTGATTCCTAAGTCTTGCAAACACTGATTCATTTTGTTTTCTAGTTGACTACGTTGTAGTTCAAGTTGGCTTAACTGTTCAAATTCTTGTTGAATATCGATTTTATCTCTTGGAGGCGTAATGAATTTATTTGCATTGAGTTGATAGTCATTAGCCTCTATTTCTTTAAGTGTAACTACCTTTGCAATATTGTCTACATTTTTAAAGTTTTTATAAATTGAGACAATATTTTTTATGTTCTCATCATCAAGAGCATTTTGTCCTCTATCAAGCTTTTGATATTCTTTACTTGCATCAATAATCAACACTCTATTTTTTCTTTCTTTAGACTTCTTACGATTGAAAATAAGAATAGCGGGAGGAATGCTGGTGTTATACAGCACGTTTGTAGACACTCCAATAGCAGCTTCAATAATGTCTGACTGTACAATGCGTTTGCGAATTTCTTGTTCTACACCTGCACGAAATAGAACCCCAGGGGAGACAATCATCACTGCTTTACCAGAAGTATCTTCAAGTGTAGCGACAATATGTTGAATAAAGGCAAAATCACCATTTTTCTTGGGTGGTAGACCATAACGAAACCTATCAAATCTTTCTTTCTTCTTCGCTTCTTCATATCCCCAATCGTTCAGATTAAAAGGAGGATTAGCAATTATCCCATCAAAATGCTTTAGCTTATTTTCTTTGATAAATTTTGGATCTCGCAATGTATCGCCATTTTCAATTTCAAAATTATCTAATCCGTGTAATAGGAGATTGATTTGACAAATTTCATAAACTTGTTTATTGATTTCTTGCCCAAAAAACTGAAGTGTTGAAAAATCTTCATTTATCTCAGTTAGATGTTGAGCGCATTCTATAAATAGCCCTCCTGTCCCACAGACAGGATCGTGGATAGTCATTCTTTCTTTAGGAGAGAGCAAATTTACCAATAGCTTATTTATTCCTTTGGGAGTAAAGTATTCTCCTCCATATTTTTCATCGTTGGCTGCAAAGTCAATAGCATCTTCTGCAATGACAGCATAATTTGATGACAGAGTAAATATAGGTTCATCAGGTTTGATTTCGTTAATCTTGGACAGCATTGCCAGTAAACTTATTTCTGGAATTTTATGGAATGTAGATTCCCCAAAAACACTTTTAAGCTTTGGATTAGTATTGCCAATTTCTTTTATAGCTTTATCTAAAGCTTCCCCAAGATTTTTAGCCTTGACAAAATTATTCCAGTGAACTTCGCTAGGCATTTGGCTAAAATATTCAGCAATCTCATTAGATTTAGTATCTGCTATGTCAGATAAGTACTTTATTAGTAGTAATTTCAGAAAATGCGATAGCCAATCTTGATGGCTAAAACCCGAACATTCTCTCTGTTGAAATATTTCAGTCGTAAATTCTTTCCAATTTTTTTTGGTACTCATACATTTTCTCCAAACAACTCAAATAGACTTGACTCTGCTAATTTCTGACGTATTTCTAAAGCTTTCAGGGATGATGTTTTTATTTCTTCCAATGTAAAAAACAAATCAGCAATTTTTTTCTGAGTATGTTGATCTGGTACAGGAACTTTTAAATTGCGTAGCTGGGATAGAGAGATTGAGGTAACTGTAGATAAGCCCATGATAGGCGATAACTGATACTGAAAAAACCATTCTGAATTTATGATAGCCACCAAATAGCGGGGCAAAACTTTGGAAGTATCTATGCAATGCAGAATTGCTAAATTCTGATCGGCAAGGCTACCTTCTATATCTTCCGTGACGAGAGATGCTTTGCCAATCTTGTACTTAATTGTCATCACAATATCATTGGTGTGCAATTGGTATTTCTTCAGATCTACCTTAGAAAGGGCTACTGCATCTAAATCTGCTTTAAGGTAAAAGCCATCTAAATGTCGAGGACTAACAAGGCGGTAATTCATATCATTACCTTGATAGCGAACTACTTGTATGCCCTGAGTGATGCTTACAAGCTTCTCAAGCTTTGAAGGTTCGTCGTCGAATTGAATTTTTTGATTAAGCATATATGTATGATACCACTTATATTATGCAGATACCTCAAATGAAGTATGGCAATACTGCAAAGCTGTGCTACATTAGTTAACATGATTTTTGGCAAGTATAAGCCTAACCTTAGTTTGCTAAAAATTCTAAAATATTACCCCTTATCCACAAAAAACTTATGGACACTCCAATCAATACAAATAGCCAAATCATTACTCTGACTACCTCGCCTACACCATTTAACAAGGAGCTTAACCATTTTCAGCAAAACGACACCAACAAACTTACTGATACATCCATGCAAACGAACAATACAGTTACGCCAACTATGAACATTAAACAAAGTGCAGTCAGTCAATCAGCTAATCTGCCTATCCCACCTATACCAATGAATATGCAATTTGACCCCATGTATATAGTTAATGCAACGCTAGCTATAGCATTTGTCAAAGTTGTGTCTGACCTATTCAGAAGCAACTAGCTAATATGTTAGCGATCGCTTATGGGATTAATAGGCGATCGCAGGCTTTGTTCGTACTCTGTTTGACCTCAGAAAAAACTAGCCATAAATTCTATTAACCCTCAACCCCGAAGGGACTGCTGCTCAATTATTCCAAATTTACTAATCATGAAAAATTTTGCTTTTGTTAACGATGCTGCCGAAAGAGAATACAAAGACTTCCCAAAAAAGATTCAACAACAATTTGGAACCAGCCTAAGAGCAGTCCAAGACGACAAAAAGCCATTCTTACCAATCCAAACTCTTGAAGGTATTGGCGCTGGTGTAATCGAACTTAAAATAAATGGTAGTCCAGCCTTTAGGTGTATCTACATAGCAAAATTTCTAGATGCCGTTGTCGTTCTACACTCATTTGAGAAGACAACAAACAGCGTAGATCGACAAGCTATGAAAACTGTCGAGAAAAGATATAAGGAACTAAAAGCTGAAATCGAACAAATGAAAAAGCAAAAATAATTAAGCAACTTTAGCTAAATCCCTTGTTTGGATTTTAATAGAAGCACTTTCTAAACTGCTAAAAGTAAACTCAGTCCTAAATCCCAGCTTATCAAGCATCGAAAACAGCATATCCAAAGTAAACTTATCAATTTTTCCATTCACAATGTCAGACACACGAGGCTGAGTAACCGCCAACCTTTCAGCTGCCTCTTTCTGAGTCCAACCTCTATTTTCAATTATGTCCCGAATCATAATCGTCAAGTCAGCCTTCAAAACCGATTTACTAGCGATTTCAGGCTCTTCGATCGCATGAAACGGACTTTCGTAAAACTTGATTACCATAACTACCGCTCAATTTTATTGAATTATATAAAATTTTATATAATTAGTCAAATAGGCTAAAAAGTCTAGAGTATTGAGCATAAGCGATCACCCCACTCACAAAGCTGTAAACAAGCAACTAGAAGCGATCGCCCCCAAATAGTCCCAAATAAGGGTAGGATTTTCGATGGATTCTTAACACTTTTCGTCGCTAAATACCACAAACGTCATGGAAACCCCAAAAACCTTGGGCTACGCTCAGCCAGCCGAATGGCAACCCCATACCGCCTGTTGGCTAGCCTTCCCCAGCCATCGCGATCTGTGGTTAGAATATCTCGATATCGTCCAAGCAGAATTCGTCGCCCTAGCCAAAGCGATCGCCACATCCGAACAGCTAGAAATCTTAGTACTAGAAGAAACTGCTGAGCTTGCAAAGGAACTTCTCGGTGATTTACCAGTACGCTTTCATCAGATTCCCTTTGGCGATATCTGGATGCGTGACATTACCCCGATCTATGTCAAAAATGCTGATGGAAAGCTAGGAGCTTTGCATTTTCAATGGAACGGGTGGGGCGGCAAATATATGCTCGAACACGACGATCTCGTAGCAGGGAATATTCTCCAAACCCTTGATATTCCGAGATTTGAATTTGACTGGGTACTAGAAGGCGGTGCGATCGAAGTTGATGGTGAAGGAACTTGTCTTACTACTAAGCAATGTCTCCTCAATCCTAATCGTAATCCCCATATGGATCAGGATGCGATCGAGTCTGGCTTGAAATCTGCTTTGGGAGTCGAGAAAGTTCTCTGGATTGAAGAAGGACTGCTCAACGATCACACCGACGGTCATATCGACACGATCGCCCGTTTTATTGCTCCTCAGACTGTCATGTGTATGCAGCCAACTTCAGAGGACGATCCTAACTATCAAGTTCTCAATGATATCGCCTTGCAATTAGAAGCGATGACTGATGCTAAAGGTCGTAAATTGAATGTAATTAAGATCCCATCACCGAATCTCGTCCTTGATGATGAAGGTGAAATTATGCCAGCCAGTTATCTAAATTTCTACATCTCTAATGACAGTGTAATCATTCCCATATATGGTTCTGTAAATGACGATCTCGCAGTACAAGAAATCGCCAAGCATTTTCCAACCCGCAAAGCGATCGGGCTTTCTGCAAAGCATATCCTCCTAGGTGGCGGTGCATTTCATTGCATCACCTGTCATCAACCCCAATAAAAGATTCAGCGCTATGCGCTGAATCTTTTATCTTTATACTGAGCAATAATTATGTCATGGATAGAACTGAGTCTGGATACTACCAATGAAGCTGTGGATTGGATATGTACATTACTCGCCAATGCGATCGCTGCTGAAGATATGCACATTCGCGAATATGGCGATCGCCAAGCAAAATGGACGTTTACGATTCAAATGTACTTGCCTGAAGATGTGCGGATTCATCAACGGATAGAAGCGATCGCCAACATCCTTATGCCCCTACATCGCACGGGTATGACTAGCGAATTACAAACTTTTATTGTTGATTGCAAGCCTCCTAAAATAGAAAAAAATCTAGAGAACCCTTTAATTAGGAAGATTGGCGATCGCTTTGTGATTTTATCCTCCGAGTCAGCCTATGAGCCTAAAAATCCTCAAGAAATTATCTTACGATTGCAAAATAGTCTCGCCTTTGGGAGTGGACTTCATCCCGCCACGATTCTCAGTTTGCGTCTTCTAGAACGTCATGTTAAGCCCGAACTCAATACCCTCGATCTTGGTTCTGGCTCAGGAATTCTCAGCGTCGCTATGGCCAAGCTAGGTGCAACGGTTTTGGCGATCGATAACGACCCTGTGGCAGTCTCGGCAACTCAAGACGCAGTAGTACGCAATCAAGTCACGCAAAAAGTCACGACAATGTGTGGTAGCCTCGGCAGCGCTAGCCAATTAGGACATTGGATGGGCGGCGATCATGCCGAGTCAGTTCCCGCGATCGCCGCCGAAGGACAATTCGATCTGATCGTGGCAAATATCTTTGCGCGAGTGCATATTTCTCTCGCTACCGAATTTTACAAAGCTTTACGTTCTACCCCAACTCATTCAGGCATCTTAATCACCGCAGGCTATACCCGCGATCGCGAAGAAGATATTACCTCAGCAATGAGTGAGGCAGGTCTGACAGTATGCGATCGCGAACAAATTGAGGAATGGATGGCGATCGCCTATCGTGTTTGTCATTAAAACCAGTTTTTTTGTGGTGCGGCTTCGCCGCACCACAAAAAAACTGGTTCGTTAATAAAATTTGAGTGTAAATCTAAATTTAGAAATATGCTTTTTAATAGGAGATGCATTAAAAACCTATATTGAGAAACACTATGAACTATCTAAAAGTATTACCAATCTTGAGTGTTTTTGCTTTTCCTGCTATGGCAATTGCTCAATATCCGATTATTTTTAATCATGTCAAATATATTTCTATTAGCCAAGATGCCTGTATCAGAAGAGCAGAAATAGCTGCCAAAGATGCTGGCTTTGATAGAAACTTTGAACCACTGGCTAATGGAGCTTTCGGGGTCAATGGTAACTATAGTGTATCAATACGCTGTGAAGCAACAAAGGGAGTTGTCTTCTTTGCTGTAGCGGGGCCAGACAACAAAACCTCAAGTAATCTCGTTAAAAGAGTACAAAGGATTTTTTAAAGCTCCTACTTCTAAAAAGAGCGTAATACATTTATTTGAATTGTAATCCAATGTAACAATTATCCGAACATGGCTCAACACAAAAGATAGACTCAAGCACGATCGTGGGAATTAATTGGGCTAGTAGCGATCGCTACCATCTAAACTCTAACCTTGCTTAGACTAAAATCATCTAAACCGCTAGGTATTTAGACTTGCTTAACTTAAGTCGGATCGATGAGGTTTGTGTCTTGCTTCGCACCGCTCAAATCGTGAAAGATCGTCGAACTGAAGTTAGATTAAATTACAACAAGGAGTTGGAGGATATATGGTGTATACCCCTTTGATTGGTTTCACTCTATTTGTAATCCTATTTTTAGGAGTGGCATTCATGCTCAGCTATTTCTGGTGGGCCGATCGCTACAAGACTCCAGAAGTAATTGCGGCTGAAGTAATGCAATTTTCAGAGCAATTTACTAATGCATTATCAGTTTTTGCCGTTGGGATGCTTGCCTTTGGCATCATGCTGATATTCCTAAACTTTTCCGCTAAAGTAGCGGGCTAGAGCTTAACCCCAACTTTTCTTTTTGGGGTTGACAGAAATTACAGATCGAACAAACCAAAAAAATTAAAAGCCTTGCTTTGCAAGGCTTTTAATTTTTTTGGTTTGGGTTCGAGCACAAAGAGCTATAAATTCACAACAACCCAACCGCACCGCCAAGTAAAACAATCATTACGGAGATCGCAAAGGGATGAATCAGTAAAGCCCAAATATTCGGAATACTAATCCCTTCATAAAGCGGAAATACTAAACGCGCGATCGATGCATTCACGATCGCAAATACAATTGCCCATAGAGGGATCAATCGCAAACCAGAAACCGTTAGCAAAATCCAAATAAAGGCATTAGCGATCGCGACAGTGCCAACACCTTGCACCCAGCCTTTACCAGATGTAATCGGGCGAGCGGGTGACATCCAGACTAGTCCCATCCATGTCAATGAAGACAACAGACCACAAGCGATCGCATCGTAAATAAGTTGCATATATTTTGCGTTTCAAAAATAATGGGTCATTGTGCAGCGCTTAGAGCATTACACAATAGGCTTTATTCAATTCTGGCAGGAATACCCTGACGACGCAATTGCTCAATTCGTTGCTGAGCTGCATTTTGATCGCGATAGGAACCAACTTGAACCTGACCGTCACTCGGACGGACATACGCATCACGCTCGACCTGTTGAGCGCTAGCCGCATAGCTATTTTCGACGACTACACGATAGCTACTGTTTGAAGCAGCACTAGCAGGTGCAGATGACAAAGGTGCAGCATATTTTACAGAAGGACTACGCGGTGCAGATTCAGGCACGCTAGGAGCTACATAAGCAGTTGTTGGGGCTGGAGATGGGCTATTACGAGGTGTAGCTGTAGAAGTTGTTGAACGCACTGATGGTGATGGACTAGCCGAACTATTGGAGCGACTGGATGAACTGCGAGCAGGTTGACTGTAAGATGGAGCAGCTGGAGCTTCAGAACTTCTGCGAGTAGGTGCTATATAACTTTCCAAAGGCGATAGTGCTGATGGTAGTGGCGCAACTGAAGTTGCTGGGAATGAGACTGATGGAACAGTTCGCAACGGCGCACTAGGCACAAAGGCACTATTTGGAGCAAATAAAGTAGATGATTTTGTGGAATTGGTCAGCGAATTTTTTGCGCCAATTGGATTTAACGCTTTATTATTTTTGGTCAAACTATCTATAGTTTGGTTAGACTGCGTTTTATCACCAGCAAAAGGAACAAAAGACAATGACGGATCTAGTGACTTCTGTTGATTTTGCAAATTAATATCGCTACCCAAATCTTCGCTCTTAGTATCGGTTTGAGCGGCTTTAGTTTTTTGTTCTGGCTTAAAGAGTTTCATGACACCAGACGGATCGACCATCAAATAGCCGATCGCTGCACTAGAGCAGAGCAAAAGTAAAAGAGAAATGATTCCGACGGGATTCATTAAGCTTTTTAAAGCATTCTTCTCTGGTGGTGCACTAGGAAATGGAACATCTTGATTAACCGAATCTTGATTGTTATCTGCATAGTGATTTTCATAATCATTAGCAAAACTTTGCAAAATCTCGTCATCATCGGGCGCTGGAACCTTTGCCATTGTTGGCGAGGTTATATCCGTCCCAGCATCAGCGTAACCGTTAAAATTTTGAGCATACGCCGCGGTTCCATCAAATCCTCCATTACCTATATCCTCTAAACTAGGGAGATTTTCTAAACCTCTATAGTTATGTAATTCTGCCGCAGAAATATTTATCGAAGGTGATGGAGTTGAAGCCAATGGCGGCATCACAGGCATTTGAATCGTACGCCGATCGCTATTAGATTCTGTAGGCGGCGCGATCGGGGACAAAGCTTCAGACAAGCTTGGCGAAGTCCAGATCGATTGTGTCGATACGGCACGCGGTCTAAAAGGATTGAGATAAGAAATGGTTTGACCGTTTGCTTGCCAATGGCGATAGCGATCTAGCTCGTCATTGAGGCTCGCATCCAGACCAGCCAACGCTGTTTGCAAGACTGAAGACTGAGCGATCGCAGGTAAATAATCAGTCTCTGCGTTAGCAACTCTTGGGTTGATGGTTGGGGAGATCGTTGGAGAAATGGTGGGACTCAATGTTTGCATGATCTTTACCTCAGGCAGTAACGGCGGTTTGAGCTAGGTAAATGTCTCGGATGTCTTCAGGAAGAGCATCTTCTAAGGCGTGATATGCCTTAACTAGAAGTTGTTTAACATCACTAGCAGAGATGTTTTCGCCTTCAGCATGTAAATAGGCAGCGATGCGCGTGTGGCTCCACTGAAAAGTTTGAGACAATAATAGTACCAGACGCAAGTTACCCGCCATTTGATTTAGGGCTTGATTAAGGTAGCACCAAAATACGGGTGGCGTATCCTTAAGTGAATATTGAATGTCTTCAACTGGTGGCACTTCAGCACGATTAATCATCATTGCGGCAATATTAATTAACCAGCTTTGCAAGGATAGTCGCGGCGTGGTCACCCGCAAATCTAGCACTCGCATTTCGTGGTAGATATATTCCCAAGTTTTGACAAATAAATAGTCTGATTGCACAGGCGATCGCGTAGCAGTGCCAATCAAGGTATATAGCACCTGTCCATAACGACAAAAAATCGCTGCAAAGTACTGACCCTCTTCAGGATGTCTTTGAAATAGCGTCACGAGTTCGCGATCGCTCTTCTGGAAAAGCGCCTGAATCTTAGGGTGATGAATTTCGGGAAGGGGGGGAAGCTGCACGGTCACGGCTATTGCTAGCTCACTTTTTAAGTTTTCAAATTTAATGCACACATACTAGCAGCAAAGTATGATATTGCAACCCGTAGTTCGTACTAAATGATCCCCATTTCTAAAATATATAAGTGAAAGGC
>QBML01000049.1 GCA_003242085.1 Pseudanabaena frigida | reverse complement strand
ATGTGGAGTCTTCTATAGCAATGTAAGTTTAGCTTAGGATATAAAACCCAAATAAAGAAAGGCGGCGCTTTGCGCCGCCTTTCTTTATTTGGGTTTTGATTTGTCCTAGCTATCTCTCGCATTGCTATATTAGATTTATGGTCTTATTGCTTTCTGGTGTTAGGGCGGCACGAAGCGCCGCCTATCCCTAACTTCTAGATCGTTATCTGCTGCTGAATGGGAATCGTAACGTTAAAGGTGGAGCCTTTTCCCACTTCTGAAACGCATTCCAATTTACCACTGTGTTTATCTACTACAATTTGATAGCTAATCGAAAGCCCCATACCAGTCCCCTTACCCACAGGCTTTGTAGTAAAGAATGGATCGAACAGCTTATGCAGAATTTCTTCTGGAATGCCAATCCCATTATCTGAAATTTGAATCATCATCTCCTTGTCATTGATGAGAGTCGTACTAATCTTAATCGTCGGGCTAATGTGGATTTGACCGTTTTCTATGGACTCTTCTAGAGCATCAATCGCGTTGCTGAGGAGATTCATAAATACCTGATTGAGTTGCCCAGCGTAGCACTCGACTAATGGTAATTTTCCATAGTCTTTGATGATTTCAATGGTTGAAGAAGTTGATGTTGATTTCAGACGATGTTGCAAAATCATCAAGGTACTATCAATGCCATCGTGGATATTCACGGATTTCATATCGGCTTCGTCCATGCGCGAGAAGGTACGAAGTGACACGACGATTTTTTGGATGCGTTCTGCACCAACCTGCATAGAAGCTAGAAGATTGGGCATATCTTCTAGTAAAAAATCTAGCTCGATCGCCTCAATTTGTTTCTGAATCTCAGCATGGGGGGTTGGATAGTGTTTTTGGTAAAGTTCTAAGAGTCCCCTAAGATCTTTAGCATAGCTGTTGGCATGGGTTAAGTTGCCATAAATAAAGTTGACTGGGTTGTTAATTTCATGGGCGACACCTGCGACTAGTTGTCCCAGCCCTGACATCTTCTCCGATTGCACCATCTGAGTCTGTGTATATTGGAGTTCTTTTAGAGTTTGTTCTAGTTCTACAGTGCGCTGATTTAACTCGGCTTCAGTGCGTTTGCGATCGCTGATATCGCGGATAATTGCAGCAATATACGAAGGTTGACCTGTATTGGGGTCTTTGATCGTAAATATGTTCCATTCTACGGGAATTTGTACTTGGGTAATCAAGTGCTGCAAGTGCAGTTCCGCACTAGCATAGCCATGCTGTCGCAAATGAGGTATCAGCGTTTCCTGAATTTTAGCCATGTCCTCTCGACTGTGGAAATCGCTTATATGCATATTCTCAACAGTATCGATGCTACCGAGTCCCATTAATTGCCGTCCACCCGCATTCAAGTAGAGAACTTGTCCATCATCAATGTTAGCGATGCCGATGAAGTCTGTAGTATTTTCGACTACAGAAGCAAGTTTTTGGACTTCAATCTCTGCCATCTTGCGATCGCTAACATCTTCCAAGGTAACTAGAACTCCAATAACATTGCCATCAAGATCGCGTAGTGGAGTTTTGCAGGTATCAAGCCATAGCATACTTCCATCTGAGCGTTGGTGGATCATAATGTGAAGATCTGATTGACCAGAATCCATTACTCGGCGATCGCGTTCTACATTCTGGGCTGCGGATTCAACTGTAAAGGGCAAAGTATAGTCAGTTTGACCAATAATCATATCTGGAGACTCTAAACCCACAAACTTTGCCCCGTTTGTGTTGCAGCCCATAAAATTAGATTCGCGATCTTTCCAAAATACTAATTGCGGAATATTGTCGAGTAATAGGCGTAAAAACTGCTGTGATTGCTGAAGTTCTTGTTCAGTTTGCTTGCGATCGGTAATATCTAAAATTATGCCATCCCAAACAGTAGAACCATCAGCTTGTCGTTCTGGTTGAGAAGTGCCCTGTACCCATCTTAGATTGCCAGAAGGGGTGACAATCCGAAATTCTTCTTTAAAAATCGTCAGCTTTTCGGATGCATAGCTCTCTGCTTGCCGAATTCGAGGACGATCGTCTGGATGTTCCAAGTCTGCAAAGTTCTTGACTCCACTCAAAAAGTCTTCAGCCGAGACATCGCAAATAGCAACACAACCTGAACTAACATAGAGTGTTGATGTAGAACCATCCACAGCAGTGCAAAACTGGATAATCATGCCAGGGAGATTATTAGCCAACTTCTGAAATCGCGACTCACTAGCTTGTAATTTTGCTAACTCTTGTTGAGACCTAAATACATCCATCGCTTTACCCACCCCATCTTTATAGATTAACAATTACTTTATTATATTGACTACCTGATGTTACATAGAATACAGAAGATAAATTTCTTGCTGAATTGAGAACCAGATCGACCACGGTGGGAGTAATCCCACCTAAATCATTTAGATTCTGTAGAGTTGTACCCTCCGTGCCATCCCTAGACTTCTGCCACCTTAGAAATTTCTATCACATATGGCTATACCCAAGTAATTTAAGACATAAAACTGAGAAGAGAGTTGCGACGCTTCGCACCGTAACTCTCTTCTTGCTTTTGCTGTCGTCCTAACATAACTGACTACTGCTATAACATGAGTTAAATAGATATACGTAATTAATACCAATTCAGATTTATAAGGTTACGCCTATAGAGACATAACCTTATAAATCTGAATAATTAGGGCTTGCTGAAAAACCAGAAAATATCTGAATTTAGGAGTTCTCAAGGATCGAAAAACTGATAAAGTGTAAGAAAAAGGTACAAAACAAGTAAAATTTTTGCATCAATAAATTTTTATGTGCTGGCTGTTCTCCAATAGGACTAATATCATTCGGGAACTGCTACTTTCCATTTATTAGGAAACTGTTAGTAGAGAACTGATTTAGATCGCTTCTTTAATTGGAATCGCGATCGTAAACTCCGTGCCAACGCCAAAAGTAGAATCAGCGTGAATCGTACCACCATGTTTTTCTTCGATTATTTGTCTGGCGATCGCCAAGCCTAATCCAGTACCTTTCCCGACGGCTTTGGTAGTAAATAAGTGATCGAAAATATTTTGCTTGACCGACTCTATCATGCCCATCCCATTATCTTTGAAGCAAATTATTACTCGTTGTCTATCTTCAGATAGTTCTGTTTTGATAATAATTTGATTGGGATTGCTTTGAATCTCAGCATAGCTACGACCAATATTTGCTTCTTCTAGGGCATCGATCGCATTAGCTAATAGATTCATAAACACCTGATTCAACTGTCCTGCATAACATTCCACTAGTGGCAGATCGCCATAGTCTTTAATGATTTGAATATCTGGATGCGTGTCAGAAGCTTTGAGTCGATGTTTGAGGATCATAATCGTACTGTCAATACCATCATGGATATTGCAAGCTATGGGACTAATACTGTCAGCACGCGCAAATATCCGCAAGCTATTACTAATATCTTTAATCCGGTTTACTCCTTCTTTCATTGAACCAACTAACTGAGGGAGATCTTTGCGGATAAATTCGAGATCGATCGCTTCAATTTCCTTTTCAATAGCTGGACTGAAATTAGAGGATTCTTTCTGAACTAAATCCAGCAACCCAAATAAATCTTTAATGTAATCTAATGCTGGTTGAATATTGCCGCTAAGGAATCCCACTGGGTTAGCGATTTCATGGGCGATGCCAGCTACCAAGTTCCCAAGAGCGGACAATTTTTCACGCTGAATAATTTGAAGTTGAGCTGCTTGTAGCGCAGCAGTCTTTTGCTCTACCTGTTGTTCTAAATTTTGGGTCAAAAAATATAGCTGTAAATGGGTTTTGACCCGCGTTAATACTTCCTCTTCTTGAAAGGGTTTAGTGATATAGTCTACCGCGCCAAGTTTAAGCCCTTTAACTTTATTGTCTAAATCAGCCACAGCCGTCATAAACATAACTGGAATGTCACGAGTCTTTGCATTAGCTTTAAGTCGTTTACAGGTCTCAAATCCATCAATTCCTGGCATCATCACATCTAGTAAAATTAGATCGGGCTGACGGCGCTCAACCTGTTGCAGGGCACGTTCTCCACTGGTGGCGATCGCCACATTATGCCCAGCATTAACCAATGCTTCCGAAATTACATCTAGATTAGTGGGAGTATCATCAACAATTAAAATCAAGCCAGTTATAGGTGTCGAATTCATTATTATATTTTCTTTGATTTCAAAATTAGGTTTAAGAATTTTAGGATTTATGCCAAAATAACTTTAAATCTGTATTTAATCGTAGGGACAATTCCCTACATGTCGTTGTTCTTTGTAAGTTTTGAATCAGATAAGATATTTTTGAATCAATACTTCGATCTTTTCCGATTGGAACTGTTTCGCCAATTGGATGACTTCGTTAGTAAAAGGTTGATAGCGCTCATCCTTTAAACCAATTTCCGCAGCTACTTCTGCTAGGTTTCTCAGTAAGCCATCCTGAGATAGTTCCAGTAAAATCTGTAAATCCTCCATTGATGGGGGGATTAGCTCTTTTACTGATGTGGCTTTGTCGCTTGTACTTAGTTCACTAGCCTCATATTTCCACGTTAAGTTTAAATGTTTCGCTACTAAATCGAATAATTCTTCAGCATGGACCGGCTTGGATAAGAAATCATCGCCTCCAGCTTCTAAGCTGATCTGACGATCGATTTCCGATACCGATGCTGAGGAGACAATTACTTTGAGATGCTTCAGATCGTCATCGTCTCGTAATTTCTTCAGCATCTCAAACCCATCCATTATAGGCATAGCAAGATCGGTGACAATTAGTTGTGGGAGGAGTTGTCTTGCCTTTTCCAGTCCTTCTTTCCCATTATCTGCTTCGGTAAATATGAATCCCATTGGTTCTAGAAGATTTATCAAGACCGCTCGATTCTCCCATCGGTCATCGATAATTAATATATGCTGACGCGCTCCTTCGTAGCCAATGATTGTCTGTCCTCGATCTACTGTATTTTGTCGTGCCCAATCATTAGCGATCGGTATAGCTAGTTCAAAGCTGAACGAGCTACCAACTCCGATCTCGCTGGTTACTTTGATTTCGTCTCCCATTAATTGCACGATTCTTTGGCTAATTGCTAATCCTAAACCCGTTCCTTCAGTTTGACGACTCCGATCCCCGACCTGTTCAAATGCTTTAAAGATTTTCTGGATCTGCTCGGTGGCAATCCCCACTCCTGTATCTTCGATCTGAAATTTAATACGGACTGTTGAGGAATCAGAGGGATTAACTGCCTGCAAATCCACCTTGAAAGTGACGCAGCCTTTATCAGTGAATTTGATCGCATTGCCAAGTAAGTTGAGTAATACTTGCCTCAGTCTCTTTTCGTCTATTTCTATTCCTTCTGGCAGGTTAGGATGAGTTTGATAAATGAAGTAGATACTTTTTTGATCGGCTCTTAATCGACAGATTTCTACTACTCCCTGTAGGAATGAAGGGAAATGAATAGCTTTGGTAGTTAGTTCGAGTTTGCGTGCTTCGATTTTGGATAGATCGAGTACGTCATTGATTAGGGTTAATAAATGAGAGCCGCACTGATAGATAACATTGACTCCATGACGTTCCTTTTCGGGCAGGGTTTTTGACCGATTTAAAATTTGCGCGTAGCCGAGAATTCCATTGAGCGGGGTTCGGAGTTCATGGCTCATATTCGCTAGAAATTCGCTCTTGGCTTGGTTGGCATTATCGGCAGCTTCTTTGGATTGCTTGAGTTCAATGGTGCGCTCTGCAACGCGATCCTCAAGGGCATTAAATGAGGTTTTGAGCTGGACAGACATTTGATTGAACGAGTTCGCCAAACCTTCTAGTTCTTTAATGCTGACGACTTCAACAGTACGATCTAGTTCCCCTGCTGCGATCGCTTCACTACCTTGTTGTAATTTTTTAATCGGATGAGTAATCCATCGTGAGGTATAGACTCCCAGTATCGTCGCCCCCCCCAAAGCTGCCAAACAGAGGAGAATAGTGGTGCGTGTATTAGCATCAATTTGTGCCATAAAGTCTGATTCAGGCACAACTACAACGCTTAACCAGTCAATCCCCCGTTCATCACGAATAGAAGAAATTTGGACAAAGTTTCGATGATTCCCCAGCATGAAATCTAACTGCTGGCTGGAATTAATATTACTAAATCCTCCAAATCGCTCCAAAATAGCTTGTGAGGTTGCAACAATCAAAGGGTCATCAACTTTTGTCGCCTCTATTTGCTGTAATGTCCTTTTACTGAGGTCAGTAATATAGGGAGCTTTGATTGTCGAACTCGCAATTAGATTACCAGATCGATCGATAATAAAGGTTTGTCCTGTCTGACCTACCTTTAACGTATTGAGAAAACGATGAATTTTCTCAATACGCACAATATTATTTTGTACTCCTAAAAATGCGCCATTGTTGTCGTACATGGGTTGGGTCAGAGCAATTGAAGCTACTTTAACCGCATTGCCTAAATATGGCTTAGTCCAAATAGGTTTTGTCGCTTTCTGTCCATTTTTATACCAAGGTCGAACTCGCGGATCGAAATCTGGTTGAGTTTCTATCAACTTAATCCTTTGACCTTTATCCCCAAGTTGATAGATTTTGCGCTGAGGCAGATTTTCCTTTTCACCCACAAAAGACAAGATCCCATCATTTGGAGTGTCCTCTACTTGGATACTCGTGCCATCAACCAGAGCGATTTGCATGAATTCAACCGTATGTTGATTGACTAGTTGCCAAAAAGTCTGTTCCAGTTTGGTGACATCTGCTAAATCAAGCTTCCCCTGTTGTGCAGTTGCGACAAATACTTGCCCAGCAATATATGGTCTTTCCAAATAGTTTAAGACTTGCAGGTTAATGCGATCGCTCATTTCCTGACGCAATTGACTAGAAACATCATTAACGGCTTTTTGTCCGTTCCTTAGTGACAAATAGCCAGTTAATCCCACCGTAGCGAAGATTTGTAAAACGAATGGAACAATTAGCACAAGCCTTAGAGGTATGGCTTTCCTAATATTTGAACTCATATTAGCCATCGATCGAAATGAACCTAACTTACTGGCTTATCGCAGGAATAGCGATTGAGAATATAGTACCCTCACTTGGGATAGAAGTAATCACGATATTTCTCTGATATTTTTCTTCGATTATTTGTCTAGTGATCTCCAAGCCTAATCCAATTTCTCTTTGGAGTGATGCTTACTTGCCTTTAGACGATGTTTGAGAAGGAGAATTGACTAAAGTTCTGTCGCGTAAATCACTTTTATAAGCTATATGCTACTGATTAGCCATTTTTTACTTTATCTTGAAATATCAAATGCGTTCTATAGAATAGACTTAATTACTATGTATTACTATGTCTAACATCCATCCTTTTATCCGACTGACACGATATGCCCGAAATTATCGCAAACAAATATGGATCGCTACAACTTGCTCGATTCTGAATAAGTTCTTCGATCTGGCTCCACCAGTTTTAATCGGCGCAGCGATCGATCTGGTTTTACAAAAAGAGAACTTTTGGGCTAATCCATTTGGGGTGCAAGGACTGGCAGCGCAGTTGTTTGTACTATCGGCAATCAGTGGCGTAATTTGGGGATTGGAATCGATTTTTGAGTATGCCTATGCTCTACAATGGCGCAACCTCGCTCAAACTGTGCAGCACGACCTCCGACTTGATGCTTACGATCATTTGCAAGAACTAGAATTAGCTTTTTTTGAAGAGCGTAGTTCGGGCGGCTTAATGTCAATTTTGAGTGATGATGTCAATCAATTAGAACGCTTTCTTGATGGTGGTGCAAACGAAGTAATTCAAGTTTCAGCGACAATTCTTTTGATTGGCGGTGCTTTTTTTGTAATTACGCCCAATGTTGCATGGTTGGCGCTGTCACCGATGCCATTTATTTTGTGGGGTTCGATCTGGTTCCAAAAATTCCTCGCACCGCGTTATGCAGAAGTTCGCGAAAAGGTAGGTTCACTCAATGGACAACTATCAAATAATATCGGTGGGATTACTACAATTAAGGCGTTCGTGACTGAGGACTACGAGCATAAACGGATTGAGAAAGAAAGTAATCGCTATCGTCAAAGTAATCGTAAAGCGATCGCCTATAGTGCTGCTTTTGTTCCTTTAATTCGAATTCTGATCTTTGTGGGATTTATTGCGATTTTGTATTATGGCGGTCTAGAGGTTCAAGCGCAAAGACTTTCAGTTGGGAATTACTCGGTGATGGTTTATTTGATTCAGCGCTTGCTATGGCCGCTCACACGCTTGGGAGAGACTCTCGATCAATACCAAAGAGCAATGGCTTCGACAAATCGTATCCTCGACTTGCTGGATACCCCGATCGCCATTCATTCAGGTTCGCAAGTAATCGATCCACAAGGGCAGGTTCAGGGAGATATTCAATTAAAAAATGTCACTTTTGGCTATACAGCTGACTTCCCAATTGTCGAGAATTTATCCTTAGAAATTGCTGCGAATAAAACTACCGCGATTGTTGGCGCTACTGGTTCTGGTAAAAGTACTCTAGTCAAGCTTCTCTTGCGTTTATATGAAATTCAATCGGGAAATATCTTCCTCGATCGCATTGATATTCGTGACTTAGAGTTGCGATCGCTGCGTTCTTGTATGGGCTGGGTGAGCCAAGATGTGTTTCTGTTTCACGGCTCAGTTTTAGAAAATATTGCCTATGGTTCTTTTGATGCGACTGTAGAGCAAATTGTCGAAGCGGCTAAGATTGCCGAAGCTCACGAGTTTATCCAAGATTTGCCGCAGGGTTACGATACGATCGTCGGTGAACGCGGTCAAAAGCTGTCGGGTGGACAAAGACAAAGAATTGCGATCGCCCGTGCGGTACTATGCAATCCACCAATTTTGATTCTTGATGAAGCGACTTCGGCTGTTGATAATGAAACAGAAGCGGCGATTCAGAAATCGCTAGATCGGATTACTAAAAATCGCACGACAATCGCGATTGCCCATCGGCTATCGACAATTCGCAATGCCGATCGAATCTATGTGATGGATCGGGGCAAAGTCGTGGAGATGGGAACTCACGATCAGTTAGTTGCTGAGAATGGGATTTATGCTGGCTTATGGAATTTGCAAACTGGACAAATCCATTAGCTTTGGTGATGTTGGTTATATCGACTCTTATTAGTTGACAGGAAAGCCGTCGCTCTCATCTACTTGCCTTTTAATTGCCAGACCTTAACTGAGCGATCGGCACTGCCACTAACAAGAGTCGAGTCTTTGGGACTAAAACTGAGAGAGAGAACGGGAGCTTCGTGTTCGCTGAGGATTTGCACGATCTCACCTGTTTTGATGTCCCAGAGACGAATGGCTTTATCAGTACCACCCGATGCGATCGCACTACCATCTCGATTAAATGCCACAGCCAAAACCCCACCTGTATGTCCTGTGAGCGTCCGAATAATTTTGCCCGTACTAGCATCCCAAATTTTGACAGTTTGATCTTGACTACTACTAGCAATTAGCTTGCCATCGGGACTAAAAGCGATCGCATTAACAGGAGCAGTATGTCCAGTAATGGTCAGAATCTCTTTACTGGTACTTATATCCCAAATTTTGATCGTTTTATCAAAACTAGCACTTGCAATTCTTTTACCGTCGGGATCGAAAGCGACAGATACTACCTTATCCTGATGTCCTACAAAGGTCTGTAATAAATCGCCTTTACGCCAATTCCAAAGCTTGATCGTTTTATCCGCACTTGCACTGAGTAAAGTTTTGCCATCGGGGCTATAGGCGACGCTATAGACCTGTCCTTCATGCCCTTCCAAATTGCGAATTGGTTTTCCACTACGGAAGTTCCATAATTTTACGGATTTATCAATACAGGCAGTCGCAAAAGTGCTGCCGTTGGGATGAACGGCGATCGCATTAATGCCAGAAATTGAACCTAAGTGATTGGATAAAGTACCAAAGGATTGATTATCGCGGACATTCCACAGTCGTAACGTGCGATCGTAACTACCACTAGCAAAGCTAAATCCATTGGGAAAGAAAGCCACAGCCCTTACCCAGCCAGTATGTCCTGTCAGATTAAGCTGTAATTTATAGGTCAAGACAATAGGTTGAGGAGTCGGCGCAACTGTGGCAGTAGGTTTGTCAGTTAATACTGGCAAAGCAAGTTTTGGAAAATATTGATGGAAGTTGAGCGCTCCCCAACTAATTCCTGCCAGACAAACTAAAGCGATCGCCCAACGGCGAGCATTCTGACCGATCGCCAAAGTTGGCATCTGGAAGTCATTAACATTTTCACTAACTGGTAAGTTATCGAGATCGAAAAGCACCTCTTGAGCCGTTTGATAGCGGTTTTCTGGATGATGTTTGACCATCCGATTGAGAATAGATGCTAGTTCGGGACGAACTGCCGAGCCCATTTGCCAGTCTAATAAATTGAGATCGGCGCGGCGGAGTAGCCGACTGGGATGCAAGCCTGTCATTAATTGAATTGCCGTTAAGCCGAGCGCATAAATATCGCAACTAGGCGTAAAGTGTCCGAGCGCTTGCTCAAAGGGCATATAGCTAGGCGTACCGAGAATAACTCCATTCTGAGCCGCCGTTGCGTAGATGCCTTTTAACACTGCAAAATTAGTTAGGACAAAATGACGATCGCTGGAGCTGTTGCTTTGTTCGCCGCCACGCAGGTTCTTACGACGAATTAAGTTGCGAGGGTTAATATCGCCATGTACCATATTGTTGGCATGGGCAGTATGCAGGCTCGTTAGCAGTTGTTTGAGGAAGTGGATTAGTTCAGATTCGCTGTAAAGTTTACCCGTTGCTATTTCTTCACTGAGCCGAGTTCCGTTAATTGCTTCTTCTACTATATAAAAATCCTCCTCTTGTTCAAAATAGGTCGTGATTTTTGGGAAATCAGTGCTACGCTCGCTGAGCTGCTGTAATTTAGGAACTTCGTTATGAAACAGCGATCGCGCCCAGTCGAGTTGCAAATTAGTTTTGTTGATTAAGCAGAAACTTTTAGCGATCCATCGCGGCATTGCGGCAGCGATCGTATCTTCAACCAAGTAAGTTTGCCCATAGGTATCATCAGCGATTGTTTTTACAACTCGAAAGCGACCACCCAAAAGGTTTCCAAATGCTTTACCCATTGTTTCTGATGTCGCCATGAGAATCTTACTCCAACCGCAACTATTACGTCTAATTATAATCTAGCTTTTGCCCACCAAAGGTAGACGAAAGTGAGATTATAACTATGGTTCTGATATTGGCACAACGTAGATAATGCCAGAAATCAACGTGAGTGCAACTGAAATCCAGAAAAATGCGATCGCATAGGGAATTTTGACTAATAAAGCAGCAATTGCCACAATTTGCATCACAGTTTTAGCTTTACCCCAAAAATTTGCCCCGATAATTTGAGGTTTACTTGGCTCATTGGCGGAACTGCTAGCAGAAATACTAGGCGCACCTCGCCAAGCTGTAATTAGCAACTCGCGCGTGATAATTAAAAACACTGCCCATGCAGGAATCTGATCGAGTTCAATAAATAATAGAAATAAAGCTATTGTCAGTACCTTATCAACTAGCGGATCGAGGAATTTGCCAAGTTCTGTAATTTGATTGAGTTTTCTTGCTAAATATCCATCTAGCCAATCGGTAATCGCCGCAATAATAAATACACTAAGAGATATCAGCCGCGTAAGTTCGCTATCTTGCCAAATAAATAGCCCAAAAATAATCGGAACGGCAATTAAGCGCGATAGAGTTACCCAAGTTGGCAATGTAATCATAAATATCCAAATATAGTTATCGCCAAGTGTATCAGGACTTAAAACCCCAAGAAGAATTGCGGCACTAAGTGCCGCAATTCTTCTTGGGGTTTTGATTTTGTTGTGACGATAGCTCTTGTATAGACAGTGGCGCAAAGTGCCACTGTCTATATTATTTAGTTTGGGTAACTCGCCAGCTAAGTTTGAGATTAAACCAGAAGTTCCACACTGTAACGATGGCGATCGCAATAAGATTAGCGAGATACTGATTGATATGTAGAAAATTATAGAGAAAATTGAGAATCAAGAGATTCAAACCCATACCAAACAAACAAATAAAATTAAACTTCAAAAAACGTTTAATCCGTTGCTGCCCTCCTATTTGCTGCATGGAGATATCACGAAATGTCCATAGATCGTTCCATAGGAAGTTATTAATTACAGCAATTTCAGACGCAATAATTTTACTGCGTGTCAGTCCTAAATGAAGAGTTGAAGCATCGCTGAGTAGATATAAAATCGCCATATCTACGAATACCCCACTAAAACCAACGATGCCAAATCTGAAAAAACGCTTAAATGGAACCCGCAATTTTTCACGTAGTTTACCAATCCTGCCGCGCGATCGCAGTCGCAACAGATGCAAAATGTAATCTACATATTGCCGCCAAGTAACTTTGCTTTCTCCTTCCTGCCGCTCCTGAAATATATAGCCAACCTCAGTAACAATCTCAATATTTCCGCGACCTAAAACTTCAATCAAAATTTTGTAACCTAACGGATTCATCGGACAGTTAGCGATCGCACTACGCCTCACCATAAAGTAACCGCTCATCGGATCGGAAACACGTCCAATCACATTAGGCAAAATCATTAAGCCTAGCATCTGCGCTCCACGCGATAGAATGCGTCGGATAAAACCCCAATCACTTACACCGCCACCCTCTACATGGCGACTAGCTACAACTAGATCGGCTCCATTAGCGATCGCATCCAGCATATTAATTAGAGTTTCGGGTGGATGTTGTAAATCTCCATCGATAACACCTAAGATCTCTCCTTGAGATGCCTGCCAGCCACGAATCACAGCTGTTGAAAGTCCTTTTTCTCCCTGACGACGCATCACTTGCAACTGCGGATAATTGGGCATTAAGTCAAGCCCAACTTGCCATGTTAAGTCTGGACTATCGTCATCAACAATAATTAATTCGTAGTTTTTATCAAAATAGCCATTTAATAACTGACTGAGAATTTCAACTAACTTCGCTAAATTTTTGCTCTCATTATAAGTGGGTACAATTAGAGAGAATGTCACCATTCGCTCATGTTTTTTTTGAATCAGTCGATCGGAATTGTCAACAGTTATATCGGTAGAATTCCGATTAGTTTGTACAGACAGATCGTTTTCGTTTGAGATGATCTCATTAACTTGAAACGATCCCAATGGGACAGGCATAAGAGAGTAGGACATTGCTTAGAAATTAGTTGTTAACACTCTAACGATTGAAATATTCGATGGAAGTACTGCCTATTTTAATCGTTAGACTAAATTAAGGCTGAATTATCTACATGTCTTAAAACTTTGGCGATCGCTGCGCCACTTATATCAAGTCAGATAAAGGATTAAGTCCTAGTTTGACATGACCATCGCGAGCGTAAAAATATTGTAGTTTGTCTGGATGCTATTAGGGTATAGCTCAGAAATGAGAACCAACATAAGTCACAGCCTCTTCTTTCTGAGTGTTGATATAATGCAATTTCTGAACGCTCTTAGCAGATAATGTATTGGGTTGGGTAGCAAAAACTCCCCTATCTATGTAGCTCAAAATACCTGCAAAGATAATATTATGGTTCAAAATGCCGCAAAAACTAGCTTTATCAGCTTAGAAAATATTGGTAAATCTTACCTACAACCAAATGGTCAGACAATCTCGATTATTGAAAATATTAATTGTCAGTTACAAGTAGGTGAAATTATTGCTTTGTTAGGACCATCTGGTTCGGGCAAATCAACGATAATGCGAATGATTGCGGGGTTGATTCCACCATCTAGCGGGCAGGTACTATATTACAATCGTCCATTGGTGGGGTTGAATCCTGGGGTGGCGATCGTCTTTCAGAATTTTGCGCTCTATCCTTGGCTTACAGTCTTGGAAAATGTGGAACTTGGTTTAAAAGCAAAGGGCGAAGCAAAAGATACGCGACTACAAAAAGCCTTAAGGATGATCGATGTCATTGGCTTAGATGGTTTTGAAAATGCTTATCCCAAAGAGCTTTCGGGGGGAATGCGTCAACGTGTTGGCTTTGCAAGAGCTTTGGCAGTCGAACCCGAACTTTTATGCATGGACGAACCATTTTCGGCTCTAGATGTGCTGACTGCGGAAAACTTAAGGTTTGAACTGCTCGATCTTTGGCTAGAGCGGCGCATTCCCACAAAATCAATTTTGATCGTGACTCATGGTATCGAAGAGGCGGTTACTCTCGCCGATCGCGTGATCGTGCTAGGGCGTAATCCTGGCCGAATTCGCGCTGACTTAAAGATCGCATTGCCGCATTATCGCGATCGCAAAAGCCCTGAATTCCAAGCATTGGTCGATCAAGTTTATAAAATTCTGACAAATCCCGATCTGCCAGATATTTTGAGCGAACCAGCAACAACGGCTTCTAGCACTGTTGTAACACCTTCTTCTCAACCCAAATATCAATCTTTACCCCACGTGCGAATCGGCTCTGTCGCAGGTTTGTTGGAACTGCTCGAAGGCCGTCAAGAAAAGGATCTGTATCGACTTGCCCAAGAACTTTTATTAGAAGTTGATGATTTGTTGCCAATTGTTGAAGCTAGTAAGTTAATGGAACTAGTGGCGATCAGCGAAGGTGATATTCAACTTGGGGCGATCGGGTCAACATTTATAAATAGTAGTATTGACGAGCGGAAAGCAATTATTCGCGATCAGCTTCAAAAGAATATTCGCTTAGTTCAACAAATTTGCCAGCTTCTACAAGCAAAACGCAATCATCGGATTTCGGAAGAACTAGTTCTCGATATTTTAGAGAATTATTTCACCAGCAAAGAAGCACAACGACAACTCAGAACGGCAATGGACTGGGGACGTTATGCAGAACTCTATAGTTATGACGAACCCTCAGGCGAGATATTTATCGAAGAAACCGTTGCTGAATCTGAAGTAACTGAAGATATCCATTTTTAAATTCCTTACGCTCTGATATGCCAGAATACTGCTTATGTTTCAGCCTACTATCGATCCCAAATCAGAGTTTCGCGCGCGATGGAGTATCGGCGATGTGTTGCTCCCCCTTGCGATTATTTCCTTCATTTTTATCATTGTTCAGACTGCCAGTAAATTTACTGGTACTTATGATAGTGAATATGTAATTAGTCTGTCCCTAAATTTCTTGCCAAATTATGCATTGCAAACACTGGTGAGAATGTTTGCTGCTTACGGTCTTTCGCTATCTTTCAGCCTCTTATATGCTTATATTGCCTATCGATCTAGTACGTGGTCAAAAGTTCTAATTCCATTACTAGACATACTTCAGTCGATTCCAGTGCTCTCATTTTTGCCTGCGGTTGTGTTGGCTCTGGTGGGCTTATTTCCAGGGCAGAGATTGGGGATTGAGATAGCATCAATTTTACTGATCTTTACGGGTATGACTTGGAACATGACCTTTAGCTTTTATCAATCTCTTAGTAGTATTCCTAAGGAATTGATCGAAGCAAGTCAGGTTTATCGTCTCAGCGCTTGGCAACGCTTCTGGACGTTAGAACTACCATCAGGTGTAGTTGGATTGGTTTGGAATAGTGTGATGTCAGTAGCTGGTGGTTGGTTCTTCTTGATGCAGACAGAATCATTTACACTGTCCAATCGAAACTTTACACTTCCCGGTCTAGGATCTTTCCTAAAAGCGGCGGCTGATAAAGGTGATAATTGGGCGATTTTTTGGGGGATTATTGTCCTGATTGGGATCATTACGCTAATTGATTATTTCATTTGGCGACCTCTGATTGCTTGGGCTGAGAAGTTTAAGCATGAGACAGTTGAGGCTACACAAGTCCCTGAATCACGGGTGTTAGATTTTTTGAGGCGATCGCCGACGATGCGAATTATCAGCGATCGCGTATTTGTACCGATATCTGAGACTTTTAATCGAGGATTTAGTAGTAAAGCAGAAAGTTCTCTGCTTAACCGACGTAAAACTACTAAATGGATGAATTGGCTTAACTGGGTTTTGATTGGGATAGTCGGTTTTATTGCCTTAGGTGGAACTTTAGAAGCCTTGTTGTTGCTTAGTCAGATGCCATTGAGCTCTTGGCAACAAGTGATCGTAGGAGCACTTTTTACTTCTGTACGCGTGTTGATCGTGCTGATTCTTTCCCTATTAATAACGGTTCCGATTGGTGTAACGATTGGACGCAGTCCAAAATTAGCCCAGTTTCTCCAACCAATTGTGCAAATTGCCGCTTCAGTTCCTGCTACTGCTCTATTTCCAATTCTGTTATTGGGTTTAGCAAATATTGGTGGTGGATTGGATATTGGGGCGGTGATTCTGATGACCTTGGGCAGTATGTGGTACATCCTTTTTAATGTGATTGCAGGAGCGCAAGCCATTCCATCAGAGCTTTTTGAAGCGGCTAGAGTTTATAAGCTTTCGCCTTTAGAACGTTGGCGGACTTTAATCTTGCCAGGGATCTTTCCTTACCTAGTTACTGGAATTATCACGGCGGTTGGAGGTGCTTGGAATGCCAGTATTGCGGGTGAGTATATTAAATTTCAAGGAAAAGTCCTGACCGCAACAGGCTTAGGCTCAACGATTACGCAAGCTTCGGATGTAGGCGATTTTCCGCTTTTACTAGCTTCTACCATCGTCATGTCTTTGCTCGTTGTGACAACTAATCGTTTGGTGTGGCGACCACTTTATCGACTGGCTCAGGTCAAATATCAATTGCTTGTTTAAAAGGCTTGTTTGAAAAAAGAGCGACGTCAAAGCCGTCGCTCTTTTTTGGTTACAAAACTTTGCTTGACATTATATATAGGTATAAGGTCTAGGATGCAGTGATTAAGTTTCGTGAGTAAAAGCCGATGACTAGTCACTTAGCTACCCGTCTACGCGAAGGTACACAAAAGTCTCATACTGCCGCCGAAAATACCGCATTTATGAAGTGCTTTCTTAAGGGAATTGTGGAGATTGTTCCTTTTAGAAAATTATTGGCTAATCTTTATCTTGTTTACAGTACGCTTGAGGCAGAATTAAAGCGTCATGCCGATCATCCCATAGTTGGCAAAATTTATTTCCCAGAAATCGATCGCCAAGCAAATTTAGAACAAGATTTAGCTTTCTATTTTGGTGATAATTGGCGCTCAGAACTTATTCCTCTGAAAGCTGGACAGGTTTATGTCGATCGCCTTCTAGAAATTTCTAACACCGATCCAGCCCTTCTTATCGCCCATTCCTACACTCGCTATATGGGCGATCTTTCAGGTGGACAGGCTTTGAAACATATTATTCGTTCGGCTTTGGATTTGCCAAGCGATCGCGGTACGACTTTCTATGAATTTGATCAACTGCCAACCATTGAAGCAAAGAGAGATTTTAAAGAGAAGTATCGACATACTTTAGATGCTCTAGTTATTGATGAAGCCGCAATTTTGAGGATTGTGGAAGAGGCGAACTATGCCTTTACTCTCAATCGGAATGTGGTGGATGAGCTAGAAGCAGATGTAAGAGCCGTAGTCGATCCCCATGTGTTTGAGCTACTTACCAAGCAGGATCGAGTCGGCAGCACAACACATCATCATGGTCAAGCAGTACCAGCGTAGATGCAAGGAGAAACTTAAAGGATTGAATGGATGAGCACGTTATCACAAGCAGTTAAATTTGATATTAATTTATTACATAAATACAATCAGCCAGTTCCACGCTATACCAGCTATCCGCCTGCAACAGAATTAAATGAAGATTTTGATGAGATGGATTTTCGGGGAGCGATCGCCTTAGGGAATTTGCAGAAAACTCCTCTATCTCTCTATGCTCACATTCCCTTTTGTGACGAACCCTGTTATTTTTGCGGCTGCAACACCGTAATTAGCAATCGGAAGGAAATTGCTGAGCCTTATTTAGGTTATTTGATGCGTCACATTGCTCAAGTTGCGGCAACTGTGCATCGCGATCGCTTAGTTCAACAAATGCACTGGGGCGGTGGTACTCCCAACTATTTCTCCCTCGATCAAGTGGAACGCCTGTGGCATTGTCTACAAGAGCATTTTACCTTTGCTGCGGATGCGGAAATTTCCATCGAAGTAAATCCGCGATCGCTGACTAAAGCATATTTGCAAGGCTTAAGAAATCTTGGATTTAATCGCATTAGTTTTGGTATTCAGGATTTTAATCCTAAAGTTCAAGAAGCCGTTAATCGCATTCAACCTGAAGAAATGTTATTTCAGGGAATGGAATGGATGCGCGAAGTGGGATTTGAAGGCGTAAATGTTGACCTCATCTATGGCTTGCCTTTCCAAACTCTAGAGACATTCCGCGAAACTCTCGCCAAAACGATCGCGCTTAATCCCGATCGCATTGCCGTGTTTAACTTCGCCTATGTGCCTTGGCTGAAGCCATTACAGAAGAAGAAAATCGATCCCGCAAATTTGCCTTCACCAGAAGAGAAGTTGCAAATTATGGAAATGACGATTGAAACCTTAACTAAGCATGGTTATGTGTTTATCGGCATGGATCACTTCGCCAAACCCAATGATGAGTTGGCGATCGCTCAGCGCGAAGGTAATTTACATCGTAATTTCCAAGGGTATACCACCAAGCCCGAATCTGACCTCTTAGGCTTCGGCATGACCTCGATCAGTATGCTGCAAAATGTCTATACCCAAAACCATAAGGGTTTACAGGACTTTTACAAGGCGATCGATGCGGGCGAATTGCCGATTGAGCGCGGTGTCACCCTCAATGCCGACGACATTTTGCGCCGTTCGATCATTATGGAACTGATGTGCCAATTTGAACTCTCACAGCAAGAGATTGAAGCGAAATATCACTTAACCTGCGATCGCGATTTCGGCAAATATTTTGCGCCAGAACGCTTAAAGTTACGGCAACTAGAGGCTGATGGCTTGATTGAAATAGAACGCGATCGCATTGAGGTCACGCCTGCGGGACGCTTATTGATCCGCAATATTGCCTCAGTGTTTGATGCCTATCTGAAAAAGAACAATCTTGAGAAATTCTCAAGGTCAGTCTAGATATGAAACCCTTTAAGAATTATCTAGATCCCCCCAGCCCCCCTTGTAAAGGGGGGAGAATTTAATTCTTACCCCTTTATAAGGGGGATTGAGGGGGATCTCTTAGGACTTTTGACCGCAGAAAGTAATTCTTAAATGGCTTCTAAGATTGAGATCGAAGCAACGTTAGAGGTTAATCATGACACCACAACTGAATATCATGGGCTATTTGAATCGCTCTGAGGTAAATGGACCTGGTTGTCGGGCTGTGGTCTGGGTACAGGGTTGCTGGCGTGAATGCCCTGACTGCTTTAATCCAGCCTCTTGGTCTTTCGCAGTTAATCAACTCGTGTCAGTAGAGGAACTCGCAGAACGAATTCTCAGCGAACCTGCTAATCAAGGAGTCACCTTTTCTGGAGGTGAGCCATTTTTACAGGCTCCTTCCCTAGCTGCCCTTGCCAAGCAGGTCAAAGCCGCAGGACTGAATGTAATGTCGTTTACGGGATATACATTATCGGAACTGCGATCGCCTAGTGCTCCTGAGGGAGCCGAGGATCTCCTCGACCAACTGGATATTTTGATCGATGGCCCCTATGTTGCTGCTCTTGCCATTCACGCTCCCGATTCTCCTGTCTCGTCGCGCAATCAGCGTTTGCATGTCTTTAATCCCGCTTTTGCAGACAAAATTGATTGGGCAAGCGATCAAACCGAAATCCATATTCTTAAGGATGGCACTCGTGTTTTTACTGGATTTCGCGGACAAATGGACTTCGATTATGTTTGAGGCAATGAAGATGTGCATTGTGCCACATATCTCTACTCAACAATTCTTGTATAGGGAAGAAGTAAAGAAAGTTCTATTAAAAGCCATTTAAGAATTACTTTCTATAGTCAAAAACTCTAAGAGATCCCCCTCAATCCCCCTTATAAAGGGGGAAGAATTTAATTCTCCCCCTTTATAAGGGGGGCTGGGGGGGATCGAGACAACTCTTAAATAGTTTCTTAAATTCGCTATTTGTGCAAAGCACAACCTCACACATACATTGTTTCTATAACTTCATGCTTCCTACCTTGACTAAACCGATCGCTTGTTGGCAACAGGAATATAACACTGGTAACTCACAGGTCGATGAACAACATCAACAACTATTTGAGATTGTTAATGCCATCCATGATGCTGTTGTTACCAAAAAAAATAGTTATACAATGCAAGAGCTTCTAGAAGCCCTTTCTAATCACACCATTGAGCATTTTCAAACGGAAGAGGCTTTGATGATGGCGGTGGATTATCCCGAATACGATATCCACAAACGCACCCACGATTGCCTCTTGTCTAAAGTAGATCGGCTACTTCTAAAGTTTCGCGATCGCAATACGGCAGCAGTAACAACAGAAATCACGCAATTTCTCACTGAATGGTTGGCGCACCATATCAAGGGTGAAGACAAAAAGATGATTCAGTTTTTTCAAAATCAATAGATCCCCCCAGCCCCCCTTAAAAAGGGGAGAGAATTATCTTCTTCCCCCTTTTTAAGGGGGATTGAGGGGGATCGAACATCTCAAACTTTATAAAAATCTCTATAACTAAATTACTACTATGGTTTCAATTCAATCTCGACCCGAACCAGAACTCCTCCGTGACGGCATTAAAGTTCCTGTTAAAGAAACTCTCTTAACTCCAAGGTTCTATACCACTGACTATGATGCAGTTGCAGCAATGGATGTCTCATCGCAACAGGCGGAACTAGAAGCCGTAGTCGAAGAACTTCGCACTGATTACAATCGCTATCACTACAAACGGAATGATGAGTTTAAGCAGTCTTGGGATCATATTGACTGTGAAACCCGCGCTGCTTTTATTGATTTCTTAGAGCGCTCTTGCACCTCGGAATTCTCTGGATTTCTGCTATTTAAAGAATTGTCTCGTCAACTAGGCGATCGCAGTCCTCTGTTGGCTGAAGCTTTTAACCTGATGGCAAGAGATGAAGCACGTCATGCAGGATTTTTGAATAAGGCGATGAAGGATTTTAATCTGTCGCTGGATTTAGTCAATATGACCAAAAAGCGCAGCTATACCTTCTTTAAACCAGAATGGGTAATTTATACCGTTTATCTATCCGAGAAAATTGGCTACTGGCGCTATATTCTCGTGCATTACCATTTACAGGCTCATCCTGAAAATAAATTCTATCCTCTCTTCCAGTATTTTGAAAGCTGGTGTCAAGATGAGAATCGTCACGGTGATTTCTTTAAGGTATTGTTGCGATCGCAGCCAGCGCTATGGGGTACATGGAAGGCTAAATTATGGGCGCGGTTCTTCCTGTTGACGGTATTTGCTACCCACACGATTACCGTATTTGAACGGGCTGATTTCTATAAATCCATTGGTTTAGATGCTCGCGAATATAACAAGCAAGTGGTGATCAATACTAATCACACTGCCATTAGTGCGTTCCCTGCGGTGCTGGATACCAGTCATCCCGACTTTTTCCCCAGATTGGAGAAATGCGCTGATTACAATTTCAAGCTGATGGAGATTAATGATAGCGATCGCCCTCAGTTTGTGAAGACCTTGCAGAAGTTGCCTCTATTCGTGGCGATTTTCTGGCAGTTGCTACTGGTGTATTTAGCTAAGCCTATTGATGCTGAAGCTAAACGTGGCGAAGTTCATTAGTGTTTTTGGCAATTAAATAAGAATCACTAGCTCAAGCTCATAGAAATCTATTTAGATTTCTATGAGCTTGAGCTGTATTTGCAAGGCGATCGCAATTTCAGTGAAGTGATAAACTGGCTAATGACAATAGTGGAAAGACTATGCCACAAGCGGATGAAAATCGTAGACTATTGCTGTTGTATTTTGCTGAGATGAAAATTATTAAGGGTGAATATCATGTCATTCCGCGTACAAAACCAAGCGAAGTTATCTAGTTGGAAGTTTATTGAAATGTGGGTCGATCCAAGTTCCGATCTTCCTTATGTATTGATGTTGGTTGGAGATGTGGATGGTAGTTTTAAGGTTTACGATCCGACTGAGGGTTATAAGATGGTGTATTCTGAGCGAGACTATGAGAAGGTAAAGGATTTTTTATTGGAAGATGAGTATGTGCAAATTCGGGGTAGATATCAAGATGTAGAAGAACAGGCTATGGTTGCATAGTTGTGCTTATGTTCGCGATCGCTGCTGGAAGAAATTTTATGAACAAAACAAGTCTTGATCCCGCTAAACCAATTGGTAATGTCACTATTGTTAAAGATTTTTTGCCACCAGTGAAGCAGTTAGTGCCGAAGCAAAAGACTGTAACGGTTACGAGCGATCTGATAATTTGCCTATGATAGATTACAATCGAGCTAGTAACGTTCAAATAACGAATATGCTAAAAACTCTTTGGGCTACTGTTCAAAAAGGAAAAATTGAGTTGTTAGAGGTTTCAGAATTGCCTGAGGGTGCAAAGGTATTGGTGACTTTATTTTCTTCGGATTATGAGTCTGAGTTTTGGCTTCAGGCAAGTCAAACATCGCTTGATGCGGTTTGGGATAACGTAGAGGATGATATCTATGCCCAACTACTCTAAAAATCTCATTATTTTAGTTCGATATCCTTTTTCAGATTTATCTAGTTCAAAGGTTCGACCTGCTGTGATTGTCAATGCACCACATACCTCGCAAGACATTTTCATTGTGCCATTGACTAGCAAAACTAGCTCTTTACTGGAGGGAGAGTTCGTATTGTCTGATTGGGCGGCGGCTGGGCTTAATGTTGCTACATCTGTTAAGCGTGGTATCTATACGGTGAGTGGAAGTTTAGTTATTAAGGTTGTTGGGAAGCTTGTGGATGCTGATATTGAAAGGCTTGAGCAATCTTTACGAGTTTGGTTAGGTTTATAGCTATTGGATCGCTTCTCGCCAAATCTCAACAAAATCCCAATGTATATCCAGATCCCCGATTTTTTGATTAATGTCATTATTTATTCGCGCCCGTAGAGTCGAATTGTAGGGGCAGTGCATTCCCGCAGGAATTTATAATTTTTCAGATGCTCTTCTTTTGGGAATGCTCGGCACAAAACTTCGCAACGTAGGGACAAATTGTCTGTAAAAGCAGAGAGGGCATAGCATTTGCGGATCGAGATTTCTGTGATGGGTTTTAAAATTGTGGCGCAAATGCTATGCCCCTACTTATTGCGCCTTCTCAATCGCCTGACGCAGCATCTCAATTACAGTATCAATGCCCTCAAGTTTAGTAGGAAATCGCGCCATAAGTTCTGCACTTTTAAGGACTTCTGACAGAACACCTAATGGCGGTTTCTCTCTTTCTAAAATCTCTCGCAAGCTGTTTATCCCATGCTCGATTTTACCAATTCCAACTTCAACTAATGCTCGACCGAGGCGCTTGTACTGAGAATTGCGAGTAAGAATTTCTAAGCCTTGTTTCAATAATTTAATAGCTTCTTCTTGCTTGCCTTGTAGTCCCATCAAAATGCCGAGATTAAATTTTGGATTGGCATCTTTTGGGTCAAGTTCAATCGCCTGTTGATAGGATGTGATCGCTAATTCGTACTTCCCTTGATCAAAGTAGATGTTGCCAAAGCTATTATGAATAAAAGAATTTTCTGGATTAAGTGCAATTGCTTTTTGATAGTGTTCAAGAGCTAATTCATATTGAACTTTTTGTTGATAAATAATTCCTAAATAGCAATGAGGGTTTGCATATTTTGGGTCGATGTTGATCGCTTGTTGATAGGATGTGATCGCTAATTCGTACTTACCTTGGTTTTGATAGACAAGTCCTAAATTGTTATGGGGATAGGCATATTTTGGGTCGAGGCTGATCGCATGTTGATAGGATGCAATTGCTAATTCGTACTTCCCTTGTTCTAGGTAGACATTGCCCAATCCGTTGTAGGGATAGGCATATTTTGGGTCGAGGTCGATCGCTTGTTGATAGGATGCGATTGCTAATTCGTACTTCCCTTGGTCTTGGTAGACAAGTCCTAAATTGTTATGGGGAGAGGCATATTTTGGGGCGAGGTCGATCGCTTGTTGATAGGATGCAATTGCTAATTCGTACTTCCCTTGGTCTCTGTAGACAAGTCCTAAATTGTTATGGGGATAGGCATATTTTGGGTCAAGGCTGATCGCCTGCTGATAGGATGCAATTGCTAATTCGTACTTCCCTTGTTCTAGGTAGATATTGCCCAATCCGTTGTAGGGATAGGCATATTTTGGGTCGAGGTTGATCGCTTGTTGATAGGATGCGATCGCTAATTCGTACTGTTCTAATTGCTTGAGGCTAACTCCTAACCCCCGCCATGCACGCGAATTATCAGGATTTAATGCAACAGAACTTTGATAAGCCGTCCTTGCCTCAGCCGATGCTACTAGTTCACTGTCTTTCCAAAGAAGTTTGTCACCAATAGTTTTAAATTCTTCTGCTAAATCTTTTTGTAAATTTAGTACGGTTTCAGGAAGTTGCTTTTCTACTTTAAGATATATCTGTAAAGATTCTAAATAGTTCTCAAGTTGATAAGACAATCTCCCCCGTTGGAGTGAGAGAATTAACACACGTTCAGTTTTACGATCGCCATCAAGCCAACCCCGCTTAGCCAATTTGTCCAACTCATCCAGTAAAAACTTCCGACTATCAGAATCAAAAGAGTAGTAACCCAAATCCTTAGCAAAAATTTGCAAACGCTTTTTACTATCCCCATCAAACCGCACCTGAAAAGCCTCAATAACTCCCAAAAGTTGCTTTTGCCAATCGCGATTATATTGCCAGCTTTCCACAAAAAGCGGCACTGCATAGCGCCAGCCAACCTCCACATCTTGCCAAAACTTAAGCTGCACCAAATCCAACAACCCATTCGCAATCCGATCTGACTCGAAATAATCCGCCGTATCCGTAAACTCCTGAGTCCATTCACTTAAACGCGATTCCAAATAAACCACAGCCCGATCGCTCAACTCCCGCACCATCGGTGACTGTCCCGCCAACCCAGAACGCAGATAGTCTTGCAAAAAGCTTTCTAGCTTGTCATGCAACCTAATGCCCTTACCCTCCAACAACACAAACGAATGCCTTGCCTTTAGCGATCGCATCTCTGGCTCAAGGTCAGTCACCCCCAGCATCGCCTTTAATAACTCATTATCAGGACGACGCATCATCGCCATCGCATACACCGCCTTTTTGTCCTGCTCATCCAAGCAATACCGTAAAAAGCGATCGCTCGTTGCCCTAACCACCGCCTCACGGGGCGACTCATCATCACGATCCGCCGATGGAGCGCTGAGAATCGTTGCCATCTCGATCCCCTGTTGACGCATCGCCGCAATTTGCTGCACCACAAAGGGAATCCCCAAACTAAACTGCTTCACTGACTCCGCCGCCTCATCGCTTAGAGGCACATTGATTTGAGGATGCGCGAAATATTCACTCACCTGCTCCCGACTAAACTCACTCATCGGGTAAACATAGAGATTTTCCGAAAACTCATCCCGATAGCCGCGAAAATAATCCTGCGATAACCGATAGCTATCCGCCAGATTTGCCCGACCCGCGATCACCCAAACCACCCGCCGACCCGCCGCTTTAATCACCATCCGCAACACGCGATCGCACTCAAGGCGATCGACAATCTCATAGGTATCCAACAACAGCACCAAGGGCTTCTGAGCAGAAATAGCCTGTAAACCATGCCCCAAAGCCTCAGCCAATTGTCGATGCGGAGTCGCAAAAATCCTGCGTTCCTCCAAGGACAACCGCTTCTTCATCAAACCCACCAAAGCACTCACCGCCCCATCCGCGATCGCCTCATCCACCTTGCCATCTCCCGCCCCCAGCAGCGCTTCCACCTGTGGCAATTTCCGCAAGGCTCCCAACGACCAACTCAAACCCTTTTTCAAAATCGGCGCATATTCCGCCCCCTCTCCCTGCCTTGCTTGCAGTTCCTTATCCACCTTATCCTCAATTTGCTTCAGCGTTTTTTCCACCTGCCGATATTTCTCAAAAATCCCCTCGCGCCCCTTACTCACCATCAAATAAATCGTCTCCAATACCGACTCAGGACGGATGGATTCATGTCCCACATTGAGCGATGGATACTCATTCTTTGCCTCTTCCCAATCCAATCGCAACACCTGAATGCGATCGGGAAATTCTTCCCCAGCCAGATCGCAAAACCTCCGTCCCAGACTAGTTTTCCCCATCCCCCCTTCACCATAGAGCAAGAAAATATGTGGTGATGTGCTGACCGTTTCTTTCTTTGCAGGTAAAAGTTTCGCCACCGTTGGCAGATTTTTCGAGAACCATCCAGCATCTGGTTGCAGCGATCGCAACACTTCCCGAAATTTCTTCTGCTCCTCAGTCCTTGCCAAAAAGATCCTTGTCATAGATCGGCATCCTCCACATCTGCTGCCATTCTAACGAAAACTCCTATTTAGATCCATACCAACATCCATCGGGTTGAGCAATACCATCAAATTTAGTTACTTGCGCTAATGTCATGAAATACGCCCATGCCAAGCCGAGAGCCTTTCCTTCCAAATCAAAAACTTCTATCTGTTGGCGATTATATGCATTCTCGGAAGTAGGGCGATCGCATTGATAATCTTCTAAGTCATCTAGTGATTCCAAAATACTTGCATCAGGAAATGAGAGCAAATAACCATGAACTTGCGTGTTACCTACGATCATCGCAGGATAACCCATCGGCAGAGAAAATAATTCACCATAGGCGATCGCCTTTTGCTCCGCGATCGCTTTACCCGCGCAATATTTTGCATAATTAGCTTCATTGGGCTTGAGCGTACCATAGACAAAAACTTTACATAGAGCCGCATTTTGCATATTTGAGATCGCAATCACAATATTGGTGTAAAGGGAGATACTTCGAGTCTCTCTCTACTTTATGCTGATGCGATCGCCTTTGCATCAGCGCTAACATAGAATGTAATTGCTACGCATAGGAACCAGCATCGATGAGTAATGACAAAGATAGTTTTAAGGACAAATTTGCTTTTAAAGTAGAAGGTTTTGAATCTCTAGTGGATGATGTTAAGCAGTTGCTAAACCTCGATCAACTCATCGATCTGGCACAAAAATTAGATGAAAAACAAAAATCGGGCGAAATTCACACCGAGGTGAATGTCACCTCTCGCCCCTTATCCAGTATTCCCCGACGAGGCAATATTCCCCGATCGCCTCGTGCTGCTACGGCAACAGGTGGAAGCGGCGAAGTCACTTCGCCCGATGTCGTCAAACCTGAGCCGCCTAAAGATAATTCCCAAAATGAGAAACCACTAGCGATCGCCGAATTAGTGGGTGGCTTGGGCGATACCTTGGCACAGTTACGTGATTTGGTCGAGATTCCCCTGAAACGTCCTGATGTGCTAGCAAAATTGGGACTAGAACCACCCAAGGGAGTATTGCTCGTTGGTCCTCCTGGAACAGGTAAAACACTCACGGCGCGATCTCTAGCCAATGTTTTGGGCGTAAATTATATTGCGATCGTTGGACCAGAGATTATTAGTAAATACTATGGTGAAGCAGAAACTCGATTGCGACAGGTTTTCGAGAAAGCCGCAAAATCTGCTCCCTGTTTGATTTTTATCGATGAGATTGATGCTCTCGTTCCCAATCGAGCTAATGTGGAAGGAGAAGTTGAAAAGAGATTAGTCGCGCAGTTACTTGGCTTAATGGACGGGTTTGCGGAAACTAAAGGTGTGATTGTATTAGCAGCCACTAATCGTCCTGATGCGATCGATCCTGCTCTCCGTCGTCCAGGGCGCTTCGATCGCGAGATTATTTTCCCCATTCCCGATCGCAAGGCTCGCCGTGAAATTCTGGAAATCCATACGCGAGCTATGCCTTTGACAGGTGATGTGGATTTAGATGATATTGCCGATCGCGCCTATGGATATGTCGGAGCTGATATTAAAGGACTTTGCCAAGTAGCAGCGACTAATGCCCTAAAGCGACAAGTAGCAAGTGTGACAGATATTCCCGATAACTTAGATGTGAATCGAGATGACTTTGAAGTTGCACTAAAGCAAGTCCAACCTGCTGTACTACGATCGCTCCAGATTCAAGTTCCCAAAGTCCTATGGTCAGAGATTGGTGGACTTGCTAAGGTTAAGCAAACACTCCAAGAAGCGGTCGCTGGCGCATTGGTCGATCCTGCTCTCTATGCCCATACTCGCGCTAAGGCTCCGCGCGGCGTATTGCTTTATGGCTCCCCCGGAACTGGCAAAACTTTACTAGCGAAAGCAATCGCCACTCAAGCCCAAGCCAATTTTATTTCCGTTGCAGGTTCGGAACTATTGACCAAATGGGTGGGTGCTTCCGAACAATCAATCAGGCAACTATTCGCCCAAGCGCGTCAGGCTGCTCCCTGTGTTATCTTTATTGATGAGATCGATACGCTTGCACCTGCGAGGGGCAGCTATCAAGGCGATAGTGGCGTAAGCGATCGCGTGATTGGTCAGTTATTAACAGAACTTGATGGATTGCAATCGGCGGAAGGGCTATTAGTAATTGGCGCAACTAATCGCCGTGATTCTATTGATCCTGCGCTATTGCGATCGGGGCGTATCGAACTACATATGATGGTGGATTTACCCGATCGCGAAAGTCGTAGCTCGATTTTGGAAGTCCATAATCGCGATCGCCCCCTATCTGATAATCTCAATTTAGATATTTGGGCGGAACGAACTGAAAATTGGAATGGAGCCGATCTTGCTTTCTTGAGTAACCGTGCTGCTATATTTGCAATTCGTCGTCATCAGCGTGATGCTTCTAATCTGCTTGAAAATTTGCGAATTACGAGTGACGATTTTGAACAGGCTTTTGCGGAAATCCAAGAACAACGGAATTAAGGCAAAATGAAACCAAGGGGAAATGCTTACCCCCTTGGTTTCATTAATATTCAAACACCCAAATCGCCCAACCTTTTTTGATGACTGTGATCGCGTAGGCAGCCGAAAGACGGCTCGTTAGCTTTTCGACCTCTCCCCAATCAGCGCTAGTCCGAAATAAGCTATAGGTAAACCCGTTATAGGCGATCGCTGCTACAGGCTTTTCTAGATCGTCAACTTTAATATGGTGATGTCGAATCTGAGCTGGCACAATCACAAAGTTAGATGTTTTCCCTCCCAAATGGAATAGCTCACTTTCTCCTGATATATCATTTAGTTCTTGTTTATCGTTCATAGAGGCAAGCAGCTAGCAATTTACAAATATTTCTTACTCAATTTTAATATAGCAATCGTCAAGGTGGTTACTATAGTTATAGCCAAGTAAGTTAAGACATAAAACCCAGAAGAGAGTTGCGGCGCGAAGCGC
>QBML01000048.1 GCA_003242085.1 Pseudanabaena frigida | reverse complement strand
AAACCTAAATAAATAGAGGCGGCGCGAAGCGCCGCCTCTATTTATTTGGGTTTTATGTGAAGTACATGTGGCTTCGACACTTCGGCAAGATCGGTTCATTGCTCCGCTTATCCTAAGTTAGCTGAGAGGAGTCGAAGCTATATAACTTGGCGGTACATTTTTTCTTAGCAAATGCCTTAACTACTAGACCGTTGCGACCATTGCTCAGGGGTATAAGTTTGCAGCGATAAGGCATGAATAGTAGTCTGCATCTGATCGGATAAGGCAGCATAAACCATACGATGTTGTTGCATGGTTGTTTTACCTGCAAAACTTGACGCAACAACGATCGCATCATAATGTCCGCTACCAACGGGGGCATTATGATGCCCTTGATGATGCTTATGCAAATCACTACGATCTTCTATTTCGACAATTGTTGCCCCAATCTTTTCTTGCAAAGTGGCTTTGATTGTGGTGATGGCATCCATGTTTTTGCGTTATTTTTGCGTTGAATTGTGGCGATTTTGATTTATTACCAATTTATAGTAATCCTTTGGAGTCTACCTTTATTTAGCTATAGCCTTCTCATGTTGACCTCGTAATTGTCCACAAGCTGCATCTGCCTCAAGTCCCCTTGTTCGGCGCACGCTTACCGTAATTTTGGCATCTTCTAAAACCTGTACAAAAGTCTGAATTGCTCGCTCACTTGGACGTTTGTAATCAGCATCACTAACCGTGTTGTAGGGAATCAAATTAACGTGACTTTGGAAACCACGAATTAAATGAGCGAGTTGTTGCGCTTGCTCGGCGGAATCATTGACCCCAGCCAGCAATGTATATTCAAAACTGATCCTTCGACCTGTGATTTCTACATACTCGCGACAGTCGTCCATTAAGGCGATGAGTGGATAGCGATCGGCAGAAGGAATCACTTGAGCGCGAACTTCTTGAGTTGGTGCATGGAGACTGACTGCGAGAGTTACTTGCAGATGTTCTTGAGCAAAGCGGGGAATTTGATTGGGAATGCCGACTGTGGAAACGGTGATGTTGCGCTGACCGATGCCAATGTCCTTGTTGATGACCGCGATCGCACCGACCAGATTTTCATAATTTAGTAATGGTTCGCCCATGCCCATAAATACGATATGGCTGACGCGCTGCTGCATCACCTCTTGCACAGTGAGCACTTGATCGATAATTTCGTGTTTTGCCAAGTTGCGTCGAAATCCACCTTTACCTGTGGCGCAAAAATCGCACGCCATCGGACATCCAACCTGCGTCGATACACATACAGTCAAGCGCTTACTGGTGGGAATCCCAACAGTTTCCACAATTTCACCGTCGGCTAGTTTGAGTAGAAATTTTTCTGTGCCATCGCGAGTTTGTTTGTGGAGATGAATCTGCGATCGCCCTATTTCCACAGTCGGATCTTGAGCAAATTCTTCGCGCCATGACTTAGGGAAAACTGTAATATCGCCTAAACTCCGCGCTCCTCTCACATAGAGCCATTCATGAAGTTGCTTACCTCGATAGCTGGGCTGAGATTGCGATACCACCCACTCCGTAAGTTCAGACAGCGATCGCCCCAATAGTGGTAGGACTTTAGTAGAAGAATTTGGCGAAAGTGTATTTGCGGTCATGACGAGGTGGCATATGGGACGAATATATTGATTTTACCCAAAAATTAGAATCGTTGCTAAAACCAATCAGTAAGGAGTGGCAGTACAAAGCAGCGACTCTTCTTATTGGGTATAGTAAATTTGATAAATATTCGCTTGGGATTTATGAAACGTCGTCAACTTTTACTGACATTGTTGGGAGTACCTGTAGTTGGCGCTTTAGTTTATGAGGCGATCGCCAAATCAAAAGTCCCATTGAACAGCCAATATGAACCTGCATTAGCAAAGTCACCATCAAGTAGCCCTAGCCAAACTTCTGAAGCAAACTCAGAAATTACCCTTGAAACAGGCGAAGAACCATTATTACGATTTGCGGCGATCGCAGACAACGGTTTTGGCAGCCCCGATCAATTTGCCGTCGCTAAGTCCATGTGGGAGACCTATCAGCAAAAGCCCTATGCCTTCGTCCTCATGGCAGGTGACAACATTTACTCCTATGGCGAAATTAAATTAGCAAAAGCATATTTTGAAGAACCCTATGCCCCATTGCTAAACAAAGACGTGAAATTTTATGCAGCGCTGGGCAATCACGACATTATCAAAACGAATAATGGTCTCGACCAGATTAATTACAAACTTTTTAATATGAGCGATCGCTACTATTCCTTCACAAAGGGTGAGGTCGCTGAGGGTACTGTCAAATTTTTTGCGATCGATACTAATAGCAACGCACCTTGGGAAGCAGAACTAGCATGGCTCGATCGGCAATTAACATCTAGCACTGCCCCTTGGAAAATCGTCTATGGACATCACCCCCTATACTCGTCAGGAGAACATGGCAGCGATCCTGAATTAGCCGCTAAACTCGCGCCTATATTTGCTAAACACAAAGTTCCCCTATATCTGTGCGGACACGATCACGGCTATGAGCGATTTAATCCGATCGATGGTACAACCTATATCGTCAATGGCGGCGGCGGCGCACCTCTATATAAATTTGGCAAATCTCCTCAAACTGCTTTTGTCAGTTCGCGGTTTAGCTTCATGACTTTTGATGTCTATCAAGATAAAATCATCACCAAAGCGATCGCCACTAATGGCGAAGTATTTGATCGCTCCATAATTACTAAAACCAGTTGACCCCCATGAGTTTATACCTGTACGCGATTTTGCAAGCTGAAAATCTGGATTTAGTTAAAGATCTCGATCTCAAAGGAATGAACGCTCAGAACGTGCAATTTCACGCGCTTCCCCCTTTTGCGATCGTCTACAGTGAATCTCAACAGGATCGTTATCTCGCTAGTCGCGCTAATTTGATCGCCCACGAAACAGTTTTAGAATCGCTCATGAAAGCGATCGACCCACACCAAGCCGTTCCCCTGCCACTACAGTTTGGTCTAGTTGTTGAGGAATGGGAAGAAGTCCAGCGCGATCTGCTCATCCCCTACGAAGCGAAACTTAAAGATCTAATCGATAACTTAATTGGTAAGCGTGAAGTCAGTGTCAAACTTTTTTGGAATCAAACTGAAGAGCTAAATCTAGCAGTTGCCGAAAACCAAGGCTTACAACAAAGACGCGAGGCACTAATGGGGAAAGTGTTAAGTATGGATGAAGCGATCGCAATCGGGCAAGAACTAGAAGCGGCGATCGAACAGCGTCAACAGGTTATTATCAATGCTTTCATGGACACACTCAAACCGCTATCCCATGAATATGCTGAAGGTGAATTGCTAACTGAGAGCATGATCTATAACGGTTCTTTTTTAATCGACTGGGATAAGGAGCCTGAATTTGCCGCAGCCGTTGAAGCGCTAGATCGGCAATTTGAAAACCGTCTCCGAATCCGCTACAACGATTTCACTGCCCCCTACAACTTTGTCAATGTAGATCGGGAATAAATTACAAAAATCGCTGTAAAACTTCTAATGTTGCCCGACCAGTTTTTTCCCAGCTAAATTGACTAGCCCTAGCAAGACTAAGCTCTGAAAGATGCGATCGCAGTCCTGCATCATTAGCGATCGCTTGCATCGCATCGGAAATTTCTTCTACTTTGTAAGGATCGACTAAAATCGCAGCATCTCCAGCAACTTCAGGCATCGATGCCAAGTTAGATGTAATCACAGGTGTACCGCAAGCCATTGCTTCAATTACAGGCAAACCAAAACCTTCCCAAAGTGACACAAATACTAAAGCGATCGCGCCACTAATAATTTTGGGTAAATCGTCATAGGATACATAATCAAGAAACTTTACTTGATTAGCAATACCTAACTCTTGTACCTGCTTTTTTAAAGATGGGGTGTAGCGATCGTCTGATGGACCCGCTAACCAAAGTTCGTATTCATGGTTTGAGGGAATGTCGGCAAAGGCAGAAATAAGACGACTGATATTTTTATAGGGGTCATGTCTGCCAATGTATAGAAAGTATGGAGGATTGTGCGATCGTGATATTGGTTCTTTTTCTATCGATGGCTGAAAATGCTTAGAATCGTAAGCTAAAAGAATAGGTGTAATCTTATAAGCTGGAATATTGCAGAATTTAACAATATCCCGAGCAGTAGATTGAGAATTACAAATAATATGTTCTGATTGACTCAGAACTTGTGGAACATAATATTGATGGTAAGGAGTAAGTGGTGAAAACCGTTTGGGAAATCGCAATGGAATAAAATCATGAACCATCACAACATTACGACATTTTGACCATAGTGGTGCTTCTGGAATTGGAGAGAATAAAAGAGAAGATTTAAGATTTTTATATATTTGTGGAAGTTGAAATTGCGTCCAAAGTAATCGGTTTAAATGACCTTTTGTGCCTTGTGCAGGAGTAAGGTTATTTGGAACCTTGTAACAATTAAATCCTGAATACTCCTGTGAAGTTAAGAGAATAGGGTTAAGAAATTTTAAATGAGGAAAAAGATTTTGAGCGTAAACACTTATGCCTGTTGATTGTTTAAGTAGTAAAGAAAGATTGACTAACAATTTTTTGAAACTTAATTAAAAATTTAACTACAACAAATTAGCGAGAAATTGTTCGGCTGAGTCCTTCCATGAGAATGGTCGATAATTATTTTTGATGTTGTCTACTAACTGGTTGTAGTATACATCTGAATCAGTTAGCTTCTTTAAAGCTTGGTATAGCTGTTCTGATTGAGTAGGATCGAAGTACAAGCAAAACCCTTCCCCAACTTCTGGTAGAGAGCCACCATTACTTGCAATTACTGGTTTATTGCATTGTAGGGCTTCTACAACAGGCAATCCAAATCCTTCATAGAAAGAGGCTTGAACTAAACAGTAGCATTTCTGATAGAGAATCTTTAGCTCAGAATCAGTAACTGAACCTAGGGTGTGAACGAGCTTCCCGTACATTTTATTAGATTCTATGAGCATATCAGTCTCTCTATGCCATCCTCTATTACCTGCAAAAAGCAGATATACGTCTTCTTGACCAGACTTTACTAGTAGATCGAATGCTTCGACAATAGCTTTTATATTTTTGTGAGGAGATAGACTACCAACTACTAAAATATACCTTTTACTTAGTAATAGTTCTCGATCTTTATCAAAACTTTCTTCTTCAACCTTTGATAAAGATTCATAATTTGAATAGTCGCATCCTAGCTTGAATTTCGTTACAATAAGATTAGGATTACTATTATCTAAAATGCCTTCACGTTGTGCATTTTTATAATCTTCAACTGTGTTTTGAGAAATGCACAATACCTTATCAAATAAATTTGAATAATCTCTATAAAATGCCATAAAAACATCGGCAAATGTCTTAGGAACAAATTCTGGGAATTTTATTGGTATAAGATCATAGCATATTGTAGTGATGACAACGCCTTGTCTCCTCAATCTTTGTAGGAAATTATAGTAGCTTAAAGGCAAATCCCAATTAGCATCAGCAATGACATAAATATCTCCTTTCATAACCTGATAATTTTCAAAGTTAATAGGTTTATTATTGGAGTCAAAACTTAAAGACAACCATTCAAGTGAGATGCCTGAAAATAAACTAGTAAGCTTATTTACGATCTTCGAAAATATGAACTTTGATTTTCTAATTACTTTAACTACTATCAAAGGATATCGATTATTTACTAAATTATTCCCGCTATCTTGCTGGTAAAGATTGTTGACTCTACGCATTGCATTGCCTTCAAACATAACAGCAACTACTTCTATATCATTGTTGCTTGAAGTTATATTTAATAATTCAGTTTCCAGTTCGCGAACAACTCTGTGAATTCCAGTATTTTTATATGTATGTTTTGCTGTGTGAGTGCAATCTAAAAAAATCTTCATTTGTAATGTATAAATTCAACTTGTTTGTAAAGAGTCTAGTTTGATTTAGACAATAGTGAATAAATTAAAATATTTATTTTTAATTTATTTTACTTTGTCTAGACAGTCAATTTGTTAACCTAAAATCTTATTATTCTGTTGCTTGTTTTGCTAAGAGTATTGACATATTGACTTTTAGTAATATGACTTCATAGTAGTTTTTTAAGGTCATAATCAACAATCAGTTTGACTAATTTTTCGAAGGAGTATTGAGGTTGCCAGCCCAACTGACTGCTAATTTTATCGATACATCCAATCAATTGGATGGGTTCATCAGGGCGATAAAATGCAGGATCGATTGAAACATAATCTTGCCAATTTAGCCCAACATATTCGAAAGCACATTCAACTAGCTCTTTAACAGAGTGAGTTTCTCCACTAGCAATGATGTAGTCATCGGGCCGATCTTGTTGCAACATTAGCCACATTGCATAAACAGCATCTTGGGCATAGAACCAGTCACGGCGAGCATCTAGGTTGCCTAATTTTAGTTCGTTTGCCAGACCGAGTTTGATTTGAGCTACTGCTTGTGTAATTTTGCGAAATACAAATTCTGTTCCGCGTCGAGGGGATTCATGCGTATAGGTAATACCGCAACAAGCGTATAAGTTATATTTTTGGCGATAATTCACTGTCATCCAATGGGCGTAAGCCTTGGCAACGCCATAAGGGTTACGAGGACGGAAGGCAGTAAGTTCAGTTTGAGGGGATTCGTCAGGCTGCCCAAAAACTTCACTACTAGAGGCTTGATAAAATTTGGCATCAGGTTTACATCGTCGAATAGATTCCAAGAGACGAGAGACCCCTAGAGCAGTATATTCGGCTGTAAGAGAAGGTTGTGTCCAAGAGAGGGGGATATAACTCTGAGATGCGAGGTTGTAAATTTCGTCAGGTTGACATTCGCTGATTACATCCATCAAAGAAGATTGATCTAAGAGATCGCCAGATACAATTTGGACAGTACCTGAAAGGTGGTGGATACGCTCTAGATTACTCGTACTAGAACGACGAACTAAGCCAAAAACCTCATAGCCTTTGGCTAAAAGTAGTTCAGCAAGGTAGGAGCCATCTTGTCCAGTTAAGCCAGTAATTAAGGCTTTTTTTGTCGTCATACTCTAAATGCCCACATTGAATTTAGGGGGAAATTACTCACAGGCATAACCTACTGTCTGTATCTCAGTGAAAGTGTTTGTATTTATGAGAATTTAAAGAGTTTATTTGCTGCTAAGCATCCTCATATGAGTTAAAATTCTGAGCTATAGCAAGGATTATTTCATGCAATGCCCAGACAAAGTATCTAAACGTTAATGTGTTTATGCTTTTCTAGATCTCAACTCAATATAAAACATATCCCGCAAGCATGAACACTAACTGTAAGGTATATAATGCTCAAATTCAACTAAGTAAACCAAAAAATTCAAGCTGTGTGATGCAAAGGGGTGGGATAGCTGCATACATTTTGTGGCAAACAAATGCTGTGTGTTATAGCGATCGCCAGTCTTGTTAAAATAAAATTCAAATCTAAAAGAGAGTTGCGGTGTAAAGCACTGTAACTCTCTTCTGGGTTTTAAGTACTAACGCACTTGGCGATCGCTATGAATATATGAATGTCCCAAAAAAAAGAATTGAACGATAGATAGCTTACTTTCCTAACTTATAAGTACTATTGCAGTCCTAAATTATTTGTGGGATTCATGGCTTTGGCTAGTCAACATAGATCTTTGTTTGAGCGAATTCGAAGCCACTTTACTTGCATTTAGGATTTCTATATTAATTGTTTCTAGATTGGAGTTCTTGATTAGTATAAGGATATTCTTCTTCTATACTTTTTAAAATTTTTTCTATTTGCTTAATTTCTGTGGTTGTAAAGTTATATGACTCAGTATGAGTTGCGAATAGATTTTGTAATTCTTTACAGAGGCTGAAAAGCTGGCTAGCACCGAATGTTCCACACCCTCCCTTTAACGTATGATTCTCTGAATACAATGTTTTAAAATCTTTGTTCTTAAAGGCTTCTTTCATGTTAGCGATCGCCTGTGCTGAATGCTCTAAATAGGTATTAATTAATTCAGATAAATTTTGTTTTCCAATCGAATCTTCTAAAGATATAAGTGTTTCTTGGTTTAGTGATTGTCGAGATCGTATGCGTTTTGGAACTCTTTGGAGGGTAGTAAGCAAATCTTCTGTTTTTAGAGGTTTTGTGAGATACTCATCTATTCCTGCTAATAAAGCCGATTCTTGAGAGGATGAAAAAGCATTAGCAGATAAACCAACAATCCAAGGATGGCGATTTGGTAATTGACGAATTTGGGTAGTTGCTGTCAAGCCATCCATGATCGGCATTTGAATATCCATAAAAATAAGATCGTAGGACTGCTTTGTTAGAGCATTGACTGCATCTAACCCATTACTAACTGCTTCTACCTCGTAACCTAATTTTTCTAACACTAATAAGAGAAGTTTTTGATTTGTAGGATTATCTTCGACAACTAAAATTTGAAATGGATGAAGCTTCGCAAAATTTGTTTCTAAGATTGGCGAGTGTATATTTTGTTTGGGGGTGGCAGTATTTGAAGTAGTGAAGGCTTTTATTAAGGCTTGATAAAGCTTTGTTGATGTGATGGGCTTGTTAACAATAGTTATAAAACTTGCAGTTTTGAGGTTGACGGGCATTGATACAGAACCCAACAAAATTAATTTTAACTCAGGGAAAATTTCCCGAATATTTCTAGCTAGGTCTATACCGTCAGTATCTTCTAGTTGTCTATCAATTAGAACTACATCAAAGTCATATAGATCGAGGGACTTTAGAGCTTCAGCCGCATTATGAACGTTTTGCGTACGCATTTCCCAAGATTGGGTATACAACGAAATTGCCTTTTGGAGTGTAGGGTTAGGGTTAATGTTTAAAATATGCTTGCCTTTTAGCTCGGGCGCGATCTCCATCGTTTCATCCGAATTATTAGGAGCGATCGCATTTACGCGAATTGAAAAGCTAAAAGTCGATCCTTTGCCGACAGTACTTCTCACCTCAATCTCGCCACCCATGAGTTCGCAAAGTTCTCTGCAAATTGCTAGTCCTAATCCCGTGCCACCGTATTGCCGATTAATAGATTTATCTGCTTGACTAAAGGCTTTAAAGAGTCTGGGGATGGCTTCAGGTGCTATTCCAATTCCAGTATCATGTACATTAAACAGCAACTTATAGGTGTTATTTGCTAAATCAATTAATTGAGAATCTACAGTAATTACAATCTCACCCTTTTCTGTAAATTTAATAGCATTGCTTACTAAGTTGACCAATATCTGCCGCAAACGAGCATAGTCACTAACAATTTGTCTGGGTATGTCTAAATTAATGATATTAAAGAGTTCTAATGATTTTTCAGCCGTGCGTGATGTCATTAAATCGATAACCTCTTCAATACATTGTTGAATATTGAAAGGATGTTCTTCGATTTCTAGTCGTCCAGACTCAATGCGCGAAAAGTCCAAAAAGTTGTTAATTACTGAAAGTAACACCTCACCACCTTGACGAATAGTGGAAACATATTGATGTTGTTGTGGAGATAGTGATGTATCTTGTAAGAGAGATGTCATTCCGATCACTGCATTCATTGGCGTACGGAGTTCGTGACTCATGATTGCGAGAAATTCACTTTTAGCTTGATTTTGGGCTTCAGTAAGTTTTGCGGACGCTAGTTGTAATTCAGCTTGCTTGCGTTTAGTTAAGTCTTCCACGCTAGCGATAAATTGGATTGGGTTGCCGTGTTCGTCTTTCAAAAGACCAACATAACTAATTGCATCAATTGCTTGCCCATTTTTATGAATGTATTGGTTCTCAACGCGGATGCTGGTTACTTCATCTGTAAGTAAGCGATCAAAAGCTGATAATGTTATTTCAATGGAATTAGGATGGGTAAGATCGAGTGTTGTCAAATTGAGCAATTCTTCTTGAGCATAACCAAGTGTTTGACAGAAGCTTTGATTCGCAGTTAAAAATCTGGCAGCTAAGTTAAAAGTGATAATTCCAATGGGAGCATTGTCAATAGTTAGGCGTAATAGTTTTTTATTTTGAAGTAGTCTTAATTCAGCAATTTTGCGATCGCTAATATCTTGTAAAGTTCCATAAAGCCTGACCACTTTACTATTACTGTCGTATTCCGCATGACCGATCGCTTCAAGATAGCAATAGGACTTATCATGTTTTATCATTCGCAACTCTTTGCGGTAGGACTCACCTATACTGATAGCTTTTTCGATTGCCAGATTTAAATCTTCGTAATCTTCCCTTACAAATACTGAAGATATTTCCTCACGAGAAAAACCTTCTGATGCAGCATCGAGATTGAGAATGTCATACCACTCGGTTGAACCAATAACTTTATCTGTCAAAAGATTCCATTCCCAATTACCGATTTTAGCTACTCTCTGCGCCTCAGACAGTCTTGCTTCACTTGTTATAAGAGCTTGTTCAATTTCTTTGCGATCGCTGATATCAAAAGCACTGCCACGTAAAACTTTAGTCTTACCATCGATTGCCAAGCCAATATTTGCATGATCGCGCACCCAGATAACTCTATTGTCATGAGTGATCATCCGATATTCATCGCAAAAGGGTTCTCCTGTTTCGATGGTTTTGCGAACTTTCTGCTGAATGCGATCGCGATCTTCAGGATGTACATATTCTGCCCAACTATTAAAAAATTCAGCATTCCATTCTGAAGCTGACACTCCCAAAAGTTCTTGTATTTGCGGACTTATATTGGCAAATTCTGATGTATTGTCAATCGGTGATACATAGGAAACACAAGGAACTTGTTCGACTAAAGTGCGATATTGCTGAGTCCATCGAAACAAAATTTCATAGGCTCGATTTGCTTCTTCTAGCTGCTGGTACATACTATTGTTATGAAATTCTCTTTGCAGAGTAATTTCTATTTGCGTTGCTATTTGTTGCAACATCAACACATCATCTCGATCCCAAGAGCTTTGAAAAGATTCATCTTTTAAAGCTGAACATTGATGAACTATTAAAAAGCCCCAAAGTGGGCGATCGCGATCGATCTCTGCTAATAAAATTGGAACTAACAAGTAAGACTTTCCTGCAAATATCTCGGCTAAATCAACCTCACATTCGACTAACTCTGCCGTATATAAATCGATGATTGTCCCCGATGTATTCTCTCCCCATTGATATTCTTCGCTCAAGATCTTTTCGATCTGAATTTGTGAACAAGATTCACAATATGGGGAGATTGCCTTAGCAATGGTCGTTCCACTAATAATACTTAGTCCCTTAGTGTCTTGCGATTTGTCTAACTTATAGATAGAAACATGAACTGCGCGAAAAAAAATTAATAGGTTTGTGGTGATCTTTGCAAAAATTTCTGCTGTATTTTTCGAAAGTCGAATATTTTGCACAATTTCTGCACAAATTAGCATTCTTACTCTTGACTTTTCTGTTGCTAAACTTAAGTTGCTTTGATTGATATTCCCTACCGCCAAAGCATTTGACAAATTATTGTTGTTGCTTGATTCAGGATATAAATAACTCATATACTAATATCAAAAAGTTAATAAAATACTGATGCTGTAATCTTAAATTAATTACAATGTGGGTGACTTCTCTTAGATATTAAGTCAAAGTCTGAATCCCAACAATAGATTTAGATCGTTTAATAGGAATAATCATAACAAGAAAAATAACCGACTAAAATCTTAAATTCTATAAAAATCTAGATTGCTTTATATAAATACATTCTTAAATTCCTTACCTATGGCTGATTATAAATTTCTAACAATAAAGAGATTGTTGTGATGTTTGTCATAAACTAAACCATAAAAAATAGATAAATATATAGCAGTCATAAATCATTTGTGAGATTCGGTAGGTTTCGACTTCGCTCAGCCAAAGGACTGCGGGGGCTGAGCGGAGACAGTTGGCTGAGCGGAGACAGTTGGCTGAGCGGAGTCGAAGCCTCAATATCATATTAGGGGTGCTTTAGATACAATATGAAGCAAATGTCCTCCTTTGCTTGGTTTTAGGATTTGCTACACTTGCAGTAGTAATAAACCAGCTATGAAGAATCCATAATGAGAAGTAATCTGCTACTAACTAAAGAGTTGCCAACTTTACAATATTCTCCTCTTGGCGATCGCTTTGACGAAACATGGGAAGCACCGTTATCGATCCTATTGGGGCTAGGTCGGGCAGCAGGCGCGGATTTTGTGGAGTTTTTCTTGGAGCGCAATAACTACATTAGCTGCCTTGCTGAAGATGACACGATTACTAGCATTTCGCCACGTCTATCTACAGGTGCAGGTATCCGCGTCTTCAAAGGTAAAGCCGATTGCTACGTGAGCACCAACGATCTGACTTTCTTAGGATTAAAATCAGCGCTCGAACGAGCTCTTTCCATTGTAGGCTTAACGCTTCCTTCTCAAAATTCGATAATTCCATCGATCCATCTCGAAATGTTTCGCGACTATGCCACTAAAAAGGGTAAAGAGTCGTGGATTGGACAATGTAGTCCCATGCGTGAAATGGGAGATATTCTGCTTGGGGCAAATCAACTTCTTGCCAAAAAAGGTAGCCACATCCAATCAAGGCGATCGGGATACTTCCGCGATTGGCAAGAGATTTTAGTTGCCGCTAGTGATGGCACATTTGCTAGAGATATTCGCCTTACACAGTCGATTGGTTCTAATTTGCTCTGTGCTGATGGGGCAAATCGTTCCTCGATTGGTAAGCGTGTTGGTGGTACTAGCGATCCCAGCTATCTCCGCAATTGGAACTACGAACCAGTGGTTGATGAAATTGTGGAAGCAGCAGGCAAAATGCTTTACGCCGATTATGTTGAGTCTGGCTCTTATCCAATCATTATGGCTAATCAGTTTGGCGGGGTCATCTTCCATGAAGCTTGTGGACATCTCCTCGAAACTACAGGTATTGAAGCCAAAACTACACCTTTTGCGGAGATGAAAGGTCAGAAGATTGCTCATGAAAATCTAACAGCGTGGGATGAAGGTCGTTCTGAGGAGGCTTTTGGAACTATTGATATGGATGACGAAGGAATGCCAACTCAGCGTACACTTCTGATTGAGAATGGCATCCTGAAAAACTTTATCAGCGATCGCGCTGGCGAATTGCGGACAGGGCATCCACGCACGGGTAGCGGTCGTCGTCAAAGTTATGCCTATGCTGCGGCTAGTCGGATGCGAAATACCTATATTGATGCAGGTGATTTTGCCCTAGAGGATTTATTTGCCTCGGTTGATAAAGGTATCTATTGCAAAAAAATGGGTGGAGGTAGTGTTTTACCGACTGGACAATTTAACTTTGCTGTTGATGAAGCTTACCTAATTGAAAATGGCAGAATCACCAAGCCCCTCAAAGGAGCAACCCTAATCGGTGATGCTAAAGAAATTATGCAGGAAATCTCCATGAGTTCTCGCGATCTAGAACTTGCTGCTGGTTTCTGTGGCTCTGTGAGCGGAAGTGTTTATGTAACTGTAGGGCAACCCCATATCAAAGTTGATGCGATTACTGTCGGTGGGCGCTAACTCTAGCCTGATTTTGAAACCTTTGCAAAGCAAAGGTTTCAAAAATGAGGTTATCTCAATATTCGGTTGTTTTTTAGTGTTGTCTGGGGTATGCTCTTTGGCTAGCGAGACCAAGAATATAATTCTTTAGTTATAGGTAGTAAGTAGCTGGGTGCACTAAATATAAAACCCCAAAATCTGTGGTGTACGCTTCTTGTATTCCACAGGTTTCGGCTCAGGTTTTTAATTACGCTCGACTACTTATCTCCAGAAAACTAATTTGTGATTGCTATATCATAAAAAGCATCTGAATTGATTAAACTACCTAGTAAGGTGATTGGGTCGTGCAAGCAAATGTGATCGATGTTCTTCAATCAACAGTAATTGTTGTTGATGATAATCCAGATATTCGCCATGAACTAGCATCTGCACTGATGAATCAAGGCTATATAGTTAAGACCGCTAGCGACGGTAGCGAAGCTTTACTATGTGTGCAATTGCATTCTCCCGATCTGATCTTGTTAGATATATCTCTGGCAGAGATGAGTGGTTATGAAGTTTGTCGGATCCTCAAAGCAGATATAACCACAGAAGATATCCCAATAATATTTACTAGTAGTAACGATCGCATTCAGGAAAAGCTTCAGGCTTTTGCGATCGGTGGTGCAGACTACATTATTAAGCCATTACAAATCTCTGAAGTATTTGCTCGCGTTCATTTGCATCTAGCATTACGCCAGTTACAAAAAAAACTCGCTCAAAAAAATCACGAACTCTCGCAAGCCGTTCTTGACAGAAATCGGATGCTCAGAGATCTCCAACGAACTAACTTACTGCTCCACGCTCAAAAGGAAGCCGCGATTGATGGTATCTTTGCAGTAGATGAGCAAGGACGGATTGCTAGTTTTAATCGCCGATTTTGTGAAATGTGGGACATTCCCCACGACTTGCTGATTGGCAAAGAATCGGATAGCAGTCTTGATAATATCGCTCTATTGAGAACCTTTTTAATCAAATCCGATCTTCCAGATGTTTTAGTAAATCTCTTAGAGAGCACCTATGACGATCCTGATGTGATTCGATGTGGGGAAATCATTTATCGCGATCGCACGTTTGATTATTACACCAGTCCTGTTAGCTCCGAGCAAAATAAGTTTTTTGGTTTGATCTGGTGTTTCCGTGATATCACTGCTAAGAAACAAGCGGAGTTGCGACAATTGCAACTGATGGAAGCTTTACAAAAAGCTAAAGAAGAAGCGGAAGAAGCAGTAAGCACAAAAGCCGCATTTTTAGCGATGATGAGCCACGAAATTCGCACGCCAATCAATGGCGTGATTGGGATGACTCAACTCTTAGCAGGTACTGATGTTAACCCCGAACAAGCAAAATACATCCGTACGATCCAAGTGAGCGGCGAAATGCTGCTTTCAGTAATCAATGATATTTTAGATTTCTCAAAAATAGAATCTGGTAAATTGGAACTGGATAATGCTCCATTAGATGTAAGGGCAGTTGTGCGGGATATTTATGATGTTCAACTTGTTAAAGCTCAGGAAAAGAAACTCAAATTTGAAGTTGATATGCATTCTAATGTCCCGACATATATAGTCGGTGATGTAACGCGAATAAGACAAATTTTATTGAATTTAGTTTCTAATGCGCTCAAATTTACAGATACAGGTTCGGTCAGAATTGAAGTGCGTCTGATGTTAGATGAGATTCCTAGCCCCGAACATCCTTTTCAGTTGTTGTTTTCTGTGAGCGATACTGGCATTGGTATTACCGAAGAACAAATGCGGAGACTATTTCAGCCGTTTTCGCAAGCAACGGCTTCCACTGCACGCAAATATGGCGGTACTGGCTTAGGTTTGGCGATTTGCAAGAAATTGGTGGAAATTATGGGTGGTAAAATCCAAGTTGAGAGCAAGACCGATCTGGGTTCTACTTTTTCCTTTACCGTGACTACACAAATCGCCAAGGAGCAACCAGTTTATAACTTTCTCGATGTAATGAATAAAAGTACGAATCTAGAAGGTCGGCTTGGCGATCGCTTACCTTTAAAGATTTTAATAGCTGAAGACAACTTAATTAATCAAGAGTTGGCAATGGCAATGCTGATTAAAATGGGCTACCAACCCGATGTTGTGGATAATGGCTTAGCCGTTCTTGAGGCATTACAAGTTAATCATTACGATCTACTATTGCTAGATGTGCAGATGCCAGAAATGGATGGACTAGAAACAGCAACTTATCTAGTCAATCATTGGCACGAACTGCATACAGGCTACGAACGTCCCACGATTATTGCGATGACAGCTAGTGCGATGCAGGGCGATCGCGAGATCTGCTTACGCGCAGGAATGGATGATTATATTAGCAAGCCGATTATGATGGATTCGCTCCAACGGACAATTGAGAAATGGGCTTTAGGGCTTCAAGCCGACGATATAGCGATCGCTTCCCAAAACACTCCTAGATTGATTTCTCCTTCAGTTATCGATCGTGCGGCAATCAAGAATCTCGAACAAATCAATCCTAAGTTGATTGGACGGATGGTTCATTTATTTACTTCAGAAGAAGCACCCATACTATTGCAAAATCTTCGCCAAGCGATCGCCAATAACGATCTTAAAGAAGTTAGCTACGCTGCTCATACCTTAAAAGGAAGTAGTAATATTTTGGGGGCAAAGATATTAGGCAAGCTATGTCTTGAAGTTGAGCTTAAAGGTAAACGTGGAGAAAATGCAGGTTTATCCGAACTATTAATAGAAATTGAGCAGCAATATCAAGTCGCTTGTCAAGAACTAGCTAAACTCAGAGGTTAGAATAGAAAAGCCATATCTTCTATTTTAACCTTCAAAAAGCTTTTATGCTCTCCATTCAAAATCTTAGCTATCATCCGCCAGCTACACCTGAAGCAATTCTCAAAAATGTATCGTTTGGGTTAGACGATCGTCAGCTTGGCTTGATGGTTGGGCCTAGTGGGTCTGGGAAAAGTACATTATTGGAGATTTTGGCAGGATTTGTGGAATGGTCGAGTGGTGGTATTTATTGGAAATCTCAAGAACTTACACCCGAACATTTACAGCAAATATGTGGGTTAGTATTTCAGTTTCCCGAACGACATTTTTGTGGTAGCACGATTTTAGAAGAATTAAGATTGGGGCATATCGATTTAGATGGCGATCGCATTCAGGGGGCGCTGAGTTCAGTAGGTCTAAGTCATCTTAATCCCAGCACATCACCACAGTCACTTAGCGGTGGTCAACAGAGACGATTAGCTCTGGCAGTGCAATTAATTCGTCAGCCCAGTTTGTTATTGCTAGATGAGCCGACCGCAGGCTTAGACTGGTCGATGCGCAAACAAATCCTTAATATATTACAAGAATTAAAAAAAGACTGGACGATCCTGGTTGTCTCCCATGAGCCTGAAGAACTAATCTCTATGGCAGATCGGACTTGGACGATCGCTCATGGAGAAATCGCTTAGTTTTAGTAGTATAGCCATAGTCATTTAAAACTTAAAAGGGAGTTGCGCCGCGCCGCAACTAACATAACTGGTTATCGCTGTAATGCCCTTTGTTACGGTTCTACAATTGATATATCAAAAAGATTGGCGTTTGCTATACACTATTGGCAGATATTAACTAGATATTTCATCATGACCTTCACAACAGAACCGCCAACAACTCCTGTAGAAGCAGAATCTAGTTTTGCACCACCTACTAGTCATATTGTGCAAACCATCCAAACTGTAATCGCCAGTATGGATGCTGATAATTCGGCTCTTGAAAACCAAACCGAGGATACATGGAAATTCCAATATGGCACGGTAGAGGTAGTTGTCAATATTACTGGAACTGAGCCTAGTGACACATTTACAGTATTCTCGACAGTATTAGCTGCGCCATTTAAAGATGAGGTAAAAATGACGCGCTGGCTTTTAGAAAAAAATGCAACTGATACATTTGAAGCACGGTATGCAATTCAAAATGATAAGGTGTTAGTCCTGTCTTCACGATCCGTTGAAGATCTTTCACCTGCTGAAATTTCTCGTATTATCACAATTGTTGCAGCGATCGCTGATGACAATGACGAAATTTTAAAAGAAAATTTTGGCGCTTAGAACTGTGTTTTATAAGAAAGTACCGTTTAGGTACTTTCTTATCATTTTTATAAAATTCATGAACAAACTATGGCAGCTTGTTCCTTATTCCGAGGTGTCGGGAAAGTTGCAAATGGCTCTCGATAATTCTCTACTCGATCTTCATAGTCAAGATCCTCAATCACCGTCAATTTTAAGGTTTTATCGCTGGTCGCCATCCGCGATTTCTTTAGGGCTTCACCAAAAACAATACCCTGTTCGCTGGAATGCGATCGCTCAAAAGCATAATCTCGACATCGTTCGTCGTCCGAGTGGGGGGCGTGCTGTTTTACATCAAGGCGATCTTACCTATGCCGTGATCACTAGCGCTGACATTTGCGGGGATAAAGTTGGTGGATTTGATGACAATACCTTTGGAAGAAAGCGATCGCATCGTGAGATCTATGAATATATCAGCGGATTTCTAATTCAAGGTTTTTCTAAGTTGGGAGTTAACCTAAGGTTCGGAAAGGCAGGGCGGGGCTATATTCACAATCCCAGTTGTTTTTCTACGGCAACCAATGCTGATTTAGTAATTGATGATGGACGTAAACTGGTTGGAAGCGCTCAAGTTTATCGTCATAATTCAGTTTTGCAGCATGGTTCAATCTCGATCAATCCTAATTACAAGTTGCTAACAGAGTTATTTCAAGCAGAGGTTCCCATTGTTGGTTATCAAGAACTTGCATGGAATACCCATCAAGACTTAACTGCACAACTTATAGATGTTCTATCTCAGACGGCGCGGGATTACTTTCAGACGGAGTTCTTGTAGTTCTGTTTGAGTCAAATTTCGCCATTGACCGACCTCTAGATCTTTTAAACTTAAATGGGCGAGACTTACACGCACTAATCGTAAAGTCGGAAAACCCACTGCTGCCGTCATTTTCCTGACTTGACGATTCTTTCCTTCCGTTAACGTCAGTTCGAGCCAAGCTGTGGGAATGTTGGCACGAAAGCGAATTGGTGGGTCACGTTCTGGTAAATTTGGCTCATTGTCCAATAATTTCGCGATCGCTGGCTTAGTTCGATATCCTTGAATGATTACGCCATCTCGTAACTGCTTTAAGGCTAATTCTGTAGGCTTTCTTTCTACTTGTACCCAATAAGTTCGTGAATGCTCAAATTGTGGATCGATTAGTCGATGCTTTAACTGCCCATCATTAGTTAGCATTAATAGCCCTTCGCTATCAAAATCCAATCTCCCCACGGAATAAACTTCAGGAATGTCAATATATTCTTTTAGGGTTGGGCGTGGTGATGCACTATCATCCGTGAACTGACAGAGAACTCCATACGGCTTATAGAAGAGAATATATTGGCGATCGCTCATAGTATGGAAATCATTAAGATAGAAAAATTTACATTGTAAAGCTTTCTATCTTAACTTAGCGCATAGGAGTTCCAAATACTTGAACCCAATAATGTCGATAGGGAGAGTTGGGCGTATAAGTATATCCAAACCCAATTTCAGTAAACTTATTATTGAGAATATTCGCACGATGTCCCGCACTATTCATCCATTGGCGAATTGTGCCCTCTGGAGTCGATCTACCCGCAGCAAGATTTTCTCCCAAAAATGAATATTTATATCCTGTTGCTTTAGTCCGATCTGCCATGCTCGAACCGTTACGACCTGTATGACTGAAGTAATTATTATTTGCCATATCAGTTGAATGTAACTGGGCTGCTCTAGACAACTGTGAAGATAGTCTCAAAGGAGCTAAGCCTGCTTTTCTACGTTCTTGATTAGTCAATTTTAATAGCTCAGTTTCAAAACTAGTATTACTTATATTTTGAACGATACGAAAAGGTAAGGTTTCTATCTGTTGTTTAGTTGTAGAGATATTTAAATTAGTCGCGATCGCGGGTGTTGCTGCCATTACCCCAAATGACAGTAGCGACAAATAAATTAGAAAAGTTGATTTCATAAGATAGCTAAGAAATTGTCAAGAGACATGACTCTATTGACTTAGCGAGCAGCTAAGAGTTCCTAATTGACAAAGAATTTGTAAGAATGATAAGGCAGGTTTTTCCAAAACCTAAAAAATTTAGTTTAATTAGATATGTTTCTAAAATGTGTATTTTCTTGATTTTTCTAAACGGAAATGTAACATCAAGATCGTAATCCTAAGTTTATACTGATATCTACTAGGTATAGCTATTGCTAATGTATCAGCCCTCACAGTAATTACCGCTCAAACCCAAATAAAGAAAGGTGGCGTGAAGCGCCACCTTTCTTTATTTGGGTTTTGATTTGGCATAACGATCTCTTACATTATTTCTATATATATTAAAAATTGGGGGCTAGAAAGCTAGTATATACAGCCACCTTAATTTCTAGTTTTGATGCTTCAACAAAGCTAACAGTTACTATATAGAATTACGTATAGGTTTTGGAAATATTAGGTAGAACACAATGGGACAAAGCCAAGACTACAAAGCAATTGGTTGTACTGAATGCGCAAAAGGTGCTGGGTTAGGATTCGACTTTACGATGGCGTTTCAGCCGATCGTCAATACTACTTCCAAAGAAATTTTTGCTCAAGAAGCTTTAGTCAGAGGCATAAATGAAGAACCTGCTGGCGAAATTTTAGGTCGAATTAATGATGAAAATCGTTATCGTTTCGATCAAGCTTGTCGTGTCAAAGCTGTGCAGTTAGGGGCAAATCTAAATATTAAATCCTATGTCAGTATTAATTTCTTACCAAATGCAGTTTATAGCCCAGAGCTATGTATTCGGACAACAATTGAAGCTGCTGAAACTTTTGGATTTCCCGTTGACCGAATTATTTTTGAAATTACCGAAGCAGAAAAGGTAAAAGATCATAATCATCTTCGTGAAATCATTCAATACTATAGACAGAAAGGCTTTTTAACGGCGATCGATGACTTTGGTGCGGGTTATGCTGGACTTAATTTGTTAGCAGACTTTCAAACAGATCTAGTCAAATTAGATATGGGATTAATTCGACATATTGAACAAAACAAAAGTCGTCAGGCAATTGTTAAAGGGATTATTCAGGTATGCCAAGACTTAGAAATTACAGCGATCGCTGAAGGCGTTGAAACCTATGAAGAACTTTGTGTCCTGCAATCTTTTGGCATTGAACTTTTTCAAGGTTTCTACTTTGCTAAACCTAAATTTCAGGGTTTGGCTCAAATAAATAATCTTTAAGGAACGAAAAAGAAGATTTACTCAAATTAATCACCTTCTTTTTGGTTTTTTATATGAATGACTCAATCATCCTGCTTTTAAATTTATAGATATCATTCGATATGTAGATGACTATCCCCAAATGAGCACCTAGTATGAATTTACGCTTATCAAAGTTTATATAGAGTTCAAGTACTGCTCATGATTCATCAATTAGCTGTTCGCTTAGGGATGTCTTGTGTCCTTCTTGCAACTTTACCTCTTGCCACGGATGAGATTGTTAAGTACGTGCAGGCACCGCATATTTTTTCAGGAATAGGCGCGATCGCCTCATGTATCGGAGCATGTGTACCAGTATTAACTCTGTTTAGAAATTCCGATTAAACCGTCGATCTAAGCCCAGCGACCAATCACAATTCTTACTGTTCCGTCTTCTAATAACTCTTGCTGCTCGATCGCAAATCCTTGTTGAGTAGCACTCTCTAAAACTACTTGAGTCGCATATTGCTGATTTAGTTCTCCTAGAAATTCCTCGACATTAATCGCCACGCCCCACATATCGGCAATGAGTTCATAGCGATCGCCTACTTTCCGAAATCCAATATCATAGGCATTGGGCATGGGTATCGCGTATTCGGCAGTAGTTGTATCGCCTAGATAGCCGCGCACTAAGGTATTTTGCTTAACTGGATAGCCAAGCTCTTGAATCGATTTTTTGAGTAGGTCACCATTTTTAATTTCGATGGCGATCGTAGTGAAGTGGGACATAAAATCTCAAATAAAGCCCAAATAAAGTGAGTACCTACAATCACTTTATTCTAAGTTAATTGCAAATCTTCGTAATTCTTGAAGCAATTGTTCATCATTCGATGCAGTACGTGCGCCTGACTCGGCAGCCCATTGCTTGAGCGATTCGATTTGCTGTGAGGCAATCGCCGCTAATGGAACAGTCTCCTCAATTGCACTAATGATATCTTCAGTAGTGAAGTCTTCACGGTTGCCGCTGCTACCACGTCCAAAGGCACGATGAATACCATCAATAATTACCTGTTCGATTTCTGCCCCGCTAAAGTTTTTGGTGTGTCGGGCTAACAGCAAAACATCAAATTCGCGCAAACGGCTGGGGCGCAATTTCTGTAAATGCACTTTAAAAATTTCTTGGCGTTCGGATTCAGTGGGTAAATTCAAGAAAAAAATCTCATCAAATCGTCCCTTTCTCAAAAGTTCTGCGGGTAAAATGCGGACATTGTTAGCAGTTGCCACAATAAAAACAGGTGCAGTTTTTTCTTGCATCCATGTAATTAATGAGCCAAATACCCTGCGACTTGCTCCAGAGTCGCCATCAATTGACATATTTGTATTACCGAAAGCTTTATCAATCTCATCGATCCACAATACGCAGGGCGCTGTTGCCTCGGCGAGTTGAATCATCTGTCGCATTCGACTCTCACTTTCACCAACATAACTACCAAATAACCGACCGATATCTAGTCGTAATAGTGGCAATCGCCATTCATTAGCGATCGTTTTGGCGGATAGTGATTTACCTGTACCTTGAATGCCAACTAATAAAACTCCCTTGGGCGTAGGAATACCATAACGTTTCGCTTCTTCTGTAAAGGCATCGCGACGAATGCGTACCCATTGCTTGAGATTGTCTAACCCCCCAACATTTTTTAACGATTCATTAACCGTAAAAAATTCTAAAATTCCTGTCTGCCTAATTGCTTGTTGCTTTTCTGCCAGTACAGCATCGATATCAGAGTCATTGACTTGTTCTTTCTCGGCGATCGCTTTAGCTAAAACTCTCTGAATACGCGTACGGCTTAACCCTTGGCAGGCTTTTACTAATTGCTCCAAAGCCAAGTTCGATAGATTAAGCCTATTCGGAGAAATCTTTTGCTTGATTAAATATTCGATTTCGGCGAGTGCTGGCAAAGGGAAATCTATTGCGGTAATTTCTTCAGTCAATTCTGAGGGTATTTCTAGCACATGGCTAGTAATACCAATCGTACGCCGATCGAACTTAAGATCCCTCGCCAAATTTTTGAGTTCGCGAATAATTGAAATATTGCGCTCATGGTGTGGATACTTGAGGATCGGGTGTAAATCGCGCAAGACATATAAGACATTATCGCTGTCTTTCGTTGCTTTATCTCGGTGCGCAATTCTTGATAAAGCTGCCATTACCGAACCTTTATCCGATCCATTGTCACTCCAACCTCTTGAAATATCCCAAAATAAGATCCTGCGGCTGGGGCTAGACTGTAGGGCTACTTCAGTCAGAATTTCTTCGACAGGTTCTTCTTCGGCAGTAACTATATATATAAGAGGATACTTAGCACGGAGTAATAGATCGAACTGCTCTATCAGAGCTTTGTAAGCTCTGGTTTTGCTTGGAGATAGAGAATCTATTGGCAAATTTGGCGACATATTCGCAGTATATAGCAAAACCAGAGTAAGGGTTTTGAGACCATGCTACTACAGCAAGAAACCTAGGGCTTTGAACGCAAGTCCTAGGTTTCTTGTTCGCTGGAGAGCAGCTTGGAGATAGATCACAAGAGAGGCTTAAGCCAATAGTTCATGCCTTAGACTGCTACAAGGGATTGTTCTTCAAGTCTAGATAGCCTTTCAGCGAGCAACTCTTCTAATGTAACGAGTGCCTTCGAAAAACCCTTGATCCCTTCATCAAGCTTTTCTGATGCCATGCGATCGCTAGCGTGCATCGCTTCAAAAGTTGCCTTGTCCATCAGAATCTTGGATATATCCGACTGAGCTGCGATTACGGGATCGAGTTTGCGTACTAGCTCGCCTTCAGTATGCTGTAACTCATCAAGCAGCGCAGGTGAAATCGTTAGCAAATCGCATCCTGCTAGTTCAACAATCTCGCCCATATTGCGGAAACTTGCACCCATAATTTCTGTTTTATAACCAAACTTTTTATAGTAGTTATAAATTCGCGTTACTGATACTACTCCTGGGTCTTCAGCAGCAGGGTAGCTATCTCGACCTGTATCTTTTTTGTGCCAGTCGAGGATACGTCCAACGAATGGAGAAATGAGTTTTACTCCTGCTTCGGCACAGGCGATCGCTTGGTGCAATCCAAATAGCAAGGTCAAATTGCAATGAATTCCTTCTTTCTCAAGTGATTCTGCCGCCTTGATCCCTTCCCATGTTGCTGCAATTTTAATTAACACGCGATCTCGGGAAATCCCATGGGCTTCATATTGCGAAATTAGGTAATGTGCCTTTTCTAAAGTTGCCTCGGTGTTGTAAGACAAACGCGCATCCACCTCAGTCGATACGCGACCAGGGATAATTTGCAAAATCCTCATTCCAAAGGCGATTGCTAGGCGATCGAAGGCTAAAGAAACCACATCCGTGGATGGAGCTTCTTTGCCTAGCTCTGCTCTTGCTTCGAGGAGGGTTTCGTCAACAATTTCTTGATACTGTAGCATCTGAGCCGCAGCTGTAATCAGAGATGGATTTGTCGTTGCATCTTGAGGCTTAACCATTTCGATTGCATGGATATCCCCTGTATCTGCAACAACTACAGTCATTTTACGCAACTGGTCTAGAAAGCTTGTGGGCAAATCGTTAGGCATAAAATCCTCCATAGTGACAGTAATGACTGGCTACCTTTGCAAGCCTATCTTAGCCTCAACAATTTTGATGATTAGTTAAGCTTTAGAGTTATTACAAGATTCAGCTGTTAAAAAAGTATCTCTTGTCACTCATTGGCTATTTAGATAAAGTTTTGTAAAGAAAACCACAATGTTCATTTACTTTGCAAACTCATTTTGGATACCTAAATTTATTGCAAAGTAAAGGTTTGAGCTAATTAGAAGCATTCTAAACAATTGTTACGAAGATTCTAGAGCGACACAACCCTAAACCTATAATTACCTCATCGTGGCACAGCGTCTCTTGTACAGCAGTACTTATCTCATTCATAGATTCCGCACTATGAGAGAGCTTGCCTAATCGTTTAATCTACTTTGTCTTAACAGTCTGAGAGAGGAAAATTTACATGACAATGACTCCTCAAAAGCCAGACACAGAGGTAAAGGTATCGGTTGATCGTGACGTAGTACCTACTTCCTTTGAGAAGTGGGGACAACCTGGTCACTTTGACCGCACCCTAAAGAAGGGACCAAAGACAACTACATGGATTTGGGATCTTCATGCCAATGTGCATGACTTTGACAGTTTCACAACCGAAGAAGATACTGCCCGTAAGATCTTCTCCGCTCACTTTGGGCACCTAGGTATTATCTTTATTTGGCTCAGTGGTATGTATTACCACGGAGCAAAGTTCTCTAACTACACCGCTTGGTTGTCCGATCCCGTCAGCATCAAGCCCAGTGCTCAAGTAGTCTGGAACGTAGTCGGTCAAGATATCTTGAATGGCGACGTTGGCGGCGGTTTCCAAGGTATTCAAATCACTTCTGGTTTGTTCCATCTTTGGAGAGCATCTGGTATCACCACCGAGTACCAACTCCTCTGCACCGCAATTGGCGGTTTGGTGATGGCTGGTTTGATGTTCTTCGCTGGTTGGTTCCACTACCACAAGGCAGCTCCTAAACTCGAGTGGTTTAAGAATGCTGAATCGATGATGAACCACCACTTGGCTGGTTTGTTCGGCTTGGGTTCACTTGCTTGGGCTGGACATCAGATTCACGTTTCGATTCCTATCAACTATTACCTTGATAAGGGCGTTCCTGCGAGTCAGATTCCTCTACCCCATGAGTTCATTTTCAACCCTTCGTTGATGTCAGACATTTTCCCCAGTTTTGCGCAAGGTTTGACACCTTTCTTTACCTTGAACTGGAGCGCTTATGCTGACTTCTTGACCTTTAAGGGTGGATTGAATCCTCAAACTGGTTCCTTGTGGCTCACTGACCAAGCTCACCATCACTTAGCCCTTGCGGTTATGTTCATAGTGGCAGGTCATATGTACCGCACCAATTGGGGCATCGGTCATAGCATGAAAGAAATGCTCGAAGCTCACAGTGGCGATACCGTGATGTTTGGCAGCCATAAAGGTCTCTATGAAATTTTGACCAGCTCTTGGCACGCTCAACTAGCAGTCAACTTAGCGATCGGCGGCTCTGTAAGTATCATCGTCGCTCAGCATATGTATGCAATGCCTGCATATCCTTACATCGCAACTGACTATGCAACTCAAGTATCTCTATTCACACATCACATGTGGATTGGTGGATTCATGATTTGTGGTGCTGCTGCTCACGCTGGCATTTTCATGGTACGTGATTACAATCCCGCTCAAAACGTTGATAACGCTTTAGATCGGATGCTTCGCGCTCGTGATGCAATTATTTCTCACCTCAACTGGGTATGTATCTTCCTTGGCTTCCATAGCTTTGGTCTTTACATCCACAACGACACCATGCGTGCATTGGGTCGTCCTCAAGATATGTTTTCTGACACCGCAATTCAGTTGAAGCCTGTCTTCGCTAATTGGATTCAAGGTATTCATGCTGCTGCTGCTGGTACAACTGCTCCCTACGCAGGTGCTAGTGTTAGCCCCATCTTTGGTGGTGAAACCCTTGTTGTTGGCGGTAAAGTTGCTGTGGCTCACATGGCTCTTGGTACAGCTGACTTCTTGGTACATCACATCCATGCGTTTACCATTCACGTTACTGTCTTAATCTTGCTGAAAGGCGTGCTTTACGCTCGCAGCTCTCGCTTGATTCCAGACAAGGCTGAACTAGGTTTCCGCTTCCCTTGCGACGGTCCTGGTCGTGGCGGTACATGTCAAGTTTCGGCATGGGATCATGTATTCCTAGGTCTTTTCTGGATGTACAACTGTATTTCTGTTGTCATCTTCCACTTCTCTTGGAAAATGCAGTCCGATATTTTCGGTACTGTCGATGCAGGTGGCACGATCACCAATATGGCTGGTGGCAACTTTGCACAGAGTGCATTGACCATCAATGGTTGGTTGCGTGACTTCTTGTGGGCACAAGCTTCCAACGTTATTCAATCCTACGGTTCGGCATTGTCGGCTTATGGTTTGATCTTCTTGGGCGCTCACTTCATCTGGGCATTCAGTCTCATGTTCCTCTTCAGTGGCCGTGGTTACTGGCAAGAACTTATTGAGTCAATCGTTTGGGCACATAACAAGCTCAACGTTGCTCCTGCTATCTCTCCTCGCGCTTTGAGCATTACTCAAGGTCGTGCTGTAGGTCTAGCTCACTACCTATTAGGTGGAATTGCCACAACTTGGGCATTCTTCCTAGCCCGTTACGGTGCACTTGGCTAATATTAACGGAGAAATTGAAGTAATTATGGCAACGAAATTTCCTAAGTTTAGCCAGGCTCTCGCACAGGATCCCACAACCCGTCGGATCTGGTATGCGATCGCCACAGCGAACGATTTTGAAAGTCACGATGGTGTTACTGAAGAAAGTCTTTACCAAAAGATTTTTGCTTCACACTTCGGACATTTGGCAATCATCTTCCTGTGGACATCTGGCAACCTGTTTCACGTAGCGTGGCAGGGTAACTTCGAGCAATGGATCAAAAATCCTCTCACCACACGTCCAATCGCCCATGCGATTTGGGACCCTCACTTCGGTAAGGCCGCAGTTGAAGCGTTCACTCAAACCGACGCTGCTGGCCCTGTAAACATTGCTCTTTCTGGTGTTTACCACTGGTGGTACACCATCGGTATGCGTACCAATGCAGAGCTATTTGCTGGCGCTATCTGGATGCTAGTATTCGCTGCTGTCCTGCTATTTGCAGGTTGGTTGCACCTACAGCCAAGCTTCCGTCCTAGCCTCTCTTGGTTCAAGAATGCTGAGTCTCGCCTCAACCACCACCTGGCTGGTTTGTTTGGCGCAAGCTCCTTGGCATGGACTGGTCACATGGTTCACGTTGCGATTCCTGAGTCTCGCGGTGTACATGTAGGTTGGGACAATTTCTTGAGTGTTCCTCCTCATCCAGCAGGGCTTGCACCTTTCTTCACAGGTAACTGGGGCGTATATGCTCAGAATCCTGATACCGCAGGTCATGTGTTTGGTACATCTCAGGGCTCTGGTACAGCAATTCTGACCTTCCTTGGTGGTTTCCATCCTCAAACCGAATCTCTTTGGTTGACCGATATTGCACATCACCACTTGGCGATCGCAGTATTGTTCATCATTGCTGGTCACATGTACCGCACCAACTTTGGTATAGGTCACAGCATCAAGGACATTTTGAATGCACACAATCCTCCTAAGGGTACTCCTTTCGGTGGTTTGCTAGGCGATGGTCACAAGGGCTTGTATGACACTGTTAACAACTCCTTGCACTTCCAACTCGGTTTGGCTCTTGCTTCTTTGGGTGTAATCACATCTTTGGTTGCTCAGCACATGTACTCGATGCCTTCCTATGCGTTTATCGCTAAGGATTTCACCACTCAAGCTGCTCTATATACTCATCACCAATATATTGCTGGTTTCTTGATGGTTGGTGCATTTGCTCACGGTGCGATCTTCTTCGTTCGTGACTACGATCCTGAAGCTAACAAGAACAACGTGCTTGCACGTATGCTTGAGCATAAAGAAGCAATCATCTCTCACTTAAGCTGGGTATCTCTCTTCTTAGGTTTCCACACTCTTGGCATCTACGTTCATAACGACGTAATGCAAGCGTTTGGTACTCCTGAAAAGCAAATCTTGATCGAGCCTGTATTCGCTCAATGGATTCAAGCTGCTCATGGTAAGGCTTTGTACGGATTTGATGTCCTACTTTCTAATCCTGACAGCATCGCTGCAACAGCTTGGCCAAATAGCGGTAACGTTTGGTTGTCTGGTTGGTTGTCTGGTATTAACTCTGGTGATAACTCCTTGTTCCTCACCATTGGACCTGGCGACTTCCTAGTTCACCATGCGATCGCTCTAGGTCTACACACCACCACCTTGATCTTGGTTAAGGGTGCGTTGGATGCTCGTGGATCTAAGCTCATGCCAGACAAAAAAGACTTTGGCTACAGCTTCCCTTGCGACGGTCCTGGTCGTGGCGGTACTTGCGATATCTCTGCATGGGATTCCTTCTACCTCGCTATGTTCTGGATGTTGAACACCATTGGTTGGACAACCTTCTACTGGCATTGGAAACACCTCGGTGTATGGCAAGGTAACGTTGCTCAGTTCAACGAATCCTCTGTCACCATCATGGGCTGGCTCCGTGACTACCTATGGCTCAACTCCGCACAGTTGATTAACGGCTATAACCCCTATGGCATGAACAATATCTCTGTTTGGGCTTGGATGTTCCTATTCGGACATCTAGTTTGGGCAACTGGATTCATGTTCTTGATCTCTTGGCGTGGTTACTGGCAAGAGTTGATCGAAACCCTTGTATGGGCTCACCAACGCACACCTCTCGCAAGTTTGGTTCAGTGGAAAGACAAGCCTGTTGCTCTCTCCATCGTTCAAGCTCGTTTGGTTGGCTTGGCTCACTTCACAGTTGGTTACATCGTTACGTATGCAGCCTTCCTGATAGCCTCAACAACAACTGCTTTCGGTTAATTTAGCTTGTTAGTTAAAAAAAAGAGAGATGACATTACTGTCATCTCTCTTTTTTATTGATTTATAGCTATAGCCAAGTAAGTTAAGATGTAAAACCCAGAAGAG
>QBML01000047.1 GCA_003242085.1 Pseudanabaena frigida | reverse complement strand
GCCATATTCACTGTCATACGTAGCGATCGGTCTTACCGACAAATCTCGACATACTTGCCGCAGTTGGAAAGCGCCTATCTGGGCTGCTGTCTCAAAACTACTGATTCGCTCATGACATAACGGGATTGCCCAACTCCCTGACATTTCTGGTATCCATCCCAAGGTGCTGTAGTCATGACCTAATACGATTGGTTTGTTGCCTTCTATCAAATTTGGTTGATGCACAAAACTCCTGTCTTTTAGAGTTTTGGCATGGGGTCTTCCCCATCCTGTATGGTCTCCTGCTAGCAATGGTTGGATATCTTTGGGTATTTGTTCGACACACAGTCGTCTGATTCTTCCTCGTCTTGGTCGGCTATCTTTCAACGATTCATACAGGCTTGACCATCTTCTCCGATACACCGCAGATAATGACAATTCTGCAAATGATTTCACGCTTGGACTGGTTAACACTGCATCCATCAGGTCAAATATTGCATCTCGTCCGTTTCCTAAAAATCTATATACCTGTTGACGAAATTCCTGTAGTTTGTCAATAATCATGGCTGTAGATGTGCTTTTTCTTTTTCATCTACTTTAGGCAGTTTGTATCTCTTTTACTCTGCCTTTTTTCCTTTTTTAGTCTAAACTCCAATCCTAAAGTTATTCGGATTCAAAATGCTTGGGATACTCTACAGAATGCACTTGCAAAATTGGATTCGGAAAATCTAACAGCGGAAACTATATTGAGTAAAAACATCGAGTCTCTAATTGGTTTGCAACAAGACAACTTACAAAAAGGAAAACCAAAAAATGTTGTGGTGGTGAACTGGGATAGACTCGTAAATATTTATGGTCAAGGAAGTAATAACGAAAATATTACATTCTACAGTTGTAACGCCCAACTTGTTTATGGTCAAAGGTCAGTAAATACGACTAACCCAGTGTTTACTCAGATTACTTAAGTGATACAGCGCTTTGCGCTGACTTAAAACTCAGAGAATTTTTGAAAGCTTTGCGGAGCAAAGCTTTCAAAAATTCTCTGTACCACTCAAAACCTCAATAGGCTGCCTATAAATACAGCAAGTTATGTAGCTGAGAAAGGTGAACCTATAGGGGTAGATACAGGATAAATGCAAAAACCTGCAAGATGATACTGAAATCTATACTATGAGACGATTTTAAAATTTAAAATTTTCGCTATTTTCGTGCTAAAAGCTGACGAAAGAATGAGCTTTTGAGGGCTATCTTGCAGGTTTTCGGGCGTATACTGTAGCAATCCCAATATGGTATGGCTAAATAGATAAGGATGGGCGGCGCAAAGCACCGCCCATCCTTATCTATTTAGCCCTTTCCTTTATAGAACCACCCAAAATATTTAGATTAAATTACTTTTAAAGAATAATTAGCGTAAAATAACCACTAAAGACGGCAAAATTATGCCTTAGCAAAATTTTATGCAAATTATCAAGCTTCCACGCCAAGAATTCAATCAACTGAACCTCGGAGAGATTAATCAGCAACTGCGAGAGGATAAAGTTCAACTCGATTGGAGTCTAGTCGAAGAAGTTAGCGATCGCCAGTTAGAAATATTGCTGCAAGGTTTGAATATTGCAGCACATGTAAAAGTTTTGGGGACAGATAGTATTTCGCCACGATTACGCGAGCGCATTAACCAAGTTATCGCTAAATTTTCATCAGTAAATAACAAGACAAGGATACAGGGCAAACTCTTGGAAGAAAAATTTATACCTGCTATAAGTCAACCGAAAACTGGGCAAGGGGAACTACTTAGTACAGAATTTTTTGTTCCATTGCAGAACGTAGAACAGGGAAAGATTCTCCAAAAGGTAAAGCCTAGAGAGATCCGAGAGAAGTTGGTGGCAATGATTTATAAGGATTTGCTGGGGCCAGTGAATGGTGAGTGTGAGGAAGTCGATGAGACTAGCCTTACTGAACGCTATCTAGTTGGGGCGATCGCACCTCGTAAACGCTATACCAAAGTCGCACCTAGCGATGAAACTGGCGATCAAATCGGTGATGAAACAGATCTTACCCAAGAAGAAGATCCTGCTCAACAGGACAATCTGGCGATCGCAGGTAAAAAGAATAGCGATGATGGTGATACGGAGGAGGTTGCACCGCCTAGCAGCTTATTTCCATCGTCAATTGGTTTGAGTTTTTGTGTGGATGGTGATTTTGACGAGATCACAATTCAAGCTAGTTGGGGATATTACAAAAAAGGCGAAAGCGAAGTAATTACTAATCATCCAAATAATTCTACAAAAGTTTGGAAACGTACTCCCATTAAGGGCGGTCGCCTATTCAAATTAGCGGATATTGCGGCAACTACTGAACAGACAAGGGAATGGCTGCCCGATCACGAAAAAGCACCTGCGGTAGTCGTGCGGGTACGTTGTCGTAAAATTGATCATGATTGGATTGTGACTATCTTTTTGGAAAATAGGCAAACGGAACCTAAGCAAAATCGGGATTCGGCTTGGCTCTTTCAACCAGAAGTTAAGGTGCAGGGCAGTAATCCCCATCAGGCAATCTTTATACGCAAACCACTTACTAGCGGTGACAGTCTTGATGGTGATCTGCGCTATGAACAAGAATCTTTGCAACTGCTCTATCGGAATTGTGTTGAATTTGCGGTGGGGCATAATACTAGCGTCCATGCGGAAGTTGTAGCTGACAGTTCATCAAGGTCATCCCAACAAGGCGATCGCGTTATCAGTCTTACCACCAGTGCCATTCCTAGACATATCGTTCCCAATACTACGCCGCCTGATGAGAAAGAAATCCCTGCGCTCAAGGGCTTGATTTTAGATATGAAGGTACTCGCTCAGGTCGAAGCGGAAGCTTTGCCACCAATCCTCTATCCGCTTGTGAGTGCCTATGAACAATGGTTACGGTCACAGGAAATCAATAAACAGCAATTACCAAATAGTCCAGCATTTTATAAACAGGCTGCCGATCGCAATCTCAAGGATTGTCAGATTGCATTAACGAGAATTCGTGAAGGAATTCAGCTATTAGAAACCAATCCACAAGCCGTGGAAGCTTTTCAGTTTATGAATATGACGATGGCGCAGCAACGGATTCGGAGTCTTTATGCTGAACAAAAGAGACAGGGTAAGGACAATCCTCTCAATGATTTTGAAAGACCTGAGAATTATAGCTGGCGGACTTTCCAGCTTGCTTTTATTTTGATTAATCTCCCCAGTTTGACCGATCTGCACCACAGCGATCGCCAAACCGATCAGAAGGCGATCTGCGATCTGCTATGGTTCCCCACTGGCGGAGGTAAGACTGAGGCATATCTAGGGCTAACTGCCTATACCCTAGCGATGCGGCGCTTGCAGGGCGTAGTGTCTGGACATGATGGAGAGCATGGCGTGGCGGTATTAATGCGCTATACGCTGCGATTGCTGACGCTGCAACAGTTTCAACGTGCCACGACTCTGATCTGTGCCTGTGAATCTTTACGCCGCAAAGATGCGACTAAGTGGGGAAAGGAACCCTTTCGGATTGGGCTATGGGTTGGGAATAACAGTACGCCCAACTGGACAGAACAGAGTGAAGAGGCGATCAAACAATTCAAAGGACAGAATCAAGGACAAAACTATGGTGGCTCCACTGGTACACCCCATCAACTTACTAATTGTCCTTGGTGTGGATCGGTAATTGATGCGGGGAAAGATATTGAAGTACTTTCCTTTGAAAAAAATATTGGCAGAACTCTGGTTTATTGCAGCGATCGCGTAGGCAATTGTTTATTCGGTCGTAAGCACTCGCCTAATGAGGGTTTACCGATTGTGGTAGTTGATGAAGAAATCTATCGCCGCTTGCCGTCTCTGGTAATTGCCACGGTCGATAAGTTCGCGCAAATGCCTTGGAATGGTAAAACCCAGATGCTCTTTGGGAAGGTGAATGGCTATTGCGATCGCCATGGTTTCCGATGTCCAGATCTCGAAGATAGTGATAGTCATCCCAAGAAAGGCACATTGCCCGCCGTTAAAACTAGACCGCATTTGCCCTTACGTCCACCCGACCTGATCATTCAGGATGAGTTGCACCTAATTAGTGGCGCATTGGGTAGCATGGTGGGACTCTATGAAACGGCAATTGATCGCCTTTGTACATGGGATGTCAATGGTCAGCAAGTACGTCCCAAGGTAATTGCTTCGACGGCGACGATTCGCCAAGCTCGTAATCAAGTACATCAACTATTTTTGCGTGAGGTAAAGATATTTCCACCTCAGGCGATCGATATTGAAGACAATTTCTTTTCGCGGCAACGTCCACCAAGCAATGAACATTCTGGACGTTTGTATCTCGGAATTTGCGCCCCTGGTCGTCGTCTCAAGGCGGCTCTGATTCGGGTATATTTAGTGGCGCTATCGGCGGCTCAACAACTCATGGATGATGGTTATGATGCCGATCCTTGGATGACGTTGGTGGGCTATTTTAATTCTCTGTGTGAGCTAGGTGGAACGCGCCGCCTTGTGGATGATGACATCACCACCCGCTTGTCAAAAATGGATAAACGGGGATTAGCGAAGCGCTATCTTAGTCCTAGTCGAATTGAAGAGCTAACTTCGCGCAAAAGTTCTACGGATATTCCCAAAATCCTTGATGCTTTAGAGCGCAAGTTTGAGGTTTTGACTGCGGAAGAGAGACGGGATAAACAAAAAGAAAGAAAAGAACAGAAAGATAAGAAACAGCAAAAATTCAATTCCCAACTCAATCCCCTTGATGTAATTTTGGCAACGAATATGATCTCTGTTGGTGTGGATGTAAAGCGGCTAGGGCTAATGGTGACTTGCGGTCAGCCCAAGAATACTGCGGAATATATCCAAGCCACATCACGGGTAGGGCGGAATCATCCTGGACTAGTTTTGACGGTTTATAACTGGGCAAGACCGAGAGATCTATCTCACTATGAACGGTTTGAGCATTATCACGCAACTTTCTATCAACATGTTGAGCCATTGTCGGTAACACCTTTCTCTTCAGGAGCTTTAGATCGAGGATTAGCGGCGCTGTTTGTTTCGCTGGTGCGGCTGAGCGGGTTTGAGTTTAATGATGAGGATGGAGCCGCAAGGATGATTGCCGCAAACTTTGATCATCCTGATGTAATTGCTAGCATGGAGGCGATCGCCGATCGGATTAGTCAAAGTTTTCAAAATCCTGACTTAAGGGATGAGATTCTCTATCAACTGCATGGACTGCGCGATAAGTGGGCAAGTGCCGCAAAGCCCAATGAAGCAGGGACAAGGTTACAGTTTAAGGCTTCCAGTCGTGGCGGTACAACGGTTTCACTTTTAAAAAATATTGCTCAAGATCCTGACGATTATTTTGCTTGTTTAAATTCGCTTCGCAATGTCGAACCTGCCTCAGCGCTAATCTTTGTCGATCAAGCACCTGATAATGAAAGCGATCGCTTACCAGAACCATTCACCTCTTAAAGTAGAGGCGCAAAGCGCCGCTATTTTAAGGTTGTGTGAGAGTGCGCCCCTTCGGGGCGCACTCTCACAACCCATTTAGGATTGCTATATATTTTTAAAACTATGAACAAATATCGTATTGGTGAACTTCGTCCTAGTCAGATTATGTTTAGTTATGGCATCGGCGCGATCGCTGACTTGCCCAACTTAGCAACGATGGTGATGGGCTTAGAGGAATGGCAACGCCAGCATACTCAAGTAATTACGGAAGATCGATTGTTGGCGGCGGTGCAGGAGCAACTTGGCGCACAGGTACAGCAATTAGTCAGTTTACCGATTCCTGAAGAAGAAGCCCGTCAGCCATTTTCCAATTATCAACCAAGCCTTGAAGGAATCCCTGTTGCGCCGTTTCCGACTTGGATGGTATGCCCTAAGTGCGATCTGCTTGCACCGATTACTGACGGACTTTTTGAATTAAAAACTTTCCGCAATCGCCATAGTGAAGCGGCTTATCATCATACAAATTGCAATAAGGCGATCGCACCGAAAGTGATTCCTGTGAGATTTCTCACCGCTTGCGAAAAAGGACATCTTGATGATTTTCCTTGGCGCTATTTTGTACATCGTGGGAGTAGTGATTGCAAGGGATCGTTGCGATTAATTGAGCCGAGCGTATCGGGAGCCGTGACTGATATTGTGATCAAGTGTGATACCTGTGCGGCAAGTCGGCGGATGTCCGATGCATTTGGGCTGTCTGGCAAACAAAATATGCCCCGTTGTCGCGGTCGCCATCCCCATTTACGCAATTTTGACGATAAGTGCGATCGCCAAATGAAAACAATGCTTTTGGGAGCCTCTAATAGTTGGTTTTCCCTGAGTCTATCAGCGCTATCGATTCCCAATGCTGAGAATAAATTAGAACAGTATATTGATAGCTATTGGCTGACCCTAGAAGAAGCTAATAGTGCTGAGATGTTGAAAGCTTTGCTCAGGATTTTGCAAAAGCAGGGCAAGGGTTATGAATTAGAGAATTACAAAATTGAGGAGATTTTGGATGCGATCGCCAAGCGCAATCATGGTTCTAGTCAAGATTCTAACCAAGAGATCGATGATCATACTTCTGCGACCGATCTCAAAGCTCCTGAATGGCGTAAATTTCATAGCGTGACGGGGCTTGAGGATCTGGGAAAGGATTGGCGACTGAAGGCGATCGCCCCACCTGTCGATTTTCAAAAGGTAATTTCTAAGGTGATCTTGGTGGAAAAATTGCGGGAAGTGCGATCGCTAATTGGGTTCACTCGCATTCAGTCCCCTGGAGACTTTACCGATACGGGTGAAGTCCCGAAGGAATATCGAGCGCCCCTCAGTCGTTTTAAACCAAGTTGGGTTCCTGCGATGGAAGTGCGCGGCGAGGGAATCTTTATCGAATTTAATGAGGCATCCCTGCAAGCATGGGAACAACAACCCGCAGTCAAAAAGCAACATATCAAGGTCAAAGAAGCTCACAAAACTTGGCTCAATCAGCGCAATCCTGAACTTGTCGATAAAATCTCGACTCCCGATATGCGCTATTTGTTGATCCATTCCTTTTCCCATGCCCTGATGCGTCAATTTGCCCTCGAATGTGGCTACAATGCCGCAAGTTTACGCGAGCGCATCTATGCTCAGGTGGCAAATCGCGATCGCCAAGCACAGGCAGGTTTGTTAATCTATACGGCGGCTCCTGATAGTGAAGGGACATTGGGCGGTTTGGTACATCTCGGTGAAGCTCCAAGGCTCAATCACCATATCCACCAAGCCCTTGAGTCAATCAGGATCTGCACCTCTGACCCACTCTGTGCCGAGCATGACCCTGCTGACGATCGGGTGTCTTTGCATTGGGCAGCTTGTCACGCCTGTTTATTTAGTCCTGAGACTTCTTGCGAGAGGGGCAATAAGTTTTTAGACCGCGCTTTGCTGGTTCCCACCTTCTCGCAAACAGATATTTGTTTCTTCACCTAAATTTATTGAGTTACGGCGAAGCTGCGCCTCAATAGTGTAATCATGTATAACCCAATTTTTATTGATGCGCTCAAGGGATTGGCTCTGGCTCTGCCTGATCGCCTGTTGCCTGAATTAATCAAAATCATGGCGATGATTCCTAATCAGACAGCCGATCGCTCTGACTATGGGAAGTATTTGCTTTCGCAAAAGGTGACATCTCAGGAATTGCGCGATCGCGTTTATAAATTCATAGAACTTTGGCAAGAGTTACATCCTGAAGTTAGCTGGGAGTCGCTGCATTTGGCTTTGCTGGCGGCGATGGAGTTAGGGCGCGAACTGCAAAAGAACTATGAGGTGCAGCCCATCTGGACGATGCCCGACCAAGCGGGGGAATGGAACCGTCAAACGGAACCGACGATTTTAGAGTTAATCCATCAAACCCGTGAGGAGTTATTGCTGATTAGCTTTGCGGTTTATGATATTCCTGAAATCGTGGCGGCGATGCGTAAGGCTTTGGCGCGGCGGGTGGTGATTACGATGATTGTAGAAATGCCAGAACGCGCTGATAAGGTTCCCTTTGGTATTTTGCAGACTTTTCCTGCGGATATGATTGAGCAGTTACAGATTTATTATTGGGCGGTGGGTAAAAGACCGATCAACTCGAAGGGGAAGTATGGATCTTTGCATATTAAGGGTGTGATTAGCGATCGCCATCGGGTGTTGATCAGTAGCGCTAATCTGACGCAATATGCGCTGAGTCTCAATTTGGAGTTAGGGTTATTGACGGATCAAGCGAAGTTAGCCAAGCAGATTCATAAAACTTTTGATGTCTTAATTCAAAACCGTGTCCTGATTCCTTTTCGTTAAGTAATAACGGATCGGTTAAAATTTTAGACAGATAGGTCTCGCTGATGACGGTGAAGTTTTGGGAGTAAGTGATATTGCTGACTATGCTATTTTTGATTGAAAGTTAGGGACAAAAGCGATGATTGCTAATCTTAAAAAGAATTTCTTAACGCCTGAAGAGTATTTGGCATGGGAAGCGAAGCAGGAGTTTCGCCATGAATATATTGATGGTGAAGTTTATGCGATGGCTGGTGGCACGATCGCTCACAATGATATCGCTTTAAATGCTTACAATGCACTGCGATCGCATTTAAAAGCGATGGGATGTCGCATAAATGTCGCTGATGTTAAGGTGCAAGACAGGAATGCAAAAAAATATTTCTATCCTGATGTGGTGGTGAGTTGTAATGAGAGCGATCGCGGATCGCGTGATGTAATTTCTTTCCCTAAGTTAATTATCGAGGTTCTATCTCCCAGTACGGAGGGTTTTGATAGGGGAGATAAGTTTAAATATTATCGCCGTTTTCCGAGTTTATTGGAGTATGTGTTGATTGATGCGGATAAAATTAGCATTGATGTATATCGGCGGGGGGATGCGGGTAAGTGGGAATTGACGAGCTATCCAGAGGATCTGCTTGAGTCTGATAATCCTGATTTGTTTGAGTTAACGAGTATTAATTTTCAATGTTCTTTGGCGTTGATTTATGAAGATGTCGAGTTGTCGGCAGTGGTTGAGGATTCATAAATAGCATTCTCTCAGGGGTTAATGATGTTTATCAAAAATTTATCAATGGGACTGCTTTGCCCAAATCTGGGGCGATCGCAATTTGTTTGTGATGGCTGGGGGGATCTAGACAATTCTTAAATGGTTTCCTTAAATGGTTTCTAAGACAATTTATGCCCAGATTCTTTGAACGGGGTATTGATCGAAAATTTGATCGTTGCTAATAATAGGAATCTTTTCTACGCTTGCCTGTGCTATGAGTAGGCGATCAAATGGGTCTTTGTGATAAAAGGGTAAATCAATTAAAGCGGCTGTATGTTTTGGTTGAATAGGAAGAATTGTAAAGTTGTTGATACTAATTTCTCTATCCATGAATATTTCATAAGGTTCTGGTAGAGAATATTTGCCAATGCTAATTTTGATAGCAATTTCCCAGTAAGTGACTGGGCTAATGGCGATCGCATTATTTGGATCGCTAATTAGTTGATCGGCTTTGGGACTCAGTTGCGGATCGTCCAAAATAAACCATAAAAAGGTATGGGTATCAAGCAAAATCATTGAGGCATATACTCCTGAAAATCTTTGAGATGTTCATCATCTTCGGTGTGAATGATTAATTTGCCTTTTGCACTTCCTTTTTGGCGTTGATGAGTTGCGGATGGAATATCATTTAAAAATAGGGGTTGTGATATTTTTAGGCTGGCATAGCGTTTTTTGAGGATGTGGATGAAGTCTAAGAGTAGTTCTTGGGCTTCGGTGGGGAGGGTGTCAATTTCTTCTTGGATGTTTTCTAGCATGGGTCTAGGATTACATTTATTTGATGTTTAACATTGTAATCGTTTTAAAAATAATCATTTTAAAATTGTTCTTTCTGGTAGGGGCATAGCATTCCCGCAGGGGTTGATGATGTTTACTGAAAATTTGTCAATGGGAATGCTTTGCCCAAATCGCGGATGATCGCAATTTGTTTGTGAGGGCGGGGGAGGGTAAAGCATTTGCGGATAGGGTTATTTGTGATTGTTCGAGATTGTGGCGCAAATGCTTTACCCCTACGATTGATTGATTTTGTCCAAAAAATTTGTTTGTCCTTCGCTCACCTGCACCACTTTTTCCTTTTTCCTTTTCCCTTTTGACTTCCCAACTCCTGCTTTGACTTCTTCGGCGTATCTTTGATGATTGAGGGCAAGGAGGCGATCGAGGATGTCGCGTCGGGCGGTTTCGCTAATGGTGAATCTTAGTCCTTGTTTAGTTTGGTGAAACCCATGCGCCAACGGGAATTGCTCTCCTCCCAATTCGTAATTCGTAATTCGTAATTGCTCCACCCACCCATAAGCTTTTGCTACTGCGTAATCCATCTGTATATGCAGTTCCCGAAGTTGCTGGATGTCGGCGGCGGTGTCGTTGGGGTCGTGGAAGCGGTTATAGGTTTTGGTGAGTCCGAGTTGGGTGGTTTGCATGATCTGCTGTCGATGGTTGTAATATTTCTCTCCTATTGTTTCTAGTTCTTTTTCTGTTTCAGGGGTGAGGGTTGGGAATGGGAAGGTTTCAAAACAATCTGAGGGCGTGTAAACAGGTCGAGTTTCTAAACTAGAGCCAAAAAACAAAACCCAATTTGTATGAAAACTAGAAGACATCAAAGAAAAGAAATTAAATTTAGGATTTGGAAATGCAACAACTTTATGAGAGTAAATAATATTATTTGGAGCAAAGACAAATCCATGATATTTACTGGTTTGACTCACAACTAAAACCCGATCGCATTGGGCGATCTTCTCATAAAGTTCTCCTCTAATTCTCCAATATTGCCACCAAGGAGCAGCAGCGACATCTTTTGCTTTTGTTAGTCTTTCAGGCTTAACTAATCTCTCTAGAATTTCCAAACAGTCAGGATAATCAGAAGCATATGGCGCACCCTTGGGATTTTTCGGATCATCATGCTCTGGTGATAACGCCCAATCAGAAAAGTTAATCACCCAACGCGCAGGAGATTGATCGAGATTGCTGTTTAAATCTTGACCATTGAGATAGGGAAATAAAACATCCTTGTTTTTATGATTTTTCGTAATCAAAGCTTCAGCTTCGTCTGGATCAAGCACAAAACCCATTCCTAAAACAATTGAACCTTGAAAAGATTTACCACTATTTTCATCTAATCGATATGGTTTAACTAATTCAGAACTCTGAACCGTGAGATATGGCGTAATCGCTTTTACAGGCTTATCATATAAATAATGTTTTCCATTCCAATCACCTTTTTTAGCCCAAACATAAGATACCTCTAGCGCCGCAGTCCCCGACCAAGGACGGCTAGGAATAGCACGATAAATAACACTCTTGCTCACGATCCTTCTAATTTTAGAAGGATCTTTTGGTGGAGAGGGATTTACTACTTCATCTAAACCAACTTCTCTAGTGTCTCCCTGAGAGATCGTATTAGTCGCAACCAATCCAAAACAACCATTTTTTTTCAATAACCACGAAACCTGCAAAAAGAAATAAGCCACAAAATCCGCATTCCCTTTTACATTATTTCCAATCCATTCCACAATAAAATCCCGATAAGCCGTACCCATTGCCCCCGTAATCTTTTTACCACCCATAAACGGCGGATTGCCACAAATTGCGTCAAAACCACCCTCACCCCCAGCCCCTCTCCCATCGAGGGAGATGGGAGCAAGAACCGTTTTTGAATTTGTTCCCCCTCTCCCTTTTTGGGAGAGGCTAGAGGGTGAGGGCAAAAACACATCAGGAAACTCCAACTCCCAATGAAACGGGCGCAACGCCTCCAAATCTGGCAACAACTCACGCTGCGACACACTCACATCCATCTCACCATTCGCCACCAACAGCAACTCACGGCGCAAATCATCCTGCTGCGACCTCTTGCAACTCGCCAAATAAGACATCACCAACAAATCCGCCCGATCCTTCAGATCCTTAATGCGAGCTTGCGACTCCGCCAACAGAGCTTCCTTCTTAGCCCGATCTTCCCGCGAATTCACCGTAAAACTCTCAAGCTCCATCCGCTTAGAAATAGCCTCCCGAATCCTAATCCACACCTCATTAATCCCAATCCCCAACTGATGAATATGACTCGACACATCCAAATCCCAAAACCGCAACTGCTCTACCGTCACCCCCACCAACGAATCCCCACACCGCAACGCATGATCCACAAACGTAAACGGCTTATCCTTCTGCAAAGTCTCCAACCATAACGACAACTTCGCCATCTCCACCGCTAAAGGATTCTTATCCACACCATACACACAACGCTCCGAAATCAACCGCTTCGCCACAATCAACCGATCCAAATCATCATCAGGAATCAGCGCCTCATCAAGATCAGGCTTAGAAATATTGCCAAACACCGTGAAGATTTTGGAACCCTCCAACCCTTCCCAACTCTCCAACAACCGCGCCGCCAAATACCGACATACCTGCACCAAAAACGCCCCCGAACCCATCGTCGGATCGCATATCTTCAGATTCAGAATCTCCTGCGGAGATCGCAACCTCCATTCAGCCTGCGGCAACCCCTCACTCACCCCCACATACACCAACGGCTCCAACGTATAGCGCACAATCTCCTCCGTCAAAGCCTTCGGCGTGTAATGCGTCCCCGACTCCCGCCGATCCGTCCCCGTTGTCACATACACCGACCCAGTACTAATGATCACAGGATATTCCCGCGTATCCTTACGAATTAACCGATAAAAAGGCTTAATCCGATTCCAGAGATTAAGATCATTTCCACAACGAGTTAAATAACGCGATTCCTCATAATGACTCAAACCCTCACCCCCAGCCCCTCTCCCAAGGAGGGAGAGGGGAGTAAATTCTCTTGCTCCCCCTTCTCCCTCCTTGGGAGAAGGGGGCTGGGGGGATGAGGGCAATAATTTCTTTAACGCCGCCTCACCCCTGCCTGTCTCCTTCTTCAAAAACTTGAGCAAAGCCTCCTCACCCTGCGCCGCCAAGGTCTCCAGATCCTCTAGCAAAATCTCAGGCTCCTTATTCTTAGTTCCATCCAAACCCAAAACCGTCGAACTTGACTTAACCGCCTGATGATCCAGCAAACCCTCATAGACATGACCAATCTGCTCCACCTCGATCGCCTTAAAACTCAAACGGCGCGGCTCAAAACTACCCCCCGCCACCTTAATTCTCAGGATTTGCAACGACTCCAACAGATGTAACACCGTGCGATTATCCACCGCGATCGGCTCATCATGCCCCTCAAATCTGCCCTCCAAAAACGGAAACGCATCAGGATCGAACAAATCACCACCATAGGCAGGCAGCTTAAAATTAGGATGATATACACCCCCATGCACCGCCCGAAATAGCGCCATCAAACGACACCAAGCATCATGACGGCGTTCGAGAATCTCCTCACCACTATGATCAGCGATCGCCCTGAGACTCTCCTGCAAAGTCGAAACCGCATAATTTTTGTCATAGCGCTCCTCACCCAATAGCAATAACCCACGCTCCTCCGCACAGAGCAGAAACACCAAGCGCATCATCACAAAACAAGCCGCCCGATATAGCTCCTGCATCGACACCCGCGCCAACATTCGCCCCTGATGATCGGCATCAATTTCCGCCAACTTCTGAATCAGGATTTCTACCGCCTTGCGTACCTGTAGCCCTAGCTGGTCAGTAACTTCCTGTTGCGAATTCTTACTGCGATCGCACAGACTCCCTAAAGTATCCTGCTCCTGCACCCCAAAAAAGCGCTCCACACCCAACAAATCCCGAAAAGCGCGTAAAGTAATCTTCTCCTCAACCCAGATATTCCCATACCAAGATACCGTCGATGAAGTCCAACCCTGCGGCGCATAGACCAACATCCATTCTTCGCCATTGGTGATCAAGCCCAAACTCACCTTCAGCCCTCGCAATAGCTCCACCATCCTCGTCACAGGCGAAGCCGACCATTTCGATTCCTTATAACTTCCATCCAGTTTTTGACTCGGTTCAAATATCTGAATCAACAACTCAGGCTTATTTACCTTATTAGGATCATGAGCATCGACCAATACCCAATCAGGCGCAAGGGTTTCCTGATGCTGCTCCATCCTAATCCGCCAATGATTAGCAATCTCCTGCCCCGTCTTCAGATATTCCTGCGGATATCCCAGCGTATTCACCAGCACCCATTCCACCCACGCCCGATGAATTTCCCGCTCAATACGGCGATCGCTCTGCTCATTTCCCCATTCTGCATAAACTTGTTTCAACAGCGCAAAATGCTCACTATCATGGGCGCTCAAACCCTGCGGAAATACCTCTAGCAATACTTCCATACTCAAAAACGAGCCAACAATATCAAGGAGGCTTAACCATTCAGCATGATGACGGGCGATCGACATAGATTTATTAAAAATTTAGATAATAACTACTTAAAACAATTTTGGTGGCACAAGAAAGGCGATCGCTAAAGGAAATAACCTTGGTTGCGGATCAGCATAGCGCTGACGGATGATTTCCTGCTCTTTGCTGATTTCATCAGGAATTTGCTTGAGTCGCAATTCCAAACTTTGGCGATTGCGTTCAAACTGTTCCCTTTCATCATTGCTAAACAAATCAAGCTGAAGCGGTTTCGCAGTATCCGCCATCTCCTTTTCGATACTCCTTTGCAGTTCTTCGAGGATTGTCTGGATATCTCCCAATTCCTGCTGAGCGCGATCGGCTAATTGCTTTTGCAAAGAATTTTGGCGATCGCCCATCCGATTTTCGAGACTCTTTTTTAAAGGTTCGGCGTAAACATCCCACAGCCCGATCAGTTTTTGAGAAACCGACTCTGGCACTGGGTCAGGCGTAGCAACTTGCAATAACTGATTTAGCTCCAAGACATTCAAGCGCACAAACTTACCGCCACGAATCGCACCACCCACCGTAATCACCTCTTCATTCAGGCGTTGTTGATCGCTACCCAAAATCACCAAGCGCCCATAGGCAACCACCACAGGCTCCGCGCTGAGACTATTGGGAATTTGCAACGCCGTAACACGATTTAGCTTTTTCGTTTCTCCCCGTAACCATACCTCGGCTCTAAGCAACCGCAAACACATCTGCACTAACCGATGGTTGAGGTGAGCGAGAACCACATCATCTTTATGTCTAGCGCGATCGGGATCGAAGGTAATCGGGCGGATCTCGCCTGTATGGGGATGGGCTAACCCCTGATTGCACACCGCCCAACTACCGCGAAAAGCTGGCAAATAGAAAGCCTTGGGATCGTGTTCAATGGGAATCAATTCGGGCTGCCCTGCGAGACGCAATCCCACCTGTACCACCGATTGAATATTGCTAGGTTCGAGGCGCAAATCTTGACGGGTTTGGTCGAGTTTTTCCCTGAGTTTCTCAATATCCTTTTGTACCTGTCGCTCAAATTTGAGCAAGCGGCGCATCGGTTCTGAGTCCTTTTCCGCTTGAGCCGTATCCAGTCGCACGCGCTTACCGAGCATCGCCTCTTCCACCTGTGCGGCGATCACTGGTCCCACCTTGCCCAAGTCCTCACGGATATTATTAATCTTCAACGCCGCCCGCATCAAAAATTCTAAATCGCCTTCGAGATCGCCCGCCTTCACATCACGCATCACCTGATTTTGATAGCCCTGACCGACAAAGTGATAGATCAGCACCTTGTCCGCCCTCTGTCCGTGGCGATCGATGCGTCCGTTACGCTGCTCCATGCGATTGGGATTCCAAGGGATTTCGTAATGAATTAATTTCGAGCAGTAATTTTGCAAATCCAAACCTTCGGAAGCGGCATCAGTGGCAAGCAAGATCCGCACAGGCGAAACTTTAGGATTAGTTTGGAAGGCAGCTTTCACTTTTTCGCGATCGTCGCTATTCATGCCACCATAGAGCGTCATCAAGCGATCGCCCTGTCCTAAACCACGACTGAGCAACAAATCCGCCAACCATTTTTGGGTAGTCCGATATTCCGTAAAAATAATCACACGCTCCTCTGACCATTGACCATTGGGGCGAATATGCTGGTCAATCCATGCGAGTAACTGTTCGGCTTTGCTGTCAGTTTGACGCGCTGTTTGCTCAGCCCAAGCCTTTAGCTCTGAGAGCATATTTTGTTCTTGCGCCGAAAGCGATCGCCATAGCGTTGTACTTGTCGCGAGCGCCGCTGATGTTGATTCTTCATAAAGATCATCATCGGCAAATTCTTCTTCAATATCTTCAATTTGTCGCCGTAATAGTCCCACTGTGGGCTGGGCTAAACGCTTGGACAAATTCTTACCCTTTTTGAGTGATTCCTCATGTTTGATTAGGGTAGTTAGAAAGGCTTGGGGACTAGAGAATAAACGTTTTTTGAGTAATTTCAACACAAACTCTGTCGCAGTTTGCTCTAGTTTATTCGTCGCCCCTTCTCTTCGCAATTTTGTATATTCATTGAGCTTGCGATTTGCTGCACGCTCCGCATCGGTATAAGGGACAGCGATCGCCTCCAAAATGCGATCGGGAAATCGCGGCGTACCATCCCAATTAGGCGGCAATTCCCGCTTGAGACGACGGATCATGATCAAATTCAACTGCTTCGGATCGGGTGGAATTTCTCTAGCAAATCGCTGAGAATCTAATAGCTCCAATAGAGCCGTAAAGCTCTCACTATAACCATTGTGAGGCGTTGCCGACAGAAATAATTTATGCTCACAATGGGGAACTAAAAATCTAACGGCTCCCGTTCGTTGCGAATCCACAGCATATTTGCCCCCTGCCGATGGTGCAATATTATGGGCTTCATCGACAATCAGCAGATCAATACGTCTCGGATAGATTGATTCGCCTTCCGATGGCAATGACTCACGCAATAACCGTAAAGGGCGATCACGCTTAATAAAATCAATGGAAGTAATCAAACGTGGATAATGTCCCCAAGGATTGGTATGCAGCCCACGCCGCCGCCGCAAATCTCGCATCAACTCACTATTCACAATCCGAAAATCTAAGCCAAACTTATCGCGCATCTGCTCTTGCCACTGCACCTGCAAAGATGACGGACAAATAATTAACATCCGATGCGCTCTTTGTCGTAGCGTTAGCTCCTGCGCCACCAGCCCCGCCTCAATGGTTTTACCTAAACCCACATCATCGGCAATCAGCAAATTCACCCTTGGCATCTGTACCGCCCGCACCACAGGATCGAGCTGATAATCTTCAATATCAATACCACTACGAAAAGGTGACTGCACACTTTGGCGATCGCTCTTAGATACCGCCCCCCACTTCACCGCATCCAAAAATGCCGAAAATACTTCAGGACGATCCAAAGCATCAGGATAGGGTAACTCCCTTTCTTCAAACAGCTTCGCGCCCTTTTCCAGTTCCCACACCACCTCTAACTCTTCCCCCAATCCCTCATCTTCAATCGAGGCAAGCGTTAGCAAATGATGCATTGGTAACTTAGCAAGATGTATAGGATTCGCCATCATGCCCGAAGCTTGGACATTCATCACTGCAAAAGTCCGTCCGCGCACTTTGACTAACTGCCCTTGTTCTGGCAACGTCTGAGCTTGATTTTGAGTTTGGTAAAGTGGCATAAATCCTTACTTGAATCTATATCTTAAAAAATCCTAAAATTTGATTATCACATATTCTCTAGCTATCGCCAGTTTAAAGCCCAAATAATGTGAGGCGGCGCTTCGCATTATTTGGGTTTTAAACATCGCTGACAAGAATAAGAACTGGACTGTGAGGAATTGCCACAACTTCCACAATTAGAACAAATATAAAACTGTAAATTATTATTATCAAAACAAGGCACAGCTAGTACATCACGTCCAAATACGCGATCGCACCAACCAACAGAGCGATCGCTAATTTCAGCACTAGCTCCGCCAAGTTTGATGTATGGATAGTTAGTTTGACATTGCCCACATCTTTGTAAGCCCCAATCAGTATCACATTGTTGACAATGAGCTTTAAAGCAGTCGTTTCCTATATTCTCAAAACTGCTAGTTGCCGAATACCTTTCTTGGCAAGTAGGACAGGTTAAGAGTGACTCAAATTCTTGATCAACACTTTTGGGCAAATTTTCCAGTTGCCGAAGTTTGACAACTTCTCCTCTACTAGAATTACCTTTAGCCTCTTCCTTCTTAATCATGCTATGCAGGTTACTATTAAATACCCTGCGATCGTCAGGAAAAAAAGGACGCATAACCAGAAGTTGATTGTTTTGAGGACTTTGACGCATCGCTCCTGACTGCTGAAGCTGTCTAAGTAGTTCATCAGGCAATCGAAATTCTAATACATTCTTGATAGGATAAGCGCTGCACTTTTGCGAATAAATCCACCATTGAATTGCTCTAGCAACTCTCTCTGTGCTCAAAATATCAAAGGGACTAACAGGCAACAAAGCTAACTTGCGATCGCTTTTAGAATTATAATTTAGATCAGAATTCAGTAAATCATTACCAATAGTATTAAAATATCGTCGCAACTTAGGCGATATTTTAGATACATCCTGAGCAGTCCCAAAATAGAGAATAATTGTCCGATATGACTGTGAAGCCTCTTGCTCTATTAATTGCTCAAGCAATTTCAATATCTGTTCGCTCGTTTGTTCGTCAGGAGATTCTGCTAACTGTGCAATTAACGGAATAAATTTTAAAATTCCTAATTCCTTAGACTCCAGTTGAATTGAGCCATCCTCTAGCCATTGAAAATTTAGAGATTCAGATTCTTTAGCCGAACCTTGCTGTAAAGAATATGATTGACCGCGTTCAGGTAAAGCTGAATCTGATAAGTAACCAAACCCGCGATCGCGATCAGTTTTCATCAACACCTTAGAACAAAGCAAACAGCAAAAAGCATCAAAGCCATTAATTGTCTGCTGATAAAAATCAAAAAGTTGCTGTGCAGTTTTACTTCTTTTGCTGCGCCACTTGCTCCACTCTCGCCACAGTTTAGCGATCTCACGATAGTGGCGATCGCCAATCAGGATGTTGGTATTTCTGAGAGTACCTTCCACCACTGCACTGCGAGGAATTGCTTTATAAACATCTGTATCGGTCAGAGTCAAAAGCTTTTGTTTGATTTGCTCTAAAAAATCTAGCGTTTCTTTCGCAACTTTTAATTGTGGAGCCGCATCAAAGTTTTCACCCCAAAGGTGACAAATTCTCTCGCAATTGCGCCGATGGATTGACTGCAATACTTTTGAGAAGTTAAGTACTTGCTCTAGTTCATTTTTGAGTTTCTCAACATCACGAATTCTTCGTCTCAGATAGACTAAAAGATGATCAATTAACCGCACTGCAACTCGATTTTCATAAATATCTAATAGTTCTTCACGCACAAGGCTCAGCACGTTTTTAGGTCGGACTCCTCGAAAAGTCTTACATTCCCAATCTTCAGTATGACTGGTTAAATAGGCGATCGCATGGGGTGCAATACGCTGAACCCTTGCCACAGGAAGTTTTTCAGCTTCCATTTTGAGATAAGAGCGCGGACGATGACAGATTTCCTCTAGATGGGGAATTGCATCTTTAATACTTTTCTCTAATGGCTGTATCTGAATAGCACTAGCAATTTCAGGTACAAGGGGAGAAAGATTTGCCCAATCTTGCCAAGTGTTTTGCTTTGAAAGCATCTGTTGATGTTGTTTTGCAAAAAATCCCAGACTATCGGCAGCACTATCTACAGGAATTTGCCAAGCAGGAAATTTACTAGTCAATGTCGCCTTACTATCTTGCAGAGTCAAGCGTTTAGTTGCATCAGGAACAAGATAATTACGAGTATTTTTCTGAACGTGAATACCATTTAGTTTTGTCCCGTCATGATCAGATTTCACCTGCCATTGTCCTAGTAAAGCATCTGGTATCGCTTCTTTGGATGTTGAGGGAACCTGCACAAATTTTTGTTGTAGTCGATCCCAAATTTTCATGACATATCTCCCCCTGACAAGCGATGAATTTCTTCTTGCAAAATATTTAGAGACTGGATTGGATTAGATGATTGGTCAAGCACTTCCCAATTTTTTTGAATATAAATTTGTAGCTGTTTGAGATCATCAATGGGAGTGTTATGGCGATCGCGCAATTTACGGAGAACTTTGGTAGCAAAAATATGATCGGTTGCCTCTCCCACTGTGCCACCTGCGGCAACAACTACAGGAACAAAACTATCAACTTGCCGCTTCAGTCGATTTCCCCAGCCTAATCTAAATCGTTTTAGTAAATCGCGAAGTTCAGACTCATTGATAAATTCCCATGATTCTTTAGCTTTATCAAGGTTACTCCTTTTTGCTTCGTTAAAGGCATTAGTTAAAGCACTATAGGAAACAGGATGACGAGATTCTATTCTGCCAACCTTAAAATCTTCTGCTTGCTGATGTAATTCCATCACATGAGCGCGATCGTAGGTTTTATCGGCAAATTCCAAGGTTGTTTCATCTTGGTTAGCAGTACCAATAAACCAAATATTCGGAGGTATGGCTAGTTCCTTATTTTGAAATAGATTAGGGAAAGGCTTATTCAGATCTGATTGTAGACTTAGAGTTGGAGTCTTTCCTGATTCAGCCTGTTCTAACTTCGAGAGAAAGTCGGCAAAGTACTGTTCTGGACGCGAAAGATTCATTTCATCTAATAGAACGATATAAATTTGATCGCGGTACAATGGCGTTTGAGCTTCATAGATTGCTTTAAAAAAGTCAGTTTCATAAAAACGCCCCTCAAAGGCATTGAAATAACCAATCAAATCTTGGCGATCGCGCCATCCTGCCTGTATCTCGATCAGCTTACAATTACTAGCTTGGCGATCGCCCATTGCCAGCCAAAGATACCAACCACAACAGATGCGATGCCTGCGATCCAGCCAATAGGATTCCAGAAATTTGCTCCTGCGAAAGCAGCGATTCCCATTGCAATTGCAGAAGTTGCTCCCAAACCCATACTGACATACTTCAAAGTGTCATCTGTATAATCTTTCTGGAAGTTATTGATTTCAGGAGGATCAATTTTGATTGTTCCCATGTCATACATATACTCTTTTTCAAATTCTTCTAATGCTTCTTTCACTTCATTAACTAGTTCTTGAAATAATCCCTTCATTTCTTTTTGAATATCTTCAGTCTCCTTATTTATTCTCTTTTGATATTCAAGTTGAGCGCTGTCTTTACCCAAATAATCATCAACAAATCTAGGAATCCATCCTCGAATTTTATCAAATCTTTCTTTACACTTTCTCTCGATCCGTTGATTTCCTTTTTTTGATATTTTTTGAAGTTTCTTTTCTAGACTCGGTATTTTATCGTTCATAAATCTTACTTGTGCTTCAAGGGATTTTTGATGTGTATAGAGTGACCTGATAATGTCATTAATAAAATTAACAACTCCATTACAAATTGTTAGTACTCTTTTTTGATAGCCCGTTTTAACAATTTCTTTGCTAATTAAATTGTAAGCTGTCTCAACACGACTTAAACTCCAAAGTTCGTTGGAATAATCTTTATAATTGGGACGAGTACTCAAAAATGCTGCAAGTGCGTGAACACAGACAATATCAACTTTATCAACCTCAAATACTTTGCTGAAATGCCCTCTAATACGCTGTTCATGTCCTTGCAGTCTTTTAACATCAAATACCTTGTTAGGGTTTTTAATAAATCTCTCTAATCTTCTATTGTCGTCAGGTTTATTCTTGTTTTCAAGTGCTTCTTTAACATTTAAGAGGATAAAGAAATATTTATTAATTTTATTCAACCATTGCATAGCCTCAAATTCTTTGGGCTGAGTTGCATCATCACTAACAAGAAAAATTACCATGTCAGCTTCAAGAGCTATCTCTACTGCTTTTTGTTGATCTTCTTCTCCCTTATAAGCTTCTATCCCAGGAGTATCAATTAAACGTAATCCTTGCCATTCATATTCTTTAATGTCTTGAGTTGTTCGTTGCGCTCCTTTTTCAATTGTACCGCCATCACCGCGAGTCAATGCTTCCCGAATTGTACTCTTACCTGCTTTTGTTTTTCCAAATAATACAACAGTAAAATCTTTTAGGTGTTCTTTCTGTTTGTCGAGATATCTTTTTAGGTCGTCTAGTTTTGTTGTAGATTGATCGTTTATTTCAGTAGTTATTTGCCTAACTGTTTCTCCGAAAGAGTATTTAGCCGCATCCTTATCGGCTAAGAATTTGGGGGCAATTTCATCTAAATTCTTTTTAAGTTTCTCAAGTATTTGTGAAACTCTGGTGTAGTAGACTAAACTTGTGTCGTAAGCCTTTTTTGAAGCTGTTGAGCATTTTTTTAAAGCTTTTTTAAATTCTTTTTCAGAAGTAGTATCTCTATTCTTTCTGCTAGATTGATCTTTAACAGCTATTTCCCGTGTAGGAAATACTACTTCTTGAGTGCGGCTATCAATTATACGAACTTCTCGATCTGAATACTTCTCAACTAATACTTTCTTCGCATGATCAACATTGCTATGTAGAGCTATAGTGACCCAATTATTTTCAATTTTACGCTGGCTTTCGTATTTAGCCATATTTAAGAAAATATAGTAATTATTTGGTAAATACCTTAGATTGTATTTGTAATTTTGTCTATAGAACCCATTTGGTATCTCGTGTATATGCTACAAGCCTTTCAGGTGTCTAGGTTTCACCCGTTTTGGTATGCAAAACCCCATGATCCTATTAAATCGTTGAATTGCCGAATTAACGGTTGCCTGAAAGCTATATATTTCGTCTGCAAAGATACCAAATGGGTTCTATAGTATTTCAGGTTTAGATTTAGATCTTGATGTACCTTGTTTTGCTTTTGGGCAACCCGTAGATTTACATGAACGTACCCTACTCGAATTCCGCGAACTATTCAGCAAACCAAGCGAAACCCTCTACAAAAGAGCGATCGCTCGACGAGATGAATACACCAGCAAGATTAGGGAAGCGATGAAACTATCAAGCGATCGGGAATCCCGCAAGAAAATCCTCAGAGCAGCAGTGCAATGAGCGAAAGGCTTAGGCGAGGAACTACGCAACAAAAGCGAGAAAACAGCCCAAACCTGTGCCGCCGCCATGTGGCAAGCTAGTCATAACGGCGATCATGGAACCGCAAGCGTTGTGTTTAATATGTTCCTGCCAGAGATCTGCGATCGCCTCCATGACAACCAACTGATGCGACTGCAAATCGTAGGCGCGCAGTATGGAGAACTCGCATCAACCAAATGGACAGGGAATGGAGAACATGCCTGTATTCCCATTCTTGTATCTCAACGAGAAATAGACAATGTGTTGATGACCAAATACTGATAATTAGGACTAGGGAGTCACCCTGATGTCGATGACCCAAGGACGGAAACCTTCCTTCATGACATAATACTCTCCTTTCCTAATGACACTTTGATCGCCATTTACAGCAGCTGCATTGACAAAGAGAATCCCCAATTCCTCATCCCAAAATACACCTCTAGAGTCATGCTCGTGACCAAAAATATGTAGTCGCGGGCGCTCATCTGGGAGCATTCCCCGCAGACGATCCCGCAGAGCCACACTGCCAATTGCAATCAGCTTCTCCCGCATAACTCCACCATATTGCACACTGGAGTCGAGAATGCCCAGAGGTGGGCTATGCGTGATCAATACATCCAGTCCAGAGGGGATATCCGCGTAAAGTTCTATCAAACGCTGAGGGTCGCGAGCAAAACCCTCGTAACGCAGAGGATTATCTTTTGACATAGCCTGTCGGCGAGGTGTCAAACCTATGTATGGTGAACCGAAGAACTTCAATCCTGCTATCACTTCAGCAGAATGCTGAAGCAGGCGCATGGGCGCATAGAGAGCGTCAATGTCGTTGTCCTTGAACAAGCCCCGTGCAGTAGCCATCAATTCACTGCTCCATCGTTCTTCTGGGTGCGAAAGGGATGCAGCTTGTAGCCAAGTCTCTACGTCTAGTGGCTTGTCATGATTTCCCGCGATCGCCACAACGCCATAGGTGTAACGAGCCGTCAGCGAACGTAGCCATGTTGCCGCATCAGTAAGCTCAGAAAAAAGTCCATTCTTCGTGTGGTCTCCCGCATGAATCAACAAATCACCCTCAGGGAAAAGAGAAATAGGCAGATCGACATTATGTGTGTCAGAAACGATAACTAACCGCAACCATCCTGGAGTACGGGGTGTATCAGCAGACATTATCGCTATATCTCTCATTTCCATCATGACTCGTTCTTGGGCAATATTCTGCTTAATATCCTGAATAAGATATTAGGCTAAACTACCCCATAATAAACAGAGTCGTCCTGATTCGTTATAGCGATCGCCTAGTTTTCTCAAATCCGGCAATTCTAATTTGAGTATCTGTAAGGTATTTGTCCGTACCTCCTAGGACATAATTAACTTCAAATTGCCGAGCGACCATTTAAATAATCTTTCTTTAACAGATTCTTGTGATATAATTAAGAACGTTTACGTAAAAAATAAAGCACTACAAACTGTGTAGACATGAATGCAGATGTTCACCGATATTTGAGTCTTCACTCAAGCACGGCTATTAGCTCAAACCTCAATCATTTCACCGCTCAACATTGGGAAAGAACTGTCAAGCAAAAGTTTCTGTCCCTTAATTGAGACAATGCTTGCTGGTCTTTTTTTTCAGATCCTAAAGTTTTTGTTCTACTTCTATTAACTCTTTACTGCAAACTTTATTTTTTGCAGTTGCCATTCGTCACATCTATCTGTGTCTGAATGATAACTGCTTATGTTCTGTTTTTGCAGTCATTGATCGGCACAGGATTGGTTGCTGGTTCGATTAGTTTGCGTTCGATTTTTATCTGAATAGTAGAGTATGCGGCGATTTGCACCGCACACTCCACTATTTCAATCAAGCGTAGATGAAAGTATCTATATCGTTAAACAAGTGAGTAGAGATTACTCACCCAAATAAGCTATTGAATCGCAAATATAGCTGTTGTTAATCTTTTGAAGAAGGAACTTACAAATTATGTTGACGGCTAATCTGGTACAGGATGAAATTTTTTATTCAAGTGCGGTTATCGAGCATATTGTCTCGAAGGACAAACAAATTGCTTTTCGCCAATGGCATCAATCTCTAGTTCGCAACATTCAGAAGTCTGAGGGATATATTCAGATTGATATTCCTTCACCTCTAGAGTGTAAAAACGGTGTGCTCAAGTTTTACTCAGTAATGCACTTCGATTCACCAACTCATCTCAATGATTGGTTACACTCTAGCGATCGCAAAGAGATTATGAAAACTGGACAACAGTTTTTTGAAGCCTACCGATTTAAATCTTTTACAACTGGGTTAGAAGGTTGGTTTTCTAATCAATCTGGAACAGAGATGACCAGCTTAGGACCTTCAGCGTGGAAGCAAGCACTGATCGTAGTTTTAGGGCTATATCCAGTTGTATTTCTGCAATCGAAACTGGTTGAATCTTTGGGGATTATGCAGTCTTGGTCTTTTGCCAACTCAATGCTTGTAAATCTTTTTGTTACGACCATCATTCTTACTTGGTTTGTAATGCCTCAGATCGCTCGCCCTCTTGAATTTTGGCTAAAACCTGCCTATGTTCTCTCTAAAATCAAAACTGAATTGATGGGAATTAGTGCGATCGTTTTAGCAATGGCGGCAATGGTTCTCTTATTTAACTACTAGAACCAAAAACGGCGACATTCAATCGCGATTAATGTCATCTCTTTTAACCTAATACCTACAAAACTTAAAACACTTTTTAATCATGAATTCCCATGACGAATTTCAATGCGGCTTTTCCAGCTCCACTATTATCATTGAGCTGATTTTCCCCCCATAGTTCTCTCTATGCAATTTCTCATTGACTATTGAATAGTCCTCAAGAAGTACTCAAGTTCTGTGAGGAACACGATACTTGCTTGCCTAAAAATCATTGCTTCTTTAGAACTAATAACTATTAAACGATTACAAGGAGAAAATCAATGGAAGCTCAAGTGATCGATGATCGACGAAAAGTCAGTCCCATTTTGTTGACACCAGATGAAGCTAAAAGCAAGCACATCAATCTGCTTGTGGTTGATGTGCAGAACCCAAAATTCATGACTCGGATGATTCCAAGAGCGCAACGGCTGAATATAGATGTTTTATTGGAGAACATTTCCAAAAACAAGCCGATTTTGATTACCTGTCTAACTGGACAGCGAAGTTTGAACGCAGCTCAACAAATGATTCAAAGGGGCTATTGCAAGGTTTACGTTTTGAAAGGTGGACTCCTTGCATGGCAGAGAGCAGGCTATCTCGTATGGCTAACTAAATTCCCCGTCTAACTGCTCACTTTCTATTACATTTGCCCAAGCGTGAGGTGAAATTGAATCAATGCTGGATCGAATTTTTAATTCTCCTTTTAACCTAGGAGTCGAAACGCTGTTTTTGCTAATTGTCCTAGTTGTGATGGAGGTAGTACTCTCCGCAGATAATGCGATCGCCCTCGCTACATTAACCCAAACATTACAGCACCCAAAACTAGAACGACGCGCCTTAAATATTGGTTTAGGGCTTGCCTACGGTTTCCGCATACTGCTGATTATAGGTGCAACATGGGTTGTGCAGTTTTGGCAATTTGAACTTGCAGGAGCGCTTTACCTACTGTGGTTGGCTTGGCGATATTTCACAACGGAACCGCCAGACATCAGCAATCCTAAGCAAGCGCGATCGCTATGGCAGATTATTCCCTTGATTGTCTTAACCGATCTGGCTTTTTCCTTGGACAGTGTAACCACGGCGATCGCAATTTCTCAAGAACTCTGGCTGATTATTCTCGGAGGCACGATCGGAGTAATCGCACTGCGGTTTCTCGCGGGTTTGTTCATTCGCTGGTTGCAGGAATTCACGCACTTAGAAGATGCTGGCTATCTTGCAGTTGCCTTGGTTGGAATGCGTTTACTACTCCGAGTTATCAATCCAGACTTAGTGCCTCCTGAATGGGTAATGGTCGGCTTGATTACCTCATTATTTGTATGGGGATTCTCACATCGCATTCCGAAATTGTTACAGAACTCGTCCAAAGCTAGCAAGGTCAGTCAAAAAGTCCTCGAATCTCTGCAAAACCCTTGATGTCTTTAGTTCTTTTTTGCCAATACTGAAGGATAGAACATGACTCTTTTACTACTATTGACTGCTATTTACATTTATTCATTATTAGAAAATCATGAGCAATACAAGTAATTTCCGCAAAGCCGTTCAAGATGTAAAATCTCAATCCCTAATTGGGCCCAATGTGATTGCTAATGCACTACCTTGGTTAGGTGGTGGGTTGCTTTTAACCGCAGTTGGAACCTTTGGTGGCTTGCAAGTTCTTCAGAACAATCCTCAAGTTTTCATGCCCACATTTATCGGCGCGATCGTGCTGGAATTGATTCTGTTTTTTGTCGCGTCTAGTGTTGCCGAGAAAGGTAATAATGTTCTAGCACTGCCGCTTCTAGCTACTTATAGCTTGCTGTCGGGCTATACCTTAAGTGGACTAGTTTTCCTAGCATTACAAACCGAGGGAGTCGGAATCAATGGAGTTGGATTTGCAGCTTTGGGCTGTGGAGTGACGTTTATCGGCGCGAGATCGATTGGGTCTAATCTTTCCGAGCAAGATGGAATGGCGTTGACTAAAACTATTCAATTGGGAATTATTGCCCTTTGTGTCGTGATGATAGGTCAACTGCTGTTGTCTTTATTGGGGATTTACACCCCCAGCTTTCTAGAAGTCTCAATTTCTGCGATCGGTGTTCTCTTGTTTGTCGGAGCAGCGGTGGTTGATTTCTTTATTTTGCCACGCAGCTACCGAGATGAGCAGTACCTTCCCGCCGCACTTTCGATGTACCTCACTTACATTAATCTATTTATATTTATCCTGCGTTTTTTAATTTCCATTAATAGCCGAGACTAAAGCTCTTGTTTCCGTCCTGAGTTAAAAACCAAAGGCAAAGGCAACTAAAGGATTTTGAACCAATATCTAAAAAAGGACATGACAGCTAAAGTTGTGTCCTTTTTTATGGCTAGCGCTTGTTCGCAAGAACAAAAACTAGGGGAAAAGCCAAAAATGTACCAACCCATATTTGAGATCACGCCAGAAATCGAGCAGCATTTTGATAGCCCCCTGCGAGTAAAAGCCGAAGCAACCGTCGAAGCGATCGCCCTATCGAAGTCCATAACCTATGCAACAGCGGAGCAACAGGTAGAACTCGCCAAAGCATCGGGATGGGGAACCCTCACCGATATCTGGGTAAAGACTAATCATCAAGGAAATACATGGCAGCATCGATGCCATAAAAAACTGAGCCAACTATTGACCCAAGCCGAAATCCAATCCGCCAAATCTGCAACCGCAACCGCTTACCAAACGAGCTTTGAAGTCATCCGTGCTATCTATGTGGGATCTTCTTAGCAAGATCGGCTTTACAGGTGGAGCGATCGTCGAACCAGCGTGCAACACCCTATCGTTTATGGGATGCCAACCTGCGCTGATGAGAGAGCGATCGCAATGGGTCGGTATAGAACTAGACCCAATCTTTGCCAAAATCGCGAGATTGCTATACCCCGAAGCGCTGATTTACGCTCAAGGATTTGAGACAGTGAGCCTAGGTGACAACAGTTTTGATCTAGAGATCGGCAATGTTCCCTTTGGCAATTACAAACTCTACGATCCGCGCTATGCCCACTTGAACCTCAGCATTCACAACTATTTCCTAACCAAATGTGCTGACATCGTGCGAGAAAATGGATTGATAGCTCTGATTACCAGTTGCTTCACTCTTGATGCGGCAAATACCAGCTTTCGGAGATATCTAGCGAGTAAGTTAGAACTAGTGACCGCTATTAGATTACCAGACATCGCTTTTAAGAGATTTGCCAACACAGAAGTAGTTGCCGATATCCTGATTTTTCGCAAGCTTACAGAAACTGAACAGATGGCAACGAATCACAAAAACTATCAATATCCTAATTGGATAAAGACAGTTCCATCAGGCAAACACACAGTCAATCAGGAGCCAATCATGATTAACCAATGGTTTGTAGAGGCAGCCTAGCGACCGAGCTAGAGAGTAACCACACCAAAACTAATGAGCGGGTCAATTCTTAATAGGATTGACTCGTTTTTTAATTGAAAACAAATCCATGACTACTTACGCATCGAAATTACGGATTTAGAACATCTATTAAAGCTGCTTTCTCACAATTGTATGACTCTTACCCCTATTTAAGAGTTATCTGTGAGACGATAAAAAGTAAGGTAAGTATTACTTGTGCAGGAGAAACGCACCTTGATTAACCAAAAGACTGTCGCACTTCTGGGGCAGCACGTTCAACTAATCGACCTCAGTCGTCCACTTGAACCAACAGCAAGCGAACCCACTCCTCCCCGCATACAGCACATCTCGCATAAAGACTGTGCCGAGATGTGGGAATTTATGTTTGGCATACCATCAACTGCTCTTCCTAATGGACTAGGCTTTGCGGGTGAAATTGTTGAAGCATCAACTCATGCCAGTACTCACTTAGACGCACCGTGGCATTACGCTCCAACCTCGGAGGGACAGACTGCTTTGACGATTGATGAAATTCCACTGGATTGGTTCGCTGGGCAAGCTATCGTTTTGGACGTATCGGATCTACCCACAGGCTATTTAATCGAACCCGAAGACATAGAGAAGCGTTTAGAGAAATTAAGCCACACCATTACTCCTGGAGAGATTGTGCTTTTTTGTACAGGAGCAGATGCAGTATGGGGTACAGAAGAATTTTTTGGCTATGGGTGTGGATTAGGAGAGGAAGCAGTTCTTCATCTCGTAGATCTTGGTGTACGAGTGATTGGCACTGATGCATGGAGTTTGGATCGTCCCTACCCAATTATTGGCAATGAGTGGTCAACTTTTCAAGACCCAAAACGTTTATGGTCGGCTCATTTTGCAGGGATAAAGCGAAAATACTGCCAAATTGAGAAATTAACAAACTTGAGTCAACTGCCACCAGTTGGTAGTACTATCTTGTGCTTTCCGATCAAAGTAAAGGGCGGCAGCGGCGCATGGTCAAGAGTTGTTGGGTTAGTGCCAGCAGGATAACATTTTTAAAGGATCTGCTTAGTTTCCAAAAGATGAATCGGTTCGCTTTGGAAGCTACCCTTGGCATCAAGCAGCCAGCTTTGCAGATCCTCTGTTTGCCCTTGAAAAACAGAAACGATCGCATAGGAGTATAGTGGCCAAGCGATCGCCTCGTCGAAGGCTGAAGGTACTGCCCTAGCATCTGGATGGGAGTGATAAATGCCAATAATCTCCAAACGGCATTCCCGTGCCTTTTGTTGAACGTCGAGCATTTCTTGAGGATCGATGCTGTAGCGGTCTATCTTACTGACACCATGCACTTCTTGGGAACTAGCATGAGAGCCTGAAGGCAATTGAAAATTAAGAGCCGATTCTTTGTCCCAGATATTACGCATGGCGCGAACTTCACTAACAATCTTGATAGGAGGATTGGAGGATTGGATCTGACCCAAAAGCAAACCGCAGCATTCCTCTGGGTAAGCTGTTTCGGCGTGGGTTTGCATAGAGAGTCGATGCTCAGGGGATAGATAAATAGCCATACTTTAGAAAATACCAGTTATCACAACAGTCTCAACCGATTAGAACTGCGAAGCCATAACATTACCTTTGTGGCTACTTCAAAATTTTAGCCTTACAAACCTTAGTAATAAGTTGATCGCCATATAAACTTTACCCAACAAAAGAGCGATCGCCATTGCGGTAACGGCGCTTCAAAATGTGATGGGGATTCGTTAGTTTCTCTATGTGCCCAGTAAGGCATCCAAATCTATACTAATATCGCTTAGATTTGCAGTCATAGATAAGTTTGTTGGCAAAACTTTATCAATGCTTGAGATCTCGTTTCTTTAAGTAGCCTAGCGGCAGCTCTACGGAGTATTCACCCCACAAAAGTTGCAAAGCACTTCATTCATGGAATGAGGTGCTTTTTAAATTGAGAAAAAGCCCATGACTAGCAGCCCATTGAAATTCCGTAATATCCTCGGAGAACTGACCGTTTCAAAACTATATCGAGGAGAGCATTTAGGAGTAACCGCCCCAGCCAACTTTGACTTGAGAGCCGAGATTAGTAAGATCGGGAAAACCCTCAGCAAATTCTATGAACCAGCCGTAACTCAAAACTGGGCAGTCCTAAAAAGGAAAGGATGAACAAACAGGCAAAGAAGCGTTGTAATGATGAATAAAATTCCAAATGGCTCCGATGTGG
>QBML01000046.1 GCA_003242085.1 Pseudanabaena frigida | reverse complement strand
AAAACCCAGAAGAGAGTTGCGGCGCTTTGCGCCGCAACTCTCTTCTGGGTTTTATGTCTTAACTTACTTTGCTAAAGCTATTAAGAGTAAGATCTGCCTTGCCAAGCAATGCCGATCGCAGTCTAAGAACACCTAATATTTTCAACCGTTTAAACTTAAAAGTCATGGCTCGACAACTCAAAAGCATCGCACCGCATGGTGGTCAACTGATCGATCGCATTGCCTCAGAAGCCCAAAAAGAAGTTTTTTATAGCAAAGCTGACCACTTGCCGCGTGTGCAATTGACCGAACGCGCCCTCTCCGACCTCGAACTAATTGCGATCGGTGGCTTTAGCCCACTCACTGGCTTTTTAGGCAAAGATGACTATGAGTCTGTCGTTTTAAATATGCGTCTTGCCAATGGATTGCCTTGGTCAATTCCGATCACCTTGCCAGTCACTTCCGAAGTTTCCGAAACTTTAAGCGTAGGCAGTTTAATCCGCCTCGACGATCCGAATGGTGTTTTTATAGGTGTGTTGGAACTCAGCGAGAAATATAAGTACGACAAACTTAAAGAAGCTCTCCATGTCTACCGTACTAACGAAGATCGCCATCCTGGGGTCAAAGTTGTCTATGCCCAAGGTGAAATTTACCTCGCGGGTGATGTTTGGCTGCTAGAGCGTCGCTCTCATCCACTTTTCCCCACCTATCAAATCGATCCTGCTGACTCTCGCGAACTATTTATTCAAAAGGGCTGGCGGACAGTGGTTGGTTTTCAAACCCGTAACCCGATCCACCGCGCCCATGAATATATCCAAAAATGTGCGCTAGAAATCGTCGATGGTTTATTCTTGCATCCTCTAGTCGGCGCAACTAAGAGTGATGACGTGCCTGCCGATGTGCGGATGCGCTGCTATGAAATCATGTTGGAGCATTATTTCCCCTTAGATCGCGTCACCTTGGCGATTAATCCTGCGGCGATGCGCTACGCGGGACCTCGTGAGGCAATTTTCCACGCTTTGATTCGCAAAAACTATGGTTGCACTCACTTTATCGTCGGGCGCGATCATGCGGGTGTGGGCGACTATTACGGAACTTACGACGCGCAACATATTTTCTATGAGTTTGAAGATGGCGAACTAGGCATCATTCCTTTGATGTTTGAACATGCTTTCTATTGCAAGCGCACTCAAGGCATGGCAACTACTAAAACAAGTGCCAGTCTTCCTGAAGAAAGAGTACATCTATCAGGTACGAAAGTCCGCGAAATGCTCCGACGTGGCGAATGTCCGCCCCCTGAGTTTTCCCGCCCTGAAGTCGCTGCCGAGCTAGCGAAAATCATGCACAAAATGGCGATCGAAGAAGCAGCCACAGGTTTTGAAATCTAACAAAAAAGGAGGTGCTAAGCATCTCCTTTTTTGTTAGATTTGTGACACTATAGTAGAAGTAATTAAATCTTTTTGTGGATGTTATATTAGGTTGTATTAAATTAGACTTAATTATATAAGAAAGCTAACTGTTGACCAAATGATAACCTTTCTTAGCGACTCTACTGATATAGATAGAATTCATTTATCATCAAGACTAAATTTAGAAAAACGTAACGAATTAGGACAATTTTTAACACCTGCTCCAATTTCTCGTTTCATGGCAAGACAATTTAATAATCTATCGGGACAAATTAGCTTGCTCGATGCAGGAGCTGGAGTTGGCTCATTAACTACAGCTTTTGTAGAGCAATTATTAATTAGTTCTAATCCTATAGAAAGTTGCTTCATAACAGCTTATGAAATTGAGCCAAGTTTTCTACCATCATTAAAACAAAGATTGATTGAATGCTGTGTTGCTTTACAAAACAAAGGAATTAAGGCGAGTTATTTACTACATAAAAAGAACTTTATAGAAGCTACTGCTGAAAGTGATAAATCACTTTTATATAAGTCTACAGATTCTTTTACTCATGCGATTCTAAATCCGCCTTACAAGAAAATCAATAGTCAATCATGTGAGAAGCAATCTCTCTCACATCTTGGTATTGAAACGGGTAATCTTTACAGCGCTTTTGTCTGGATTACTATGTTGAAGCTTGTAGAAGGTGGGGAAATAGTTGCTATTACCCCAAGAAGCTTTTGTAACGGCACATATTTCCGTCCATTTCGCAAAGCAATTTTTAAAGAAATGGGGATTGAAAAAATCCATGTATTTAAGAGTCGTTCAACTGCTTTTGCTGACGATAATGTACTACAGGAAAATATTATTTTCCACGCTACTAAAACAAAACTGAAGCCTAGGTTTATAGAAGTCACTAATCATTCTGGAAATGATTTGGATGAATTTTCAGAAATAAGAACCGTACCCTATGATGAAGTAATTGAAAAAAATGATTCTGATCAATTCATCCACATTATTACCAATTCTCTAGAAGATGCATTAAGAATACAAATGCATAAAATGCCCTGTACTTTAGAGGAACTTGGATTAGATGTGTCAACTGGACCAGTTGTAGATTTTCGTCTCAAGTCTGACTTAAGGAGTTATCTAGATCACAAAAATGTTCCTTTGATCTATCCCGAATCTATCAAAGCAGGAAAATTTGTCTTTCCTCCAAAGAATCCTCGTAAAGCGATCTCAATTGAACACAATCTTACAACTCAAAAATGGTTAATCCCAAAGGGGTGTTATGTTTTGACAAAAAGATTCTCAGCAAAAGAGGAAAAACGCCGTATTACGGCTGCTGTTTGTTCTCCGATGGATAAATCGTTACTGGGTATAGAAAACCATCTTAACTACTTTCATGCTAAAGGTGAAAGTCTCAATCCTGATCTAGCAAAGGGATTAACAGCTTTCCTCAATTCAACACTATTTGATAACTATTTTCGACAATTTAGTGGTCATACACAAATCAATGCAACAGATTTGCGTAGAATGAAATACCCTTGTAGAGACATTTTGATGTCTCTAGGGAGCCAAGTTGGTGACTCTATAACCGATCAATTAACTCTTGATAATCTTGTTCACAAAACTTTGTCAATTATGAGCGAAGTAACTCATGCGCTTCAAGCCAGTCAACGCATTGAAGAAGCAATTTTTATTCTTAAAAATATTTCTGCACCAAAAGAACAACAGAATGAACGCTCAGCACTTTGCTTGCTAGCATTAGCTGACCTTCGCCCCGATACACTTTGGCATCAGTCAACAGCGCCAAGACGTAGAATTACCGAAATGATGGATTGGTTTCGGAATTACTACGGTAAACAATACGCGCCTAATACAAGAGAAACTGTACGAAGACAAACAATGCATCAGTTCGTACAAATGGGACTGGTAATAGAAAATCCTGATTGTCCAGATCGTCCAATCAATAGCCCTAAGTGGTGTTATCAACTTCATCCGCAAGCTCTTTCTCTCCTGCAATCCTACGGTTCTGATCGGTGGGAAGAATTTTGTCGAAATTATGCTGTTTCGGTCAAAAATATATTGAGGGAAAAGGAAAGAAATATCTCAATGATTCCCGTTACCCTACCTGATGGCAAGTCAATTCAGCTTTCGTCAGGTGGGCAAAATCTATTGATAAAAGAAATTTTAGAGAAGTTTTGCCCTAGATTTACTCCTAAAGGCATTGTCTTATATGTTGGTGATGCTGGAGAAAAATTTATCGTTAATGAAACTCAAAGATTTCAAGAACTATGCATTGAACTTGATCCTCACGGTAAAATGCCAGATCTTGTAGTTCATTACGAAGCTCAAGGTTGGCTTGTATTAGTAGAAGCTGTAACTAGCCACGGTCCAGTTAACTTAAAACGTCGTAATGAATTAAAGCAAATCTTTCATTCAAGTCGAGAGGGATTAGTCTTTGTAACTGCTTTCCCCAGTCGGAAAGAAATGACAAAATATCTAGCCGAAATTTCTTGGGAAACGGAAGTTTGGGTTGCCGATCAGCCAGATCACATGATTCATTTCAATGGAGAAAGATTTCTAGGACCTTATGAATAGTTAATTATTTTTTATGTGCTGTATTCAGTGTATTCGCCATTTTTAAGCTGTGAAATACCAACATTAATATCTTTTTGAAGTGCTGCAAGTTTTAGGGCGCGAAGTTCTTCTTCTGCCTGTTGAACGCGATCGCATATAGCCTGAAATGCTACTGCATCTTGAACTACCACCTCAGCTTTACCATTAACAGTCAAAACCATTGGCGACTTTGTAGCTTTGATCTGCTCTATAAAACCCTTAGCATTGCGCTTGAAATCACTGAGAGATTGAATATTTTGGAGATTGATAATAATTATCAAAGCACTAAATTCAGATCTAATTTAATGATAAGCGATTTTCCTTTTAATTTTCAATTGCATTAATTTAGTATTTTTTTGTGAATTAATGCTTGTTGTTTCAGTTGATGAATGCGAGGCGCGATCGCATTATCTTTATTCTCCAAATCATTAATCCAAACATCCGTCAGTACTTGAGCGTCATCGGGTAAATTCTCTAATTCCCAACCAGAAATACCCAAATCTTCCATCAGATAGGAAACCTTTGGATCGTAGCTAATTGCTGAGCATTGGCAACCTTCGGCAGCCGCCATAATCACTCCATGTAAACGCATGGCGATCGCTAAATCTACACCTCGGAAAATCCCCTTTAGTTTGCGCGGATCTTTTTGGATGATGATTTGGCTCTGCTTAGGACACTTATCATTTAGCGAATCACAAATTGCTTGGGCGATTGCCTTATCTTGAGATGGCTGAAAAGGAACTAGCAAAATATGAGCATTAGTTTGTGCTTGCAATTTTTGCAAAGCCTCCGTAATCGTGGCAAGGCGACAGGAAGTTAGGGCAGGATGCGATCGCAAAACCACTGCTACTTGTGGCGAAGGTAGGTCACCATAAACATCCATTGGCGTTGACTCCAAAGCCCAAACTGGATCGGGAGCAATGATACTTTCGAGTTGCCAATCGGCTAATAATTTTGCAGAAGGGCGATCGCGCACAGATATCGATGTACATCCCTGAAAAGCGCGTCTCGCGATCCATTTACTTAACTTGCGCTTGAGTGGTCCCACCCCCTGCGCCCATGCGATCGTCTGCAAGCCCATTCCCTGAGCCAAGCCCATCAATCCCCCGTAATAAATCGGATTTCTGGCGCTTGTTGCATCTTGCATGAGACTGCCGCCGCCCCAAATAAACAAATCCGATCGCTTCATCGCATTTATTAACCCAAATACCGAATAGCGATCGCTAGCTTCGACCTGATGCAAATTTTCAGTGGCTTTGGGACTAGCAGACAATACAAGCGGCTGGACATCCTTGGGCAGCATTTGCAGCAAAGTGGCAAGCAAAGCCTCATCTCCGCCATTGCCCATTCCGTAATATCCACATAAAACCGCACGTCGCATACTTATTAGTCCAACTGTTCTCAGAATTTCTTGCGAAATCTAATTGTCGCGTATTCCAGACAGCTAGAGCTATGCAATTTTGGCAAAGGTAGCACTTGCGACTAGCATTACACCAATTAACAGCCAAATTAGCAAAGTAAATTCGGGGCTAACAAAACTATTACCCAATTGCATCAGGGCAATCGCCATTCCTGTAATACTAGCGATCGCGATCGCAAATAACCAACGCCAGCGAAAATTGCTAGAGCGCTGAGACAATTTGCTTAAAGGCTTAGCGTATGAATTTTGACGATAAACTTGGGTACGCGAGTGGTTTAAGTTGTTAATGGGGCGACTCAATGAACCTTGAGTAGTGACTGGCGATCGTTGTGTTTTTTGAGGAGTTTTTTGGACAAATCGCGGATTTAATTTTTTTCTACTCAGATATATCCGTTTTTCAACTTTCTTAAGGCGTATCCAAAATAGCAGTACTAAAATGATGGTTAACGCGCTTAAAGCGATCGCTAACTTGGCTAAGACGAGCAGCAATTCTATGTTTTCTTGACTGGATAAAACAATTGCCATATAAGCTGCAATTAAGCCAAATTGCGGATTTAGTAAACAGTATTGTCCCACCCAGTCTTAAACTATACAAACTAGAAATCATCACCAAAATTGTCGGCAAAAACATGACATCAAAACCTAAAGTTAGGTGTGGCACTTTGTGACACACCTACCACAAAGCAAGATATAGTTAGGGCAAATCAAAACCCAAAAGATGAGTGGCGGCGCTTCACGCCGCCACTCATCTTTTGGGTTTTGATGTTTGAGATCATTGCTGGCTGCTGAGATATGTTAATTCAACATTTGGCGCGAGAGTAATCACGTCACCATTACGCAAATCATAGGAAGAGGCAACCTTCATATGATGATTAATAATTACGCCATTAACACTAGGCTTCCCAGCCAAATCTCCATCAATAATCCTGTACAAATATCGACCACCCTCCCCCGGAACTCTAAGCAAGACAGCATGTTGACGCGACACAAATCGTGAATAAAGTTGAATATTATTATTCACATCCCGCCCGATTGTGTACTTTAATCCATCAAGTGCGAGTTTTCTACTACCTCTCGCATCTGTGATTAGTAGCGTGTGACTAACGTGTGTTTCGCTCATTAGCTCACCAAAAAAAGAAGTAGATATCACTTACCAGCGAAAAGTATATGCTACTGGTAGGCATTTGATTTAATCTCGCTCTACTTTACTCTACAAACGGGATTGAATCATAGAGTTTTTATCAAGAGTTATGGATTGCTTGCAGTTACAACGTTAAAAGTTTAACTTCACGTTAATTTTGGTGCAAGATAAAGAATATGGACTTCAGGAGCAAAGGTAATAATGTCGCCATCTTGAAGATCGTGTGAGGAAACTTTTTGTAAAGCATTCAACACAATGCCATTTTTGCTGGGTTTTCCTGACAAACTCCCGTCAACAATTCGATAAGTGTTTGAGCAATCGCGATGCTGTACTTTTAGTAAAATTGCATGGTATCGAGAGACAAAATCAGAGTTTAGATGCACGGTATTAGTTGGCTCACGACCAATTGTATATTTATCGTCAACTAGTGGCATCTTGCGGGTTCCACTATTGTCAGTTACAACCAAAGTATGGTCTGAGGAGAGATTGACGCTAATTTCACTTTCTTCATGAATCTGTTCTGACATGTTTTTGTTAGTTCTCCCTAGTGAGATGGTGCTGAACGGTTAAAAATGTTTACTATCCGACTTGCCCCCTCGAAGCATTACGAACTGTACTTAATTTATAAAGATTTAATCTGAAAATTTAAATGTTTTTTGACGTACTAGTACCTTTTGATTAACAGCAAAATTGAACGGTATGAATTTCCACCACCTAAACTAAACTACAGTTGTAACCCAAAGAAATCTACTTTAGGGGTATATTTTTGCTTGTATTTATAGCACTTAAGACTTAAAACTCAATTGTTGAAGCTAAATTAATATAGCTAAAGTGCCAAGTAATTTCTTAAAAAGATACAGGAGATTTGCGGCGCGGAGCTTCACAAATCTCCTGTATCTTTTTGGATGGCTAAAGCTCGTTGGTTAATATTGGCGGTTAGCATTTTGGTGAGTAATACCAGTTCACTGAATCTGGATATAGCAATAAAAGTTTTGCTTAGGACATAAAACCCAAATAAACATAGGCGGCGCGAAGCACCGCCTATGTTTAACACGAGTTCGGGATAATTTGAAACGCGCTTTGAGAGAGGGTTTGCGTAGCAAACCCTCTCTCAAAGCGCAGAAGTAAAAGCCTTGCTTAGCAAGGCTTTTACTTCTGCGCCTGTAAAATTTGCAAGCTTAACCCGAACTGACGTTATTTATTTGGGTTTTGATTTGTCACAACTATCTCTTTCATTGACGTATAGCTGTCGTCAGTCTTGTTAGGATATAAAACCCAAAAGATAAGATGCGGCGCTTCGCGCCGCATCTTATCTTTTGGGTTTTGATTTGTACCAATACAATTGGCTATAGCTATAACACGGTTTTTAACTCACTTGTGATTTAAAAATTAATAAGGTTTGAAAAATCAAAAAATTGCAACACCATTTTTTGATTTGGTATGACCGTCATAGACTATGGCTGATATTGCGTGCGATACAATACTTCAGTTGAAACCGCCATATTCGGAGAAATATTTCAGTGGATGTTACAGAGATCGCACGCCAAACTCAACTTTTATCACAGCGCCTGAGCAATGCTCAGGACTATCTTTGACGTACCTGCGATCGCAGCGAAAATCATCGACCTAGAACAAACCGCTGCCCAACCCGAATTTTGGGAAAATAGCGACCAAGCCCAAAAAACGATGCGCGAGCTAGATGCGCTAAAGTCCTATCTTGAAAAATTTGAGCGCTGGCGCAAAACTATTGAAAATCTTGAGGCGATCGCCGAACTGCTTACCCTTGAAGAAGATCCTGCTCTAGCTAATGAAGCCAAACAAAGCTTAAATCAATTGCTACAGGAATTAGATCGTTGGGATCTAGAGCAATTACTATCTGGAAAATATGACAAATATGACGCAGTACTGACAATCAATGCTGGTGCAGGTGGGACTGACTCCCAAGATTGGACGGAAATGCTACTGAGGATGTATACCCGCTTTTGTGAGTCCCAAGGCTATAAAGTCGAAATTTCGGAAATTTCTGAAGGTGAAGAGGCAGGAGTTAAGTCGGTAACTTTACTCGTACATGGACGCTATGCCTATGGTTATCTTGCCCCTGAAAAGGGCACTCATCGTCTTGTCCGCATTTCCCCTTTTAACGCTAATGATAAGCGTCAGACTAGTTTTGCAGGCGTAGAAGTAATGCCATTGCTAGAAGAAGATGTCGATTTAGAGATCGATCCCAAAGAGTTAGAAATTACGACTACAAGAGCAGGTGGCAAAGGCGGTCAAAACGTCAACAAAGTTGAGACAGCTGTAAGAATTACGCATTTACCTACAGGTATTTCAGTACGCTGCACTCAAGAGCGATCGCAATTACAAAACAAAGAAAATGCGATGCGTTTACTTAAAGCTAAGTTGCTTATTATTGCCCAAGAGCAACGCGCCCAAAAAATTGCTGATATTCGAGGCGATATGGTAGAAGCTGCATGGGGAAATCAAATTCGTAATTATGTATTTCATCCCTATCAACTAGTCAAAGATTTACGCACGGGTGAAGAAACCACGAATATTCAAAATGTAATGGATGGCGATCTAGAACCTTTCATTCAGTCGTATTTGCGGCAACAAAATCAGCCAATTTAAGTCAGTATTTTTAAGGCTTACCTGTCTAATCAAGTTTTGTCTTGCTGTTTGCTCTGGCTAAAGCTAAGAACAAAACTTATTTGGGCAACAATAAAACTTTACGTCCTTAGTGTTTTTGGCGATTAATGGCGATTGATTATGAATATTTGGTATCAGAGGCATTCGAGTTATTTTTTGAATAATTATCTAAAAAGGCATCTCAATCAGCGTTTGGGTACAATCAGTTTGTTTGGCTTGTGTATGCTTATAGGCGCGATCGCAGATCCAAAGATTATGGGCGATCGTGTATTAGCATCGGCGGAAACCTGTACGCGCGCATCTTCCCTTCAAAACTTTCTAACCAAAGTAACACTTGGCGAAGATCGTATTACACGTTATGCGTCAGCAGTTAATGCGATCGAAAACAAACGGCTAGAAATTTTTCGAGTTGCTAAAAGTAATCCTGATTGGAGTAATATCGCAAGTTTGGCCGAATCTCAACAAACTAAAGTCTGCGATCTTTCTCAACGCCCAGAATTTTTGCAAAACCTTTGCAATCAATTACGCAGCTACAGCGAAGAAGAAATTTGCCGTTATGGGTTTACCAATAAAGAGTTTAATCAAATTACTCTGGAGCAGATGCAGAATGCAAAGCTGAGAAGTCAAATCCAAGACAAGCAAATGCAATTACGCGGTAACAAATGAATGAATCCTTATGGGTTTATTCATTCGTCCTCAGCATCAAGCGGTAGAGATGAAATAAAACAAAAAAAGAGTTGGGCTCTGCCCAACTCTTTTTTTGTTTGCTAAAACTACCAAAATCGTCTATAAGAAACAAGGCAAAAACAGACATTTACGATATTCGTAATGATTATTTTCTCTTGTCCTATTGACAACGGTCACTTACAGTCTATAATCCCTCCATTGTTTAGTATGCCCAGTGCTACAAAAGCTACAAAACTCGTAAAGACACGCTTATGTTCGGCTTAAAGTTTGGCGGAAAGTCTAAAAAAGGCATCGGAATAGAAATTACTTCCGAGAAAGTTAACCTAGTTCAATTGCGCCGTAAGGGGCAATCCTCCTATAAGCTAGTGACGCATGGCAGCATTGAGCTTCCTGAAGGAACTGTTGAAGAAGGACGCATTCTCGATCCTGTAGCACTGGGAGAAATTATTCGCAGTTTGCTAGCAGAGAAGAAAGTAAAAGTAAAAAAAGTCGCAACTGCTCTGCCAGGTCGTGAGACTGTCAGTCGATTGATTAGGCTACCTGCCGAAATTCCCGATCTGGAATTGCGTGAAATGGTTCTTAATCAAGAAGCTAGTCTATACCTGCCATTCCCTCGCGAAGATGCGGATGTGGATTACCAAAAGCTGGGTACATCTCTTGATGATGACGGCATAGAGCGGATTGAAATCCTCATGGTGGCAACGCCTAAAGAGGTGACTGATAGCTATATGCAGGCTTTAGAAATAGCACAGCTCCAAGTTGACATTGTGGAAGTCAGTAGTTTTGCGCTCATTCGGGCTATGCACAATGAGTTGGCGAGATACAGTACGTTAGCAGAAGCAGTGGCGATCGTTGACATTGAGTACGAAGCAACTGAAATTACTGTGACGGTTGATGGTGTACCACAATTTTCTAGAACCTTCCCAATTGGTACTGCACAAATTCAGAATGCCCAGTTACGGGCTATCAATTTGCCACCACGAAGGACAACCGACATGGAAATGTTGAGTTCGACTGTTGTGCCTGTGCAGTCTATGGATACGGCCAGCTTGGCGGGTGGTGGCAGTGGAACCCCAGGCGACGCAGCAATTATGCGGGTTGTTGGCGATCTATCAGATGAACTCCGTCGTTCGATTGATTTCTATACAAGTCAATCACCTGGTTCAGATGTCGTTCAACTTTTGATTGCAGGTCCAGGTGCTTGTATCGGTCAATTAAATGAGTTCTTCAGCCAACGTCTTGGTATAGCAGCAAGTGCGGTTGATCCACTCACCGCTATGGGTGTGTCCTTCGATGGTGATATTCCGATGCACGATCGCATGGCAATGTCTGTATCTCTAGGCTTAGGTTTGAGGGAGGTTTAACAAAATGTATACACTTGATATTAATTTTTTAAGCGATCGCGCTGCTGCTGAATCTCAAGCAGTGGAACGACAACCGATCGCTGATTCACAATTCATGATCTATGGTGGAGCAGTAGCAGTAGTTGCTCTTGCTCTAGTTGGCGGTGCATTTTTCTTTTTGAACTCCGCTAATGAAGGAATCCAACAGGAACTCACAACCTTAACTGCCAAAGAAACACAGCTAAAAGATAAGCTCAAAGCTTTGGAAGGACAGGAGGCTCAACTAAAAGAAGTCCAAGATAGAACTGGTAAGCTTTTAAATCTCTTTATTGGCAACTTTCCTGTTAGTGCGATCGCTGACGACATTAGAAAACGCACCCCAATTACAGTTCAAGTTAAGTCTATCAATCAAACATCTGGAGTTCCATCTCCTCAAAACCCCAATCAAGTCTCATCACTTATAAACCTAGATGGAACTGCTACTAACTACAATGAGTTGAACGACTATCTACTATTGCTCAAAGCATCGCCTCTTTTAGATGCTGAGGAAACGATACTAGTCTCATCAACTCTACAACCAGCTACAGCAGACAAGAACTTTACATTGGTTAACTTTCAAATTAAAACAAAAGTTACTGCCAAAAGCCCTGCTGAACTGTTGCCCGAACTGCAAAAAACTGGAGCAGATGGTTTAGTTGCTAGGGTTAATCTATTAAGACAACAAGGAGTAATCAAATAATATGACTAATGTTGGAGCTGTTTCAGGATCTGAAGACGGTGCAGCAGGTGGGATAACCTTATTTGGTGTCACTTTAACTTCTAAGATTTTAGGAATTCTGATTGGGGTTGCAGGGATTGGCATAGCTGCCTATGCGACTACTTCTTATGTATTGCCTCTTTGGGATCAAGTTCAGTCTGGGCAAACGAATATTTCCACAAAAAAGAATGACCTTACTTCCCTAGAACAAAAAGTAGCTGGAAAGGGTAATATTGCGCAGAAAATTGAAGAAGCAAATAAGCAAAATCTATTTGTTTTATCTCTTTTACCAAATGTGGACAATATTGATACGCTCATGCGTGATATTCAAGAGCAAATACCAAAGACGATTACGATCGCGCTACCGCCTGATTTTGCTTACGATTTAGCAGGGACAATGCGGGTTTTTCAACCCCGAGAAGTAATTAAGGGACCTCAGTATAAAACCTATTCCTTTACGATTGGATTTGATGGCAAGTTTGAAGATGTATTAAATACTATTCAAAAAATTGAGCGTTTGAAGCCTTTACTGATAGTTAAGGATTTAAAGCTTTCTAAAAAGCCACTACCTACTGATAAGTTCAAGTTTTCTCGTCCGATCGCAGCAGGGAAAGAAAGAGAGATTATTGATGTCTTACCACCACTGATTGGTGCAGATTTCACTTTAGAAGCCTATGTGCCTCTTACCGAAACTGAACTTAAGGCTGCAGCACCTGCGCCAGCGGCACCGAAAAAATAATCCTTCCTCTAACCCTCTCCTAAAAGAGAGGGTGCAAGAGGCATATTATTTTTTTTGATTTAAAATTGACAAAGTGTGGTATAATCTCGACCCATAATCGTGTCAATTCTGCCTTGATTGTGTCGTTCCTTTAGTTAGGGCATGTTCGAGTTCTTACAGATTTACTAAAAGATTAAGAGTATTGAGTCCCGTGAGGAGTCAAAGGAGTGTAATTATGAATTCCAAGTTGAATGAGAAATTGAAGGTCAAGTCTTTGGCTTGCTGGTTTCTGATAGCGATGAGTTGCCCCCAAGTGCTAGCAATCCAAGCTCAAAGTGCAACTCAAAGTCCAGTGTCAGCCAATCAAACTGATGTTGTGGCAGTTGCGAGTCGAATTACTGACATTAACACCAATGTGTCTGGAGATCTCCTCAATCTCACCCTAAATTTTGCGAGTAGCGATCGTCCTCAAGTTACTTATGCGCGTCAAGGTAAAGCATGGGTAGCAGTCCTAAATGGTGCACAGTTGCAGCTAGGTAGTGGTAATGCAAGTTATACCAAGGCAAATCCCGCTCCTGGTATTACTGCGATCGAAGCTACGCAATATGCCGCAAATAAAGTCAGAATTCGCGTAACGACATCAAATCCAGAGATGCTCAAGGATTTAATCAAACGCCAAGATACTGGGGATAGTTTAGTATTTAGCCTAGAGATGCAGCCTTCGGCAAATCAATCTGGTTCTATTTCTTCAGCCGCTACATCTGAATCTGGAGTTTTATCCAGCAAAAATAAGCCTGAACCTAGCAAAGTTTTAACAGAGCAAAATACCATTGCTAATGCTTCTTCAATCGGCAAGCCATTATTTGAACCTCAAGTAACAATTACTGCTCCCGATGGAAAAACTCGCGTTGTTCAAAGCGATGCTACGAATACAACTCCTCCACCAGTTGCCAATCCTGTAACTCCACAGTTACAAGGTCGCGTTCCTGGTGTTGTACCACCTTTTCGCCAGATTAAAACTCCACCAGTTGGTGATATTGCGACAACTGCTACTAAGTTTCGTCCCGATATCATCGATCTTGGAACGGCAGAACGCGTACCAAGAATCACTTTACGCGATGCCCCTGCGATCGAGGTTTTGACATTGATTGGTCGAGTGGCAGGCTTAAGTGTAGTCTCGGCAGAAGCTGCTAACAGTGGAACTACTGGGGCTGCTACCGCAACCACTGGAACCACTGGATCGGCAGGATTAAAACAGCCAGTTAGTCTTTCGGTCGAAAATGAAACTGCTCAAGACGTTTTTAATAATGTATTGAGAATTTCTGGACTAGAAGCAAATCGCATTGGTCAGACTATCTTTGTGGCAACAAAGCTTCCCGTAACTCTCAAAAATTTGGTTTCCAAAAGCTATCGTCTCAACCAAATTACCGTTGGGGAAGCGTCGGCATTCTTAATAGGATTGGGAGCTTCTCGTGTTGTCAATCGTCAGCGACCTATTCCAGGTGTACAAACAGCTCAGATTGGTACTGCTTCTCAAGTAGTTGTAAACGTCACGACTGAATCTGTCCCAACTCTAGAGACTGTAGCAATTACTGCTGAATCTGGAGCTACTCCATTGCTTAAAGGACTTCAGGTAATTGCTGAAGAAAGGTCTAACTCAGTAACTCTAATAGGAACGCCTCAACAAGTGGCTTTTGCGGAAGCTCAAATTGCCAGACTAGATTTGCGTAAACGGCAAGTAACCGTCAATGTGCGTATTGTTGAGGTAAATCTCAACAATACCCAATCTGTTGGAGGCGGTTTGACCTCAGTTGGAGGGAATCCAACTATTCAACAAGGAGGAGCGATTATTGGAGCAAATACCTACGCCACTAATGCTCTTGGCATAGGCTATAACAGCAGTACACCTTTTTCTCTCCCATCAACGGTTCTTGCTAATCTTTTCGTTGCTATGCAAAGTGGTAACGCTAAGATTTTGACAGATCCGAATCTCACCGTTCAAGAAGGTGAAACTGCAACGATCGCGTTAACAGGTCAGGTAGTTAACAATGTTACAACTACAACTACTGCAAGTACTCCACCTATTACCACTACCACTGCCACACTTGGTCAGGTTGGCTTAACTCTCTCGATATTAATTGAGAGAATTGATGACAATGGTTTTGTTAATTTATCTGTTTCTCCAACGATCGCTACTCCTGGATCTCCTATTACAGTTGGTAATGGACAGAATGGTACGGCTAACCAGATCACCCCTATTCAACAAAGAGTTTTAAACTCTGGCAGAATCCGTCTGCGTGATAACCAGACCTTAGTTCTTTCGGGGGTTATCCAAGATCAAGATTCCGAGTCAGTTCAAAAAATACCTCTTCTTGGCGATCTTCCTATAATTGGATCTTTATTTAGAACAACAACTTCTGTCAATAGTCGTAACGAAGTTGTGATTGTTGTCACACCTCACATTATTGATGATAGTCAGAATGCAACTTGGGGCTATACCTATCAGCCTGGACCAGAGACTCAGAAAGTGATTGATAGCAATCAACGCAAGAGTCAATAGGATCTGTAGTCTCTATTTTCATTTACACTCCCTTTTCAAAGCCTTGGAAATATTTCCAAGGCTTTTTTTGCGAATTTTATATTTTTCTGGTCGTGTTGTGGAGCAAAACTTGATATTGCATAGGAAATAAAACCCAATAGAGGCGGCGCGAAGCGCCGCCTCTATTGGGTTTTATTTCCTTGTATCGCTATAGTTGTAATGTCGAGCAATAAATAATTTTAGACAATATTTTTGGTAAGCTTGCGAAATTCGCACATCGGTGTGTAATAATTATTAAGCGCAAAAAACGCCCTCATGGCTCAGGGGTAGAGCATTCCCTTGGTAAGGGAAAGGTCACGGGTTCAAATCCCGTTGAGGGCTTAAAAGTAAATAAAAAAGTAGCTATTATTTGGCTACTTTTTTTATTTGACATTCTTGCTTAGCAAATATTTACAATTTTATTAATATTTGTTCTGCATTTTGGTAGCTATTGCTACAGTTTTAAGTTACAATGCATACATAGAAAATAAATATATCTAGAGGGTTAATCCTATGTCTCTCCAAGATCAAATGCGAAGCGCTGCTGTACGCAATCGTAAAAATGATAAATTACGTGAGGAATCTGCACTTGGCCGTGCTGCTAAAGATGTCGGTCTAACTGTTAACGAAGCGACTACTCACAACTGGAAGTCTCACACCACGTAAAAAATATGTAAGATGCATCTCAAAATAGGCAATAAATAAAAAAGATTTGCTTTGCAAACCTTTTTTATTTCTGATCGCTTTCAAGATCGAACACAACTTTCTGCCAGTACCAAACTTCGGGCATATTCGGATGATCTTGTTTGGCGATATCGATTAGGCGTTGGGCGATCGCCATATTGCCACCTACTAAACCGAGCAAACGTTGCTGCAATTCAAGACTAGGCATTTGCATCAAGTCTACCGTAGCGGCAGCATTTACTTGTTGTCGCTTAGCGTCTTTGTTTTGCTTTTCCAGTTCTGATTGCCAAAGATTAATGCGAGCTAGAGCGTAGCGATAACGATCCATGACTGACTGATTGAACCAAATATTAGCGGCTTGTTGATAATCATCGATCGCTCCTTTGATATCGCCAAAGTCATACCTCGCATCGGCACGATCGCAATATAACTGGGGATTTTTATTGTTGAGGGCAAGCGATCGTGAGAAATCTTCGATTGCGCTGCGATAGTCTTTGAGGCGTATATGAGCCTTAGCGCGATCGCTATAGATATCAGCATTGTTGGGATATTCGCGTAGTAATTCATTAAAGTCAGCGATCGCTCCTTGAGCGTCACCAATTTCTACTCGAATTTTCCCGCGCCCGATGCGAACTTCTAGGTTTTGAGGTTCGAGAAATATTGCTTGATTGAGATCTTTAATTGCTCCTTGGAGATCGCCAAGCTTGCCAAGTGTTAAGCCGCGCAGACAAAAAGCTTTAGCATTTTTAGGATCGATCTGTAACAGCCAATTGAGATCGATCAAAGCATTGGTATAGTCGCTGCTGTCGATTTTTTGCTGCACGCTGGCAAAAATATCCTCCGTTGATGGCGGTAAAATTGCTTCTAGGGGTTTATAACTCTCAATGCAACGACGACAATTATCTTCATCGCGCAATTCTAAAAATAGGTTGGCAGCTCTTTTATAAGTAGCGATCGCCTTTTCGATTTGATTTTGTTGTTTGTAAGTTAAGCCTAGTAACTGATGGGCAATCGCTGATTTAGGATTAATCTCCAACGCTTTAGCGATATCGGCTTGGGCGGCGATGATATCGGCGAGGGCAATGTGAATTATGCTACGTGCAATATAGACATCGAGCGAATCGGGTTTTAACTTGAGTGCTTGGTCGTAGTCAGAGAGTGCGCCTTGGCGATCGCCTAGATCGAATAAAACGAGTCCGCGTTGATAATAGGCTTCAGTAAATTCAGGACTAGAAGCGATCGCGCAGCTAAAGGATTGGATTGCACCATAGCGATCGCCTGATTTAGCTTTGGTTAATCCCTGTTGAAAGAAATCTTCATTAAATTCTTGTGTCATCGCTATACTTGCTAAACCAGCTATAGCGATATGATAAATGAAACTAACGCTTTTGCAGTGACCCGCTCAGGAGTTATAGCGATGCCAAAGAAAGACATTAAACGTCAGATCGAGAAAACGCTGCATACAGTCACGGATGTGGCACAGCAGCAGTATCAAAAAAATCTGAGAAAAGCCCATAACACTGTAGATAAACAGGTTGATGTGGTACGCGATCGCCTAGAAGAATTTGATAGCTGGGCGGTTGAGTCAGTAAATGAGGCTCTAGAAAATGTCGAGAAAAAGCTGGAAAAGAAAGTAACTAAAACCGTCAGCCGCCTTCAAAAAGCAGCGCGATCGGCATGGGAAAAACTAACGGATTAAAAAAGGTAAGGGTAATTCATGAATTGCCCTTACCTTTTTTAATTTTCATCAAGTTTTATAAAAACCTAGAAGAGAGTTGCGCCGCAACTCTCTTCTAGGTTTGACTATGGCTACGATGATTTTGCCAAGCTTGTTGGACAAAGCTCAGCAATTCTGCTTGAAATCTTGCGGTTGAAAAGCGCATCGCATTTTCACGACAAGCTGTTGGTGTGATCCGATCGCCAGATTTCTCAAACTCCTGTATTGCGGTACAAATACTTTCTGCTGTTTGTTTGGGAAAAAATACGCCTGTAGGGCGATCAACCTCTAATCCCCGCACAGATTCACAAACTCCACCTCGCCCATAGGCAATGACGGGCGTACCGCAAGCTTGAGCCTCTACTGGCGTAATTCCAAAATCTTCTTCGGCAGCAAATACAAAAGCTTTAGCGGTTTGCATAAATTTGCGTAATTCTGATGGTTCAAGATGCCCCAGAAACTTGATATTACGACCTGCCTTCGATCTAATTTTTGCCATCTGTTCGCCATCACCAATGACGATCAATTGGCGATCGCCCATTTGCGAAAAAGCTTCTACTATTAAATCGATGCGTTTATACGGAACTAACCGCGAAGCCGTGAGATAAAAATCTTGTTTTTGTTCTTGAATTGAGTAATTTTGCAAGTCCACGGGAGGGTAGATTACTCGTGCCGATCGCCGATATACCTTCTGAATCCTGCGGGCAATGAACTCAGAATTAGCAATAAATAAATCGACTCCATTTGCCGTGCGCGTATCCCAAATCCGCATTTGATGCAAGATCCATCGTGCAATCCAGCTTTTGATACCCCGTTCTAAATTTGACTCCTGCAAATATTGATGCTGCAAGTCCCACGCATAACGAATCGGTGAATGCATGTAGGAAATATGTAACTGATGCGGCGAAGTTAATACGCCTTTGGCAACAGCGTGGGAACTAGAAATAATGAGATCGTATGCCGACAAATCAAGCTGTTCGATCGCTAGCGGCATCAGTGGTAAGTACTGCCGAAACTTATTTTTGGCAAAGGGTAATTTTTGAATAAAAGTCGTCGTAACTTTTTTATGCTGAATAAATCCCCGTTGAGAATCATCAAGAAAATCGACAACTGCAAATAGATCGGCATGGCGAAATATATTTAAAATTTGCTCGACTACACGCTCTGAACCCGCATAGTTGACAAACCATTCATGGATTATCGCAATTCGTAAATTTTCTAGTTTTGGCATGACACATAGATTTCCTAAGATTTGAAACACACAAAGCAAAGCTCAAATCTTAGTAGTAATAATAATTATGGCTACAATAGCAACGTTGCAACCAATCAATTTATGAAGTTTCACCAAGCCTCTTCTAATTTTGCTGCTGGTTTTCTGGCGATCGCTAGTATTGCAGGGATATCCGCTCTGACAGTTACACCTCAATTTACTACACCAGCGATCGCCCAAGAAACAGGCGAACCAGTCACCACAAAATCGACACCCAATGCGATCGCCTTAGCAAAACATTTACGCAAAATCGGAGCAAAGGTATACACTGCCTATTGGTGTCCTCATTGCCACGATCAAAAAGAGCGCTTTGGTAAAGAAGCTGTAAGCCAGTTGGATATCGTTGAATGCGATCTACGTGGCGTTAATCCACAACGAGAACTCTGCATTGCGAAAAGAATTAGAGGCTTTCCTACTTGGGAGATCGACGGTAATTTTTATCCAGGCAATCAACCACTAGAAAATCTTGCGAGATTGTCTAAGTATCGAGGTGATATTTAACTGACACACACTAATTAGTCAAAATGGCAACTCCAAATTTGCATAATTAGATTAAAGTAATTACCGTCTTACTAAAAATAGTAATTTTCTACATAAACATTGTATATAGGTTAAGAAGGTATTTCATAAACCTTTAATTTTGCTCATTTTCCATTTTTGATTATCGCGAACCTTGCAGGCTAATATGTCTACTCTTGTCATTGTCGAATCGCCCACTAAAGCCCGCACCATTCGGAACTTTTTGCCCTCCGAGTATCGAGTTGAGGCATCAATGGGACATGTGCGCGATTTGCCACAATCAGCCAGTGACATTCCTGCGGAGCTAAAGTCCTCTGAATGGGCAAAGCTAGGCGTAAATGTTGATGCAGATTTTGAGCCTCTTTATATCGTGCCAGACGACAAGAAAAAAATCGTTCGCGAACTGAAAGCGGCTCTAAAAGGGGTTAAAGAAGTTATTCTGGCGACTGACGAAGATCGCGAAGGGGAGAGTATTTCTTGGCATTTACTGCAAATCTTGCAGCCTAAAGTCCCGATTAAGCGGATGGTGTTTCATGAGATCACCTCTGAGGCAATCAAAGGGGCTTTGAAAAATTGTCGCCAAATCGACGATCGCCTTGTCCATGCCCAAGAGACTCGCCGCATTCTCGATCGCCTTGTCGGTTACACGCTTTCGCCTTTGCTCTGGAAAAAAATTGCATGGGGACTATCCGCTGGTCGAGTCCAGTCAGTGGCAGTGAGATTAATTGTTAACCGCGAACGCGAACGCCGTGCTTTTAAGTCAGGTAGTTATTGGGATTTAAAAGCAAATCTCTATGCGCCAAAGCAAGAATTTCCCGTGCAGTTAGTCTCAGTTGGTGGTACGAATGTTGCTACTGGCAAAGACTTTGATGAAGCGACGGGCAAAATTGCGAGAGGACGCAAAGTTTTGCTTTTGGATGAAGCGGCGGCGATCGCGTTACAACAACGCTTAAATGGCAAAGTCTGGTCGGTCAGCAATCTTGATGAGCGTCCCACCACCCGCAAGCCATCACCACCTTTCACGACATCAACACTTCAGCAAGAAGCCAACCGCAAACTGCGTCTGTCGGCGCGGGACTCGATGCGTGTTGCTCAGGCTTTGTACGAGCAAGGTTTTATTACCTACATGCGAACTGACTCGGTACATTTGTCGCAACAGGCGATCACGGCTGCGCGTCAATGTGTCACCAAAATGTACGGCAATAATTTCTTAAGCAAAGAGCCGCGTCAATATGTCACCAAATCCAAAGGCGCTCAGGAAGCCCACGAAGCGATCCGTCCTGCGGGAGAAACTTTTCGTACTCCTCAAGAAACAGGACTATCAGGACGTGAACTATCTCTGTACGACCTGATCTGGAAGCGCACCGTTGCCTCACAAATGGCAGACGCACAGTTAACCATGCTCAGCGTGCAACTAACCGTTGAAGATGCGCTATTTCGCGCTTCTGGCAAACGCATTGATTTTGCTGGCTTTTTCCGAGCATATGTTGAAGGATCGGACGATCCTGATGCAGCTCTCGAAGAACAGGAAGTGATGTTACCACCGCTCAAAATTGGCGATCGTCCTGTTTGTCGCGAACTAAATACCGTTGGTCATGAAACCCAACCACCAGCTCGTTATACCGAAGCAGCTCTCGTAAAAATGCTTGAAAGTGAAGGTATTGGTCGCCCTAGTACCTACGCCAGTATTATCGGCACAATCTGCGATCGCGGTTACGTTCAGCTTACCAATAACGCTTTGATTCCCACGTTTACTGCTTTTGCGGTGACCAGTTTATTAGAGGAGCATTTCCCGAATCTGGTCGATCCCAGCTTCACTTCCAAAATGGAACAAACCCTTGATGATATTTCTACAGGCAGTGTGGAATGGCTTCCCTATCTCAAGAAGTTCTATTCGGGCGAACAAGGCTTAAGTGGACAGGTAAAATCTCGCGATAGTCTTATCGATGGTGAATCAGCAAGAACCGTTCGTCTTGAAGGTTTAGATGATGATGTCAAAGTCAAAATCGGTAAGTTTGGTGCTTATATCCAAGTTGGAGAAGGCGATCGCACGGTTAATTCCTCGATTCCCCAAAACTACACTCCTTCTGATTTAATTCCCGAAAAGATCGAACTTTTGCTCAAACAGAAGCTAGAGGGACCCGATCAAGTGGGAATCCATCCTGAAGCTAATGAGCCAATTTTCATGATGATGGGACAATATGGCCCCTACGTTCAGCTAGGTCAAGCAACAGAGGCAGTTCCTAAACCCAAGCGCGCATCATTACCTAAGGGAATGCAGCCCGAACAAGTCACCGTTGATGTTGCCGTGAAGTTATTGGCTTTGCCACGTACTTTAGGAGAGCATCCCGATACTGGCAATCGCGTTTTTGTAAATACTGGTCGATTTGGTCCCTATGTTTGCCATGTTAAAGGTAATGGTGACAAGGATGATAATCGATCGCTGAAAGCTACTGACGATCCTTACACAATTACTTTTGAACGTGCTTTAGAACTTCTATCGCAGCCTAAGGTGTTGCGTGGGGCTGCGGCGGCAAAGGTCTTGAAATCTCTCGGTAAACATCCTGATGATGGTGAAGCGATCGAGGTTCTTGATGGTAAGTATGGCGCATACGTCAAACACGGCAAAGTAAATGTCTCACTGACCAAGGAGCAAACTGTAGAAGGGCTGACTGTAGAAGAGGCACTCTCTATGTTGGCAAGTAAATCTGGCAAAAGCACTAGTAAGCGAACTAAGGCAACTTCTAGTGATACGAAGAAGACCACGACCAAAAAGGCAACTACAAAGACTGCGGCTACTAAGGCAACAGCAACCACGAAAACCGCAGCAAAATCCACTAAAAAGACCACGACTACTAAAAAACCTTCAACTGCAAAAAAAACACCAGCAGCTAAGTAATTTAGCTGAAAACGAGAGTTGCAGCGCTTCGCGCTGCAACTCTCGTTTTTTTATTAGGCGTGCGCGGCTTTGCCGCGTACGCCTAATTATTGACTGGGAAGGGAGTAGTAGAACTAGAAAAAGTACTAAGTCAAGTACTAAGTCGTAGGGTGAATGTGTTACCATTGCTGCTCAGACAGGACGATCTACCGTGATGAGCGTCGTATATAGATTCTAAAAATGTGAAATTAGCCTCAGGCTCAAACCTTATCACCTTTGTCAGTTTTTCTTTAGGATTCAGTGGTGTTTTGTTTGGCGCTTCTGCATGGAATGTTTTGGCAACCTATCAAGCTTTTGACAAAGCGATCGCCAATCAATTTAAGTTGCAGAACTTGAGCAACAAAATCATCTATTTTGATGAAGTACTAACTATGTCAGCTCGGATGTATGCTAGCACAGGCGACCCGAAGTGGAAAGACCGTTACAATCAATTTGTGCCTCAGTTAGACAGTACGATCAAGCAAATAATTGAGCAGACTCCCAATACTTATAATGTCAATGCTAAAAAAACAGATGCAGCGAATCTCAAACTTGTCGATTTAGAGACTAAATCATTTCAATTGGTAAGCCAGCGCAAAGCACCTGATGCAATGAAAGTTCTCTCAGGACAGGAATATGAATCTCTCAAACAAATCTATGCTCAAGGGATTTTAGATACTCGAAATGCCATACAACTAGAAACAGAAAATAGTCTCTCTCAATATCGACAGTTCTTATTCCAATCTTTATTGTTAGCGGGCCTAAGCTTTCCGATTTTGGTGCTGACAGCAATTATCATTATTTTGCAGATTCGTGGCTACGTGCAAGAACGAGACCAAGCTCATCTTTCATTACAAGAGTTAAATCAAAAACTGGAGAGTCGTGTTGAAAAAAGAACTGAAGCATTAAAATCTGCTAATTTAGAAATTATGCATTTGAATGATCGTTTGCAGGAAGAGAACCTGCGCATGAGTTCGGAACTAGAGTTAACTCGACGTTTACAGCAAATGATTTTGCCTAGATCTGAAGAATTAGAGGCAATTCAAGATCTAGATATAGCAGGATTTATGGAACCTTCAACTGAGGTTGGAGGTGATTATTATGATGTTTTACATCAAAATGGAAGAGTTAAAATTGGCATTGGTGATGTCACGGGACATGGTTTGGAAAGTGGTGTTTTGATGATCATGGCGCAGACTGCTGTTCGCACCCTAGATGCGTTACAAGAAACCGATCCGATGCGTTTTCTGACAGCTTTGAATACAACAATGTATGAGAATGCTCAACGGATGAATTCTGATAAAAATATGTCTCTTTTATTGCTCGATTATTATCAAGGGAAATTGAGTATAGTGGGTCAGCATGAAGAGGTGATTGTAGTGAGATCTGGGGGTGAAATAGAGCGAATTGATACTAATGATTTGGGGTTTCCGATTGGATTAGAAGCTGACATTAGCCCTTTTATTATGCAAGCCAAAATCACTCTTGAGCTTGGAGATATAATTGTTCTCTATACTGATGGAATTACAGAAGCAGAAAATACAAACTGCCAGTTTTATGGTTTAGATCGTTTATGTCAGACGATCAAACAACATAATCAAGAATCGGCTCAATTTATCTGTGATGCTATCATCAGGAACCTCAAAGATTTTATCGGTATGAATAGAGTTTATGACGATATCACTCTAGTAGTAATTAAACAACTTTGTTGTTAAATTAAATAATAAAAATCAAGCTCTCATAAAGCTATCAATAATCATTTAGAAGTGTTTCTTAAGGCATGATGTGGATTTTAAGGAAGTTTGTGCCTCCTTTGATGCCCATAGGAATACCGCCAACAATCAGAATGAGATCGCCCTCGATCGCTAAATTACGCTCTAGTAAACATGACTCCACCTGTTGAATTACCATTTCAAAGGAGGTTACTTCTCGATCTAGTAACAAGGGCTTAACACCCCAAACTAAATTGAGGCGATGATATACATTTATATTTGGTGAGAGGGCAATAATTGGAATTTTTAGACGCTCTTTGGAAGCGAGAATTGCAGTGTAACCGCTTGCTGTAAAAGCGACAATACAACGGAAGTCGATCGTATCAGTAATCACATGAAGTGCTTCGCTAATAGCATGAACCTCATCGGTTCCAGAAGCAGGATAGTTGACAAATTGAGCGTTTTTCTCCACTTCAGCCGCAATTCTCGTCATCATTTCTACGGCTTGTACGGGATATGCCCCGACTGCTGATTCCCCCGAAAGCATTACCGCATCAGTTCCATCCATGATCGCATTTGCTACATCACTTGCCTCAGCCCTAGTTGGACGCGGATTTTGGATCATGCTTTCTAGCATCTGTGTAGCAGTGATCACGGGAATACCGATTTCATTGCAACGACGAATAATATGCTTTTGGATTGTAGGAACTTGTTCTGGAGGCATCTCCACACCCAGATCGCCCCTTGCTACCATAATTCCATCGACCACAGTGAGAATTTCTTCCAGATTGGCGATCGCTTGAGGTTTTTCGATTTTAGCGATGATTGATACATCAGACTTCCCATACTCTGTGATTAATGCTTTGAGCATTCTCACATCTGCGGCTTGCCTGACAAAGCTCAAAGAAATCCAATCGACACCTTGCTCTAAACCAAATGCTAAATCCTGTCGATCTTTATCTGTCATTGACGGTAACCGCAAATTTAGACTGGGAAAGTTTACGCCTTTATGACTTGTGAGAAGACCACCTTTAATTACTTCGCAATGAACAGCATAATCTTCAATGCCACTTACCCTGAGTTCAAAGATACCATCGGCTAAGAGGACTTGTGTGCCAATAGTGGCTTCTTCGGCAACGTATGGATAGTCAATAGTCACAGAATTCGTATAAACGCGATCGCCTTGTTGAAACTTATCTGTTGGAACTAGCGTAATTGCATCACCTTCAGCTAAATCGATCCCCACATCAGGCAACTCACCAACTCGAATTTTAGGACCTTGCAAATCCTGTAAAATTGTAATCGGAACGTCTAATTCTTCAGACACTTCACGAATCATACTAATTGTCTTGGCATGGTCTTCATAACTGCCATGAGAAAAGTTCAATCGCGCTACAGTTACACCTGCTTTCACCATTTTTCGGAATACTTCAGGTGATCTGCTTGCGGGACCAATTGTGGCAACGATCTTGGTTAAGTGCTGAGGAATTGCCATATAAATCAAGTATTAGAAAACTTTATGCCTATAATCTATCGCCAGTTCATTAGAATAGATAGTTAAAATTGAACAAACCCAACCTTAGTTTCCAAAATTTAATCAATAAGTCCCAAAATACACCCAAAAGAGAGAGATAGACCTTTATGCTATCTCTCTCTTTTGGGTGTGAAAATCATGAATCTCAAAATCTATAGCAATGACACTATGCTTCGATAACATCAATCTCTAAATTGTTAATCGATATCTTTAGGCGATCGCCATATTTAATATTAGGAATTGGCATTGCAATTAACTCTATCACTGAAGAATTATGAAAATGCTGAATTTTAGTTTCTGGATGTGGATAATAGACCCAGCCATCATAGCTCTCGTTGTTGTAAATGATGTGACATCTTGAAAATGAAAAATCCTCAGGTGGGTGTGCGGTTGTCCAGTTTACTTGCTGAAAGGAAAATTGAGGCTTTTTCATAACGTAAATATGAGGCGAAATATCTATGTTCAGAGTACCTTGAAAGTAAGGAGAAAAATCAACACCCAATTTTTGAAAGAATGGTATTTGTGTAGCGATTGTACCTTCTGTATAGGGACTATTAGGGGATTTGCCAGATGCTACCTGATGCCCCTGAATTAGTTTTCCTTCTATCTGTATCATATTTGGTTTTGTTAAGGAAAAGTATAGTAATGCAAGTTTAGCTTAGGACTTTCAAAACCCAAACAAAGAAAGGTGGCGCAAAGCGCCACCTTTCTTTGTTTGGGTTTTGAAAGTCCACATTGCGAGCCTTTCTTAATTAGATGACGCGATCGTTACCACCATCAATAGGAACTTGAGCAGCCGTCGTACAGGCAAACAACTTGCCACACATCTCGGCGGCGAGTTCAGCGACATGGTGGCTCGTAACTTCCACTTTGAGCAGATTATTGGTTTTATATTCCTCAATCGTTAATCCATAATGCTTGGCGCGGGATGTCAAAACCTCTTCTGTCCAAAGCCCCGTGTCAAACACCGCATTGGGATGCAACGTGTTAATGCGAATGCGATCGCTGCTCCATTCCAGAGCTGCCACCCGCATTAATTGCGTTAATGCTGCCTTTGATGCCGAATATGCCGCCGCCGCAGGGCCTGGAGCAGGGACATTCTTAGAACCGATCGCCACAACCCTACCGCCATTAGGTGCAAGTTTGAGCAATGGATAGGCTTCACGCATTAGGACTAAATTGGCATCGAGATTGATATGCATTACCTTTTGCCATGTGGCAGTATCGAGATTCTCAATGCGGCAGCCAGAGGGAAAAATTCCTGCATTGAGAATGAGAATATCTAAACCACCAAAGGATTTTACGGCTTGGTCGAGAGCCTTAGCGATCGCAGTTTCATCACTGACATCGCAAGTAACACCGACAAAGTCAGGGCGATCGTATAGCTTCTCAATGGCGGGATTAATATCTAAACCAACTACTGCTGCGCCGCGCTTTAATAATGAATCTACACAAGCCTTACCGATACCTGACGCTGCACCCGTGACTAATGCAATTTCACCTGTAAAAGCAGGAGAGGAACCTCCTTTTTTCAATTTCGCCTGTTCCAATTCCCAATATTCCACCGCAAAGATATCGCTAGCAGGTAATGCTTGATATCCGCCCAAAAGTTGCGATCGCTGGATTATTTCTATCGTATGTTCGTAGATATCTGCGACAATTGCGGCATCTTTAGCAGATTTACCCACTGTGACTAGACCTAATTGGCGATCGAGGATGACACGGGGTGCGGGATCGAGAATAGTAACTGGCTGTATTGACTTAGGCGATTCTTCCGCAAAATAAGCACGATAGGATTCAGCATAAGTCTTTACATCTCTACCGACTAGAGGCAAACGCTTAGTACGGATCACATGGTCAGGAGTCGCACAGCCTTGCTGCGAAATGATATTCACGTCTCCTCTTTGGGCAAAGGCTAAACTATTCTCATCGGTATGGGAACTTAGAACTACGGGAAACCCCGCGACTTGAGAAACTTCAGACCTTAGTTGGGCAATCTCTATTCTCTGCTCGCTTTCCCTAATCAGAGAGGCTGGTGGTGAGATTTCCCAAGTATGATGTTTTTGTAAATAAACTTCAGCGCGATCGACTAAGGCTATCATCCGTTCATAGGATTCCCGTGCAGTTTCGCCAAAAGAGAAAATACCGTGATTCATTAACACCATGCCAATCGTGCGATCGCTTTTCTCCGCAGCAAATTTCTCCGCACAGACTCTTGCTAGGTCAAACCCTGGCATTACGTAGGGAATGATTACTACATCATCGCCATAGATTTCCTGAATGCGTTCCCATCCATTCGCTGTATTTGTTACCGAAATCACCGCATCAGCATGGGTATGATCGACAAATTTATAAGGCAAGCTAGCATGGAGAATCGTCTCTACCGATGGCGCAGGCGCACTTGCTTTCGTCATTTGCGTCTTCAGTTCATTCACCATTTGTGAATCTGAGAGAACTTGTAATTTTGCTAATTTCAAGAGATGCGTCATGCGTACGGGGGCAAAACCCGCTTCAGCGATCGTTTCTAAATCCCAGCCACTTCCCTTGACATAGAGAATCTCTTCTTCTTCGCCAACGATATTCTGCTCGCGAATTTTGACGGAAGTATTACCACCACCATGCAGCACCAATGAGGGATCGCACCCTAATAACCTTGATGTATATACTCTTAACCCTAAATCAGTTTTATATTCTGATGCTTCGCGATCGCTCCACAAACTTTTCATTTTTAACTCACTTTATAACTCTAGAAAATTTAAAAAAGCCTTGCTTAGCAAGGCTTGGGTTAAGGAACAGTATCGCTGTTTCTTTAGATGGCGACAATACACTCAATTTCGACGAGGGCATCGAGGGGAAGGCGAGCGACTTGAACGGTGGAACGGGCAGGGAATGGCGCAAGAAAGTATTTGCCGTAGATTGCATTCACTTTGGGGAAATCTGCCATATCTGCTAGAAATACGGTGGTTTTAATCACGTTGGTTATGTCTGCACCTGCTTCAGCGAGAACAGCCTGAATATTTTTGATGACCTGTTCGGCTTGCTCTTCGACAGTGGTAGCAACGATCTTGCCGATCGCGGGATCGATCGCAATTTGTCCCGCCATGAAAACTAATTTGCTGGTTGCAGGAATGGTGATCGCTTGGTTATAGGGACCAACTGGTTCAGGAGCATTAGCGCTACGGATTACTTCTTTTTGACTCATTATTTTTCTTAAAATTTGTGTTGAAATAACTTGCAAAGCAAGTTATTTCATGTCTTTGTTTTCCTTGAGCATTTTTGCATATTCTTGATCCGCCAAATCCTGCTCGGTGGTGTAGGCGAGATTATTTTGGTCGATTACCTCTTGCTTTGTGGCAAAGGTACGCGCAAAGTCTAGCTTTTCACTTAATGTTGCTGATGGCTTTTGTAATTGTTCGGCATGGGCGGTGCGTTTTTGGTTGCGATCTTCTATACCCTTATTCAAATATTGCAAGACAAAATAGCGAACTAAAGGAGTAGATAGGAATAGCACTGCATAGCCCAATAGAAAACCGTAAGCCGCTTTGATGAAACCTAAAAAGCCGACAAGGGACTTAGCAAGTCTTGGATCGCCTATTAAACTGCCAAGATATAGTGAGGCAACCAGATAGAAAACACCTAAACCGATCGCTAAAGTAATCTTGCCTTGAGGAGCTTGACTGAATTTCCAGATCTTTTCTTGCAAATAGGAGCTGCTAGTTTTAGCTTTGCGCTCGGAGGCAACTTTTTGTAATTCGGGGAATTTATAAGCAAGGGTTCCTGCATCGCTGACTTCAGGGAACCCATTAAATTTTGCCAGCACGGGAATCACAAAATATTCATCATTTTCCTTGTAGGTGATGTTATCTAAATAGGGCGCAATTTGCTCGGCAACGACGACACCGTTGTGGCTGCGGATCATGGTAGCTATTTCGCGCCAACGACGTTCTTCGAGATCGGCGTTGGGGTTACCATCACCAAATAAAAATGAAAATACGCTTTCTAAAAAGCCCATTTCGTCAGGATCGCGCCGACGCAGTTGTTGCGGCTCGTAATAATTGGGATCGAACATGATGAAGGGGTTGCCGAAGGGATTGCCCCAGCCACCTAGCCAAATAAAACCGCCGCCGCCACCACGATTATCACTACGGCGATCGTTGCGATCGTTATCACTACGATTTTGGCTATTCAGGGCGATCGTCGCGGCAATAATGCCTAGCACTACGATCAAAATTGAGACAATCAACAAAATGCCAAAAGAAATACGGATTGCGTAAAATACCCATTTCCAAACTCCTCTTAGCCATTCTTTGACCTGTAGCCAAAATGAACGGCTGACAAGGATATCGCGAAAATTTGGCGCAAATTTATAAGCAATTTCGCCAGACTCAGCCACTTGAATATTGCCACCTGTTTCTGAGGCAAGTGCGAGCACTTCACGTTGTGCTGTATTCAAATCGAGTCCAGATTGCGCCGCCACATCGCCTATCGTGACCCGATAGTTGAGCTTTTCGACGGCTTCCATCACTGCTGTACGAGATGCCATAGACTTTCACTAATCGAACTTCTAGACTTATTATGGTTTAAATAGTTAATAAATGAAATTTATGCCGCGCAAAGCGTCATAAATCTCGTAAAGCAGTCTTAAGGTATTTGTCATGTCGCAAGAACCGAATCAATCATCTGCCAATCAAGATCCAAGTCAAGAAATATTAGGAGAAAATGATTCTGATTTTTTGTTGACTTCTGCACAGGAAGCGGCGATGCTGTCTCAATATGGTGCGACTACTGATGACTCTAAGTTCAATCTTCAAGATCCTGACTCAGACGAACAGGACTCAAAAGATACGCAAAGCTCCGACCCAAAACAGCTCAAGCCTAATCAGAATACTGAAAAAAGTGCATTTCACAATCACTATATTGGGCACATGGACTTGTTGGCCGATCAGCGTACAGTGATGACATACCTTGATGCCCATCAAGGTTGGTTTAGACGTTGTGCTCATCCCTTTAAGGCTGACCCAATTGGTGAAACTGGCTATGCTATGGGTGTAGGAAAAGTTGGGGCTATGGGATTTCAAGTTGATGCGCGAGTAGGATTAAATCTGTTGCCGCCTGATGAAAACTCTGTTTATCGTATTACAACAATTCCTATTCCTGAGCAAGCACCGCAAGGATATGAAGTGGATTTTCAGGCTGAGATGCGTTTAGAAGAGAAAACTCTGGGTGTGAAGGCAGATGATAAATCAGGAAAAAATGCGGTGATGACTAGCATTGAATGGGATTTAAATCTCACTGTAACTTTACAGTTTCCTCAATTTATTCAGCTCTTATCTCAAGACATACTCCAAAAAACTGGTGACGGAGTGCTCGGCTTTGTCGTGAAGCGCGTCTCAAAAAGTCTCACTGCCAAAGTGCAAGATGACTTTCATAGAACCCACAATATTAAAGTTCCGAAACAGATTAAGCTCAGAAGATAGCCCTCACCCCTCTCTTTTAAAGCTAAATATGCGAAGCATATTTAGCTGATTTAAAAACATGATTTATACTTTTGCGATTTTACTTGCACCTGCGCCAGCAAATTTACCGTTGGGAATTACAGGCAAGCCAATTCAATATTTGCGATCCGATCGCCTAATCGCGGCGATTGAGCCAGATGTGGATATCGAAGCGCTGAAACTTTTGCCAGAGCAATCATTAATGCAAGCGATCGTTCACCACGATCGCTTGATTTGCGAACTTTTTAACAATCGCACGCTCCTACCCTTACGGTTTGGAACTGCCTTTGTTTCCATTAGTGCTTTAGAAACTTATTTGCAAGAAGAGAATGAAAAATTATTAGCGAGTTTACAAAGACTGGATGGATATGCCGAATTTCTCATCACTGGCTCAGCGATCGCACCCAAATCAGAAGTTGCTACCGATCTCAGAGGCAAAGACTATCTGTTAGCCAAACGCTCTCAATATTTACAACAAGAACAATGGCGATCGCAGTTACAACAGGAAGTTCTCGCCTATCGCCAGACGATTACTGACAACTTAAATCTTGACCTCTATAAACCTGAATTTCAGCATGTAGAAACTCAAGGCTCAGAGGATGTGCGCGTTTATGCATTACTGCCACGATCTCAAGTCGCACAACTACAGCAAGCATTGCGATCGTGGGAAGATCAACATTCCCATTGGCAGATCTCATGGAGTGATGCTTTGCCGCCCTATCATTTTTTGAACTAAGATCGGTTCAATAGTCAATTCCTCACAATCCTATGTCTTTTGCTACTACAGCCTCACCCACGCATACAAATTTCAAGATTCGCGCCGATATCCTCGATCTGCAAGCTAGCCTCGTCCAATGGCGCAGAGATTTTCATCGCTTTCCTGAGTTAGGTTTTAGAGAAAAGCGGACTTCTACGGCGATCTCGGAAAAATTAACGGCATGGGGTATTCCTCACCAAACAGGGATCGCCACAACGGGCATCGTTGCCGCGATCGCTGGTACAAAGAAAGGCAACAACAAAGTTTTAGCGATCCGTGCTGATATGGATGCGCTACCGATTCAAGAAGAAAATATTGTTAGTTATAAATCGCAAATTGACGGACTGATGCACGCTTGCGGTCATGATGGACATACGGCGATCGCCCTTGGCACGGCAAAATATCTCTGGGAACATCGCGCCGATTTTAGCGGCACTGTGAAAATCATTTTCCAGCCAGCCGAGGAGGGGCCAGGTGGCGCAAAACCGATGATCGAGGCGGGGGTGCTCGAAAATCCCAAAGTTGATGCGGTGATTGGTTTGCATATTTGGAATAATTTGCCTCTTGGAACGGTCGGTGTGCGAAGTGGAGCCTTAATGGCAGCAACAGAATACTTCTATTGCAAAATCATCGGACGCGGCGGACATGGTGCGCTTCCCCATCAAACGATTGATTCAATTTTAGTAGCGGCTCAGGTGGTTAATACTATTCACAGCATTGTCTCTCGCAATGTCAGTCCTCTAGAATCTGCTGTGATTAGCATTGGTGAATTTCACGCTGGTTCTGCTACGAATATTATTGCTGATTCTGCCTTGATTAGTGGCACGGTGCGGTTCTTTAATCCTGAAGTGGGTGTAAAGTTAGCATTACGTTTGGAGGAAGCGATCGCTGGTGTTTGTGCGGCGCATGGTGCTTCCTATGAGTTGGACTATACCAAGCTCTATCCACCTGTAATTAATGATTATGCGATCGCGGAATTAGTTCGCTCCGTTGCCGAAAATGTGATCGAAACTCCCACAGGTATCGTTCCTGAATGCCAAACTATGGGCGGTGAAGATGTATCCTTCTTTTTGGAAGCTGTCGCGGGTTGCTATTTCTTCCTCGGTTCCGCCAATCCAGATAAGGGTTTAGCCTATCCCCATCATCACCCTCGATTCAATTTTGATGAGACAGCTCTGGCGACTGGTGTGGAGATCTTTGCCCGTTGTGTAGAGAAGTTTTTGAATTAGGCGATCTATAATGCTGATAAACCTTCTCACAATCTAACCCCATGTCTCAAGATCTGCTGACTCAGATTTATAACGCTTTTGATCCGTTTGAGCCATTGCCTGCGGGTGCTCCCGCCTATGTGGATTGTGCAGAGGTGCGGGGCGATACGAATATTTTAGTGGACTTGGGGCATAAGTTGTTGCGATCGGATCGCATGGTGTGTCAGCTATACGCAGGACATCGCGGCGGCGGTAAGTCAACTGAGCTATTACGGTTAAAGGATCATCTAGAGAAAAAAGGCTGTGTGGTGGTTTACTTTGCGGCAGATGAGGATGACATCGATCCTGAAGATGTTCAATATACGGAATTTTTGGTAGTGATCAAGAGGGAATGGTATAAAAAAGAAAGCAAGTGAACAGGAAAAAAC
>QBML01000045.1 GCA_003242085.1 Pseudanabaena frigida | reverse complement strand
TAAAAAGTTCGATAATCACATTGCTATGATTTGGCTTTTTGTCCATCACTACAATACTCTCATCCAATCTATGATTCTTATCATTCCCTCTTGATCACTACCTTTTAATTTTCCCCTAGAACGAATACCAATGTTTATAGTGGCTGACCGTGCGATCGTGATCGCATAATACCCCGTCAGCGATCGCAAATATAACTTTCTACAAGTAATAAAATCCTAAAACATCGGAATCAATATGTAATCTTCTTTAGTATCTCGTGCTTTCTCAGTCGCCACAGTTTTCCTATCACTTCACTAAAGCATCATCATGCCTAACCAATCTCCGAAAACCCCTAGCACTCTCTTGACTGTCATACTAATCATAATAGTTTTGATTATCTCAGGAATCGGAATTTTGGCAGCGATCCTTATCAGATCGAATAATGAGTCGGAAGATAGAATAGCAGAAGAGGTTCGGTTAGCTGCTTTTCCCGCTTATTGTACGGGAGACATAGGATTTTCTAAAGGCGGGGAAAATCGCAAGAAAATTACGATGGCAGATTACAATCAGATCCGCACTGGGATGAGTTATGGGCAAGTAAATAAGATTTTGGGTACAGAGTCTAGTTGTGAAGAGGGTAAAGATAAATCCGTCCGAGCATATTCATGGAGAAACTCAGATGGATCGTATATGCGAGTGACATCCAACAATAATTCAGTAATTAATAAGGAACAATCAGGCTTGAAATGAAATGCAATCAATATCCTGAATGAAAACATTTTGATTTGTGGATAAGCGATCGAGTCTTAAAAATTGGAGCTTTTATGAAATATTCTTTAGCCTTTAGCATTTCAATTGTTGCCGCATTTCCATCGCTTCACGTTCCAATGGCACAAGCAGTTCCGAATCATCCTCATACCTTTGAGCAGTGGTGTCTGCAAAAAGATTCTCTTCCAGCCGAAACTAGGCATACAGTTGAGGTAATGTTAGCAAAAGTTCGTACGCAAAACTGCAAGTTAGCTGAGTTCAATCTAAACAGACTTTCTACAATAGACTTTGTCAGCGATCAAATCAGCGATCTGAAGCCATTAGCCAGTTTGACTAATTTGACCGAACTTAAAATTTATGGTAACAAAAAAACCGATCTAATTACATTAGCGAGTTTAACTAATTTGACTCACCTCGCTATTACTAGAAATCAAATTAGCGATCTTAAACCTCTTGCAAATTTAACTAATTTGACTCATCTAGAATTAGTTTTTAATCAAATTAGCAATCTAAATCCAATCGCAGGTTTAACTAATTTGACCCAACTCACTATCTATGGCAATCAAATCAGCGATCTTAAGCCTCTAGCAAATTTGACTAATTTACATAAACTTTATCTCGAAGAAAATCAGATTAAAGATATCGCACCTCTAGCAGGTTTAACTAATTTGACTAGACTTTGGCTAAGCAGTAATAAAATCCAAAATGTCAAACCTCTAAGAGCTTTAACTAATTTGACTTGGCTCAGCCTCTACGACAATCACATCAGCGATATTAATCCGCTTACAGGTTTAGTGAAGTTGACATATCTAAGCCTAATTGGCAATGAAGTTAGCGACATTAAGCCTCTTGCTGGTTTGACCAATTTGCGTGGAATCAGTCTCAATAACAATCGCATCAACGAAGTGAATTCCCTAGCAAGTTTAACTAATTTGACCGAACTTAGCATTGAAAGCAATCGCATCACCAATGTGTATCCTCTAGCAAATTTAACTAATTTGACTGAACTCAATTTAGGATCTAATCAGATTATAGATATTAAACCTCTAAAGGGTTTGACAAACTTGTCTGGACTAAATCTTGATAGAAATCAAATCAGTAATGTTAAACCCCTTGGGAATTTGATTAATTTGACTAGGCTCCATCTTATTAGCAATCAAATCAAAGACATTATGCCTCTATCGAGATTAACTAAATTGACTGTTCTTTTTCTCTACGAAAATCCAATAGACAACAAAATTTGTCCTTTCAAACGAGAGAATGTTTGTAATTTCTCAACACCAGATATTTAGAGTAGAACTTACCAATATTGTTTGTCTGTATCGTTTGAGCGCTTCCTATCCCGTTGCCATAAACAAATCCCCTAATACCTCATGAAGTGTCATTTCGTACCCAGTATTCTTTCAGTTTTCACAGTACTTTTGTCGTGTCATGTCCCACAGTTAGGGGCAGTTCCGAATCATCCTCAAAGTTTTGAACAGTGGTGTCTGCAAAAAGATTCTCTCCCTACTGAAACCAAAAAGACGATTGATATACTGCTAAAGACGGCTAAAACTCAGGACTGCGAGTTAGCTGATTCCAAACTTAACAGTCTCTCTGAACTCTATCTTGTTGAAAATCAAATCAGCGATATTAAGCCTCTTGCAAGTTTGACAAACTTGACTTGGCTTAACCTTTCCTTCAATCAAATTAGCGATATTAAACCTCTTGTTAATTTGACAAAATTGAATGAACTTTACCTTTCCTTCAATCAAATCAAAGATATAAAACCTCTTGCTCGTTTGAGAAACTTGTCTGTTCTCTTGATTGATAACAATCAAATCAGAGATATACAGGCACTAGAGGGTTTAACCAATTTGACTGTACTCGATCTCCCCTTTAATCAAATCAGCGATGTTAAACCTCTTACAGGCTTGATAAATTTAGTTCGGCTCGAACTTCAATACAATAAAATTAGCGATATTAACCCACTCGCGAGGTTAACGAAATTAGGTGGACTCTACCTTTCTAACAATCACATCAATGATGTAAAACCCCTAACTGGCTTGGCAAATTTAGCTCTGCTCTTCCTCGATAGCAATCAAATCAGTAATATTAAATCTCTTTCGAGTTTGACTAAATTGACTAGAATCGATCTTTCCAGCAATCAAATCAGCGATATTAAACCTCTCGCGAATTTGATTAAAATAAATGACCTAAGACTCGATAGCAATCAGATCGTTGATGTTAAGCCTCTAGAAGGTTTGACTAAATTGACTATCCTCACACTTCAACGCAATCAAATCAGAGATATTGAGCCTCTTTCGAGTTTGACGGACTTAGTTGCCCTTTACCTTTCTATCAATCAAATTAGAGATACTAAACCTATTGCGAGTTTGACAAATATAGCTCACCTAGAACTTGACTCCAATCCGATTGCTGAAAAGGTTTGTCCAATCAAGCCTGAAACTGTTTGTAAATTTTGAGCTTGTCAAGAGTGCGATCGCTGGGGAGTATTTTATTCATGGTTTATAGAGATTAGCGATCGCATATGGTTCTAGTGGAAAATTATAATCAGCATTTCCACACTTAACGAGTGCAAATGTTTACAGATACTTGTAACGCTATCCGTTCCTAAGACGATCGTATCTTGTAACACCACCCGATCCATTAATGGCGATATCGTTATATCAACCAAAATTAGGCTTTACTTATGACTGCCCAAGAAATCACCGATCGCCTCTCGACCCTATCCAAAGGTTTACTATTTCCCAGTGAGTCCGAATATTCCCTATAACCATGTACTTAGTAATTAGCAACCCCTACTCCTGAAACTAAATATTAAAATCTTTTAAATTTTAGTATTGTTTTAGTTGAAAAGTTTTTCAACGCATAATCCGAGTAAGTAAAATTAATATCAATACAAAAGTTTTCTAATCCATATTTATTGTTAGAAAATTCACCTTGACAACTCAAATATGCCCAAGCATTATTCAATTCTTAATGTCTTTTTTGTTCTGTTTGGAATATGGATTTTATATACGGTAACCCCTTCATTAACTAAATCCACAAACAATTTATTTCAAGGCTATCAAAATAAGAGTTGGGATAGTGTTAATGGGAGAATTATAAACTCTTTTATTAGTTCATCTAAAAGTAAATCTATATATTACTTCACTCCAAACATTAATTACAGATATACCGTAGCTAAAACTTCTTATACAAACAATACAATTTCGTTTAATACAACTGAAACTGCCAACAAAAATGAAGCAGAAGCTAAAATCGCAAAGTATCCAATCGGTGCAGAGATAAAAGTTTTTTACAATCCAAATTCACCAAGTATAAGTTGCATCGAACCTAACTTTTTCCTCTGGGAAAATCTATTTGTCTTTTCATATAGTGCTTTTATCGTAGCTTTTGGCATCATTCTTATTTTCTTTCAATTCTTCAGGAAAGAATAAATTAAGAAATTAATGATAAAGACTTATGACAGATCGCACTATGTAACAGCATCCGATCCAACGATCGCAGTATGGTCATATCAAACAAAATTAGGCTTTACCAATGACTTCCAAAGAAATCACCGATCGCCTCTCGACCCTATCCAAAGATTTACTATTTCCCAGTGAGTCCGAATATCCCCTAGAACCTTTTTCGTGGGAATCTGCAACTCTCTCACCTGAAACAATCCTTGAGCGATCACTACAACCATTAGACACACCGATTGAATCTGTTACCTTAGAAGATTTCTTTGCACCCGTTGTCACCGATCAAGATTGGTATGACGATGAAGATCGGGAAATCGCACAAAGATTTCGCGATCTGCAAGGGTTGATCGCCACATTAGAAAATGTCCAAGTTTTTAGAGTTGGCACAGTCGAGATTGATGTTTATATCGTCGGTGCGATCGGTTCCGATCTGGTGGGACTCAAAACTACGGTAGTCGAAACTTAACACTCTTTCTTTGATTCAATCTGCTTTTGGATGTCGGGCGGCACATTACTAAAGAAGTTGTAACCCGTTAGTTTCTCCACTTCGCCAACAGTTGTGCAAAAATCTTGCCACTTTTTATCACGTCCCATCTTGTTTGGCATGATTACCGCGATCGTGCGTGTGCTGCTATTGACTCCTGCTAAACCTTTGGCGGGAGCGTCTAGCACCAAGATAACCTTCCACATTGTTGATGGAACAGTAACTTTCCCCTTCAATTGAGAAGCCATGCCATTACTACTCTCGCCGCCAACACCATTCCCACCAGCAATGATGTACAACTCTTTGCCATCTCGCGCCAACTTACGGCTATAGCTTTCTAACTCTTCCCAAACACCCCTGTTATTATCGGGTGATTGGGGGAGGATATTGGTTAATAAAAAGGTTGCAGCGTTGTCCACATCATTTTTTGTGCGATCTTCTGAATTAACAAGATGTCCGCGATCGAATCCCGATCCGCTATAGTCTTTAGTCACCACCCTATACCAACCTTTCGGCAAAGCAGGATCGGGTCTAAATTGGTCTTTACGTTGGGCATCACCCATCCAAGATTTATTTAATTGCCATGATGCCCAATTCGCTATATTGCGGCTTTTGTTATAGCTCAGCACATACTGAGGTTTGAGTAGCAAGTAGTTGTCGGCACTCGCGGGATCGGTCGTGGCTTTGCTAGGATTACCTGCCTTTAAGTTGACATTGCCATAGTCATTGTCTAGCGTTTGTGTTGGCTGTTTCGGAGTAGGTGTTGCTGCGGTTGTCGTAGGAGTATCAGATTGTCCACAACCGACAACAAGTAATGTTGTGAGTAATAAGATTAGTGGCGATTACATATGGTTTTAGGGGAATTTTGCCAAGATCATAGCGCTAGTTAGATGAAATTTATATGCGATCGCATTTTGTAACGGATAGCGATCCAAATAAAGAATTTACCGTGACAAAATAATTACCACAAATTTTAAGTTTCTTTGAGTAATAAAACAAACATATAATTTAAATGATTTAATTTAGAAAAATTCGGCAAGTAATAATGTTGCACAGCCGTCAAATTTAGTTTTATTTCTATTAAATCATCAGGCTGAATCACATGGATATCGCGGCATTGTCAGCTCTACTTAGTTCATTTTTGCCCTCTTTAATGAAACTGGGAGGCAAAGCAGTAGAGAGTGCTTCTAGCAAGATTGGTACAGATGGTTGGGAGATGGTTAAGAAAATCTGGGAAAAGCTCCATCCAAAGTTAGAAGCAAAAGACGACGCAAAAATTGCTGCGGAACAAGTAGCAGCAAAACCAGATAGTGAAGCTCGTAAAGCAGTATTTAAGGAAGAACTGGAAACCTTACTTAAGGAAAATCCAGACTTAGCTGAGGAGATCTCCCAAATTCTGGCAGAAACGGATTCAGATAACAAGTTTGGGTTGCAAATTAATCAGACAGTAACAGGTAACCAAAACCAAGTCATCGGTCAGGTTACAGGCGGCAAAGTATTTGGAAATGTTAAAGGAAATGTGACCATCAGCGAGTAAACAAAGGAATCGCACACTATGTCTGATGACTTGCTAAACCCAAATGTTATACCTCAGATTAATCAAAGAGTAGATGGAGATGGCAACCAAGCGATCGGTCAAGTATATGGTGGAATCATAGTATATGTCTGTGGTGGACAGGCAATCATAAATCCTACTGCGACCGAAAGCCCAGTAGCTAAAGCTAGTTCTTTAGATATCGGAGCTAATCCATACAAAGGTCTATTAGCGTTTCAGGAATCTGACAGCGCTAATTTCTTTGGGAGATCGCAAGATATTCAACATCTGTGGGAAGAATTTCGTGACCTACAAAATTTAGAGACTCGTTTGTTGGCTATTTTTGGTCCTTCGGGTTCTGGTAAGTCTTCCCTAGTTCGTGCTGGACTGATTCCTTACTTGGGAAGGCATCCTTTGCCAGCTCAAGAAAAAGCAAGGGTGGCAATATTAGTTCCAAGAACACAACCGCTAGAAGCATTAGCTACTGTGCTAGCACGGATAGCTGGAAATGACTTAATTCCAGTAAAGAAGACAAGGGAATTTGTTGAAGAGTTAAAACTCAAAAATACATCAGGTCAATATGATGGGTTACAGAGGATCGCTAGTGCCTTGCCAGAAATTGATATAACACCATTAGTTGTATTGGTGGATCAATTTGAGGAGGTCTATTCTCAATGCAAGGATGACAGTATAAGAGATGCCATGATTGGCAACTTGCTTTATGCAGCAAGTGATAGATCTCGGTATGTCTCAGTTATTCTGACAATGCGTAGTGACTTTTTGAATGAGACGCAAAAGCATTCGACTTTAAACCGTTTGTTCTCATCGCAAGGTTTCCTAGTACCAACAATGGATACGCAGTGTTTACAAGAGGCGATCGCAGAGCCAGCAAAACAGGCGAGATATCCACTTGATAAAGCAACTATAAAGCTTCTAATTGAGCAAACTGATGGTCGCGAGGGAGCCTTGCCATTACTCCAGTTTGCTTTAGCTCAGATTTGGGAAGGTATGAGACAAGGAGAAACTCCAATCGCGACAATAGAGCGAATTGGAGGAGTAGGGGGAGCTTTAGCTGGTGAAGCACAAAGAATTTATGAGAAATTTAGTCCTATTGAGCAGCAAATTGCTCGAGGAGTTTTTTTGAGCCTAGTTCAACAGGTTAAACTTGGCGATACGATCAAATACGCTCGACACAGAGAACTGCTTGCAAATTTTGTATCTTCCTTGGGGACAGCAGAACAAGTTAAACAAATAATAGGTAGTTTTGCAGACCCAAAGGTAAGACTAATTACCCTCTCTACTCAAACAGATGGAGAAACGGCGGAGATAACCCATGAAGCTTTATTTCGCCACTGGGAGTTATTACGAAATTGGCTTGAAAACAACCAAATTTTTCTCAATTGGCGCGACCGCCTACGAATAATTATTAAGCAGTGGGAAATAAGTGGTCGCGATCGCGAAGCTTTATTAAGAGGAAAACCATTGATTGAGGCTGAAGATTGGTTTCTAAAACAGGAATCTGACTTAAGCCAAACTGAGAAAGTATTTATTCAAGCAAGTGTAGAAGACCGCACTAGCTGGCAAAAAGCATATAAAGCGCGTCAGCAGTTAGGAATAAAGCTTGCCATATCAATAGCTGGACTATCAGTTGCCGCCTTGCTAGCTATATTGTTTGCATGGCAACAGCAGCAGCAGGCGCAACAAGTACAAAAAGCATTCTTACTTGGGATTGAGCCATCTAAACCAGAGCTTCTCAAAAAACTGCCTAGTTTTTTAGAAGAAGCCGATAGGCTAAGTTCTACTAGAAAAGAAGAGGACGTTCAATTAGCACTTGCATACTATCGCAAGATTTTGACAGATACAACCTCACTAAATAAAGCAATTAAAACTACCCCCGCACTGTTTCAATCTCAAGATGGGCAAATTATTAACGTAATTGCTAAAAAAGCTCAAGATAGAATTGTGGAGACTATTAGACAATCTCGACTTCCACAGTTAGAAGTTGAACTCAGTAATAAAATGTTTGGAAAAGTCAATGGTGATGCCTCTATGACCGATATTGAAAATGCTCGGTCTGGAGCATTACGGACTACTTATAAAATTTTAATGTCTGACTTTGGCGCTAAAGCTGATTTGAACGGTAATGGAACCATTGACAATGCGGAAGAGGCTGAGCGGTTCCCATGTGAAACATTTAGAGATATTGAACATTTATGGAGAAAATACACAAATAAACGTTGTGGCTGGTATGGTTCAATCGAAAAGGATTCAGCACCTACTTGCACAGAATTAGGTAAACAAACCCTTATTAGTTCAATATTTACTCCACCCATTAGTGATATTGAAAACAGTTTGGATAAATGTCTAGGTTTAACAAAAACGATATCAAACCCAAATCGAAAATCAAAGTAGAGTCATGGACTTTAGAGCAATGAATCAGATTAAATTTTGGAAAACCCTTATGCAAAACAAAAAATATAAGCAGTTAACGATTTTTTTTGTAGGATTAATAACTCTTATTGTCAGTCTAGTCATTAATTTTTGGTTTGATAATTCAGTTGAAGCCAAGCAACCAATTAGTGTATTAATCAGTAAATCTTATAGTTATAAGGGCAGAGGTTTAAGCATTCGTTCGGACAATAATAATCGGACAGATAAAGTTAAAGATGGATTCTCCCAGCTTAGGAATCTAAAGGATCGTTTAATCGTGGAAGGTGACAACCGATCTAAAGCTTCTCTTGTCCATTTGTCGAAACAAAATCCGCGAGAGTATGGCGGGTTAATTATGCAAACTCTACCTAGTGAATACTCTTCTAACTATTGGTTTTCTTGCATTATTAGTGGGAATTACTTGATGGGGTGGCAGCAGGGAGGAGTAAATCGCTCTTGTGGCGATCGTAATGGATTAAAAGTTGAAAATATAAATACTAAATCTTCTTTTAACTTTGATAACCTAAAACTTGCTAAAGCTACTAAAATCAAAAGCCTATTAGTAGCTCAAGCTTCAGATGCAATAACTATCGTGCCCGGAACTCAACGAACAATAATTCAAACATTAAATTCTGAAATTGGTATAACAATTGACGTTATTGAGGGAGATATCCAAGTTAAATCAACTAGAATTTCAGAGGAGCAACTTATTAAAAAGGGTGAGAGATATGCTTATCCTCAAAACACCATTTCAACTTTGGATCTGGATGCTATAAATCAAAAAACTGAAGTAAAAGACTTTCTCAATCCTGCAAACTGGTCACCACCAAACGTTCCTTCAAATATCGCTAAAGAGATTGCAGATCAGCTTAATGTTATTCAACCGCCTACACTTGAAAATACTGCTGATTCTACATTTATTAAAACAATACTATCAAAGCATAATTATTATCGCAGTATTCATCATAGCCCCGATCTATTGATTGATAAACAATTAAATGCTCAAGCTCAAGCTTGGGCAGAGCGGATTGCTTCTTCAGGTGAGCTTGAACATAGTAATCAAGACCAGAGAAGCGGTTCTGGAGAAAACCTTTTCGTTAGTTACACTACGGAAAATGCTATTGCCCCAGATACACTAGCCAATAGCACGATGCAAAATTGGTATGAGAAGGAAGTGAGCCAGTATAAATATGATTCCCCAGGTTTTTCTCAGAGTACTGGACATTTTACGCAGGTTGTGTGGAAGAGTACTATCCAATTGGGGTGTGGTACTGCTAAGGGGACTAAAACACTTGGTGACCAGACATATAATGCCTTTTATGTAGTTTGTAACTATGCTCCTGCTGGCAATGTACTTAGTCAGTTTCTTACTAATGTGCTTAAGCCTTAGTCATTATTCCTTAGGATAGATAATAAACTGCGCTATAAACTCATTTTAATGTTGTCAACTCTACAAATTAATTTCTTTTCTTTATTCGAGGAGAATTTTGCCAAGATTATAACTTGTATGAGATTGGGTTTAGGGCGATCGCTACTGGTTTCAAATTAACCTAGACATCAACATCTAAATAATTTACGATAATGTTTACTTTTGCCTATTACTGAGATTTTGTTCAAATATGACTAGTGGCGTAGCTTTGCATGAGACATCTAATGGATGGGAGTTTATAAGTGAAGCAGCATTAGAGAAATTCGTATGGACTAGTCTTACTGAGCTATTTGAACTTACGCCCCTCAAGCAACAATATAACTGTAATGGTGAAATATGTGACATTATTGCTATTGATAGGGATAAAGGTCTTGTAATTCTAGAGTTAAAGAATGTTGAAGATCGGTATTTAATTCAGCAGTTAACTCGTTATTATGCAAATCTTGTAGAAGAAAGACCGTTCTCACAAGAAGTAGATTATTCTCGTCCAGTACAACTCATTACGATCGCGCCAAGCTACCATCGTCATAATTTAATTGATAGAGAGCATAGCAAACTTAACTTTACACTCTTCAATTTTTCTGTTTTTAGGGAAGAAGAATGTTTTCACTTTCTTCTTCAAAAAGTTGGCAAAGAATTTATTCATAAAAAGTATCTAATCCCGTATCAACCAATTGAATTATCTAGCTCAGGTGATATTCCCGATCCCCCTGAACAATTGCTTAAATGGTTAGGTAGTTGTGCAAAAGAAGAACAGGAAGGCATTCTGCAAGTAAGAAACAAAATCCTTGGTTGTAGTCAACGAATGAAAGAAATTGTTGAGAAAAAATCTATATTTTATGGCTCTGGGAAAACGAGAGTATGTGCAGAAATTTGTTTTCAGCAAACTAGCCAAAAACCAATCTTATTTTTATGGCTACCTACTCCAAATTCCATCAACAGAGCAGTTTACAAAGCAGGCACAAATGAGATTGCTTATATCAAAAAGCCTATTATTGGTCGTCTCCGTATTTGGACAAATGGAATAACAATTTCTCATGTAGGTCATATTCCAGATGGTTTTGGCAAAATGAAAACACTCCAAGAGTGGGAACAGGTGCCACGAGAAAAACGACCTCATTTGATACAGAGTTCATCAAGTAAGTCTAAGACTCCAGTAGAAATAGAGACATACTTAAGATGTCGAGATAATTCTGAAAAGCCAGATTTCTGGGACACTTTATCATCTATGACTGTTGAATCATGGCTGAAGCAATAAGATTAGTGACATTTAAAGACCTAAGCAATCCCACTAACCCACACCAGTAATCGCCTTCTCCAATCGCCTAACAAATACGGAATCTCGATCGCACGACAACTCCAAATACTCAGTAGCCCTAGTTATCGCCACATACAACAACCTCGCCTCGTCCGCGATCGCCTTAGACTGATTCGGCATAAATCCCACACTTCGGTACACCTTCCACAGTCATTAAATGGCGGTCATTATAATAGAGCAGTTCGTGCATCGATTTGCTTACCAAATTTTGTGAACAGAAAATTCATGATAAAACTTCAACCTTTGCGATTATTCATGGTTTTATGCTTGTTGGTTGGTGCGATTTCACTAACAATTGGGTTTCCATATGTTGGTGAAGTATCTGCGCAGAATTCGCAAGCAGGACTGTTTAAACTTCCGCCTTTGCCCTATGCATACAATGCTTTAGAGCCATTCATTGATGCTCAGACTATGAAATTACATCATGACAAGCATCATCTTGCCTATGTTAATAACTTGAATGCCGCCATTAAAAAACATCCAGAATTAAATGGGAAAACCGTCGAAGTACTGATTCGCGAATTAGACTCAATACCTGAAGATATCCGCTCTACAGTTCGCAACAATGGTGGTGGACATTTAAATCACACAATGTTCTGGGAAATTATGGCTCCCAAAGCGGGTGGCGAACCGACAGGTGCGATCGCTGAAGCAATCAATGCTAACTTTGGGACTTTTGCGAATTTCAAAGAGCAGTTTAATGATGCTGGAGTTAAAAGATTTGGCAGCGGTTGGGCATGGCTCGTTCGGGCAAAAGATGGAAAACTGAAGGTAATCAGCACCGCAAATCAAGATAGTCCATTAATCCAAGAAAACTATCCAATTATGGGTAATGATGTTTGGGAACATGCCTACTATTTGAAATATCAAAATCGCCGAGCAGATTATCTCGATGCTTGGTGGAATGTAGTTAATTGGGATGCAGTAAATAAGCGTTATGAACTAACTATGGCATTACCAGTTTCTTGAATATGCTTAATTAAGTCGCTGGGCATAATTAAAAACTAAATTTAACCTTATGGTGCACACTGCGCTTGCACCGTAGGCATTTCATCTTAATATTTAAATGCGTCTAAGCAGATAGGCTGAGTTAAATATAAAGTGAAATGCCTACACACTCGCCAATCTCCTCACAAACACTGAATCCCGATCGCATGAAAGCTCTAAATACTCAGTAGCCCTAGTCATCGCCACATACAACAACCTTGCCTCGTCCGCGATCGCATATGGTTCTAGGGGAAATTTGCTAAGATTGTGACACTATATTTGATGGCAATTTCTATTCAACTTTCTGTTTATTACTTAAAGTTACCCCTTATATTTAGAAATTAGATATGTTCAAGAGTAATAAAATCAAGCTTTTTTTCTTTTATCTATTTGGTATAGGAATATTAATAGCTTTAGGCTATTTACTTTTACCGATATTAAATAATTTATCAAATAGTTATCAAAGTCAGTCATGGGAAAGTGTAAATGGGAAAGTAACAAATTCGTATATTTCTACTCAAGAAGCATCTAGTAAATATAAATACTTGTTCACACCTCATGTCAGCTATGAATATACTGTAGCCAAAAAAGTATATTCTGGAGACACTATTGCATTTTATTCTGATAAAAGTACTGATGCAAAATATGTACAAACTATAATCGCAAAGTATCCAACTGGTTCTCAGATTAAAGTCTTTTACAATTCAAGTTCACCGAATATTTCTTGCCTTGAAACAGGTTTTTCTCAGGAGGCAGTATTTGTCGTATCGTTTGTTTTTCTTGCGGGTGGAATTATAATTATCCTTATCGTTTTGAAAATTCGTAAATTTCTGAATTGGGTCTAAAGAAGATAATTAGAATGATTCTCTACAAGTAATCTTCTTAAATATGATTGCAAATTATTTTCTAGCGGAGAAAATTGCGCAAAGCCAGAAAATCCCTCCAGTAAAGCTATAAAGCAGATATAAAATAAACAACCAACTTCCACTGATCCAAGGCGGAGTAGAGCAATCAGATCCCTCTGGTAATGGCGCTATAATACGCTGAATAAAATTTTGAGAAGGAATACATGATGCGTAATAACCCATTGAGGGGAGACTACTGTTGAAATTGCATAAGAGAATAATAACTTGAAGTACAAGAATTACAAGCAAAAGCATAAGAGAGAAAGAAATTCTAATATGCCATGTTCGAGATCGTCGCGATCTCACAAATGCAGTAGTTAACATCACAAATCCCATTGCTATATAGTAAACAGCAGTAACACCAATGATAATTAGTGCGCCGAGACCAGGCAATGAAGTCAGATAGAAAAGATATATACTGACTAGACTATATATTGAGTAAATTCCAACAAATTTCCAAATACCAATAGAATAAGTTAGATTTAGCATAATATTATGATTGGATTGAGATTTTCCAAATCTGCGTTGCGAAATAGATCGAATTTCCTAGCAATTGCACAGTTTTTTAGCTATTTGTACTAGGGATATTTTGCAACAACATAGCAATGTAATACTATCCACTCCATAATCGATCGCACTTCGTAACACCATCCGTTCTCACACCTAAAGCACCCTCTCCAATCTCCTCACAAACACTGAATCCCGATCGCACGACAATTCTAAATACTCAGTAGCCCTAGTCATAGCCACAGACAACAACCTTGCCTCGTCCGCGATTGCATATGGCTCTAGGGGAAATTAGCCAAGATTGTAGTGCTTGTGGAAATGGATTGAGGGGCGATCGCATATCAAAAATCAGACAAAAATAATACATTGCACAAATTATTAACTATCCAGTCGATTAAGCAGGGCTAATATTGATTGATTAAGACAAAAGAGATGTCCATCCTTCCCTATTAGCTTTTTCTATGGTTCCTACGACATCAAGAGATTTTACAACTTCTTTTTCATAAATCACTAAAACAACCTCTTTAAGAGTTTGAGTTTGGTGAGATAGCAATTTTACCACTTCTTTTAATGTTATCTGCCACGCTAGATCTAAAGGAAAACCTGCCCCTCCAGTACCTAATAAGGGTAGTGCAATACTAGAAAATGAATTTTGATCGGATCTATTTATACAAGTGCAAATCACTTGTTCAAATGAGGCTTTAGTTGAAACTGATGCATGAAATATTTTTTTTGCATTTAACTTCCCAGCTCTTGTGACAGCAATTTGTCCTGGTAATACTGGAGCTAAGTTTCTAGCTTCATGTAAGATTTCTTCTCCTCCTACCTTGCGAATTCTTCTAGCTATACCACCAAGCATTGATAAATTATTAGTGTCAGAACTAACAATAACGTCTACCTCAAGATTAGTGATATCACCTTGATAAATTCTTACTAGCTTATCTTTTACTGGAAACTGACCAACAAATTTACCTTCTATATTCGTTGAAACTATATTCACTAAATATAGCTGAAGACCATCTTCAATATAGGAAAATAGTTGAAGACAATCTTCAATATGGGAAAAGAAATGCTTAAGGAAAATCCTTTTAGTCCTTTCTCTAAGAAGCAATGTAGGTAAATGACCTTCAGGAGCATTTAAGGAGTAGTGCATATCTTTCCAATGTAACCACAGATTGTTAACACACCATCCAACTTTAGATCCAAAATCATAGGCTCCATTAATAATATCTAGCGAAGCATGGCAATCATTCCAAATTCGTTGTTGCAAACTAAACCCAAATCGCTCATTACTATAATTCAGCCATAATCTATCGATAGTTAGAAGATCTATTTGAGGAATTTTTTTGATATCATCTGCCCTAAGAAACCTTTCTTTTTCTCGATTAGTTAATTTCAATATAAGAAGGTTGGTTTCGCTGTTTGCTTCCTGCCATTTACCAGATGATAATAGATCTTGCAGCCGATTGCAATCGATATTTCGCAAAGAATTGATATCTGGATCGGGTGCTGATAAAAAATTAGTTTCATTAATGATGATAGCATAAATCAATTCCTGAAATCTTGAATCAGCACGAATTAAATCAAAGTCTTCGTCATTCTTTGCCAAATCACAATACTCTGATTGATTTAACTCAATAGCTTTTTGAAGATTCTCTAGGGCAGGTTCAATTTCTCCTTGTAAAGCATAGGCACAAGCTTTGTTATACAAAGCTCTTGAATGCTCTGGTTGAATCTCTAAAACTTTTTCATATGATGCGATCGCTTCTACGTATCTACCTGAATGAACAAGCGCAACACCTCGATTGTTCAATAATTCGCAGTCGTCACGTTTGATCTCTAGTGCCTTGTCATAGGACATAATGGATTCTTCATACCTACCAAGTTCTCTTAGAGCAATTCCTCGGTTATACCATGCATTATATTTGTAAGGATTAATTTTTAAAGCTTTATCATAAGATTCTATCTCTTCTTCGTATCTACCTAATTTACCTAAAGCAAAACCACGTTTATACCAAGCTTCGTCAGAATCAGGGTTGTTCAGTGTTGCTCTATCGAAAGACGAAATAGCCTCTTCATATTTGTCTAATTTTAATAGAACATGACCTCGTTGAAACCATACTACGCCTTTATAGGGTTTAATTTTCAAAGCTTGATCGTAGGAGTCTAATGCTTCTTCATATTTACCTAAATTCCTAAGCGTAGAACCTCTCTTATACCATGCATCATAAAAATCTGGTTTGATTCTCAATGCTATATCGAAGGAAACAATAGCTTCTTCATATCTACCTATGTCTCTAAGAGAAACTCCTTGCTTATAAAATTTATCAGGATCATTATCTTGTGTCTTATCATTCAGAATAGTGGGTAAATCGGTAATTAATTCTTGAAATCTTGGATTGGAACGCAGAGAGTCAAGATCTTTATCTTTCCTTGCTAAATCAAGAAACTCTAATGAATTCAACTGAATAGCTCTTTCTAGATTATCTATGGCTTTTTCAGCTTCTCCTATAGAAGTATAAGCACAAGCTTTACCATAAAATGAATCAGAAAAGTCTGGTTGTATTTCTAAAGCTTTGTTGTAGGAGTCGATCTCTTCTTCAAATCTTCCTAATTCTCCTAGTGCAATACCTCGATTGTTCCATGATACAAAGTCATCAGGTTTTATTTCTATTGCTTTATCATAGGAAGCAATAGATTCTTCGTATCTACCTAATTTCCATAATGATAGACCTTTATTAAACCAAGCCTCATATTTAGATATAGAGTTTAGAGCGTTTTCGTAAGCAGCCACAGCTTCTTCAAATTTGTTTTCTTTTTGTAGTGCTGCTCCTTGATCAAACCAAATATCAAACATCTCTTTAGTATTATCTTGCTTTATGCCAAGTTCTATCTGGGTCTGTAATTCAGACAAAAGCTTCGATGATTCAAGGGAAATATGTGCTAATATTTCTTCAGAATTAGCTGATAATTCTTCTTCAAATTTGAAAGGTCTGACTCTTCGCAAACTCGTAGTAAGAAACTGAAAATCGTTGCCACTTAAAGATTTATCCTTTGTCCACTCCAGAGCTACTTGTAGTTCTTCTCCATAGAGCAACAATGAATCATCTTGTTTACTAGATGTAAGCCAAATGTTCATTTTTTTCGAGTAAGGACATAGATTCGCTAATACGCTATCTATCCATTCAATGTTGAAGATCTTCTGATAAATAACGTTGTGAGATATCAAGCGGTTTTGATAGTTAATGACCAAGCCAGATAGTCTCAGATCCATTTGATCTTGACTGTTTCCATCAAACATAACAGCCTGTTTCATCAAGATATTGCGATATAGACCCAAAAGTTGGCTGGTACGATCGCTACGCCATAACAAGCGATCGCGGATTGTTCGCAAATGTTCGGGAATATCTTGACTTTCCCAATTTTCGATAATCGATCCCCAGACTAGTTTCTTAACAAATTTTGCTTCTGTATTCGGCTTAATATATTCCTCAGAAGTAAGAATTAATCTACAGATCTTTTGGGTCAGAAATGGTTGTCCTTTTGTCCAGTAAAGAATTTGTCGCACCACAGCGCGAGGATTTGCAGCTTTTTCTGCTAAACCATCTGCAAGTGGTTGGGCTTCATCAATTTCAAATCCCTGTAGCTCAATCGCACGACCAATATTAAAAGGTGTACTGATATGCTTGCTTTTAATGAGATCGGAAGGAGTCGCCACACCGAGCAAAACAAAAGTGAGGCGATAGAAATCAGGACGATCGGCACGGCTATTATAAAAAGCGCGAATCGATGCAAAAAAATCATCGGCATTAAATGGAAGACTAAGTACGCTATCAATCTCATCAATAAAAATGACAATCCTTTGTGAGATGAATTCCAATAAAACTTCTGCAATAAATTCGCTAAACCTTTGAACAGACGAGATGAGATCGCGATCGCGCCACCAAGTCCTTAAATTAATTTGCTCACCCAATCTAAACCCACTCACCAAATTGCGAACAATACTGGCATACCACTGATCGGCAGTAAGATTTTGGCTTCCAATCGAAGTCATATCGATTTCAACACAAGCAAAACCTTCCGCTTGCAATCGTTTCATAGTTTGCACTCGTAAGCTAGACTTGCCCATCTGCCTTGAGTTCAGTACATAACAAAACTCTCCAGCTTTTATACCCTCATACAAATCCTCGTCGGCTTGTCGCCGTACATAAGTAGAAGCACTTGCGGGGAGACAACCTCCTACTTGATAGGAATAGTTTGGGCTTGTCATAGATTTTTACCTACACCAAGGCGATCGCTAAAATAAAGTTGATAAAGATTGCACCGTGGAATCGCATCATTCCCTTGAAGTAATGACAGTCCCATACAATCTAGTTTAAAGGTCTCCTCTGAAGGCAAACGCACAGCTTCTTTACTACTCACCAATTTTTTCATTGCTTCGGCAAGCTTAGGATTCTGCTCTAGGTTCCATAGGTGGCGGCGCAAGTGATCGCTATAAATACCTGCTTCTGTTGGAGCGTTTCTTAAAACCTCATCAAGATTAGTGTTATTTCGGGCAATGTAATACAACGCAACGCGCACTAGATAAGGATGTCCGCCAACCATTGCCATTAGACGATTTATCTCAACATCCGTCCATCTCAGTTCGTGCCGATCAACAAGCTCGGTCACTTGTTCGTAAGTAAATTCCTTCAATTCTATTGGCAGTCCAACATTAAACGGCGATTGGTTGATATTTAGTGGAATGTAAACTTCTTGAGAGTGAACGACAATCAACCGCAACCGCTTCCACAAATCATGATTTTTTGCAGCTTCATGCCAAGCCCTGAGCAATCCAAAAAAGTCCTCAGCGATCGCGCGGTATCGAAAGAGTAAGTCTACTTCATCTAGTGAAATCACAAGTGCACCACCGATTTTCGGAAGAATGTAATCCTCAAAGTATGCCGTGCAATTGTCTTTACTACCGTAAATCTCATCCCAAGAATCGCTAATCTTACTTTTTAGTTTGAGTTGCCTCCCCACAATGGCACAGAACCAGCGTAAAAACTTATCTAGATCGGCAAATACAGAACTGTCTGCACTTTGGAAATTGAGAGAAAGAATTTGGCACCCATGTTGTGAAGCGTGATGCAAAATTTTGCCTAACAATGAAGACTTTCCCATCTGTCTCGGCGCTTTAATGCGGATTAGCGCTCCTGTTTTTTCAATTGCTTCAAAGCAATCACGCTCAATGGGTGGGCGATCGATATAAAAAGGAGAATGTGGGGGAACCTGACCTAATGGTTCTTCAAGGATAATGCCATCATCTTCACGGGCAGCGATCTTTGGTTCTACTGGTATTAAGTGATAAACTCTTACCCAGTATGGTATGCCTTTGAGTTCCCTTAATCCTCCATCATCAATGGGTACTTTAACAACAGCACTTATAGAATCAAAAATGACTCGTGAAATGCAAATGCCCCAAGGTTTGGCACAAGACTGAATCCGCGATGCAATGTTTACACCATCGCCCATAATGTCGCCGTTAATAAGTACGACATCACTTAGATGAATCCCAATCCTATGTTCTAATATATCTTCTGGAGTGAGATCTGAAGACAACTCAGCGAGCGTTCTCTGCATAACAATCGCTGATGTTACGGAGTTTTCAGCACTAGTAAAGTACATCAACAGACCGTCACCTAGAGATTTAACGACTTTTCCACCATGGTTACTACAAATAGACTCAAGTATCTGGCGATCGCGCACAATTGCATTCAATGTTCTATCTCGGTTAGTAGCCATTAACCGTGTGGAATCTTTTACGTCTGTAAAGACAATAGCGGCAAGAATATTCGTTTGATTTGGTGTATTGGTTGTGTTGACCATACAGCGATTACCTGTCGCAGAATTTGAATATTTTACTCGATCTCGAAAGCTTCATATAGTTGAATAATATACTCTAAACTATTCATTTATAAAGGCAGCAATCGCTACTACGGCGCATTAAATTAGCAGGTTTGATATCACGGTGGAACACTGATGTTTTCATGAAATATTGCAATTATTGTATATATATCAAAACCTCTTTTCTAGTGACTATTATGAAGTGCGATTAAACCTGATCGCACCCCATCCTCTCAATGATCGCAACCTTAAATCCCCTTCTCCAACCTCCTGACAAACACCGAATCCCGATCACAACTCAACTCCAAATGCTCAGTAGCCCTAGTCATCGCTACATACAACAACCTTGCCTCGTCCGCGATCGCCTGAGACTGATTTGGCATAAATCCAACACCAGGAATAAACACCACTGGAAACTCCAGACCTTTGCTGCTATGCATCGTTAGCAATTTCACGCTTTGCGCTTCTGGTTGGTAACGCTTGCTGTTACTGTCTTCGTTCAACCATTCCACAGGAATATCGACATCTTTCAAAGCACGGCTCAGCGATCGCCCCATAAAGTCCGAACGATACAAGATCGCCATATCATTCCAAGCTAAACCCCGTTCGCGATATTCCCCTATGCGATATATATGTTTTGTCTCTGCTGAGAAGCTACTGAGTCTTGTAAACGTAGGCTTTGCACCATGTCTGCCCACACTCTGCGGCTTGATGAGAACAGGACTATCTTCTTCGCTATCTTCCGTCGGCTGCATGATGTTCTTGGTGAACTCATAGGCAAAGCTCAAAATCTCCTCAGTGTTGCGATAGTTGAGTTTGAGGATGGTCGTCCGTCCCTGTGCCTTTATGCCCACACTAGCAAAGCTGAATCTGCCTCTTTCTCGCCGTTCGTAAATGCTCTGAGCATCGTCGTATAGCACCAATAACGAATTAGTTTCGGGGTCAACCATCTGCACGATGAGATTGAACCAAGTCGGTTTGAAGTCGTGCCATTCATCTAATAGCACTGCTCCATATTTGCCCTTGGGTATCTTCTCTTCATTTACCCCTAGAACCACTTGCTGAACTAATTGACTGAAAAACTCTCGTCCTTAGTACTTGGTGCGATCGGGTAAAGGAACTTTGTAGAGTCGCAACATTTCCGCACACCAGCTATGGAAATGCTGCACCGATACTTTGCTCTCCTCAATTCCTTTCTCTTTGAGCATTTGTCTCAGCCTCGATGCTAGCGAGATGTTATAGCACAGTGCCAAGATTGGCTTTTCGCTTTTCTCTGCCAAAAATTGGCAACGGTAAACCAAGATTAGAGTCTTGCCACTTCCCGCCACACCATGTATTACACGGTGTCCACCCCGCAAACTTCGCGCTAGTTGCTCCTGCTGCAAGTCCATGATTTTGATGAGGTCAGGTGCGATCGCTACGGGTGTTATTACTTCATCTTCCTCTGGTTCTGGCAACAAAGATTGCTGAATCGCGATATCTGGGAAAATATGCCAACGGATGCGATTGACTTGGTGCGGGCTTAGGGTGCGATCGAAATGGTAGGGAAACATATCCCATAGTCTTTGTTGAAACTCTCCATCGTCAACACTTTCGAGCATCTCATCTTTGCAGATTACCAAGTTTGACTCTATGACTTCTCCTAACCCTTGTTTATCAAAAACTGCCCTTGTGATATTGGTAAACACAACACCATAGCCATAGGGAACGATACATTTACCAGCGTGGTCATTTGCGATCGCATAGACTAGCTCGGCATCACGTTCAAGTAGCTTTACTGCATGAAGAACATAGGTTCGGGCTTGTTCTAGGGGATTTTTGATTTGTTTGGGTTCGCCAGAGTTGCGATCGGCGATTGTCCAGTTGGCTCTAGTGACGTTGAGAATGGTGTCGATTTTCCAGTCTTTGACCTCTAGTACCAATAAGCCTCTCAACGGGTGCAAGACAATGAAATCGGGGTGCAGTTGCTTTTTGCCGATGGGCACGTCATACCAGATTAGATAATCGTCATAAAGTTTCTGCTCCAATCTCACCGCAAAGCGCTTTTCACCTGATGTCATTCGGGCGACGCAACTGTTGAGGGATGGGATCAGAGAGGGCATGGTTTATTTTTTGACTAAGGCGATCGCTTTGGCAGGTTTGACATCGATCTCTTTGAGCAATTTTTCAAACGATGAGAATTTGTAAACATCAACACATCGGCTACTGAGATTCTCTTGGAGCATCTTTTCCCGTTCGCGCCGAGCCACCGCATCTTTTGGATTTTGCTGTAACCATTGACTATAAGCATCAAAAGCATCATACCAATAGTAATATTTCGCATAGATATGCGCCTTGTCTAGTATGGTACTTGTCGGCTGAATTTCCTTCAGCACATTCTCATTAGATCCTTGCTGAACGTATGCAAACGCATCTTCTAAGTCTAAAGACTCCGTATCTATTCCATTCAATCTCCAATGTTGAATCTTTCTATTAAGGTTTGGGAAATTGTCTACAGGCAAAGCGATTTTGTACAGCCCTTCTGCTAAATTCTCCACTTTGACTCTAAACCTGAGAACAGATTTACCTTCTTCTAATTGCAGCGTTATTCTTAATGCAGATATGAAAATATTTCGCTCAGTTTTGTTTTTGCTGAGATAAAAATACAAAGTAGGTTGATGGGAAAGTGTTCGACCACCATCTTTCGGTGCGATCGCGGTGATGCAATAATTCCGTGACGCATGTAGAGAACCCCTCTGCTGTAGCTGGAGCCCTAGTCCATATTGCGAGGTTTCTTGCTGTGCGAACGCGATGAAGTCACCCCATAAGAGTGCAGGCAGACATAACAAGCTCAAGGCTATATCAGCCCAATTAGTTTGACCTCTCAGGCAGTTCAATTTTAGATTTTTAGCCATACATTACAAAGCCGCGCTTTTTCATGATTTTGATTTTTCACTAGAACAGATCGCCTTATCCAGACTCCAAACACTCGACAACTGCATTCAACTCGGCTATCCCTTTGACTAAGCGATCGCGCAAAGCATCGTCAAGCTTGGGGTTTTGCAAAGCTACCTCTTGGATGGTGGCTAACCACTTGGAAATTGGTACATGGCTAACGGCGGCGCTTAGTCCCATATTTGTGAGTATCGCAAGGTAAAAGCCTTTGAAATCATCTGGGTAGCCATAGTCATAGAAGCCATGTATTAGCTCCAGTTTTTCGGGTGTATAGGCTTCGTATTGGTCGAGGGTGATTGGAGTGCGATCGAGTTGGGGTTGGGGGAGTGGTGGTTGGGGCATTGGGTTTTCTAAGGTAAGTCCTAAAATGATCTTGCGCCATCTAGTAGACGGTCAAAGGCGTTTTGGCGGTTACCACAAGTGTATATGCAAAAATTATTGCAACATTTTTGTTCGTGAATAATTGCTTGACTGTCTAATAGGACTGGTAAAAATACCAATTCCAATCAATCGCCTCCCCTAGCGAGTAGCAGGGCAATTTCAAGCGATCGTACTCAACTAACTTGGCAATTTCCCAGCAGGATATCGCGCTTACCCCAATTACATCAGACTCATGGGATTGGATTGCAACGATCGTAGTTTGACTGAGCTTAGGATCTCCATGCACCCACCAAATCCAGATATGCGTGTCTAATACAATCATGCCAGTTCCCAATCACCGATGGCAACTGGTTCGAGGGGATCGATATATTCCACTGGTAAACCACGCAGGGGATATTTAATATCAGCGACTTGGGGCTTGTGCTTAGTTAAACAAAAGGATTGCAGCAACTTTAGAACCTTGGTCAACTCACTTTCTGACATGGCTTCAACTTCTTGGATAATTTGCTGCTTCGTTGTGACAGTCATTGTCTTGCCTCCTTTGTCATTTATGCAATATATCACTCTTAGAATTTTCTGAACAATTAGACAGCGATCGCCATTTTGCAACTTTGTGCCTTTTTTGCAGTGCGATCGCAGTGGCGAAACTCAGTCTTTAGAAGCAAGGCGATCGCCTTGCAAAAGCACAGTAAATAGTTATATAGGGGGTATAATCAGGATGATTTAGTGCCACTAAACGCTAAGATGATTAGCCGACTTAAGTTCCAGAAATTTTCTCAAAGATCTACTTTGTTTCAGGATATTGAACGAACAAATCAGCATTTCAGCCACCAGCTTTAATGCAAGAATGCGGATTTCAGACCATCACTTTTAGGCGATATAGTCCAGATCAGGCTCAGCGTAGTTCCGTAACACTAAATTGTGCGTCTCCTGATTACACCACTAGCTGAAGCAACTCTATTTCTTTACGCAAGAAATCATTATTTCAAACAATTTGGGAGGAATTTGTTTCTCCATATTTAGCTCCTGAGAAGCCTTTACAAATTCTTCTGCCGTGTAAGATTCCTGAGCTTTATTAAGAACACAAGTACAAGCAGCTTTTTTCTCATCCTCTGTTTTCATGCTCTTAATTGCAGACACACATCCATCTGTATAGTCTTTGATAAAAGATTCTGAATAATTATTAGCTTTGGGTTTATCCGTGTCCTTTGGTGTTGAAGCTATCGAGGCTGATGTAGATATAGGGGCATTAGAATTTTGGGGATTCAATGTTGGAGAAGCACATCCTCCCATCATTAATAAACTACAACCGCAAGCAAATAAGTAAGAATGTAGATATTTTTGCACTGGTGAACCTATGATTTCGATAAGGTAAGTATAGAATGCCAGCATTAACAATGGGACTAGCAGGATTCGGTATATCTAATGAGACATCTATCAAAAATGCTCATTAGTAATCATAGAAGCTTATATTTGGGAAAAGGTAATCAATTTATCTTTTAATGTCACAACTACTCACACAAAAAAACTCATGCGTCCTAGGGATGAGGGAGTAAAGTCTATGCCATAAAATAGGTAGTCTTATCCTAGAATCAATAATCTTTTTGCATTTGTAATAAATATATCAATTCTGTAAATCTGCAATCGCATTAAAAAGTCGTCACTGGCAACAAAAAGCAACCCTAGCCAAAATCGGTTAAGACTGCTTTTTTGTTAATTTACTTTGAACTTTGCTTTATAAACAAAGTACTTTGTACGTTAATGAAGTAGTTAACGGTTCCCACCGATGGGAAGCGATCATCTTTCTCAAATCAATTGCTGAAAATATTGCTGTATATTATTCCTGAGACTATCGTGATACAGTTTTCACGAATCGTTGCCGTACCCAATTTTGAAGACTTTCTAACAAGAGGACTAAATAATTAACCTTTGAATTTCCCCAATAGCTTTCTTACTATTAATAGAAATTTTTATCTCTATCGCAAATTTTAAATGTGAATTCAGTGGAGAAATATTAATGCAAGTTAATAAGCAAGTAAATGAAGAAATCCTAGTTTTAAAAAGACATAGCAATACAAAAATGTTTTTTTCATCGTTAAATGTATTGCATAAATTGAAATATTCTTTATTCGCTGGTATTTTAGGGGTTGGAATAATCTTCCTAAGCACTTGTGTATCTAATTACTATAGGAGTTATTCCAAAATTGGAGTCATTAAAATCGATTGCGTACGTTTTAAAAATGATGGAGTTGATTGTAAGATATTTAGGTCGGGAGATTCGAGTTTTCCACAAAATAACTTGATGGAAATTCAAAGAATCTTAGCGATAGATTTATATAAAAACAGGACTAAGTCGTTAATTAGATTTGGCATTAGATTTACTGTTAGCAAGCAATTTAAAGAAGACAATATATTTATATATGATTTTAATTCTCAAGATGAAAGTGAAAAAGCATTTGAATTCATAAACAATTTTTTGCGTTCAAACGAACCATCTTTAACGGTTTCATACGATCGCTATGGCTTAGGTAATAATTTTTCATTTTATTTATTTCTGATTCTCTTTTTGCTTGGATTATTTCTTTTGGCTTCGGCTATAACATCCCCTTTTTACTATGAGGAGTTGTTATTAGATAAATTGGAAACACAGCTTATCTACAAGCACAGAATAGTTTTTGATGAAAAAATCAAACAGTACGCATTTATAGATATTACGAAAATCGATCTTTTACAAGCTCCACCTGATAAAAATGATCGAATATCTTTCATTCCTAGAATCACGATTGATCGTGAATACGAGATTAGGTTGGGTAATATTAAAGATCGCCAAATAGCCGTTGAATTCGTCGATAATTTAAAAAAATTCATCGGGTTGTGCTGAAGGTAGATTAGATTGTTAGTAAGCATTGTCCAAAATAGGTTTTATACTCTGTGTTACCATCCAATCTTCTTGAGGGGAAATTGTGAATCTATTCAGATCTCGCCAGCTATCAGCGTTACAATCCGTTAAGAAACCAGTATGGGAAATGCCTAAGTCAGCAGTTCTTGTGGGTATTTCTCTTGGACTCGTCTCTATCATTACGGCTTGTTCTACGAACTTGGATATTGACAAGGTAAAAGCCTCAATCAAAGACGGGATTAAAGAACAGATGGGAGTTACTGTTCAGTCGGTGACTTGTCCTGAAAAACGTGAGGGTAAAGCAGGTGACTCATTTGACTGTACTGCATTAGCTGAAAATGACAGCACGATTACAGTTACAGTTAAGCAAACCGACGACAAAGGCAATATTCACTGGGATGTGACTGGTTCTAAGGGATTTCTCGATCTGGACAAAATCCAGACTCAGATGGTCGATACCCTGAAAGCTAAAACGGGTGCTGATGCCAATGTAGACTGCGGTGGAAAGTTTAAGGCTGTGAAAGTTGGTGGAACCTTTGAGTGCAAAGCTAAGGATGTAAAAGGAAACTCTGCAACGATTGAGGTAACAGTGAAAGATAACAATGGCAACGTGCACTGGGAAGTTAAATAATTCCGCTATTTAACACTTTTTGAGTAAGGCAATCGCTTGTGCTAAGAGCGATTGCTCTATAGCTTTTATGGTTTTATCGTTGCATCACTGTGCTGATAGCTATTTATGGGGTTGTAATCAGGATAAGCGCTTTATTGCCACGGAACTACGATGAATCTGCTCTGGACTATATCGCTTAAAAGTGATGGTCTGAAATCCGCATTCTTAATTACACCCCTATATAGGTTCTAGTGGAAAGCTTGATTTTGATTTTCCACTAGAACCGAAAACTGAGGCTTAGGATTTCGCATGTTATTAGTATTCCTGTGACAATCGCCTTTCTAATATATTTCTTTGCGATCGCTAATATCAAAAGACAGGAAAAAAGTCACATATTTTGAGTGAACCATAGCTTATTAGAGCTTGTCTAAAGGAGCATAGTTCTCAAAAAGAGTATTAATAATGAAAGTTTCAACTTTCGCATTACTTGTAGTGGGGTAGCTACAGGATACATGTAAAAACCTGCAAGATGACCTTTAAAGCTATACAGAGAGAAGATTTCAAGAAATAAATTTTTTAGTTTTTGGGGCGAAAAAGCTAACGATAGAATGCGCGTTTAAGACCGATCTTGCAGGTTTTTACACGTATCCAGTAGCTATCCCAGCAGTACGCAAAAGGCAGTAAAGGATAAATGATATCCATCTTGCATTCAATTTGAGGCTTCCAAGGGGTTAGTTATTTTCTGCGACTCTACACCAACAGCAAGTCGCGCTAATACATTTTCCAATCCTCTACTTGCTTGTGTCAGATGAATTGGGTCATTCATCATCACAAAAAGGAAATTCGCAGCCAAAAGCATAGCCTCAATTTCAAAAACCACCTGAGCAACTTCCGCGTTGGGATCAATCTCTCCAAGTTTCTGAGCATCAATAATGCACTGACTCAACAATGAAAGCCACTTGCCTAGTACATCGACAACTAGATCTCTCGCTGGACCGGGGCGCGTGTCGAGTTCTGAGGCAGCTGCAGCAAAAAAACATCCGCCCGGAAAAACTTTGCGCTCGAGATGTGAAAGGAATGAACTAGCTAGTACCTTAAGCTGCTCGATTCCCTTGTATGCCTTCATTGCAGGCTGAAGCACTTCACTATCAAAAATCGCAGCTGCCGTTTCAATCGTCGCCAACTCCAGTTCTTCTTTGGATTTGAAGTGTGCGTAAAGCCCGCTCTTGCTCATCCCTACCTCAGCAGCTAGGTCTCCAAGCGACAAGCCATTAAGTCCCTTTGTTGTTGCCAGCTTCGCTGCGGCGAGCAGAATGATGTCACGACTGGAATGTCCCCTAGAGCGCCGGGGGGCGCTACTTTTCGAACTGGTCTTTGATGACGAAGCAACAGGCATGAATTAAATCGAAATTTATATCTTGACAATAGCACGAACGGTCGTCATAATCAATATACATAAAAAAGACGAACGTTCGTCTTTTTTATGTACTATCCTTTACAGCAATTCAAAATTACAGATTGGAGAAAACCTATGCCCTTATTGAATGTAAAACTAATCGAAGGTGTTTTCACGACAACACAAAAGCAAGAGATGATCAGCAAGCTCACTGAAACAATGGTGGAGATCGAAGGCGAGAACATGCGTTCAGTAACGTGGGTTGTGATCGAAGAGGTTAAGAGCGGTGAATGGGGAATTGGTGGTAATCCTCTCACCACTGACGATGTGAAGGCACTTGCAGAAGGCAAGTCCAAAAATTGACATCTAACCATGCGATATAGTGAACCCGACCATTGCGTTGTAGTGGCAAGAGACTCTCTCGCAGGTCGGGGCGCTGATCTTGGATTGTTATGCTGTTTTAGTCTTTAGGGAGTAGCAGTCTAATAGTATGCCAGTCAGGTAACTGGTAACTCTTAGTTCTTGTTACTAAATCGGTACTTTATCTTCACGCTCTTTTCTTAAGAGTCTTAGCTACAGATCGATCACGTTGCAGTTCAGGCTGCTTGTACTTCACTTGTTTGGAAATGTAATGACTAGAAAACTAATTAGCTCGGGCTCCACCTTTGAAAAGCAAATCGGCTACTCCCGAGCGGTGGTAGCTGGCGACTGGATATTTGTCTCAGGTACCACTGGCTTCGACTATAGCACCATGTCCATTTCGGATAATTTGCCCCAACAAACTGAGCAATGTTTAAAGAACATTGAGTCCGCACTGCGGGAAGCAAATTCTGGTCTGCAAGATGTCGTTCGCGTAACGTATGTCTTGCCAAACGGCGGTGAATTTGAGCAATGCTGGCCGGTACTACGCAAATACTTCGGCGAAGTGCGTCCAGCCGCAATGATGATCTCCGCTGGTCTTGCAGATCCACGCATGAAAATTGAAATCGAAGTCACAGCTCTGAAGCGTTCTTAGGGAAACGTCATTCTCATCTCAAACGTTCTACGGCATCGATTAGAGGTGATGGCAGCACACCGAGATACTGGTTAAATTTTCAAGGTTTAGTTGGTACAGCCTATTAGATGTTGATGGAGGTAGACTTAATGAAAATTGCAATTGTCACATTCGAGGGCTTCAATGAAATCGATTCGTTTGTTTCTCTACATATTTTAAATCGGGTAAAACGTGAAGGTTGGAAAGCTGAAATCGTTGCGCCAAGCGACAGAGTAACATCAATGAATATAGTAGTAGTTCATACGCAGTAGCCATTCTCGTTTATAAATCAAGCGGATGCTGTTTTGTTCGGGAGCGTTAAACTGACCCGAACTGTGATTCAAGATGAGAAGTTGATGTCGGGTTTTCAACTCGATCCATCTGGTCAACTGATTGGTTCACAATGTTCAGGTGCACTGATTATGAAACGACTCGGACTGGTAGAAAATATTCCCATTTGCAGCGATTTAGTGACTCGTCCGTGGCTAATTGAATCTGGTGTCCAAGTAATCAATCCTTTATAGCAAAAGGTAATATTGCAACGGCTGGTGGTTGTCTTTCCTCTCAATATCTTGCTGCTTGGGTCATCTATCAGGGATGTAATCAGGATACGTGTAATTTAGTGCCACGGAATTACACGTATCTTGCTCTGGACCATATCGCTTAAAAGTGATGGTCTGAAATCCGTATTCTTACGTTAAAGCTGGTGGCTGAAATGCTGATTTGTTCGTTCTGAAATTGCTATCTAGGCAATATCCTGAAACAGAGAAGATCTTTGAGACAATTTCTAGAACTTAAGTCAGCTAATCATCTTAGCGTTTCGTGGCACTGTTTTATACGTATCCTGATTACATCCCTCAAAGGGCGATAAAGTTTTGGAGGTGCGCAATTAGTGAGTTTTTAAGCAAAGAGATTGACTCAGTTCCTTTCGATAAAGAGGGTGAGGGCTGGCATTTATTCTCATTTGAATCTGAGCGCGTCGCATAACAATTGCATGAACTGGGGCGCGGCGAGCGAATTTCTTGTCGTTCCTTGAGTACTCTGCGCCCCGTTATGTAAAGCGTTATACGAAAACGATACACCCGTTAAAGTTATCTATTTATCGCCAAAATTAAGCACTCAAAAATGCTTTGCTTCGTTTCTGAGTGCGGGGAAGTTATTGGCGATCGCAAAGACAAATAATTGTTAAGGGATCGGGGCATAACACAATATTGGAGCGGACAAAAGCATAATATTCTAGTTGAGAGCGAAAGCTTGCTTGCTGCTCAATTAAGCCGTTAGGAATCCATTGGAGGAAAAGTTATGTCCAACCCCGTAGAAAAGTTTTTCTCGTGCGTCGGTAACGGTGATGTAACAGGAGCGCTAGAACTCGTGCACGAAAAAGGTGTTTTTGAAGCTCAAGGTCCGAGTTCCGTTCCAATCTACGGAACCTTTCATGGTCGCGAAGGAGTAAAACGGTTTTTAACCATTCTATCGGAGCTATTTGATACCGAAGCATTTAGGTTCGACAAATGGGCAGAGATGGACAATTACGTTTTCGCCTGTGGCTATATGCAACATCGAGTCAAGAAAACCGGCCATGTATTCCAATGCGAATGGGCGCTTGTATGCAAAGTAGAAAACGGTCTCATCGTTTCATACAAAATGTTTGAAGACACCGCTGCACTTCAGGCTGCGTATACCTAACAAGGCTTCCAGTCAACCGTTTTGCCACTCAGGTATGGGTAGGATAGGGCTTTGAAGTCGTTTATGAATAGAAATAGATCGAGTCAATATTATTGTCAAAGGAATTGGTGAAGGTGTAGTTTTAATGCTGAAGTTTTATTATAATCCAATCTCCGTTAATGCTCGTCGAGTCTGGGTTGCATTATTGGAAAAGCAAATTCCCTTCGAGCCAATTTTGGTGAACTTAGATGGAGATCAGTTTCACGACAATTTCACAGCGATTAATCCACTTCAGCGAATTCCAACAATAGTAGATAACGGATTTCGGGTCGTTGAGTCATTGGCAATTTTGGACTACTTAGAGGCAAAGTATCCAACTCCATCATTAATGCCTAGCGAACCCGAAGCAATTGCGATTGTTCGGATGGTTGAAACGATTACAGTTGTTGAACTTCAACCTGCTACAATTCCTCTAACCCGACCCTTGGTAGGATTAGAAGTCGAGCCTTGGAAGATTGAAGCGGCACAACAGCGAGTAACGATCGTCTTGCAGTTCTTTGAAGAGTTGCTCAATGAGCAGACTTACTTTGTAAATGAAGAACTTACATTTGCAGAAGTTGTGGCTGGAACATTAATCCCTTCCCTGCCTCTAGAGAACTATCCACGCTTAAAGTCTTGGTCAGAAAGACTAACCCAACGAGAGAGTTGGCAGCATACTGTTGCTTATCCAGAAGCAATTGAGGCAGCTATTCCCAATATCCAAAAGATTCTGGAGCGTCGATTCTAGCGATCGCGGCATAATCAATCAACGCAGCGGACGGTCGAAAGATCTTGGCGGGGTTGTCAAAATGCTCGGCTGCCGCTTATCTTAGTCGTTAGGTATCACACGAGAAGTCTATGCAATTACTTACTGGTCGCTGCCTTTGTGAGAGAATTGCCTACGAAATTGAAGGCGAGCTTGGTCCAATCTTTCATTGTCACTGCTCTAAATGCCGACGATGGCATGGCGCAGCATTCCGAAGCCGCGCCACAATTAAGGCATCGCAGTTCAAGTGGACTAAGGGCGCAGAACTGTTGTCCAGCTATCACTCGTCGGAGTTTGTTGTAAAAAATTTCTGCTCAGTTTGTGGCTCAAATTTGATCAGCACTTACGATAACGATCCAAGCAAAATTGGGGTTCCATTGGGTGGCTTGGAGCAAGCACCGACCAACGAACCAGAAGGACATTTTTTCGTTGGCTCGAAGTCGCCTTGGTTCAAGATCACTGATGATCTACCGCAATACGACACTTGGCCCGGTTCTCATGCCAAAGTTCGCGAAACGAGTGGTGATACCTAACAATCCCGTTGCACACCGACCATATCAAGTCTGTTTGTAAGTCCGAGAGGTTACTAGCAGAGGGAGAACGGATGCGTTAGGCTACTATTAGCGATGAGCTATCTTTATGAGCAAATATTCTGAATCGCAAATCATTGACATAGAAGAACGTCTTCGGCAAGCCATGCTGAATTCAGATGTGGCTGAGCTGGACGCACTCATTGCACCAGAGCTAATTTTTACCAGCTATTTGGGGCAAATTGTGAGTAAGCAACAAGATCTTGCCATACACCAATCTGGAATGCTGAAATTCAGTGCACTAATGCCATCAGAACAGTATATTAAGACCAACGAAGGCTTCTCAGTTGTCTCAGTCAAAATGCACATATTGGGTAGTTATGAAGGGGCAGAAATAGATCAGCATTATCGGTTCACTCGTGTTTGGGCAGTCTCTTCGGCGGGGTCTCTACAAGTTATTGCAGGTCATGTCTGTGTGGTTGCAATCTAATATTGCAAAGTATTCACTAAAACCGAATCTACAGAGAATATGCCAAAATCTACTACCAACTATTGGAATCCATTGAGTCCCGATAATAGTCAGAAATGGAATCCAATCCCTGGCTTTGAAGGCGTTATAGAAGAGTTGACCCTAAGTCAAGATCAAGACTCAGGTGCATACACACGTTTAACTCGATTTCATGCTGGCGCAGATACAACCTCTCTAGGTGAAAAAAGTCATGATTATCCTGAAGAAATATTTATTGTGAGCGGTCATATTTACGATCAAGCATTCGATATATGGCTTGAAAGTGGTTATTATGCGAGTAGACCACCTGGTGAAATTCATGGACTGATATTGGATGTATTGTTCTGGAAATATCATTTCCAAATCGAGTTGAATAGTTGGTTAAGCGATCGCCTAAAAATCACGACTCACAGGAATAGTGATCGCAAAGACCAATAATTATTAAGCGATCAGGACATAACAAATCATTGGAGCGGACAAAATTGTGATATTTTCGTGTTGGGGTATGGCAACGATTCGTGTCTGAGAATAATACATCTCCTGAAAGCCTTTTCTGGCATTGGTTTCAGTCGCTAATTTTGATGATTTCTAGCTAAAGCTCAGAACAGAATGGAGAATTACTGGGCATTATTTTTGAGTGATAAATTCGTTGAAACTATTGTCAAATATAAGAAGTAGAGGGGATTAGGGAAGTTCTTTCCCGATATTGTGATCTATGTGGCTTCATTCCTTCTCATTCTGATTTTCTTAAGTTGTGAGTATATATCCTTGGTTTCAAGGCTATTGCTGATTCCCCCTTTTCGGGCGTTAATACAAAAAATCCCTATTTAATCCCTTACAATTGGGTTCCAGACGGAACTCCTCATCAGGAAGCCGCTATCCAACCGCCGAATAATTCGGAATTTCACTTGAATTAACTTTAGTCATAAGTCATACATGAGCAATAATCCTAACTTCCAGCCATTGAATCTCCTAGAATATGAATCGTTAGCATCGCAACATCTCTCTCAAATGGCTTTTGATTACTATGCCAGTGGGGCATGGGATGAAGTGACTTTGAGAGATAATAGAGCCGCTTTTGATCAGTTTCGTCTTCGTCCTAAAATGCTAGTTGATGTAAGTAAGCGAAATCTGACAACCACAATTTTGGGACATATTCTACAATTTCCTCTTTTAATTGCTCCGATGGCTTTTCAATGTTTAGCCAATCCTGAAGGGGAGCTTGCCACGGCTAGAGCTGCCGCTAAAGCAGGAGTTGGCATGATTCTCAGTACTTTAGCAACCAAAAGTATTGAGGAAGTTGCCCAAGCTAGCCTTAACTCCTCCCCCTCTCCTCTTAACTGGTTTCAATTGTATATTCATCGCGATCGCGGTTTAACTCAGGCACTGATAGAACGTGCGTCCTCTGCGGGCTATAAAGCGCTCTGCTTAACAGTTGACGCTCCACTCTTGGGTCGCCGAGAGCGAGATCAACGCAACCATTTTTCCCTACCATCAGGGATGCAACTTGCAAATATTTCCTCTTCAGGTTTGGGTATTTCGCATAGTGATACAGAGTCAGATTTGTTTACCTATTTTGCCTACCAACTTGATCCCTCCATTACGTGGAAAGATCTTGAGTGGGTTCAGTCAATATCGCCACTCCCCCTCGTACTTAAGGGTATCTTACGAGCAGATGATGCTGTAAGGGCTGTAGAAGCTGGTGCTAAGGCAATTATTGTCTCGAATCACGGAGGAAGACAACTTGATGGGGCGATCGCTTCTTTGAATGCTCTCTCTGAAGTAGTTGATGCTGTTGCTGGTTCCGTTGATGTGCTTGTTGATTGAGGAATTCGTCGAGGTACTGATGTTATTAAGGCTTTAGCCTTGGGGGTAGTGCTAAAAAGGAAAGGATATAGGAAAATATCAAGATGTTTGATACAAAGT
>QBML01000044.1 GCA_003242085.1 Pseudanabaena frigida | reverse complement strand
GTCGTCAGTTCATTGATAACTACTCAGTGCTTGGATATTCCCAAGATGTCAAGAAAATATGTCTAAAAATGTACTGTAATGGCATGGGATTTAGACAAATTGAGAGATGTACCGATGTTAGTCATAACTCAGTCATCAAATGGGTTAAGGACGCAGCAAAGCAATTACCAGAACATCCCCCCATTGAAACTATTCCTGATGTTGGTGAATTAGATGAACTCCAGACTTTTGTTGGGTCAAAAAAAACTTGATTTGGCTATGGACTGCGGTAAATCATTTTAGCCAAGGCATATTGGCTTGGACTCTAGGAGATAGGAGTAGTCAAACCTTTGAACCTCTGTGGACATTGATTAAAGTTTGGCAATGCTATTTCTGGGTTACTGATGGTTACTGCGTCTATAAAATCTTTATCAACTCGGAGGATCAAATTATCAGCAAAACCTACATGACTAGAGTTGAGGGTGAAAATACTAGACTCAGACATTATTTAGCCAGATTGCACAGAAAAACTTTATGTTATTCAAAATCGGCAGAAATGTTGAGGTATTCAATTTGTTTGTTAATTCACTATCTTAAGTACAAATCGATTCCTTCATTTTCTTGATTCATCTTTCTTTTGTGCAATGCCCTTTCTTTCATTACAATTTATTTCATAATCAACCAACTCATCCAAGAAATAGAACACTGACTTGTGATAGTTAATGTAAAGGAATACTTTCCAATTCTAAATATTAAATTAGGAAAATATTCGATGGACTTTGCACAGCACTTTTACGCATCAGCTTTTAATTCGCCATGAAAAATCTATCTGGGAAACATGCCTCCTTTTGGATTGATTCTACCCCTACAATCACCTATCCATCACTTGAAAATAGGGTCACAGTGGATGTGGCGATTATTGGTGGCGGTATTGTCGGACTGACCGCAGCAACATTGCTAAAACGGGCTGGAAAAACCGTCGCGGTGATCGAGTCTAGACAAGTTGCCGCAGGTGTGAGCGGACATACAACTGCTAAAGTTACAGCATTACACCAATTGATTTATGCTGATTTAATTAAGCAAATTGGACAGCAAAAAGCAAAACTTTATGCAGAATCAAATCTAGCTGGAGTTGAGCAAGTGGCAACTTTTGTCTCAGAAGATCAGATTGATTGTGATTTTAGTCGTCAAAGTTCCTATACATTTGCTGAGCCAGATAGTGAGCTAGATCAAATTAAAGATGAAGTGCAAGCCGCTCTTAAATTAGGACTTCCCGCGACTTTTGTTACAGAAACATCACTGCCATTTGCGATCGCTGGAGCGATCAAGCTTGACAACCAAGCTCAGTTTCATGTTCGCAAATATTTGCTACATCTTGCTAAAAATATTACTGGTGATGGTAGCTATCTATTTGAGAACACCAGAGTTCAGAAAGTTGATGAGGGTGATTCTTGTTACGTTGTTACTGATTTGGGCGTAATTACTGCCCACGATGTAATTGTTGCAACTAATCTACCGATTCTAAACCTAGGACTTTTCTTCGCCAAAACCTATCCCGAACGCTCCTACATCGTGGGTGCAAAAATCGCTCCCTCGAACGCTCCCGTAGGTATGTATATTGGCAGTGGCGAATCTTCTCATTCGATTCGTACCACGCCCTATGAGGATGGACTACTCCTATTAGTTGGTGGTGAAGGGCATAAAGTTGGCACAGATTCTAATACTGAAGAACGGTATCAAAAATTAGAATCCTATGCTCGCGATCGCTTTGGTATTGATACCTTTGCGTACCGTTGGTCAAACCAAGACATGGTATCGTTTGACAAGCTTCCCTACATTGGTAACTTGACTCCTTTTAACAAACATATTTATGTTGCCACGGGATTTAGCCTCTGGGGCATGTCGAAGGGAACTATGTCCGCAATGATTCTCTCTGACTTAATTCTCGGAAAAGATAATCCCTATACCGAGTTGTATGATTCACTGCGAGTGACTCCATTTGTAACAGTGGAATCGGTCAAACAAGAAGCTAATGTGATAACTCACTGGATCGGCGATCGCTTCAAAGGTTTATTGTCTTCTTCCTTTAGCGAAGTGGCTAAAGGTGAAGGGAAACTACTGACCATCGATAATGAGAAGGTTGCTGCTTATCGAGATGAGCAGGGAACTGTCCATGCTGTCTCGGCGACATGCACTCATCTAGCTTGTATTGTCAGTTGGAACAACGCTGAGAAAAGTTGGGATTGCGCTTGCCACGGTGCAAGATTTAGCTGCGACGGTAAAGTGATTCAAGGACCTGCTATCAAGGACTTGGAGCAAGTCGTTAGCTAAATTCACCTTGGTGGTGAGCATAATGTGCGGCGTATTGCGTTGCTCATTATGCTCTTCTAAAACAATTTTTATATTTAGGGATTTGAAGTCAAAAATGCAAAAGTATATCTGTAAAACCTGTGGATATGTCTACGATCCCGCAGTCGGCGATCCAGACTCAGGCATTGAAGCTGGTACTCCCTTTGGAGCTTTGCCCGATGACTGGGTTTGCCCTACATGTGGAACCCCAAAGTCTGACTTTGAGCCAGAAGATGCGGCAGCAACCAATGTTCCCTTAATGGAACCAGTTTAATCTCCCATTAGCGCAAACAGCATTCATTTTGCTACTTGTTTTTCAGGCAATTAGGCAAAATGAAAGCGATTGAGACAACGATTCCCTCATTACAATAATTCAAGGAAATTTATTATGAAGACAATTAATATTGGACTAACCGATACCCAACGCCAAGGCGCGATCGACCTACTCAACAGCGATTTGGCAGATAGCTATCTGCTGTTGGTCAAGACTAAAAAATATCATTGGGATGTAGTGGGTCCACAGTTCATGACCTTGCATAAGCTTTGGCAAGCTCATTATGAAGCTCTCACCATCAATGTTGATGCGATTGCCGAACGGATCAGGACATTGGGTGGCTATCCTGTGGGAACGATGGAAGGATTTCTGAAAATCTGTTCCCTCAAAGAACATGCTGGCAAAATCCCCACTGCAACTGGAATGGTGTCACAATTGCTAGAAGATCACGAACAAATTGTGCGGAATTTGCGCGAACACATTGAGCATTGTAGCAATAAGTTTAAAGATGATGGAACCGCAGATTTTCTCACAGGTTTGATGGAGCAGCACGAACAAATCTCATGGATGCTACGTTCTTTCATTGAAGGAGAAGCCGTGGAATCTAATGGTGCAAAACCAGAGATGAACAAGAAGATGGTAGGAGTTTAGCAACCTAGAATAATTAGGTTAAAAGGGTTATTTACTAATACTTTTAACCTAATTATTGGCTTCCAGAGAGTTTGGGCATAACTCATACTTAAGAAGCTATTCTAAAAGTAGCGATCGCTAAGATAATTAATCAGAACTCACAAGGAAAAAGGTTAGGTAATGTTTAAACTATCTTCTAAGTTATTTGTGGCAATATTGGCGATCGCTACGACATTCTTAATGCTCTACTTGCAACCGCTAGGAGCGAAGGCTATTCTATCCGATTCAGTAACTACTCCTCAAACTGAATCGATCGCAACTGCCGCTACACCTCCTTTTCTCGAAACTGCTATTTTGCAAGGCAAGCCCATTAGTGTTCTATACATAACTCGCGATAGTGATACGGTTTTAGTGCGTTGCTATCCTGGATATCAACCAATCATGAAGATTCGGGCGATGGGTAATAAACCTGATGCAAACGCTCAAAAAGAAGGAGTTGTGACCTGTCAACCTGCTTCAACCAAATGAGTAAAAATTTCATGATCACCGTTCACCATTTAAACAACTCTCGTTCTCAACGGGTGCTTTGGCTGCTAGAGGAACTCGAACTCCCATACGAGATCAAGCGCTACGAACGCGACCCAAAAACTATGCTGGCTCCCGCATCTCTGCGGGAGGTACATCCACTGGGCAAATCACCTGTGATTACTGATGGCAAACTGACTCTTGCTGAATCTGGAGCCATTATCGAGTATCTAGTCGGGCACTACGGCAACGGACGCTTGAGACCTGCTCTAGGTACACCAGAACATCTGCGTTACACCTACTGGTTGCATTACGCAGAAGGTTCTGCGATGCCACCGCTATTACTGAAGCTTATCTTCGATCAAATCGAGAAGAGTCCAATGCTCTTTTTTGTGCGCCCGATCGCTCGGTCAATCGCAAATCGCGTCAAAAGCTCATTTATTGAACCTCAGATCGCACAACACCTAGATTACATGGAGGCGGAGATTGGAAAAAGCACGTGGTTTGCTGGCAATGAATTTACCGCAGCCGATATCCAAATCAGTTTCCCGCTGGAGGCAGCAGTAGCAAGGGCTGGACTGAACTCAAGTCGTCCAAATCTTATGGCATTCTTGAATCGCATTCATAGCCGTCCTGCATACAAGAAAGCATTAGAGCGCGGTGGTACATACAATCTTTTGAGTTGAGTATTAAATGATGTCAATCATTTAGAATCTTTTTGCCGATCGCTTCTCCAGATACATCAAGGTCATACACAATCGGGACACCCGTTGCTAGTTCTAAGGCTGTCACTTCTTCTGGACTAAGGCGATCGAGCATCATGATGATGGAACGTAAAGAGTTGCCATGGGCAGCAATGAGAACGTTTTCGCCTTGAAGTAAATGTGGCAAAATGCGGACTTTGAAATAAGCAATCACTCGCTTTTGCGTATCCTCTAAACTTTCTCCACCAGGTGGTCGAACGCTGTAAGACCTGCGCCACTCATGCACCTTTTCGCTACCGTACTTGAGCGCAGTTTCGGCTTTATTTAAGCCCTGCAATTCACCATAAAACCGCTCATCAAGGGCTGCATTTGTAAAAATAGGTAGCTCTTCATCTGGGTTTCCATCGTAACTATCCCAGCCATTCCAATCTCGGTCGGATTGTTCATGCTTAATAATTGGAATTTTGCCACCACAGATATCATCGCGTTCTGTAAGACAAATCGTTGCTGTCTCGATCGCCCGAATTAATTTGCTGGTAAAACAGATATTTACGCGATAACCACTAAGCCGACAAGAGGCGATCGTTGCCTCCGCCCGACCACGCTCACTCAGAGGGACATCTACCCATCCCGTAAATTTGTTGAGGGCATTCCAAAGGCTCTGTCCATGCCTAACCAAAATAAGTTGAGACATTATTTTTTACCATTACTTGTAATTCATTACCTAAATGATAGCTCCCCTTAATGGTGAAGAAGGATAGATAAGTTTTGTACTGTACTCAACCAATTCGCACCTTAGATCAATCGTAGTTCTGCAAGCGTACTGATGCGGCGATCGCAAATAAATATTTAAATTCAAAGGAGATTATATATGCAAGACCAACTATCAAATATATTATCAGGTGCAGATTCAGCTGACGACGCTGAGAATGATGCCTATCGAGCAGAAGTGAATGGTGATGAAGCCGTTGGCGGTAGCACCGCAGTTCCTAGTCAAAACGACACGGAAGAATTGGCGGAAGCGGTGGGAATTGTGGTAGATGATAATACTCCCATTGATACCGAAGAAATGCTCCTAAAGCGCGATCGCGATCGCTGGGAATTAGATTCTGCTTCGGCTGTCGATCGTTAATTAAAGAACATATCCGTGCAATTGGGTTACCGTATACGATTTTACGTCCAGTATTCTTTTCTTTATAAATACAACACCATGCAATCGATGATTGAAAGCGGAACGTTACCCCAGCATAGGAAACTCGCTAACTCTCCGTGCCATTCTCGGACGTGAGCCGCGATCGCTACGAGCTTACCTAGAGGAACTTGCAACAAGGCTGTAATGAGATCACACCACGCTTAACTAAAACGTTCACTTAAGCCTAGAGGAATTCAAATGAGAAAAGTAAAATTGCAAATGAACATAACTGTTGACAGTTTTGTGGCAAGACCGAACGGTGAATTGGACTGGATGAAGTTGGAAGATTGGGACGATGAGGTGAATAACTGCGTAAACGAATTAATTGATTCATCTGACATTATCTTAATGGGCAGAAAAATGACCGATGAATTCGTCAACTACTGGACAAAAGCAGTGGAAAATCCTGAAAGCCCCGAATATGAGTTCGCCAAAAAAATGGTTGACACCCCGAAAGTTGTTTTTACAAAAACACTCGACGAATCTCCTTGGGCAAATACGGTGCTGGCAAAAGGCGATCTTGTAGAAGAAGTGAATCGCCTCAAAAATCAGACAGGTAAAGACATTCTCGTCTATGGCGGCGCGGACTTTGTATCGTCTTTGATTAAGGAAAATCTGATTGACGAATACAATTTTTTCAACAACCCAACAGCGATCGGTCATGGAATGACGTTATTCGGCAAATTGGAAGATAAAACTTTAAGTTTGAAACTAAATCGTTCGCAATCCTACAACTGCGGGATTGTGTTCAACACATATCTGAAATAGTTGATAGGCGGCGATCGCTTAACAAATGAGGCAAATCTCTTTCATGAGAGGCTACGCCAACGCCATACGTTTAGTTAAAGCATCAAATTAGATATAGGAGCAATTATGACAACTGAAAATGGCAAAGCAAATGATCGAATAAGCGTCTCAGATCTTGCTCGAAGGTGCTTTTCTGCTTATGAATTAAAAGATCGGCAGATGATTGAAGATTTGCTGAGTGATGACTTTACTTTTACAAGTCCGCTCGACGATCGCATCGATCGAACAGAGTATTTCAAGAGATGCTGGCCGAACAGTGAAACCATTAGCACTTTTCAAATCGAGAAGCTTTTTGAAAATGGCAACGAAGCCTTCGTGCGTTATGAATGTGAAACTAAAGCAGGTAAAAAGTTCCGGAACACAGAATGGTTTAGATTCGAGGAAGGCAAGCTTAAGGAAGTTCAAGTCTACTTTGGAGAAGAAACTCAAAGTGTAGATGAAGAAAAAAAGAGTGAACCTGCAATCAGCACGATAATCGATGAGCGCGTTCAAGCAGTGCGAGATAAGAATGTTAACGCGCTTTTATCCAACTACGCGCCGAATATTTTGTCGTTCGATGTCATAAATCCACTGCACCGTATAGGAGTGGATATGATTAGAGAACGAGTTGAAAGGTGGCTTTCTTCGTTCCAAAGCTCGATCGACTGTGAAATTCAAGACCTGAACATCACAACGAGTGAAAACGTAGCTTTTTGCCATTATCTCTATCGTGTAAACGGAACATTAACAGATGGAGGGAGAGTCGAAATGTGGGTACGAGCAACTGTTTGCTTTGATAAGATTGATGGCAAGTGGACGATTGTGCATGAGCATCAATCAGTACCGTTCGATCCAGAGACAGGCAAAGCGTCGATTAATCTCAAGCCGTAAAACTTTCCTAGTAAAAAGAAAGATTAACTTATGAACAAGACATACAAAGGTAGCTGCCACTGCGGCAAAGTTGTTTTTGAAGCTGACATCGATCTGAGTAATGGCACAGGTAAATGCAATTGTTCAATTTGTACTAAGACCAGATGGTGGCGTGCAATTGTGAAGCCGAACGCTTTTCGTCTTCTTGCTGGAGAATCTGAGCTAACCGACTATCAATTTGGGACTAAAAGTATTCACAAACTTTTTTGCAAGCATTGCGGTGTGAGATCGTTTGAGAGAGGATATATAGAGGTTATGGGGGGTGACTACGTTGGTGTTAATCTAGCCTGCCTTGATAACATCAGTCCAGAAGAACTCATTAATGCACCGATCGCCTATTCCGATGGACGCAACAACAACTGGCAATCGACCCCGATTGAAACTCGGCATCTATAAACTTGCTTCGCAAGCGATCGCAGTCTCAAATAATTTTATATCAGACAAAGCAAAATGACATTTATCCGAGTTTGGCGATTCATTACGCTTATGCTGGCTGCGTTTAGTCTTAGTTTGTCGATGACGCATTTGTTAGAATTACCGCAAAGAATGCAGTTTGATCAGCAACTTTGGATCAGAGTGACGGTCATTGAAAATGTTTATCGATTGTTTGGTACAGTCGGTGCAGTCTTTGAAATTGCCGCTATTTTGACCGCAATTATTCTCGTATTTCTAGTTCGCAAATATGGTTCAACATTCTACTGGACATTGGGCGGAGCGATACTCTTAGCGATCGCATTTGTGAGTTGGATTATATTTATCGCGCCCATGAATGCGGAATTTGCTAAATGGTTAACGACTCCCATTCCAGCAAATTGGATGCAGTATCGCGATCGATGGGAATATGCCCACGCAGCAAATGCCCTTATAAAAATTATGGGACTAAGTTTCCTTGTAATTTCTGTACTTGTAAAAACAACAGAAAAGAGAGAGATGTAATAAGAGACACATTACTCGATCGAGATGTTTCGCGATCGCGAAGGTACGGTTGTTCTAGCACAGGTAACGAACTTGCCTCTCATCGTTTGGATTTTAGCTAGTTCATTAGATCGGAAACTAACTTATGAATAGAACAAAATTTATCGGTATTGCTGGCGGTTCAATCATTGCCACTGTAGTTACAAGTTATTTATTAAGCGATAAAAGTAATCTTTTAAGGAAGGATCTGAAATTGATAAACTCTAACAACGCAACTTTCAAACTGGATGAAAACGCGATTCTACATCTCGCATCTCTCGCGCCAAGTGGGCACAATACCCAGCCTTGGTTTGTCCAATATATCGAACCCTATAACTGGATTGTCGGCAACGATAAAAGTAAATGGCTATCAGCAGTTGACCCAACTCAGCGAGAAACGATTTTATCAATTGGAGCGTTTATTCAAAATCTGGAATATGCTGCTAGCTCTTTTGGTTATATCTGCCACTGGACTTTACTTGCCAAGACCAATCAGGACGAGCAGGTAGTTCAAGTAAGATTAAATAAAATTGAATCAAAAAATCCATTTGACATTTCAAAAATCAGAACTCGCCGCACTGTGCGGTCTAATTTTTTAAATGAGGAGCTAAAAACAGAAGATCGCCAATATCTGATTAATTCAGAACCAGAGTTTATTCACTATCTCCCTGCTATTAGCAAAGAAGGTCAATTTATCAGCGAACAAACCATAGTCGCCAATCGCATACAAACATATCGAGATCCCGCACAGCAGGAGCTAGCTAACTGGATTAGATTTTCCACTAAGGATGCTGATAGGTACCGCGACGGTCTGACAACCGCAAGCATGGAAATTGAAGGGTTTTCTGGTTGGATAGTACGGAATTTTTACAACAAGGATAATGTGATGAAAAAGGATTTTCGAGAAGTGGGGCTTGATAAAGTCAAACAGCAGGTATCGGAATCAGCAGGTTGGATTCTCATCACTAGTAGCGATAACTCAGTAGCGACATTGCTAGAAACTGGTCGCAGAATGCAACGGCTTTTTCTTAAAGTACGAGAAAAGAATATTGCCATTCATCCGATGACTCAGATATTAGAAGAACCATCAACGAGGCAAATACTAAATCAAGCAGTTGGAATCAGTGAAAACATTCAATTTATTTTGCGAACTGGATATTTAAAGAATTACCCAGAACCAGTTTCACTACGCCGTCCCGTTAATTGGTTTATTCGTTTATCAACAAATGTCTACAACTAAGAACTGATGTTACGTGGAAGTTTCTAAAGTAGGGGCGGGTTTAGCATATAGATCTTGCTTTAGCCCAGAATTATCAACTAAACCCGCCCCTGCTCTGTACACGATAGCCTGATGGAGTGATAGTTCCACGTAACATCAGTAAGAAATATGAATCAAAAGTGGCTAACAACAATTATGAACGACCGCAAACTAGAAAACCGCTCACCATTAAAATTCTTTCTACTTATTTATGGGTTTTCTATCCCTTTATGGATGATCGAAACAAGAATTGATGTAAAAGGGCTACCGTTAGATATTCCTATAACAGACATATTAGCTGCATTTACGCCATTGATTGCTGCCAGCATTCTTATTTACAAAGAGGAAGGATTTATTGGTATTAACAAACTATTTAAGAGAATTTTAGACTTTTCAAGAATTACACAAAAGATATGGTATGTACCGATCGCTTTGCTGCCATTTCTAATGTATTTATTTATATACATAATAATCCACCTCATAGGATTACCACTTCCAATCAATTTTTACATTCCATTTTTTTCTATCCCTGTTCTTTTTGGTTTATTTTTTATCGGAGCGGTAGCGGAAGAAACTGGCTATATGGGTTATGCCATTGAACCTATGCAAGAACGGTTTGGCGCATTATCGGCAAGTATCCTTATGGGTATACCTTGGGCAGTATGGCATTACCCGTCAATAATTCAACAGGGACACAATCTAACTTGGATAGCTTGGGCAACTCTCGGTACAGTTGCTGTCAGAGTTTTGATTGTTTGGATTTACAACAACACAGACAAAAGTTTATTTGCTTGCATCCTATTTCATACTTTGTTGAATGTAGGAAGACCTTTGTTCCCAAGGGATGGAATACACAATCCATTGGTTGACTATCCTGATATTCACTATTCAATAATTGCGATCGCCGCAGGTATTGTTGTCTTTCTATGGAGAACAAAGACATTATCTCGCTATAGATATGCCTAACTTTGCCGCAGATGAAGTCTGTTTATTTGAGTTCCAATTAAACTAATGGAGATAACATAATGAAATCGAAGCTATTCCGTTTGACTTTATGTTTGGCAGTTTTGGGTATGTTCACAGGCTGCATTTTTAATCTGGGTGGAACAGGAGGTTCGGGAATTATCAAAGCCGAATCGAGAGAAGTGACGACATTCTCATCAATTTCTTTTAAATCTGTGGGTAAGCTAAAAATCCAACAGACTGACAAAGAATCGCTGAAAATTATCGCCGAGGATAACATCCTGCCAATTTTGGAAGGGCATGTATCTGGACAAACACTGTATATCAGCAATCTCAATAAGTTGAGCATTAATCCGACCCAGCCTATTGAGTTCATTGTGGAAGTTAAGAGCTTGGAGCACTTAGATATCAATGGAGTTGGCAGTATTGAAGTCAAAGATATTCAAGGTAAAAGCTTGTCGGTTTTGCTAGATGGATTGGGTAGCGTTGCGATCGCAGGAAATGTTGATGTATTAGATATAACTCTTTCTGGAGTCGGAAGCTTTAATGGCGAGGAGTTAAAAGCAAAGCAGGTTACAGTTCGCAATAAAAGTATGGGGAGTGTTGTAGTCAATGCTAGTGAGACGTTAGATGCATCTGTATCAGGTTTAGGATCGATCGAATATATCGGCTCTCCTCAAGTTAAAGAATCTGTGAAAGGCATGGGATCGATTAGGAAACGCTAGATTAAATTATATCTATTAGCCATCTGAAGCTAATGTGGATTTATTATGATGAGTAATGATGAATTAGAGAATCATTTTATAGTCGCAACTTAGGATCGACGAGGTGCAGACAAATCTTATGAAGCTATTAATCCTCATTTTTCCATTACAATCAATCTGTTTGTCTCAGATAATAGCGAACTTACCCAATTTCTCCGCGACTTAGTTATGGGGAACAGAAACTCTGGATAAATATAGTTTTTTAGTATCAATATAGAGAGGTGTTGCATGACGAACTCGATGCGTATAGGAGAACTGCTGGGACCAACCCTGATGGTAATGATTGCTTCAGAGTTTCCGCTTATTCAACCGTATCTCTACGACGAACAGATCCCACCAGTCGTCTATCTCTCTGGAGTTCTCATGTTCGTCGCGGGTTTGGCGATTGTGCGATCGCATAACCTATGGCAACGTGATTGGACTTTGTTGATTACGCTCTGTGGCTGGTTCTTGCTGGCGCTCGGACTGTTCCGAATGTTCGCTGCTAATTTCTACCGACAGGCAACTGGTAACACGAGTTCACTCCTTTTCATGATTGTTGAAAGTATCCTATTTGCAATTGGTTCTTTGATAACGTGGAAGGCATATGCCCGTAACGCAAAATCATAATATCCGATGCGCCCATTGAAGTTGTCTGTTTTGGCAAAGATTAGGCAAGCAAAATTAGTAAACGATCCTTTCATTGGAATGTGGTGCGATCGTCAAGATTGGGGTAGACAAAATATGATAAGCTAACATTTAAATTTGCTTCTCGACTATAATATTAAGCGACTAGAACTCTTATGGTGGAAACATTAGGAGCTATTTTCGTTCCTTTGAAGTCTGATTGTGTCGATCGTCTTCAGGATTGGCTTCAGACAAAAAATTATAATGGAAGAGATTCCAAAAAAATTGTTGTTTCACCTGAAAATTCCTTTGCTGTCGTAGAGGAGTATGGGAGAACAAGTCATGCTCCGAGATGGCTTCCGAGTCGTGAAAAAACCGACGATCCCCTTACTGTTCCTCAAACAGGGATTCTCCCTGAATTGTCGATCAATTTTGGAGAAGCTTTCGCCTTCATCATGTTTGATGATCACATCGATTGCCAGCATTGGAAAGAGGGAAAACTGGTGAGGTTTCTTGATGGAAATGCGGAAGGTTGGGATACTGTTAGTGGGCATCCCGACCCATGGGAGGAAGACTTTTTCTTTCCCCTTGAAAAACTTGATAGCTGCCTTAACGACCTTCGGGATTGGGAAGAACTCACGCTCGAACGAGAAGCGGAAATCAGGAAAGTATGGGCGGAAAAAGCTATCAGGAGTGGAGCTGCGGAGCCTCAGGCAGCAGGGACGGCTAGGGCAATTAGAATTCACTATTTCCCAAAGAATCCTTTCATTTGATCTGATATAAAAAACGATGAGCGATCGCCACTTTACAAGAATCAAACAGCGATCGCATTCCCAATACCCCAAATTTATCTATCTAAACTTGAACTAACTTCTGATTGTTTATAGATGAACGAGGTTGAATTGTTTTTTGAATTTCTTCTCCCGCCAAATCCTCTGCTAGGCGTAACTCATAGGCTTTTTGCAAATTAAGCCATAGTTCTGCACCAGTGCCAAACCATCGTCCTAGACGTAATGCAGTGTCAGCCGTGATACCTCTTTGCCCTTTGAGAATTTGCGTAATCCGATTTGTGGGTATATGGAGCGATCGCGCTAGTTCTGATGCACTAATTCCAAGTTCTTCTAGTTCATCTGCTAAGATTTCGCCAGCGTGAATTGCAGGTCTTGCCATAGTTGTTTTCTCTTTTAGTGATAATCGATAATTTCGATATATTTTTGAGGTATAGGCAAAAGTTATGTACTACATTAAAATAAATTAACAGAACAAATTAACGAGTTATTTAATTTCAGAACCATTCAGTTAAATTTTGTAGCGTATTCAATCAACTCATCCGCAAAATCAAGCGATCGCCAGTCATAGTTCAGATATTTATATAAATAAATGATACTTATCCAAACATGGCGATTTGTAATCCTCATACTAGCTGGATTTAGCTTAAGCTTAGGCTTATTTATGAGCTATTCGTTGAAATTACCACCAATAGTCATTATTATCGTCTTGATCGTAGCTTTGTTGGCGATTGTTCTTGTGTACGGACGCGATCGCTGGCAGTCTGCCACTGATAAATTACGAGTCAAAATGACAAATGGACAACAACCGATTCAACCAAAAAACTATGATCCAAAAGAGATTGTAGACTTGCCAGAGCCTGTACAGCGATATTTTAAGACTGTGCTTCAGGATGGACAGGCGCTCATCTCAAAAGTTGAACTCTCTCAGACAGGACAGTTTCACATGAATGAAACAGAGCATAAATGGCATAAGTTTACCGCTACCCAACTTGTGGTCACGAAAAGACTAGGCTTTGACTGGAATGCAAAAATCCAGATGTTTCCATTCATAAATGTATTTGTCCATGATACCTATCTGCTAGGAGAAGGCGATCTGCAAGCCTCAATACTCGGTCTTTTCGCGGTTGCGAAAATGCACAATACTCCTCAATTGAACCAAGGCGAATTATTACGCTTTCTTGCGGAAGCGATTTGGTATCCGACATCGCTGTTACCTAGTCAGGGGGTGGTCTGGGAATCGATCAATCAGCATTCTAGCCGCGCCACTTTAACTGATGGCAAAACCACCGCCTCGGTCGTGTTTCAGTTTGATGCTGAGGGGTTAATCACCAGTATGCGTGCCGAGGCTCGTTGTCATAGCGTAGTTGGTGACAAGTTGGTGTTTATGCCTTGGGTAGGTAATTTTAGAGAATATGCAACTCATAATGGAATGCGGATTCCCTTAGAAGGTGAAGTGGGATGGGAGCATCTAGAAGGGCTTCGTCTGTACTTCATAGGAAAAACTACAAAGATTAATTATGAGTTTGCATCTTGAACCATGAAAAAAACACCTTTTTTTAAGCGCCGTTTATTTCTATTAGGAGTATCTTTGTCGCTATATATAATGGGATTAATTTTGCCCGCTCTTGCCTTTGAGATCGTCAATTTCAAGACATCATACTCAGGTGTCATGGTTAATATGAAAGGGATTGAAGTTACTGCTTGGGGCGTACTCGGATTGTTATTTCTCCAAATACCTGCGATCGGCTGGTTAGCAAATCCACTTTATTGGCTTTCCTGTGTATTTTTTGTAAAGAAGAAATATCAGTTCTCTATAGCTTTTACTATTACCGCAATTATTGTTGGATTTCTAGGAACAATATCCGCATATTGGTTTGCTTTGCCAAATGGCAGTAGTCCTGATAGTCAAATTCTATTAACTAAATTATTACTTGGTTTTTGGTTATGGCTTGCTGCGCCTACATTTCTGATGATTGTCGATCTTTTCTATTTACAATATAGAAGTCGCCTCAATGCACATGAATAACAAAAGGGAGAGTGTAAAACTAAATTTAGATAAACTAACAATTTTGTTAGTAGAAATTATTTTCTCTTTACTCATTTTTGAAAATAAGGCGATCGCGCAATCTGCCAATGTGCCAAAACCCGATCTTAGCGGAGACTTTAGCAGCATATTTCTACAAGGAAACCGTGGCTTTTATGCTGTTCAAAAGTGGTTAATTATTCAGTCTGTAGAATCTGAAGCGAATGGAGGTACTGTAAATTGTCGGTACACCCCGAATGGAGAGATAAGATCGCGCATTCAGAGAGGTGCTATTCTTACGGCTGTTTTTAACAAAACTGCGATGGGTCGAGTCCCCAATCCCCATACCTCAGCCGATGATGCCATTTCTTTAGACAGTCGTGGCTTTCCTTGGTTACGGGTAATCGGTACAAGAGAGGAGTTAGCTTATCCCGTCAAACCTCTGACTTTTTATGACTTAGGAGAATGCTATGTGAGGGCTAATTTAAAATATATTGCTCCCATTAATCCTGATGCAATCAATTTTTACGATCAAAAAAATCTTTTTCTTACTGTGCTGTTAAGCCTTTGTATTGCTTACCTATTATCGCTCAATGGCTATCACTAAGATAATGGACAATATAATATTCTAAAGAGATTGTAGGCTTGCCAGAGCTTGTACAAAGAAAATAAAGTGTTAAAGAAAATCAGCCGTACACAAAAAACTATGGAAAATACATTGCTTGATAAAATATTTCGGGATAGTGAAGGTAAAATTGTCATCGCTCAGATGCCGAACTTACCTCTAATTGTCTGGAGTATAGCTAGTTTATTAAAGCTAATTGTTACAACTGGCAAAATTAACATAGGCTTGGACGCGATCGCTTTTGGTTCTTTATTTACTTGGGCTTGGGAAGAATTATTTCAAGGTGTTAATTACTTTCGGAGAGCATTAGGTTTACTGGTTCTCATTAGTATGATTGTGTCAAAAATCCAGTAACTTAAGAAATAATTGGCGGCGCTAATTATTTTCATTGTAAAGATTTATCGTGTTTTCATACAAGTCATTCAATTTATACATTACTCAAATACGATCTTAAACAACAAAATGACAGGATAATACTCGAGGATGAGCTACAGCAAGCATCTCAAAAGATCCACTTTAATTTTATTAGTGTGGAAAATAATATGGACAAAAAAATTACAGAAGATGCAATTGCTTTGGATGAAGTAGTAGGCGCTAAAGACATTCCTCTTAAGCTTGTCCTCGATCAAAGCGAAGAGATCAAAGAACATGTAGAGAGAGCAGCAGATCAACTTAGTGTGGTAAATGCAGTCCTCAAAAATGATGATAAAGTCATTCCTCCATTTCCAACTATCGAAGAGGTGATTGCTCAAAACGAAGAGGCTGAGCAAAAGGTTTCCAAAGCTGCGGAGGATTTACATCAGGTTAATACGGAACTTGCTAAGCAAGTGGCTGAAAGAATCGATATTGAATCAGAATTGAAACAAACGAAGAGTGACTTAATTGAAGTACGTGCCGATTTATCAAGATCCCAAGCAAAAGAGAAAGATGCATTACATATCGCACTACATGACTCACTAACAGGACTTCCAAATCGTTTGTTACTCGAACAGCGTCTCGATCATGGATTAAGCCAAGCCAGACGATATGGTTGGAAGCTGGCGGTCATGTTTATCGACCTAGATAAATTTAAGAATATTAATGACACTTACGGTCACGATATTGGCGATCGCGTGCTGATCACTGTAGCAAAACGTTTACAAGCTTTTGTTCGCGATGAAGATATGGTGAGTCGATGGGGAGGTGACGAATTTATATGCGTCTTATTTAATGTCAAGCTAGAAGCCGATGTGGTGAGCCTTGCCAAAAAGATGGCCGATCAAGTTGCTAAGGAATGTGATTTTGATGGAATTGTTATTTCTATAAATGCCACTATTGGTATTGCCATATGTCCTAGAGATGGAGAAACGGCTGAGCTCCTTTTTAAACAGGTTGATAGAGCCATGTATAGATCGAAAGGAACAGATCAGAGAGTTATGCTGTTTGAAGATTCTATTTTAGGTAGTCCTGCTGATGAATAAATGCTCGCAACCATTTTTTGCAATTGAGCATATAGCAACGCAAGAGATAGCTAGCCAAAAGATGAGTAGCGGCGCGAAGCGCCGCAACTCTCTTCTGGGTTTTATGTCTTAACTTATTTGGCTATATCTATATGTATATTGTGCTAAATTATTTAGACTATAATAATGTAAGTAGGTACTTACATTATTATAGTTGTGGAAAAATCAAAACGCAGTCCCACCAAAACACGCGATCGCTTGCTTAAAACCGCAGTCGAGGTGTTTGCCACAGCAGGAATAGCTGGAGCAACGACTCGTGAGATCGCCAGAATGGCGGGGGTAAACGAAATAACTTTATTTCGTCATTTCCAGAGCAAAGAGCAATTGCTAAAGGCCGTAGTGCATTACATTACGGCTTTGCAAGCTGAAGCTCTAGACAATCAGGACGAATGGACGCAGGATTTGCGACTCGATCTTCTTCATTATGGAGAGATCTACCGCAACCATCTTGAACAACATGAAGCGTTAGTACGGATGTTTATTGGCGAAGCTAAGCGTCACCCCGAAGAAGCATTACGAGTTACACAGGAAGCACTGATCCCGCTCCGCGACAAACTAATTGCTTACTTAAGAAATGGTGTGACGAAAGGAATTGTGCGCTCTGATGTCGATCTGGCTCTCGCGATCGATTCGTTCACGGGAATGTTGCTTTCGGGGATGTTGCGTCATCATATTTCTCCAATCTCACGTGGCTATAGTCAAGAGCAATATCTTGAAGGCTGTGTCGATCTATTTGTACGTGGAATTAGTCCTTTAGTAATAACTTCAGATTCTTTGTCAAACCGTATCAACTAGAAAACAAATGAAAAGAATTAAATATCCTCAATCAAGCATTGAATCTCAATCGAATACCGCTATAGACCAGAGAAATAACCAGAAGTCTGCAGAGCTGACGGAAGTAGAAAAAGCTATTCCTGAAGATGAAATAGGATTAGATGTTGTCTCTGACTTAGAAAAAGATCGAATTGGACATTCTCAATCGCATTCTTCCACTAGGCGAAACTTATTCTTCCTCGCTGGTGCGATCGCGTTGGGGATTAGTACTGTAGGGGGATGGAATTGGTGGCAATTTCAGAAAACCCATATTAGTACTGAGAACGCTCAAATTCAGGGTCATCTTTCACCAATTTCCTGCAAAATCTCGGCGACCGTTCAGCAAGTTCTAGTAAAAGATGGTGACTATGTAAAAGCTGGACAACCCTTGATTATTCTAGAAAATCAGGACTTGTCTCTAAATCTGCAACAGGCTCAAGCTAAGCTACAAGCCGCCAAAGCTCTATTATTAAGTGCATCGGATACTGTGCAGCTAACTAGCCAGACCCATACAACACAGGTGCAGCAATCTCAGGCTCAATTGGCTGTTAGTCAGTCTTCAATCAATGCCGCACGGGCAAATATTAGTCAGGCAGAATCGGCGATCGCTGTCAATCGCGCCAAGGTTGCCCAAGCCCAAACTGAAGTGGAGAAAACTCAAGCAGATTATCGCCGATATACATCTCTATACCAAAGTGGTGCGGTCTCAGCACAACAGGCTGAATCGGCGAAGGCTGCCTATGAGAACGATCTAGCAAATCTAGCTGCGACCAATAGAATCGTCGAGCAGTCCCAAGCAGAGATGAGCAATGCCCAAGCCCAACTCCAAAAAGCCGAAGCAGAAGCTGAGGTAACCAAAGGTCAAGCAGCCCAAACTGATGTTGCCGAGCAGAATGTGTTGGTGCAGCAAGATCAAAAGCAAATTGCTCAAGCACAAGTAGATCAAGCCAATGTGGAAATTGCTCTCGCCAAAAAGCAACTTGAGTACACTGCGATCAAAGCGCCTGTGAGTGGCTACGTCGGGAAGCTGACGGCGCAAGTGGGTCAAAAAGTTCAGGCTGGACAAGCTCTGATGGCTGTCGTCCCACTGCAAACTGAAGAAGTGTATGTTGAAGCCAACTTTAAAGAGACTTCGCTACAAAACTTACGCCTTGGTCAACCCGCCGAAATCGAAGTAGATGCCTATCCTGGGGAAGTATTTCGAGCCACCGTAGAAGGGATTAGTCCTGCAACGGGAGCGAGTTTTGCACTGCTACCTCCCGACAATGCTACGGGCAACTATAACAAAGTCGTGCAATGGCTACCCGTGCGTTTAGCCTTCGGTCCCGATGCCGATCCGCAGCACAAACTACGGGCAGGATTGAGCGTTAAAGTCACGGTAAGCACTGAAACCAGCACCAATGAAAGTAATCATTAATCAGCTCACAAGTCAATATGGCTACAAAATCTCATAACTTATCTAGCACGACCGATAGTCAGAATGGATACATTCAAGGTCCATTGAAATGGGCGATCGCTTTTACAGTTTCCCTTGGTGCAATTCTCGAAGTTATTGACACCAGTATTGTCAACGTCGCTCTTAAAGATATGCAATCAAGTTTAGGGGCGACGATCAGTGAGATTGGTTGGGTGATTACAGGATATGCGATCGCCAATGTTATTCTCATTCCCCTATCAGCTTGGCTAGGCGATTACTTTGGCAAAAAAACTTACTTTGTCTTCTCAATGGTGGGATTTACGATCGCCTCAGTTTTATGTGGCTTTGCGGTGAATTTACCGATGTTGGTGATTAGCCGCATCATCCAAGGACTATGCGGTGGTGGACTATTGGCAAAAGCCCAAGCAATCTTATTTGAGACCTTCCCACCCGCAGAACAAGGCGTAGCTCAAGCTGTATTTGGAGTAGGGGTGATTGCGGGGCCAGCTATTGGACCTACGTTAGGTGGATTTTTAACCGACAGCTTAGGTTGGCGATGGATTTTCTTTATCAATTTACCTATTGGCATCCTTGCGATCGCCATGGCATTGTTGTTTTTGCCGAAGAATCGCAGTACCAAACAACAGGTAAAACAAAAAGTTGACTGGTGGGGAATTGGACTTTTAGTTGTTGCCGTTGGCAGTTTGCAGACTTTTTTAGAAGAAGGGGAACAGGACGATTGGTTTTCATCGGGATTTATTACGACTTTGGCATTGTTGGCAGTGGTGGGATTAGTTCTCTTTATCTATCGCGAACTAAATACTAAAGCGCCAGCTGTAGATCTGCGGATTTTGCGTTATCGCTCCTTAGCGGCGGGTAGTCTTTATTCAGGAATTCTCGGCATGGGACTCTATGGCGCATTATTTGCAGTACCACTCTTTACACAGAGTGTGCTGGGATTTACGGCAACCCAGACAGGTTTATTACTGGCTCCTGGAGCATTGGCATCGGCAATTGTGATGATTCTCTTGGGAAAACTCTCCAATAAAGTCGATCCTCGACTATTAATTGCCTGTGGTGCGATCGGCACGACTTTAGTGATGAATCAATTAGCCACGATTACGCCGCAAACTGGAACAGACGAGTTATTCATGCCTTTAATCTGGCGCGGCGCAACAACGGTGCTAATGTTTCTACCTCTAAGTTTGGCAACTTTAGGCTCTATTCCTAAAGAAGCAATTTCATCAGGTTCAGGATTCTATAATTTGACTCGTCAGCTTGGTGGTAGCATTGGGATTGCGGTTCTTTCAACACTATTAGCTCAACGCGAAGCTTTCCACAAATCAGTTTTACTAGCAAAGATTAGCCCTTACAATTTAGCGACTAATGAACGGGTCGATCTACTGACTGGAGCATTTCAAAGTGGTGGCTCGGATGTCACAACTGCCCATCAACAAGCACTTACTAGTCTTGAGAGATTAGTAAATCAGCAAGCAGCAGTTCTATCCTATGCCGATGTCTTTCACTTTGTGGGAATTGTCTTTCTCTGTTCGCTGCCTCTATTATTGTTTTTGGGTAAAGGTAAAGCTGGTGCAAAAGTACCTATGGCGCATTAGGGCAAATCTAAACCCAGAAGATGAGTTGCGGCGCTTCGCGCCGCAACTCATCTTCTGGGTTTAGGTTCTAGTACGTTTTAATTTTTAAAGCAAACCTTCAATTATGAACTTACCTCAAAAATCTACTCAAAATTTGGTCAAAGGCAAACTTTCGCATCGATGGAGAGTGCGATCGCGCTTAATTCTATCGATACTATTTGCTTCGATCGTATCGGTTTTACTACCATCTTGGTTTAGCTTGTCTACCCGTATTCTCTGTATATGGAATACGGGAATGATTAGCTTTTTAGTAGCAACTTGGTCGTTAATGTTGCAAGCAAAGCCAAAGACAATGCGCCACAATGCTCAAAGTGAAGATGAAGGACGTTTGGTAATCTTGAGTCTGATTACAGCAGCAGCTTGTGCCAGTACATTAGCGATCGCCTTTATCTTGCGAGAAGCAAAAGGACAAGAGGTAAATATTGTAATTTCCCATGTAATTCTCGCTGTGGTCACAATTGTTGGTTCGTGGTTACTCGTTCACACAATTTTTGCGATGCATTATGCTCACGAATATTACCAAGATCATCAAACTCAAAGCGATCTCAAAGCGGGTGGACTGGATTTCCCTGAAGACATCGAGCCAGACTATTGGGATTTCTTGTATTTCTCATTTGTAATTGGTATGACTAGCCAAGTTTCCGATGTGCAGATTACCTCGCGATCGCTAAGGCGATTATCTTTGTTCCATAGTATTCTGTCCTTTTTCTTCAATACTGCTATTGTTGCGATGAGTATAAATATTATTGCTGGACTAATTCAGTAGCGATATCTATTTATAGCTGTAGCCACTCGCGTTAGGACAAAATACAACCCAAGAAGAGAATGGCGCTTAGCGCCATTCTCTTCTTGGGTTGTACTAATACACTTGGTGGCAGCTATATATTCATTTCCCTAGATCGCTATCTAATTTCAAAACGAATATCCTCTTTCCACATAAATTGTAAGGACTTATGTAGTTCTAAGACAATCCATCCAATTTATACAATGTTTAAACGCTATATAAAACAGTGTGATGCCAAACTGATCTTAGAAACTCAACGGAATTAAAAGTAAGCATAATGAATACGACAGTTGTATAACTTCACTCAACAAATTCTAAATTATCTAGAAGTTGTTGAGGATAGCTTAAAATCTTTCAAGAAGAGTATTAAAGATGGAAGAAGTAACCTTAACAGCAATTTGCAGCAGACTCAGTGCAGAATCTACTCGTAAATCTTGGCTTTTTAACGTTGATAATCCACACTAGTTCGTAGCTTAATTCCTTGCCAATTTTGCGCTTTACAGCAAATTATGAGGATTAAAACAAATGAATGATTTAGATTTTGAAAAACAATTTACCCACGCCTTGTTTTGTCAACAGGTAGAAAATATCGACATCAATAACGCTAAACAATTGCTTATTGATTTACATCTACTTTACTTAGGACAGCAAACTATGTTTACCATGCTTATTAAGCAAGATGGTTTTATGGAAAGATAGCTTACTTGTTCTTTCTTAATTACCAACTGTTTCTATATTTATTTTTTGGGTAGTGCACAAGAAGCTAGGATAGGCAGCTCTACAAGCCTCCAATCCTAGCTCTAAAATCTCGCTATCCTTAACGCCACCATTTTAGGATTGCTTTTAGTATTTTCAGTATTTTTTATAGGAAATCATCATGATGAATAAAATTGACTTGAACGTATCTGTACCAGTTGAAAAATGGGGTGAATTCTTCGATCGTTTCTCAATTGGTAATCTTGGAAGACATATTTCGATTGAAAATATGGATCCAGAACTTGGAGATCGAGAATTAATTAAGAACGCTCCTCTACTAGCAATGATTTACGATCGCCCTGGAAAAGGGGATAATTTGCAAATCGAAGTGGGCAAGGAGCAAATGACCTATGGTCACACAATTGAATCACCCACTGAAGTCTCTACAGGGCAGAACTCAAATGGAGAAATTATCGCAATGTGTATTGCTAGCGCAGCAGGTAGAAAAACACTAGTTAAACTCGAACCGCGCTAAAAATCCATTTTCATAATTGTAGTTATTGTCCCCTAACCCCTCAATTATGAGAAAACTAGATTTAAGCCTCCTGAATTGAGAGATTTAGGAGCCTAGATTTCTAGAATTTAAAAGAAATTCTATAGTACAAAGCCCAAGAAATTTTTTAAAAGCGTTACAAAACAACGCTTTTAAAAAATTTCTTGGGATACATAAAGCCTAAATAGACTGTATTCGAAATTCTATATGTTATAGAGTTCTTAAACAGTTTTTAAGTTGTAAAAGTTTTTGACTTGTTAACGGTAAATCAAAAACTTTTACAACTTCTATGGAAGATTAACAAGTAAGTCGAACTAAAAGACAAAAATTATGACAAATGTGATGAGTTATGAGATTCGACTGATCTCACGCCCTATAGGACTTCCTACCAGTGCTAATTTTGCGATCGCCCAGATTGAACTAGAGCCAATTCAAGAACAGCAAATACTTGTTCGCAACCTCTACATGTCAGTCGATCCATACATGCGTGGTCGCATGAATGAAGGGAAGTCCTATGTTCCATCATTTCAGTTAGGTAAACCCCTTGATGGCGGGGCAGTTGGAGAAGTTATTGAGTCGCGTGCTAAGGAATTTAAGCAGGGCGATATTGTTACCTCTAGACTTGGTTGGCGGGAATACTTCATCGCTACGCCAAAAGATTTATATCTAGTCAGCAGTGATATCCAACCGCTTTCTGTTTATCTCGGTGCACTCGGCATGACAGGCATGACTGCTTGGGCTGGGTTAAATTTAGTAGATGTCAAATCGAGTGACACAATTTTTATTTCGGGAGCAGCAGGTGCAGTGGGAAATATGGCGGGACAACTCGCTAAATTACGCGGATGCCGCACGATCGGTGCAGCTGGCTCAACAGAAAAGGTCAAGTTTTTAAAGGAAGAATGTGGATTTGATATCGCCTTCAATTATAAAGATGCTCCTATTCTCAAACAATTAAATCAAGAAGTTCCAGATGGCATTGATGTATATTTCGATAATGTTGGCGGTGAAACTCTTGAAGCAGCGCTCTCAGTATTACGCGTACATGGAAGAATTATCGCTTGTGGTGGTATCTCTGGATACAATGAAGAGACACCAAAAACAGGCCCCTCTAATTTATTTAATATAATTACTAAGCGGCTGACAATGAAAGGTCTAATCGTTGGCGATTGGCTAGATCGTCAGGGAGAATTTGAGAAGGAAGTAGGTGGCTATTTTAGAGCAGGTAAACTTAAAAATAAGGAGACAGTGGTAGTAGGAATCGATAAAGCTGTAAGCGCATTCATCGGACTATTTGAAGGAAAAAATATTGGCAAGATGGTAGTGAAGTTAGATTAGGTAAAGTTTTGTATCTAGTTTAATCAATTCATACAGGAAATCAGACAACTATCTGTCACCGTAGGGCTAAAAGCGAATAGTTATTTAGCTCTACCAAAAAATTCAGCGATCTCAATATGAATGATAATCAGCGCAATGAAAGCAATCAAGAAAGACGACAGGATCTTAGACAGGATGAAGAGAAATTCCGCCTTCAACAAGAAGAAGGTCGTTTAGGCAAGGCTCAGCGTAGCAATACTTATTATTGGATAGTTAATAGTATTTATTGGCTTGGAGGAATTATAGAAATATTGTTGATGCTAAGGTTTGTATTACGTTTGTTTGGTGCAAATACACAGAACGAATTTGCTCGGTTTATCAATAACCTATCAGCACCGTTTATTGCTCCATTTTCTACTTTATTCATTAGCCCTACTTCAGATGGTGGAGCAAATATATTTGATGTGAATATTGTCATTGCGATTATTGCTTATGCAATTCTAAGTTATCTTTTGATTTCACTAGTCAGATTCATTTTTTATAATAGAGTGTGAATACAGCATCTTGTACTCTATATTGGTTGGAATACCATCTTTTTTATTGAATATTGGTAGTACAGCGCTTTGCACTTTCTCAAAACCCAAGAAATTTTTTGAAGGTGTTGCGAAGCAACACTTTTAAAAAATTTCTCGTACTACATAAATCCCAAGCAGACTGTGATTATCTAGGTGAAGTTAAATATAGAACCTCAAAATCTGTAGTTTCAGGTATTCCTAGATACTTACTTCTAACAAAAATGTCAGGGAATTTAGTGGTTCTAAAGATGGCATGATTTAGAGGGTTGGATTGGCAGTGCTTCACATCGCCTATCTCTCCAGATTGCTATGGGAGACTTTAATCGCAAATTGCTGTCATAGAGCGTGAATGCAAAGTACAAAGATACGGAGTTCAAATTGCTAGATCATTCATTTGGATTTTATGGGATTGCATTTTTTGGGATTATTCTCGCCAGATATTTTCTTGTGGCGGGGGGGACATATCTGTTCTTTTACTCACCCTTACGTCAGTCTTTAGAGATACAACACCAAAAACAGATTCCATCCTGGCAATCAATCCAAAAGGATATCAAGCTTTCTGTGTTTTCGGCAGCAATATTTGCGATCGCTTCAGCTTTGATCGTATCGGCCTATAGTAGCAATCTTACACGTATCTATAGTAATCCTCAACAATATGGACTGTGGTATTTAGGTGTGAGTTACTTGTCAGTGCTGATCTTGCAAGATGCCTATTTCTATTTTACCCATCGCTTGTTTCACCATCCATCACTTTTTCACTGGTTACATAAAGGACATCACCGTTCTCGGTATCCTACTCCTTGGACTTCCTTTGCTTTCGATCCGCTAGAAGCGATCGTTAGCTCTCTCTTTTTAGTAGGGATTGTCTTTATCATTCCACTGCATTTCATCACCTTAATTGCAGTACTAACGACGATGACAATCTGGGCTGTATTGAACCATTTAGGGATCGATCGATTTCCTATATCATTTCCACATCATTGGTTAGGTAAGTGGTTTATTGGACCTGCCCATCATTCAATTCATCATCTTAAATACACCCTACATTACGGTCTGTATTTCACTTTCTGGGACAAAATCCTTGGTACTCAAGACCCTAACTACGAGGAAAAATTTGCTCGCGATTTTCCAGAAGTCATTGCAGATAAAGATTACACTTAATTCTTACCCATTCGTATAGATTTCAACCTAGCTTCTAGTTGTTAATAAAGCTTAGCATTGTTGAAAGATGCTATTGGTAGGGGCAAGCCCCTCGTGGTTGCCCAGATCCCCACAGGGTAGGCATAGGGGCACTACCCCTACCTCTATTTTTCTGTTTTGCAACCGTTTATTCTGAATATGTGCAGCGACTAAAGTTTCAATTAATCTCACACATATCAATCTTAAATCATTCGGTAGCGATCAAGAAGCTAGAATGGGCAGCGCTTCATAACGCCAATCCTAACTCTAAAGTCCTGCCATCTTTAATTTATGGAGTGTAAAAGTTACTTACAAGAGGTTGAAGACTCTTGTAAGTAATGGAAGATTATATCTTCCGTTAAGTTTTATGTCATATTCAATCAATTCATTCAAGAAATAAAACAACCGCCTGCCAAAGTGATGTTAGAAGCTAGAGCTAATTCAGTTCTAGTTATTCTATTCAGTTCTCAATTTCAATATGGAGCTTGCATCATGAGTTTAGAAAATAGAGCTAAGGCAACCGCCAAAAACGTTGAAGGTAAAGTCCAAGAAGCAGTAGGCGATCTCACCGGAGATCCTAAGACTCAAGCAGAAGGTAAGGCAAAACAGGTGGAAGCAAAAGTTCGTCATGCTGCCGAAGATGTTAAAGATGAAGTCAAAAAAGCTACGGATTAGTAGCTAAACAAAAAATATCAAGCGTTCATTGGAAGTATGCTTTTGGTAGCGATCATGGGTCTAGGAGAGTGCATAGTGCCGACTATCCTAGACCTATAATCCTGCCATCTTTAGAGCTACTTTACTTTTAATGAACGTTTGGATTTCATCTACCAGATCTTGTAATGCAGACGGAATCAATCCATAAAAACATTTTCAACTTTGCTTCAATAAACCAAAAAACTAGCCTTAATTATTTTTATGCTTAAAGAAAAGATGACGGACAAAGAGATTACGACTGAGATCGCCAAACTACCTGAATGGAAAGTAGTTGACGGAAAGTTAAATAGAGCTTTCAAGTTTGATAGCTTTGTTGATGCCTTTGGATTTATGACTAAAGTAGCATTTGCGTCTGACAAAATGGATCATCATCCCGAACTTTTTAATGTCTACAACCGCGTAGTAATCGATCTGGCTACCCATGATGTAGATGGCATAAGTAATCTAGATATTGAGTTAGCTAAAAAGATTAATGCTTTATAAATTTAGAGCTATCCATGTTCATTTGTAAATCACTTAAATAGAAGAGGAGATCATGTTGAATCTAGTCTGGACTGGCGTTGGTGTACTTATTATCCTTTGGGTATTAGGATTCTCTATTAACATTGGTGGTGGATTAATCCACTTACTCTTAGTCTTAGCCGTAATTGGAATTGTCTACAACTTGTTTATAGGACGAAGTGTTTAAATATTTATTCTTGTATAAACTTCAGAAAACCTATGAAAAATAATACCCAAGACAAGTTTGAATTGGACGGGAAAATCATTGGAAAGATTTGTAAAGGTGCTGAATTCCCTCAGTCCCCCGCCCATCCCGATCCAATCGGAACATTAGATACCAACATCTCCTTTGAAGGAGTAGTCCTTGAAAATGCAAACAAAGTAGTTTTTAGAATTACTGAGGTAAACGATCGCGGAAATAGGCAGATTGAGCAAATGAGAGAGAGAGGGATGCAAGCAATTACAGTTGGTCAAATTTTTTCGGTTGACGAATTAACTGGATGGGATATTAAACCTATTTAAACAACTCATCCTAGCTTCTATGGCAGCTTATTCCAACTAAAATTTCAAGATCTTTCTAAATAAACTTTATTCTTTCAATCTTTCTTATCAAAAGAATATAGAAGAATAAACATAGCGATCCTAAATGAGATGTGTGAGGCTTAGCATCTTCGGCAAGCTCAAGACTTCGCTCAGCCAACAGTAATAATTGTTGGCTGAGCGAAGTCGAAGCCAAAGATTTTCACAAATAATTTAGGACATCTATGTATGGGTTTTACTTACAAGAAGTCAACTCAAGGTTTGTCCCAGAGCAGTGATGAAGTGCTCTGAAGAGTATGACATTTCATTACTCAAAAAAAATTACTTCTTTGGCACTACCAACTCAAGTAATAGTTAGCTGAAATTTAAGAAAAAAAGAGAAACTAATGAATACAAAGGTAGGACTATGGATTGACCATAGAAAAGCTATTGTCGTGTCTGTTAAGGAAAAGAGTGAAGAAACAAAAGAAATAAGATCGGAAGTTGAGAAACAGCCACGCCGTTCTGGGGATTCACCTTTTAAGGGTAAGTATGAAGCAATTCAAGTGCCAGCAGACGATCGCGGACAGAGAATTCTGACTGAACATCTTAATATTTACTATGATGCTGTCATAGAAAGTATTGGAGATGCTGATTCTATTCTGATATTTGGACCAAGTACAGCAAAAAACGAACTAAAAGAACGTCTTGAGCGAAAGAATCTTGCTGGAAGTATTGTAGGTATTGAGACAGTTGACAAGATGTCAGACCATCAGATCGCAGCAAAGATTAGAGAACAATTTAAGGAAAACTAGGATGGCGTTAAAACATAAAAATGCAATCGGTACGTTTCCCGATCGCCCACATGTTGAGTCTGCGATCGCTCAACTCAAAAAGGCTAAATTTCCCATGAGTAAAGTTTCGGTGGTGGTTGAACATCTCAATTCAATAGACACAACTTTAGGAGGCTCAACAGAACCAACCATAAAGTCTCAGGAACAGTTTGCCCGCGATCGCACGAGCACTCAAATCGGACATAGCGCTTTAGATGCTGGAGTTTTAGGAAGCGTTGTCGGTGGTGTAGTTGCAGGGCTCTCAACCCTAGCATTTCCCGCTGGTGGAGGTGCTGTCTTATTAGTGGGCATGGCAACAGGAGCATTCTATGGGACTTTGTCGGGTGGGTTACTAGGAGGTGCGATCGGTGCAGGTATTTCAGAAGAACAAGCTAAGTACTACAGCAATCTTTTAGCGCATGGAAATTATCTAATAGCGATCGAAGGAACTGATACTGAAATCACTCACGCTGAGTCGGTTCTGAAAACTGAAAATATTCAAGATTGGCTAACTTTCGACAAGCTCTAAAAATAGCTAACTAGAAGTCTAAATAGTTTCCTATTCATCAAACCAGCTATGAGATATTTAAACCCCTCGTCAGAACCAACGTTAGCTCAAGAGCGAAGTGAAGTACTCCAACAGTGGGAAAATTGGCTGGAAATACCAATGCTGGTGCTTAGCTTTGTATGGTTAGGACTATTTATCGTTGAACTAGTTTGGGGATTAAATCCACTATTAGAAGCGATCGGCATAACGATATGGATTGCTTTTATTGTCGATTTTGTCATTAAGTTTTTCCTTGCCCCTCACAAACTCGCTTATCTAAGATATAACTGGTTAATTGCCTTGTCATTGCTCATTCCTGCATTGCGAACCTTTCGGATTGTGGGATTTATTCAGTCTTTACAGTCCGTCCATGCGGTGCGCGGGCTACAGTTATTGGGAATCATGACCAGAACAAATAGAGGAATGCGATTGCTGGCTGCAAGTGTGGAGCGGCGTGGGTTTAAGTATGTGTTGGCTTTAACTATAATTGTAGCTTTAGCTGGTGCAGCAGGAATTTATGCCTTTGAGCGTAAGCTTCCTGATGGCAATATTGGCATTACAGACTATGGTGCAGCGCTATGGTGGACAGCAATGGTAATGACTACAATCGGCTCGGATTACTTTCCAAAGACTGCGGAAGGGAGAGTACTATGTTTTTTATTAGCTTTATATGCGATCGCTGTATGTGGTTACGCGACTGCTATGCTGGCAACATTCTTTGTCGGTCAGGATGCCGAGAATGATGAAGCTGAACTTGCAGGTACAAAATCAATTCAAGCCTTACAAATGGAAGTTTCCGCGTTACGAATTGAGATTCAAGCCCTTGTTAAACGCGATTTAGATCGCTAACTTATCATGCGAATCGCCATTACTGTAATGGTTACAGTAATGGCGATTCGCAAAAAAACTGCCAAGATAATTGGTAAACAACTATTCTCGAAAATTGGTAGTGCTTCGCGCCACCACTCTCTTTTAAGCGCGTAAAGAATTGAATCTATTGCGTACAATCCATTCAGTTTATACGGTACATGTACATGATCTTAAACCTTACGATGAGATGCTAGTTAACGTATACGAATTAAAACGTTACGAAGAACAATATGCCAACTCTTATTGCAGAAAAGACTGATACTGAAATCAAAACTGATGTGCTTTCTGAACTCAAATATGAGCCGAGTGTAAAGGTTACCGATATTGGTGTCTTGGTAAAAAATGGAACCGTGACACTCAATGGCTACGCTACTAGCGCTGCTGAGAAATGGGAGGCTGTTCGGGCAACTAAACGAGTTGTTGGCGTAAAAGCGATCGCTGATGACATTGAAATCAAGCTTTCCGAATCATTTATCAATACTGACTCAGACATTGCTGCTGCCGCAATCCATCACATTGACTGGTTCACGACTATTCCTCGTGGGTCTGTAAAAGTAACAGTTCGGAATGGTTGGATTACTCTCGATGGCGAGGTGGATTGGCAATATCTAAAGACTGCCGCAGGACATTTCCTGCATCATTTGTCAGGTGTTAAAGGAGTGACTAATGAGATCTCGATCAAACCTAGATTATCGGTAACAGAAGTTGCTACGGATATTAAAGCAGCATTCAAGCGCAGTGCCATGCTTGATGCCAATAAGATTCAAATCGATGTTGCTGGCAGCAAGGTGACACTAAAGGGCAAGGTTCGCAACTATGCCGAGTTGGAAGAAGCAGAACGAGCAGTTTGGGCTGCCTCGGGTGTACTAACAGTAGATAATCAGCTATCCGTGCAGTGGTTTGGTTACAACACTTAGAGCATTGAATGAGATAAATAGTGCTTCGCACCATTTATCTCATTCAATACTCTAACAGAAAGATGCTTTATCAATTCTAGTTAAGCAATTTCCCAATTTAGAAAGACTCGATTAATGATCAATAAGGAAATGACTATGAGTACTACAGTTGACAACTTCACTAAAAAGCTGCATGACAATTTGGAAGCGGTTGAAGAGCGCGTGAAATCGCTAAGAGACAGCCTTCAATCTGTGCCGAAAAAAACTCAAGATGAGATTCAATCTAAGCTTGACGAGGCGAAAGCAACACTCAACTCCAAAAAACAGGAATTCGACGAATACCGCGCCAAGCTCAAAACTCAATTTGAGGAAAAGGAGTCTGAGTTGAAGTCGGATGTCGAAGAATGGAAGTCAAGTCGGAAAGTGAAAAAACTCGAACATCGGGCTGAAAAAGCTGAAGACTATGCTGCTACTGCGATCGCTTTGTCTATTGCAACAATAGAAGAAGCTGAAGAAGCAACTTTGACAGCGATCGCTGCCCGCCTAGATGCTGAATCTGCGGCAAAAAACACATAGAACCTCATCTAATTTGCTAGTTTTTTACTGTGAGTGAGAAATCCTATGACGAATACAATTGCCCTCAGCAAATCTATCCCTCAAGAGCAATGGGGTAAGTTTTTCGACCAGTTTTCAGGCGATCATCTTGGGCGACATATTGAGATCGAGATTATTGATTCAGAACTTGGCGATGAATCATTGATTAAAAATGCACCTTTGTTGGCGATAATTTACGATCGACCAGATAAGGGTGATAACTTGGCGATCGAAGTGGGCAAAGATGAGATGAACTATGGTCACACAATCGATTCACCAAAGGAAATTTTAACTGGTGAGAATTCAAATAGTGAAATTGTTGCGATCCAGATTGAAGACGCTAATGGGAGAAAAACGCTGATCAAACTGGAAGCAACGATCGCGAGTATATCTACATAGAGAGATATCAATCCCTATGAAGATTTATTCGTTATTTCAATCAATGTATTCGATGTATACGCTACTGATACGCGATCTCAAACATTGAGATGGGATGCTAGTTCTCGTAAACAAATCCTGTATAACGTTAAGAGAAACAAATGACTACACTTCTATCTGTCCAAAAAACTGACACAGATCTCAAGACTGATGTGCTTGCTGAACTCCAATATGAGCCGAGTATAAAGGTCACAGACATCGGTGTTTTAGTCAAAGATGGAACAGTGACACTCAATGGCTATGCAACTAGCTCTAACGAGAAATGGCAAGCCGTGCAAGCGACTAGACGAGTTTCTGGCGTAAAGGCGATCGCCGATGACATCGTAATCAAGTTACCGAATTCTTCGCTTCACACAGACGGAGACATCGCTACGGCTGCCGCGCACCATATCGACTGGTTCACCTCAATTCCTAGAGGAACTATCAAGGTAACGGTTAGCGATGCTTGGATCACCCTTGAAGGCGAGGTCGAGTGGCAATACCTAAAGAGTTCTGCTGAAAACTTCCTGTATAACCTTTCAGGTGTTAAAGGAGTGTCTAATCTGATCGCGGTCAAGTCTAGGTTGAAAGCGACCGACATTACCAGTGATATTAGAGATGCCTTCAAACGTAATGCATTGTTAGATGCGAACAAGATCCGTGTTGAAACCACTGGGAACAATGTGACGCTTCATGGCAAGGTTCGCAACTATGCCGAGCTAGATGAAGCCGAGCGGGTTGCTTGGCGTGCTCCAGGGGTGCATTCTGTAGACAATCAGCTCAAGGTGGAGTGGTTTAGATTTGAATCGTAATGTTAGAGGCAGCGCAAAGCGCTGCCTCTAACTGCAAAGCCCTTAACACTACCGAATTTTAGAATAATCCATTCGAGAGAGAAACAACATGAGCGTTACCGAATACGACGATACTGATGAGCAAGTTATTGGCTCTCGATGGGTGACCGCGATCGCTATTGTAACGATCGTGTTGGGTGTTATTGCGATCGCATTTCCCTTCTTTGCTACCATCGCTTCAACCGTTCTATTCGGTTGGATATTCATCTTTGCTGGAATTGCTCAAATCGCTTATGCATTTCAGTCTGGAAGTGCAGGGAAAATCGCTTGGAAAATGATTCTCGGCTTTTTATATCTCTTTTCTGGAATTTTCGTAACGATCGATCCACTCGAAGGAGCATTTGCTTTCACGATCGTGTTGGGCGTTACTATTTTCCTGCAAGGGATGATTCAGGTATCGCTTGCTTTACAAATGCGCTGGCTATCAACTAACTGGGGATGGATGCTTGCAAGTGGACTTATGGGCATTATTTTCGGTATTTTTGTTTGGTCTAGCACTCCGCTCAGTGCCGTTTGGCTAATTGGCACTCTAATTGGAATTAATCTTTTGTTTGATGGGATTTGGATGCTAACTCTACATTCAGGCGATAAGCTGACTATTTCAAATTAGAGTAAGAAATTTGACCGTAGTCAAGCGATCGCCTAATCCATAAGTTTCTGTCATAAGGAGAATGAATATGTCCAATGTATTAGACGGAACATTAGAAATCTCTCAAAAATTACTTACTTCTGAGACTCTGCCAACTTTAATTTTGGGTGGAGGATTTACAGGCTTATTCACGGCATTACATTTAAGTCGTCAGCATTATACAACTCCCACAATTCTGATCGATCGCGAATGGAGTTTTATATTTAAGCCTCTATTGTATGAGGTTCTTAGTGGTGAGATGAACATGCAGTTTATCAGTCACCGTTATGACTCTCTTTTGCATAAGAGTGGAATCACCTTCATTCGAGATGAAGTGCAATCGATTGACTTACAACAGCGACAGGTTCGCTTAGCCTCTGGATTGCATTACACCTACAGCAATCTAGTGTTATCGCTCGGTGGTGTAGTCGGTTACTGCGGTGTTAAAGGAGCCAAAGAATATACTTTGCCTTTTTCGACTATCGAAGATGCGATCGCCTTAGGTAAACAGCTAAGAGATTGTTTGCAACGAGCCACTCAAAGTGAAGAATTACAGCAAAAAAAGACTTTATTGACCTTTGCAATCCTAGGTGCGGGTCGAACTGGAGTTGAGTTAACTGCAACCTTAGCGGATCTATTACCTGACTGGTATGACTCTCTCGGTGGTGAAATTAGCGATATTCGTGTAGTAATCATTCAACGGGGTAAAAAGATTCTCAAAGGTGATCGCGATCGCTTACGGCAAACGGCTGAAGTTGCATTACAAAAGCGATCGGTAATCATAGAAGTTATGCTTGAAACGGCAGTAATTGAAGTACGCCAGAATATTATTGTGATTAAACGAAACGATCTCGTAGAAGAGATTACTGCCGCGACGATTATTTGGACGACGGGAATCGCCACAAACCCTCTCATAGATGCATTATCGATTCCTGAAGGGGGGCGCGATCCCCATGGACGACTGAAGCTAACAAATACCCTAGAATTGCTTGATTTCCCAGAAGTGTTTGCAGGTGGGGATTGTGCGGTGATGGAGCATCCTTTACCTTTAACGGCTCAAGTCGCCTATCAGCAAGGAGCGGCGATCGCCCATAATTTACAAGCCCTATCTGAAGGTCATTCTCCCATTGACGCAGAAATTGAGATGAGAAGAACACTCATGAAATTAGGGTTGAATGAAAGTGTAGCAGAACTCTTCGATCGCTACGAAGTACAAGGTCACCTCGGACATTTAATTCGCCAAGCTGCCTATATTGAGTTGCTACCCACACTAGCCCGCAACTTTAAGGGAACGCTCGAATGGATATCTGATGAGCTTTTCCAGAGATGTTCTGGAGTATAGCTTTGTAAGATTTGAGAGCGTTGTCCCCACAAGGTGTAACTCTCTCAACTCTTCTTGGATTTTTATAGGAAAGATATATTAAGGAAATTATCTATGGAAACCACCAAAAAACGCAGCCAATATTTTAAATATATTCGTCATCTTCATCGCTTTCTTGCTCCAATTATGTTGTTGCCTCTATTGCTTACCACTATTACAGGCATCATTTATCAAATCCTAGATTTGACAGGTAAAGAAAAGAATTTTAAATGGATCTTAGATTGGCATAAGGGAGACTTCGGTGCAATTAATGGTAGTGATCAAGAGGGAATGATAAGAATCATAGATTGGATGAGAGTATTGTAGTGATGGACAAAAAGCCAAATCATAGCAATGTGATTATCGAACTTTTTA
>QBML01000043.1 GCA_003242085.1 Pseudanabaena frigida | reverse complement strand
ATCTCAATTCATCCCATCCAGTCTCATCAGATCTAGAAATGATTATTAAATTACAATCCCTGTACCACAACAAATTTTTATACCCTAGGTAGGCTACACAATAATAAGCAGGAGATTGATGATGAGACTATCGCAAATTCATCCGAGTTTATATTATCTTCGTGTCCGTCAAAAGCGGATCGCTCGTCATTTATCAGACTTGTTAAGCACCAAAAAGTTTGCCCGTGATAAATCGATAAATAATCTTCCCTATAAGTGCAAAGCGCATAAATCTCTTCTCCGTAGAAAACTAGGAGCTTCAGATCCATCCTTACAAGAAGGCAAAGTAATAAATCTTCAAATTGCTCGACAAGCAATTGATGGAGTTTTAATCAACCCTAACGAGACCTTTTCTTTTTGGAAATTGCTAGGAAAAACCACATCTGAGAAAGGATATGTTGAGGGACTTCAATTATCACGAGGGGAAGTTAAAACTGGAGTTGGAGGAGGGCTATGTCAATTAGCAAATCTTCTTTATTGGATGGTTCTGCATAGCCCTTTAGAAATTGCCGAACGTCATCATCATAGCTTCGATCCATTTCCAGATGATCGGCGAGTATTACCATTTGGTAGTGGTGCAAGCGTGTTTTACAACTATGTAGGTTTACGCTTTTATAATCCCACCGATCGCATGTTTCAATTTAGAGTATGGTTAACAGAAGATTATTTACAAGGAGCTATTTATACCGATCAAGAATGGAACTACTCCTATCACATTACAGAAAAAAAACATCAATTTTTGCAGCAAAATGGTAAGAATTATCGCAAAAATGAGATTTGGAGAAATATATTTGATAAATGCACTGGAAACCTTGTGACAGAAGAGTTGGTGATCAAGAATTTTTCAGAGGTCAAATATTCGCTTTCAGATCTTCACAATTAAAATTAACATGTCAAGTTTGCCAGCATTTCGTCCTGAAGCCCTTGAGCAATGGCTTCCACACACACTACAAAATTATTATGTAGACTTATTGCTACGACGCATAGGAATGACAAGGCGCAGAGCTGATTGTTTTGTGCGACTGGCGCTCTATTTATTTTTGAAAGATTGCCAATCTCGCAAGGCACTTCCAAAACCACCGATGACAGAGTTATCCTTTCCGCAAGGATGGGTGGAATGTAGTTGTCTGGAAGCCGCAGATGTGTTTTATAGCGACAAAGATCGTGGGGGCGATCGCTCGGCGGGGATGATGCTCAACAAGTTAGTCGATTTGGGGTTAATCCAAAAGCAGTTTGATGGCAACTGCACCCAGATCAAAATTCAAGCTTTGCCAGATTTGCTCAAGGGTGATAGTTCAGAGAGCAATGTTGGTTTTGCGATCGATGCCTTCGATCCGCGTAGTGATGCGATTCCGATCGCGAATTTGTTAGCTAGCAACTACAACTGGCTCAATCGCAATAATGATGCGGTCACCTATCGCATTGCCAATATTCTCCGCGATTGGGCTAGTCAATATGCAACTGGTTTGCGGGTATTACGTCGTAGCGACAATCAGAATCCTGTTGGGTTTTATGCTTTCTATCCCACTAAACGCGAGTCTGAAATAAAGTTTTTTGAACCTCCCAGTCGAGGGCTGCATCTGAGTCAAGTTGCTGACATCGATCCATTTCAAATTGCTTTGGCTGGGGATGAAACTTGTCGGTCTATTTTTGTGCGGAGTTGGGTAATTGATAGTGAATATCGTCAAGCCTCTCAACCTAGTTTGCTGCTCGATTCTCAACAAACTCTCCAAAGAATGCAGCAAGATTTTCCAAATCTCTGGGATATGTATACGTTAATTATTCATCCTAATTATGCAGCGTTAGCAGGAGCATTAGGATTTCAGAAAACTAGTTCCGATCCAAAGATGCCTCTCTATTGGATGTATCAAGCAGTAGATCGATTCTTAAAACTTGATATGCAAAACTTGTGATTTACAGCGCTTTGCGCCCAAACCCAAACCAAGAAAAATTTTGAAAGCGTGGCTTCGCCACGCTTTCAAAATTTTTCTTGGTTTGGTAATTGCAACTCTATTTTTGTAAATTTGCCGCAGTTTGACCAAAGAGAATTTTTTTGCTCTCTTCCGTAATCGTCGGCAGATTTGCAAAGGGTTTAGCTTGCTCATAGGCACGAATTACCGCAGGGCGATCGCCGATTCTCTTTAGCCAAGCTTGAATATTCGGAAAGTCTTCGATATTTTGCTGTTGATGTTTATGAAGCATTACCCACGGATAGGTAGCCATATCTGCGATTGAGTACGCACCGACGATGTAATCTTTTCCTTCAAGTTGACGGTTTAAAACTCCATAGAGGCGATTAGTTTCTTTAACATAGCGATCGATCGCGTAGGGAATTTTTTCGGGTGCATATTGAGAAAAGTGATGGTTTTGTCCTGCCATTGGTCCTAAGCCACCCATTTGCCAGAATAGCCATTCCATTACAGCTATGCGATCGCGCAAATTAGCTGGCAAAAACTTTCCTGTTTTTTCCGCAAGATATTGCAAAATTGCGCCAGATTCAAATACGGATATCGCCGATCCTGCATCTACTGGATGGCGATCGACGATCGCGGGCATTCGGTTGTTAGGTGATATCTTGAGAAATTCTGGCTTGAATTGATCGCCAACCCGAATATCGATGGGGAGAATTTCGTACTCTAGTTCTGCTTCTTCCAAAAAGATAGTAACTTTATGACCGTTTGGGGTGGGCCAATAGTAGAGCTCAATCATTGATTTATGACTCGTAAGATTCCCCTCTATTCTAATGCGATCGCTAAAGACCCATGGCAGATTGTAATTTGTTGCTAGCAATTACAATCTGTCACGCCTTAGAAGTAATAGTGAGTTTCAATCCAACTCATTACTTCCACTTCGGAGCCAAAGTGAGCGGAACGTCCAGTCTTGGGATCGTAAACGCACCAGTAAGCATTTCCAAATCGGTCTGTTTTTTGCCAAACTCTAACTTCGTCACTTTGATTAAAAGTTGTTTGAGCTAAATTTTGGAACGCCTTAACAAGAGCATCCCAAAAATTATTTGAAATAAAGGAGATTCGCATGATGTCTCTACCAATTAATTGCGAACAGTTGATATTTATAGCAATACTAAATGAGATATGAGAGGCTTCGACTTCGCTCTGCCAAAGTAAACTGATGGCTGAGCGAAGTCGAAGCCCTTAACTTCTCGAAGAGAAGTCGAAGCCTTATCTAAAATTCAAATCATTTCGGATTGCTATATTATTTTTATCTTTTGGTTAGAAATTTAAGAAGGTACAGATTTGATTACTTTTGCTAGTACAGTTGTAGAAATATTTAACTGTTCTAGTAAAACTTAAGAAAACTGTACTAGGTAAGTTGATGAGCGATCGCGATATACTGCTCTCACTATCTCAGTGGTGCTTGCCCTATGAGAATCCCCTTAAATCGAGCAGCTCAAGAGCCGATCTATCTACAAATTCGCGATCGCATTAGTCATTTGATTACATCAGGATCGCTACAACCTGGCGAGCAGTTGCCTTCGATTCGCTCCCTTGCTGAAAGTGTACAGGTAAATAAACTGACAGTAATCGAAGCCTATAGCGTTCTAGAAGCAGATGGTTTGGTTTCTGCGAAACAAGGTGCTGGATACTTTGTTAACAATTTTGTGCCCTCGCCAGAACGTAGCTCTACGTTAGAGCCAGAGCAAGAAGTAGTAATCTCCAGTAAATGGGGAGAGTCCTTTTTCGATCAATATATGAGTTCTCTACAAGCTCAGTCAGACCCAGACGTGATCGACTTTACTTCTGGATTTCCCCGTCCATCAGGGCTAGAAGATCTCGCCAAAATTGCCCGAAGAGCGATGAGTCAGATGGCAGATGTACTATTTAGTTATGACGCGCCGCAAGGTCAATTTACGCTTCGTAAGCAACTAGCGCAAATGCTCGCTTGGAAGCTAGGGTTGGAAGTATCAGCAGACAATCTGATTATCACTAATGGCTCAAAACAAGCATTATCACTAGCATTTCAGTACTATCTCCAAGCAGGAGATTGGGTGATTTTGGAGAGTCCAACATATCACGGAGCGATCGCGATTCTCGAAAAAATGGGAATTAGAACTATTGGTATTCCCATGCAGAAGGATGGTATGAATCTGGAATTGCTCAGCCAGTATCTCCGCAGTCACCAACCGAAATTAATCTACACAGTTAGTACTCTGCATAATCCTACAGGAATCACGACATCTCAATCCCATCGTCGTGAGTTAATATCTCTAGCGGAGAAATACAACTGTCCAATTTTGGAAGATAACGCCTATGAAGGATTGAACTTTGAGCCAGCACCACCACCGCTCAAGGTTTTAGATCGGAGCGATTTAGTAACTTACATTGGCACTTTCTCCAAAACGCTAATGCCAGGTCTGCGATTAGGCTATATGGTGTCAACTGGCAAGCATTATCAAGATCTAGTCGAGATTAAACTACTGCATGATTTGCATGTATCGACGGTAACTCAGGCGATCGCTAGCGAATATATTGCTTCGGGACATTATCGCCGTCATCTCAATCATCTTCGTGCCATCAATCACCAGCGGCACGATCGGATGCTGCAAGCAATGGAGCAACATTTCCCAGCTTCGGTGCGGTGGACTGTTCCTCAAGGTGGTCTATTTATCTGGGTGCAGCTTCCGAATAGCACACCAATGCAATTAATCGGTCAGCAAGCGGCAGCGCAAAAGGTTCTAATTGGTCGCGGTAAACTGTTTTTCCCAGATGGTCAAGGCTATCCAGCATTTCGTCTCAATTTCTCACAATCCCTAGAAGATATCGATCGCGGCATTGCAATATTAGGAAATATCCTCAAACAAAATCTTCAGAATGTCTAATTTCTTGGGTCTCACTAGCCGTCCTAGCGATAGAATAGGGACATTAAGCATAGCAATGATGGGAAAAAGTCGGTGCTAGAACTGCATGAAATCGGAGAAATTGTTCGAGGACGATACCGCATTGTTAGTGTTCTTGGACAAGGGGGCATTGGGACTACCTATGCTGCTGAGGATCTGCAATCAAGTGATCGCGTTGCTCTTAAAGCTTTATCTTTTCGACGCATAAATGAATGGAAAACACTAGAATTATTTGAGCGTGAAGCTAAGGTTCTGGCGCAACTCAATCATCCTGCGATTCCACGTTATCTGGACTATTTTCAAATCGATCGCGATCGCGATCGCGACTTTTATATCGTGCAGCAGTTAGTAGAAGGGCGATCGCTCGCGCAGGAAATTGCTAACGGTTGGCATGGCAGTGAAGCAGATATCAAAGAAATTGCCGAGCAAGTTCTAAATGTGTTGATTTATCTACACGAACTCAAACCACCAGTCATTCATCGCGACATCAAGCCCCAAAACATTATTCTGCAACCGAACCGCAAAATTGCACTGGTTGATTTTGGCGCAGTTCAAGACACCTATCGCAGCACCCAAGTCGGCGGTAGTACTTTTGTCGGCACTTATGGCTATATGCCTCCCGAACAATATCGAGGTAGATCCGTTCCCGCAACCGATTTATATGCGCTAGGGGCGACAATTTTATTTTTGTTAACGGGGCGATCGCCAACCGATTTACCTGAAATTAGATTCAAGATTAGCTTTCGAGATTCGGTGTCTGTCTCACCTAGTTTTGCTGATTGGCTGGAAAAAATGATCGAGCCAGCGCTCGAAGATCGCTTCAGCAGTGCCAGTCAATCTCTAAAAGTTTTACAGAATGACAAAATGCCATCACTCGAAAGTCGGATTATGGCGCTTGAAGCCAATCGCTTGAATAGTCAAACAGGCGATCCCCCAATTGCCAGATATCCTTTTACCAAGCCTTTAGGCAGTCGAATTGAACTCAAAAAAACTGATGTCGCTCTAGAAATTGATATTCCACCTGCGGGATGGCGTGGCGAAGGAGTAAGCTTACTCCTTTTTGCAATTTTTTGGAATGGATTTCTACTGTTTTGGACATCACTAGCATTCAGGGCTGGATTTTTCGCCCTGTTCTCGATTCCATTTTGGGTGGTTGGAATTGGGATTGCTTATACAAGTTTATCAATTGTTTTCGGCAAAGTTCGTTTAGTAATTGGCGATCGCACTTTTCGGATTGATTGGGATATTTTAGGAGTGAACCGTCAAGTAAACGGCAAAACCAAAGATTTACGACAAGTTGAGATGAAGAGTTCTTACGAGGTGAACAATCAGCCTGTGATGCGGTTATGTCTCAATCAAGGAGTTTATTCTCATAAATTTGGCGATGGTTTGAGTCGGGTTGAAAAAGAATGGTTACTGCAAGAAATTAATGACTTTTTAGAAACATGGCGATCGCGACATTGATTTGGATTGCTTGCTGAGCGAAGTCGAAGCCCTGTCAAGTATACTGGCGATATTAAAAACTAATTAAACTGATATGTCGGATTCAGAAAGCAAACCTTTAACAACACGCGAACGGTATCTTATTTTTGTTGAGCGGATAATTATCAACATAAATAATGGCAAATTGCTATCAAAGGAACATGTCTATCGCATTCTCAGCGAGAGTTTAGAAGCGGGAACAGGGGAAATATTTGAACGTGCTTTAGAAGAACATGCTAACGCGCTTCAGTCAAACTTTGATGCCCAAACCGACGTGGTAAAACAGGCAAAGGCAACTCAAAATCTCCGTGCCATGAAAATCCTTAAAGATGCATGGGAACAGTGGCAAAACAACTATCAAGTTCAGGATACTTGCACTAGAGGTTTACAAACAATTCTCAATGCCGAAACTCAAGATCGTCTATTGACTTTAATTCAAGTTCTTGACCCCAACCATACGCCAGTTTTTGAACGCCAACACATTCAACTATTAGCCCAATTATGCCAAAAGACAGCTGAAACTCTGCCCGATGATTCCACAGCTTTTGAACTTCGCCAGTTTGCAAGTGGATTAACTCGTGGCTTGGCATCCTTTGACCTATTAGAAGGTTCCCTCGTAAGTTGGCTATACGAACCACAGCGACAAGTAGGATTTGAGCGCTCTAAAGTTGCTGGCCCGTGGCATAGTTGGGCGCAACAGATTAGTAGTCCTTTACCAAAAGAGCTATTTGCAGGGCAAGCTCTCAATCAATCAGCAGCAGCGATCGCGCAAGCCCAAAGAAGTATCGATCTGAGTGCTTGGGTAGAGCTTTCAATTCTATTGCGATATTTACAAAATGGATTAGTGCGATGGTTCGATCAACAACCCTATGATGCTAGAGCGGGGCTGCATATGACAGGTGTCACCTTTGTGGCATTTGCCATGATCTGGGGTGAACTCAGCAGTGGATTCCAAAAAGCCCAACAATTATCTGATCGCGATCGCCAATATCTCGCGAAAATCTGTTTTCGGATTAGTTTACAGACTCTACGGACTTTTGCTCAACGTGAGAACTTTCCCCTCTATGGAGGTGTATTCGCATCCTTTTCAGGGGAGAGTTTTCGCGAGACTATTAACTACCTCGATCAGCCACTTAAGGAATCAGAAAACACTCAAGAGAAAGCACGAATTTTGACGGTGTTAGGTTATTCCCAAGCTTGGATGGGACATCATAAACAAGCGATCGCCTTGCATCAAGAAGCTTTAAGTCTTGCCCGTGAGGTGGGCGATCAACGCTGTGAAATTGCTAATCTCAATCATCTCAGTCGAATTAGCCTACATCAAAAAGACTTTAGTATGAGTGAATCCTCTGCTCAAAGAGCAGTGATCTTGGCGCGACAGAATGGAGATCGCCAAGGTGAAGCTAATGCTCTGGCTAACTTGGGCTATAGCGAAGTGATGATCGCGCGACACCAAGAATCTGTAACTCCAGAGGAACTAGAATCGCCAATTAGTCATTTGGAACGTGGGCAAAAACTATCAGAGAAACTCAACGATTTGCAAAATCAGGCGCTTTGTTGGGCTGGTTTAGGAACTGCCTATGTCGCGATCGAGCAGCCACACCAAGCGCAGATTGCCCTAGAAAAAGGCTTATCTTTAGCTCAACAAATCGGCGATCGCGATTTACAAGCCCTCAGCTATGCTTATCTTGGTGAAGCTTACTATCAGCTTAACCAACTAGAAACTGCGACTCATCATGCTTGTTTGGGAATGTATCTTCTCGATCAGCGCCATAGTAAAGCATGGCAACAATCTGCGGCTTTGGTCGTTATTTTGCAGGGCAAGCTAGGTGCAGAAAATTTCTTAAATCTACTGCAACAGCAGCGATCTCAATTCATCGCTCAAATTGGTGTTGATGGATTTGACCATCTCCCAAATCTAATCGATCGCTATCGACAAGGTTAGTTAGCAATTTTCATGGTGACTGAGCGAAGCCGAAGCCATCCATCACATTCTCTACGTTGGCTGAGCGGAGCCGAAGCCATCACTAATTTAGGATTTATATATGCAAGATATCCGTCAGTACGCCCCCGCAACTTTGCGAAATCGCGATGTCATTTTAGATGTACTTTTACAGGTTTTGCCCCCTGAAGGGACTGTTCTAGAAATTGCCAGTGGAACTGGTGAACATGCAGTCTTTTTTGCACCAAGTTTACAACCACGTAAATGGATTCCATCCGATCCAAATCCATTAGCGATCGCTAGTATTACCGCTTGGCAGGAACATTATCCATCGGACAACTTATCTGAACCTTTAGTTATCGATGTTACCAACCCAGAATGGAGCGATCGCTTTCCTTCGCAGAATCAATCAATTCAGGCGATCGTAAATATCAATATGATTCATATTTCGCCTTGGGCTGCCTGTTTAGGGTTAATGACGGGGGCGAAGAATCTATTGCCAGTTGGCGGGATCTTATATCTTTATGGCCCGTTCAAACAAAATGGAAAGCATACCAGCGATAGCAATGCCGATTTTGATGCGAGTTTGCGCTATCAAAATCCTGAGTGGGGAGTTCGCGATCTAGAAGATGTAGTTGCGATCGCTGCTAAAAACAATTTAGCAATGCCGAAGGTGCAAGCAATGCCAGCAAATAATCTCTCTGTGATTTTTCAGGTTGTATGACCAAATAGAAGTAAGAGAACATTGGGAAATCCTTAGATAATAGCACTCAAATCACCGTAAAGCATGGTTATCAGTCAACACTGAGGTTGAAATCCCCGATTTTTGGCACCGAATCAAAATGGATTTGATAGTTCCCAAATAAGTCAGGGATCTCAACCTTTGCTCTTTAAGTTTTCTTATGTTTAATTACTTATCTATTTAGATTCCTTTTTTTTAGTTACGCTATTGAAATATTCCTTAGCCCTAGTGAAAGCGTACTTCACCTTATCGCCAATAGTTGGCTCAGGCATAACTGCAACCGTAACTTCCTCATCGGGAAACTCTTTCAGACGATAGCCATATTCTAAATTGTCTTTGAACTTCCGCAAGATAGGATACAAACGGATTGCGCCCTTCAATAACTCCGCTTCCTGTTGGAAAATTGCCCGACTAATTTGATTGCTGCGTTCCACTGCCATCGAACCCGCAGGAACCCATTCTTTCCCCTTGATGCGGATAAAAATGTTGAATTCAGGTAAACCCTTATCCTTCATTTCATCATATTTACTTGCAGCCACCTCACGCTTGTTTGGTGCTTTCTTCTTTTTCTTGGGCTGACCTGAAACTTGACCAAAACCCGATGCTTTAGGCACTGACATTGACTCACCTTTTGGATACTAAAAAAGTTTTATATATTAGGATTAGTTTAACGACTTTCCCAGCCATGCACCTTACAGCGCATGGCATAAATTCCAGAAGTCAAAATAACCTTAACAAAAGTTTACTTTAGTCCGTACAGCAAAAACAATCTGCCTTTAGAAACGCAAATGAATCCGACGGCTGAGCAGATCTGAAGCCAAATTACTCTACCGCCCATAATAGCTAAACAAAGATATTACCGAGAAGAGCTATAGCAATACAAGCTTTTCTTAGAACATGAAACCCAAATAAATAGAGACGACGCTTTGCGCCGTCTCTATTTATTTGTCCTAGCTATCTCTTGCATTGCGATAGGAGTGAGAGATTTAAGCAATTAGTTTTTTTGCTGCTTCCAATTGGATTCTGACCTGTTCAAAGCCAGTGCCGCCATAACTATTCCGAACCTTGACTACCTGTGCGGGGGCGATCGCCTGTACGATATCTGCTTCCAACTGGGGATGGAAAGTTTTCCAACGCTCAACCGATAGATCCTTCAGCAAAATCCCTTCACTGGTGCAAGTCTTAACTAACTTCCCAACCAGTTGATAGGCTTCACGGAAAGGAACACCCTTAGCAGCAAGATAATCGGCTACATCAGTGGCATTAGAGAAGTCCTCAGCAACTGCTTCCGCTAGACGTTTAGGCTGAAATTCAATGCCTTCATCGATCAAAATTGTCATCGCTTCTAAGCAGGCTCGAACCGTGACCACTGCATCAAAAATGCCTTCCTTATCCTCTTGCATATCCTTGTTGTAAGCCAGAGGTAAGCCTTTGATAATTGTTAGCAACCCTTGCAGATGTCCAAATACACGCCCAGTTTTACCACGAACTAATTCGGGAACATCAGGATTTTTCTTTTGGGGCATGATGCTCGAACCTGTGCTGACGCGATCGCTTAGTTTTACAAAACTAAATTCCTGCGATGACCATAAAATTACCTCTTCAGACAATCGACTGAGATGCACCATGATCAAACTTGCAGCGCAGAGAAACTCTACCGCAAAGTCGCGATCAGATACACCATCAAGGCTATTGCGTCCCACAGAACCAAATTCTAAAAGTTCGGCGGTGTAATGGCGATCGATTGGGTGGGGTGTACCTGCTAAAGCTCCCGAACCAAGAGGACAAACATTCACTCTTTGATAAATTTCATCAAGTCTTGTCCAGTCGCGCTGTGCCATCTCAAAATAAGCAAGAAGATGATGGGCAAGGCTAATTGGCTGAGCGCGTTGCAAATGCGTATAACCTGGGATGAAAGTTTCGACATACTGCTCGGCTTTATTAACCAAAGTTTGCTGCCAAGTTCTAATGTCAGTCTGGATTTTGCGAATCTGGTCGCGCAAGTACAAACGGACATCGGTGGCGACTTGGTCATTGCGCGATCGCGCTGTATGTACTTTTTTACCGACATCACCAATCAACTCTGTCAGGCGACGTTCTACTGCAAAATGCACATCTTCAGCATCAACCCCTGGGTTGAAATTGCCAGAGCGATATTCTTGGCGGACTTGCTCTAACCCACTAACCAGCAGTTCCCCTTCTTCGGCACTAATAATCCCCACTTTCGCTAACATCCGCGAGTGTGCTTGCGATCCAGTAATGTCATATTCAATTAAATTAATGTCAAAACTAATGCTGGCATTAAATCTGGCGATCGCAGGATGTAGCGCTGTCTCGAAACGCTGACTCCAAGGTTGGGGGGCTGTTGGCTGGCTCATACAAAAAAACTGTAGTACTTGAAGATTTAGTTTACTTTTTGACAGGCGGTTTTGCGCCTTTTTGTCATAGGTTCATTATTTAACTTCTTTCCTTGAGCCATTTCCGTACAGCACGGACAATGCTAGTGCTATCCCGATTTCTAAAACACCGAGATCGTAATTTAAACGTACCAAACGGCGATCGCCCCTATCAGGAAGTATGGCTTGATAGGATTGCCAGCTAATATTTGACAATAATTAATTACTGGTAGGTACTACTGTCGTTGCTGATGGGGAAGGGATAGGAGTAGTAACCATAAATTTCAGGTAATGCGATCGCCTGATGCGTTATAAATACAACTGAGACATACGGCTGTGTATTTTATCTATTTATTTTAATAGATCGGCCAATAAGAAATAATAAAGTAAGCTTTACAAACTTTTTCTACATCTAGTGTCTGCTATGATGCGTAGTGCAAATTAAAACACTAGATTTGTTTATGGTGGCTCAAATTAAGACGGCTCAGATTAAGACGCATCAGACAAAGGCTAATCACAATCAGACTAATCTGCCCAAGAATAACCCGACAGATCCTAATTCGCCCAAAACCTCATCTCTCGTGACCCCAATTAAAGGCAATGTTCAGGTTTTTATCGCGCCCCATCGGAATCTCTACGCCGATATTATTGCTCAGGCATTGCGCGTTGCAGGTCAGGGCACGCAAGTATTACTAATTCAATTTTTTCAAACAGGGATTAATCAAGGCTTGAGCAATCCACGTCGGCTTGTTGAGAATCTTGAATGGCTACGCTGTGATGCACAGCGAGATCTTTCCAAAAATGACATTGAGCTGACCGATGTTGAGAAATCGGCAATATTAGAGCTATGGGACTTTGCTAAAGTCGCGATCAAGTCAGCTCATGCAGGTTTAGTCGTCCTTGATGAAGCAAATTTACTGGTTATGCGATCGCTAATTACTGAAGAAGAATTGCTAGAGGCACTAGAAATGCGATCGCCTAAGGTAAATGTCATTTTGACAGGTGCTTCTATGCCCGATCGTATTTCTGATTACGCCGATCAAGTTACACAGCGCCGTAATTAAATCAATAAAGCTCGTAAAGCGCTTTTTATTACAGCCAGTTTCATCTTTATGCAGTACAAGAAATTTTTTAAAAGTGTTGCAAAGCAACACTTTTAAAAAATTTCTTGGATTTTGAGAAAGTGCAAAGCGCTACAATTAAGAGCCTAGTTTAAATGCTTCTAGAAATAGCCCGTAAGTTGTACCTAATTTAAAGGAATTTAACATTTCTGTGGTCAATAGTCTTGGTGCTAGGCTACCATCAGCAAGAGTTAACCTTCTGGAACCATAAACAAAACGGTTAATCATCTCAACTACGAAAAGAGTAATTGCGGCAATAACAATATCTTGCTCGGATTTAGCACCTGAAGCCGTAGAAAGAACAGATGCGAAAAAAAATCCCCCTAGTAAGCTAATCAATATCAAAGATACTCGCCGCCAAGGGTTGCGCGACCATTGAGATAATTGTCTAATGCTAACATTCACAATATTACTGAGACGAGTATTTTGCATAAAAATCTCTTAAAATATAATTTAAAAATTTCTAAGAAATGACTAATTTATTAAAAGCAATTATCAACATTGTAAATAATAACGAATTAGATTTGGTTAATTATTTTCGAAGTAGGAATAAGATTAATGCTGTTGGTGATAGTTTAGAGCTTTTTATTAAAGATGCTTTTTGTAATTCTTTTGGATTAGATTTAAAAGATAAAGGAATAAATATTTATCCAAAATTCTTCTCCTATGAAGGCAACTCTAATAATCCTCCAGACTTAATTTTAAAGAATGGTGACGCTATAGAAGTGAAAAAAATTGAATCATTAAAAGCAGGTATTGCCCTAAATAGTTCATATCCAAAATCCAAACTATTCGCTATAGATCCGATGATTACAAATGCTTGCCGTAATTGTGAAGATTCGTGGAATGTCAAAGATATTATTTATGCTGTCGGAGTAGTTCCAAAGTCACAAAACCGACTAAAAGTACTATGGTTCGTATATGGAGATTGCTTTGCAGCAGAAAAACAAGTTTATGAAAGAATTAGAAGTGGTATCTGCGATGGTATTAATCAAATTTTAGGAATTGAGTTTGCTGAGACTAACGAACTAGCAAGGGTTAACAAGGTCGATCCTCTTGGAATAACTTACCTTAGAGTCAGAGGAATGTGGGGAATAGAGAACCCAATCAATATTTATGACTACATGGACATTGATTATGATGAAAACGATGACTTTCTGATGATTGTGGTAATGCAAGAAAGTAAATATATGTCTTTTCCCAAAGGAATTAGACAGGAATTAGAAAATCTTTCAAGTAACAAAAATTTGGAGATTAAAGATATTCAGATTAAATCTCCTAATAACCCAGTTAAGCTATTAAACTCAAAAATCATTATATATAAGAGATAGATTTTACTATGAATATTGTATCGCTATTTTCAGGGTGTGGTGGACTAGATCTTGGCTTTCAGAAGGCAGGATTCAACATTATTTTTGCCAATGAATATGACAAATCGATTTGGGATACCTATGAATTTAACCATACAAATATTAATTTAGACAAAAGAGATATTAGAAGTATTAAATCTTCAGAAATACCAGATTGTATTGGCATCATTGGGGGGCCACCTTGTCAAAGTTGGAGTGAGGCTGGTGCAGGTAGAGGTATTAATGATGCAAGGGGAAAACTATTTTATGAATATATAAGAATCGTACAAGATAAAAAACCGCTTTTTTTTGTTGCTGAGAATGTAAGTGGAATTCTATCTGAAAGGCATAGCCATGCTTTCGCAAATATTTTAGCTATGTTCAAAGAATCTGGTTACGAAATAGCTTATAAGCTTTTAAATGCGGTAAATTTCAACGTACCTCAAGATCGCAAAAGGGTAATTATTGTTGGCTATCGCCAAGATATTGGAGGAATTTTTGAATTTCCCCAAGACAGTGGCAAAATTCCTACTCTTAAAGATGCCATCTATGATTTAAGTTTAGTAGAACCTATTGCTATTACAAAATCAAATCAAACTATATCTACAATTCCTAATCATGAATATTTAGACAGTAGTTTTTCTAGTATTTATATGTCTCGAAATCGAGTACGCAATTGGGATGAGCCATCTTTTACAATTCAAGCTGGAGGGAGACACGCCCCAATTCATCCTCAAGCAAATAAAATGATCTTTGTTGAGAAAGATAAAAGGATATTCGACCCAAATTCCCCTAAACCTTATCGTAGATTATCTGTTAGAGAATGCGCTAGGATTCAGACTTTTCCTGATGAGTTTATTTTTAAATATTCTAATATTAATGATGGTTATAAGATGGTAGGTAATGCAGTTCCAGTTAATTTTGCTGAAGCGATCGCTAGAAAAATAATTTTAGATATTCAAGATTATCAATCCATTGGAATTTGCAGACGTTTACGACAGTTAAGATATCCTGAACAGATTTCTTTATTCAGTCCAATAATTATTTAATAGAATAGGCATTAGATATCTAAGTAATTTATTTATTTATAATCTGTATAGTAAAAGATACTTTTTAAAATCGTCTAGCTAATTCCCAAATGAATGATGAATTATATAAATTACTATTAATTGATGGCGATCGCATCTTTCGGATGGGAATGCGATCTTGGCTAGTCCAATTTTCCGATTTGGAAATAGTTGGTGAAGCGGATAATGCAGAAGAGGCTCTAGCATTTTTACAAGGAACCACTGGGGAGGAAGCTCTTAATAAACCTGATGTCGATCTAGTAATTCTCGATCTCCAATTAGGAGCAATGAATTCAAAATCAGGCAAATCTAAGTATTTATCGGGGCTAGATCTTTGCCAAGAATTAAAATCTCAATATCCCGACTTGCCAATTCTGTTATTAAGTTCTCTACAATCTTCAGAATTAGTAGAAACTGCATTGCGTAACGGTATTGATGGCTTTTGTCTGAAAGGAACTAATCCTGAAGAATTAATCAGGGCAATTCGTCAAACTGCTTCAGGAAATCCTTACTTAGGAGATATCCATACATTAGAAGTCAATCAGCCCGATCGGACAATCACCGATCTACCAGATGAGCCTGTAAGCGTTGTGGCGATCTTGAAGCACAACTTTTATTTGTCTGGACTACGGCGTATTGATAATATGCTCGACGAGGTTCAAAAAAATTTAAATAACTCAGATCGATCGCATCTCAGCGATCGCCTTACCAAAATAGTTTTAGCTGGACAAATTAGGGAACTGAAAGCCGCTCGATGGTTGATAAATCAGCTATGGGCAACTAACGAAAGAGCGCGAGTTCTGCCATCGAAGACGACTCCTAATATTTCAATGGCGGTTGTTAATTCAACTGTTGAGATAAGCGATTGCCAAATTAATAAACCAAATATTCTTGAAATTCAATCTAGCTTATGGGATACAACAGTTGCAAAGTTGCAAGCGAGTTTATCAAATCTAAGCAAAACACCCTTAGAGATTGATATTTTAAAGGATGAGAAAAAACGCGAACTTCTTTATGTCATTTTGCGGCAAGTGGAGCAAAGCATTACTGAACTCCGCTTGTCAGAAGTTCAACCATCGCAATTAGAAGCAAGAATACCCAATATTTTAAAAAATATTTGGCAAGAAACTGTAATCAATTTTTTTGGTAAATATTACACTTTGAGTTATACATTTAATAGCAATCATGAAGTTAATGTTGTTGATGTATTACTTGAAGATATCGCGATCGTACAGACAGAATTTTTAGATAAAATCCCTCAAATTGATAACTTACTATCGCATTTATTGTTTGAGTCAGAGTTGATAATTAATAACTCAAGTGTAGCAATAGGCTCTCCTGAAGCTATGCAGAGAGCGGAATTAATTTTGGATAATTTAATTATTCAAATTGCCAATGGAGTCATCCAACCACTTTTAAATCATTTCGCTAATATTGAAGAAATCAAGCAAAAGTTTTACCGATATAATCTACTCGCCACTCGTGAAGTTGAGCGATTTCGTAATGACTTATCTTGGAAATATCGCTTAGAAAAATATATTACCGACCCACAGTTAATTTTTGAAAGTCGCCATCTATTGCTCACTCTTGCCAATCCTGGAATCAAGAGAATAAGTATCTACGCACCGCGCAATCAGGAACTACAGCAGCTAGAAGGCGTTCAGCTTGCGGTAACGTTGGTTTTAGAGTTGCAAGATGCGATCGCACCACGACTAAAATCAGCGATCGCCTTTCTTGGCAGTGGATTTGTGTACGTACTCACCAATGTAATTGGGCGCGGTATTGGATTAATTGGGCGCGGCGTAGTACAGGGTATTGGCAATGCTTGGCAAGATAGCCGTAAAAACTAGCTTCACCAAGTAAGCTGAGCGAAGCGATGCACTGAGCTTGTCGAAGTTTCGAAGCCCTATCCCACATCAGACATCTAATACCCTGGCTGAGGGAAGCCGAAGCTTACATCTCCACTAGTTTCTGGACTAAAATATTTTTCTGGATTTTTCCCATCGCATTGCGAGGCAGTTCGGATACAAAAAATATCTGCTTAGGGCATTTATAAGCCGCAAGACGGCTTTTACAATGTTCAATTAGTAACTCAGTCGTAATGTTTGCTTCATCCTTAAGCGCGATCGCTGCCACCACTTTTTCCCCAAAATCTTCATCTGGCAAACCAATTACGGCTGACTCCTTAATTGCTTCATGGCTTTCCAAAATATTTTCAATTTCTTTCGGATAGACATTAAATCCGCCTGTAATAATTAACTCTTTAGCGCGACCAACTAAATATAATCGGCGATCGTCATCAATATCTTGAAATCCTAAGTCACCCGTACGAAACCATCCGTCCACAAAGGATTCTTTTGTTTTTTCGGGCATTCCCCAATATCCTTGAAAGACGTTTTCGCCACGAATCAAGACCTCGCCAACTTCCGAGACTTTGACATCCAGACCATCACGATTAACTATACGAATTTCTATACCTTCTAATGGAAAGCCCACACTTTTTGCCTTCCGATGTTCGGGAGTAATACGATTAGAAGCATTCATGCCTGTTTCTGTCATGCCATAGCGTTCGAGAAGCCGAAACCCAGTAAAATCTTCAAAGTAATAGAACTGGCGATCGCTTAGAGGAGCTGAGCCAGAGATAAATACGCGCATATTACTTAAATCTGGCTTACGATCTAGCTTCTCCCATTCATTAATCAGCCTCTGGTAGATAGTGGGAACTCCCATTAATAAAGTGCATTTCTCGGCTTCGAGGGTTCTCCATACTCGGCGAGGCTCAAATTTTTCAAACACGATCGCAGTTGCACCTGCGTAGAGACAACCTAGAGCCGCAACATTTAAACCATGTACGTGAAATAACGGCAAGACATGTAGCAAAATATCGCGATCGCTCCATTCCCATGCTTTATGTAAAGCCTTGGCATTAGCGATGAGATTGCGATGGGAAATTAAGGCTCCCTTAGAGCGTCCTGTCGTACCTGATGTATAGCAAATCATCGCAATCTCATCACCACCCGATGAGTAGTTAATATCTCCTTCGTTCTGCGGGAAAAATTCTTCCTGAAGTAGAACTTGCAATTTTGATAAATGTTTAATTGCGGATTGGACTTTGGTCAAGCGATCGCTAGTTGTGATAAATAGCGAACTTCCTGAATCAGTTAGGAAATAGACGATCTCTTCAGATCGATAGTCAGGATTTAGAGGGAGGGAGATCGCCCCAATGGAGAGAATTGCAAAATGAAAAAATAAAAATTCTATACATTTTGGCAGTTGTACAGCCACGCGATCGCCTTTTTTGATGCCTAAGCGATCGAGTGCCACTGCGTAAAGACGCACTTGGCGATCGAAATCTCGATAAGTCCAAATTTTTCCTTCAAAAATGATTGCTGGCTTTTCAGCATATTTTGCTGCGGTTTCGGAAATTAGCCGAGCTAAGTTCATGACTGGATTTACCTACTAAGGAATGCGTAGTGGCTCTTTACGCCACCACACATTTTAATATAATTTACGAATTGTCCCTACTTCTGGTACTTAAGACCTACAGCAATTTATCGATCTAGCAAACCACAAGAAAAATTTTAAAAGCGTTGCAAAGCAATACTTTTAAAATTTTTCTTGGTTGGGGGTTGAGAGCAAAGCGCTGTAAGTCCTAATTTATCTACAGCGATAGACTGATGCTATGGCTATCTGTGCGATGATTATTTGCATAATCTTGTCGTTAGGTTTTGTTGACTGTGAATACTGTCCGTACTGTTTCTGATACCAAAAAAGATTTTTATTTAGCTTTCCCCAAGCCAGTCAATCAGGTCTATCGACGGGTTGTAGATGAGCTTTTGGTGGAAATCCATTTACTGAAAGTCAATCAAACATTTGTTTATGACTCAATTTTTGCTCTAGGGTTTGTCACTACCTTCGATCGCTTTACAGTTGGTTACAAGCCTGAAACCGATCGCTTTGCGGTATTTCATGCCTTATGTTCGGCGCTCCAGTTTGATTCCGATCGTGTACGCCAAGATGCGACGACTCTGATTGATATTGCTACCAGATCGCCTAGTGAAGTCAAAACTTTATTGACCGACCTAAATTCTGGGATTAATCTCGATCCTCTATCTGGTCAGTTACACGAGATCGCTAACAAAAGCAATTTTAAATACAGCCGTTTGTTGGGTGTTGGTCTTTATGCATTGTTAGAAATCTGCGATCCAGATACAATCGCAGACAACACTAAGCGCGAAGCGATACTCAAGGTGGTGGGCGATTTACTAAAATTTGGTAGCGATCGCTTGCTTAAAGATATTGATTTATATCGCTCAAATCTTGAAAAGATCGAGCAAGCACGTCAGATGATTGCAGACATGGTGGAAGCCGAACGTAAAAAACGCGCTCAAAAAGAAGCCGCATCAACAAGTACGGCTACTGAATCCACAAGTGATACTCCAAAGACTCCATAAACCGAAAAGAGTAGAGGGGGCGCTTCGCGCCCCCTCTACTCTTTTCGGTTTAGCTATAATTTAGTCATGACAAATCCTGAACCGACCTTAATCGTGATTATGACCACCATGCCCGATCTAGAGCGGGCAAATGGGATAGCCAAAATACTAGTCGAAGAAGAACTTGCTGCTTGCGTACAAGTAATGTCTAGCATGACTTCTACTTACATCTGGAAAGAAGAAATTTGTCAAGATACAGAACATTTGCTCTTAATCAAAACCCTCCAAACAAACTATGACGCATTAGCAACTAGACTGCGATCGCTTCACCCTTACGAAACTCCAGAAATTATTGCTATACCAGCGCTCGCGGCAGATCGGGACTATTTAAGCTGGGCAATCTCTAAATGTAGTAAGTAAGAACTTTGACAATTCAGCAAGCTTAATGAATCGCTTCGCTCAGCCAGTTAGGGCTGGTATAGCAACGCTAGAACCCAAAAGATGGATGGCGGCGCAAAGCGCCGCCATCCATCTTTTTTATGTCCTAAGCAAAACTGACATTGCTATATGCTCTTTCTAACGCTTGAGTTAAATTTTGAATCTGAATAGGTTTGCTTATATAATCTTGCATCCCAGCCTGTAGGCAAATCTCGCGATCGCCTTGTAGAGCATTAGCTGTTAAAGCAATAATCCAAGGTTTGTTTGTAAATTCTTGAATAATTCTCTGAGTTGTAACTAATCCATCCATCTCTGGCATATGCACATCCATGAGAATCACATCATAGGTTTTAGTGTAGAGTAAATTAATTACTTCTAAGCCATTAACAACGGCATCGACTTCATAGCCTAGGCGATTAAGAAATCGAATTGCAACTTTTTGATTGACTATATTGTCTTCAGCTAGCAAAATTTTCAGAGGAAATTTAACTGCAAAATTTTCATCAAAATATGAAGAATCCCTCAATTTAGGAGGCGCTTCAATTTGGTCGTGAGTGCTATGAAGTTTTTGGAGAGCACTGTATATCTGAGAGCGCTTAGTCGGCTTGTTGAGATAGATCGTAAGGAAATCATCAATAATGTGAGTACTTTTATTTAGCCCTGTCAGAAAAATTATCGGTAGAGAACTTGAGTACATCCGAAGTAATTCACCAATATTTCCATAGCTACCGTTAATTTCGGATATTTCTACTACAGGGATTAAATAATCAACAATTGCAAAATCGAATTTTTGACCTTCATTCAGCCAGTCGATCGCTTGTTGACTAGAACTCGTTGCTGCAACCTCCATTTTTAACTTTTGAACAAATATAGTTAATCCCTCGCGATTAATATCATTATCTTCAAGGATTAATATGCGTAGACCGACAAAACTATGTTCCCATTCTTGCTGAACTATTTCGGGTTCGGCTAAAAGCGCAGAAATCGTAAAAGAGAAAGTAGAACCAATTCCTACTTCACTATCAACAGATATTTCTCCCCCCAAAAGCTGTGACAAGCGATCGGCGATCGCTAGCCCTAAACCCGTCCCACCATACTGACGAGTAGTAGAAGAATCGACTTGACTAAAGGGCTTAAATAAGCGATCGTAGCGATCTTTGGGAATACCAATACCTGTGTCTTTAACAGTAAACAATAATTTATATTCTTGATAATAGTTATTAATTTCTCGGACAGATACTCGCAAAGTCACTTCACCATTAGATGTAAACTTAATTGCATTACTAAATAAATTGACTAATATCTGTCGCAAGCGGGTAATATCGCTCACGATCCATTCGGGCACATCAAAATCTATGCAATAAGACAGCTCAATTACTGATAATTTAGAAGCAAAAAGATCGATACATTCTTCAATACAATGCCGTAAATCCAACGGCTGCATATCTATGATAAATTGCCCTGATTCAATTTTTGAGAAGTCAAGAATATCATTAATAATTGTGAGTAAATTATTACTGCTTGACCTAATTATTTCAGTAAATTCTTGTTGTTCAGCATCAAGAGAGGTGTCTAACAGCAAGCTTGTAAAGCCAATTACTGCATTCATAGGAGTACGAATCTCATGACTCATTGTGGCGAGAAATTCACTCTTGGCACGATTAGCGGCTTGGGCTGATTCCATTGCATGTAACATTTCTATCTTGGCTAATTGACGCTCTAAATGCATTGCTAACGAAGAAGTAGAAATAGTTAAAAGGCTTATTTCGATAGAATCTCGTAAGTGATCGTTAAGATAGTCATGGAAACTCATAAAGCCCCAAAACAGACCATTAACCATAATTGGCATCACTAAAATCGAAGAGAGATCCTTAGATGCCAAAATAGATTTTTCCATCTCTGGAATTGTCGATAATGACTCATTAATAACCTCACCCTGAGCGAGTCTTGGCAACCAATTTAAATCGATAATATTTTGTAAAAACTCAACCTGCTCTGATTTTTTAGGTTCGCGCATTCCTTCAGAATACCAAGCGCAATAGACCTTAATCTCAGAAATGCTTTCTAGAGATTGATTGCAAGTAAAAATTTTAATACTTGAGAAGTCAGAGACTACGCCAAGTATTTCGAGGATATTGACATAGTCTTGATTGCCACCACTTTCGGCAATTAGATGGCTTTGCATATTGACGAGCATTGCTAGATAGCTTTCTCGTTTTTCTAAGGTCGCGATCGCTAATTTGCGATCGCTAATATCCGTATTCGTACCAACCATACGAATAGATTTATCATGTTCATTCCATAATGCCTGAGACTGAGTTAGTATCCATTTATAACTTCCATCTATGCAGCGCATTCTATATTCCACAACACAACGGGAAATTTCACGAGCTAAATATTTTTCCTGTTGCTGTACAACACGATCGCGATCGTCAGGGTGGATCAGATCTAACCAGTCAATTGGTTGTTCGTTATCAACATCGGGATCGCGACCCAACATTGTGTACCAACGATCAGAACGGAATACTATACCTGTTTCTAGATCCCAGTCCCAAATGCCATCATCAGCAGCTTGAACTGCCAATTGCCATCTTTCTTCGCTTTTCTGTAATGCGAGTTCTGTTTGCTTAAGATCGCTAATGTCAGTAATAACTCCATTCCAGACGATACTACCATCCTCTTGAAGTACTGGTTGTGCTTGACCAGATATCCACTTGATCTTGCCACTTGGAGTCTTAATCCGATACTTTAATATCCAAGCTGTTAATGTTTGGGCTGAGTAATCAACTGATTGAAAAAAAACTTGATAATCTTCTGGCAAGGTTAGATCGAGAATCCTACCAACATCTTGATATATTTGTTCTGGTGTAAATTCATATATATCATTAGCGCCACGACTGATAAATGTCGTCGAGTAATTACCATCAAAATCTCGACGAAACTGATATACGGCACTCGGTACTGCATCAGTAATCTTTTCTAATCTCAGCTCGCTTTTGAGAAGCTCTGCGGTGCGCTGTTTTACCCTTTCTTCTAGATTGAGATTAGCTTGTTTGATTTCTTGAAACCTTTCTCGTAAAGCGATCGCCATCGCTTGAAAGTTATAACCAAGAGTGTCAATTTCTTCAAAACTTTTTGATTCCCAAGTAAAGTCTGACTCACCTGAAAGATTTTGCTGCAGAGCACTGGTAAGCTTCATGAGCTTTGCGATCGGCTTTACAAATCGGCGACTAAGTAAATTCGCCACCATTATTGCTAACAAAACAATCGCTAGTACGACTGTGAGTATATATGTATATAGCTTTTCGAGCGCATCAATGTAAGGAACTGGCGACAATCGAGTAACTAGAGTCCAAGGGTTTTGATCGTCAATCTTCGCTTTCTGGATATAGTAAGATTTACGCCATCTGGTCATTAATGATGCACCTTTGATCTGGGGAAACCATTGGATCTGATCTGGTTTAAAAGCGCGGATTTCTCCACCCAGTAAATCAAAATTCTGTCCCTGTAACTCACGGGAAGAGGCACCAGAGATAATTTTTTTATGCCGATCGACTAAAAAGAATTCAACATTCCATGTTTTCGAGGCTTCTACCAGAGAGTAATTTATCTTAGATATATCTAGCGAAGCAATAACGATGCCATTAAAACGATTTTCCTTGAAGATTGGTACTGCAATATCAATATGTGAATTGGATGTCATCCCATCATTGTGAATATCACTGAACGAAATACTTAAGGTAGAACGAACATTTTGAAAGATACTTTCATTGACAATGTATGTACTGAGACTGGCTCTATCTGAATTAGAGATACTAGGAAATGCTGATAAAATATTTCCCTGAGCGTCAGTCGTGTAGACATTTAGGAGCGACTGAGAGACTTTACCTAGAGCTGTAGTAGCAAATTGTAAACTCTCCCAGTTTTTATCATCAGAGGCTAAAGCAGCTAATTCTTTTAAAGTAGTTAAATTTTGGCGATGCCAAACTTTCAAATCTACAGCCATATTGACCGTACTCGAACGCAACTGAGTGTTGATTCCATTTTCAATGTCATATAGAAATTGATGACCTATCAATACAGCAATAATTAGTACGGGAAGAAATACAAATGCTATTAGTAAGTTAAAAAGAACCTGCTGAATAGTATATTTATAGCGATCTCTTTGTCCTAGCTGAAACCATTGCCGTAAGGGTAAAGAATTAATACATAAATTTGCGATCAGAGCGTTAAGTGAGCCATTAATTACTTGCTTAAGAATCACTAAAACAGTTGAATTAATTCCAAATTCAAGAATGAAGTAATAAGATGCAAAACATAGAGGTGCTCCCAAACACATCCAATAGGACAACACTAATAAGACCATATTTCGCGATCGATTGTCTTTGATTCCTTGATGTAGTCCAATTCCCACCCAAAGAGTTTCTAAGATCAACAGAACTGCTGCATACGGCTGTCCCCATAAAACATAAGTATGAATACTAGCGATCGCTGAAACTATAAGCCCTATCTTTGTTCCATAAAGATTGGTTGCAATCAACGAAAAGATACTGCCAAATAAAAATTCAATCCCAAAAAATAGTGGTAGCCGAAAATAATTCCCCAAATACCCCAAGGTCGAGAATAATAATAAAGTGAATAAAAATTTGAAGGTAAATTTACCTATTGAAAATTTATGAAGAAATCTTGAAATTAGTAAAGAAAGATTCATAAAATACCCATCGCCCTTTATAAAATCTAGCTTACGGGCAAAAAATAAACTCGATATCTAGGATTAAGATTGACAGCTTTGATAGTTTATTACAGAAATCCTAAATCACTTGAAGGAAAGGCAAGAGGCTTAAGTCCCTTGGTATCAGATTGAATATCTTACGATTAATTTAGAATTGCTATGACACTAGAATAATTTTATAGCGATTTTGCTAAGATTACAAAAATACAGAAAAAGAAGTAACAGAAAAAGAAGTAATAAAAACTTCTTTTTCTGTGGAAATTGATATGCGTGCTAATAATTGAATTAAATACATTGAATTTCCCTATAATATCGTCTGTTGATATTAAAAAGTTTATTTCCACGTAATTTTATATTCACTCGAACACGAAATATTTATGTAGCAGTAATAGCCATAAATCTAAAAAACAAAATAGAAATAAAGTACAAAGTATTTTTTCTATTTTGTTTTAAGTGTTAATCCTCTTAACTAAGATTTAATCAATCCTAATTTTTAATCAATGACTGGCATTAGAAAATATACTTTTATGGGATTGTATATTAACTTCAATTCCAAATACTGGTGTTGGATCTAAACCTGTAATTAGACGGAAATGTGTTGGGGAAATATTTGGGCTGATTATCTTGGTTTCCCAAGCTTTCAAAAGTTCATGCGATCGCTCTAAAAATGCAACACCGCGAATGAGTGGCGTAACTCGCCAACTCTCGATCAAAATTTCAACAAGCGCTAATTCGATTTGTGGAGGTGCATAGGCTTGTAATAAATCTTCTAAATACTCATAAAAAAACTCATCATCATAACCATCTAACTGATAGCTATCGACGATGTACTTTACTCTTTGGCGGCTAATTTCTTCCCATATTTCCATAACTCCCTCGGCTCTTGTTGTTTATGCCGCGCCCTTTAGGGGCTAAACTATTGTTAATCAATACGTTTTTATGTTAATTAGATAACAATTAGTATAACTGCATAGGAAAGATTCTTACAAACTAAAATGATCCCTCAGAAATTAAGATTAAACAATTTCTTGAGCTATCAACAATTAGCCTTAGATTTTAGCGGGCTGCATGTTGCTTGTATTTGTGGCGCAAATGGGGCTGGGAAGTCTTCATTATTAGAGGCAATTACTTGGGCAGTTTGGGGAGTAAGCCGTGCTGCTAGTGAAGATGATGTAATTCATATTGGTTCTAAAGAAACTCAAGTAGACTTCACTTTTATCGCGGCTGGGGAGGTCTATCGAGTAATTCGGACGCGATCGCGCAATAGTTCTACTTCTTTAGAATTTCAGGTGCAGAGTGAAGGAAAATTTAAATCTCTAACCGAGCGAAAGGTGCGATCGACTCAGCAGACAATCGTTTCACATCTAAAAATGGATTATGAAACCTTTGTCAATTCGGCATATTTGCGTCAAGGTCGTGCTGATGAGTTTATGTTAAAGCGTCCGAGCGATCGCAAGCAGATTCTTGCCGATATGTTGTCATTGTCGCAGTATGACGAGCTTGCCGAACGAGCGAAAGATATTGCCCGAAATAGCAAAGCCGAATCAACAGTTTTAGAGAATATGCTGGTGCATTTGCGCGAACAAATCATTGCAGGAGAAGAGATCGCGCCGCAGTTAGAGTCTTTGCGATCGCAGTTAACCGATTTACAAGCATGGGAAAGTCGCGATCGGCAAAGATTACAAGTTGTCGAAGAACAGCAGAAACAATATCAAAACCTAACCCAGCAATTAACTTGGCAACAACAACAGCAAAATTCGCTCGCAGCAAATTTAGCGCAATTGTCACGACAGCTAACCAGTCAGCAAAAACAATTGCAGCAACTAGAAGTCCATCTTCGAGAGCGATCGCAAATTGTGCAAGATTACGATCGCTATCAATTGCTGTCCACTCAAGAGGCAGAGCTAGAGCGCAAATTCCAAAAATATCAACAACTCAGCGATCGGCGGGGAGAGTTTAGCCATAAACTTACGAGTTTGCAAAGTGACCTCAAAGGACAGCTAAGGCATTACCAAGCGCAGCTAGAGGCATTATTGCAGCAAGAAAGCGATTTACAAGGGGTACTTGGTCGGGCTTCGGAAATTGAAGCGGCGATCGCCCAACTGCATCAGGCAAGAGCGATCCTGCAAGAATTCGATCGACTGCATGGGCAATCCACACCGCTAATTCATCGCCATCAGGTTTTACAACATCAATTAGAACGCGAACAAACGAAACTATCAGCCAAACTAGATGAATTAATCGCCAAAAGAGAACAGCTATATTTACAAGTCCAGAAACACGAACAATTGCAGAGTAATGCTCAGGAACTAGATCGGCAAATTGTGCTCTTACAAAAAAAACAGGTCTATCAGCAACGAGTTCACGAAAAAGGATTAGAACGTCGCGATTTTTTAGAACGTTTAAAAACACGGCTTGCCGATAGCGAAGCTGCCTTTAATAAACTAGAAGCAAAAATGCGTCAGTTAACCGTACCAAATGCACCTTGTCCGTTATGCGATCGCCCTCTCGATCCAGCCCACTGGCAGCTAGTACAGAAAAAGCACAAACAGGAATCTCGCGATTTGCAAGCGGATATTTGGGTGGTTAAGGAACAACAAGCAGCTTCTAATTGTGAAATAGAGGTTCTACGCGAAGAATATCGCAGTTTGATGAAGGAACTCGCACCGCTTAACGACTTGATTCAACGCAAGGGCACTTTGCAAGAGCGGTTAAAGGCGATCGCTGAGGCACAGCAAAGACTGGTACAAATTGATGCTGAGATTGCAGATTTGCGCGATCGCCTACAATCTCAAAACTATTGCCGAGAAGCATGGGAAGAGGTGGAATCGATCGATAGGAATATTAAAAAATTCGCCTATGATGAGAAAAATCATGCCCTTGCTCGCGGCGATGTCGAGCGTTGGCGCTGGGCTGAGGTAAAGCAATCGGAACTCAAAAATGCGCAGCGTCAAGCCGATAACTTCGCGCAAAAGATTCCTGATTTGCAAACAAAAATTCAACAATTACAAGATCGCCTCGCCAAAAATCTGATCGATCTCGAAGTGCAACATGAACTCGAACAATGCGATCGCGCTCTTTCTCAACTTGCCTACGATCCCGATCGCCATCAACAACTCCGCACTCACAAACAAGAACTAACACCATCACTATTGCGTTATCAAGAACTCGCACGCGCTGAGCAGGAATATCCCGAACTTCAGCAACAAGTTATGCATCTGCAACAAACGCAAAGAGAGCGCCAACAAGAACTACAAGAGATCGCAGATAAAATCACTCAACTACAAGAACAATACCAGCATTTACATGGCAATTATCAGCCTGAAATTGACTCTTTAAGACAAAACTTACAAAATTGGCGATCGCAAATGGATAGTTTGTTAGCCCAGATTGGTAGACTTCAACAATCGCAACAACAACTCGAGCAAAGCCGTCATCGCGAACAAGAAACTCTTGCTCAAATTGAACTAGCCCGTCATCGACAACGCATTCACACAGAACTACATCAAGCCTTTGGTAAAAATGGCATTCAAGCATTAATGCTAGAAAATGTTCTACCTCAAATTGAAGTTGAAGCCAATCAGATTCTTGCCCAACTTAGCGATCGCCAACTAAATGTGCGATTTATCACTCAAAAATCTGGTAAGAAAAGCGATCGGATCATCGAAACCCTTGACATTGAAATTGCCGATACTAGAGGTACTAGACCCTACGAAACCTATTCAGGCGGCGAAGCTTTTCGGATTAATTTCGCTGTACGCCTTGCTCTTTCCCGCGTCCTCGCTCAGCGCAAAGGCAGCACTTTACAAACACTAATTATTGACGAAGGATTTGGCAGTCAAGACCAATTAGGATGCGATCGCCTTGTCAGTGCGATTAATGCGATCGCCTCAGATTTTGAGTGCATTCTGGTAATTACACACATGCCACAAATAAAAGAAGCATTTAACACTCTCATCGAAGTATCCAAAAGCGATGAAGGCTCAACTGTCCAATTAATTGGATGACAAACTAGTTTAGATGATTAATATAGACAATAGGATTAAACCCCTTATTCTTAGGTTTATAAAACCAATCAAAAATTAGATTTGCTACTTTGTATCGTCTCTAATTTTTGGGTTTGTTTTTTGTTGACAACCTCAATAAGTAATTACCCATTGATGATAGTTAGCCCTAAAAATAAAATAAAGATAAATAGATTGTAGATTTAGTTAAAAAGTTTGACGAATAGTACAATTATCTTAGATACTAAAATGCAACTATTATTTGTAAAACTGTTAGAAACAAATGGCTAAAGTAAAACAACCAGTTCAACTCTCAGGCGAAGCATTATTACAGAAAGTCAAAGAACTAGAGCATCTATCTAAAGAAGAAAAAGCCAAAGCTTGCGGATATGCAACCATTACAAAAAACAATCAAGCTCGTGTTAACTTGATGAAGTTTTATAATGCACTAATGGCGGCTGATGGGGTTGAGCTTGAAGCGAAAGGCAGTGGAAAAGGTGGACGTAGTGCTAGTTATAGAGTCAGCGTTCAGAAAAATGGTAACCTACTAATTGGCTCAGCATATACACAGCTTATGGGTTTACAGGCTGGCGACGAGTTAGAAATTCGCCTTGGTCGCAAACACATTCATTTACGTCAAGTTGGCGCAGATGATGAAGAATAATATTTAAAACATACAAAATTAAAGTCTTGCGATCCAAAATTGAGTAATAGAGTGTCTTGCTAAGTGTGACGCTTTATTACTCAATTTTGGCACTACATAATTTCGTATGTTTTATTGTATGTTTTAAAAAGAGATTTTGCCATTTTCTACTTGAAAAATTCGGGAAGAATTTAGCCAATGAGCATCAAACGAGCCTAGGTGAGTTGTAGTAATAATTGTTTGGACGCGATCGCCAATTGCATTTAATAGATGATCTTGGCGTTGTAGGTCTAGTTCTGCAAGCACATCATCCAATAACAATAACGGCGGTTCTCCAATCACTGATTCGAGCAATTCTAGCTCAGCCAGTTTAAGTGCTAATACCAAAGTACGCTGTTGCCCTTGAGAGCCATATTCCCGCGCAGGCGTAGCATTAATTGTTAGAGCGACCTCATCACGATGAGGTCCAACTAAACTCGTGCCTTGATGTTTTTCAATAATTGTTCTTTGTAAAATAGCTTCGAAAAAAGCTTGGTGAATATCTTCAACTTTATCCGTTGGCGCAAAAGCAAACTTGGGAACGTAGGCTATTTCTAAGTATTCACAACCGCCACTAATCGCTTGATGCCAATGTCTGGCAATCGGAGTTAATCTATCCAATAGTCGCGATCGCCTTCTAATCAAGCGCGTTCCTGCTGTCACAAGTTGAGCATCCCAAAGCGACATTTGTTGAGGATCGTATTGAATTAGTCCCTGTTTGATTGATTTTAAAAAGGCATTGCGCTGCCGCAAGACTTGGTTATACTGCTGCAAAAGATTAATATAAATTGGTTCTAATTGAATTAAAACCGTATCTAACCAATTGCGACGACTTTCAGGACTGCCGCGTACCAAATCTAAATCCAAGCTAGAAAATATTACGGCATTCAAGTTCCCCAAAAAATCTAGATGCCTTGTTTGAGTAACACTATTTACAGTCAAGCTGCGTTTGCCACTAGCGCGCATTCGCATCACCAATTCCACAGGATAGCTCTCAAGAGCTCTCGATCTTTGGGCGATCGCTTGAATCTCGGCGATCGCTTCACCATTACGCACTAGGTCGCGATCCTTACTAACACGATGCGATCGCAAAGTTGCCAACAACAAGACCGCTTCGAGTAAATTAGATTTTCCCTGAGCATTATTACCAACGATCACTGTTTTGGGATCTGTGAAGATAACTTCTTGATCGATATAGTTGCGAAACTGCTTAATGTGGAGAGATTTAAGGTACATTATTGCAAAAACTTAAGGCAGCCTTCTAGAGCTTGTTGGAAATCTGCTAGAGAAATTTCTAACGTTAACTCAGTTTCTGTAAATTCGCTCCAGATAGTCGCACTTTCGGTTGTGAGCTTCAGACCGTAGCCATTACCAACCCCTTCTATTTGAGTGCGATCGCCTTGTTCAAGCTCTTTAATAGTTTCTAAGAGATCTTGACAAACCTCAGCAACCCCTTGAATTTCTGTTTCCAAGTACTGACCTAGCAATCGATATTGAGCATCAGTCTCAGCCTTAAAATAGCCTTGCTCATCTTCGTAAAATTGGATATTAATCATCGGCGATAGATTGGATAAGCTGTAGTAATTGTATTCGTGGCTTTGTTGTAGTATCCCTCAATTTTTAGACCACTGGGCGAAGTACCCTGCCAAGGCTCTTTAGTTTTATTAGCCGAAGCAAAAGCACCTTGAATCTCTGACAAGACTTGAGCCTGAGAAAAGCGATCGGGGAAAAAAGTAGAACTAGATAACTTGCTAACCCATTGACCATTAGCAGGATTACGAATTTCAACACGCCCAATATAAACGCCCTGACTATTAGGCAATCCAGTCAGTTTGACCATTTTGGCATTGTTACTATCCTTGCCATTAGGACGATGATGATAGCCAACTGCCAAACCTTTGCGATTAATTTCTCCTTGAAAGATGTGAACTTGATTAATTGTGAGCGGCTTGGCAACAGGTGCTTTGGCAATAGTCGCGTAGTTGGGATTTTGGAAAACTGATGAAGTAATCTGAGCTTGAGGATTGGTTGCTTGTGGGTTAAAAAAAACAGTACTAAATATTGCACCCAGTGAAGTAAAACCAACTACTAACTTAGAAATCAATGCATTTGTCATAGTTTTGTTTGAAGCTGTTCTAAAAAGTTGAGATAATCTATGTCGCAATCTAGTTATGTTTTGCTGTCGCAACGCGCCTACAAAACATGATTATTATACAAAGAAGGAATACTTTAAACTGTGGCGATCGCAAACCAATACGGCTACTACACCGAAGATTATCGGGAATTTGTGATTACGAATCCGCGCACTCCGCGCCCTTGGTTTAACTATATGTGGAACAGCCAATATGCAGGGTTAATTTCCCATACAGGCGGAGGCTTTAGCTTTTTGGATTCGCCACGCGATAACCGCATCAGTCGAATGCGCTATAACTGTCTACCTTGGGATCGTCCAGGGCGTTATGTGATGGTCAAAGATACCGCAACGGGGCAATATTGGTCGCTGAGTTGGGCTCCGACCATCGATTTAAAATATGACTTCTATGAATGTCGTCACGGTCAAGGCTACACGAAGATTACTACCGAGATTAATGGCATTCGTGGGGAAATCACTTACTTCGTTCCTACAGATACTAATGCCGAAATTTGGCGGGTGAAGTTAACAGAACTTTCAGGACAGGCGCGAGATTTAGAAGTTTATTCCTTCTTGGAATTGTTGATGGGAAATGCCCTCAACGATCAGATCAATCAACCTAATGATAAGCATTTTACCGATATTCATTTCGATCGAGAGTTACAAGCTTTAGTAGCTACACGCCGCTATTGGGTACTAAATAAGGGAGTTTCCGTTAAGCAACCAAATATTGATTGGAAGTATCAGATTTATTTCTCACAAAGTTTGCCGATTTCTGGCTTTGATAGCAGTCTCGATACTTTTATCGGTAGATGGCGATCGGAAGCAAATCCTGTTGCCATAGAAACGGGGGTGATGCAGAACACGGAAATCACAGCAGGCGATCCTGTAGTGGCTTTACAATCAAAGATTAGCTTGGCGGCGAATGGTTCTGTGGATTTTGCGATGACCTTGGAGATTGCTCCAAAAGAGCTCCCCCCTACCCCCCTTGTAAAGGGGGGCAAGATTCTAGAAGTGGTCGATCGCCAATTCGAGCAACTAAAACAGAAATGGGACGATCGTCTTTCCTGCGTACAGGTTCAAACCCCAGACGAAGCATTTAACGCGATGATTAATGTCTGGAATCAGTATCAGGCAGCAGTAACTTTTGATATGGCGCGAAATTCGGGCTACTATCACGGCGGTTTGCTGTTTGGGACGGGAATGCGCGATCGCTTCCAAGATATTCTCGGTGTCGTGATGGTCGATCCCGCGCGAGTAAGAGACAGATTGATTAAAGCGCTGAACTTCCAATTTAAGGATGGTTCTACTTTACATAATTATTTTGTGCTGACGAATACGGGCGAACGCACAAATCACTCCGATACACCTCTGTGGATTCCCTTTGGGATTGTAGAATATCTTAAGGAAACTGGTGATTTCTCAATTCTTGAAGAAGTGGTTCCCTACCATGATGATAGTGAAGGTACAGTCTACGAGCATTTAGTGAGAGCGCTTGACTTTGCGATCGCGAATACAGGCGAGAGGGGAATGCCGCGCATTTTCACAGGGGATTGGAATGATACCCTCGATCATGTTGGCTCACAGGGCAAGGGTGAAACAACTTGGGGCGCTTTTTTCTTAGGTTATGTGCTGAAAAAATCATGGCAAGTCTGCGAACAACAAGGCGATCTCGAAGCATTAGATAGATTCCAAAAGTTCTACGAGCATTTACGCCAAGTTACTAATGATGTCTGTTGGGATGGAGAATGGTATTTACGCGCTTTCCGTGACAATGGCGAACCCATCGGCGTAGCCGCCGCAACTCAGGGCAAAATATTTTTGAACGCGCAATCATGGGCGGTAATTTCGGAACTCGCGCCTCAAGATCGAGCGGACAAAGCGATGGCAAGCAGTCGTGAATATTTGGCGACTCCCTTTGGAATGCAGATTGTCGCGCCATCTTTCACCGAAATTGATGATACGGTTGGCTTAATCAGTCGTTGTGTCCCTGGGAAGAAAGAGAACGGTGCAGTCTTTAATCATGCTTCCTCATGGTTTGTGCTGGCTTCTCTGCTCAATGGCGATACAGAATTTGGCTGGGAAATCTATCGTCGGATGATGCCGATTAATTCCTCACAGGCGACCGATGCTAAATGCGATCGCTTTGAAACAGAGCCGTACGTTTATCCTGAATATGTGACTAGCCCCGATCATGAAACCCAAGGTCAGGCAAGCCATTCATGGCTCACAGGAACGGCGGTGTGGATGTTACGCATTGGACTCGATCATATTTTAGGATTCCAACCAACTTTCACAGGTATGATTATCGATCCTAAAATTCCTAGCGAATGGTCGGGCTTTACAGCACAGCGCAAGTTCCGAGGCAAGACTCTTTCTTTGACAGTAGTTAATCACAGTGATGTGAAGCAGATGATTGTTAATGGTGAAGTTGTGGAAGGAAACTTTATTGATCTAGCACTCTATGAGGGTGATGAAATCGCGATCGCTGTTAACCTGTAGCATCGTGTTTTCTTTGCTATAGCAATACAAGCTTTGCTTGGGACGTAAAACCAAAAAGAGAATGGCGGCGCTTCGCGCCGCCATTCTCTTTTTGGTTTTGATTAAAAGCTATAACTAAAACCCAAAAGATGAGATGCGGCGCTTCGCGCCGCATCTCATCTTTTGGGTTTTAGTTATATTTGCATAGCTCAACAATGGCTAGCACTATAATGAAATACAGCTAAATCAAAAATCTCTAATACAAGAATTTAGACCAAGTAGAGGACTTGTATGAAACTATCCCAAATTGTGCTCAATACCGCATTGTCAAGTGCTGTCATTACCATAGGCATGTTCACCCTGAATTTGGCAAGTGATCGGGAAAGTGCGATCGCTCAAGATTCATCAGAATGTTTTATGGTTAACTCGCAAGGACGGCGGATTGATCTAAGCAAGCTATGTAGTAGTAGTGATAGCAACACAATTCAACCAAGGGCTCAACCTCCTAGAGCCTCTGAAGTGAGGTCTGAACCGAATGGAACGATTAAAATTCGGATCAAGAGATTTATAAACAAAATACCAACTGTTGATGTGGTTTTTAATGGAGAACGTACATATGAGATGATTTTTGATACTGGCGCAAGTCGCACGCTAATCACTTCTGAAATGGCGAAATCTCTGAGCGTCGTGCCATACAACTATGCTGATTTTAACATTGCTGATGGCAGTAATGTTCGATTTTCTGTTGGCGAAGTAAGATCTGTTGAATTAGGTTCATTTAAGATCCAAATAATGCCTGTTGCAATTGCTGAAAAAGCAGATATTGGTTTGCTAGGCAATGATTTCTTTGGGCATTTTGACGTTAAGATTGGGCGATCAGAGATTGAGTTATCTCCTCGGAATTTTTTTTAGATATAGTTTAAGCTATTCTACAATCTTAATTATAAGGAGTTAGATATGCTAGACAAACGCGACTATACGCTGATCATCGATAAAAGTGGGAGCATGTCAAATACTGACAGAGGCACTAATAAAAGTCGATGGGAAATTGTTAAGGAATCTACGCTAGCCCTTGCACGTAAATGCGATCAGCTAGATCCAGATGGAATTACAGTGTATTTATTTTCAGGAAAATTCAAACGATTTGATAATGTTTCGGCGGCAAAAGTCGAACAGATTTTCCAAGAAAACGATCCGATGGGTGGTACAAACTTGACTTCTGTTTTGCAAGATGCAATCAATCAGTTCTTTCAACGTAAAAAGGCTGGTCAGGCAAAAGCAGGTGAAACAATTTTAGTGATTACAGATGGAGAACCTGACGATCGCCGTTCTGTATTTGAAGTAATTATTGAAGCAACGCGAAAGTTAAATTTTGATGCCGAACTTGCCATTTCCTTCATTCAAGTTGGTTCCGATCCAAGCGCGACTGATTTTCTGAAAGCTCTAGATGATAAGTTGCAGAGTATCGGCGCAAACTTCGATATTGTTGATACGATTACTCTTAGTGATATGGAAGATATGACATTAGCAGAAGTATTACTGAGTGCGATTAATGATTAAGTGCAAGTTAATAGATAATCACTTTTAGCTTAATCATTACTTGAAATGATACTAACTGACGCGATATATATAGCTATAGCAATGAAACTAAACTAAAAAGAGTGAAGCAATGCTTCACTCTTTTTAGTTCTATTCTTCTTCAATCCCAAATACTTGGTTAAAGGTTTTAAGAACCTTATAACCAGTATCAATCGATTCCAAAGGATCTTTGCGGAGACGGTGACGCAGACATAGACCGATCACTCGTTTGATATCATCTACTTCTACTTCTTTGCGTCCCTCAAAAGCAGCGATCGCTCTTGCCGCACGATTACTTACAATATCGCCTCGCAACCCATCAACATTCAGTTCTGAGCAAACTCTGGAGATATTCAATCGCAGATCTTGAGGAATATCCACTTCACTGAGAAGGGTTTGCGCTCTCACAATTTTAGCCTGCAATTCTTCCTGTTGAGATGCATAGTCTTTAAGAAATCCGTGAGGATTACCATCAAAATTAGTCCGCTCTTCAACCACACGCACGCGTAATTCTGGTTCTCGCACTGTACGAATCTCAGCATACATCCCAAAGCGATCGAGCAATTGAGGACGCAATTCACCTTCTTCAGGGTTTCCAGAACCAACTAGGACAAATCGGGCAGGGTGACGGATGGAAATCCCTTCGCGTTCAACCGTGTTCCATCCAGAAGCAGCGGAGTCCAGCAAAACATCGACTAGGTGATCGTCGAGGAGATTGACTTCATCAATATAGAGAATACCGCGATTAGCTTTGGCTAGTAATCCCAATTCAAAGGCTTTAACACCTTCAGACAAAGCTTTTTCGATATCAATTGTGCCGCACACACGGTCTTCGGTCGCGCCGAGTGGCAAATCCACCATGATTACTTGCTTGGTGGTAACAGGTAGGTTTTCGCCATTGGCAACACGGCGGCGAACTTCTTCGCTTTGCAAGTCGCCGTCGGTAGGATGGCTGCTAAAGGGATCGTCTGCAACAACTTCGATTTCAGGTAGGAGGTCGGCAAGGGCGCGAACGGTGGTGGATTTGCCCGTACCGCGATCGCCCATGACCATCACTCCACCGATCTTAGGATCGATGACGTTGAGCAACAGGGCGAGCTTCATCTCTTCCTGTCCGATCACGGCGGTGAAAGGAAATACAGGTCGTCTTGTCGTTACAGTTGGTTTAATGGGAGTTGCAATCAAGGTTTTTTAAACTTTGTATCAATAAAAATGTCGCTTTAGCCAATATAACACTCACCATACGCTCACATCAAAACCCAAAAAAATAGAGGTGGCGCAAAGCGCCACCTCTATTTTTTGCAAAAGCCTAAGAAAGTAATCGAGCACTACGCACTCGATTACTTTCTTAGGCTTTATTTGATGATTTAGGTGATTGAGCGAGATATTTTTGCAACTGCTCCATTGCCAACATTAACTGTGGGGTGGGATCGATCGCGACAAGTCCCTCTTGCATCTTTTTCCAAATCTCGAAATGTAGATGGGAACCAGTTGCCAAGCCTGTACTACCAACTAAACCGATTACCGTTCCCTGTTTGACTTCTTGACCAGACTTGACTAACACCTCAGACAAGTGAGCATAACGAGTCTCATGGGTGTCTCCGTGAGAAATTACTACGATTAAGCCATAGCCACCTAGCCATCCTGCAATTTCGACGCGACCACTAAAAGCTGCAACCACAGGTGTACCCTCTGCTGCAGCTAAGTCTGTACCTTGGTGAAAGCGCACTTGACCTGTGACTGGATGTACGCGACTACCAAATAGCGAACTAATTGTCGAAGGAACGAGCAATGGGAATAGCATTTGCTTATCGCCATTGCTGGGCAAACTCATTGCTGCAATTTCTTCTGGCGTTAAGCGACGTACTTGCAATGAAGTATCGCCCGAAGCCGCTGCATAGAGAACATTGCCATTTTGGTAATAATTTTGTTTATTAATAGCTACTTCAGGAGCGCAAAGATTGGCGCTACGCCCAGCGAGATCGCTAGCCTTGGTTTGACAACCAGATGAGCGGTTTTCTAGAACTATTTCGACGGGCTGCGATCGCCTTGTTGCCGCTTTAGATGATGAATTTGATGTAGTCTCGATATTGACTTGGATTGGTTCGCGGCTATTGCTAGAGATACCTACAGAATTATTAGCAGGAGCAGACTTAAAATTGTTTTCGCTTTTGATTTCGATACTTGTGGGTGCGCTTATAGGAGCAGTTGGTGCAGGGGCGATCGCAGGTTGCTCCTTGACGGCTGGGGGGCATGGCTGCGATACGGCGATATCAGGTGAGATTGCTGACTTGGTAGCAGCATATGCTGAGCTAACTAGGACATAGTTATTTGTGGAGAAGCAGAGCAATGTTGCTAAGGTAATCGTCGAAAGTGTTGATTTACGCATATTTAAGTCTACTAATAGCCGACAGAAAAATTTTGAGGCTGATAGATTGCATCTGAAGAATTGCCTTCCCATCTTACTACCAGTTCGCCTGTTGGTCTAATGTCGATTATTTGACCTTGAAGTTCCCGCCCATTAACCGTTTTACTCACATTTTTACTATTGAGCATCTCCAAATATTCCGCCAAAATGCCTGTGATACCTTCACGATCGCTGCGTGTCTGCCCTAGCTCAATACCCGATAACACCACCTCGATCAGTTCATCCATACTCGACAAAGTTGTAGGTAATTCGCTTAGTGCGATCGCCCCTTCAGGAACTTCATTTGTCCAATTGATGCCGATCCCCACCACAGCGAAACAAATTTTGTTTGCTTCGATTCGCGTTTCGGTAAGAATTCCACCTAATTTGCGGCGATCTATTAATAAGTCATTCAGCCACTTGATCTTGACATTCGCACCTGTTTCTTTCAGGGCTTGGGCAATTCCCCAGGCCGTCCAAAGTGTAATTTGATTTGCCTGTGATGCTGCTATGTTTGGCTGCAAAATCACGGACATAAATAGTCCACCTAAATCTGACTGCCAACTATTACCGCGTTGACCTCTTCCTTTAGTTTGATGCTTAGCAATAATTACTGTTTTTGATGATGCTTCAAGGCGATCGATTAATCGCCAAGCTTCACTATTAGTCGAGTCTATATCTTCGTAACGGATAATCTGAAAATTCAAGGCAATTCCTTACTATGAAGAAGCTTTCGTATAAAAGATCTACAAATATTGCCGCATAATAGCATCTGCAAAACCTAACTTTGGTTCAGTGCAGTATCCAAATTGTTGACCATCATCAGTTTGAATTTGATATCGGTTGCGTTTTTCAAAACCAAATATTTCAGCAATCTCAACTTTTTATTTAACAGATAGCTAGGACAAATCAAAACCCAAATAAATAGAGGCGGTGCAAAGCACCGCCTCTATTTATTTGGGTTTTATGCCCTAAGCAAAACTTTCATTGCTATATAGCAATCATCAATGCAATTGCAACAATAAGAGATAGTCGGCGCAAAACACCAACTATCTCTTGTTAAGTATTTTAAAGTGCGATTGCTGATAGGATAAAAAACTAAAGTGTTATTGCCCCGTAAAGCATGGATTTTCAGACGGTTATTTTGGCGTTGCAAAAGTATTGGAGCGATCGCGGATGTTTGATTGCTCAGCCTTACGATATCGAGAAAGGGGCTGGCACGATGAGTCCGCATACTTTCTTGAGAGCGATCGGCCCTGAACCTTGGAGTGTTGCCTACGTCGAGCCATGTCGCCGTCCTACCGATGGACGCTATGGACAAAATCCCAATCGCTTACAACATTACTATCAATTTCAGGTGATTCTCAAGCCATCTCCCGATGACGTGCTGGATCTATATCTCAATAGTCTTAAGCATTTAGGTATCGATCCCGCCGATCATGATGTGCGCTTTGTTGAAGATGATTGGGAATCACCGACACTCGGCGCTTGGGGCGTAGGTTGGGAAGTTTGGCTTGATGGAATGGAAGTCACTCAGTTTACTTATTTTCAACAAGTTGGGGGATTGGACTGTCGTCCCGTTTCTGCGGAAATTACCTATGGTCTCGAACGCCTAGTGATGTATTTGCAAGGGGTAGACTCGGTTTATGACATTGTATGGCGATCGCACCCAACGTTGGGCGACATCAAATATGGTCAAGTGCATCACCAAGGCGAAGTCGAACATAGCGGCTATAACTTCGGTAACTTTGGTGGAAAGCCACAGGATTCTGACTTGTTGTTCCAATTGTTTTTGCAGTATGAAAAGGAAGCAGAAAATTTACTCAAGTCTGAACTAGTACTACCAGCCTTCGATTACGTTTTGAAATGTTCGCATTCTTTTAACTTACTAGATGCCAGAGGTGTAATCTCGGTAACTGAGCGAGTGCGCTATATCGGGCGGATTCGCAATTTAGCTCGTCAAGTTGCCAAACTCTACTACAGCCAAAGGGAAGCATTAGGATTTCCTTTAGGTGCTGAGTTAGCAGTACCGATATAAACACCCAAATACTTTGGCAAAATCAAAAAAAACAAAAACGCGATCCGCCCGCGCAGCGGGCGGATCGCGTTTTTGTTTTTTGTATTTAAATACACATAGCTACCTATATGAACACCTAACT
>QBML01000042.1 GCA_003242085.1 Pseudanabaena frigida | reverse complement strand
AATCTCAATCACCAGTTTTTGCGTTTTTAATTTTGCGTTCTAAAAATGAAACACAAATCTGTAAACTGGGATCTTATTCATCAACTCGCCCGAAACCTTTTCACAATCAATCATCCCGCCCGATCTCAATTCATCCCATCCAGTCTCATCAGATCTAGAAATGATTATTAAATTACACAGTGCCATAAATCCTGAAAAGAAAATGACCGCAGGTAAAGCTCGAAAGGCAAACACATAGGCTAAACGGTTTGTCGTGCAGTATTTTGCGGCGGCATTTGCAGCAGTAGTGAGATCGTCAAGCAGCACTTGACCTGGGGCGCAAGTACCATCTGGTCTTAGGGGTAATAAAGCATAAGGCTCCTGACCTGTGGGCGGCACGAGCAATCGTCCAAACACAAATCTAGCGCCAGTATCTGCCGAATCAAACAAACCATTCAACAAATCGCTAAATTTCTGCAACCACTCTCTAGTTATAGGCAGTTGAAAAACAAAAAATCCCAGAATTAATTGCAAGCCAATGCCCCAAACAATGACTCTCCAAGGGATAACTCGGCGATCTTCCGAAAAGATCCAAGCCACAAAGCACAGTCCAAAAATGCCAAAGAAAGAAACAAAATTCAGGTAGGTCATGGGCGTTTGAGGGTGAGATTAGTCAACATAGAGATACAAATCCAAAAAGCAATCCCAAGGCAAATTAAAAAGTAAATTGGTTTTATAGTTGCAAAATCCAATCAAAATGTTACGATGATAAATGCTTTAAACCATGTCATTTCGCTAAAGGAATAAACTGTGGCAAACATCAAGTCCGCCAAGAAGCGCATCCAGATCGCTGAGCGTAACCGTCTGCATAATAAATCATATAAGTCAGCCGTCAAGACTTTAATGAAAAGCTATTTAGAAGCAGTTGATGCTTATAAAGCCGATCCAACTCCTGAAGCACTAGAAGCAGTCAATGCTAAACAGTCTTTGGCTTATAGCAAGATCGATCGCGCGGTCAAGCGTGGAGTTCTTCATGGCAACACAGGAGCACGTCGCAAATCTAAGCTAGCCGTAGCGCTCAAAAAAGTTACTGCTACAAACTAACAGTACTCAACTATTGATAAATTAGCGTTTTCCGAGCAGTAGCAACTAAAATTAGTTAGGTAGCTCATAACACTGAGGACTTAAATAATATTCGCTATAATTTAGTTCGGGTAACGATTCAAGATTAGTTGCTTTGGGTTTGCGGTCAGACAACATTTTGTTGACGACCCGAAATAATCGGGCAGGTTGCAGAATAATCGCTTTTCCCTACAGTTTTCTACTTCTGCGATCATGAGGTCTTCTCAACCTGTCCAGCTTATATTCTGTGAGCTAAATCTAGATGTCTAACCTTGATAAGGATAGGTTCTTGAACCCTATATCTAATTTTAAAGGCGAGTTTTCGCCGCAAAATTTAGCTTTTATGCTAATCTTCAAGAGTTTACGAATCGCATCTCGATCATCTGTGCCTTAGAAACTGGTGGTAAGATTTCGCCATACGAAGCTTATCAACAGATCAAAGAATTCTGGAACAAGTTGGATAAATCCAGAAAACATCTTTTGGGCGACGAATAATGACGACTAATTTATCTGGTAGAGACTATCTCAGAGTAGAACATTAGTTTTTTACACCATTACCATAGACATAAATCCACGAAAAGATTGTTTACAATCTTTAACATAGGTTTATACTATAAAGAAATAACTTCATTTTGCTGATTTCTCCCATTGCATGACTATCCAAAGCAATCTTAATCTTTGGAAGCTGAGGTTTTCATAAAAAAGCTTTTTTTAAATTGCTTAAAATCTAGGGCAGAGATGTCCTTCGGCTTTGTTAGTGATTGTTTATCGCGTGCGATTGGCAGAATAGGCGAACTGTTCTTAGAACAAATTTGCTGCAAATCTTAGGATCATCAATGCCCTCATCTTTTCTTTCTCTCGGTATTTCTGAAGCACGAGTTGCTAAGCTTGAATCTATTGGCTTTACAGAGCCTACAGCTATTCAGGAACAAGCTATTCCACAACTGCTAGCTGGTGCAGATGTACTCGGTCAAGCCCAGACTGGTACTGGTAAAACGGCTGCATTCGCTCTACCAATTTTAGAGCGTTTGGATTTAAACAGTGACTCTCTGCAAGCTTTAATTTTAACTCCAACTCGTGAGTTAGCCATTCAAGTCGGACAAGCACTCCGTAGCTTTAATACAAAGCCAGGCGCAAAAATTCTTACTGTGTATGGTGGATCGGCGATTGACCGCCAAATGATCCAATTGGAGCGCGGTGTCCATGTTGTCGTCGGTACTCCTGGTCGGGTAATCGACTTAATGGAGCGCGGCAAGCTAAAGCTAGAGAACCTCGCTTGGTTTGTTTTAGATGAAGCTGACGAAATGCTTAATATGGGCTTTATTCAAGATGTAGAGCGAATCTTGGTAACTACTCCTTCTACTAAGCAGAGTACTTTCTTCTCAGCAACTATGCCACCTGCGGTAAAGCGCTTGGTTAAGAATTTCTTGAAGTCTCCTGTAACTGTCAAGGTTGAGACTCAAGACTCTACTCCTACCCGCATTGACCAACAGATTTATCTAGTTCCCTATCACCTCACCAAAGAAGAAGCTTTGTTGCCCGTTCTGGAATATGAAGCACCAACTTCCGCAATTATTTTTGTGCGCACTAAGGATTCGGCAAGTCGTCTAACTGAGATCCTTCAATCTTCTGGTCATAGCGTTGATGAGTATCATGGAAATCTCTCTCAGTCTCAGCGTGAAAATTTGTTGCGGCGCTTCCGCAATCAACAAGTGCGTTGGGTTGTAGCTACTGACATTGCAGCGCGTGGTTTGGATATTGATGGTTTGACCCACGTATTTAACCTCGATATTCCTGATGATCCTGAGCGTTATGTTCACCGTATCGGTCGGACTGGTCGTGCTGGTAAAAAGGGAATTGCGATCACTTTAATTTCTGGAAAAGAGCGTTATAAGTTGCGTCAATTGGAACAGCAAGTTGGTATGCCTCTTCCTCCTCAGCCGTTGCCTAATGTCGCTCAGATTCAAGAGCGTCGCATTGGTCGCTTCACCGAGCAAATTCTCGAAGCATTAGCTGGCGAGCGTCTAGCTTCATTCTTACCTTTAGTGTCGCAATTGGTTGAGGACTACGATCCTCAAGCGATCGCTGCGGCAGCTTTACAGCTAGCCTATACCCAACTCCAATCGGATAAGGCTGAGCAAGCGGCATTGCAAGTTTTAGCGAAGCAACCTCATAGTCCCTCTGGTGGACGCGATCGCGATCGTGATGGTGGTTCTTACAATAGTGGTAGACCGATCAAGCGCGGTCAAAGCGGTCATCGCGGTGATGGCGGCAGTCGTTCTGGCGGCGGCGGTCGTGAAGGTGGGTACGATTCTCGTCGTCCTACTCGTTCTGGAGATCGCGATCGTTCCTCAGCTCCAGTTAAATACTAGAACTAAATTGAAAGAGTTACGTTGTAACTCTTTCAATTACGAACTGATTCACCCGATCGCTTGATGTCTCTCCTCTAGAGCTTAAGAGATAATCCTAAATAAGTAATCGCAGCCCAAGTCATTTGCAGGAAGTTCCATAAGGTGGAGTTCTCTTAAATGTCTTGGGCTATATATTTTAATGGTCATATCCAGATCGTGCAGTCCTTAACTACCTTTTCTAATCTTGATACTCACCTTCGCAAAAATCTGACTGCGGTTTTTTGGGCTGGTCTATTTTTCTGGTCAAGCATGGCATCCCAGTTGCCTACTTTGCCTCTATATATCCGCACTTTAACGCAGTCCTTTGACCAAATTGGAATCATTATGGGTTCCTTTGCGATCGGATTACTTATCTGTCGTTCTTATCTTGGGAGACTTTCAGATCGCAAAGGTCGGCGTTACACCATGAGAATTGGGTTGATTGTTGCTGCCATAGTTCCATTGTGCTATACAGCATTACCATCCATCCCTTTATTAATGATATTTCGAGCAATTCATGGCATCAGTATTGCGGCTTTTGCATCAAGCTATAGTGCTCTAATCGCAGACCTTGCGCCAATTGAAAAGCGTGGCGAAGTAATTGGCTATATGAGCTTAGTCAATCCTTTAGGATTAGCTTTTGGCCCCGCAATTGGGGGGTTGATGTATGAGTCTTGGGGATATCAATCTCTATTTATCACCGCATCACTATTAGCATTTGCAGGATTGTTATTAACAACTCAAATTGAAACCGAAGGTAATATAGGCGATCGCCAAATAGAAGCAAAAACTTTAGTAAAAATTGGATTTTGGAAAACCTTCCTTAATCCTAGAGTTAGAGTCCCTTCAACGATTCTATTACTGGTTGGACTTGCTTTTGGAACACTCAGTTCTTTTATGCCAATTTTGATGCAGCAGAAAAATATTGCTCTGAATGCAGGGCTGTTCTATATGGCAGCAGCACTATCTGGATTTATAATTCGTTTTCCTGTAGCTCGTTTAAGCGATGAATGGGGACGCGGTATCTTCATTTCAATTGGAATTTCCTTTTACGCATTGTCGATGGGGATTATCTATTTTGCGAGTCACGACTATGCGTTTTTGCTGTCAGGAGTTGCAGAGGGTCTAGGTTCGGGAATCGTGATTCCTGCAATTGTGGCTTTGCTCGCTGATCGCACAGTTCCACAAGAGCGCGGCTATGTATTTGGGATGACATGGATCGGCTTTGATGTGGGGATTGCGTTAGCTGGCCCCTTGATGGGCAAAATGATTGGTTTTGTGGGAATTACAAATATCTTTGCGATCGCCACAGGACTTTGTATCGTAGGAATGATTGTTTTTGCTACGCAGTCTAATAAAACTGTTTCTGAGTCCTTTAAATTTGCGATTGGTAAATCAAGCGATCGCTATGCAGTTAAGTCTGTAGCAGTTCGAGCCTAGTATAAAATTACAAACTCAATACAAAAGAGGCAGTGCAAAGCACTGCCTCTTTTGTTGGTAAGAATTGCGATCGCTATCAAATACTGAAAAATTTGCAGTCAAATCCCTAAATTCTATATTTGCGCTACTACAACGCATTGTGCTCGATCCCAAACTAATAGAAATTTTGAAAGTGTTGCTTGGCAGCGCCTTCAAAGTTTTTATTGCGGTTCGTTTGATTGGTAATTGCCGTAAGTGTCGGCATGACGCAATGCCATGTAGGTCATATTGCTGGTTTTAATCTTTATGCAACATCATGATTAAGGCGATCGCTATATCATATTTGTATTGAATTATGGGTATGTTTTTAGAGCATTTCGCAACAAAAGCATCACGATACGGGGCTAATACTCAATAACTTAGAGAGGATTTTATGTCCGCACCAGACTCAGAACTTCCCCAAAAAGCAGGGCGAGCCGCTCAAGCTGGCGCAAGTCTAGCCACAGCCAAAATTGCAGGAAATCTAGCCCTTGCCTCTAGTATTACGATCGCCTTACTTGTAGGAATCGTATTTTCACTAGTTACTGCCACAATCTTTATCGTCAATAGCCCCAATCCGATCCTTGGATTTGGTGTTGCGGTAGTAGTTACAGTTTTGGTGAATGCGATTATTTTCTTTGTGTCGCCTTGGATCATGGACTTAACCCAAGGTTGGCTCTATCACACTCGCTGGGTAAAGATTGAGGAGATCGAACGCCTCAGCCCTGAATCTGCCCATGCAATTCAGCGTATTTGCAGTCTCAAAAAGCTGAAGCAACCGCGTCTTGGCATTATTGACGATAACAACCCCACTGCCTTCACCTATGGCGCTTTGCCAGATAGCGCCCGTTTGGTAGTTAGCGCAGGCTTGTTCAAATATCTCGATGATGACGAAGCTGCTACCGTCTATGCCCATGAATTAGGGCATATCGTGCATTGGGATTTTGCGGTGATGACCGTTGCTTCGACATTGGTACAAATCACCTACTTGCTCTATGTCACCATTCGCGAAATCGGTAAAAAAGTTAATGATGAGCGTGCTGAAAATGCAGCAATGATTACTGCCTTTATTGCCTATGGTTTCTATATAGTTGGTACGTATTTGCTGTTGTATCTATCGCGCACCAGAGAATATTTTGCCGATCATTTTGCTGCGGAACAAACGGGTAATCCTAATGCTTTATCCCGCGCTTTAGTCAAAATCGCTTACGGCATTGTGCAAGAGACTGAAAAATCAAAAGAGCCAAGTCGTTTGATGCAAGGGACTCGCGCTCTTGGTATTTACGATGCAAAAGCAGCAGCTTCCACTGGTACTGCCTATCAAATTTCCTCTTTTCCCGAAAAAGTTGGTCGCCTATTCCTTTGGGATTTGTTCAATCCTTGGGGCTGGTGGATGGAGTTAAATTCGACCCATCCACTCACAGGTAAGCGAGTTCGCGCTCTCAGTAACTATGCTGAGCAGTTAGGTCTAGATATGGAGTTTGATATGGGTCGGGTGGTTGCCGAAGGTAAGCAACTCGACAAGAAGCGTCTCTATGGCACTTTTTATCAAGATGTCCTGCTCTATGGTGCAGAATTTATCGCGATTGTGGTCGGTTTAGCGATCGGTGCAATTCTATTCGGTCGCGGATTGGGTGGAGTCCAAGCATTTGTCTCGATCCCTCTCTTATTACTTGGTGGTGTGATGATCTTTAAGCGATCGGTCATGTATCCCAGTTCTAAGAATGCACCTGCAATCGATGTAATTACTCTCATGTCCGATGCCTATGCTAGCCCTCTGCGTGGACAACCCGTACAATTGGATGGAACTCTGATTGGTCGTGGGGATGCAGGTTATGTGTTTGGTTCCGATCTGAAGTTACAGGACAAAACTGGCATGATGTATCTACTCTATGCTTCACGTTGGGGGCCTTTGGGTAACTTCTTGTTTGGCATGAAGCGCGTACAGGGTTTAATCGGAATGGAAACTACTGCAAAAGGTTGGTTCCGTCGCGGTATTGCATCTTGGATGGATTTAGAACTTCTATCTACTACCAGTGGTAATAAAGTTTCCAGTCATCCTGCTTTTTGGGGGCTGCTATGGTCAATTATCTTCTTGGTTATCGGTGCGTTACTATTTTTTGCTAAATAGTTTCTAATCCACATACAAAGAGAAAGAGAGGGTGATCGCCCTCTCTTTCTGCTTTTCGACATCCAATTCCAGATTGTAAGCAATTTTATTTATCAACAATAATATTGTCTAAGACTAGTTGTCACTTGACAACCAATTAATTTGGGGTTAACCTGTACAAATAAAAGTTTTTATGACAAGACGATCTCACTCAAAGCCAGAAATTGAGGCAGCCTTGAGATACGCTGAACAAAATGGATGGCGCGTTGATGTTGGTGGAGCTCATGCTTGGGGCAAAATCTATTGTCCTTACAATGACAAGGAATGTAGGTGTGGAATTTTTTGCATATCGAGTATTTGGAGCACACCTAAAAATGCTGGTAATCACGCGAAGCAAATTCGTCAAGTCGTCGATAACTGTACAAAGCATAACAACGCAGATGATTTTTGCGTAGAAGAGGAATGAGTAATGAGCGAGTATGAATTTACTTTAAAGTTTAACCTCCCAAATTCACAATTTGAACCTAATGATTATATTGAGCAACTCTATGAAAATGGTTGTGATGATGCCTTAATTGGAGTTGGAGCGAAAGGTTATATTGCGCTAAATTTTATACGTGATGCTTCATCAGCTTATGAGGCTATTTCTAGCGCTATCACTGATGTAAAGACAGTGATTCCCCAAGCAAAGTTAATTGAAGCAACACCAGATTTTGTTGGCTTGACAGATGCTGCAAAGATACTTGGATGTTCTCGACAAAATATTAGAAATCTCATTGTCAAAGATAAATCCAAATCCCCTTTACCAGTTTATGAGGGTACACCTTCGATTTGGCACTTAGCAGATATCCTCATTTGGTTGCGCGAAGAAAAGACTTATTCAATTGATGATTCTTTATTAGAAGTTGCTAAGATCAATATGAATTTTAATGTTGCTAGCAGTTGGCAAAAAATAGCACCAGAGCTTCAAGCAAATATCAAAGATTTGGTTGTATAGGTAATATTATTTCTTTTTGAAATGTGAAGTGAACTTATGAAATGTCCACATTGTAGTGTTGGTGTAAGTTTGGAATTTGGAAAAACTGTGTGGGCGGAGAAAGACGTTAAGGAAACTGGCATGGGATATGGATTGTTTTATGATCATTGCCCAGAATGCGCTGGTTTAGTTGTGTTATTCAAGAGGGGATATTATAAGGTGGAATATACAACCCGTTATGAGAACAATTACCTTGAAGATATTACTCTTGAAGAAATTATTTATCCTAAATCTGTAAATAGAAAGGTAGAGACTGAAGTACCTGAAAGATATCGAAAAGATTTTTTGGAAGCTTGCGCTGTTTTACCAATTAGTGCCAAGGCAAGTGCTGCATTAAGCCGACGCATATTACAAGATATCCTTCGAGAACATTTCAAAATAAAGGATAGTAGCCTTGCAACTGAGATTGAGAAATTTATTGCTTTAAAGGATGTTCCATCTTATTTATCTCAAGCAGTAGATGCAATAAGGAATATTGGTAATTTTGCGGCGCATCCTTTAAAAGATACTAATACAGGTGAGGTTGTAGAAGTTGAGTCTGGAGAGGCTGAGTGGCTTCTTGATGTACTTGAGTCTTTATTTGATTTTGCATTTATTCAACCCAATCGACTTGCGGAGAGAAAGAAAATTTTAAATGAAAAACTAAAATCATTAGGAAAACCAACGATGAAAGGATAATAAGATTAATCCCTAATTAGCTGACAAAAAGGTCTAATAATGCTGATCGCAATCCAAGTTATTCTGCTCATTTTTACGACACTTTATCAAGCGATCGCAAGCTTTTTAGAAGATCGAAAACCGCCTATTGGTCAACTGATTGATGTTGGCGGATATCGACTGCATCTTTATACATTAGGCAATACTTTAGGAGAAAACACACCAACAATTGTGCTTGACCATAGCTTAGGTGGCGTAGAAGGCTATCTGCTGATTGAGGAATTAGCTAAACTAGGGCGCGTATGTATCTACGATCGCGCAGGATATGGATGGAGCGATCGCAGTCCCTATCCACGAACAAGCGATCGTATTGTGCAGGAACTAGACATATTATTAACCCAATCCCAAATCGAGCCACCCTACATTTTGATAGGCGATTCCTTTGGCAGCTACAACATGCGCCTATATGCCCATTTGTTTCCCCAAAAGGTCGCAGGGCTGATCCTGACCGATGGATTGCATGAAACAGGAATGCTCAATATGCCTATTCAGTTAAAAGCATTAAAGCTGTTTTTTCTCTCAGGCTTTCTGATATCTATTCTCGGTTCGGCTTTCGGAATTATTCGACTATTGAGAGTATGCAGAATATTTGAATTCATCAAGCCCGAATTAAAAAATTTTTCTGAGGATGCACGCGATCGCGTAAAGCGCTCTTTCTGCCTTCCTAAACACTGGATAACAATGAGTCAAGAGATCGTTAATCTAGACAAAAGTGCAACTCAGGTAAGTATTGCTAAACATTTTAGTCACTTGCCGATAGTCAGTATCAAATCCCACTCTTTCTTTAAGCCATCTTTCTGGACTGCTTTAATCCCTCTGCGTAGTATCAACCAATTACGGGATCAAATGCATCTTGAATTAAGCAGTTTATCAACAAATTTTCTTCAAGTTGAGGCTCATAAAAGTAGCCATTTTATATGGATAGATCAACCAGATTTAATCATCAGTAGCGTAAGAACTGTAATCTCCAAAATGAACTCTTCTCATTAGTAACTATCAACATTCCATTGTCCGTTAAGGTGCGTTAATTAAGGATAACGCACCTTCTATTGATTTTATTAGAACTACAATTATTTAGGAAAAGCTTGCAGTAATACTTACTGTGGCAGTACAGCTAGCATTGGGTTCTAGTACGGTTAAATACTCCTTAGTATTCAAAGAATTGCGAGTTGCACTCCAAGGCTCTAGACAATAGAAGTCTTTGCCCTTAACTGTCCAAAATACTAGATAGGTATAAAAATCATCGTAATCGATCGCAATTTTAAGTTTGCGATCGTTGTCAGTTACTGAAGTCGAGCGACTGGAGAGCTTACCAAATACTGAGTCAATCTCATCTTGATCGAAGTTAAACTTACCATCAAAATCAAAACTCTCTTTAGTTCGATTATCTTCATAGCGTACAGAAGGAATGTTCGCTTCGATCTGATTTTTGTCGCCGCAGAGAAAATAGGGATGGAAGCCTGAAGAGAACGGCATCGGTGTAGAAGAGAGATTTGTATATTCTTGGTGAATCTCTAAGGTATTTCCACGCAAAGTATAGGTAAAGGCTAAATGGAAATCAAATGGATATACAGCCTTAGTTTGTTCATTGCTACCTAACTCAATAGTCACACTTGCTCCACCATCATTACTTTGTGATGTCACAGTCCAAGGCAACTCACGGGCAAACCCATGCTGTTTGATTTTGTAGTCAGTTCCATCGACATTGTAAGTATCATTAGGCAAGTTACCACAAAGCGGAAATAAGATCGGATTTCCACCTCTAACGCTCAAATCAGGATGGGTAAAGCGTTCTGCATCAAGGTAGAAAACCTCTTGATTATCGATCCGCCAGCTTGTAATAATGCCGCCGCGCTCTGGCACAACTTCTATTTGAGAATTAGCGCTCTCATCAGACAAGATATAGGTATGGTATTGCTTTTGCTGAGAAGAAACTTTATACACAAATTTTGCCTTGTAACATTGCAAAAATGATTATATAGCAAAGTAGAGGGAGAGCTTAGTATTCTCGCTACTTTCTCACCGCACAACCAAATGGATAAGCAGTGTGATAGGTGCGATCGCGTTTTCCAAATAATTTATAGCGATTGTCTCGAATATGGATATAGGCTGAGTCTCCAAGAGCTTTAAGCGGAGAAACTGCACGATAAGCAGCTATCAAAGTATCACCCATAGGCAATAATCTCGCAATCTCTTCAGCCGCTTCGCTGCCCTGCCATCTTTGAGTGGAGTCATTGCGATTAATTAAAATCATCCCCATTTCACAGTCAACAGTCGTGACATTAAATTGCTGTAATGTCTCTTCATCTTGCATGGGAACGTAACAAAACTGGCGACCGCGATCGAACCTCTCTAACATGCTGACAAAGTTAGCACAGAGATTGCAGTTACCGTCATAGATTACAGCGTAGGACATCGTTGGCTTGATAAAGTCCGAAAATTTACTGGGCGTTGCACTACGTTAATCAACTTCTAAGTCTAGAACTTACAAGGACCTTTTTTACCATTAGGACAAACTGTTTCTTCATCAGTTTTTGGAAGCTTAGTCTTATCAAAAACAACGCCTGAGAAGTTAATACCATTTAGTTTCGCTCCACTTAAATTAGCCCCATTGATCTGACCACCAGTTAAGTTTGCTCCACTAAGGTCTGTACCCGTCAAATCGGTATAGTTGAGCTTAGCATTTGACAGGTTAGCCCGTTTTAGACTCGTAAAGCTGAGATTCAACCCTGACAGATCTTGCTCAGCTAGGTTCCGACCTTCACGGGACTCGTTGACAATCTGCCATGCCAACAAAGTCGTTGAGCTGAACCTAGTCGCTTTTTCTGTACCTTGAGCACCAATTTTAGCGTCTTTTAAATTAGCTCCTTCCATTTTGGCGCTAACAAAGTTAGAGCGTGTCAAATCGGCTCCCGCAAAATCTACAAGATTCATTTGAGCATTATTAAACTCTGCCCAGATAACGCTGGCTTGGATTAATCTTGCTCTATTCAAATTGGCTTTAGTGAAGTTTACGCCATCAAGATTTGCACTCTGAAAATTAGCTCCAACAAGGCTGGCATCCTGCATCTTTGCACCTGTGAGAGTAGCCTTGCTAAAATCAACATTATCAAGCTTAGCTCCTCTAAAATCAGCATTTGTGAAGTCTTTACCACTAGCATCTTTAAACACTCCCCATCTTAGACCCAAGTCAAAAATTGGTCTATTGAGAAGACTGTAAAGCAGAAAAAGTCCACCGATCGCCCCTAAACCGATCGCAGGAATTTTTAGGTAATCTTGCCATAGTGTCTCCAAGCTAACACTAGGCATTGTTCTTTTGGGCTTACTAGGTGGTGTTGGCGCTACTTCTGGAGATGCTGGCTCATAGCCATAGGAGGAGTTGTAGCTATCTTCCGTAAACCGATTAAAATCAATCTGGTTAGGAGTACCAGACATCCGTGCTTGAGTCGCATCGCCAAAACTTGCCATCTGTTTACGGCGATCGCGTGGTATTTCTTTAGTCTCACTGACACTTGTCGAATCTGAGCGAGATGCAAGGGGTTGGCTTCTCACACGAGAGGGCATTTGGGTACTGATAGACGTAATACTGTCAGACAAATCGCCACTATCAAGTAAGCCAGACCAGTCAGTATTGTCATCATGAATCTCTAATCCAAGCTCATTAAAGTCGTGCAAAGCAGGCTCTTTTCGCTTAGCAGAATTCACAGAAGGAGGTCGCTCTCTACCAGAGCTTTTTCCTGCACTTGTGCCACCCATATTCGCTGCTAAATTTTGAGACCTTGCACTACTAGTATCCGAATATGGAGAGCTAGTCTGTGGTTTCAGAACACCTGAAAGAACAGTATCAGCATCTAATAACTCCGACCATCCCTCATCAATCGAATTTATAGACTTACGCTGTCTATTTTGCTCTTGATGGATATGAAAACTATCGAAATCATCCTCTGCCATTCTATTTTTAGATTGCGGAGTCATATTTGGAACAGTTGGAGAGGGTGCAGCTTTGGGTTGATTAGGATTTCGCTTAGGAGGTAGTGGTGGCAAGAAAGGTGGTGGTGGTGGACTATTAATAGTGGGAGAGGTGATTTCTGGATTTGTAACTAATGGAGCGATCGGTGGAGATGGCGGAGTCAATCCAGTCGAGATCGCAGATGGTGCAAAGCCAGAGTCAAATTCATCACCAGTTATTTGACTGTCTAAAACATCTAAATCGAAATCATCTAAAAAATCGCGATCGCTTGTATCCATATCAAAACTTGAAGAAGACGCTAAATTTTGGGGAGTAGGAGGATTTACCTTTTGTTCGGGAATCTGGTTGTCTAACCCGTAGGATTCAGAAGCATTACCGTTTAGCAAATCATTAGCTAAAGCCTCTTCAATAAAATCTTCCTCTAGAGGATAAATATCATTGAGTAAATCATTTGCTAAAGCTTCCTCAAATCGATCGCCCGTAGGAGGGATCAAAGGAGGTGGAAGTGAATCCGAAATCAGGGACGCTTCTGGGACTGGAACTGAGATCGGACGATTTGGGGTGAGAGCTGTTGCAATGCTCGTGCTATTTGAGTCAACAAATGGAATTTCTTCTGAAAAGTTATCTTTATCAAAAGATGCTAAATCAAATCCTTCATCAATAATACTATCAAGGCCACTGAATGTATCGACAGCAGGCGATTCAGAAGCATTTTCGCTCCAATTTGGAGCAGTTTGACTCTCTAGAGTAGTGGTTACTGGTGCTACACCATACTTAGCAAAAGCTTGGTCAAACTCATCGTCACTCATTTCTTCGTCAACGGAATCATTGAAGTCATCCCATCCAGAAGATCGATCGCTAGAAATTTCAGAAGAACTTTCAGATGAATAGAAGCTATCTTCCTCAAGATGAGAAGAAGCTATATAACTATCAGTCAGCTCTACTCGTTCATCCAAATCAACTCGTTCGTCCAGCTCATCAAATCGATCCTGCTCTATAGCCTGAAAACCACTTAGATTTTCAGGCATATCAGCAAAGTCGTCATAGGTTTGAACATCATCGAAATTGACATCCGAGTTGCCTATTCCATCAACTAAGCTGTCAGCGATCGCCCAATCACTATTGGCAATATCATCACTAAAGTTGACATTTTCACTTAGATACTCATCCTGAAAATTGCTTTCAGCTAAACCTGATAAATCTCGATCGGTAACTTCTGGAACCTCTAAATAGTCTTCTGTGTCAGTTAACTCTTGATGCCATTCCGAATCAATATTATTACCAATTTCCGCTTCCAGATTAGCGCTCCAGTTTACATCGTCACTAATTTCGGCATCAGCACCGATTTCCTCCGCTAGCTCTACGCTCCAATCTGCGTCAGCATTACTTTCAATTCCTACTTCTGAGTCTGCATTCCAATACGCATCATCAGTACTTCCTGCACTAATCTCTGCCTCTAGATCAGCACTCCAATTTTCATCATCACTAACTTCAGCATCAACACCTATTGACACTTCCAGATCCGAGTCTGCATTCCAATATGCATCATCAGTACTTCCTGTACCAATCTCTGCCTCTAGATCGGCACTCCAATTTACATCATTAGTACTTTCTGATTCAAGTTCGTTTCCTATCTGTTCAAATGTTTGATTGGCATCATCTGCATTTACTCCCATATGAAAAGATTGCTCGATGCTAGCTTGAGCAGGAAAATTAGAATCCATGCTGTCTTCACTAAATTGCTCAGCTTGAGGCTCTATCTCCCAATCAGCTAGGGAGCCAAACGCATTATCGATTGAGGTCGAAGATACTGCCTCAAAATCATTGCCAGCAGGACTATCCCAGACAGCATCACCAATAGCACTTCCAATATCTCCACTAATTTGTCCCCAGTCATTAGCAAATACACTATCTTCATTTGATGCATTAACAGCTTCCAAATTAAGATTAGGCGAACTGCTCTCCCATACCTCATCACCAATCTCGCTGGAAACAGATGATTCTAGAACTTGAACCTCTCCAAATCCGTCGTCCAGTTCATTGCCAATTTCTGCGGCTAGGTCACTAATTTCTTCACTAGAAAATACATCTTGAGAATCTTGAAGTGTTTCTGCATATTCATTAACTGCAAATCCCTCAATCAATTCGTCATCATGCAATTCATCGGCAATTCCCAAATCGTCAACTAGTAAATCTTCTTGATATATAGGATCGGATAACGCACCCAAATCATCAGTTAGCAAATCTTCCTGATATAAGGCATCAGACGATACACCCAAATCATCAGTTAGTAAATTTTCTTGATATACAGCATCAGATGATATCTGCCCAGAAGTCACTCCCAGATCATCGGCTAGTAAAAAATCTTCTTGATATATGGGATCGGATGGTAGCTGCTCAGAAATCGGATCTACATATTCAAAATAATCTTCGCTAGCACCAATCAGATCTAGATCTTGAATAGTTTGCTCTGACATTTCAAACGAATCATCGCTCGTTCCTAGACTTGGCTGTTCGTTGATATTTTCAGAGATACCTAAAATATTTTCCCAGTCATCATTTTGAGCATCCTCATCTGATTGAACATCACTTGATTCAACCCGATCGCCAAAGAAATCAGATAGTTCTCGGATCTTACCTTCAGTAATATCAATCTCACCTTGCAATTCATTGCCGCTAAGATCGACAACAGAGTCAAAGTTTAAGGAATTTAGCTCAGCAAAATCCGAACTTTCAAGAAAATCTAAACCATCTAACCCTAGATCGTCATCAAAAATATTTTCTGCTAATGCATCAGACTGCTCTGATGGTTGGGAACTTATAGACTGCACGGGAGTATTAGCTTTAGCCTCCGGATCGTCCATTCTCGTCTTTAGATCGGTAACAATTAACCAATCAATATTTCCAACATTACTATCTTGATTGCTAGAAGTATCTTTTTGCGAAGGAGATCTCTCAATTTCTTCATCTAAACCTAGCGATCGCAGCCACTCTATATCCTCAAGATCGTCATCAACTGATTGGCGATCGGATGCTTGTGAAGATTTTGGGGACGATGACTTATTGGCATCTTGATTTGATTGTTGGCTGGGTTGCGAGGATACGCCAATTCGCGTACTAATATCAGATATAATCATCCAATCGACATCAGCAGCATCAGACTCTACTGATTTCTTTCTATCTGGTTCATTAGCGCCTTGACCTTTTTGGGGGCTATTTCTGTTAGAAGCCATAAATCAATCCTCAGCATTATTTTCGGGCTTGTACCGCTAGGTGCTTTTTTAGGTCACAATCTTTTAGCTACGCTCAATTGATCCAAACGACAGCTTAGCAACAACACCAATACGATTTTAGCAAATTTAGAATCTAATCTAAAATTATGAACTTAACTTTAGAGTTTTAGTTACCTAGGCAATAAAAATTTTAAAGTTGATTTTAATAAGGATCAATTAATAGCATACTTTCATCAGAATCGATTTCTATAACGAGAATCAACATAATTTTAATAATTTCCAAAAGGCGCTAAAGTGAAAATTTGACGACTTATCCTTGGTGCAGAGGTTTTTATCTATACCTTTACAACATATAGAGAGCTCTCTTTGAATCTTAAGTAACCGCAAAAAGTATTAACTTTTTAAACCTAGAAAGAAGAAACACAACAAATTACCACATCTTCTTTCTAGGCTTAAAATCGCAATCATTGATGAAGAAATTCGCCAATTTTTTTAGCAGCCTCTTGCAAAATATTGGTCGGATACACTAGAGCAAAACGTACATACCCTTCACCATGTTTTCCAAACCCTGCGCCGGGAGCTAATGCAACACCAGTAGAATCAATCAAATCCAGACAAAACTTAACTGAATTATGGGCATAACGATCGGGCAATTTTCCCCAAAGATACATAGTGGCAGCAGGATTAGGTATCTGCCAGCCGATCGCTTTTAGTGATTCTATCATTACGTCTCGGCGCTCTTGAAATGTCGCAACGACACGATCGATCGGTGCGCGATCGCCTGCTAGAGCTTTGATTGCACCACGCATAATGCCTTGGTATTGATTGAAATCCACTACTGCTTTAACTTGGCGCAATGCTTTTATTAATTGGCGATTGCCAACCGCAAAACCAACGCGAAAGCCTCCCATGTTGAAGGACTTAGACATCGTGAAAAATTCGATGCTGACACTGAGATCGCGATCGGCTTGTAATATTGAAGGTGGTGTCGAACCATCAAACACCAAATCAACGTAAGGAAAATCATGAACTAGAGTCAAGTCATGTTGCTGACAAAATTTGACTGCAGACTGGAAAAACTCTAAAGATGCTGTAGCAGTTGTCGGATTGTGAGGATAGCTCAACACCATCATTTTTGATTGAGCTAAAACTGCTTTAGGGATATCGGCAAAGACTGGCAAAAAGTTGTTTTCTGCGAATAAAGGCATCCCATATACCTGACCGCTTGCCATGTGAATACCACCATAATGGGATGGATATCCTGGGTCTTGCAAAAGTGCAAAATCATTGGGATTAAGTAAAGCAAGTGGTAAATGAGCAGTCCCTTCTTGCGATCCAATTAGAGGTAAAACCTCTGTTTCGGGATCGACCTTTACGCCAAATTTTTGGAGCATCCACGCTACCACTGCCTCCCGAAAATCCAGCGTACTCCCAAATAGCGAATAGCCATGAGTAGTCGCATCTTTTAAGGCTTCGGCGATCGCCTCTAAAATGAATGCATCGGTAGGCAAATCGGATGAACCTAGCGATAAGTCAATTACTTGCATCCCATTAGCTTTGACACGACTTTTGGCAATATCCATATCGGCAAACACATTGGACTGTAACGGCTGAAGGCGATCGGCGAATTGCATAGTTTAGCAAATATGTGTAAATAGGATGAGTGGCACATAGCGCCATCTATCCTATTTTTACCTGAACTAGCGTTAACATAGAATAAGTTGTTGAATTATCTGGAGAAACCTCATGGTTTGCTGTAAAGCCAAAGCCAAACTAGCTAAAGCAGTCAAACTGCATCGCAATTTTCATTTCAAAACTGGATTGCTACTCGATCAGGGTGTCCGTCTGTTCGGCGTACATAAATGTCCTCTCACCAAGCCTCTTTACAAAGCAGTTAAAGTAGCTGGCTACACTAATGTTTCTCTAGCTAGTATTGCGCTTGTCTTACTAGAAGACTAATATTGCCCTTAGCACGATTCGTAACACAGGAAAATTTCATATGATTACATTGACTGACGCAGCGATCGCTCGCGTGAAAAATCTCCAAAACCAGCGTGCGACTTCTGCACCTTTGCGATTAGGCATCAAGCAAGGTGGTTGCTCGGGTTTGTCTTATTTAATGGACTTCGTTGACCAACTCGAAGCTGATGACAACCAATACGAATACAACGGCGTAAAGATTGTCATCAATAACAGCAACTTACCTCAGTTACAAGGCTTAGAACTTGACTATACTGAAGACCTATTGGGCGGTGGATTTCGTTTCCGTAATCCTAACGCTAGCAAATCTTGCAGTTGTGGTACTTCCTTTGCTACTCCTAAAGAACTTGGCGCACCTGTAGCTTGTAGTTAACTCTCAAACAAAAAAGAAGCCGCGCGATGCGCGGCTTCTTTTTTATGAGGTAATTTGCTGAATGTTTTCTTCCCAATGTTTACCGTCAAAAGGAACAATCGTAAACTTCTCCATTGCGTCATCATCTAGACAGCGAACGTTGACATCGTAATCATTAGGATGCGATCGCGGACGATAAAATGGATGAATGCCACAGGTTTTACAAAAATAATGTTTAGCAATCCCAGTATTAAACGTATAAGTCGATAGATTCTCTTCACCTTGCAATAGCTCAAAGTCTTCAGGTGGAACGATCAAATGCAAAATTCCTTTCTTTTGACACATCGAGCAGTTACAGGCAATCGCCTCATATTTTTGCACCTTAACTCGAAATCGGACTGCTCCGCAATGACAACCTCCAAATATATCTGTACTTGCTTCTTGATTGGTTGTTAGAGACATAATTTCAGATTGATGGTAACTATAGATTTACAGGACAGCGATAAAGACACATCTTACAGCGCTTTGCTCTCGAACCCAAAACAAGAAAAATCTTAAAAGCATTGCTTTACAACGCTTTCAAGATTTTTCTTATGGTTTATCTGATCGGTAATTGCTGTAATATCTTTGTAAGGTGAATTACTTGAGTAAGCCTTGCGGTACATTTATTTTCCCTGCGTTATAGTCTTCCCATGCCCTAAAAAGTAGTAGCGCTCTCTTTTCACCAGTTTCTTCAAAAGCTTGGATCTCAGTCAGCAATAACTTCTTCATCAATGGTCGCTTTGCTAATTCTAATAGTTCCTGTAGTTCTATCGCCGAAAAGTTAGCTTCTAAACGTGAAACATACTGAGATTCCACATATTTCCAGCCAGCTACTTGTGCAAGAGTCTTTTGCAGCCATTCACCAACCTTAGTCCTAGTTCCTGCTCCATAAGCAAGGTCAACACTGTTCCAGAAATACAAGTCGTATTGTTTGCCGACACCTAATTCAACTAGGACTTCTCGAGCTAGTTGCTTTTTTAATTTTACAGGAACAGCTATCGGTGTAGGGAAATCTTGACTTTTTTCGGCAAGCGCGATCGCTGTATATGAAGATAAACTCATACACACTAACAATAGCAAGCTAGAGAAGCTAAGAAGTTTCAACTTGAATTTGTTCATTAGATTTAAGTTGTTTGTTGCTTATATTGATAAAGTTTAGCTTACTATAAAGTTAAAATCCAGAAATTAGCTACACCAATACGAAGATAAAAAACAACCTATCATATTATTCAACAACCAAGATTTTGGGAAGATAATGAAATAAAGTTTTATCACTATTTAAGTATATTATTAATCTAATAGAAGAATTAAAAATACATGAATAGCGATCGCACTATAAGATCTAAAACATCTAGACAAATCTCCCTAAAATTATTATTAATCGTTCCCTTTGTCTTACAAATTATCGGTGCAGTCGGCTTAGTTGGTTATCTTTCCTACAATAGTGGGCAAAAAGCAGTAGAAAACATTTCTAAGTCTTTAATGAGTGAGGTAGGCGATCGCATTCATGAAAACCTAAAAAACTACTTTCGCAAACCTACAGAAGTTCTCCAAAACAATGCTAATGCCATTAAACTCGACGTGATTCCTTGGCAAGATTTTGCGAGTTTAGAGCAATATTTTAGACAACAACTGCAAGCTTTTGATGGCATCGGTTCTTTAGGCATTATTAATGAACAAAAAGAGCTTTTGATTTTACAAAAAAATGACGATAATTCTCAGACAATTAGTATCAGAGATCGATCGACTAATTACTTTTTCAATAGTTATATAGCTGACAATCTAGGAAACCGACTTAAACTAGTTAGAAGTTCCAACAAATTTGACACCCATAAATATCCCCCTAACGACCCTTGGTATGAAAAAGCAAAAAAAGCGAATCGTTTAATTTGGATAATTAATGTCGAACGTATTAAGACTGATAAATCTACTTTTGTTGCTTTAAATTTTATGCCTTTCTACGATCGCAACAATGTCTTTCAAGGGATTGTTGGTTCGTCAGTATCTTTAACACAACTAGGTGAGTTCTTAAAAAGCCTAAAAATTGGCAAAACCGGTCAAGCTTTTATTATAGATCGAGAAGGATTGCTAATCGATAGTTCTACTAGCGAAGCTCCATTGATACCCGAATCACCTGCAATTAAGACTAAACCGAACTTAGTTAATAATAAGCTCTCCAAACTAGAGCGTTTAAATATTCTTAATAGTAATAATTTAGTATTTCAAAAAACGGCTATTTATCTAAAAAATTATTTTACTGATTTTCATCAAATCAAAAACAGCCAAAATCTCAGCATAGTTATTGATAATAGGAAATATTTTATTCAAATTGCTCCCTTTCAAGATCAAGTAGATTTGGATTGGTTGACGGTTGTGATCGTTCCTGAATCTGATTTTATGGCAGAAATTCAGGCAAATACTCAATGGACAATTGCTCTATGTAGTTTTACCTTACTGATCGCTATTGGAATTGGTATTTTGACTGCGCGGCGAATTACCAAGCCGATCCAGAAATTAAGTCAAGCAAGCCAAACATTAGCACAGCAAGAATGGCAAAAGTCTACAATCGAACAAGGCTTTTTAGAGTTTGAAGATATTACAGAATTAGCAACATTATCGGACTCTTTCAATCAAATGGCGACAGAGTTACAAACGTCATTTGAAACATTAGAAAATCGGGTAGAGGAACGCACTGTAGAGCTAGTTATTGCTAAAGATAATGCAGAAGTTGCAAATCAAGCTAAAAGCATATTTATTGCCAATATGAGCCATGAGCTGCGATCGCCGCTTAATGCAATTATTGGTTTTTCGCAGCTCACGTTACGCACGAAACATTTACCATCCGAACAGTATGAAAACGCGGGGATTATTCAGCATAGTGGAGAATATTTACTAACTTTAATCAATAATGTATTGGATTTTTCTAAAATTGAAGCAGGGAAAACGACTCTCAATCAAAATGATATCGACCTCTATCAACTGCTTGATGATTTGGACGATATGCTGTATCTGCAAGCGGTAAATGCTGGATTAGAGTTAATCTTCGATCGCGGGGATAATTTGCCTCATTATATCTACACAGATGGCGTGAAATTGCGTCAAGTTTTGCTGAATTTATTAGGTAACGCGCTCAAATTTACGCATCAAGGCGAAGTGATTTTAAGTGTCAACTCCATAGAGAATCAAGAGCGAAAAGAATATACTTTAAACTTCAGCGTTAGTGATACTGGCGTGGGGATTTCCTCTACCGAATTAGCCAAATTATTTGAGGCTTTTAGTCAAACAGAATCAGGACGAGAAGCTCAAGAAGGAACGGGTTTAGGCTTGGCAATCAGTCGTCAGTTTGTCCAGTTAATGGGAGGAGATATTACGGTCGAGAGTCAATTGGGTAAAGGTACGACTTTTAACTTCTCAATTCAGGCTAAATTGGGTAAAGAAACTAGTAAGGAATCTGCCGATTCCAGACGAGCAATTGCGATCGCCCCAAATCAACCGACTTACAAACTTTTGATAGTAGATGATAAAGCGATTAACCGTCAATTATTGATGAGACTCCTAGCTCCTTTGGGATTTGAGCTAAAAGAAGCGAGCAACGGGCAAGAGGCGATCGCGATCTGGGATGAGTGGGAACCTCATTTAATCTGGATGGATATGCGAATGCCCGTGATGGATGGCTATGAAGCCACAAAATTTATCAAAGCTCATGTCAAAGGTAGCGCAACAGCAGTAATTGCTTTAACGGCAAACGTGTTAGAAGAAGAAAAAGCGATCGTGATGTCGGCAGGCTGTGATGATTTTGTCCGTAAACCCTTTAAAGAATATACGATTTTTGAGACAATCAAAAAGCATTTAGGGGTGCAATATATTTATGAGGATCTAGGATTGGAAGATACAATTGGCGATCGCCAAGAGCCCGTATTGACATCTGTAGATTTAGCTATAATGTCTGATGAATGGCGATCGCAGTTGTGCAAATCCGCACTAGAAGCTGATAGTAATCGCGTTACGAAACTAATTCAAGAGATTCCCAACCAAGAATCGCATTTAGTAAAAGTCCTCGAAAAACTTAATCGTCAGTATAAATTTGATGAAATTGTAGAGCTATTGTCCTAGGCGATCGCACCATGCACCAATCAATTAATGGAGACTTAGTGAATTTTGATTCTCTGCCTGAGTCAAAAGGTAGCATCCTATTGGTAGACGATTTACCAGAAAACTTAAAATTGTTGACTGAGTCACTCTCTAAACTTGGTTACATAGTTCGTAGTGTCATCAGTGGAAGTAGAGCGCTCAAAACTGTAAAAGCGAAACTACCCGATATCATTCTACTGGACGTGAAAATGCCAGAGATGGATGGATATCAAGTTTGTGAAGCTTTTAAAAACGATCCCGATCTTTGTGATATTCCTGTGCTGTTCATCAGCGCTTTAGACGAAGCCTTTGATAAATTAAAAGCATTTAAAGTGGGTGGTGTGGACTACATCACTAAACCCTTTCAAATCGAAGAAGTCGTGGCTCGTTTAGAAGCTCATTTGACAATTCGGAAGCAACATAAAATCTTACAAAATGAAATTGTCAAACGCAAGGAAATTGAAGAAATATTGTATCAATCCAGAGCAATCCTTTCTGGTATTTTAAATACTTCATTGGATGGAATTGCCGCAATGCAAGCAGTCCGAAATCCACTCACGGGAGATATTCAGGATTTTCGTTGTTTGGCAGTTAATCCAATTATTTCTAAAGTTCTCAAACGAGATCGAGAAGATTTAATTGGCGAGTTGGTTCTAAGAGAGCTTCTTGAAAATCTTGACCCAGAATTATTCGATCGCTTTGTGATAGTTGTCGAAACTGGAGAATCTTTAGACAAAGATTTTTACTATCCAACTGGCGATTCGTGTTGGTATCACTATGTTGCCGTGAAGTTAAGTGACGGTTTTGCGATCGCGATCCGAGATATTACTGCGCGCAAGCAAACCGAACTTGCTTTACAGAAGTCAAATTATAAATTGCAGGAAGCAAATCATAAGTTGCAATTACTTGCCAATTCAGATGGTTTAACCCAGATTGCCAATCGTCGCTGCTTTGATGATTACCTAGCAACAGAATGGCAACGCCACCAAAGAGAACAAAACCCTCTCTCGCTCATCCTAATCGATATTGACTATTTCAAACGCTACAACGATAGCAATGGACATCAAGGCGGTGATGATTGTTTGATTAGAGTTGCACGGGAAATTGCTAAAGTCACACAGCGTCCAACCGATCTGGTTGCTCGCTATGGCGGCGAAGAGTTCGCCGCGATCTTGAGCAATACAAATATGGAAGGAGCGCTAAAGGTCACAACAGCTATCCAAACATCGCTCGCCAATCTCGCAATTCCTCACGGTAATTCTGATGTAAGCGATCTTGTCACCCTGAGTATGGGCGTCGCTAGCTTGATTCCGACATCGGAACTAAGTCCCGAGGATCTAATTTCCCAAGCAGATCGAGCGATGTATGCAGCAAAACATCAGGGGCGCAATCAGGCGATCGCTTATGACGTTACATAGCTCCGACATTGTGAGAAGATTTAGCAGGAAGAATTACAGTTAAGTTGTCGGCTAAATCGATCCATGAAATATTTGCTGCGTCGCTTTTTGGCTTGGTTTGCGATCGCTCTGATTATAGTTACTGCTTTATTTGCTTGCACTAACGGCAAAATCAACAATAACGTTAACAAACTAGGAATTAGCGATCGCACTGACGAGCGTATTCTTTTAGGCACAACTAGCAAAATTCGTACTCTCGATCCTGCCGATGCCAATGAATTTTTCATTAGCAATGTTTTTTACAACACTCTCGAACGACTCTACACATACAAAGAAGGCTCTAATGAAATCGTGCCTCAACTCGCACTGGATATGCCCAAAGTTAGTGATGATGGCTTAATTTATACAGTGCCAGTACGCACAGGCATCAAATTTCACGACCGCACCAACTTTAATGCCTACACGATGAAATTTGCTTTGGAACGCTTCATTAATTCCAAAGGCACTCCAGCCTACATATTGGGCGATGTGATCGAATCTATCTCTGCACCTAACGACACCGAGCTAATTTTCAAGCTCAAGCAACCATTACAATTTTTTCCGAAATTTTTAGCGTTTACAGGTGCGGCGGCAATCTCTCCTCAAGTTTACAAACATATTAAGGATGAAAAAACTGGCAATCTCCAGTTTTTACCCGATAAATTGATTGGAACAGGACCCTACCAAGTTACGCAATTTGTTGAAGGTAGTTATTTACGCCTCGATGCTTTTCCCGATTACTGGGGTAAAAAACCAGCTAATAAAGGTGTTGATATTCAGTTTTTCTCCTCCAATTCCAATCTACTTAATGCATTTAAAACTGGTGCTGTTGATATTGCTTTTCAGACCCTCACCCCAACTCAAGTCAAGAATATTGAAGCTAATGCTCAACAGAACGGTTGGACGATCGCTTCAGGACAGGGTGCAACTATCTTATATATGGTGCTAAATACTCAGCAATCGCCACTTAATGATATACGTGTTCGCCAAGCTTTAGCCGCAGCAATTGACCGTCCCCTTCTAGAATCACGCATATTTTTCAATCAGCGCACCCCACTTTACAGCTTAATCCCTAGTACCTTTACTGAATCCAAGCCTGTCTTCGAGAAAAAATACGGAGAAGTTAATAGCAAATTATCTCGACAGTTACTCCAAGAGGCAGGATATTCAGACGATAAACCAGCTCAAGTTACGATCTGGTATTCCCCTAAATATGGCGGTAATGGAGATTTAATCGCTAGTACTCTAAGGGCATCGATTCAGAAAAATATTGGCAAAATTTTGCAAATCAAGACAGAACGAGTTGAAAATACTGTCGGTTATGCTTTTCTCGATAAAGGGGTGTATTCCAGCTATTTATTAGACTGGACTCCCGATATTCTCGATCCTGACAATTACATCAAACCATTTTTAGATTGCGAAGAAGCAGAAGGCGATCGCTGTAAAAAAGGTGGTAGTCAGTTTCAAGGCTCATTTTACAACAACCCTAAAATGAATGAATTGATCGCCAACCAGCGCAAAGAACGTGATGTAAACAAGCGATCGCAACAAATTCAACAAATTCAAGAGATCTTGGCTCAAGATGTACCATTTATACCTCTTTGGCAAAACAAAGAATATGCATTTGCCCAGAAAGGCATAGATGGAGTAAAGATCGAACCAAATCAACAACTGCCCTATTGGAATATTACCAAATAGCTATGCTTTCGAATTCAATCAAGCATCGTTACTTGTTAGCCGAGCAAAGTCGCAGCTACTGACTAGTTTCACTAATGGATAGCTGATAAGTTGAGGGATCGCCATTGGCAGTACCAATCCAAATATCATATTTCCCTGACACCCAAGCCCCTGATAGCTCGGCATTTTTACCATTACGACAATAAATTCCATCAGGTCCTTTAACTAATAGCGACAAGTTGCGATCGCCTGACACCTTCAAGCTCAAAAAACCAAAATTTTTCTGTATCGTTAAAGAATGATTTGGAGTTTGTTCGGCCAATCCCTGACATTGCCCATTAGCACTACTAGTAGCAATAGACTGCAATGGCATATCTCCACCTGCTTTGCCAGAATAAACTTGAGGATCGGGCGTAAATCTTGGCGACAGAGGTTTTAATACTTCCTGACTCATGGATGGTGCCACAAGTAGCATTATCGGTACTAGAGAAAATCCTAATAAAGAGATCGGCAGTTTCAAGAATTTCATTTTTGACGTATTTCACTCAATGACAGCGTATATTGGAAAGATTGATTTATCGTTTTAGAGCCGACCCAAACTTGGTAATTACCTTTAGGTAAGCGACGATTAGCCTGTGGATTTCTACCACCCGACTCATCATCAGCGCAAATAACGATCCCATTAGGACCCTTAATCAACATGGTCGGATCGTCGTTAATATTATTGGAGTAAACCAAAAGATCCATCACGGGAAAAGTTTCGGTCAAAGTAATCGTATGATTTGGTTCGGCGTTAGCAAAACCTCGACAATTATCGGCAATTCCAGCAATAGTAGCAATACTTACTCGACCGCCACCGTTACCAGAGAGGGTAGCGGGATCTGGTCGAAAATTTCTCCCCAAAGAAATAGCGCTTTGAGCAAAGCTTGGTGCGGCGATCGCTAAAGAAACAGCAATACTAGCAAAGGCTCCCCAGCCCGATTTAACTATAGATAACGAACTAAGGAATTTTGGCGACTTAGATAGACAATTAATTTTTTGAATGTCCATACCTGACTCCATTTAGGATTGGATGCATTGTTTTAGATTCGCTTCATTTACATAAATTCAGCAATTACATCATTTAGAAAATAAATAAAGCAGAATCAAAGATATTACTCGAATCTTGTTAAACATTAAAGACTAGAGCGACTCCAGTTTTGTTCCTAAAAAATGCCAGTTTGAAGTTTTACAACTTGCTCTGAGAGAGGTTTAGATATACCAGCAATCGCTTTGAGCTAAGCCCAAAAATCCAAGATACCGCAAACTATCATTTTGAATTTCTCTAAACCCAATGTAACGAAATATTAAGTTATTGCTGGCATAGCGGCATAACACCTTGACAGCAAGAGATTCAACCTGTAGCTTTATTAGATACCTGGGTATTCACTGTTCTTAACCACTATGCAAGACAAGCAAAAGGTAACTTTCTATCTCCCCGAGCGACTCCATCAACAGCTTAAGATTCGTTCTGCTATTGATGGTGACTCGATGTCAGACCTAGCGGAAAAAGCGATCGGCTTTTATCTTGCTCATGCTGAAATTGTCGAGTCTTCTGGCATCGGACACACTCACCAAACCTACAATTGTCCAAGCTGTTCTCAAACAGTTGTGATTAGAAAAGGTGAGTTGCTAGCAATCGGGGGCAATCGTACGCAAACCCTACCTGTTACCGTTAGTAAAGCTGATAGTTCAGATGAAGAGTTAGTTACGATTAGTTAAATCATCAATCAATTTCTTAAATCTTTTTTCATGTAGACAAGGTGAGGATAGAGGATAAAACCTCTTTAGAGTATATGCAAGAGCAACTTAGCATTTTAATTCAAGCCCAATATCCCTTGATCTATCTCAATACACCAGAGGAAGAGAGGGCAGAGCGAGCAATTTCTACTATCTCTCAACTCAAACCAGTGCGTCGCATGTTTACATGGACTGTGACGCACGGAATCGTTGAGTACGGTCAAACGGCAGGAGCCGCGCAACATAATACGGAATCTGCGGAAGCCGCTCTAAAATGGATTACACGTGCCGATCAGAAAGATCCTGCAATCTACATATTTAAAGATGCACACCCTTTCTTCGATCATCCTGTAATTGTTCGTTGCTTGCGAGATGCAGTTGCTAACTTCAAAGGCACTCAGAAAACAATCATTTTGATGTCGCCGATTCAAGTTATCCCTGTCGAATTAGAGAAAGAAATTGTCGTACTTGATTTTCCTCTGCCAGACATGAAAGCGATCGAGGAAGTTCTCGATCAGCAACTCGGACAAGTCCGCACTAGAAAAGTATCGGCTGAAACGCGCGAAAAGCTGGTCAGAGCAACTTTAGGATTAACCCAAGATGAGGCTGAAAAGGTTTATCGCAAAGCTCAAGTTACTAATGGTAAGTTGACCGAAGAAGAAGTTGATATTGTGCTTTCAGAGAAGCAACAGCTCATTCGTCGTAACGGGATCCTTGAATACATTGAAGATGAAGAGGATTTAGATGCTGTTGGGGGACTCGAAGAACTAAAGCACTGGTTGCAACAGCGCTCAAATGCTTTTAGTCAAAGAGCAAGAAATTATGGATTGCCGCAGCCTAAAGGAATGCTAATTCTTGGTGTACCTGGTTGTGGGAAATCTCTAATTGCCAAGACTACTGCAAGACTTTGGTCATTGCCTTTGATTCGCCTTGATATGGGGCGGGTCTATGATGGCTCAACTGTCGGCAAGTCGGAGGCAAATTTACGCAACGCCCTAAAAGTTGCTGAGTCGATTTCACCGATGATTTTATTTATCGATGAACTGGATAAAGCCTTTGCTGGTGGAGCTGGTTCGGCAGATTCTGATGGGGGTACATCATCGCGTATCTTTGGCACATTCCTTACATGGATGCAGGAGAAAAAATCACCTGTGTTCGTAATGGCTACTGCTAACCGTATCGAGAAGTTACCAGGAGAATTTCTTCGTAAGGGGCGTTTTGATGAGCTATTCTTCGTTGACTTACCTAACGGTGAAGAGCGTAGAGACATTTTTAAAATCCATCTGTGCAAGCGTCGTCCAGATGTTGAAAAATTAGACAGGTTCGATTTTGAACAACTATCGAAAGTAAGCGATGGTTTTTCGGGGGCAGAAATCGAGCAGGCGGTAGTTGCCGCCATGTATGAAGCTTTTGCTCAAGAGCGGGAGTTTACACAGCTAGATATCATTTCGGCTGTGAAATCAACAACTCCTCTCTCACGCACGATGACTGAGCAGGTTGCTGCTTTGCGTGACTGGGCAAGAATGCGGGCTAGACCCGCCGCTACTTCAGTCGCTGAATATCAGCGTATGGAGTTTTGAAAAGCTTATCCTGCTGTTTCGTAGTCAGCAGGTTTAAGGCTAGATTCTAAAGAATGTCTTATCAAAAGACAGTCGATCTAGCAGCTAACATAGGAGGAATAGCCACCAACACTCTTATGTCTCCCGTTCGAGTTAACAGTCGAGTTCACATTTATTTACAGGAGCAAAACTATTATGTCTCATTTCAGCACACTTCGCACAAAAATTACTGATGCCGAAGTCCTCAAGTCTTCCTTGCGCGATCTAGGTATTAGTGTCAAGACTGAGTCTGATGTTCGCGGCTATAATAGCCAACGCATTCGTGCCGACATCGTAGCAACTCTTGAGGGTGACTACGATCTAGGTTGGTCTCGTAATGCCGATGGATCGTTCGATCTAATTGCCGATCTCTGGGGTGTTGCCAAAAAGCACAATCAGACTGAGCTCATCAATTCGATCAATCAAAAGTATGCCGTGAATAAAGCCCTAACCGAAGTCAAGCGTCCTGGGCTAAGCAATGCCAACGTTAAACTTGTCTTGCAGTAAGAGGCATAATCTTGCGAGTTAACTATGCAAATTAACAGGCTAGTATCCTTGACTAGCCTGTTTTTTCATGTCTTAGATAGTTAAAATTTTAGGCTGAATTGCTTAATTTTGGGTTCACCCCAGTAAAAGTTTTTACCTATAGCAGTTCTAAGTCATTTGTAGAGTTTTGGGTTTATAAAAGCACATCCTGAAAGAATGCGCTTTTATAAATAATTTGGATTTTTGGATTACTACATGAGGGCAGATACCCAAGGTTTGTTTAACAGCAAAATGTTTTACAATACTTTAATTAAGGCTAAGCTACCACAGTAAAATGAAAATCATATTAATTAGTGCTGGAAACTTTCAAGATTATTTAGTACACAACATAAAAAACTTGATTTTGCATGGCAATTTAGATATTACTGTTATTACTGAAAGGCAATATTTCGATCGTCTAAAAGAGTTTACAGATATTGAATTAATTGACTGTAATGAGTTAGATGATTTTAATTTCAATAAAAATTCTAGGTTTGACAGACAATTTAGAGATGGGTTTTGGCATTACTGTTCTTTAAGGTTTTTCTATTTATATTCGTATATTCAAAAATACAATATCAAAGACTCAATTCATCTTGAAAATGACACATTGTTATATGAAAACTCAGACAAATTAAAACCACTTTTCAAAAACAAGGTTTACGCCCCATTCGACAGCTCTCATCGGATTATTCCTAGTTTTATTTACATACCAAGTTCAGAATCATTTAAACCTATAGTTGAGAATTACAATTACAATGTCCATGATATGGACAACTTAGGTAGTTTTGACGAATCAATTATTGAACCATTACCAATATTTCCGATTGTTAATAATTTAGTATTTAAACTTAATAAAAACTATAATCACAACAATATTAATTGTATATTCGATGCCGCAGCGATCGGGCAATACTTAGGTGGGGTTGACCCAAGAAATCAAGGTGGAGATACTCGTGGATTTGTCAATGAGACCTGCGACGTTAAGTATAATCAATTTCCATTTTATTGGATTAAAGAAAATAACTTATATAAACCATTTATATCCGTAGATAGCAAATTAATTCCAATCATTAATTTGCATATTCATTCTAAAGAGCTACATAAATTCTTGTCTGACAAGCCACTTGAGAATAAATATATAACTATCTACAACAACAAATATTAAAACAGTTATAGGTTTTGAGCATCCTATCTTCACATTTACCGAATTTAAATGTAAAATATTTATACATATTTTAAAACAATGTCGCCCTAATGGAAATTGCGATTGCCCTACTGCAACACTACAGTTTCGATCTTGGTGGTTATACCATCAATGATCTGACTCGGGCATGGAGCGATTTTAAACCTGAATGGGTTCGACAAGCGGTAATTGAATCTTTATTTCAAGGGAGATATAAAGCTGTTTCAGTTAATCAAATACTGCACTTGTGGGAACGCAAAGGCGAACCAACTTGCCGCTATAACCATGAATTTGAGCGCTTAGTATGCGGTGATGTAGCCGTTATTTATGAAGATCGAATTTTTTACACCCCACCACGATATTCGACCAGCCAATCTGCTTTAACGGAAATTGCTCCATTCGCTCCATCACAAACCCAGCCATCTCCACCCCCATTTCCTCGCCGACCAATGTTAGGAACGGCTAAGGTTACACAATCTTCTAAACCCAAAACTCAAAGATATCCCAGTCGTGATACTACACCATCGGGAATGACCGTATCGACAAAAGTATATCCAAATATTTCAAAAGCTGAGTATTCCGAAGTCTATAGATCGGCTTATGAAAATATGACTTTATTCTCAGAATCATCAATGTTTGTAGATAAGCTGAGAGCAATGTGCAGCGATCGCTTAGTACTTCCCGTTCCTGAAATCACTTCTGATATTGATAAAGTAGAAATTATGAATGAGAACTAGTTTTTTGATAACCACCTCTGTTTTTATCTACATATAAGGTGAAATAGCCATTGCGATTCAGATTTTCATACATTGCTGTATATTGACATAACACTTAAGATAAATACACTCAGCTTAATTGGCTAGAGCTAAGTCAACTAATTCTCAAGCAGACTTATAAAATTTCATATATTTTTTCGCCAGTATTAATTAATTATATTTGTATTATTTTCTAATTACTTGGATCATTTATGAGTGATTTACCAGATTTACCAACTATTGGAACGGATGGAATAGACGATAGTTCCGATCGCAAAAGTTGGGTGGAAGTACTCAGGGATTATGGCGGTAAAAACTTAGAAGCTAAGAAGAACTGGTATAGCTCAGTAGCAGAGGCGTATAATCGAGTCAGACCGAGATATCCTCAAGAAATTATTACTCGCTCAATTGAGATTACACAGCTACCCAAACAATCAAAAATCCTCGAATTAGGTTGCGGGCCTGGCATTGCCACCGTTCCATTTGCACAACTTGGCTTTTCAATGCTGAGTTTAGAACCTAATCGAGAAGCTTCAGAATTAGCTAAACAAAACTGCGCTTCATATCCTAATGTAGAAGTTCAAAATCTAGCATTTGAAGAATGGGAACTGAAAGAAAATCAATTTGAGGCAGTTTTAGCGGCAACATCCTGGCATTGGCTCGATCCTGCGATTTCCTATGCAAAATCTTGGGCAGCATTAAAAGAAGATGGACACTTGATTTTACTGTGGAACACGCCACCACAAGTAGATGGCGAAACTTATCAAATAGTTGATGAAGTCTATCAAATATTAGCACCCTCTATACCCCTATATGCTAGACATGAAGGTATAGAAACGCATCAAGCAGATTTTCTCAAGTTTAGCAAAAGCATCATGGCTTCTGGATATTTTGATAATGTCAAGTACGAACGCTCTATTCATAAAGTTATTTATCACCTTGACGATTATCTATTGCTTCTGAGCACTCTTTCACCCTACATTGCTTTAGCTGAAGAGCAGCGAATTAAGCTATTTGCGAAGTTAAGAGAATTACTACATCAAAATCGAGGCGATCGCCTAACGCTCTCTTACATTTCCGCTTTTCATGTTGCCCGCAAAATATAGTCCGAACAATCCATGCCACAGTTATCAAAATTACGTATTGCCTTACTAACTTATTCCACTAAGCCGAGAGGAAGCGTCATCCATACTTTGGAGTTGGCAGAGGCATTGCAGTCGCTAGATCATGAAGTTTGCATTTTTGCATTGGATAAGGATGGATTAGGATTCGATCGCCATTTATCCTGTGACTTTCAGCCAGTTATTGCTCAAGCTGCTCCCAGTAATATCGATCTTTTAATTCAGCAACGAATTCAGGAATTTGTTGATTATCTGAGTAGCTCACAGCTTAATTATGATATTTACCATGCCCAAGACTGCATCAGTGCCAATGCTCTAGCAATCTTGCGATCGCGAGGACTTATCCCCCATTTTATCCGCACCGTTCACCATATCGAAGATTACAATAGCCCTTATTTACAGACTTGTCAGGATCGCTCGATTCGCGAAGCAGAGCTTTGTCTTTGTGTTAGCGATAGTTGGCAAAAGCAGCTTTACGAGCAGTATCAAATCCATGCACCGAGAGTAATTAATGGTGTCAATCTGCAAAGATTTTCTCGCGATCGCAATGGGATGGAACTACAAATCAAACAAAAATTTAATTTAACGGGTTCGCCAATTTATTTAACGGTCGGGGGCATTGAACCACGCAAAAATTCGATTAAGTTGATTCAAGCTTTTGCTCAAGTCTTAGTCGATTTCCCTAATGCTCAGTTGGTCATCGCAGGCGGGGCAACGTTATTTGACTATCAAGCCTATCGCGATGAATTTTTCGACACCGTAAAGGAACTAAATATTGCAAAATCGCTTGTGATTACAGGTGTTCTCACTGATGCCGAATTACCAGCACTTTATCGCTGTGCAGATGCCTTTGTATTTCCATCTGCCAAAGAGGGTTGGGGTTTAGCGATCATGGAAGCGATCGCTTCAGGGTTACCAGTAATCATCTCTAACAGTCTTCCTTTTACAGAGTTTCTATCCGAACAACAAGCTTTGCTCGTTAATCCTGATGATACTCAGGCGATCTCTAAAGCTATGCGCTTAGTTATTAAACCCGATCTCAGTCATTCTCTGGTACAAGCTAGCCAATCAGTTTTGTCAATATACACATGGACAAACTCTGCTCAGATGCATATGGTGCAGTATAAAAAAATGGCGAAATTGGTTTAAGTGACGCTTTACCCTGACGTGAAAACTAAATATCTTTTGTTACAAGTGTTGCTTTGCAGCATTTATAACAGAAATATCATGGTCTAGATCGATCGAAAATACTGCAATTCTTAAGGAGATTTTATGCCTGAAGTCCGCTTTCAAATCACTTGGCCAGATAACTCTCAGGCTTCTTGTTACTCACCATCTTTGATTGTCAAAGAATATTTTGCTCCCGACACTGAGTATGACCTAGTTGATTTTGTCGAGCGATCGCGCAAGGCTTTAAATATTGCTAGCGATCGGATAAAAGCAAAATATGGATTTCCCTGTGGATTGGCTCTGGGACAGATACAAGAGATTGAGGCTAAGGCAGCGGAGTTTGCTCAACTGGACAAGCCCAAGGTGAAATTTATTAAATTTAATAATTAGGTTGCATTATTCTCACAGTCTGATAAGATATAATTCCTAATAAATTTGGAGAGATGGCTGAGTGGACGAAAGCGGCAGATTGCTAATCTGTTGTACGGCAGGTAACTCCGTACCGAGGGTTCAAATCCCTCTCTCTCCGTTCACAAGCCTGTTATAGAGCGATATGGGTACTAAAGTCTCAGATAATGCGACAGGCGAAGCGCCCGAAGTCGATCCTAGTAAATTCACTGCCTCAGATGTAGCTGCAATTGCGGATCGGCTAGAACGTGACGACTATGCTAATGCTTTTGAGGGATTGAACGATTGGCATATATTGCGATCGCTTGCTTTTAAGGGTTCGGAATTGGCGGAACCATATCGCCATTTACTAGACTTAGAAGCATTTGACGAATGCTAAACAATAAAAAAGGTGCGTTAAATGCACCTTTTTTATTGTTTTTCACAAATTTTATTTTCGAGCTAGGACAAAAGCAAAACCCAACAGAGAGTTGCGGCGCAAAGCGCCGCAACTCTCTGTTGGGTTTTATGTAGCTATAGTTTCAAAACAAAAGCCAATTACTGCAAAATTTACTTAGTTGAATGGGTGGAGTAAATCGCCTTAACATGAACTATCTGGCGTTCTTTGTCAGCACCAACCACAATCCAATTAAGTGGTTTTCCATACTTAATCAATTCATCCTGAATCGCTTTATTTAGGAATGATACTGTGTAGTGATTTTAAAGATCGACTTCGATATTGATCAATTTCGTAGTCATATTAAATTACTCAAAAACTCGGTGAATTACTGAAATCGATGCAATTGCGGTTCATTTACCAAGAATGCAATGCCCTTAACTGGGGCGTTTTTTTCGACTGGTGGGCTTCCATCCGAGTTAGGACATCATCGAGAATAGTGATAGCTTCAGCAATAAAAGGACCTTTGTTTAACATCACGCATTCAGCGCGTTCAGCCATAGCTGCATCGGTCATCTCTCCGCGTGAAGGCGCTCCATCTTTGACCAAACTTTCTAGAACTTGCGTAGCCCAGATCACGGGCACATGAGCTGCTTCGCAAATCCAGAGAATTTCCTCTTGAATCTCTGTTAATCTTTGATATCCAATTTCAACGGCTAAGTCTCCTCTAGCGATCATCACACCAAATGATTGTTTGCTTGCTGCATGGATGATTAATTCTGGAAGATTTGAAACCGCGATCGCCGTTTCAATCTTTGCCACGATCGCGGGGCTAGGAGATCTTCCATCTAAGCGAAGACTTAACTCTTGTTGAAGTAAGTCAATATCAGCAGGTTGCTGCACATAAGAGTAACCGATAATATCCGCGTGAGTGGCGACAAAATCTAGATCGCTTAAATCTTTTGCCGTAAGAGGACTGAGCGATAAAATGGTTTTGGGAAAGTTTAATCCTTTTTCAGGGCGAAGTTTGACCCCTTTAGGACTAGCATGGGTCACTTGAAGCAACAGCCCTAATTGCCCATCTGGCAATCGATATTGGGTGTCAACCACGCGAGTCCGAAGCTTGCCATCATCAATATAGACGGGTGCGTCAACTACTAATAAATCGAGGATTTCGGGAATCGTACAGCAAATTTGAAAATCGTCTACAGTTGAGGCGATCGCTTCGGCTATTTCTAATTTACTTTCGGATTTAGGTAAACATCGCGAGAGCAAGATGCGATCCCCTCGAAATACCCGTTTTTTATCGGGTGGCTTCAGGACTTCTCCCGTGCGGATCTTGGGACCCGCTAAGTCCATCATTACTTTGCAAGAGGTTCCATTTTCTTGTTCTGATCGACGAACATGCGCGATCATGCTCTCCCATATTTCTGGATTGTCATGGGCGCAGTTAATTCGCACAGAGTTTGCACCCCGTCGGATAATTTCGCGAACTAACTCATAGTCAGTAGCAGCTTCTGTGGGCAATGTAACCATAATTCTGACCCGCCGATGGGGACTGGCTGTTCCAAATAATTCCTTGGTATGCTGATGGAGTAAACGGTTGCCCTCAAAAAAGGATTCTAGTGGTTGACGGTGAAAATTTTCTGTGGAATAGTTGCCACACATTACTTCTAGCGCCGCAATCACAGCATCAAGATTAGGCATGACCCTTGCTTCAATCCTTCCCAATGAGGATAACCCCCAAGGCATTAATGCGGATTGGAGTTCGCGGAGATCGTACTGGCGTAATGCAAGGTATTGAGCTAGATTCAGGGCACTTGGAAGAAATTCAGCCCGATGAATGCCCGATTGCCATTTGTTAAAGGTAGTTGCCCCTTCGCTTTCAACCTTCTGACGGAGTGATTGAAGCGTCGATAGTATGACATGGGGACTTGATAAAAACTGCGGATCGATACTAACTGGTGAAGCTTGGCTAATCATATATCAAAGGTTCCTAAATCTATATATTCGCAGGATAGTTCCAAATGATTTAATGTCTCTGATGCTCTAGTTATAATACATTGAATGAAATATCTATCGGTGCTGAGAGCAGAGATCGCAGTGACTGGCGAAAGTCTAACGAGAGATAACGTTGCTGGATTGGCTGCCAACTTTGCCAAAATGTGGTTTGTTCCTGCTGCATTGTCTGGTTTACAGTGGGTAGCACCTTTGCCAAATTTGCATTCAATGTCGATTCTAAAAACTGACGCAAGACTTCGCGATCGTGAAGTTGTCCCAAGATTTCTTGAATCGCCTTAAACTCATCAATTCTCTCAAGGTATGAAGCCCCGTAGAAACCTGAAAAGAACTCCGCTTGGTAGCGAATACCTTTCATTTGTTTCCGTAGGTCATGGAGATCATTAACGAATTGCTCTAAGTGTTGATGCAACTCTTCAGGATTTTCAATAGAAATTAGTGTAACTATTCCTGACTGAATAGTTGTTCCTACCAGCCACCCTCGATGGAGAAAAAGTTGACAGATTAATGGTAGTAGCAAGTCAGGCAAAACTTCTCGAACTAACAAAGCTCCGATCGTTGTATATCTGGGTCGATCTAGCCAAGATTGAATACCCTGCTTTAAGTCGTGATAGAGATCGCCATTCAGAGTCTTCTGTAAATCGAGAAAGCTACGATCGCGTTTTTTTTGCAACCGCTTCAAAACCTTATCAAACTTCAGTAGTTCTGTATTTTCCAACAGAGGCTGATAGCGGCTTATCAGTTCTTGTTGAAGCACATCTAAATCGCGGGTTTCTCCTAAACTTTTAGCAATTTTCCCGATGGATGGATTGCTTACGGCTTTTGGTAAGACGATCGCAGAGTCAAATACTTGAATAGCTGTTCTCAAACGGCGCATCCCGACTCGCATCTGATGCAACGGTTCGGGATCATTGTCTTCAAAAATTGCTTCTTCTTGTTCGACAATCCTCTGAAAGTTTTGTTGAATGATTTGATAACTGTACTCACCCAGCGTAATCATTAAATCTAATGGCTGGTGCTTCATACAAATTCACCTTGCACTATTAGTTCATTGAGATCCAAAATTAATTTTGGATTTTAATCTCAACACTCCTATTATCTCACTCCCTTGATTTTCTACTCTCTACCTACACATTTATAAACTTAACCATTTTTGGTTTACTCCCTTCTCAGTCAGTAATTGGCGGGGCATAATTAAAAAACTGAACCAAAACCTGTGGCGCACACTGCGTGTTTGCCACAGGTTTTTGGGGTTTATATTTAATTGCGCCCAGCTACTTATGTAGATATAGCCATAAAAAGAAAGGCGACGCTTAGCGTCGCCTTTCTTTTTATGGCTGAGGACTGGGGCTAACCTTAGGAGGCAAAGCATTTGTAAACTTTTCGGTAGCGTTTTTGCTCTCGTATATACAGTCAACACTAGGGGCTTTATCCAGATCGCCTGTAAAGCCAAAAGTATTCATTCTGTCTTTGCACTGGCGAATGTCAGCTTCTTTGATCACATTCTTTTGCAAGAGTAAATTCCAGTTATTGGGCAGAACCACACAACCAGGGATAGGTTCGGCTTGACTAATAAATACATTAAAAGGGTTGAGCGTCACATAAACACGGCTGCTCATGACCATCGCCGATGCACCATAGTTGTTGCAAAAATCGCGGCTAGGCGCAAGATTATCCAAACGAATAGCATCAACGGTACGCGGCGTAGGATTGAGCGTAGAAAGCGCGATGCCAACACCAATACCAACTGCAAAAATCGCACCTGCGATCGCCAGTTTGGTTGTTGTGCCATTGTCTCTTGGCTCAGTAGGCGGTGTATTCAGAGTTGAAGAATATCTACGTCGTGCCATAGATGTGAATTAAGATTATTTACTAGGTTAACTGAAAGTTTTTAACTTTTGAACGATTTGCATAGCAAATCGCTCAAAAGTTAGATCATTGCCACACCAGCGCGATCCAAAATTTCTGGGATCAGATGTTCGGCTTTGATTGCCATGATATGTACACCTTGGCAAATTTGTCGCGCAGTTTGAATTTGTTCCGCCGCGATCGCCATGCCTTCCTGTAGTGGTGATTTAGCTTTGGCTAGGCGATCGATGATATGTTCAGGGATTTGCACCCCAGGCACAAATTTATTCAGAAACAGCGCATTTTTAGCGGATTTAATTAAAAATATTCCTGCCAGAATTGGCTTATCCGATTGATTGGCGATTTGGTTCACAAATTTATCAAGGCGATCGAAATCGGTAATTAATTGACTTTGAAAAAATTGCGCCCCAGCATTAATCTTGCGCTCAAAACGCTTCTGTAACCCCGACCAACTTGGCGACTGCGGATCGACTGCTGCCCCAGCCAAGAAGTCAGTACCTTGATTGGGTAAGGCTTTCCCATTCGCATCTAGTCCTTGATTGAGTTTTTGAATTAACTGCAATAGCCTTACTGACTCGTAATCAAAAACCGATCGCGCATCGGGATAGTCGCCAGCTTTGACTGGATCGCCCGTAAGGGCAAGAATATTGGTAATTCCCAGCGCCGCCGCCCCAAATAAGTCACCTTGCAATGCAATCCGATTGCGATCGCGACAGGCAATCTGACAAATAGTTTCAATGCCAATTTGTTGCTGGATCAAAACTGACGCAGCAACGGGACTCATGCTCATCACAGCCCGACTAGAATCGGTAATATTTACGGCATGGACGCGCCCTTTGAGCGATCGCGTTTGTTCGAGCATATGGGCTGGGGCGCTGCCCTTGGGTGGTGAAACCTCAGCCGTGATTAGAAATTCCTTGCTAGCGATCGCCTTGCGAAATTTATGAAAGGGTGATTCAACTATTGGCTGGGGCGACTCGATCATGCGAAACAAAACTTTTAAAGGAATTTTAAGGGTGTCTGCATTTTAAACTATTGCGATCGCTGCACTAACTATCCCAGCTCGTAATGTTCTCCAAAAACTTCTTGCCAAGATAGTGTTTGCAAATTAGATTTTTTGTTCATTTCACCTTCCGCTTCCCGTTTAGCTGAAGTAAAGCAGTTTGCCCACATTTCTTGCAATCCGTTGCAAGCTTTCGCGATCGTTATCTGTCAGATTTAGTAAATCTTGCTGCCATTCTAAAAAGAAGTTGCGATGGTCGTTCCTTTCTAAGCGGAAGTCTTCTAGTTTTTCAAGGCTTGTCTTTTCAGAAATTCGGAGAAGTTGAACTATAGCTTTAATAATTCCGCATTAGTATTCTTTGGGATTTTTTCCTAATTGTATCAAGGTTTGAAAAGGTCTGTCAGACTGATTTGTAATAGTTACCATTTAGAGGGATTGTTAGGATGTAGCTGGTCAACCTGCCATAAATTTGGGTTTGTTTGGATATACTGGCGAATCTTTTGCAATGATGTTTCATCACGAATGATATGGTCGTAATAATTGCGCTGCCATACGGGAATTCCTGATGTATGACGGATTTGGTTAACGCGACGAGCAGAGAATGTTTTAAATCCTCGAATAATTTCTGGGATTCCATGATTGTTCCCTGTTGCTAAATTGTTTGTAGGAGCGGTTTTTGTAGAAATTGAGATTGTGTAGGGGCGGGTTTTGCAGATAGATCCTGCATTCAGCGCAAAATTGTCTGCTAAACCCGCCCCTACGGCATCGGATAAATCTTTGTTCTCAAGGACAAAATTATCTGCTAAACCGTCTGTAGGGGCGGGTTTTGGAAATGAATTTTGGTTCTCAAGGATAAAATTGTCTGCTAAAACCGCCCCTACAGAATTGTCGTGATCCAGAGAAATATCATTGCTATCTATCAAAAATAGAATGCCGTGGATGTGGTTGGGCATTATGACAAATTCATCTAATTCCAATCTGGGATGGTATTTAGGTAGGTTTTGCCAATGAGAATACGCGATTTTTCCATATTGATTTAACTGTATCTCTCCATTGCTAATTGTTCCAAATAGGCATTCTCGTTGAAAAGTACAAATGGTGATGAAATAACTGCCTACAGATGTGTAGTCGTATCCTTTGAGCCGAATAGAGCGACGATGGTGTTTTTCGCGATCGTATTTCATGACATTATTGAGATTGCGTAGGAGCAGATTTTGTAGAAATTGAGATTGCGTAGGGGTGTAGAGAATTGAAATTGTGTAGGGGCGGGTTTCGCAGATATATCCTGCTTCTGGCATAGAATTATCAACTAAACCCGCCCCTACAATAACCCTACAACACATTTATTGTATCAAGGCTTGAAAGGGGCGATCGCGGTGAATGTTCTCAAAATCGTCTTTTTTTGCGATCGCTAATATCCTAACTATTCTAATCCAATGGAAGATACAAAACTTTCGTATCTCATTCTGATTGTTCTGTAACTTCAATTATTGCGTCTAGCTAACAGGCGCGATCGCACTATGCTCATATCAGGTTGCAGTTCGCAGTGCTTGGAAACGTTGCTGAACTTTTGTGGCTATTTGTTCTCTTTGCTGGAGATAGGTTTCTATAGTTTCTTGATGACGAAGGTAGTAGGTGATCGCGCTGTAAGTGTCGGATAGAGACAGGGTGAAGTATTGCTTCACGATGGTTTCGGGCGATGCTCCGTCTAGGAACGCTCTGATTACTAGTTCTAGAATTACTCTAGTTTTGCCGATGCGGATTGCTCCTGTTTCGTCTTCTCTAAAGGGTGGGGCTTCGCGTTCCAAAACTATACTCATGGGTTTAGTTTTTAACTCTCTAAGCTTCTATTTTACTGAATCATGGGTCGAAAATTTGAAGCAAGGCTATGTTGTCAAAATATAAGTTTTTTTTACTGATGACTCTCATAATACTAACGAGGGAATAGTTTCTCCCAAAAACTTTTAACAGTTTGACCAATGTTATCTATAGTCTTCAATGTGTCTCGATCTCTAATTGCGGATTTATTGTTAGGTTCAATTTGTAAAGCTTTGTCAAAAGAGGCAATCGCTTCTTTATATCTTAATAATATAGCCAGTGACTTTCCTCGTAAGTACCATGCTTCGGAGTAGTCTGATTTAAATTGTAAAGATTTGTCAAAAGAGGCAATCGCTTCTTTCTGTCTGGATAACTTAGCTAGCGCAATGCCTCGACCAAGCCATGCTTCGTAGAAGTCTGGTTTGATTTGCAATGCTTTGTCATAAGAAGCAATTGCTTCTTTTAATTCATTTCTTTTATTTAAATTCGCAAGCAAAGCACCTCGGTTATACAGTGCATTTTGGTAATCAGGTTTTAACTGTAAAGCTTTATCCAAAGAGGCAATCGCTTCTTTATATCTGCCTAAATTGGCTAACGAAACACTTCGGCTATACCATGATTCGTAGAAGTCAGGTTTAGTTTGTAATGCTCGATCATAGGAAGTCAATGCTTCTTCATTTCTACCTAAACTAGTTAACACATTACCTCGATTGTGCAATGCATAGTGGTATTCAGGGTTGATTTGTAAAGCTCTGTCATAGGAAATTAATGCTTCTTCTGTTCTACCTAAATGAACTAGTGCATTGCCTCTAGTTACCCACGCTTCGTAGTATTCTGGGTTGATTTTCAAAGCCTTGTCATAGGAGATAATTGCTTTTTTATGCTTGCCTAAATTAACTAGCGCATTGCCTCGAACTAACAATGTTTCATGAATGTTGGGTTTGAGTCGTAAAACCTTGTCATAAGAGTCAATTGCTTCTTTATTTCTACCTAATTTTTGTAGTGCCCTACCTAGTCCATACCATGCTTGGTAGCAGCTAGCTTTAATTTTTACTGCTTTGTTAAAAGAGGCAATAGCTTCTTTATACTCATTACTCGCCTGATGAATTAGTCCTTTTTCGAGCCATAATGCTGCTTCATTATCTAGTTCTGGATTTTCATCAAGATAACTCAAGATTGCTGATAATTTAGAAATATGTTGTTTAGGAGTTTGGATAGAATATTCATCATAGTTACTATCCAAATAAGTTAAGCGATGTATTTCTTGAGATACTGTTCCTTTGTCTGTGGGGAATTCATAAATATTGGAACGCCAATCAAAAAAGTCGGGTGCGCGACGAATAAAATAGCGTAGGGCAAATTCTGGCAAGAGAAAAACAAAACAGAATTTAAAATTATCGCGAAAACGTTCACGACTGAGATTGAGATGTCCTAAAATACGGGGTATACCTTGCCATGTACCGCCATATACTGAACTCCGACTCCTAAGGTTAACATCATTCATTTCCCGATCTTCATAGGCAAAAATCGAATATTCTATACCCTTGATAAAGAGAACATTAATCTGATCTTGATTTGGCAAAGCAGCAACGTGATCGTAAAGATTATCAATCGACTCCTCTAATTCCAAGACTTCAATTGTTTTACTAGGTAAATCAGCCCGAATATCAGTAATAATTCGATCACTTTGTACAGGAGAACAACGTACAAACAACAATGCAAACCCTTGAGTACGTTTAAGAGATCGCACAAGAGAGCGATATGCCTCATCAGCATCTAGCGGTATATCTTGCTCCCAATCGATCGCTTCTAACTTCATCGTTTTTTACTTCTGTTCTTTCATGACTTAGCTTAACTTTGCCGTCGCATCCTTAAACTGTTAAATACTTTTAATCAAGGGATGGACATCATACCAAGGCTGAAGCTCTCCATCAGCATCAAAATAGACATACTGCAACACACATCGATTGAACAACAATTTACGGTAATCCTCCGCATTATCGATTTGTTTGTGATGAACTACCTTAGCCAGTAGTTCCCATTCCTCCTGTTCCACAGTACGGCGGTATCCCTTGCTTGAGTGATACTGCGCTGGATCGCCTTGTCTGTAATTGGCAAAGCGTCAATATAATCAATCGCCGATCGCACCAACAACATCAAATTTCGCACATGACCGCCACTCATCAAACAGAGCCTTAGCAAACCTTCCGCACTACTAAAGATTTCTGTCTCTAAATTCGTATTAGGCGCAAAAGGTTCAATCCGTTTCTTGATGATTTCTGTGATTTTGGCAAGCCCCGCCGCATCCGTTTTACCATCAGGAGTCTGCACCATCACCATCGGCAAAATCTGCGGATTGCCATAAATATCGCGCAAATCCGCCGCCCGACTAGAATAAACCATCGAAATCGGAATCGTATAAATGATGTGACAATTCAAACCCTGCAACTGCTGCGCTCGATCCAAGAAAATCTCTTCATGATTAGTGCGCCCTTGCTCCTGTGGGATTGGCACAATACGGTCGAGATTATCAGCGATCGCCACTAGATGCGTTTTCCCTTTAGGAAGTTTTCGTTTCGCATCATCAATAAACTCATTCAGCGCCTTTAGCAAGGTAATCGTATGGGGATTCACTAATTCTCGAATTTTTTGTCTTTCGCTGGGAATGGCTCGAATACTTGCAGTCAATTTTGCAAATTCAGATATTTGTGCTTCAACGCCTAATTTCTCAAAACTAATCTTTGTCAGAGCCAAACCTTTCAAATCCTGCCAGCGATCGCGCAACCATCCCAAAATTGGTGCAGGGTCAGCATTCTTAAGTTCTTCCAACAAATGTCGCGTACAAGACAACAAAATATGGTAGTGATCAAGAGGGAATGATAAGAATCATAGATTGGATGAGAGTATTGTAGTGATGGACAAAAAGCCAAATCATAGCAATGTGATTATCGAACTTTTTA
>QBML01000041.1 GCA_003242085.1 Pseudanabaena frigida | reverse complement strand
GGTTCTTTATTACATCGCAGAATCCTAATGTAAGTATTTTTATTTATATACATAGCTTGTCATATGAACATAACTAGCGAAATTCCTTTAACAACGAGCTTAATTATCCAAATTAGTGCAGTAGCAATTTGGCTCGGTTTAGTATTTCTAGCTTCAGAAATCTTGCATCGTCTCAAGAAAGATCCAGAGCTAGTTCGCAAAGTTGTGCATATTGGTACGGGTAACGTGTTACTCATTGCATGGTGGTTACATATTCCTACTTGGCTATGTACGATCGCAGGGGTGACATTTAGCGCGATCGCTCTAGCCTCGCACCACACAAATATTCTGCCGATGCTTAATGATGTGGGGCGCAAAACCTATGGTGTATTCTATTACGCACTCAGCATCACGATTTTAGTTGTATTTTTATGGCAGAGCCATCCGCAATATGCAGTGATCGGTGTAATGGTCATGTCTTGGGGGGACGGACTAGCTGCACTGATCGGTAAGAGATTTGGAAAACATACTTTTATGCATTTAGGCAATAAGCGCAGCCTTGAAGGATCGTTTGCCATGTTTGCTACTAGTTTTATTGTGATTCTTAGTATTTTGGGTCTCAGTCATGGCATTCATCCGAATGATATTGGTATTGCCGCGCCTGTTGCGGCGATCGCCGCCATACTTGAAGCTTTTTCCCCTGGTGGGACAGATAATATTTCCGTCCCTCTGTCGAGTGCGTTCTTAAGCTATGCGCTGCAATTAATCCTGTAATGAGTTTGCTAGTTATCGCTATCGCCCACTTTAAACCCCAAAAGAGAGATGCGGTGCTTCGCACCGCATCTCTCTTTTGGAATTACAAAAATCGAATCTTACGAGCAGCATAAAAACACATTTTCAGTAAAATGAAGCCTTCACGGAAATGGGCGATATTAGAACTTCCATAGGTGCGCGGTTGGTAGCGGATTGGCAATTCGACAATATGTAAATTGAGCTTTGCTGCACCAAAGAGTAAATCAAAATCACCAAATGGATCGAAATCTCCAAAATAATCCCGTTGACTAACAATGCGATCGTAATCATTGCGCCATAAGGCTTTTGTACCGCAGAGAGTATCTTTGAGTCGTTGATTTAAAAGAAAAGAGAACAGACTTGCAAAGAATTTGTTTGCCAAGGTATTTAACCAAGGCATCGCTAAATCGCTACGGGGATAGACTAATCGCGAACCGTTAATAAATTCGCCTCGTCCAGAGGCTATCACATCCAAAAATTGAGGTAATGATTCAGGTGCAACTGTCAAATCCGCATCAAGAATCATTAATACATCACCCTTCGCATGGCTAAATCCCAGCCGAACCGCATCCCCTTTTCCTTTACCAGTTTGTTGAAATGCTTTATAGGAAAACTGCGGATTGGGTCGTTGATTAGCTAGCTCTGTTTCAATAGTTTGCCATGTGTTATCAGTGGAATTACCTTCGACAAAAATTAGCTCTGTATGGCTTCCTAATACTGGCATCCGCGTAAAAATGGACTTGATATTGCCTGATTCATTTCTAGCAGGGATGATAATGCTGACGCTTGGTAAAGTATTGTCTCCAGACTGGCGATCGCCTAATTCTGAAAACTGCTTTCTAGCTACGACATAATGAGTTAGACAAAGATGTTCGATTAGGGGAAGGTGACAAATAAATTGATTAATTAATTTAGAAAGAAGGGGAATATTTTTGGGGAAGAGAAACCGCCTACTTTGCTTGATGGGAATATATCCCGTAATTTCCAGAAAATTAATGATGTCTGGTATCGAAAGCCAATTTTGCAAAGGTTGAGGACGACGCTCTCCGATCTTTTCTGCTAACCAAAGCAAAGGTTCCCAAAGGTAATTGTGGAATGAAATGATAATTCTTGTATGAGTTTGGCAAAAAGGTTTTAATTTTTCAAGAACCGTTTGAATATCACTGAAATATCCCAACACTCCTGAAAGAATAATATAGTCAAATTCTTGTTGTTCGATTTGTGTCGTTGTAATTTCTTCGGCATCCAAACAGTAAAACGTTAAATTTGGATATTTTTGCTGGGCGATCGCTACAACTTTCTCGGAAAAATCTATTCCTATACCTATCTCTGGCTGAGTTGCTGCCAGTAAATCGCCCGTTCCACATCCCACTGCTAAAACCTTGGAGTTTGGCAAGATGAGAAATTGATGCAGCTTTTCTAAATCTTGGTAATAATATAAATTTCGATCGCGCCAGCGATCGAGATCCGTAGCAACTTCCTCAAAATGTTCCCAAATTATTTTCTTATACGTATCTGGCATTCTTAGGAAATAGGTATCTTGGCGGTAAATATAAATTTATCACTCAAGGTATAAGTTAAAACTGCGCCAGTCCCCACCCCAATTACAGTATTTACAACAGGATCGATCCCCATCCAATCCATAACAGGAAATAGCAGAAAAGAACGAATTGCAATTACCGAAGCAATCGATAGGTGATAGGTTGGCAATTCATTCCGTAACACCGTTTGCCATTCAAAATCTGGTATTTGCCACACAAATTGGCGATAGGCAAAGAAACAAATTAGTAAGCAAATTTCAGTAGCAACGATATTGGCAAGCGATCGCCAAAACATTGTATCCCAGTGCCAAAAATCAATTAGAACAACCAGAATTAAAACATTGGCGATCGCACTAAGGATACCTACAAGTAGAAATCTCAAACTGCGAGGCTCAACAAGTTTTGCTAAAAGTTGTTGTAAAAAATCTTGCATATTTTTTGCTAACCAAGAAACCGTCGGAATACATATCCAAAGATGGAGAGTGTGCAAAGCATCCTCTCCATCTTTGATGATTTTTTACCAGCGAAGTAAGTTAAATTGCTCCATATCCACAGTATCGCGACTGCGGTAGATCGACAGCACGATCGCCAGACCAACGGCAGCTTCGGCGGCAGCGATCGAGATTACGAAAATTGTGAATACTTGACCGCGAATGCTAGCGGAATCAAGAAAATTAGAGAAAGCCATCAGATTCAAATTGACGGCATTTAGCATTAACTCCACGGACATTAATACACGTACCGCGTTACGACTTGTAATTAAGCCATAGATGCCAATGCAAAAGAGTGCGGCGGCAATAATCAAAAAAGGTTCTAAAGACATATCTTTACTATCAATTTAATTTACCTGCGAAGTTTAAATCCTACCCAAGTCAGGATTTAAACTCTATTTAGAGGCAACAAGTTGCTCTTTGGGTTTTTCTAATAACTCTAAAGAGTCTTCAGATGGTACTTGACCAACTTTTACGACATCGGGGATAAACTCACGACGGGCAAGTACGATCGCACCAATTAGCGCAACCAGCAACAAAATCGATGCCAGCTCAAAGGGCAGTAGATAATCGCTAAAGAAATGCTGACCAATAACTACCATTGTCGAGGGAAGCTTAGCGATCGTAGGGGTAATCGCCCAACTTGTTGAAGTTGCGGTGACTGCCAATAGAGCAAACAAGCCCAAGCAAACAACACCAGTGACCACACTTCGCAAAGCTCCATATTTGACATCTTGGTAATCTTGGCGTTTGTTTACCAGCATGATCGCAAACAGAATCAAAATATTGACCGCACCTACATAAATCAAGACCTGAGCTGCCGCTACAAAATCAGCATTGAGCAATAGATATAGCCCTGCCACACTAATAAAAGTTGCACCGAGCAAAAACGCTGCATAGACGATGTTTTGTAACAGTACCACTCCCATTGCTGAAGCTATGAGCATTGCAGTCAAAACAATTAAGGATACGGTTTGTGAACCATTACCTAAACCAATATTGTTAATCATAAATTTTTGCCTGTTATTTATTCTCAGATGCGGCTTCAGCAATCTCTTCGGGACGTAAACCAGCACGCTTTGCAGTGTGTGGGACTTCATGACCTTCAATTACACCCTTGGGCAAATAAGCTAATTCGCGAATCGGTGTCACAAAAGGATCGTCAGTTACTTTAGTCGGCATCCGTCCAAGCGCAACGCTATCAAAGTTTAGTTCGTGGCGATCGAAGGTGGAAAGGTCATATTCTTCGGTCATCGATAATGCATTAGTGGGGCAATATTCAACGCAGTTACCACAGAAAATACATACTCCAAAGTCAATGCTGTAACTCTTAAGTTCCTTTTTCTTGATTTCTGAGTTAAATGTCCAATCGACTACGGGTAAGTTAATCGGACATACGCGCACGCAAACTTCGCAGGAAATACACTTATCAAACTCAAAGTGGATGCGCCCGCGAAACCGCTCCGAAGGAATCAACTTTTCGTAAGGATATTGCACCGTAATCGGACGGCGACGCATGTGGTCAAAAGTTACTGACATACCTTGCCCGATATACTTGGCAGCTTGCACGGCATCTTTGGTGTATTCACCAACTTTATTGAGGAATTTCAGCATTTTGGTTATTGGGTTTTAAGTTTCTGCTTTAAATTCAAAAATCTTGTTACCCCCTCCCAGAGGGAGAGGAGTTAGGCATGGGGGCTTATCCGCCAAAAGCAAAGGGAAAAGACAACTTCAAAGCGGCAGTAATTAAAAGATTAGCTAGTCCAATTGGCAACAAGAACTTCCAGCCCAGATCTAGCAATTGGTCGATCCGCACGCGGGGTACAGTCCAACGCAAGAGAATCGCAAAGAAGATAAAGGCATAGGTTTTGACTAGAGTTGCAGTCAAACCAATAAATGCAGCCAAGACTTGCCACCAAGCCGTGTTTGCTTCAATACCAAGAGCGCCGCTAATCCTATCGATAGGAAAAGGCAACTCCCATCCACCAAGGTAGAGAATTGAGGCTAGCAAACCTGCCAGCAAGAGGTTAGCGTAGGAACCACCATAGAAGAAGGCAAATCTGATGCCCGAATATTCGGTTTGATAACCTGCGACTAGTTCTTCTTCTGCTTCAGGCAAGTCAAAGGGCAAGCGCTCGCATTCAGCTAGAGCAGCGATGATAAAGATCACAAAGCCAATTGGTTGCCGCCAAATATTCCAAGAGAGAATGCCGTACTCAGCTTGCTGATTGACAATATCAATGGTGCTTAGTCCATTGGTCATGAGGGCTACAGCTAGTACAGCTAAAGCTAGCGGAATTTCGTAGCTAATCGACTGTGCAGCGGCGCGTAAACCACCAAGAAGCGAGTACTTATTGTTGGAAGAATAACCTGCCATCAGTAAGCCAATTGGGGCAACGCTGGAAATCGCAATGATAAAGAATACGCCCGTACCAATGTCAGAGATGATCAGATTTTGACCAAAGGGAATGACTAAATAGCACAGGAAAACAGATGTAAATACTAGGGCTGGGCCGATCGTGTACAGCAAAGGATCGGCTTTTGCGGGGATAGTACCTTGCTTAATTAAGAGCTTGCCAACGTCGGCAAGGGGGATGAGTAAACCAAATGGCCCAGCATATTCAGGACCAATCCGTTGTTGGGCGGCAGCAGAGATTTTACGCTCTAGCCATGTGCAGACAAGTGCGCCTACGGTTACACCTAAAACCATTACTGCCATTGGCAATAACATCCAAATTACTTTCGCGACATCGGCGGGTAAGCCCAACCCAGTCAGGATTTCAATTAAAGATCGTTGTAAATCAATTCCACCGTACATTAGCGATCGACCTCACCCATAATAATGTCCACACTTCCAAGGATTGCCATGATGTCGGCAAGTTTCATACCGCGCACCAGTTCTGGCAAGATTTGTAAATTGATAAATCCTGGTGGACGAATCTTGAAACGCCAAGGGAAGACGCTATCTTCGCCGATGATATAAACACCCAGTTCACCTTTTGGCGCTTCAACGCGGACATAATGTTCACCTGACGCAACCTTGAAAGTGGGTGATGGTTTTTTGCTGATGAACTGATAGTCCATTGAAGTCCATTCGCTCTTAGGTCCTGCTAAAACTCTCTGGGCTTCAAGGTTTTCAAAGGAACCGCCAGGAATTTGCTTGAGACATTGCAGCACCATTTTCGTGGATTCGCGCATTTCTTTTACGCGTACGAGATAGCGGGCAAGACAGTCACCGCCATTGTCCCATTGCACATCCCAATCGAGTTCATCGTAGAGTTCATAATGATCGACTTTCCGCAAATCGAGCTTTACGCCCGAACCGCGTAACATTGGCCCCGATAGACCCCAGTTAATCGCTTCATCGCGGGTGATTGTACCCAAACCTTCAACACGCTTGCGGAAGATGGGATTATTAGTAATTAATTTTTCGTATTCATCAATAACAGGGCTGAAGTAATTGCAAAAGTCTTCGCATTTTTCAATCCAGCCGTAAGGTAAATCCGCAGCTACTCCCCCGATGCGGAAATAGTTATGCATCATCCGCATCCCTGTGGCTGCCTCAAACAGGTCATAGATCATTTCCCGTTCGCGGAAGACGTAGAAAAATGGTGTTTGTGCGCCGATATCGGCGACGAATGTGCCGAGCCACAGTAGGTGAGAGGCGATACGGCTCAGTTCTAACATGATCATCCGAATGTAGCTAGCGCGTCGGGGGACTGGCACGTTCGCTAGTTTTTCGGGGGCATTGACGGTGATTGCCTCAGTGAACATGGTCGCGAGGTAATCCCATCGGGTCACGTAGGGCAAATATTGGATAATCGTGCGATTTTCGGCGATTTTTTCCATTGAGCGATGCAAGTAGCCCAATACTGGCTCGCAATCGACTACGTTTTCGCCGTCCAGCGTGACGATAAGTCTGAGAACACCGTGCATGGATGGGTGGTGAGGTCCCATATTTATGACCATGCGTTCGGCTTTGGTTTCAATCATCACCATGATTTGCGATCGCCTCTTTACTCTGTAAACTGTTGCTTTGGCTAGTAGTCTAGTTTTTGCTAGTTATTTAGGATATGGCAGCACATCCCAAACGTTTGTTATTTTAAGTCACTACTTGAGCGTTTGCTTTAGCAAATGACTCTATTAGTTATGTTGTTTAAGTAGATATACCTTGATGGTTATCAGTATATCGCCATGTTGGGGTGGGAATATGTGTTAAAAAGTAGCTATAAGCTGATTTTCACTTTAGTTTTTTTATTGATGTTATAGATTTTTATCTATTCTTTAATAAAAAATCATTGATTAAAAATTATGATGCTTGTAACGATACCACAGTGAGATCAAAGTCCTAAAATATACAGGTGAGTATCATGCAATCCCTCGTACCAGACCTCGAAAAACAGACTAAGACTTGGAAATTTATCGAACTTTGGGTCGATCCAGTCCCTTTTCCACCAAAAATTTTGATGCTTGTCGGCGATCGTGATGGTAGATGTAATGTTTTTAATCCTGCCGCAGACTACAAACTGGTTGTCTCTCACTCAACCTATCAAGCAGCTCAAGAGTGGTTTCTAGAAGATGAATACGAACGGGTTAAAGGAAAGCTTTTAGCCGAAGAAATTATGTAAACTCATGCGCGTAGTTTATTTAAGACAATTGGTAATCATTAGAAAAAGCAATAGGGGCAGATCGTCAAAGGATATAGAATAAACCTAGTCAAAACCACAGCAAGGAGTTTCAAGAAATATGCAACCAATCATTTTTCCAGGTTCAGCAGTGCGGGTTGTGAATGAAGGCGATACTTATTATGGATTTCAAGGACAAGTGCAACGGGTGACTGATGGTCGAGTTGCGGTAATTTTTGGTGGTGGTAACTGGGAAAAGATTGTTTCATTTCGTGCTAATGAGTTAGAACCGATCGATACGACTGTAAGCTCTAAAGCTAAGAAAAAGTAATAGTATGGCGTTTTGCGCCGTACCAAAAATCAACAAACTTTCAGAAATCGCTATAGTGATTGAGATCGAGGAGCTTGTGTAGTTGTAGTGGAAAATTTACCCACTCCAGATAAATCAATAGATAAATCGTCGGGCAAGCCATCTGGTAACTCTAGTCCGATCGAGAATCGTGCTTTGACTTTTATAGTTCATGGCGCAATTTTGAGCGTCAGCGCGATCGCGGGTATGGGGATCGGCTTGTTAGTTGCCTTCGTGCGTCCAGATTTAGTTTGGCAACCCTCATTTAACTTTTTAAACTACAAAAAGCAGCAGTTTACACTCCTATCCGACGCTTTATTTGATGTAGATAAAGCAAGCATTCGACCTGAAAGTTTTCGGTTGCTAGATGAAGTGGCAGCGCAATTGCCATTGACGAAGGGTAAACGGGTGCGGATTAATGGACATATGGATTTGAGTAGTACAGGCGATGCGCTAACTCTTTCCTACTTGCGAGCTTCTGCGGTGAAGGAGTATTTGGCAAGGCTGCGCGGTGAACAAACTTATTATTGGACGGTGATTGGCTATGGTTCTAGTCGGCCTTTAGCTAATAGTGCTAGTGACAATAATGGTAAAAGTAACCGCCGCATCGAGATTTTTGTAGACGACTAGATATGCAAATCACTTTTCTCGGTACTAGTTCGGGTGTTCCTACACGCGGACGCAATGTGTCTAGTGTGGCAGTGCGATTACCTCAACGCGCCGAAGTTTGGCTGCTCGATTGTGGCGAGGCAACACAACACCAATTGCTGCGAAGTGATGTAAAAATTAGCCAAATCACAAAGATCTTTGTCACCCATATGCATGGGGATCACATTTTTGGTCTGCCAGGTTTGCTAGCAAGTTGTGGAATGGCGGGTAATGTCAGTCATATCGATATTTATGGGCCATCTGGTCTTGGTGAGTACCTTGACGCTTGTTTGCGCTACAGCGAGACGCGACTTTCCTATTCGATCAAGGTGCATCGGGTCAAAGCTGGACTAGTATGCGAGGATGCTGAATTTTATATGATGGCAGCTCCGCTCAAACATAAGGTGACGGCTCACGGTTATCGGCTAGTAGAACGCGATCGCGCTGGTAAATTTGATGTTGATAAGGCGATCGCCATGAATATTCCTCCTGGACCAATTTTTGGCGAACTAAAGCAGGGAAAAGTGGTGACGCTGAACGATGGACGCAAGATTGATGGGAGAGAGTTTTGTGGTGCGCCGCAGATTGGGCGCAAGATTGCCTATTGTACGGATACGATTTTTTGTGATAGTGCTGTGGAGCTAGCTCAGGATGCGGATGTACTGATCCATGAGTCAACCTTTGCTCATAAAGATTCGGATATGGCATTTCAGCGCTTACATTCCACCAGTACGATGGCAGCACAGGTAGCGCTCTTAGCTAATGTGAAGCAGTTAATCATGACGCATTTTAGTCCGCGTTATGCCCCAGGCAATCCGATTTTGTTAGAAGACCTCGTTAATGAAGCCAGAATGATTTTTGCAAATACCATTCCTGCTTATGATTTCATGACCTACGAGATTTCTCCAACCCATGTATAAACAAAGTAGAGGTAGTGCGAAGCACTACCTCTACTTTGTTTCAGATTTATTGAAATGGAATAATTTCTGCACTTAAACCTGATTGGGCTAACTTTTGAATTAACTCATTGGCGGCGGGGCGATCGCTATAGGCTCCAACCTGTAGCATCGTTCTACCACTACGGGATAGGCGGAATGCATCGGGAACAATTGTTTTTACCTTTTGGGTAACTACTGTTGAGGTATTAGAAACAATTACGCGATATTGAAATGGTTTACCTGTGGTGGGGTCGATTGTAGAGGGTGGCAACGCTGCAACGCGAGGAGGAAGACTTGGGTTGCTATATTCACGCTCAATCGTAATTGTCGTTGGTGAAGTGTTGTTAGCACTAGGATTTGTGGAAACAACAGGACTGGGTAAGGACTGGCTAGGGGGCTTAGCGGGGACAAATATAGTAGTTGGTTTAGGGCTTACCGAGGGTTGAACGGGAATTGCACTTCCATTATTTGCCGATGGCGCTGGAATAGATGGAAGTTGTGTAGGAATAGAAGAAATTGGACTGGTAATTGGAGAACGCGATGCGGTGAGATCGACTAGTCCTTTAACACGCGATCGGTTGATTTGATTGCCCACAGCCGCGAGAGGAATAGTTGTGGCATTGTTAATATCGAATTCGCGATTGTTACTGAAGTTATTATTTCCCTGCGAACTAGTTGTGCCAAGATCGGGGCGCGGTGAGCCATTGGAACTGCTTAGAACGACTAGACCGTTGCGTTGATTGTCAACGATCGCATTGCCTCTCAGTGTTGGCTGAGCCGTGTTAGAAATTACGATGCCATCAACATTTCGCGAGATATTATTGTTCGCTAAAACGACCTGAGATTGTTGCCCAATCGACAGTCCAAAGCCTGTATTCTCAAACTTGTTATCGCGAATCTCGCCTGTACTTGTACCAAGAGCGGAGATGCCACTGCCTGTATTGCCCGTGAAGAGATTGTTACCAATATAGGCGTTAGCACTACCTGTGAGGAAGATGCCATCATGGGTATTGCGAATAAAATTATTATTGGTAATGACGACATTACGGCTAGACTCTAGCCACAGTCCATAACCGCGTGGATTGTTATTGGAGACTGTCACTCCTTCGATACGGGAGTTATTAGCAGCCACGATCGCAATATTCTGGCTGGCAAAGGTGGAACTGACAAAACGACCGCCACCATTAATGATGACATTAGTTCCATTAGCACTAGGATTACCGCGTAAAACTGCGCCCTTAGGAAGACGAATTGGGAAGCTTTCACCAGTTGTGGCGCTATAAGTGCCAGCTCCTAATTGAAAGACGGTTCCTTCTTGGGGATTGGCAGCGATCGCGGCGGTAATTGTCCGAAAAGCTTGTGTTTGTGTGCCTGCACCAACTGTATCTGAGCCTTGTGGTGAGACAAATACTATTTTTTGGGGAGCGGGAGCGCTCTGCGCCCAAGCGGTTGATGGCGCAATTAGGGCAAGTAAGAAAGTTACATTAATAAGACAGGGAAACTTATTCATATCGAGACATCCTCAAGATATCTTTTGGCATACATGCATCAATAGACTAGCAGGAAGTTGCTTTTGTTTCTATCGATTGGATCGATATTTTTGCGATCGCTAAGTCTGAGCATAATTGTGCGATCGTCTTATTTTCTGTTTCTGACTGATTTTATAGAATTGATTTCAATGCAAATTCCCGACTAATTTCTCGTAAGGTGGTGGATTTGCAAATGGATTTTCTCTGAGTACAGCAACTAACTCTTTAGTTTTCTCAAAAAGCCCAATACTTTTCAATTTCTTTAAATCTTCTTGGGCTGAGGATAACTTCCCACATTGTTACAATCCTAGCTCTTGAGCATTTATCCATTCACTTCTAGGACTGGTCATGACCTCTTTGAGTGAGTCTATATATCCATGTATGGAGTTTAGATAAATAGTCTCTTCGATCGCTGCCCAGTCTTCTCTAGAAATCACAACCACGTCATTTTCTGAGCCTTTGATCATGACTGGTTTATGGTTTGCGCTGACTTGATTAATTAAACTATTAAAGTTTTCCGTTGCTTCTTGAAGTAGTAAGTAGTCCATATTTTGCCTCTATTCAATTGATTTGATTGGTATGTCAATAAACTTCTAGGGAATGAGCAATATTCAATTTAAGTCTTTCCATGCCTCATTTTCTTCTTCGCTAAGCCAGTCTTTTGCTAAGGAGGATTCTGGTAATTGAGTTTGTTCTCTAATTTCCATGAAGTCATCGGAAAAGAGATCGAGGCTATTCCAGAGGGTTTGCCAAGGGTTATTTTTGGGGATGAGAATGATCGCATTACCAACTTTTTTAATATAGACTTCTTCGCCGACTAGTTGGAATCCGTCTGGTAGTATGGCTAGTTGTTCATTGCCTTGCATTCTGAGTTTAGCGGTGTTCATGGTGTTTATCTCCTAAATGTATTCTGATTTAAGTCTTGATAGCCAATTGTTAATCTTTGCTGTGAGTTGTTCGGTGGTTTGTTCTCCTGCGAATAGATTGATTTGGATTGAGTTTAAGTTATGGTAAAGTTTCCCAATTATTTGATTGCGACAATAAAAGGTTATTAATATTTTTTATGTCGCCTTTAAAATCAACTTGGCTCAGGAAACACGAAAAAAGTAACACTGTCATAAAAGACCATTCTTATAGCAATAATTCTGTTCATTTCATCTTTAAGGGTCTGATAGAAAAATATTTCATGATTTGCCCCCCTTTTGTTAGAGACTAATTCATTTTCCATTTCTCCAATAATAAAACCATGTTCTAACTCTAGATAGTCTTTTTCTAATTCCAAATAGTGCGAAGAATGGAATTGTGGCGAATATTTTTTGCAATTGCTTCTCAATCTTTTTTTGTACTTATTTTCATGATAATAAATTGCACGAGCTATAGATTCAATTACATTGTCAACACGTATTCTATCTATATTAAGCAGAGGTGTTTTAGGGAAATCATCAAACAACATTTTAAATAATGCGAAATTACTTCTTATTAATACTTCAATCCATTTTGTAATATATCTGGGGAATTTATCAGAACATTTCTTCGCAATCATAATTATTGACAGTGCTGTATATTCATCATCTAGAGAACGAGTATTGTTATGCTCTGCACAAGATGGAACTGTCATTAGATTAAACCTGTAGTCAGTCATATCATTTGAATCATCGTTTGATTCAGGGAAGAAACATTTTGGTGGAAAATGCTCCCTAGTTGTTTCTTCAGTACCACAAAAATAGCAGTATCCTTTTTTCTTATTATTTCTGCTCATTATTTTAATATCTAAATGTTATAAATTTCTTTCCGCTTGTAAAGCATCAGATACAATAGGCGATCTGTCTTCTGGTAAGAAGTTATAAACACCTAAAAACTGTTTTGAGCGAGTTGCTGCAACATAAAATCTGACTCGATGATCGTATGGAGTTCCACCGCCTTCGTCAGGATTTAAAATATATACGATATCGGCATCATAGCCTTTTGCATCCCAGATGTTTGCAATATTAATTCGGGCTGCTTCAACTACAAGAGTCCTTAATTTGTCGTTGCTCGTAATATTTGCTCCACTGCGTAGCTGAATGTCTTCTCCTAATTTCCTTTCTAACTTCTTATGTAATCTTGTTGCAAGTTCATTTGTAAAACATATAATTAAAATTCCGCTTTTAAAATTATGTCTTATTTCTTCTTCTGAAAGAAAAACTTCAAGTTCACTTTGAAGTGTATTAAAACATTTTTCTTCAGATGGAAACTGGTAAACTTGAGGCTTCATCTGTCCAGAGAATAAGCAAAAATGACAATCTAACCAATTATATCCATCTTCTGTATATCTATTTGAAATTAAATTTAATTTCTTGAGGTGATCAATATTCATAACTTGCTCTAGTTTTGCTCTAAATGATTTATCAATACTAGAACCGAGGCAAGTGTTAAATGTGAAATCCACAATCTTTTTAGAGGTGCGAATACATCGGGAAAGGAAATGCTCAATCACTTCGTCACTTTTGAATCGCTCTATTAACGTACCTTCATGCTTAAAAATATTTTGCAGATCATCATAGAAAACATACAAATTTTTGCCTTCTATTCCTCTGTCATTTCGGCATAAAGCTGTAAGCAACTTAAACTGATTCTCTTCTAAATCTTGTCCTTCATCAACTAAAACCACATCAAACTCACCATCTGATTTTCTCAACATAGAATAAGCTGTTTGTGCAGTTTCACTTCCATTCTGAGTCGATCTGGGTTTGCTAATAAAAACATCTCTATTATCGAGAAAATTGATTAGTGTTGTCAGTGTGTGAACATGAATATTTTGCGTGTAAATCTTTGTCGGTAATGGCTGAAGATTTATTGGAGCATCAAGAGCAGATTGAATTTCTTTGCGAAGTAACTGTCTGATATAAGTATTATGATGATAAACAAGAATAAGAGGATATCTTCCATACTTTTCATGAAAAGAACTCACTAAATGCGGGATTAATTGAGCTAACATTATTGTCTTACCGCTTCCTGCAACACCTCTAAAAAAATGGGTCTTCCCAAAATTTAATGCAGAAATATTATTAGTGGAATCGATAAGCTCCTGAAAAACTTTCTCCTGCATTGGGAAAAGAATTTTCCCTCCTTTTTCTATGTGTTCTAATAATTCACTAGCTTTTTTAAAATTATCAGCAACATCATCTACTTGACTAGACTCTGAATTTTCCTTAGTCCTATTTTGACTAGACTGATTTACATCATACTGTCTCCTCTCAGGTTCTGAACTTCTTTGGTCTTTATTTTTACTGGAACTACTTTCATCTTGCCTGTTCCTATAGTATTTTTGAACAGTATCAAGAGCAATTCTTGTCCACCAAGAAACAAACGGAATTACTACTACCCCTACCCCAGGTAGAGGAAACGAGGTAGCTATTTTTTCAACTGCGCTAATCCATACAAATTGTCCCGCTTTCCCCCAAAGCATTACACCAAGAACTGACTTAGCAGACTCTAGGGTTAAAGTCAAATCAGGTCTATATACATGAGCAATTGCCAAAGCACCAGCAATTTGACATGGAGTATACACGAGAATTCCAGGTACACCCATCATACTTATGCCTCCTGCTGCTGGGATCAATACTTCAACTACAAGTCTTTTCGTGTCCCTAACAACCTCTTCTTTATCTTGATCACTTTGATTCTCCCAATCAGTATTAAATACTCTTTGAAACTCACTGTACCGTAAAATAATCTCTTTGACCTTTTCAAAAACCATTTCTAAACCATCATCTTGGCTTTGAACTTTTTTGGCTTTCTCATTTACTCGAAAGACTTCATTCTTAAAGAAATTAAATATTTTCCCAAAAAGGCTCATAGTTAGACCTGTAATGATTTTATTGGATTGTTGTACTGAGTGAAGAACAACTATCTATAAGCTTCTTTTCGATGAGCAATCAAAAAAATCGTAATATTCTTTTTCTCCTCCTCAACTAAATAAATAACCCTGTAATTACCAACACGATATCGCCAATATCCCAAATAATTACCCTTTAGCTTTTTAATATCAGCACCCTTGTAAGGATTTTGACTCAAGTTATCAAGACAATCATTTAATTGAACAACTAGCTCATCACTAGCTTTCTCGTAGAACTTTTGCGCTTTACGAGTCATTGATATCTCATACATGGCGGCGAATGCTCTTGAAAGAAACTACATCGCCCTTCTCAAAATCTTGCAATGCCTCTTGAAAATCTTCCTTAAAATTAGGAATACTCAACAACTCCTCCGTTGCATCATTGCTTTCTCTTTCATCAAGATAAGCCAAAAAATCTGCCGCCACCCGCAGCCTCTCAGGTGAAAGCCTTTTCAAAATCGCCTCAATTTTCTGGACAGTATAGAGATCTTCAGCAACAGCTTCCATGTGAATCACCCGAAAAACATACTGCAAACATTTTACAAGAAATTTAGCTAACTCGGTTTAACCGTCACTGTCACCTTTAGTCCCAAACTATCCAACCATGCCGCTAACTCATACACCGTTTGACTTTTATCACTTGCACTAAAATCTTTTACCCATTGGCGATCGCTATATCTCGCCACCAACAAACTTAGTCCCAGTGATAAACGATTTACGCGATCGCAAAGTCGCCTATGTCGGCAATCACAATATCCTCATTCAAGAATTAGTTATCTTTTTACCAGTTAGCCAATAGGTTTGCATTTGCCCCTTACCCTTGACCTCGATCGCACCACGTTCTACCAACTCAAACTTATCTTTGAGAAGCGCATAGGTTTCTGCGGTGACTTGGATTTTGCCCACCTCGCTGTGGGACTCCATCCGACTCGCTACATTCACCGTATCACCCCAGAGATCGTAAATAAACTTTTGCGTACCGATTACACCCGCAATCACTGCACCCGTATGGATACCAACCCGAATTTGCAGCTTTCTGCCTGTGAGATTGCGAAGTTCCGCTAATTTATCCACCATATCTAAAGCCATCGAAGCGATCGCCTCCGCATGATTTGCGGTCGGAATGGGAATGCCACCCGCCACCATATAGGCATCACCGATAGTTTTGATTTTCTCTAAGCCGTAGGTTTCACAGAGAGTATCAAAAGTAGAAAAAATCAGGTTCAACAGATCGACTAAATCCTGTGGAGACAGTTCCGAAGACATTCTCGTAAAGCTGACAATATCTGCGAAGAGAACTGTAACTGACTCATAACTATCCGCAATTACTCCATGCGATTGTTTCAGGCGATCGGCGATCGCTTTCGGGAGAATGTTTAATAACAATCTTTCTGATTTCTCTTGCTCTGCATAGAGCGCTTCTTCTGAAAGCTTGCGCTCAGTGATGTCATCAAGCACACCCAAAATGCCAATAGTCTTACCATCTGCATCGATAATTGGTAATTTACTGATATCTAACCAAATCGATTGTCCCTGCTTATCAGGATTCAGTTTGCGCTGAATTACATGCATTTCAGGAACATTCGATTCCATAATTTGCCGATCGTGCTTCCGAAACATATCTGCCAATTCATGACTATTGATTAGATCGTAATCAGTCTTACCAATCACACTTTCAGGTGTATCAATCTGAGCATACATTGCCCAATTCTTATTGCATCCCCGAAAAACAAGATTGGTATCTTTCCAGAAAATTTGTTGCGGAATGCTATCAATAATTAGCCGTAAATAAGCTTCCTGTTCTTTGAGAGCCTGTTCAGCTTTTGTCCGCGCTGTTACGTCCTGAAAACTCCATACCCGCCCAATAATCTGATCGCCTAGCCTTTGCGGACGAGAATAGCGTTCAAGCACTCTGCCGTCAATCAGTTCTAGTACATCATAACTTTCCATTTCAGGATGGCGATAAAACTCTTGCGATCGCTGCATGAACTCTTGAGGTTCCAGCATTTGTTCTGCAAGGAACTCTAATCTCAGGGCATAATCGGGCATCGATAAAACTTCTTGCGATAGAGAGAACATATCCACAAACTGCTGGTTATAGCTAGTAATATGCCCGATCCGATCTACCGCCAAAATGCCATCAGCGATCGACTCAAAGGTAGCTCTCTGTAAACTTAAAAACTGTTCGAGCGTAGATTCAACCCGCTTGCGCTCAGTGATATCGATCCCAATCGAAAGAATCTCGACCAGATTTTCATCATCATCTAAGATTGGACGATTTGACCAAGATATCCATACTTGCTCTCCATCATTACGGATATTTTTACTTTCTTGAAACATATATAGTTCGGGATTATCTGGACTATTCTTCGTCCAAATCGGTAAGTCGGCACTAGTTGTATCATCGCTATGCCGAAAAATCGTTTCCTGAATATTTTTGCCAATCACCTCATCTTCATTGCCAAAGCCAAAGAAGACTAAACCATATTCGTTAATAAATTTGACTGTGCCTTTAGTATCTCTTCGTAAAATGATGCAATTGGCAACTTCCACAAGGGTGCGATACTTAGTTTCGCTCGATCGCAGTGCTTCAGTTCTTTGCTCGACCCGTTCTTCTAACTCTTCTTTACTTTGAGCAAGTGCTGTAAAGGAAATATGCAGTTGTTGAGCCATTTGATTAAACGAATCCGCGAGGATGGATAGCTCGCGAACATTGGCAGTTTCGATGGGATGATAGGGCTGACCACTAGCGAGATCGGCTGAGACTGAAAGTGAAGCTAATAAATGCGATGCATCGATCAGTTTCTCAACGGGTTTGGCAATCCATTTTGATGTATAAAAACCAGTCAAGCTGGCAAAAACTAGAGCTAAAGCACATAAAACAATTGTGTTGCGAGTATTGATATTAATGCGATCGCGAAAGTCTTGTTCCGACACTGCGACTATCAGCAACCAATCTAAACCCTGAGCAGTTTTTAATCTCGTAATCTGCACGTATTGAGTCGCGCCTTCCCATTGAATTTGAATTTGCTGATGGTTGGGAATATTGGCAGGATTTGGATAATTCGTTTGGAGATTTTGGTAGGCTAGGCGCAAAAGAGAATTTTGACTTTGAAGCGCGAAAATTCGCTTTTGCCCTTGCGCTGTGGAAATAAATGGCGCTTCAGAAGTTGAGGTCGCCACAATTGCCCCAGATGGTTCGAGAATAAACGCTTGTCCCGTTTTGGATATCTTTAGCTGTCGGAGAAAGTCCCCAATCTGCGATAGGGTTAAATCGATCGCTAACACACCCCGTAAATTTCCTGATTCACTATAAATCGGTAAGGAAGCCGTAATTCCTAAAATCGGACGAGCCACAAATAGATAAATCGGACTCCAAACCGCTTGACGAGTTTTGATTGCTTGTTGATACCAAGGGCGATCGCGCGGATCGTAATCATTCAACTCTATTTGGTTGAGAACTTTGCCATTACCATCTAAGCGATAAATAGATTTTTGGCGTACTGGTTTAGATGAAGACTCTGAAGCTATCGACCGATGTAAAACCAGAGCATTCTCTCTGCGCTCAACGCCAATAAATTGACCTTGAGGATTTGCCGCGTAGAAAAAATATAAGATTTGCGCTTGGCGCATCTGCTGCCAAAACAATTTTTCTAAGCTGTCTAAGTTGTCGAAATTGAGATTACCTATTTTGGCGATCGCCCCATGAGCTTGCAAGATTTCTAAAGGCGCGTCAAAATATCCCCGCACATGAGCTTCGATCGTGTTGGTCACTTCTTGCCCAATCTGCGGCGCTAGCTCCTGAGTTGCCTCGCGTCCATTTTGCACCGATAACCACCCCGTAATCCCCACCGCCGCAATTACCTGCGTCACAAATGGAACAATCAGCAATATCTTTAGAGAAAGCTGGCGATCGCGTCGGGATTTATCGGCATGGCTTGAATTAGCAGGCATACAAAAGCTGCAAGAAAATGTTTTGTATTGCCTATGATAAAGCGATCCTCACTTAAAAGTACTGATCTGCGCCTATTTGCTCATTGGTATAGCTATAAAGACATAAAACCCAGAAGAGAGTTGCGGCGCTTCGCGCCGCAACTCTCTTCTGGGTTTTTCTTTTGTCCTAACATAACTGGCTACTGCTATAAATCCTAGAGAAACTAAAGAAATCCCCCAATTTGCGAATGGCGAAATTTCGTAGCAAAAGCCACAAAAACTACTGTTTAGCATCAGTAGATATGCGATTTTATTAAGACCTCATACCTAAGACATAGATTTGTTAGTACAATCCAAAGTAGCGATCGCAACTACTTGATTGCGACTGAGCTAACATAATCCTTTAACACCATCCTTTTCAGTCCATGATGAATAGCAACGCACTGCCCGTAAAACAAGGTTTGTACGATCCCCAATTTGAACATGACGCTTGTGGGGTCGGATTTATTGTTCACAAGTCAGGAAAAAAATCCCATGCGATCGTCGAGCAGGGGCTAACGATTCTGGAGAACTTGGAACATCGTGGCGCGTGCGGTTGCGAGACAAATACGGGTGATGGTGCAGGGATTTTGATGCAAATCCCCCACAAGTTTTTGGTAAAAGTGGCAGCGGCGGAGAATATTACTTTGCCCGCATCAGGTCAGTACGGCGTAGGCATGATTTACGGTTCGCCCCATCCTGATGCGCGCAAGAATGGACGAGCAGCCTTTGAAAAGATTGTTGAGTCTGAAGGTTTAAAGGTTCTGGGGTGGCGTGATGTGCCGACCGATAATTCGCCATTGGGGGCGACCGCACAATCGAGCGAGCCATTCATGCAGCAAGTATTTATTCAGCGATCGCCCGATCTCGCTGATGACCTCGCTTTCGATCGCAAGTTATTTGTCATTCGCAAACTCGCCCACACTGCGATTCGCGCCACCAATATCGATGCCTATTGGTATCCCTCTAGTCTTTCCTGTCGCACCATCGTCTATAAGGGGATGTTGATGACGGCTCAAGTTGGGCAATACTACGCCCACGATCTGCACGATCCCGACATGGAGAGCGCTCTGGCTCTAGTTCACTCCCGCTTTAGTACCAATACTTTCCCAAGTTGGGAGCGATCGCACCCTTATCGCTACATTGCCCACAATGGTGAAATTAATACTTTGCGCGGCAATACTAACTGGATGATCGCCCGTCAGTCGATGTTTGAGTCGGATTTGTTTGGTGATGATATCTCCAAAATTAAGCCAGTTATTAACATCGAGGGCAGCGACTCGACGATTTTTGATAACGCTTTGGAATTGTTGGTACTCGCAGGGCGATCGCTTCCTCATGCCGTGATGATGATGATTCCTGAGCCTTGGACAGCCCATGAGTCCATGAGTGATGAAAAGAAAGCATTTTATGAATATCATTCCTGTTTGATGGAACCTTGGGATGGTCCCGCCTCGATCGCTTTCACCGATGGCACAATGATCGGCGCTGTGTTGGATCGCAATGGCTTGCGTCCTTCTCGCTATTACGTCACTAAGGACGATTTGGTGATCTTCGCGTCGGAAGCAGGTGTATTAGACATCGCTCCTGAAATGATTGAATCGAAAGGTCGCTTGCAACCAGGGCGGATGTTCCTCGTAAATATGGAAGAAGGGCGGATTGTTGCTGACGAAGAAATCAAGCATCAAATCGCGACCGAACATCCATATCGTGAATGGATTAATCAGCACATGGTGGACATCGCTAATCTCAAGGATGCTGATGAGACTGAAGCCGAAGCAATTCCCCTAACCCAGCGTCAAATGGCGTTCGGCTATTCCTTTGAGGATTTGCGCCTGCTATTAACGCCAATGGCGCGGGATGGCGTAGAAGCGATCGGCGCGATGGGTGCAGATACCCCGTTAGCAATTCTTTCCAATCGTTCCAAACTTCTCTATGATTATTTTCAACAACTATTCGCCCAAGTAACCAATCCACCGATTGACTCTATTCGCGAAGAAATTATTACTTCCGCCGAAACTACCATTGGTGCAGAACGAAATTTGCTCAAGCCTGAGCCAGAAAGCTGTCACTTGATTGAGCTAAAAACTCCGATCCTCAGTGATGCCGAACTTGCGAAGTTGAAGCATATTAACGAAGGTGGTTTTAAATCGGTTACTCTTTCTACTTTGTTCAATCCTAAAGATGGAGTTAATGGTTTAGAATCGGTGATTTCACAAATTTGTGAAAAAGCAGATCAGGCGATCGCTGATGATGTGAATATTTTAATTCTTAGCGATCGGGGTGTCGATCCTGCCAATGCGCCCATTCCTGCATTACTTGCCGTTTCAGGCTTGCATCACCATCTCATCCGCACAGGAACCCGCACTAGAGTCGGGCTAGTTCTCGAATCTGGCGAACCTAGAGAAGTACATCACTTCGCATTGTTGATCGGCTATGGTTGCGGCGCGGTGAATCCCTATCTTGCCTTTGAAACGATCAAAGACATGATCGATCAACGTCTCTTAGTCAATGTCGAGTTCAAAACGGCGGTTAAGAACTACATCAAGTCGGCAACTAAGGGCGTAACCAAGGTTGCATCCAAAATCGGTATTTCCACGATCCAAAGCTATCGCGGCGCTCAAATCTTTGAAGCAGTGGGCTTGAATCAAGAGGTAATCAAGAAATACTTCACTTGGACAGCATCCCGTATCGAAGGTGCAGATTTAGAAGTTATTGCTAAAGAAGCGATCGCTCGTCACACCCACGCCTTCCCAGATCGCCCTGCGAGTGGCAATACCCTCGATGTCGGTGGCGATTACCAATGGCGCAAGGATGGTGAAGCCCACTTGTTTAGCCCTGAGACTATCCATGCATTGCAAAAAGCAGTGCGCGATGGCAACTATGAACTGTTCAAGAAATATTCGAGCTTAGTCAATGAACAGAACCAACAACATTTCACCCTGCGCGGCTTGCTCGATTTCAAAGCTCGCGAATCAATTCCCATTGAAGAAGTGGAACCGATTGAATCAATCTTAAGCCGTTTCAAAACGGGTGCAATGAGCTATGGTTCCATTTCTAAGGAAGCCCATGAGGCTTTGGCGATCGCCATGAATCGCATCGGTGGTAAGTCCAACACAGGCGAAGGCGGCGAAGATCCCGAACGCTACACATGGACAAACGAGCTAGGCGACTCCAAAAATAGCGCTATCAAACAAGTAGCCTCTGGACGTTTCGGCGTAACTAGCCTCTATCTCTCCCAAGCCAAAGAGATTCAAATCAAGATGGCTCAAGGCGCAAAACCAGGGGAAGGCGGTCAGCTACCTGGGAAGAAAGTCTATCCTTGGATTGCCAAAGTTCGCCATTCCACCACAGGTGTCGGCTTGATTTCACCTCCTCCTCACCATGACATCTACTCCATCGAAGACCTCGCTGAGTTGATCCACGATCTCAAAAATGCTAACCGCGCTGCCCGTGTCAGCGTCAAGCTAGTTTCGGAAGTCGGCGTTGGCACGATCGCCGCAGGAGTTTCTAAGGCTCACGCTGATGTCGTTCTCATCTCTGGCTATGATGGCGGTACTGGCGCATCACCCCAAACCTCAATCAAACATGCTGGCTTACCTTGGGAACTCGGACTTGCTGAAACCCACCAAACCCTCGTTCTCAACAATCTGCGTAGCCGCATCGTCGTTGAAACCGATGGACAGATGAAAACAGGTCGTGATGTCGTGATCGCGGCTCTACTTGGTGCAGAGGAGTTCGGCTTTGCCACCGCGCCTCTCGTCACTCTCGGCTGTATCATGATGCGCGTCTGCCATCTCAATACCTGCCCCGTTGGCGTGGCAACCCAAGATCCGCAACTGCGCGAGAAGTTTACAGGCGATCCCGCCCATACCGTCAACTTCATGACCTTCATCGCGATGGAAGTCCGCGAACTAATGGCGAAACTCGGTTTCCGTACCCTTAATGAAATGGTCGGTCGTACTGAAGTCCTAGAAGCGAAGCAAGCCGTCGAGCATTGGAAGCTCAAGGGCTTAGACTTCTCGAAGATTCTCTACCAACCCGAAGTTGGCGAAGATGTCGGTCGCTATTGCCAAATTCCACAGGATCATGGTTTAGACAAATCCCTCGATATGACCGTATTGTTAGATTTGTGCCAAGCTGCGATCGTTGACGGTGAACCCGTTCAAGAGACTATTCCCATCAAGAATATCAATCGTGCTGTCGGAACCATCCTCGGCAACGAAATCACCAAACGCCATTGGGAAGGATTACCCGATGATACCGTGCATCTACATTTCCAAGGTACTGCTGGTCAAAGCTTCGGTGCATTCGTTCCCTCTGGTGTAACGATGGAACTGGAAGGCGATACCAACGACTACCTCGGCAAAGGACTAAGCGGCGGTAAAATCATTCTCTATCCAGACAAAGCTTCTACCTTTGTTGCGGAAGAGAACGTAATCGCAGGTAACGTCGCACTCTACGGCGCAACCAGTGGCGAAGTCTACATTCGCGGCATCGCTGGCGAACGCTTTGCAGTACGCAACTCTGGCGTAAATGCCGTAGTCGAAGGTATCGGCGATCATGGTTGCGAATACATGACTGGCGGTAAGGTCGTAGTCTTGGGCTTAACAGGACGGAACTTCGCCGCAGGTATGAGTGGTGGTATTGCCTACATTCTCGATGAGGCAGGTGATTTCGCAACCCGTTGCAATACCTCGATGGTCGGCTTAGAGAAACTCGAAGATCCCGAAGAAATCAAGGATCTAAAGCAGTTGATTCAGCAGCACGTTGACTATACGGAGAGTGCGATCGGTGAGCGAGTTCTCGCTGATTGGAATGCGATCGCTCCTAAATTCGTGAAGGTAATGCCCAAGGATTACAAGCGGGTATTGCAAGCGATTAAGGAAGCCTTAGAAGATGGTCTGAGTGGTGATGATGCCCTCAACGCCGCCTTTGAAGCCAACTCCCGCGATGTCGCCCGCATTGGCGGCAGCTAATTGACAAAAAACAAGGGGTTTAAGCCCCCTTGTTTTTTGTTCAAGACTTGACATATACGCCGAACACCTTTAGCCTTAAAGTAATTTTGAGAGTTTTTTTCACAAATTTATATTTTAAGGTTAATAAATCTCCAATGCTTATAGAGTTCAGGGTTGGAAATTATAGATCATTTAAGGAAATAGCTACCTTTAGTATGGTAGCGGCTAATATTGTGTCAAAAGATAAATCTCTTGACGAAAACAATGTTTTTACCGTAGACGATGATCTTACACTGCTTAAAACTGCCGCAATCTATGGTGCAAATGCTAGTGGGAAAAGTAATTTAGCTAAAGCTTTGGGATTTATGAGATGGTTTATCATTAATTCATCTAAAGATACTCAAACCTCGGAACAAATAGAAGTAGAGCGTTTTAAACTCAGTGATTCAACGGATTCTGAACCTAGCTTTTTTGAAATTGTATTTTTTATGAATCAAAAGAAGTATAGGTATGGGTTTGAAGCAAACCGTAATGAAGTTGTGTCAGAGTGGTTATTTTACGTTCCAAAGTTAAGAGAGACTAAACTTTTTGAACGTAAGGCAGGCAGCTTTACTATTGCTAAAATATATAAAGCTGACGGAATTCAACAAAAGACAAGATCTAATGCACTGTTCCTCTCTGTATCTGCACAATTTAATGTTGGTATTGCAGAAAGTATATTGACTTTTTTTGGGAAAAATATAAATCTCATATCTGGCTTAGATGACGAGGGTTATCATGGATATACTATTAAGTGTTTGCAAGACAATAAAAACAGAGACTCAATTCTAAATTTTTTAAAAAACCTCAGCTTGGGATTTGATGACATTCAACTAGAAGAACACGATATTAATGTTGAATCTTTACCTCGTGAAATACCAGATGAGATAAAAAGATTTATTCTGAAAAACAGTGATGGAGGTAAGGCAACTTCAGTTCAAACTTTACACAAAAAATTTAACGAGGAAGGTGTTTTTATATCTAGTGAGCTATTTGATATAAATGATGAATCTGAAGGAACTCAAAAAATATTTTCTCTAGCAGGACCTTTTCTTGACACTTTAAAAAATGGTAAGGTCTTGATCATTGATGAGTTTGATGCAAGGCTTCATCCTAAGCTTAGTCTTGCAATTGTAGAAATGTTCAACTCTAGAGACGTCAATCCTAACAATGCTCAGTTAGTATTTATGACACACGATACTAACTTACTCAGTAACAAACTTTTTCGTAGAGATCAAGTTTGGTTTACTGAGAAAAACAGATATGGATCAACATCAGTTTACTCATTAGTAGAATATAAAGTCCGAAATGACGCATCTTTTGAAAGTGACTATATCAAAGGTAAATATGGTGCAATTCCATATATTAGGAGCTTAAATAATTTGGTGGATGCTAATGGCTAAAAGGAAGGTGGATTCTCGCGGCTATTCATCTAGAAAAATTGACACTAGAGAACTTAGACAGAATTTCTTGATTGTGTGCGAAGGAGAAAAAACTGAGCCAAAATATTTTGAAGCCTTTCCTGTCCCCAAGGATGTGGTAGATATAAGGGGGTTAGGACAAAATCCTAGCAAATTAGTCAACAGCACAAAAAAAATAATAGAACAGAAAGAGGAAGGATATTATGATCAAGTATGGTGTGTTTTTGATCGAGATGACTGGACTGCTGAAGACTTTAATAATGCGATCGCAAATTCTAAAATTCAAGAAATTAAGGTGGCTTATTCTAATGAAGCGTTTGAGCTATGGTATGTTCTTCACTTTGAATTTCTTAACAGTGGCATACCTAGAAGTGATTACATTAAGAAATTAGATGGTCTACTTGGACACAAATATAAGAAAAATAGTGAAGATATTTATGATGAGTTAATAGACAAGCAATCTATCGCTATTAAAAATGCAAAAAACTTACTAAAACAATATGATTCTCAAACTCCAGTTAAGAATAATCCATCCACAACTGTACATTTACTAGTCCAGGAGCTTAATAAGTTTATTCCCTCCTCAAATTTATTATTAGAGCAAAGTATCAAGAATTTTGCTGATGATCCTCTAGCAGATTTTATTGGCACTTTTCGTAGCGACATTACCGACTGGGGCGAAAATCACGATCACTATCTTGGACAAGAATTACTAGAAAATCATGAAGCCTGAGCTATTTGTCGATACGTCAGGCTGGGCAAACCTAATTGATATCAGCCAGCCTTTTCACCTTCTCAGTGCGAAAGCATATCAAAATGCGCGCTCTCAAAAACATAAAATTATCACGACAAGCTATATCATCACTGAGCTTGTGGCACTACTTTATAGTCCTCTTCGCATCCCTAGACCAAAAGCGATCGCTTTTATCCAAAGCCTAAAAACTTCTCCCTATGTAGAAGTTATTCATATCAGCAAAGAAATAGATACAAAAGCATGGGAACTCTTAATCAACAGACAAGATAAAGAATGGAGTCTAGTGGATTGTTCCAGTTTCATTGTCATGCAAGATCGCAAAATCACCGAATCTCTAACAAACGATCATCATTTTGAACAAGCAGGATTTATTCGTTTATTGAAATAGCGATCGCTGTTTTGGTGCTGTTGGTTTGTTGAGGGGCGATCGCTTGTGTGGTGGAAGTGTGGATATTTGAGGCGATCAACATAAACACAATAGCTAGACTTCTTCTATTAGCAAGCTCTCAAACAGATTATTGTTATTCCATCGGTAAATACTAAAATCGCGGCGATCGCAAGTTAAAATTCTTCCATGCCCCAAATGTTCCGCCAAAACAACTAAAGATGCATCAGCAAGATCCATCGGTAAATTGGCATAGCGTCTCATTAGCTCAACCATGCGAAAAAGATGTTGCCTTTGGAGATCGAAAACGGGAAATGTCCCATTAGCAACTTCACTCAAAAATTCAAACTGGACAGCTAACCCAGCATCTCTCGCCAAAAGATAGCTAGTTTCTGTAATGACAGGATAAGTTGAATCAGTGGTTCTCTTAAAGTAGAAATTACTTGGATAGCTCTAGAGTGGTAGCGATCGCCATTGTTACCCAAAGCAATGAAAAATCCAGTATCAGCGAGAATCATACTTCTCATTCATGATTGCTTTGAAATTCTCTTCTGAATTAGCAGCTAGATCTGGTTCACCTTTAAAACAACCAATAAACTTACTTTGTCGTAGTTGCGCCAAAGGATCGAGAGGGGAAGATCGAATCTGTTGGTAATAAGCATCGATCGCTTCAGCCAGAGAGCGATTTAGAACTACTGCTGCATCTTGGTTAGTTTGCTGTTGAATATATTTTAGTTTGTCAGCTTGCTCTTCTTCAAGGTGAATAGTGATGTCCATAGGTTACTTTGCTTATGGCAAGATCAGTTTAGTGTAGCTTAACATTTAATTTAGAGAGGGGCGATCGCTGTTTGATGTTGTTGGTTTATTGAGGAGCGATCGCTTGTTCGTGAAAGTATGGATATTTGAGGCGATCTCTTTGTGATTGAGATTAAGAACTATATGGCATTTCACTAAAAGAGATTCTAAGCTTTTGTCGTTGTGACATAAGACTTATGCGCTTCTGCATAGATTTTTAAAGCGACAGACATTTGCTGAGCCGCATTCTCACCTTGCGATTGAAACCATGCAAAAGTCTCAGGATCGATTTGAACCGATGTTGTAATTTGTTTAGGAGTTCTCAATTTTGCTTTAGCCCAAAAATCTGCTGATAGGGGAGGGATATCAGATGTATCAATATCCTCATCACGCATTGCATCAATTCTCTCCCAATCAGTCTGCGATGTATTGTTCGTAGTATCTGCGTTCATAAGATAGCGCCTTTCGTAATGAAATAATTCTGATTGTCTCTTCGTCAGGTTCTGCGTAGACGACTACCACGACTCGACCTTGAAGTAAGCCAATACCGATATACCGATCTTCTCCATAGTTTTCTCTTGCGTCAAGTTCAACAACCATAGGCATATTAAAAATCAGATAAGCGCCTGCAAAGTCAAACCCATGTTTAGCACGGTTAACCTGATTTTTACGTTCATCCCACTCAAATCTCATCTTAAAGCTTATTGATTGCGTGTATTTTGGGATTTTCTTGATTTTAACTTATGTTTAGGTACGATCGCTTGTGGGGTGGAAGTATGGATATTTTATCGCTAGTTAAAGGACATCTCCATACTCTCACCATGTAGGAAAACCTGATGCTCTATGGCATCCGCTATCGTCCAAATTACAAGAATTGCGGAGATTTTATATCCATGCCATGCAACATTTAATCACCTTAACGTAAAAGATTATCGCCAACCAAATACTCGATCCAAACTATCCGCAATACTTTGAATATGCATAAGCTATAATATTCTTAGTTTCAAACATGTGAGATCTAAATAAATACACTTTTGACCTTGCAACCACATCTCGTAAAGTGAGGAGGTGTAAATGTATGAGGTCGTTTATATGACATTTGAACCGAGCTATTTCAAGGCGGATTTATTTAAGGTTTTATCAAATCCTGTCCGAATTCAGATACTCGATGCTCTAAGGATTGGCGAACAAAGCGTTAACTCGATCGCACAGTGGATTGAGTCGGAACCATCGGCGGTTTCGCAACAGTTAGCGGTAATGCGACGTTACAACTTAGTGCGATCGCGCAAACAAGGAAACTTTGTCTACTACAGCGTAGGCGATCCCACAATTTTTAAAGTATTGGATTCGGCTCTAGAACTTTTTAACAATCACGTCATTGAAATGCGAGCATCTTTGCAAAAACTGGAGTAATCAAAGAAACTCATGACTCAAGCAGGAAAATTAAATAGCCAAGTAAGTATCAAAGATCGACTAAATGGATTATTCCACAATTGGCGTGGAGACTTAACTGGAGGACTTACCGCCGCCGTCGTTGCCTTGCCCTTAGCACTTGCTTTTGCAGTAGCTAGTGGAGTAGAACCAAAAGCAGGGCTTTATACGGCGATCGTGGCGGGAGTCGTGGCGGCGGTATTTGGTGGATCGCCCGTACAGATTACTGGGCCAACAGGTGCGATGGCAGTCGTCTTAGTGGGTATCGTCGCCAAATATGGTATTGAGAAAGTTTGGATTGCGGGAGTAATGGCAGGAACTATCCAAATTGCGCTCGGTGTCGCAAAGTTAGGACGTTTGGTGAAATTCATTCCCTATCCCGTCACCGCAGGATTTACAAATGGGATTGCCGTAATTATTTTTTGTGGGCAGTTAAATAACTTCTTCGGATTGCATTTACCGAATCAAGAACATTTTCTACAAGCTTTATGGCAAACCATTACTAATTTAGAAGCATTTAATTGGTTGGCGATCGCCTTAGCATTACTAACCATTGGCACAAAATTATTATGGAATCGGATTAATCAATCGATCCCAGGATCTTTAGTCGGTTTAGTCGTCGCCACGATCGCCGCAGTAATTGCCAAATCCCAATGGAATCTAGAAGTACCGACGATTGGTGTGATTCCGCAATCTTTGCCAATGCTGCAAGCGATTCCCCATTGGACTGATTTTCGACTAATTCGCGAATTAATTAATCCTGCGATCGCCTTAGCAGCACTCGGTAGCATTGAATCCTTACTAGCTGCGGTCGTTGCCGATGGTATGAGTGTTAGCGATCGCCACAATAGCGATCGAGAATTAATCGGACAAGGCTTAGCGAATATGATCGTGCCATTCTTCGGCGGAATTCCTGCCACGGGGGCGATCGCGCGTACGGCTGTAAATGTGCGTGCGGGTGGTAAAACTCGCCTATCGGGAGTTATTCATGGTGTCGCACTTGCTCTAATCGTATTGATATTTGCTCCTCTTGCTTCTCAAGTTCCTTTAGCCGCGCTTGCAGGAATCCTGATGATTACTAGCATCCGTATGATGGAATGGAAAGCGATCGGTTTACTAATTCACACCACCTATGCTGATTTTGGAGTGATGATCTTGACATGGTTAGTTACGGTCTGCTTTGACTTAGTACTCGCGGTAGAAGTTGGTCTGATTGCCGCAGGTATTCTATTCATCAAACGCATGAGTGAACTTAGTCTCATCAAAATGCCTGAAGATAGTACATTCCTTGCTGGCGTACCCCTAGACTTTGGCAAACAAATCGCCATCTATCGTATTGATGGCCCCATGTTCTTTGGTGCAGCGGAGAGATTTGTCAGTTTCTTACGTGAAGCTCCTGAAGTTAAAAATCTGATTTTAAGAATGCGCTATGTACCGAGTATGGATACGACAGGCTTAGTCGCTTTAGAAGAGATTTACCACGATCTACAACGCCATGATTGTCAGTTAATTTTGAGCGGTCTTCGTCCTGAAGTCGAACAACTTTTAGAGCGTAGTGGTCTACTTGCCGAAATCGGTCATGAAAACTGTTTTTCTTCCACCGATGAAGCTCTACGGAAGATTATGCCAAAATCTCAAGATTCATTACCAGATCCTAAATTACTAGCAACAATCACTTAAAAAGAGGTGTAGTCATCCTACTCAAGAAACTGGCTCAGCTTTTGTAAGCGATCGCAATCTAATATTTCAATTTGAGCATCATTCATTGCAATCATTCCTTCACTACTGAGCCGATAAAATGCTCTAGAGAGCGTAGCGGGAATAGTTCCTAAAGACGATGCTAGCTGACTTTTAGTTAGATCGAGAATCACAATCTTATTACTATGATCAAATGCGTGGTTTGAATGAGAGTGAGATTGAGTCAAATTGAGGATATATGCAGCTAATCGTTGGTGAACATCTTTAAAAGACAAGTCTTCGATTAAACCTGCAAAATGTCGCAAGTGCTGCGAAAAGCTAATTAGCATATTAATCGCAATATCAGGAGATTGATAGAGCAAATGAATAAATGCGATCCGTGGAAAGAACAATAGTTCTGATGTCTCTAGAGTCGCTGCTGAAGCTGGGAAACACTTACCATCTAATGCAGGAACTTCAGCAAACTCATCCCCAGATCCAAAGATATTCAGAATTTGCTCTTTGCCATTGACTGACAGCTTAAATACTTTGACTCGTCCCGTTTTAATCACATAAAACCCCGTTGCCTCATCACCCTGTTGGAAAATCATTTCTCCTTTTGGAAATCTTTGCCACTGAGCAATTTGTGTTACTGACTTGAGTTTGTCTGGTGAAAGCCCACGAAATATGCAGGTTTGTTGTAACCAGTCATTTGGATCTGATATGTCTGTCATTTAAGGTTCTCAGCGACAAAACCAATCATATTTTAGAACCGACTTGACTTAAGTCAAAGCATTTTGCGAGTTAACTATCCTAAGCTGAGCATCACAAATCAAGAAGCGAATTAAGAAAACTTCCTTAATCTCTATTCTAAATAATCGAAAATAAATTAGAACAATTATGACGACTTTATTTGAAAAACTGGGTGGTGCAGCAGCCGTCGATTTAGCTGTTGATAATTTCTATGCAAGGGTTTTACGCGACGATCGGATCAAGCACTTTTTTGCAAATACCGATATGCAGAAGCAAAGGGCGCACCAGAAAGCTTTTCTCACCTATGCTTTTGGGGGAACAGATAAATTTGACGGTCAACATATGCGCGAGGCTCATAAAGAATTAGTAGCTCAGCAAGGTTTAAACAGCGAACATTTTGATGCTGTTGCAGAAGATTTGATGATCACACTCAAAGAGATGGGAGTTTCCGACGATCTACTGGCACAAGTTGCAGCGATTGCCGCATCTCCTCAACATAAAAAAGATGTCTTAAACCATTAGCTATATTAAGTTCTCACTCTTTCCTACCCACGTCCTTTCCAGTGAATAATTAGTGGTGCGCGGCGAAGTGACGCACCACTAATTAAGTAGCTAGGCGCAATTAAATATAAAACCCCAAAACCTGTGGTGCATACTGCGCGTGCACCACAGGTTTTGGCTCTGGTTTTTAATTATGCCCAGCTACTTAATTTAGACCTCAAAGCACTTTAAATCGTAGATAATGTATTTGTTGTCATATCCAAATCAAAAATCGTGCCATTCTTTCGTCAGTACATTGCGCCGCTAATTATTTTTGCAATCTTCTTGTTTACACTAATATTGGTTAGCTCCCGTGCTTTCTTACCAAGTGACATGGTTGCCCCTGCACCCATCGGTGTATTTTTTATCTCATAGCCTAGATCATGACTGAACTTACTTGGAAGCGACGACATGTGATTTCGCTTGCCGATTTTACACCGAATGATTATGAAACGGTTTTGCAGACAGCCGTTAGCTTTTTAGAAGTACTGTCGCGCCGCAATAAAAAAGTGCCGACTTTGCAGAGCAAAGTTGTGGCTAATTTATTTTTTGAATCTTCAACCCGTACTCGCAATAGTTTCGAGCTTGCCGCCAAGCGTTTGTCCGCTGATACTTTAAATTTTGCCCCAGGAACATCTTCGCTCTCAAAGGGTGAAACGATTCTCGATACAGCGCGGACGTTCCTCGCGATGGGAACAGATATTATGGTGATTCGCCATCAATCGGCAGGCGTGCCCTTGGCGATCGCGAAAGATATGGATGCCCTCAGTGGCAAAGTTGCGATTCTCAATGCTGGCGATGGCAAGCATGAACATCCATCTCAAGCATTGCTAGATTTATTGACGCTATGCATGTATATGAATCCCACTGCACCCACGGCAAAAGATCTCAAGGGCAAAAAAATAGCGATCGTCGGCGATATTTTGCATTCACGAGTAGCGCGATCGAATCTCTGGAGCTTGCTTACTAATGGGGCAGATGTGCATCTCGCTGCACCACCAACATTATTACCACCAGAGTTCGCTGAATATGGCGCAAAAATTCATTATTCTCTCGAACCTGCCCTTGAGGATGCTGATTTTGTGATGACTTTGCGCTTGCAAATGGAACGGATGGGACAATTCCTGATTCCCAGCTTGCGCGAATATCACGCTAGATATGGTATTACCCGAGATCGCCTCTCAAAATGTGCGCCCAATGTTCAAGTTTTGCACCCAGGTCCCGTCAATCGTGGTGTGGAGATTAGCTCCGACTTGATGGACGATCCGCGCTTGAGCTTGATCGATAAGCAGGTAACTAATGGCGTGGCGATTCGGATGAGTTTGTTGTATTTGCTCGGTACTGCGATTTGATTTTAAGCTATCGAACTCTAGTCATACTTCGCAACAATTGCCGATCGCACATCTCCTGAGTCGTGGCAGGTTCGAGACAGGCAAACCCCTGACAAACCATCGCGATCGCCTCAGGATTTGGTAAATGCCGATCGATTCGCAACATTACTGAGGGAAGATATTGTGAGTTGAGGTAGGCATATTGCGAAGGATTAGTACGCACGAGCGTATGGTTGCGGAACCAGTCAAAGGCGACTAAGAGACTAGGACAAGCCACAGGACTATTCGCAATCACATGTCCAAAGCGTTTTAGAGCTAATTCGGCACGATCTAGATATTCGAGTTTTTCCGTAAGACTGGCGAAACGGACTAAATTCGCGATCGCGATACCATTTGGTGAAGGAGTTGCATTGTCTTGATAGTTACGCTCTCGCAATAGTAGATGCTGACTTGATTCGCTAGTTGTATTAAAGTAGCCACCCGACATCGTATCCCAGAAGTCGCGGTCGAACTCAGCTTGGATCGCGATCGCCTGTTGGAGATAGAAGTCTGCATCTTCAGGAATAGCCTGATGAAGATCGAGAAGGGCTTTAATCAGTAAAGCATAGTCCTCAGACTGCGCCGCCACCGCCGCCTGACCTTCATAATTAATTCGTTGTAGATGTCCCTCGATCCATTGATTTCCGAGAATGAATTTAGCAGCATTAACCGCAAGTTGCTTGTAAATTGGCTTTTGGAAAGCTCGATAAGCCGTCGCTAAACCTGAAATCATCATTGCATTCCAAGCTGTAATCGCTTTAGTATCCGTCACAGGTGGCACGCGACCTTCCCAATCAATTTCACGAATATCATCTTGACTACGAGCAACAGGAAAAGCATCAGTTGGTCGCGAAAACTCGCCGTAACGACGACGAAACAGCTTGGTTAGACTAGCTTCTATTTCTGGTGAAAGTTCGCCGTGTTTTTTGCGTTGTAAGACATTAGTTTCTTCAAAATTGCCGTTCACCGAAATCGTGAACTCTTGAATGAGCGGATCCAATTCTGTGGTGCTAAAAATCTTCTTTAGTTCCGCAAAGTTCCATACCCAAAACTTGCCTTCTCTACCTTCACTATCGGCATCTTGAGAAGCATAAAAGCAGCCTTCTTCCGCCAACATTTCGCGTTGAAGCCAAGTTGCAGTTAGTTCACAGGCTCTTGCGATCGCAGGCTCTTGTAATCCCGACAACCAGAGATTAGCGAGATATTCCATAATCAAGCCATTGTCGTAGAGCATCTTCTCAAAGTGCGGCACTGTCCAAGTGTGATCGACCGTATAGCGATGCCATCCTCCTGCAACATGATCGAAAATACCGCCTAGAGCCAAATCTAAGCCACGCTGTTGAGCTTTATTTTTGAGAATAGATTCATCAGTTTCAAAACGACTTGCCATCAACAAAAAATTGGCGTAGGGAATCATCGGGAAACAAGTTCCATAATCGCGATTAGTAACAACTTCGGCGCATTTAGCAATTCCATTGGCTAACACTGCGTCGCTAATAATCGGGACGGGAATCAGTTTATTAACTTGATGTAGATTCCGAACGATCTGATCTTTGTAATCTTGGATATCTTGGTTGCGATCGTAATAAATTTCGTGAATTGATTGTAGTACGCGCAAAAATCCTGGTCGTCCATAACGTGGCTCAATCGGGAAATATGTCCCACCATAAAAGGGAACTAAATCATCGGGAGCTAAGAACAGATTTAACGGCCAGCCACCACTTTCACCCATGATTTGCAAGGCTTGCATGTAGATGCTATCAAGGTCGGGGCGCTCCTCCCGATCGACCTTAATGGCTACAAAGCGATCGTTCATATAGTCTGCAATCAGAGTGTCCGAAAACGCCTCATGTTCCATCACCGTGCACCAATGACAGCTAGAGTAACCAATCGACAAAAATATCGGTTTGTTTTCAGTTCTAGCTTTCTCTAATGCTTCGTCGCCCCAAGGATGCCAATCGATCGGGTTGTCAGCATGTTTGCGGAGATAGAGACTTTGCGACTGCGCGAGACGATTGGGCATAGGGCAAAATTGAGCTGCTCGAAAATGATTAATGTACTACCTGTGATGTAAACAGTTTAACTCTTTGTTTCGCTAATCTTCAAAGCCAAACAGCTTATCGTTTATGCATAGCTTAAAACCCAAAGGAGTATTGCGGCGCTTCGCGCCGCAATACTCCTTTGGGTTTTGATTTTGTTCTAACATGACTGGCGATCGCTATAAAACCCAAAAGATGAAACGATAGTGATGTGAGCCGTCAAACATCTTGTAGGTAAAAGATGTTTGACTTGACTATAAAGTGACTGACTCGATCCATGCTTTGAGATTGCTTGGTACTGTAGTGAAATGTACATAAACTTGTTTAGTATGACTCGATCGCTGATTTTGTGGAGTGGCGATCGGCAGCTTATTCTCTAGGACTAAATTTTCTGATAAGACCTGATTAAGCACAATTGCTTGATTATCTATTTGCTTTAAGACTTTGGCATAGATTTCCCCCTCAATTTCTGGTTGCCGCGAAGTTGAAGATAGAGAATTTTTGGCATAAATCTTTAGATAAATTTTGAGATTTGTCAAAATGGAAATATCCTCTTCAACAAACATCTCCGCCCCATAGGGAGATAGCTGCCGCAATTCGCCCACAAAGATTTCTGTACCTAGATGCTTTTCTTCCAAAATACGGTAGGTAATTGGGATAGGCGAATCTAGCACTTTTAGGGATTCATGAATAGAAGGTAGTTCTAGGTTGTATATGCCGCCAATGCCATAAATATCGTAGATCGAGATTGGTTGCGATACGCCTTTAGGTTCCACTTCCATAGAGCCATTGGTTTTGACAATTTCCTGTATTTCTTTATAGGTAGTTTCGGCAATGAGAATCTGACCACCCACGGTGTAGGACTCAATCCGCGCAGTCAGATTAACATGATTGCCCACAACGGCATACTTGGCGCGAGATTGCGATCCTATATTTCCTGCAACGACTTCGCCTGTGTTGATGCCAATCCCCATCGCAATTTCGGGCAATTCCATTTCCGTAAGCTTTTGATTAACCGATCTCATGGCTAATTGCATGGCGATCGCACTGGCTACCGCTCTTGCCGCGTCATCTTCGCGATGGATCGGCGCACCGAATAGAACGAGAATTGCGTCACCAATAAACTCATCAATTGTGCCTTGATAGGGGGCGATCGCGTCCGTCATGGTGCCAAGAAAAACATTGAGAATTTCCACCACTTTTTCAGGGAGCATCTTTTCAGAAATAGTGGAAAAGCCGCGCAGGTCACACATCAGAATCGTCACTTTACGGCGATCGCCTCCCAACTTCAAACCTTCAGGAGTTTCTAATAAACTCTTGACCACAGCATCAGTCAAATAGCGACTAAAGTAAGTACGGATTTGCGCCGCCGTGATCGCTAGATAGCTGGTTACGATCGCACCACCACCAAGAAAGGCGATCATCGCAGGGGCAAATGGCAACCACCAACCATAGGCAAAAGCAATAAAACAAGCGGCAAATAAACTTCCACCTAAGGTAAGTACACTGAGCGATCGCAATAATAACAATGGAATTTCGCGATCTTTCGTATTCACATTGCGCCATTGCCAAATCAGAAGCGAACCAACTAAAGACCAGCCAAAGATCCAGAGCCATTCCCAATAATTTCCCCAAACTTGAATTGTTGTACGTCCATCCAAAGTACTACTGAGTATATGGCTGGCAATCTGGGCATGAACTTCTACTCCCGACGTAAACAGACGTGTGCTACCAATGCCAGTATCAAGGGGAGTTAAAAATAGATCCTTCAAACTTACTGCCGTTGTGCCAACTAGCACTACGCGATCGCGCAGTAAATCTGGGGCGATCTTACCTTCCAATACATCTTCCATTCGCACGATCTGAAAACCCTTTAGCGATCGGCGATAATTAATTATAAATTGATGTCCGCCAACATCTGCATGACTGTATCCACCATCATGTTCGCGTAACCTTGGTGGATTTAATGCCTTCTCAAATGGCACTACTTTTTCACCATCGAGATAGAGCAAAGCAACCTGTAAGCCCAAGCTGAGTGAGATTTTTCCATCTGGTGAGCTGAGGGATAATAAGCCTCGGCGAATGCGTCCGTCAGCGTCAATGGGTAGATTAATCGCGCCAACTTGGTCTAGCTCCGCTAGTGCAGGCGGCGGATTAATATTAGAACTAGATACAGCATAATTTGAGTCAGTTGAATCGGCTACTCTTTTCGCACCGATCAAGTTGGGAGTAGTTTTAAACAGTTTTTCTAATTGTGCGTAGCCAGCCCCAACGGGTTTATCGCGCGCAAGATCGATACCGATCGCGCGTGGTTTTTGCTGTCGGACTTTATCCAATAATTTGGCGAGTAAAGCATCATCAATCGGCCATGCATATTTACGAACATCCGCTTCGTCAATGCCAACGATCGCGATCCGATTATCTACAGGTTCAGGCGATCGCCACCGAAAGAATTGGTCTAGCATGGCTAATTCGACAGGCTCTAATGCGCCAACTAATCGCAACCCAATTGTAAAGATCGTTATAGCTGGCGCAGCGATCGCAATACCACGCCATTTCCACAAGGTGTTCTTGATATGAGAGGCGATCGCCATAAATATCTAACCAAACAAAGGACGAATGTCTCTAATAACTCTTTATATTTACACCCAATGGATTTTGAGTTTTAACCTTACAACAGTCTAGGAAGGGTTTGTCGATTGCCCGCTCCAATTTGACCGCTTTCAAAAGTTCAGACCATTCTTTTTTAGCTTCCATGTCCTTGGGTGAAGACTTTTGGGCATCGATTAGAGCTTGTAGTGACTCAAACCAGATACCTTCTTGAGCTAATAAGGCGGCTTTTTCTAATGGATTGACGGTGGATTCTAGCTGTTTTAGCAGTTTCGGACGAAGCTCAATTCGACGTACTGAACCGCGAACAGTTTCAGCAAAACCAAAATCATCCTCTGTCAGAATAACGTCCCAAGTATAGTTCTTGTTAAGTTTTAAGGCAGGTGCATCATCAGGCAACTTCAGAGCAACCACACCAACATTATTTTGAAAAATATATGTGGTTCGATAAACTCTAGTTGCTTTCTGTAGCTTATCATCTACTTCATTCAGCGTAAATCTAGCCTGTCCCTTTTTGATTTTGGGAACTAGCAAATAGACGGTGGGACGCTCTGAGATCGTTAATGGAGCTGGTCGATCGTCAACTTGTAAATCTGGGATCAAGGCAATAAAGCAGGTTGCATCAACACAGCCAGCACTGCGAGTAATCCCCGATCCTGAAACTTTAGGAGCATCAAGATTACTAGGTGGGATATAGCGTACCTTGCGTGCTTGAGCTTGGGCAGAAGAAGTATCGAAAACAAATGGCGAAGCAATTACAGTACTTGCCACTAAGCAAGAGCAAGCCGATGCCATTAAGATTTTTTTTGATAAAGACATAATGCGATCGCCTCCAGAAAATTTAAACGTTAGGATTACGATGTGCAGCAAGCAGCACATCGTAATCCTGAAATGCCAGATAGTTAATTAAGAATGCAATTTCTAATAAAAAGTTGCTACGGGCATTCGACTTAACATTCTCATAAAATCCACATTAGAAATGGGTGAAGATATTCAACCTTTCTAATTTATAGAATCAGCGCAAAACGTCCATTCTGGTTTCTCTTTGACGCAGGAAAGCGTATTATAATACTTAGAAAAATTTATTAAAATCTTTACAAAACTATGGATATCTTGTCATTGGGTTGGTTTGGCGTACTCGGTATGTTTACACTTTCGATTGCTTTTGTTGTCTGGGGACGTAACGGACTATAAAAGTAAAAAAGGGCGCTAAGCGCCCTTTTTTATTGGGATTCACCGATTAAGGTAAAAGCTGCCCAATTGAGGGGATCTGGGTACTTAGATTTAGTCTCAAGCATCGCCTGACGCAGAGCTTGGGCTTTATTAGGAATTGTTTGAAATTTTTTGTAAAAAGTGGTCATCAACAATGCCGTAGGATCGTCAGGGACTGACCATAACGATACGACTACGCTCGGAACCCCTGCGGTAATTAGCGATCGCGATAGACCGATCACACCATCCCCAGTTAAAAGCCCCTGTCCAGTTTTACAAGCACTGAGTACTACCATCTCCGCATTCAATCGCATCGTAATAATTTCGCCAGCAGTCAGGAACCCATCATCAGTTTGACCATTGATTTGACTAGGTGCAAGGGCGATCGCACCTGGGATATCACCTTTGCGATATTCCTCTAACAATCCATGCGTAGCTAGATGGATAAATCGTGCATTTTTCATTTTTTCAACAACTTCAACTTTTGTGGCTTGATTGCCTGTTAAAAAAGTTGTTTTGAGCAAAGAGGCGATCGCCTTTGCTTCTTTTTCTGCACCCAGCAAAGATGGCAATTGTACTGGTGGATCGCCCAAAGTTGGCATTGTGGGATTGCCAACGATCAGAATCTCTTGTAGATTCACTTTTTGTAATTGCTGCCGAATTTGATGCGTGAGATCGAGTACCTGAATTGCAGGGGCAATTTGGACGGTATAACGCTCGATTAGGAATTTATCTTGGGGATCGATGAGTGCGGCAAAGGGAACTAGAAACAGCAGTGATTGGGGTAAGAAAATTACTCCTGTCCGATCGTCTTTAGGGAGCAAATCTTGAATTGGCTGAATGAGAAGCGTATGCAGTTGCTTCAGTTCGCCATATTTAGCTGCAACTTTTTTGGGATCTTGTTCTATTGAGCCAGCATCATTGAAAAAGCTGCGCATATCTGAAACAAGGTCAACTATCGAGCTATTTTTGGTGAGATCGACTTCCCGAAAGGCGATCGCGCCAGAAGGTTGTACGACCCAAATATAAAGCTTGGTATATTCACCTTTGAGTTTTCCTTGTCCAATAAAACTAGGATCGGTAATCAGAGAATATTCCACTAATATCGCATTCTGTTGTTGAGCAATGCGTCGAATATCGGCAATATTCACAGATTCCAAAGATACGGCGTTAGCATCCCTCTTCTGCTCTGCTTTCAATGGTGCGCTTGAGTTCAGACGACGGGAGAGCAGTTCGGCAAAAGCCCGAGCGCGTCCCCGCTCAGCAATTTCTAAAGCTACTTCAGGCTTATTCTGGGCAACCATAATCTGCTGCAACAAATTAAACGCATGAAGTTGCGTATCAAAAATAGAAACTTTGTCATTATCACTTAAGTTAGAACGTAGAGATTCCAATAGGCTCAGACTGTTGAGAAACTTTTGCTCTGCTTCTGGATACTTTTGCGATCGCCAAAGTGTATAGCCCCAATTACTTAAAGTCATTGCTTCTAAGCGACGATCGCCTATTTGTTTGGCTAATACCCAGCTTTGTTCCTGAAAAGATAAAGCTTTATCGTATTCTCCTAAAAAAACGTAGGCTAATCCTAAACCACCGATCGCAGCTCCTTCAATGCGTGGGTTTTTAATATCCTTCGCAACAGTCAGGGCTTGTTCGTAATAAGTTATCGCTTCTTTATATTTACGCTGAACGTGATAGCCAGAGCCAATATTATTCAGCGCATTCCCTTCTTCTGCCCTAAGTCCAATTTTTTGGGCGATAGCTAAACTTTGCTTGTAATTTTTAATTGCTTCTTGGTATTCTTCTCTAGCTCCAGCAATTCCTCCCAAACTATTGTATAGAAAAACTTCACCGTTATTGTTGCCAACTTCTTTGGCAATTTTCAGGCTTTGGCGATAGAAAGTCTCGGCTTTGTTATAGTTGCCGAGATCGTAGTAAATGTTGCCAAGACTAGCACGCACTTGTCCTTCACCTTGGCGATCGCTCAGTTCTTTCCTAATTACTAATCCTTGATTCTGTACTTCTAGAGCCTTAACGTAGTTACCGATAACACGATAGTTATTGCCCAGATCAGCCAGCACATTGGCTTCAGTTTGCCGATCTCCAAGACGTTGTGCCAATTCCAGACTTTGGCGATAGAAAGTCTCAGCTTTGCTATAGTTGCCGAGATCGTAGTAAATGTTGCCAAGACTAGCGCGCACTTTTCCTTCACCTTGGAGATCGCTCAGTTCTTGCATAATTGCTAATCGTTGATTCTGTACTTCTAAAGCCTTAACGGAGTTGCCGATAACGCGATAGTTATTACCCAGATTACCCAAAGCATCGGCTTCAGTTTGCCGATCTTCTAGACTTTGCGCTAAAGCTAGTAATTGCTGCAAGTAAGCAATCGCTTGCTCGTATTTGCCGAGCTGTTTTGATGCTTCTGCTAAACCTGCGAGGACATTGATCGCTCCTTTACTGTTTTTTTGCTGCTGATAAAGTTTAAGCGCTTGCTGCCAACTAGCGAACGCCAGATCGAACTTTTGCGCCCGAAATTGCTGAAAACCCTTCTCCACCAGTTCATCTGCTGGCGATCGTACATCTTGGGATGGAATAGCAGGGTTACTAATTCCTGCTGCCCACGCTGCGATCGGTGATGTTAAGCCAATTACAAACAATATCGCGATCGCATAACCTTTACTTTTCATAGGATCGAATTATTCTTTGCATGGTGGCAAATTAGAACGCTTTGGATTTTGGACATTGCGAGTCACGGTTGCAGAAGGCACAGATGCGGTGAGATTCAAAATTGGTTTCTTTGTCCCAGTCTGTTCGCAGTCCTTAACTTCACCAGCATTCGCCTGCAAGTCAGCAGTACGCGCTGAAGCGATCGCATCGTTACTCAAGGTATTCGCAGTTAAGGCATTAGCAAGACTAGTATTATTACTAGTATTAGTATTAGAGCTAAAGGACTGGTCAGATATTAGAACCAAGACATTGGGTGGAATAGAAGAAACGCCTTGGGAAATAGCCCCACTTGTACCACTCGTTCCAGAGGCGATCGCTTTTGGATAAATAGAAAAAGTTGTGTCTTTGAGGATATTTATAGAAATAATTGATGCGCCGCTTCCTGCGATCGTGCGCGGAGCAGTATCACCTGGTAACTGAAGTTGAATGCTGCGAACGGGGGCTCCTGTAAATGTTCCCACAGGATCGGTTGTAAAAGCAGCATAGGCAATCAAGCTAGTAGGATTCTGTTGACCATTGTTAATAAAGCCCGTTGTATCTCCCACATTTACATAATTAGCATTGAAAGATAAAGGATTGATCGCTGTAAATCGTTGCGCGGTAATCGTAATCTTGCTGTCAGTGGTGGCATTATTGGAATCGCCAGCCTGAATAAACCCATCCAATAGGATTGAGCCATTATTAGCGGTTAAAACTACTTGGCTACCGATAGGAGTAGAATCGGTGGCGCGAATGCTACCAGTGCTGATATTTCCATTAGTGCTAGTAAGTGAAATATTACTAGCTTCGATCGCTCGACTAAAGAAGTTAGTTCCTTTGGGAGCGATTGTGATATCACCATTAGCTGAAAAGTTAATCCCGCTATTAAGTCCAAAAAAGCTAACATTGACTCCAGATATAGTTTTAATCTGGTTCCCAGAGATCGCAGTCAAAGTTACATTGTCATTAAAGTTACTGATTGAATTATTAAAAGTAATGTCGTTAGATGCAACAAGCGTCACATTGGCAGTCGCGCCACTGATAACCGATGGATCGATTGTAAAATCATTAGTAGTATCACTAGCATCTGCTAACTTAGTGAGAATTAAAGGATCGGCAACGACTGTCGTTCCACCAGTCTGAATGATAATGTTACGTGGATCGAGCAGCCAGCTTCCTATTTTGCCGTTAGCAGCAGAAGCATCTACTGAAGCATTTTGAACATTGAGATAGTTTTTGCCAGAAGTTTCAACAAATCCACCATTACCTCCATTGATGCCACCGCGCACGGAGATTTTACCGCTAAAGCTAGTTTTATCATCTGCCCAAGCAATCACTTTACCGCCATTCCCTGATTGCATTGCGTCTGCATTGATTGTTGAAGATCGATCGACGAAAGTGATTTGAGAATTAGGAACAACTCCTTTCCCCAAATAATCGCCACCAATTAAAACCGTTCCGCCACCGATTGCACCAGAAGCATTAACATTTGCTGAAACCAGACCAACGCGATCGCCCAAGACATTAATCTCGCCACCTTTAGCCGTTGAGCTAGATACGTCAATCGTTCCTGACGCGATCGCCGTTCCTGAAGTTGCGGGAATAGCCGTGTTGCCAACTAGCACATTACCCGAACTATCCACATTTAAACCTGTGAGATTGCGAAGTTCCGTAGAACCTCTCAAAAGGCTAGGTAGATCGGAAGTAAGAATGGAACGTTGTGCGAGTTCTTGTTGGTCAGCGATCGGCAGCTCTAAACTTAAGAGGCTGCCTTCAGGGGTGATTTTGACATACTTGCCATCGGGTACGGCAGCGATCGTAACTTTGCCTGATGGGGAAGCGATCGTGCCTGTATTAATCACCAAACCACCTACAAGAGTAATGCTTTGACCTTCTTGAGTTGTAAGATTGCCAGTATTAATGATCGCGGCTACTGGTTGATCGCTAGCGGTCATTGAAGTATTACTAGCAAAGCCGAAAGCTTGAGGAGTACCAGTTAACTTCTTGACATCATCAATCCCTGTATTCAATCCAAACCAACCATTACCCACCTGAATTCCATTTGCCGTAGTTGCCGTAAAGGCAGCAGGAACATTTAGGCTGGCATTGGAGCCAAAAATGATTCCCGCAGGATTTAATAAATAGAGATTAGAATTACCACCCGTAACCTGAATTAATCCATTAATTATTGATGGGTTGCCACCAACCACTCGACCGAGAATATTTTGAATACTTGGATTAGATAAAAAATTAGCAATCTGCCCTTGCTCCAAGCCAAATTGCTGGAAACTGTGATAAAGATTTATTCCTGCCTGCGTACCACCTGTAATATTTAATTGTTGAGAATTAGTAGTGGCAGAATTTACCTGTGTGCCTAGATCGTTAGCTGGCACAATTGACTGAGCATAGGCGGCACTACCCACAACAAAGGGATGTGTCAAAAGCAAGGCGATCGCTACTCTTTTAATATACTTAAAGCCAATCTTGAAGACTGTAGACATTTAATTTCTCCTTTGTAATGAGTAAAGCTCAGGAACATTTATAAATTCTATTTATTTGCCCATTTACAAATTAAATACCGATTAATTTTATGGAATTAGATTGATTAAAGATGTCCTAATCTATAAAATTAATTTTCTAGTGGTCTTAGAAAACTTATAGCATTTACTTACTCAATCAATATTGTAATTTTTGTTAACTGTTGTATATTGATTAAAAAAATTACGACTTAGATTTACTATTCTAGGTTATTCTTTTGTGCATTGTTGCCAATAAAATTGACCCTAGTAGCATGAACTCATTCACACTAATCAGTCATAATCTATCGCGTTCTTTGATATTTAGCTGTATTGTCAGCGTATCGATAGAATCGGCAGCAGCAAAACCTATTGATGGTAGCTCGATTAATACTAGCCTACAACCGCTAAATAGCATAACTAGGATTGATAATTCTAATAGATCTTCGGCTCAGCCATTTATACTAGTTCCTTCCCAAATCGCTCAAGCGATCGCTATCAAAAAAGTCGAAATTATTGGCAGTACCATATTAGATAAAGCCGATCTAGAGGGAATCATTCAAACCTTAGAAGGAAAACAAGTAACTCCCGAACAAATTCAAAAAGCAGCTCAATCAATCACCCAAATCTATGCCGATCGCGGCTACATAACTTCTCAGGCAGTAGTCGATCCTCAAAAAACTGTTGATGGCATAGTCACAATTCAAGTCATTGAGGGCAAAGTTGAAAAAATTGAAATTCAAGGCTTAGTTAATACCAATCCCGATTATGTACGATCGCGAGTAGCGCTAGGAGTTGGTATTCCCCTGAATGCTGCCAAACTGGAAGATCAATTACGACTTCTACGCGCAGATCCTATTTTTCGTAATGTAGAAGCTACCCTCAAAGCAGGAACTCAAAACGATAGTAGTATTCTTGTTGTTAAAGTGGAAGAAGCAAATCAGTTCGGTGGATTTGCCAGCATCGATAACTTTTCGCCTCCCGCAGTAGGTTCAGAGCGCTATGGCGGCGGCTTATTCTTTCGGAACCTCTCTGGTAATGGCGACATCTTGACAGCTTCCTATTATGGAACGACAACCAGTGGCTCCAATCAGTACGATCTCTCCTACAGTTTGCCGCTCAATCCGATGAATGGAACCTTGAGTTTGCGATATTCTCCAAGCAACTATCGCATCACTCAAGCCCCTTTTGATGCTCTAAATATTCGTGGCAATAATAATCTATTTGATATAAGTTTCCGCCAACCACTCATTCGCTCAAGTGTTGAAGAATTAGCTTTGTCGTTAGGCTATGCCTATCAGCAAGGTCAAACCTTTGCCTTTAACGATCTCGCCATTCCCTTTGGTATTGGGCCAGAAGCAGATGGCACAAGCCGAACTAGTGTAATTAGATTCGGGCAAGACTACACATTACGCGATCAGTTTGGGGCTTGGGCATTGCGATCGCAGTTTAGTTTAGGGACTGGTTTATTCGGCTCAACTAGAGTGACGACACCGAGTGCCTCGTTTTTTAGCTGGCTAGGACAGATCCAACGCGTGCAATCTTTGGGAACGGATTCATTGTTAATCGGCTCGTTAGATCTCCAACTATCTGCCGATCCGTTGCTATCTTCGCAGCAATTTACGATTGGTGGCGGTCAGTCCTTGCGTGGATTTCGCCAAAATGCCCGAACGGGTGATAATGGCATCCGCTTTTCCCTAGAAAATCGCATTGTGGCACTACGCAACGATATAGGTACAGCATTTTTACAAGTTATTCCTTTTCTAGATGCTGGCGCAGTATGGAATAATTCCAATAATCCCAATCCCTTACCCAGTCAAAACTTTTTAGCTGGAGGTGGTGTAGGACTATTGCTTACACCTATTGAACGGTTAAATTTAAGATTGGATTATGCGATTCCATTTATAAATCTCAGCGATCGCGGTACAAATTTACAAGAATCTGCCTTTTATTTCAGTTTGGGATACCAGTTCTAAAATCCCAAACCAGAGAAGACACAAAACGTCCCCTCTGGTTTATATAGCAATGCAAGTTTTGCTTAAATAGAGGCGGCGCAAAGCGCCGCCTCTATTTATTTGGGTTTTGATTTGTCCTAGCTATTCTTTCATTGCTATATTTATTGATATACATTTATGTTGTAGCTATCGTCAGTCATGTTAGGACAATCTCAAAACCTAAAAGAGATTAGGGTCGCGAAGCGACCCTAATCTCTTTTAGGTTTTATAGTTTAACTCAGGTGGTGATAGATACAATAACTAGCAACAAATAGAAAAGCATTATGTCAGAGGCAGTTGTTTTAAATTCTTTTTTCTGGATTGCAATAGTACTGCTAGCGATCGCTACCAGTGGCATTGGCTATCTTACTTTTCTCGAATGGCAAGATCGTCGCCGTCGTGGAGGAAAAAGTTAAACCACTCGTACATGCGATCGCGTTTCCAAGGGGTATGCCATGACAAACCAAGATTAATAGTTTCCACAAAAGTATCAGGCAAATCCGAACCATTGATTGCCACACAAAATCTAAAAGTCGTCACCTGCTCCCATTGTTTTAGATATTTGAATACACGCACGATCGCCTGACGATAAAGGTGATCTGGTTGTTCGTACCAGTCTTCAGAAATTTCATTAGAGCTGTCAAAGCCTAAATGTACGATTGTTAGCTTATTAGAAAGCTCTTTGGCCGAACCTTTGTCTGGCTCAGCAGGGTTTTCAGTGTCAGCACTAGCAAACAAGCTCGCAAAAGCAGTAGAAGTTTCTTCCTGCAATAGCAGACCGTTAGTTGCCGCAACTTCCCTCAGCCGATCGAGCCATTCAGGAGACTTTTGCTCTGCCCAACGAATACCCAGTGTAACTAGCTTCGTTTGTAGGAGCAAATGTCCGAGTTTTTCTGCCTTAGTTTCAAGATAACGCCAATTATATTCATTGGTTTCGATCAACAGGGGCAAGCGACCGACAATTTCAATGTCAAAACCTTTAAGTCCAGCAAGCTTACGGGGATTATTAGTAATCAAACGCATTTTTTTGATGCCAAGATCGTGCAGAATTTGCGCTCCGACCCCATAGGTACGCAGATCGGCGCCGAATCCCAGTTTCTCATTGGCTTCAACTGTATCTAAGCCGCCATCTTGCAATGCATAAGCTTTGATTTTATTAATCAAGCCAATCCCGCGCCCTTCTTGGCGCAAATAGATCACCACACCCCAATCAGCAAATTCAATCATTTTCAAAGCACTTTGTAACTGTCCGCGACAATCACAACGCAATGAGCCAAGAGCATCGCCTGTGAGACATTCAGAATGAACCCGCACTAAAACTTCCTGATCGGGGAAGTCTTGAAGATCGCCCTTGACGATCGCTAAATGCTCGGTACTATCGAGCGTATTGCGGTAGGCATAAACCTTAAAATCTCCAAATAACGATGGCAAATTCGCGATCGCCTCTCGCTGCACAAAGCGATCGTGAGCCAGACGATAACTAATCAGATCGGCAATACTGATTAATTTGAGATTGTGCAGCTTGGCATATTCAATTAACTCAGGTAACCTTGCCATTGAGCCATCATCATTTTGGATCTCGCAAATTACACCTGCGGGATATAGTCCTGCCATTTGTGACAAATCCACGGCTGCTTCAGTATGACCAGCGCGTTTAAGTACGCCGCCTTCCTTTGCTCTAAGTGGAAAAATATGTCCAGGGCGACGCAGATCGTTGGGGCGTGTATTGGGATTAATTGCCGCCTGAATTGTGCGCGATCGATCCTCTGCCGAAATTCCTGTCGTTGTATCTTCTACTGCATCAATACTGACGGTAAAAGCAGTTTGTTGGCTATCGGTATTGTGATCGACCATCAGTGGCAAATCTAAGCGATCGAGGCGATCGCCTGTCATGGCGAGACAGATCAAGCCCCGCGCCTTGACTGCCATAAAGTTCACCATTTCAGGTGTGGCAAACTGAGCTGCCCCAATCAGATCGCCTTCATTTTCACGGTTTTCATCATCGACAACGACAATGAGGCGACCAGATTTAAGGTCGTTAAGGGCATCGGGAATAGAATCAAATTGAAACTTTGTCAAGGCTTACTGTCAGGGATTCAAGCTATTTATATCCATCATATCGCAATCACAAACCGAGAGAATAGGAAGACGACACCGAAGTGTCGTTTTTCTATTCTCTCGGTTTGTAACAACCAACAAGGCAGTGGATAATCAATGCTATAGCAATGAAAGGATTGCTTAGGATATAAAACCCAAAATACAAGTGGCGGCACTTCATGCTGCCACTTGTATTTTGGGTTTTGATTTGTCCTAGCTAGCTATATCTATTGTTAAAAAATTAAAGCGATACCTTTACTTTTTTTTAGCGCCTTACCATTTGAAACGTCTATGCCTTTAAAAACTAAGAATCTAGGAACGGCGCAAAGCGCCTCCCCTAGATCTAAAATCCTGTCATCTTTAGTAATATCAAAAAAAATTAATGTTTGATTTGTTTGATTTATTTAATTTAGTTAATACGTCAAATCTTTGATTTAACGCGATCTAGTGTTTGATTTTTTAATTTAATTGATTGATAAGCAGAATTTAAGAGAAATTTTTGAATGTAACAGTGCAATTTTCAAAAATCTTTCAGGAACAATTACCTTAGATATACAGTCATTTTGTGAAATATGCATGAATGTATATTTAGGAGAAATTTCAAAATGACACATCTAACTAAGCGTTCTAGCACTGCATTACTCGTAGCTAGCTTTATTGGTAGTTCTGCACTCCCCTTCATAAGCATAGCCCCCACATTTGCTCAAACTACATTTAATGATGTACCAGCAAACTATTGGGCACAAACTTTTATCCAAGAGCTAGCCTCAAGAGACATTATCAAAGGGTTTCCAGATGGGGGATTTCGTCCAAACGATCCAGTAACTAGAGCACAATTTGCAGCTATGCTCAGCAAAGCTATGAATAAAGCGCCAATTCGCGGGGGGGTAACTTTTGTTGATGTTTCTTCCAATTATTGGGCAGCAAATGCAATACAAAAGTCTTATACAACAGGATTTATGTCTGGCTATCCTGGAAATGTTTTTGAGCCTGCACAAAATATTCCACGCGTGCAAATTTTAGTTTCTCTTTCTAATGGCTTAGGTTATTCTGCCAGCCAAGCACCTGAAACAATTTTACAGACTTATGCTGATGCTGCTGGCATTCCTAACTATGCTCGAAATAGTGTGGCAGCCGCGACCGAGAATCGCATGGTGGTTAACTATCCCAACGTGCAGTTCTTAAATCCCAACCAAACCGCAACTAGAGCTGAAGTTGCGGCATTTATCTATCAAGCATTGGTACGCTCAGGTCAGGCAACAGCGATCGCTTCCCCTTATATAGTCGGTCAGGTGGCAACTCCACCAGTCCAAAATCAAGTCAGAATTCCCGCAGGCAATACAATCTCAGTTCAGTATTCCAAGGATAAAATTTTGCTTGGACCAGATGAAAAAGTCCCATTGACCTTATCTGTATCGCAAAATATTGCTAATCCCCAAGGCACGATCCTGATTCCTACTGGAACTCAAGTAGTCGGTGAATTGAGAACTGTATCAGGTGGTGCTCAGTTCTTTGCTAGTGAACTCGTGTTTGCAAATGGCCGCAGAGTTCCAATCAACGCCACTTCTAAAGTTGTGACCACAACCGAGCAAGTTCAGAAAGGCTTGAGTGTAGGTAAGCTAGTGCAAAATGCTGCTCTTGGGGCTGCTGCTGCTGCTGCGATCGCTGCCGTAACTGGCGATCGTGCGCTCGCAACTGAAGAGATTTTAGGTGGTGCAGGTATTGGCACGTTGCTCGGTCTATTTATCGGACGTGATAGCGTCACTCTTGCTTCTGTCAATCCTAATACCGATCTAGCAGTGACCTTAAATTCCGATTTGGTACTCTAGCCCTAGATTCTAGTCGCCCTTAATGAATTCCCCCGCCGCAAGCGGACGGTGTATCAAATTCTTTTTTAATAGAATTTAATCAAACCGCAGAGCGGTAGGGTATTTTTCCTCTTAGTTCAATAAAATTTAAAAAGCCTTGCTAAGCAAGGCTTTTTAAATTTTGTCTATACTTCAATTATCTGCATATCAAAACAAATTTATGGGCGATCGCACTGAAATATTACGTCAATTGATGAAATTAGTTGATATATCTAGCTTTCAAGCGCTAAGCGATCGCACGGGTATATCGCGTCGAGCAATCGACACAATCCGCAAAGGGAATGTATCCACTTTAAGATATACAGATTTAGCAAAGTTGGCAGAAGTATTACAAATCAATCTAAACGAATTGTTCGCGAAATTTATTACAGAACCAACAAGTAATATAGAGTCTCCAAATTTAGAAATCATCGCTTTGCGTGAAGAATATCAACGATTGCAGCAAAAGCTCGAAAATCAAAAGCAAGAATTGCGATCGCAGTTTGAGAGGGAAACAATCCAGCAATTAGAATCACTGCTTTTGCAATTACCATCGGCGGCTCATGCGGCTCAAAATAATCCGAATATGTTAGCTAAAAATATTCTGCCCTTGTTGCGTCCTATTGATGCTTTGTTGCAAAAATGGGGAATTAGTGCGATTGGTTCCGTTGGGGTAGAAGTTGCCTACGATCCGCAAAAGCATCAGTTAATGGAAGGAAGCGATCGGATAGAAGAGGGAGATCCCGCGATCGTGCGTTATGTTGGCTATAGGCAAGGCGAAAAACTGTTGTATAGAGCTAGAGTTGCTAAAGTAATTCCAAATCAACCAAACTATTAAACAACCGATGTCAATCTCCATTGCCTTCATCGCTCACGATACCCAAAAAGCTGACATGGTTACGCTGGTGCAAAAGTACCGAGTGACTTTGTCTCGTTATCATTCCATTGCGACTGCTAATACGGGAATGCAGATTCAAGCTGCAACTGGACTGCCTATCGAGCTAATGCGATCGCAACGAGATGGTGGAGATATTGAAATTGCTGCTCGTGTAATTGCGGGAGAAATTGCCTGTGTTATTTGGCTTTTTGAACCCGACCATACTCAATTACTTAGTTCTAATCTGCTGACTTTGTTGCGAGTATGCAAAATCTATAACGTTCCTCTGGCTACCAACTTAGCAACGGCAGATATTATTTTGCAATCGCTGGGTAAACGCCTTGTTGCTCATCTGATCTTTAATCCAGTTGCAGGACAGGGCAATCCTGATTGGGATCTAGCCACGATCCGTCAAATTTTGGAGCCCCAAATTCAACTAAAGGTTATTTTCACAAAGCCCGATGTCAATCCTGCTAACCAAGCTAAAGAAGCGATCGCGGCAATTCAGGAGCGTAAATTGAACTCTCCTGATACTGATTTTATTATTGCGTCTGGCGGTGATGGCACGATTTCCGCAGTTGCTAATGCTTTGATTGGTACAGGTATTCCTCTTGGTATTATTCCCAGAGGCACTGCAAATGCTTTCTCGGTAGCCTTGGGAATTCCGACAGGGTTAAAACCTGCTTGTGAAAACATTCTTACTGGTAATACTTGCATTGTCGATGCGGCACGCTGCAATAATTTGCCGATGATTTTACTAGCTGGTATTGGGTTTGAAGCAGAGACTGTCGAACGTGCGGATCGAGATATGAAGAATCTTTTGGGAGCTTTAGCTTATCTGATCGCGGGGGCACAGCAGCTTTTAGAACAGAAGCTCTTTGCGGTTGAAGTTGAGATTGATGATTCCATTACTCAGTTTCAATGTGGAGCGATGACGATCGCGAATGCGGCTCCTCCGACTTCAGTATTGGCTCAGGGATTGGGAGAAGTAATTCCTAACGATGGCTTATTGGATGTGACGATCGCTATTTCTAAAAATGAGAGTCTCAATCTTTCCGATCGTCTATTAGCGATCGATGTCATTGGTAAATTATTTACTTCCGCGTTAGTAAAAACTCCGATCGAGAACGAAGTCTTAGTCTGCTTCAGAACGAATAAAATCAAGGTTACGGCAACCCCACCTCAAAAGGTAGTAGTAGACGGTGAAATCATTGGTACAACTCCAGTTGAAATAGTGTGCATTCCCGATGGATTGACTCTCTTTGCTCCATTGGTTAATAGTCTAATCCCAGCGAGAAAAACAGCCGAATTACATTAGGATAACTTTTGCATGGCAGGAAGTATTTTTGATTTATTTAAAGTTTTCCCATATTTGCTTTCATAATAAATCTCTCAAGAGTGACAATCTCTACACGATCGCCATAGGGAATATATTGCTGTAAATCCCCTGAGATATAGAATTCACGCAAAGTCCAACCTTCACCACCGAGCACCAAATAAGCTTTTTGATAATTAGGATTCTGCTCCATTGCGTCCATTAGACAAATCACTTCAAAGGGTACTTTCTGTTCGGCAGTGCCGCCCACCTGCTGCCATTTGAGAGAAATTAAAACATTGCGATCGCCACGATTTGCCACCACATCGATTTTGTGTTTACCTCCCCCTGGGCGACTGCCAATGTATTGCTGTGACTGATAGAGATAGCCACCATAAATTAGAGAATGCAATACCATTTGCTCTAAAACCGCACCAGTTTCCGTATTACGAAGACTCATGATAGTTCAAGCCCTTTCTCAAACCCCTTATAGGCAAGCATTTCCTTCGCAGGAACACGATCTCCATTGCAGCTAATTCTCCTCGGCGCATCGAGAATTTTGTATTCAAATCCTAAATCTTTGTAGAGAGAGAGAATGCGATCGGTAGCTTGATTAGATGCGATCGCAGGACAATTTTGATTGGCTAGCCAGTTTGCTAAGCGCTCTTGCTCTGACCATTCAAAGCCATTCTTGGAATATTGCCGAAATTCAACATCGTAGGGAGGATCGGCATATATTAGATCGTTTGAGGAGATAGAAATCTTGTCAAAATCCAAATTTACAAACTTCCATTGTGAAAGAATAGATTTATATGCTGAGAAATCTGGATTGTAATTTATAGTTTTGTATTTCCCAAATGGAACGTTAAAGCCTCCTTTCTGATTGAACCGACAAAGCCCGTTATAGCCTGTACGATTGAGATAATAAAATAGTTGTGCGGCTTTTGGTGTATCCGCTTCACCAACTTGGATTAAGCGATTAAATTCCACTCTCTGAGCATAGTAAAACTCGCGGATGTTTTTTGTATCAATTTCTAGCTTCAAGCCTTTTTGCAAACATTTATAGAAATTGATGACATGGGGATTGATGTCATTTAACAATGCTTTTTGAGGTTGCAAGCCCAAAGCGATCGCCAATCCGCCACAAAATGGCTCTACCAAACGGCGATCGCTATGTTTTTGCCAAGTATGCTGCAAATGTTGTACTAGCCAACGCTTACCGCCAGCCCATTTTAGGGGAGGCGTAAGGCGTTCTGGCTTTGCCGTAGATCCAGTAATATTTGCCACTTGTTTTGCCAAGGGAGTCATGAGCAGAGAGGAACAGTGAGACGGTGGCATGGCGACAAGGGAAATTAATGCTTACTCAATCTAGTACTATAGCGGTTTTCAAATGAGTACATACTCATTTGAAAACAAAAAATTAACCCCAATAGAAGGTTTTGAGTTTTCATTTTGCCGCAGGCAAAATGAAAATCGCTATACTAGGCAGCAACTAGCAAGCCTGCACTAGATTGTTTGGGCAATACATCAACAACATCAATCTTGGCACAGTAGGCAATATCCTCAGCACAGTCAAGGTTTAGCAAGCGTTTGCCGTGACTAGCTTGATAAAATAATTCCTCAACCTCTCCTTTCCAAGCTTTGTAGAGAGTTGCTGCGGCAACCGCCTCATCGTTACCAAAATCAGCTTCATCTTCGAGATTAGCCGCGATCGCACCCGCGCAAGCTGTATCTTCCAGCGAGTAACTACCTTCCCAGCCCGAACCAACGATCCACACCGTTTCAGGCTTAGTTTCGCGCAAATATTTCAAGACTGAGCCGAGGTTAATCATCGCGCAAGCCAAAACGCTCTTCGCACTTTGGACTTTTTGTAGCGATCGCGTGCCATTGGTAGTACTCATAAAAATTCGCTTGCCCTTCACTACTTCAGGCGTAAAGTCAAAGGGGGAATTCCCCAAATCGCAGCCTTCCACCGTTTTCCCGCCACGCTCACCGACGCGAATCCTTAACTCTGGCGGATGTGACTCACTCACCCGCATCAGTTCATCAAGATCGGAAAATACTTGCACTCCTTCGGCTCCTGCTGCAAGTGCGGTTGCGATCGTGGTGGTTGCTCGCAAAATATCCACAGCGATCGCGCAATCGGGAGAGCCTTCAGCAGGAACTAACTCAGGCGTGTGATAGACAAATATTTTCATTTACAAATCTGATGATTGATTCTTCTTGTATAAATTAAACTCTATGGTTGTCTATTTTGCAAGATTAAGCAAAATACAAGGGGCTTCATCCCCTTTTTTCTCATCGCAGTACAATAAAACTGTTGTCTTGAAAGTTAGAGTACAACTCCATGATTGCTAACACTGAGCGCCGCTACAGTCACGATAAATATCGCGCGATCGCCGATATTTATCGTGATGTTGAATTTTGAAATAGATGTAGGAGCAATTCATGAATTGCCCCTACATTTGGGATTTTTAATGATTAATTAAAAGAGAACTTAAATATGGACTTTAGTGCAGCATTACCGATTTTTGCGATTACTTTACGAGAAGGCGTAGAAGCTGCCCTTGTAGTAGGAATTGTGATGGCATATCTTAAAAAAGCCAATCGGAGTTCGCTCAATCCTTGGGTGTTTGGCGGCATTGGTACAGGTGTGTTAGCAAGTTTTGTCGTGGGGATACTGCTAAATTGGTTTTTAAAACAGGTTGAAGGCACTGACCCAGCCCAAGCCGCTTTTTACGGACAATTGTGGCAAGGGCTTTTAGGTATCACCGCGATCGCAATGTTGAGTTGGATGTTGGTATGGATGACCGAGAATGCTAAAGCGCTTAAGGGTGAAATCGAGGGAAAGATTGGCAAGGCGATCGCTAATGAACAAACGGCTGGTTGGGCAGTATTTACGCTGATTCTCATCGCAGTATTACGCGAAGGTTTTGAAGTAGTAATCTTTATCTCGGCAAAGTTACAGGGTGGATTTGTGCCAATTGTCGGCGCGATCGCGGGTTTAGTCGTTGCTGTAGCGATCGGGATTGCGCTCTTTCAGTTTGGAATTCGCATCAATCTCAAAGTATTCTTTCAGGCGATGGGAGTCTTTTTATTACTCATCGTTGCTGGTTTAGTCATCAGTGCGATCGGGCATCTCGACAAGGCTGTAGCCGCCTATGCCGAACTCTCGCAAATTTCTATCTGTTTTCCTGCGGCTTCCACTACAGAGATGAGTTCTTGTCTGCTCGGTGGTTTAGTTTGGGATGTTCATGACATTCTTCCCGACAAACAATTTCCAGGAATACTACTCAAAGCGATGTTTGGCTTCCGCGATCGCTTATTTTTAGGACAGGCGATCGGCTACTTCACTTTCCTCGCCTCTGCGGGTTTCCTCTACTTCCAAAGCATCACAGGTAACCCCATCAAAAATACTATAAAAAATTAACCAATTAATCTTCTCATCAAATAATCAGCGATCGCCAAAATCAATAAGCTAAAGACTCAGCCAGCTAAAGACTTGTTCAACCGTTAGATCTAAATCAATCCCTGTAAGAACTGGTAAGCGATCGCTATTTGTAAGTTCTCTAACGCGGCGATCGCTATCCACTACTAAAATACTCTCATCCTCTGCATCAAGTAACCAGCCTAGCTCAGCACCATATTCTGCACAGTGCAAGAGCTTACCTAAAACTTGCTTATATTTTTGATCTGGAGACAGAATTTCAATTGCCCAATCAGGATAGACTTCAAAACGATTAGCTATGCGCCCTGAGGGCAGGCGAGGGATTCTCTCCCAACGAAATACAGCTATATCTGGGACAATCGCTAATCCACCAAAAACACAGCGCAACTCTGGAAAGGCTAGAGCAATTTGCTTTGGTTGAGCAATTTGGCTAATAGTTTGGCAGAGTGTACCTTGTAATAGACTATGTTCTCCCTGTGGCATTGGTTTCTGTGTGATTTGTCCATGAATAAATTCAGAGGCAGGTTTCGTCTCTGGCAATTGCAAAAACTCGTCTATAGTTATGGGTTTAATTGCTGTGATAGTCATAGCCCTATGCCTTACAAAACTTTTTTAATATTAACAGCGATCGCCGATCTCAAAAATCAATCAAACAGCGCTCTCCTATCCAATCCCACACAACTAGCGATCGCTACACTGTATTAATCCACATTTATTATGATGAGTTAGAGAATCTAAATTCAAATAGTTCAGCGTATGAGATCTATTCTATATCTATTAATTTTCGTTTGCTCTTACATATGCCCAGACTGTTCCATCTTGCCTAAACACAACAACACCAATATTGTCGCCTGATTTACAAATAGTTCCATCAATAGCTGTGCTTTTTCCTCTGAAAGTTATATAGGCACGTCCGTTCTTAGGAATTATGAGACGGCTTGTTCCCCATCCCAGTGTATATATTCCTGCTTCTGGTGAACGACAATCAACGTTAAAATTTAGTGCCATTGCAGGTTGAATAACTTGAGCGAGATTTAGAAGTAATGTAGAGACAATTGCGGTAATTGGTGTTAGTTTCATAAGTCCTCATTTGATAGTTTATTTACACAGAATAAGCACTATTCTACAAAAATCAGGATGATTTCTGAGAAACTATCCTGACATTACATTATACGAAAAAATTCCACTCCAAAATTTAGAGCCTACTTCGCGCCCACAGGCATACCCAAAATGTCCTCAATGCGAGGCATTTGATCTAGAGGAATCACCCGACCTTGATCTTCAAAATTGCTAATCTGATCGAAGTTCAGATAGCGATAGAGGTCACTGGCAAAAGGATCTATCTTCTTCGTGACGATCGCTTGATACTCTTCCACTGTCGGAATCTTACCTAGCAAGGCACAGACTGCCGCGAGTTCCGCCGAACCGAGATAGACTTGAGCATCTTTGCCCATGCGATTATTGAAGTTGCGAGTGGAAGTAGAGAAGACGGTCGCACCATCGGCAACACGCGCTTGATTACCCATACAGAGAGAGCATCCAGGGACTTCTGTTCTGGCTCCAGCGACACCGAAAGTGCTGTAAATTCCTTCTTCTTTGAGTTGGAACTCATCCATGCGCGTGGGTGGTGCGACCCAGAGGCGCGCTTTGACGGCGGCTTCCTTTTCGAGAACCTTGGCGGCGGCGCGGTAATGTCCGATATTGGTCATGCAAGAACCGATAAAGACTTCATCCACGCGATCGCCTGCTACTTCTGAGAGCAACTTCACATTATCAGGATCGTTAGGTGCGGCGACAATTGGCTCCTTGATTTCATTGAGATCGATCTCGATGATTTCCGCATATTCCGCATCTGGATCGGCTTCCATGAGGACAGGATTAGCCAGCCATTCTTCCATTTTAGCGATACGGCGTAGGAGGGTCTTAGCATCGCTGTAGCCGCGAGCGATCATGTTTTTCATAAGGGCAACATTCGATCGCAAGTATTCGGCAACCGTTTCAGTACTGAGCTTGATCGTGCTACCAGAGCAGGAACGCTCAGCAGTAGCATCAGTGAGTTCAAAGGCTTGTTCTACTTTCAAGTTGGGCAAGCCTTCAATTTCCATGATCCGACCTGCGAAGATATTCTTTTTGTTCTTCTTCTCGACGGTCAACAATCCTTTTTGAATCGCAATATAGGGAATGGCATTGACAACATCGCGGAGGGTGACACCAGCTTGTAATTCACCTGTAAAGCGCACTAATACTGATTCAGGCATGTCCAGAGGCATGATACCCAAGGCGGCGGCGAAGGCGACTAGTCCTGAACCTGCGGGGAAGGAAATACCCAAGGGGAAACGGGTATGGGAATCGCCACCAGTACCGACAGTATCGGGCATGAGCATTCTATTTAACCAAGAATGGATAATGCCATCGTTGGGACGGAGGGCTACGCCGCCACGATTGGAGAAGAAGTCGGGAAGTTCCTTATGGGTTTTGATGTCAGTGGGTTTGGGATAGGCGGCGGTGTGGCAGAAGCTCTGCATCACCAAGTCAGCGCTAAATCCTAAGCAAGCAAGTTCCTGCAACTCATCGCGAGTCATGGGTCCCGTTGTATCTTGGGAACCAACGGTGGTCATCAAGGGTTCGCAGGAAGTGTAGGGGCGCACACCAGCCACGCCGCAAGCTTTGCCGACCATCTTTTGGGCGAGGGTGTAGCCTTTGCCTGTATCGGCGGGAGTGGCAGGAAGGATGAAGACATCACTGGCAGGGAGTCCTAAGGCTTGACGGGTTCTAGCGGTTAAGCTGCGACCGATTAAGAGCGGAATCCGTCCGCCTGCACGAACTTCATCGGCGATCGTGTCGGGAGTGAGGCTGAAGGTGGATAGAGTTTCACCAGCCGCGTTGGTAATCTTACCTTCGCGAGTATGAATCGTAATCACATCGCCTGTTTCCAATTTGGTGACATCACACTGAATTGGTAAAGCTCCCGCATCTTCGGCAGTGTTAAAGAAGATCGGTGCGATCGTGCTGCCGAGAATTACGCCGCCCGATCGCTTGTTGGGAATAAAGGGAATATCGTTGCCAATGTGCCACAGCACCGAGTTAATCGCCGATTTGCGCGAAGAACCTGTTCCCACCACATCACCAACAAAGGCGACGGGATGACCTATTTCCTTAAGTTCAGCAATCTTTTTCAATCCCGTTGGCATCATCGATTCCAACATACAGAGAGCATGGAGGGGAATATCAGGACGCGAGAAAGCTTGAGAAGCAGGAGAGAAATCATCGGTATTGATTTCGCCTGTGACTTTAAACACGGTCACGGTCACAGTCTCAGACAAAGCAGGGCGACAGGTAAACCATTCCGCCGCCGCCCATGAATCGATTACCGACTTCGCTCTGGCGTTAGTTTTCGATAATTCTAAAACTTGATTAAAGGCATCAAATACGAGAAGCGTCTTCTTGAGAGCCGTTGCTGCCAAGTCGCCTAAATCATCATTGGTTAACAAATCAATGAGGGTCTGTACGTTATAGCCACCAACCATCGTGCCGAGCAATTCCACCGCATAGGCTGGGCTAACTAGGGGCGATGCGCTTTCACCCTTAGAGATCGCTGTCAGCCATCCTGCTTTCACATAGGCAGCTCGATCTACACCAGGAGGAATGCGATCGCGTAGTAACGCTAGTAAAAATTCTTCCTCACCTGCGGGGGGATTTTGCAATAGCTCACAAAGGGCAGATGCTTGCTGAGCATTGAGAGGCAAAGGGGGAATTCCTTGGGCTGCACGTTCGGCAACATGGTCGCGGTAGGCTGATAACATACGTTGTTATTTTTAATTCTTGACGAAAACTTAACTTATTATCGATCCTACTCAACTTTGGTGTGCAAATTATGTCTGCTAGGATGCGATTACCGAAATGATATGTATAGCAATGCAAGTTTTGCTTAGGACATAAAACCCAAATAAATAGAGGCGGCACTTCGCGCCGCCTCTATTTATTTGGGTTTTGATTTGTCCTAAGCAAAACTTGCATTGCTATATCCTCAAACCCCAAAGAGAGTGGTTGCGTAACTCTCTTTGGGGTTTTTCATTTTAAATAACGCGACTATAGACTTGACTGAAAAGTAAAATGAAAACTTGTGCCTATAGTGCAGGATAAATCTAAACTAGCCCTAAGTTGTTGTGTCAAAATTCGTACTAACCTTAACCCCAAAGAAGCAGTTCCATTAAAATCAATATTTTGAGGAAGACCAATTCCATTATCGCGAATGATTAAATGCAACTTATCATCATCCATAGAACTATATAAAATCACCTCAATTAGGCCTAAATTATTATCAGGAAATGCATATTTAAAAGCATTAGTTAATAGTTCATTTACGATTAAGCCCATAGAGATTGCTGTATCAACATTCAATAGAGTTGGCTTAATATCTAACTTCAATTCAATTTGACTAGCATTAAAACTTATAGAACTATAGAGATTACCAACCAATCTCTGAAGATACTCACAAAAATCAACTTTGCTCACGTCCTGAGATTGATGTAACTGTTCATGGATCAGTGACATCGCATGAATACGCCGCTGACAATCTGAGAGAGCTTTTAGTGCTTCTTCGTCATTTACATAACGAGCTTGCATTGATAGCAAGCTATCAACTACACTCAAATTATTTTTAACGCGATGATGCACTTCTCTTAAAAGAACTTCTTTTTCTAGAAGTGATGATTGCAAGTTTACTTCCGCTTCTTTCAACTCTGTAATATCTGAAGCTGCACCGATTATTTGTTTAACCGTACCATCGGAGTTATATAAAAAAACGGTTTCTTGACTATAAAACCATTTCCATTTGCCATGAACATCCTTCATCCGATATTCAATAAAAAATAAATCTTCTAGTTTTTGATTGCGGATATAACTATGATGTTCTTGGATTTTCTCAAAATCATCGGGATGAACGATAATTTGAAGTAGTGACTCACCCATTGCTTGAATTTCATATAAAGAATAACCAAGAATATGGGTAATCGTCTGATTGCAATAAATATTACGTTTTTCTTCAATATCATAAATATAGAGAATGTTCGGAATTGTATCGGCAATCCTTTGAATAAATTGCTGACTTTCTTTGAGAGCTTGTTCTGCCTGTTTGCGTGTCAGTGCGATCGCAACATAGGTAACAATCGTCTGCATTAATTGAACTTCTTCTTCTGTAAATTGTCTAGGCGCATCGAAATACGCAACAATATCTCCTAAATGTCGGTGCTCATACTCTAAGGGGAATACTGCTAATGCACCAATATTTTCGATTTGACAAATACTTTGCAAACTGCGATCGCTAGGCAGCACTGCACAGTGCGGAAAAGATCGAAATCTTAGTTCTACTTGATGACATGCATCTTCAAAAAAAGTCTCGACAGATCGTTTGTATATTTGACTAATACCAACAGATTCTTGATATTTTAAATTGTGATAAGAGTCAGTAGTAATTACGGCTGCCCGTGAAGTTCGGAAGGCAGAACAGATTCCATTTAGAGCAATTTGATAAATTTCATTGACGGATTGAGCCGCATTTAACGCCGACACAAAGTCGTACATCAACCTTAATCGAGTGAGCTGCAAGTTCAAGCGATCTTCAGCTATTTGCTGATCGGCGATCGTTTGCACCAACTGAAAATTAACATCTTTGAGTTCAGTACGAAGCTTAGCCATGAGATTCACCTCCCACGATTGCATTTCTAATCCTCAGGCTAGGTGAGCCACAACCGACAGCTAGCCCACTTTGTCCACCTTTACCACAACCGCCTGACTCATCCCACAAAAAGTCATCGCCGATCGCCTCAATATCTTCCAAGGTCTCAAAAACATTTCCTGCAAGTGTCACATCTTTTACTGGCTCTGCGATTTTGCCATTGCGAATCATCCAAGCTTCCCCTGCAGTAAATGTAAACATTTCACCATTGGTCATACCGCCTTGCCAGTTTTTTGCATAGACTCCAACAGGAATATCGTTGAAGAGATCTGCAACTGAGGTTTGTCCACGTCCAATCCAAGTATTAGTCATTCGTACAATTGGAGGATAGTGATAATCTAAGCAGCGCGCATTCCCAGTAACTTTTTCGCCCAATTTACCTGCCGTCTCGCGAGAATGCAACCTTCCAACTAATACACCATCTTCAATTAATTGAGTTGTAGTCGCAGGTACACCTTCATCATCATAAAGATAACTGCCACGATGGTCAGCAGTTGCCGCACCATCAAATATTTGCAAATCTGCTGAACCAAATTTTCTGCCTATGCTCATTGTTTCCAGCATATCGGGATTTTCATAGAGCATGTCAGCTTCCGAAAGATGGCCAAAAGCTTCATGTACAAATAGTCCTGCCAAAATTGGATCGATAACAACTGTGTAAGTATTACCTTGTACAGTTGGTAAATCTAAAGCCGTAACAGCTCTTTGAGCCGCGCCAATTACTTGTCGATCCAAATTCATTAAATCTGTATAAGAACGCCTTGAGCCAAAAGTTTCTCGACCAGTTTGAACAATCTCCTCATTTCGAGCTGTTGCTGAACATCGCATTTCCCAATCAGCCCATTCTTGCTCAATTATCGTGCCTTCTGTGTTGGCGAATATCACTTGTTGCGTACAATCGCCATATCTAACTGCTGTACTAAATATACGGTCTGAAACTGAACGCAAAATATCTGTGTAATGCGCGCACAAATTCTTTTTATCAACCAGTGCAATCCGATCTAAGTCTTCTTTAATCAGCGATACTTTGGCTTGCACAGGCTCAACGGCCGCAAGCACAGTTTCTTCATTACCAACCCATTTTGCTGCTGCAATCGCCTCTTGAAGTTTTCCCTCTAAACTACTGAGATCGTTAAAACTAGCAAATCCCCATCCTCCCTTATGACAGGCTCTGACTTGACCGCCGATTGAGATCCCTGTACTCAATGTTTCAACTTTGCCACTGCGTAAAAATATATCTGCACCTTGCGATCGCTCTAGACGAATTGCAAAAAAATCTACATTAGTCTTGTACTTTCTTACTAAACTCAAAATTCGATCTTTAACTTGCCATATCTTCATATATAAAGCTCACAAGAAAAGCTCTCTACACATTTGACTTCTAATTATCGCATAAAAATATCGCCTTTATGGATAAATACTGGGTAGCGATCAATCAGCTAGGACGGGCAGCGCGAAGCACCGCCCATCCTAGCTCTAAGATCCTGCCATCTTTAGCCAAATGCTATACAAATCAAAACCCAGAAGATGAATGGCGGCGCAAAGCGCTGCCACTCATCTTCTGGGTTTTATGTCCTAAGCAAAAATTACATTGCGATATATGGAAGTGCCGCCATTAATATTTTGAGCTTTATTTCTCAACAAAAGTATCTACATACAACAAATACAAATGATTTCAGATCACCATAAATTAATTGAGACTAGTATTTATTGCTATAGTTTTGTAAAAAAATAGGATAAAACAGGAACTTTTGAAGGGATCTTTTATATCTGTAATAGTGTTTGACTAGAAAAATCTAACCACCTTATTAACTTATGAAATTACTTAAATTAGGTTCCGTTGTAATGGCTTTAACGCTCTTGCCAGTTGGTGCGATCGCACAAGAAGCTCCTAATATGCTACTAAACTGGCGAGATACAAGTCTATCCAATGAAGACTGCGTTCGGAGAGCACAAGATGCATTAATTTCCGAAAGATTTAAAAACGGTGGAGTTGTCCGTAATTCTAGAGGTGCGATCGCCTATGGTTTTAATGGTGGATACCATGGCGCAATTCGCTGTTTAGCCGATCGAAATATTGCGGTATTTGTTGTGACTGGTGCATCAAGTCCTAGGGCAGTTGCGCTAGGTAATAATTTGACTAAATATTGGGATTCCAGAGAATAAATTAGATAGCAATACAAGTTTTGCTTAGGAAACCCCCAAACAAATATAGGCGGCGCTTCGCGCCGCCTATATTTGTTTGGGTTTTGATTTGTCCTAGCGATGCCAGATAAAGTCATGTATACAACAAATAAAAAAGCTCCCCGTGAGGAGAGCCTTTTTATTTGTTAGTGAGGAACTAAA
>QBML01000040.1 GCA_003242085.1 Pseudanabaena frigida | reverse complement strand
TTTAGTTCCTCACTAACAAATAAAAAGGCTCTCCTCACGGGGAGCTTTTTTATTTGTTATAGCAACGAAAGAGATAATTAGGACAAATCAAAACCCAAAAGATTAGTAGCAGCGCTTCGCGCTGCTACTAATCTTTTGGGTTTTATGTACTGCTATGCATAACTCTATCTGGCAGCGATGCCTTGCTTTCTATGTAACGTCTAGTTTTCCTGTTAAAAAGTAAGTAACCATTTCACCTTTACCCTTAATCTCAATCACCCTCTTGGGAGTAAATTGGTATTTGTTTTTTAAAAGTTGATAGGTTACTTCCGTTACTTGAATTAGACCTGCAACTCCATGAGACTCCATCCGACTAGCAATATTTACTGTATCTCCCCACAGATCGTAAATAAATTTCTTCTTTCCGATTACACCTGCAACTGCTTGTCCAGTATGAATACCAATCCGAAGCTTGAAAGAACTGCCATCGTGGCGGATAAATTTACTAATCGTCTTTTGCATTTCTAAAGCCATTGTCGCGATCGCTTCAGCATGATCGGGTCTTGGCAGCGGCAGGCCACCGACCGCCATATAGGAATCACCAATCGTTTTAATTTTTTCTAGACCGTAGAAATCTACTAAGCGATCGAATTCTGAAAACACCTCATTGAGCATATTTACTAATTCCGTTGCTGACACTGCTGATGCAAATTCAGTAAATCCGACGATATCTCCGAAAAGAACAGTTACCTCCTCAAAGGTGTCGGCAACAATTGTGCCAGTATTCCTCAACTTTGACATGGAATTTGTCAGCGGTTCAGAAGGTCTATTAATAACGACACTGGTAGGAATATTGTTAGGCGTATAAATCTGAGAGGATTTCAAACGTTCGGCGATCGCTTTTGGCAAAACATTTAGTAATAGTTTTTCTGAGCGCATCTGCTCGATCCTCAAGTTGTCTTCTACCCGTCGGCGTTCCTGAGCTTCCATGCCCAAAGACAATAACTCGCCTAAAGAACTAGCAAAACTAATTTCCTCTAACATCCAACAACGCTCTATCTCAACTTGCTCAAACATCAAAATCCCTGTTAGTTCGCCAGCAAGATCGAAGGCAGATACTAATAGAGACACTATTCCAAGTGGATTAAGATAGTCTTGTCGAAGCTCAACTACTGGATCTTCTTCTTGCACATCTTCTATTGCCAGGCTGCGGGTTTCTTGAAGGGCGGCAAAAAAGATCGGAAATTGCTCCGCACCTAAGAAATCAGCTTCATTGTGAGTATTGCTACTTTTGACATACATATCGAGGCAATGCAATCTGGTCTTAGTATTATCAAATAGCCAAACGCTAACTCTTTCAACATCTAGAGTTTGGCTCGCAGATTTAGTAATGTTTTGCACTGCCATAATAAAATCACCCAGATTGAGCGCTTTATTTCTGGTGAGCTCGATCAAGACCTTTTGTTGCCTCCGCAGTTGCTGTTCGCGTCGCTGTAATAAAAAGTTACTTCTTTGTAGTGATAATTGCGAATCGTGCAGTTCGCTTGTTCTTTGTTGCACCCTTGTTTCTAATTCAGTATTCGCTTTTTCTAGACGATTAAATGATTCCGTAAGCATTTCTGCCATGCGATTAAATGACTCAGATAAAACCTTAACTTCGCTGGTTCCCTGTATAGATACTCTAGAATCTAGATTTCCATCCGCGATCGCCTGCGAAGCTCCGCTCAATTTAAGCAGTGGAGCTGTAATCGAGCGTGCTGTTATCATTCCAATTAAGATTGCTAAAGCCAATGCTGCTAGACTAAATAAAATTGTAAACTGCGTACGATCGTAAATTTGCCCCATAAAGCTAGACTCAGGCACAACGACCACAATTAGCCAATCGAGTCCATCGCGATCGCGCCAAGACTGTAACTGAATAAACTGCTTTTCATTTTCTAAAATTGGCTCAAGTTGCTTCTTCCCTTGAATCGACTCAAAACCACCAAATTCATTACTGAGATAACGAGCAGTAGCTCTTGTTAGAGGATCATTACTGTTAAGGATATTTAAACGTTGCGGCTTTCCATTAATCAACATAAAAGAACGCTCATTGTTAGAATTTCCCACCACTAATCCCGATCGCTCAATAATAAAAATGCGACTTGACCGATCGGATTTCAGATCTAGAAGAAAAGCATTTAATTGCGTAAGAATATAATCAATACCTAATACACCAATCAACTTGCGATCGCGATCGTAAAGTGGATAGCTATGGGAAATTGATAATACTTCGGGGCGATCGTCCCATTGATAAATTCTCGTCCATGTCGCCTTACCCGCTTTTACTGCATCGGCATACCATGCTTCTTCTCGGACATCTTTAGATGTTTCGATAACTTCTTCTAGTTTTTGGCGATTCCCTTCGCTATCGGTGGAAAAGCTTGCAGTTTTCGTGACTCCTCTTGCTAAAGTTGTCTCATTAATAATTAGTTGGCCATTATCTCTTCGCTCAGCACCAATAAATTCTTGATTATTAAAAGCAAAGTTAATATAGCCAACTTCATATAGATGTAGTTGTGCCCAAAAGAACTTACCAGTTTGCTGGAAATTCTTGAGATTTAGAAGTCCTAACTTCACTGCATCAACGTTAGCTTGATTAATCTGTGGCGGTATTTTTAAGTAATTATCCAGCTTTGTACTAATGAGATCGCTGACTTCGCCGCTTAACCTCGTGGCTAATTCACTTACTGATTGCTGTCCATTGCGAAAAGACAATATTCCTACTACTCCGACAGCTATACAAATCTGAACAACAAAAGGCACAACTAAAATCACCTTTAAAGGTATATTTTTTAGGCTTTTGACGATATGAGTAGTAAGCGCCACTTTAAACATGTATATGATGCATATCTTGTAACATTTTAAGCAGAAACATAGCTAGTCTAATACTCAATTATCATCGGGCTAATAGATCGTTTGTAAATGGGGAATTGATAACCTTCCAGTGAGTAAATAAGTAGTCATCTTACCCTTACCTTTGATTTCGATCTCTCTCCTTGTTTCAAATTGATACTTGTCTTTTAGAAGTTGATAAGTCACTTCGGTTACTTGAATGCAACCATCTACACCACTAGACTCCATCCGACTCGCGACATTAACCGTATCGCCCCAAAGATCGTAAATAAACTTTTTAGTGCCAATAACACCTGCAATCGCCTGACCAGTATGAATACCGATCCGCAGAGAAAAAGCACTACCATCATCACGTTTAAACTTTTTAATTGATGCTTGCATTTCCAGAGCCATTTCCGCGATCGCTTCAGCATGATCTTTGCTTGGTGTCGGCAGTCCTCCAACTGCCATGTAAGAATCTCCAATAGTTTTAATTTTTTCTAGATCGTATAAATCCACGAGGCGATCGAACTCTGAAAAGATATCGTTTAGGCGATTGACTAATTCACTCGCAGAAATAGAAGCCGCATATTCAGTAAATCTCACAATATCTGCAAATAAAACCGTAACTTCATCAAATGTATCGGCAACAATTGCCCCACCATTTCCATTTGAGAAGCCATCAAATATAGGATCGGGATCTAATATATCGCTTGTATAGGTCTCGGAGATTTTATTTGCTAAAGCCTTTGACTGTGATAATTTCAATCGTTCTACAATCTCTTGGGGTAAAACATTTAACAATAATCGTTCCGACTTCATCTGTTCAATTCGCAGGTTCTCTTCGGCACGGCGACGTTCTTGCGATTCCATCCCCAAAGATAATAAATCTGCCAAGGAACTGGCAAAACCATGCTCCTCAGCTAGCCATAAATGCTCGATTTCAGTATGTTCAAAGAAAATCATCCCCGTGACCTCTCCGTCAGTTTCAAAGGCTTTGACCAATAAAGATACTGTTCCAGCAGGCTGGAAGTAGGGCTCGATCAGCTCTTGTAAAGCTTCATCTTCTTGAATATCTTCTACAGCTATACTATGTTTTGCGCGGAGAGCAGCAAAGAAATTAGGATATTCTTGAGAAGTTAAAAAATCTGCTTCTGTATGCGTATTTGTACTTTTGATATATAGATCGAGGCAATGTAGCAGAGTTTTTGCGGTATCAAATAGCCAAATACCTACTCTTTCAACATTTAAAGCGTGACTACCTGTACGGGTGATATTTTGAACTGCAACAATAAAATCTCCTTGATTAATTGATTTGTCTTTAGTAAGACTAAACAGAATATCCTGTTGTTTTCGGAGTAGGCTCTCTCGCCGGTTCAATAAGAAATTTGTACGTTGTAGATCCGCTTTTGAGGCGTTCAGTTCGTGAGTTCTTTCCTGTACTCGCATTTCTAGTTCTTGATTTAAATTCTCTAATTGCAAAAATGAATTCGCTATCATTTCAGCCATCGTATTAAATGATTCTGACAAAATTTTAATTTCACCAGCTCCCTCGACTTTCACGCTAGTAAATGTTTTGCCAAGAGTAATCGCTTTTGAAGCTTCACTTAAATTAAGTAGTGGTGTAGTAATCGATCTTGCAGTAATCATGCCGAGCAAAATTGCGATCGCTAACACGGCATAACATAGCAAAATCGCGATCTGAGTTCGATCGTGCATTGAACCAGTAAATTGCGATACTGGAACCACAATTACGATCAACCAATCTAATCCATAGTCATCGCGCCAATTCTGTACGCGAATAAAATGATCTTCACCTTCTAAAAGTGTATTTATATGATCATTTCCTTGAAACATCGCAAACTTACCATACCTTTTAAGAAGATATTGTGCTGTTGATTGCGATAGAGCATCTTTACTATCTAGAATATTTAGTCGCTGAGTTTTTCCATTTACTACTGAAAAGGTTTGTTCGGGTGCAGAAGTTCCAATTACTAAACCAGAACGGTCGATCGCAAAAACCCGTCCTTTTTCGCTAATTTTCAGATTGCGAAGAAATATACTAATTTGGGTGGGAATATAATCGGCATTCGATTTTTTAATCTGTGACGCTCTGTGTAAATAGTTGTTTAGTTCTAAGCTAATGAGATCGCCTATTGAACCACTCAAACTCTCTGCCATCATCTCCACAGTTTGCTGTCCATTATAAAAAGTAAATCCCCAAATCAATCCCGTTGCCAAGCAAATTTCTATTACAAATGGAAGTGCTAGAACAACTTTAAGTGGAACATTTTTAAATGGTGTAGCTATTATATTGGGGATTTTAAACATGATGCACGGGTAAGTTGCGCTAAAGAATGGGTCTTAGATTTAGAATATTTAGTGTTTAGCGCTTCCAAGACTATTCTAAATCTCTATTCGCTCTTTTAGTAGATAGGTTGTCATCTCTCCCTTACCTTTAATATTGATAGCACTTCTCTGTTCTAGAAGATATTTATGTTTTAAAAGTTGATATGTGACTTCAGTTACTTGGATACAATCAGCAATACCATAGGACTCCATCCTACTTGCAACATTAACTGTGTCACCCCACAAATCGTAAATAAATTTCTTAGTGCCAATAACGCCTGCGATCGCCTGTCCAGTGTGAATACCAATCCGAAGTGAAAAGTCACTGCCATCCGTGCGCTTAAATTTTTTAATTGATGATTGCATCTGTAATGCCATTTCCGCGATCGCTTCAGCATGACCGTCACTGGGTACAGGTAAACCACCGACTACCATATAGGAATCGCCAATAGTTTTAATTTTCTCTAAATCATATTGCTCAACTAGGTAATCGAACTCCGAAAAAATTTCATTTAGGACGTTCACCAATTCACTAGCAGAAATGGAAGCAGCATATTCAGTAAAATTCACAATATCCGCAAATAAGACTGTAACCACATCAAAAGAGTCTGCAACAATTGTCCCACTACTTTTTAAGTGCACTTTAGTCATAGATTGCACGGACTTGAGTCGTTCAGCTATTTCTGGTGGTAAGACATTCAGCAAGAGGCGTTCTGATTTTTTTTGCTCAATTCGCAAGCTCTCTTCTACTCGTCGTCGCTCTTGAGCCTCCATTCCTAAAGCTAATAAATCAGAGAGAGAGTTAGCAAAGCTTATCTCTTCTTCAAGCCATAGATGTTCGATCTCCGTATGCTCAAAAGCAAGAATACCCATAATCTCACCACCCACATCAAATCTAGACAGAAGAATCGAAACAATCCCCAAAGGCAAGCAATAGGATGGGAGTAGTTCTTTGAATATACTTTCCTCTTGAAGATCTTCGGCAGAAACAGTGCGATTTTCTAGTAATGCATTAAAGAAACTAGGATATTTTTCTGCCGTTAAAATATCGGCTTCAGTATGAGAATTGAGAGTCTTTTGATAAAGATCGAGGCAATGCAATACAGTTTTATTTTTATTAAATAGCCAAATACTTACACGCTCAACATTTAGAGCAAAACTGCCTGTTCTTGTAATATTTTGCACCGCGACAATAAAATCACCTTGATTGATCGCTTTATCTTTAGTCAAAGCAAACAAAACGTTCTGCTGTTTCCGCAGTTGTTGTTCGCGCCGACTTAAAAGAAAATTAGTGCGCTGCAATGAAGATTTGGATGCATCTAACTCATTGCTTCTTTCTTTGACCAGTGATTCTAATTCCTGATTCGACTTTTTCAGGCGCTGCCAGTTCAAAATTACCGATCTCGCCAAAACGCCGCTACCTGCGATCGCGATCAAGATAATTACCCAGCGCAACGACTCAAGCAACATCGGCTTATTTACATCAATGATATTTAAAAATTGCGATTGAATAGTTAATTTAGTATCGAGATTGCCATCAAAAAGCTCTTTTCGCCAGAAAAATATCGCAATAATTTGCAAGCCCAGAAATACCGCCAAAGTAGCCATTAGCGGCAGATTGTTAAAGAGCTTAGCTAGGTAATTAACGATCAGATTTTTATACTTACCGAGATGCAAATATCAGCAAATTCAAATTTATGCTATCTCGAAGACTCATGGCGGTCAATTCGCACAATTGCTGACCTAATCTAAATGGCTACTAGCTACTACATAAATTGTAAACCCGTACCCACTTACTCTCTGACCTGCGCGGATTTTGCAGCCTTTACGTAATTCAACCTGACCATCAACCTCAACATCACCATCGATAATCATTAACTTTGCTACACCACCAGTATCAGCTACACCGCAAACCTTTAATAAGTTACACAAAGTAATATACTCGCCAGTCAGTTCAAATTTTTCTTGAAAGTTTTCTTGCATTATTTTTTGTTGTTAGATACGGTCAGCATATAACAGTCCTAAATCATTCGTAAGATTCAAGGTTTCAATACTTCGACAATCACAGGGCTTTAACTTCGTTTAGTCGCCGCTCTACGCAGGCTGAGCGAAGTCAAAGCCTCTCATATCATTTAGGATTTCTATAGCGCTTCGAGTTGACAATCCTAAACTTAAAATCCTGACAAAACATTTTGAGTGAATAGTGCATGTATAGCAATGAAAGAGATAGCTAGGACAAATCAAAACCCAAATAAATAGAGGCGGCGCAAAGCGCCGCCTCTATTTATTTGGGTTTTATTTCCTAAGCAAAACTTGTATTGCTATAAATCTTTTAGAAAAGGGGGGATTCATATCCTTTTCTACTTTCTAGGTTTAGGAAAATTTGCGTTAAAAAATAAGCATAATAGATGTAGTACTGATAAAGTCAAAAGAGTTTTTTAAAATTTTCATGAGTCAAATGTGGCAAGAGTTAGAGCGCGAAGTCGAACGGCGACGCACCTTTGCAATTATTTCCCACCCCGATGCGGGGAAAACGACGTTAACTGAAAAGTTATTGCTGTATGGAGGTGCTATTCATCTTGCAGGTGCAGTCAAGGCAAGAGCAGCGCAACGTCATGCTACATCGGACTGGATGGAATTAGAAAAACAGCGCGGAATTTCGATCACTTCGACCGTGTTGCAGTTTGACTATATGGGCTACTGCATTAATTTGCTGGATACTCCTGGTCACAAAGATTTTAGTGAAGATACCTATCGCACCCTTGCGGCAGCCGATAATGCGGTGATGTTGGTTGATGGCGCAAAGGGGCTTGAGCCACAAACTCGTAAATTATTTGAAGTTTGTCGGATGCGATCGCTGCCAATTTTTACATTTATCAACAAAATGGATCGCCCTACTCGCGAGCCACTTGAGTTATTAGATGAAATTGAGAAAGAGTTAGGAATTACGCCCTATGTAATGAATTGGGCGATCGGTACGGGGGATCAGTTTAAAGGTGTGTACGATCGCGCTAGTAAGACTGTGCATTTATTTAAGCGTAGTGCCCACGGACAGAGAGAGGCAGATGTTAACATTTATCCTTTTGACGATCCCCAAGCGATTAAATTTATTGGCAAAGATCTTTATAACCAGTTCTTAGAAGATTTGGAAGTTATTGACTCGCTTGGAGCAGAATGGAATACTCAAGATTTGCATCGCGGCAAACTCACACCGATTTTCTTCGGCAGTGCGATGACTAACTTTGGGGTAGAACTATTCCTAAAATCATTCCTTGAGTGTGGCATGACTCCAACGGTTCACGATAGTTCGACTGGGGAAGTCTCGCCTACTGATGAGGATTTCTCAGCTTTTGTGTTCAAACTCCAAGCAAATATGGATCCCCGCCATCGCGATCGCATTGCCTTTGTGCGTGTCTGCTCTGGTAAGTTTGAAAAAGATATGAGCGTTACCCATCTACGCAGTGGTAAAGTTATTCGCTTATCCCACGCTCAAAAGTTATTCGGACAGGATCGGGAAGCGATCGAGGTTGCCTATGCTGGCGATGTGATTGGTTTGAATAATCCTGGAATGTTTGCGATCGGTGACACTATTTATCTTGGTAAAAAGCGTCAATACGCGGGAATTCCTTGCTTCTCGCCAGAACTATTCTGTACTCTCCGCAATCCAAATCCTTCTAAATTCAAACAGTTTCGTAAAGGTATATCGGAGTTGCAAGAAGAAGGCGCAATTCAAATCATGTATTCCGTTGATGAATCCAAACGAGATCCTATTCTTGCCGCAGTAGGACAGCTACAGTTTGAAGTTGCTCAGTATCGCCTACAAAGTGAATATAGTGTAGAAACAATTCTTGAATCAATGCCCTATTCTGTAGCGCGTTGGGTTGAGGATGGTTGGGACGCTCTCGAAGCCGTTGGTAGACTTTTCAACACAATGGTAGTTAAAGATAGCTGGAATCGTCCCGTGCTTCTATTCAAAAACCAATGGAATTTGAATCAAGTGGAAGCCGATCATCCGAAATTAAGGTTAAAAGCGATCGCGCCAATTGCGGAGTTAACACCACTTGCTTAGAAAGCAATAATAGGGACATTTTACTCTCTTATTGATTGAAGGGAGGCGCTTTGCGCCTCCCTTCTTAGATCTATACCATCCTTAATGCTACCTAAAAAGTAAACACGGTTCTCAATGTACCAACTGTAATTGTGCTATTACCACTGTTGTTGTTGGGATTGAAAATAAACTGTAAATCTGGCGTGATACTGATATTGTTTGAGACTGGAAAGCGATAGAACAACTCAACATTAGTTTGAGTAGCGTTGCCGATCTTACTCTCAATGAAAGGCTGTCCGACCGCGATCGCTGCCATTGCGCCTTCTTTAAATAAATCTGGGAATGCTAGACCCGCCGACCAAGTTTGGGGACTAATCGAATCACCTGTCGCGCCAACGTTGATATAAGAACTGAGAGCTGTAGAGATAGCCGTGCCACGATTGCTAATATTGCCAAATCCGTAGCGACCAAAAATGGCGATCGCTTTATTAAATGCCCACTCAAGATTCACGCCGCCTGTATTGTAATCAAGGTTATTTACCGCAGCGCGAGTATATTGCAAACGTATAGCAAAAGGTTGATCCTGCGCACTATTTTTCGGGGCAAATTCTAGTTCGAAAGTACCTTGGTAAGAATCTCCAAATAAACCTTGATTAATAGCTCCATTAGGAGCGGTAGAATTAGCAGTTGGACTATTAGCATTAGCCGCCACATACCCTGCTCTGAATGTGAAAGCACTACCACCAATATTCCATGAGATCGCGGCTCCAGCCCCGTCATTGACAGGAAGTACAAGTGGATTATTAATAAATAGACGACTTGAGAAATCAACCGATTCGTCGTTGGCAAAACTGTTTTTGTCCAGATGGTCATTTAGTGCCATTACGGGACCAATTGAAACTTGAATGTCTTTGCCAATAGGGAAATCATATCGTAACCGACCTAATGTCAAGTTATTACCAACTTCGCTATAGTCGGCAACGGAGCTATTCCTAATCCCCGTAAACCCACGAAAAACATTATTTGCTCCATCAAGAGAATTAGCGACATTAGCTCCCCCATTACCAACTTCTAAGCGAGTTAACAACAAGTCTTCGCCTGTAAAGCTAGTATTCAAGTTTAGCCGCACACGACTAATGACTGTGGTATTCGCTTTACCAAAATTACCAGATAGGCTTCCATTGGGACTCAAAAGGTTATCAGTGCCTGAGCCACTTGCAGATACAGCCATAATCGCTTGACCGTCGAGCTTGGTGGTAGGCGAGAATTGTTGAGCTTCCAACTTGGCGGTTTTGCTATCCAGAGCATCGACTCGACCGCGCAGTGTGGCAAGTTCGGCGGCAAATTCCTCTTGTAGTTTTTGCAATGTGGCGAGGTCTTCCTTGCTAACTTTGTCGGCTAATCCTGCGGAAATAATTTCATTGATTTTGTCGAGACAAGCATTTAAGCCTGCCGCAAATTCATAGCGGCTAGTTGCTTGTTTGCCCCGAAAAGTGCGGTCAGGATATCCTGCAATACAGCCATAACGCTCGACTAAAGACTGCAAAGCTGTAAAAGCCCAATCTGTTGGGCGGACATCACTGAGTTGTGAGACTGATGTTACGTTCTGTCCAATGACATCCTGTTTGGGCGGAAGCGATCGCTCTGATGATTGACTAGATGGTGCTGGCATAGATTGAGCGGATACACCCGATATGACACTGGGCATGATCCCCATCACTGAAATAGCGATCGTGCCCACTAAAGACTTTTGCATTTGTTCAAATCGAGTATTAGACATTGATTGTTTTCTCACTTGATATATCACCTAAAATTAATGATAGTTATTATCATTAGTACAGTGAATTAATTTAAACATCTTTTGAACAAATTATTCTTGGATGACGAGACTAATTACAAAAATTGTCTGTTGCTCACTGTTCTTACTAGCATAGAAGTTGTAAAAACGCGCTTGACACAATAGCTATTTCGACTATGCAATCAATTTTATTGCAAGTCTTTTGCATAAATTTTTCAAATTATTTTCATGCTTAGTAGTTACTCGCAGGATTTTACAGAATGATAATCATTCTTATTCTAAAGATGTAGCTACAGCCAAGTAAGTTAAGACATAAAACCCAGAAGAGAGTTGCGGCGCTTTGCGCCGCAACTCTCTTCTGGGTTTTAATTATGCCTAACTACTTAGCTACTGCGATAACGACTAAAATCAAAAAACAGAAAAAGCCGCTTTGCGACTTTTTCTGTTTGCTCAGTTAAACTTCTGTTTAATCTTTACTGAGCCTTAATATTTGTTATTCAAGACTAGCGATCCTAAAGGAAAACATAGGATATTAACCGAATACTAGATTTATTGGCTTAGAATCTACCTAGCGTTCAACAACCGAGCCTGTGGTACAAATACTCGAAAATCCCTTACGGGTTGGTTTACAGCAAGAAAGAACACCTGAACCATTGATCCTCGTGATCTTTGGTGCGTCAGGTGACTTGACTATCCGAAAGCTAGTTCCAGCAATCTACCATCTCAAACAACAGCGTCGGCTGCCGCCCGAACTCACGATCGTTGGTGTTGCTAGAAGACCTTGGAGCCATGATTATTTTCGTGAGCAAATGCGTGAGGGTGTAGAAAAGTTCTCAGTCGGCATTGGGGCAGAAGCAATCTGGCAAGACTTTGCTGAAGGCTTGTATTATCAATCGCTCAATATGAGCAAACTCGAGGATTATCAAAAGCTTGATGAATTTCTAAATCAACTTGATAAGGAAAGAGGCACTCGCGGTAACCGAGTCTTTTATTTAGCTGTTTCCCCTAACTACTTTACCGATGCGATCGAGAAACTGGGTGAGGCGGGCATGATCAAAAATGCTCAAAAGACTCGCGTAGTGATTGAGAAACCCTTCGGCAGAGATTTATCTTCCTGTCAAGACCTCAACCGCGTTGTGCAAAAAGCTTGTGATGAAAAGCAGATTTATCGCATCGATCATTATTTGGGCAAAGAAACCGTTCAAAATCTTTTGGTTTTGCGATTTGCCAACGCCATTTTTGAGCCATTATGGAACCGCCAATTTATCGATCACATCCAAATCACGGTGGCTGAGACCGTTGGGGTTGAAGATCGAGCTGGTTATTACGAAAACTCTGGTGCGCTCAGAGATATGTTGCAAAACCATTTGATGCAGCTTTTTTGCTTAACTGCAATGGAGCCACCTAATTCGATGGATGCAGATTCGTTGCGAAACGAAAAAGTCAAAGTTATTCAGGCGACCAGACTCGCTGATACGCGCAAATTAGAGCGATCGTGCGTAAGAGCACAATACAGCGCGGGTTGGATGAAAGGTAAGCAGGTAGAAGGCTATCGCCATGAGCCTAATGTTAATCCCGAGTCTCTTGTTCCCACTTACGTAGCAATGAAGTTTGAGGTAAATAATTGGCGTTGGCAAGGTGTTCCCTTTTATTTGAGAACAGGTAAACGAATGCCAAAAAAAGTAAGCGAAATTGCAATCCAGTTTCGTGAAGTGCCCTATTTATTATTTCAGTCTGCGGCTAAACAAGTTTCACCAAACGTGCTGACGCTGAGAATTCAGCCAAATGAGGGGATCGCTCTCAGATTCGAGGCAAAGATGCCAGGAGCTGACCTTCGAACGAGATCGGTTGAGATGGATTTTGGCTATGGCAAAACTTTTGGGATCGAAGGCTCTGATGCTTATGATCGCTTATTGCTAGACTGTATGTTGGGAGACCAAACACTATTTACACGAGGAGACGAAGTGGAAGCTGCTTGGAAAGTAGTAACTCCTGCACTCTCTGCGTGGGAAATGCCAAGCGATCCCAGCCTAGTTCCGCAGTATGAAGCGGGAACGTGGGGACCAACTGAATCCGAACAACTGATCGAACGTGATGGGCGACAGTGGCGAAGACTGTAAAACTTAAATAATTGGGTGACACCCAATTATTTAAGCCAAATGTAAACGGTGTTGATTTAGGGTTGATTTAATTTCCTATGAATACGCAAGCAACTTCCGTTGTATCTTTGCAAGCTCCCAAAGATGTTTCGGTATCTCAAGTCGAAGCTGAGCTTAGTAAAATCTGGCAGTCCTACGGCGAAACCTCCGCAGCTCGTGCCACTACTTTTAATCTTCTAGTCTATGAACCAGAAACCATTGGTGCTGCAACACGGATGGCTTCGGTAGATGCGATCGCCTCTCAAAGTCCATGTCGAGTAATCGACCTAGTCACCCTTGATGAAGAAGATCAAGGAATATCAGCACAGGTGGCTGCATATTGTCCAATCCAAAAAACCCGCAGCTCATTAATTTGTGGTGAATACATCACCCTAACTGGCGCAAAACGTGCGTTCGATCGCGTTCACAGTATTTTGCCTGCACTACTGATCGCCGATCTTCCCGTATTTCTATGGTGGAAAGATAGCCCTGCCCCAAATACACGGATGTTTGAGAAGCTAGTCAATTTAAGCGATCGCCTAATTCTTGACTCAGCGACTTTCAGCAATTCTGAGGCAGACTTACTAAAAGTCCGCAGCATGATCCAATCAAGCACCCAAATTGCCGATCTTAACTGGCAACGTCTGGCTCCTTGGCAAGAACTCACCGCTCAAGCCTTTGACCAGCCCGATCGCCGTAGTGCTGTTTGGGAAATTGATGGCATTACCATCGACTACGAACGCGGGAATAGCACACAAGCGTTGATGTTTCTGGGCTGGATCGCCAGCCGACTCGAGTGGGAACCCATTGAGCGGAATATCGAGGGTGGTGATTACAATATCCAACACGTTATTTTTGAAGGGCGTAATAACATCCAAGTTAAGGCAGAACTTGCCGCGATCCCCATTGGGGATGTCGGGGAGGTAGTCGGCGATCTGATTGGGTTACGCTTAACCGCATCTAACCAAAATACCGATGCCTGTAATGTTTTTTGTTCCGAGTCTACAGGTTGTATGCGGATGGAGGCAGGCGGCGGTGCACAAAATTACCGCGTGCATCAGGTGTCACCTCTATCTGACCAAAGTGCTGACACATTGCTAGGTCAACAGTTACAACGCTGGGGGCGAGAAGTTCTATACGAAGAAAGTCTCGCACTTGTGGCTAAAATACTAGCGTTATAAATAAAAAGGCTCGCAAATGCGAGCCTTTTTATTTATAGCTGTAGACACTCTCGTTAGGACAAAATCAAAACCCAAGAAGAGAATGGCGGCGCTAAGCGCCGCCATTCTCTTCTTGGGTTTTATGTACTAATACACTTGGCTACAGCTATATAACAGGAATGAGAAACCTTACTTATATACTTAAAATTCTTAAAATTCTTCGATTTCTAGTTGTCCGACGATGAAGGCAACACATCCGAAAGCACAGGTAATTGGTAAAGGATTTTGAAGGACATAGCTAAATATTGATGCTAAACAGGAAATAGCGATCGCGCCTAAAGTCCAAACTTTTTCATCATCACTCATCCCTTTAGCATTTTTGATAGCACGAAGAGTATCGTTAGGAATTGGCAATGGCATCACGGAACTTGGTGGAAACGCCCAATAATTACAGCAACGTTCAACAAATAGGTCAGTCCAACCATTTTCCTGACACCATTCATCAATCCACTCATCCCGAAAACGCTTCATAAACTCAAATTATCAGTAGTTCTTTAAAAGAGAAACATGAGCGGCGCTTGTGAGCTACTCATGTTTCTTTTACTTAGATTAACAGTAGATCTATTGATTGGGGCATAAGTTACAAAAACTTAAAGATACATTTATAGCAATGTAAATTTTGCTTAGGACATAAAACCCAAAAGAGAATGGCGCTTTGCGCTGCCATTCTCTTTTGGGTTTAAAGGCGATAGCTATCACTGTTTTATTGCTTTGCTTCCACATTTACAAATGAGCTATCGCACATATCAAAAGCTATAGTTTTCCCAACACTCAAGGATCCCATTAAATAAGACTTATAAATTTTGCCTTGGAGATCGCGACGGTTGACTTGAATATCTCTAACTTGCCTACCAGTGGTATTTTTAGCTATGTAAGTGACACAGTTTGGTCGGGTTGATTGTGTAGTTGAGATTGATAGATAAATAGTTGATGATTGTGATTGAGCTACGAGTTGAATTTGAGCAGTGTTTACTGCCGTACTTAGAAGTAAATCGAGCATCATTTTTAATTTTTAGAATATTGTAAGTTAATTATTAGGCATCTCCCTCTAAAAACTAATCTTACCTTTATTTCAACAATAAAAATCCATGTAAATCATACTTACATGGATTTGATAAGTTATTAAAAAGAATTATTTATACAATAAGTCGGGTTTTTATGCCATAACTTGTCATTTAACCGAAACTTCAGTGTGGGCTTCAGCGATTGCTTTAGGCGGTGCAGAGCTATTTACGCCACGGATTGTATCGAAGGTTCCTTTAATAAAACCTGCGATCGGTACAGCAACTAACAAGCCGAGAACTCCATTTAATTTAAATCCAATATCCAAAGAAACTAACATCCATACTGGATTTAGTCCTGTCAATTCGCCAACAATCCGAGGCCCTAGAACATTCTCGACAATTTGAATAATCGCGACCGCCACTAATAAAACCTTTACACCTAACCAAAAGTTTTGTAGTGCTATCAATAGACTGACAGTAACGATCGTGCTAGAGCCACCAAGTGGAATCAAACTCGCAATCCCAATCCCAAAGCCAAATAGTTGAGCAAGGGGAACACCTAAAATCAGCATGGCAGTGGTTTGAGACACACCAAGAATGGTCGCTAGAGTTACCTGTCCGACAATGAAACGCTCAAAGTTTCGTGGTAGTAAATTGCGAACCCGATCGTTCCATTTTTGAGGTAACCAGCTTAGCAAGCCGTTCCACAGAGATTCACCTCTCAGAACGAGAAAAATTGAAAATATCAATGTCAAAAAGATATTGACGAGGCTGCCGATCGCCCCAAATACAATGCTAAAAAGTTGACTGGTGATCGATCTTAAGACACCTGTCAATTTTTCGATCAGTTGATTAAAGGTACTACTAATATCAATCGGCAATTGTTGCGCGATTGCCCAAGTCTCAAGAGTTTGTAGTTGTTGCTGACCCGACTTAATCCATTCTGGCAAGCGTACAATCAGTTCATTAGCCTGCGCCAAAATCAACGGTACAAGAAAAATTGCTAACGTACCCAGCAACATGAAAAATATGAGGATAACCAGTCCTGCAGCAATACCACGCTTTACCTTGAGTTTGATCAGAAAGCGAATGGGATAATCTAGTAAAAATGAGATAACTGTCGCTGTAATGAGGATACTGACTAATGGTTGTAATTCTCGGCATAGCAGCAGCAATAACCATCCGTTGAGAAAAATCAACGGAAAAGTCAAGCCTAGGGAAAACCAACGAGGCAGCTTATTGAGGGTCTCAATCATACGAAACAATATGACGCGCTAGGTATCTACTTAAAATTGTGCGTTAAAAGTGTTGGTTAAAACACAAATTTAGGAAAAGTTTCCAGCAAAGCTTAAGGTTTCCTCAAAATATAATTGTCCTATTTAGTCTAAGAGTGAGCTTTACTCGCTTCTAGCCTAAATATGCCTGACGCACCCTTTCATCAACTAACAGATCGGAGGCTTGCCCAGCAATCGTAATCATCCCTGACTCCATCACATAACCCCGATTAGCATGTTGTAGAGCTAGGGTAGCATTTTGCTCTACTAATAAAATAGTCACACCTGATTTATTTAGCTCATCAATTGTTTTGAAAATTTCACGCACAATTTGGGGGGCTAATCCTAAGCTTGGTTCGTCTAACAATAACAATTTAGGGCGACTCATCACCGCACGAGCGATCGCTAACATTTGCTGTTCACCACCGCTCAGAGTTCCCGCTAATTGATCGCGACGTTCACCGAGACGTGGAAAAATCTGAAATTGCTTTTCAATATCAGCTTTGATACCCCAGCGATCGCTCCTTAAAAAGGCTCCTAATTCTAAATTATCCAGCACAGTCTGTCTTGCTAATACTCTTCGCCCCTCTGGACTATGGGCAATACCAACTTGGACAATTCGATCTGGACGTAAATTCGTAACATTTTTACCGTTATAAATAATCTGTCCCGATCTCGGTGTAACTAATCGGGAAATGGTGCGTAAAGTAGTCGTTTTACCCGCCCCATTAGCACCAATTAAAGTCACAATTTCACCTTCATTGACCGTTAGATTAATATCCTGTAAAGCTTGAATGCCGCCATAGTTAACACTAAGGTTGTTAATCTCTAACACTGAATCTCATCTCCCAAGTTTTTAGCCTAAGCTATACTAAAACGAATATTGCTATGGAGACTTGCAATGGTTCTTTTGAATGTCAACTCACTATCGGTTAGCAAAAATCTGTTCAGTGAGATTGATGAAGAACTTATTGATGAGATTAAATGTCCCCCCACTGACTTATCCAGTGACGAGCAAGAATTGAAAAGTGATTTACATCGCGAACAGATCGATCTATTAAACTGGAAAGCCTAATGAATAAAAAAGCACCCCACAAGGGGTGCTTTTTTATTCATTAGGCTTTCCAGTTTATCCAGTCTTGTGGTTTTAAGAAAGTTTCATTTAGTTCAGCTTCAGGAGTATTTGGCTCAGGATGATAATCGTAGTCCCAACGCACTAGAGGAGGTAGTGACATCAAAATTGATTCAGTGCGTCCATTGGTTTGGAGACCGAAGATAGTACCGCGATCGTAGACAAGATTAAATTCTACATAGCGTCCGCGACGATATAGCTGCCATTGTTTTTCGCGATCGCCAAATTCCATATTGCGACGACGATTTGCGATTGGGGTGTAGGCTGGAAGAAAAGAATTACCACAACTGTTAACAAAGGCAAAAATTTCTTCCCAAGTACGATGCACATCACCGACCTCATCACTCATTACTTGAGCTGTGGTCGAATCATTACTATTTTTATAAAGTCCGTCTTCGCCATTTTGGTAGTCAAAGAAAATACCGCCTACACCACGAGTTTCCGCACGATGCTTGAGGAAAAAGTAATCGTCACACCATTGTTTAAATACAGGATAGTAATGAGGATTATGGCGATCGCAAGCAGCTTTAAGTGTTGTGTGCAGATGCTTAGCATCTTCGCCAAAGCCATAGTAAGGAGTGAGATCGAGTCCACCGCCAAACCACCAAATTGGACCAGCCTCAAAATAACGGTAGTTAAGGTGAACTGTTGGGGCATAAGGATTCTTTGGATGTAGCACCATAGAAGTCCCTGTTGCATAAAATGTTTCGCCAGCAACTTCTGGGTGATGGCGCAAAATTGCTGGTGGCAACTGGGAGCCATATACTTCAGAAAAATTTACGCCACCCTTATCAAAATAGTCGCCATCAGTAATAACACGCGAGCGCCCACCGCCGCCTTCAGGACGTTCCCACTGATCTTGTTTAAACTTGGCTATGCCGTCTAGTTCTTCTAAACCTTGGCAAATGCTGTCTTGCAAACTCTGCATGAACTGTTTCACACGAGTCTTAGAGTCAACAGGAACTTTGAGTAAAACCTTACTAGGAGCGACAGGGGCAATAGTCATAATCGTTTCGTATTAGTTTTTCAGAGGTTGGAATTGGGCTTTTTTATAAAAATTTGCAAGTTTTGAGATTTGTCCCCCTTGCGGGATATTTCTCAGAATTAATTGAGGATTGCTATATCACTTTTAAATACTTTACCTTCAGTCTGCAAACCTATGTGAAATGTAAAGCATTGTGTAGCAATTTATCGCGATCGCCAGCTCGTAGCATAGAGTCACCGCAAAGAGCTAACTCTGTAGACATTTAAACCATGCTAGATCTGCCAGAGCAATTTCTAATCGTGCAAACACCACGACTAATTCTTCGTAAATTGGTAATTGAAGATGCAGAGGATATTTTTGCCTATGCAAGCGATCCGCAAGTCACCACTTACACCCTATGGGAAGCCCATCAATCAATTGAAGATACCTACGAATATTTAAACAATATTGCCTTTGAACTATATCGTTCTGGCAAAGGCATAGATTTCGGCATCGTCGAAAAAGGAAGTAATAAACTGATTGGAACTTGCGGTTTGCATACTACACCCATACATCGACGCGCTGAGCTAGGCTACGTCCTGGCAAGGGATTATTGGGGACAGGGATTAATGACTGAAGCAGCACAGGCAGCAATCTCCTTTGGCTTTCACGTGATGCAATTACTCAGAATTCAAGCATTTTGTGCTGTAGAAAATGTTGGTTCAGCAAGAGTTCTAGAGAAAGCAGGAATGCAGTTTGAAGGGATTTTGCATAATTATGTTTTCACTAAAGAACGTACTTGGGATGTCAAGATGTACGCGGTCGTGCGATCGCTCGATTGCCTAAGCAACTATGGTTAGCATAAGAAAGGCGGCGCTTCGCGCCGCCTTTCTTATTTGGGTTTTGAATTGAGAAATTACTCGAGCAATTTCTCAATATCTAGTTGGGGTTTAGATAACCTTAGGCGCAGCATATAGCAGGATTTTTTCCATTAGAGATGGAAAGAGGCGATGACACCATACTGATAGGTGGCTCTGCCATCCAACGAGGATTTCAGGAGCTTCTCGATCTAACCCAGAAATCAATGCCCTTGCAACTTGCTTGGGGGTCATCAGTGAAACCCAGCGAAACCATTGCAGATCTTGAGCCATGTCAGTATCAGTAAGTGAAGGTAGCAGAGCAGTCACTTTGATGTTGTAAGCCGCTAGTTCGCCACGCAGGGCTTGAGTAAATCCCACGATCGCGAATTTTGTTGCTGAATAGGTTGCCATAGTTGGCGCAGCAACCTTGCCCATAAGACTAGAGACATTGACAATCCTGCCATTACGCTGCACGGCCATCCGCCTCGCAACCATTCTGGTGATCGCATACATGCCAAGTAAGTTGACTTCAATTTCTGATTGCACATCTTGTAAGCGCGATCGCAAAAAGGATGATTGATGCGCCACACCCGCACAGTTAATTAGTAAGTCAATTGGACCGAAATCTCGCCATACTTGGGCGATCGCAATATTTACTTCAACTGTATGCGATAGATCCAGAGGCAAACTTATTGCCTCTATTCCCAAAGCTTCTATTTCTGAAGCGACAGAGTTTAAACGTTCGCGATCTCTAGCCACCAAAATCAAGCATTTTGCGCCTTGTTGAGCTAGCTCTAGAGCGATCGCTCGACCAATACCCCTCGAAGCTCCAGTAATTAGAGCCGTTTTTCCACGTACATTCATAAAACCTCCAAATATTGAGGTCTCACAACTTTTTTCTATTGATGCAAGTTTTACAGCCTATGCCGCTAAATTAAAACTTACTTAAGTAAATTTTGTGAGACTAGAAATGATTTCATTTCAAGCAACTCATGACTAAACTTCTATATTCGTTGAGTTTTAAAAAGTTTGTTTAGTCACGATGCTAGAAATTAATAAACATAAGTCGAAATAGATTAATCTTTCCAGTCAGTCTCTAGTTCTGTCATGTCGTTACCTCCTTTGGTAAACGTTAACAATGCAGGAATAAAGAAAAAATTTATACGGACTTTTAACATGTTTAGAACCTTACAACTGTTTTTGTTATATGTAAAGTATTGTTAAATACAGTTACGATAGGATTATATTTAGCAATCGACAAATAACTTAGAGAAGGCATCTCTTTACCTATCTAACTTTCAGGATTTCATCCACACTAAACTTTACGAATAATCGCTACAGGGACAGTATAAAAAATAAGTCTAAAGACTTATGCCTAAATGAATAAACAACTAAAAATAAGGCGGCAAAAATTAATAAACCTTATTTCTCTAAAAAGATTAATACAGCCTGTTTAGGCTTCATGTAGTACAAGAAATTATTTAAAAGCATTATTTCACAATACATTCAAACAATTTCTTGGGTTTTGAGAAGTGCAAAACGATGTGATTTAATTAACTATTAGCAGAAGGCAATACAACTGTAAATTTTGTCCCCATATTTAACTCGCTCTCAACAGCTATCTTGCCCTGATGAGCTTCTACAGCTTGCTTAGCTATATATAATCCCATCCCCAGACCTTTAACATTACCAACATTTTCAGCTCTTAAAAATGGCAAAAATAGATTATTCAAATATTCGTTAGGTATACCAATTCCATGGTCGCAAATAATTAAGATCAACTTTTGTGAGTCGCAATTCACTTCAACATCAATCGTCCCTCCATCATAGGAATATTTAATAGCATTTGAAACTAAGTTCATAAATATATGCCATAGCAGTTTTTTATCAAGTTTTAACTTATGACATTTACCATAGCTCCGAAATTGGATGCGGCATTTACATATATTATCCTCTGTCTGAAAACTTTCAACTAGTTGCTGGCAATAAGCTTTCACATCGACAGTCTCTGGATGAAATGGGAACTTACCTGACTCAGAACAGGAAATAAACTTTACTTCTTCAAGTAGCCAATTAATATCTTTAATAGCTGATTGAATCGAAGCTAAATTTTTATATCTGCTTTCTTTAGTTAATTGATCTTCAAAGTTTTGTAATTTCCAAATTAACAACCTAATTACTGACATTGGTGTTGAGAATTCATGAGATGCCATTGCCAATAAACGAGATTTCAATATATGCAGCTCTTTCTCTTTATCTAAAGCTTCTTGTAATATTTTCTCTTCATGATGTTTCTTTAGAGCAAGCACGATCGCAATATTTACTTCAGCATATCTAAGTGGCTTAGTTAAATATCCGTAGGGAGAAGTAGCGATCGCGCGTTCTAATGTCTCAGGATCGCTGAAAGCTGTTAAGTAAATTACTGGGATTGAAGCTATTTTCTGAATCTCGCTAACCGCAGCAATACCACTATCAGATCCTCTCAATTTAATGTCCATTAAAATGATATCGGGAGCCTGATGATGAATAGAGGCGATCGCGCTATCACTACTATCGACAATTTCTAAAACTTTATAGCCTAGGTCGGACAGAACATCTGAAAGTGCATTTGCAGTAACAAGCTCATCTTCTACAATCAAAATCTTCGCGGCTGTATTATTCTTTAATGCCATGTTTTCCATTTCGGCTTTTTTTGCAAACAGGATAAGCGACTTTTTGCAGTACTTATCGTTTAATTATACGATTACTATATAAAATCCAAAAATTAGATATTAGGTAAACCTCTACCACTAGTTGTGATTTTTTTGCACTGTCGCGATATAATGTGAGATCCTTGCTTCTAACAAATTAACAGAAGCCAACTACAGCCCGTAAGGAAACAACTAAATGACTGTTAAACGTTTATACGAAACTATGTATATCTTGCGCCCTGATCTTCCAGATCAGGAAGCTGACGCAGCGATCGCTAAGTATCAAGACTTTTTAGTGCAACAAGAATCAGAAGACATCACGATTCAGCATCGTGGTAGACGGAGATTAGCTTATGACATTAAGGGACATCGCGAAGGCATTTACATTCAAGTAAATTACACAGCGACTCCAAAAACTATTGAAAGTTTAGAGAAGTCAATGCGTCTAGCTGATGACGTAATTCGCTACATGACCATCAAACTTGAACCAGAAGCCATTGAAGAAAATGCAGAAGAAATTCCTGATGCAGAAGCGCCCGTAGAAGAAACTGCTGAATAAAAATCCCTTTCTATAAATCGCAGTAATCAAAAACAAAAATTAGAGGTAGCTACTTATGCTGCCTCTAATTTTTTACAAATAAGTCAGGTATAGCTATCGCTAGTCATGTTATGGCAATGCAAGTTTTGCTTAGTACACAAAACAAAGAACTCCTCACAAAAGTGAGGAGTTCTTTGTTTTAAGAGAATATCAAAAAAATTACAGGATTCCCCAGAAATGTAATACTCCTTGACCGCTAATTAGTTCGATTGCTAGTGCTGATACAAAGCCAATCATTGCTAAGCGTCCGTTCCAATTTTCAGCACCAGAAGTGAAACCCCAGTTCCATACATTACGGTTTTCGTCAGACATAATCGATTTACCTTATGAATTAATTACTTTACATTGAGGAATGTAACAGATTTTTAAAGTGTTCGCAATCTTTCTTTACATTCTCAGTCTTAGGGAAGATCGGAATGCTATCAAACTTATGCAGAGAGAAGCATTGCAATTACTTTAACCAGACAACTTAATAAAGTAAGTCAGAGCTCAAAACATCATATTTTGGTGCGATCGCTAATGAATTGGGTAGAATCCAAAAGACATTACAAGCAATAATTCAGGCAAGGACAGAATCAATTATGCGAAAGATATGGATACGGCTTCTAGCTGGCTGCCTAGCAGTGCTAGTCAATTTGATGACAACCAGTACCGTCTGGGCAGCTAGCCCTAAGAATGCTAAAGATCCAAAATTTCAGGGTATACCTCTTCAGTGCTATGTATCTTTAGCTGATGCGGGAACTTCCCCTGAAGCCAAGGTTGCCGCTTATACTGAAATCGCAGGCAAATATTTAGAATTAGAATACCCAGAGCGAGCAAAAAAGGTTTTAGAAAACAGTGTAGCGACTGCTAAAGAGATCGCTACTCCTTCGCTTAAAGCCTTTGCTCTATTAGATACAGCAGGTCGTTTTAATAAGGCGGTGCAACCTAAATTGGCATCTGATACTCTAGATAGCGCCTTAGTGATTGCAAAATCACTACCCGATCCAGTAGATAGAGTTTTTGCCAATATCAAAATCGCACAAGCTTATGGCGAAGCAGGTAAAAAAGAAAATGCTCAAAATTTACTAGCTGATGCAACCAAAGCAACGCCTGAAATTATTGATGCCTATGTCCGATCGCGAGCTTTTTCGGCGATCGCAAATATCTACACAGAGCTAGGTGATGACTTCAACTCTGAAGCTTCAATCTCAGCAGCAACTGATTTGCTATCGATGATCGAAGATCGCAATATCAAAGCTAGAGCGCGTGTTGAGATTGCAGGTAGTTACGCACAATCAGGAAATCATCCTAAAGCAGCTGCTTCGCTAGCGGCAGTTTTCCAAGAGTTTGACGCAATTCGAGATAATACGATCGCAACTGCCAAAGAATCTGCAAAAAGCACTAAAACATCAACCAAGAAATCCGACCCTAAAGTGGCAACTAAATCATTGCCAAAGGATGATTCTAAAAATGTCCTCAAAGTAGAAAAAGAATCACCTAAACCAGATCCTAAAGTCGTTGAACAAGCAGCGATCGCTAATAACGACCTCTTGAAAACGCGATCTTTATTTCTAGTTGCAAGTCAATATTTAGTGTCAAAACAGTATGACAAAGCACTAGAAGTAATTAGCAATCTTGATGATAAATCTATTGAGAAAAGTGTTGGCATCGCAAATGTGGCGATCGCCTATGCCAAAGACAAGAAAGCTGATGAAGCCGCCAAGCTATTTGAAAAAAGTCTCAAGGGGCTAAGTACAGTTGCGCCGTCGATCGATGTAGCCACTTTACTAATCGAAGTAAGTCGTCAATATCAAATTATTAAAGCTCCGCAAATGTCTGTTGGAGCTCTAGAGCAAGCCACTACAATTGCGCGAGGTCTCACTCAACCATCGGAAAAACTCTTTGCTCTAAACAATATTGCGAGCATTTATGGTGAACTCGGCTTATCTGAAAAAGCTACCCCGATTTTACAAGAAAGCCTAGTAATCGCTAAATCTTCCCCCGATCCCAATATTCGCTCCAGAGCCTTATCGGATATTAGTAGTACTTACTGGGCGATCGGTCAGAAAGACAAAGCTAAGGAAATCGCTCAAGACATCGAAAACGCCTCTGAAAAAGAACAATTAGGCAAGTTATTCGCTTGCGCTAGTTAATAAAAACACAAGGGTCGCTTCGCGACCCTTGTGTTTTTGTAGTTTTAGATTTTAGAGATAAACCTCGGTATTAAGGCATCATTCAGATAGTTGCAAAGAACTTAGAACTGCCCAACGTTTATCGACAGAATCCTCTAAATTTAGATTAGAGTTAGTATCCGTCAATTCAAGGGCTGGAGCATCAGGCGCGATCTTTGGATAGGGAATAGCCAAAACCAGTTGCTCATAAAGCCATGCAGAAGGGTCGAAATATCCATTAGGAGGTAAAGACTCCACTAGCTCGTCTGTTTCTATCTCTCTTTCTTTTTGATACTCACTCTCTGGTATTGCTTCAGCTAATAAAATCATTTCTGAAGTGTCGATCGCCAAACGATAGTTAAACTGAACCAAGGTGCGATCGCATGTCAAAGTTATAATCGTTGATGCTTTTGATGTAACTTCAATAAACGAGCCTGCGTGATTAACACTAATAACCCCCTGTACAGGAGTCAATGTATCAAGACCTTCGATAAATTCCTTAAATTCAAATGACTCAGTAGCATCTACAGCCCTAGCTATTTGAGGTATGTGTAACTTTTCCATTAGACCTGCACCAACTTAACAATTAAGTGACGATTTGGTTCTCTGCCTTGGCTATAAGTTTCGATATCTGGAAATTCTTCCAAAAGCTGATGAATATGTCGGCGATCGGCAGAGGACAACTGTTTAATTACAAATTCACCTTGTTTTTCTCGAACTTGCTGAACTGCTTCATCTGCCAAAGCCTGCAAATCATTTAGACGTTTTGACCGATAACCATCTAATTCAACTGTATAAAAATTGTGGTTTTGGTGATTAACATCACGATCTAGCTCAGACGATCCGTGACGATTCAAAAGTATATTTGCAAGATATTGTAGAGAGTCGATTACGATACCATTTGAGCCAATTAATCTTTGAATTTGTTGAGGTTGTAAATTATCAGAATTTATTTCTAGCCAAAAATTAATTGAGTTATCTGTAGCTTGTTCTGGAGATGGTTCATCAATACGAATATTAACCGATGCTACATAACCCATCAAACTTAAAAGTTCTTGAAACCAATCTGAACTGGCTGAAGCATCTTCCATAAACCCTACCTGTTTACTCAATTTATTACTAAAATACTCTCCACAGGCTAAATATGTGCGGTTAAATAACCGCACATATTTAATATTTAACTCTTTTTCTTTTTCTTAGAAGAATTAGGCTCAAAAGGCAGAGCAGATTTTGTTGGAGTGCTATTGCTTTTATCATCTACTACGGTTGTAGAGTTAGATTTTGCATCAAATGGAATTTTGCTTGATTCAGCTTTACTTGAGCCAATAGACTTTGTATCGGATTTAGCACTAGGCTTGACAGAAGCATTAGCTGAAACCGCAACTAGCTTTTGTAGATTTTCGGGAAGTGGTTCTTTAGCCACAATAAATGCTTGCAATGTCTGAAAAATATTTGCAATCAGCATATAGAGCATCACCCCAGATGGCAGTGGGAAAAACAAAAACATGCCAGAAAAAATGATTGGCGTAAGTTTGTTCATCGTATCTTGCTGTGAAGACTCAGGTGTAGTAGCACTACTTTTTGGAGTAGAACCGCTTGAGATTGACTGGTTAGCGTAAAGACTAATACCGAAGCCCAATACCATAATCACAATGTCCCAGTTAATGCTGCCATCAGCATTGGTTACACCAGTTTTGCCAAGAGCTTTAATAAATAGAAACCCTTTATTTGATGCTAGTCCTGGAACTGTTACTTGAACGGTGACATCACCAGCTTGTTTAGCAATTACTGTGCCATCATCTAGAATTTCAACTAATTCTTGTCCTTTAGTAACTTTCCAAGAAGGATTAAGCTCAGCGTCTGGATATTCCGTGGCTAGAGTCTTAAAGTCTTGTCCTTGAGCAGTTTGCAAAATGATTTTAGATTGCTCACCTATACCTAAACTAGTACCGTTGACTGCAGTGGCAAGAACTGGGAAGTGAATGCGATCGGCAAAATAAACGTTTTGACTAGGCGATGTAAAAGGCTGATGCTGAATCTGAGCTTGACTTTCCGATGGCGAAATTTGGAAGTTAAGAGAATAGTTGATATCCGCAAAAGGCGATCCTCTGAGAGTTGCAAACAAAGCAAACAGGATAGGCAGTTGGATGATAGCAGGTAGGCATCCTGATAGAGGATTTCCAAATTCTTTGAAGTTTGCGGAGTTAACCTTGGCTAGCTCTTCTTGCTGCTTAGCAGGATCGCTTTTATAACGCTCTTGAACTTCTTTAATTCTTTGTTGCATCACAGGATTAGCAATTTTCATGCGTCGCATACTGCGTAGCTGATTAGCACTAACAGGAAACAACACAAAGCGAACAACTAATGTGAGAGCTATAATTGCCAATCCATAGCTCGGCACGATGCCGTAGAAAAAATCTAGGAAAGGCAACATTATGTTGTTGGAAAGAAAACCTACGCCGAAATCCATTTTCTACTTTACTGTTGGGTTTGCATCCGAATGATAACTAAATCACTCATTAAAATTACGATCGCCTAAGATTAAATTTTCTAAGGCGATCTTCAAATGTTTTAGACTTTACTACCGATCGCGCCACTACTATCTTGCGCTTTCAAGCTTAACTTCGATTCGATATATTCGTATGTTTCTCGAAATTTGGGTAAAGATTTTAACTCAAGACGAGAGCCATCCTTAAGAGTAAGCACCATATCGCCCCAACTGCCTAAACCACGAGGGACGGTGACAATTTTGGCAATTTCAGCATATACAACATCGGTACGGGTTTGACCTCTCCATCCCCCTGTGACGGTAATGCGTCGGTTGGTAATTCGATAGCGCAACCAAAGCGCTCTTGCGATCGCTGCAATACCAAAAGGAATTGTGATCACAAAAATACTCACCAGCAAGCTAATGATTAGATCGCCAATGTGAGGTGCGCCTTCGTAATAAACTTCCTCATTAATTGCCATTCAAAACCTTCGCCTTTGCTAATAACTTATGTAAATCATCCCAAATTTCTTGATAACTTGGCCTGTGTTGAACGGTATTTATCGTTACAACAATTTGCATTCCTTGTTTCAATTGTGACAGAAGTTGTCGAAAAATGGCACGAAGCTGGCGCTTAAATCGATTACGGGTTACCGCCAACTTGCTAGCTTTTTTGCTTACAACTATGCCTATCCTTGTGTCTAGGGTGGGATTGTTATCAAAAAGAACTCGCAAATTTAAGTAATTGCCTCTGTAGCGATCGCCATTGGCATATACTTTTGCAAAATCTTCACGCCGCCGCAGGCGGTTTTGATTAGGAAGCACTAGAGATTAACGACCGCAAATCAGTTACAAATAATATTGTGAGTTAAGTCCGAGGGTAGCTTATACAGTTGTCAAACGAACGCGACCTTTACTACGGCGAGCTCTAATTACTCGTCTGCCTGTAGGTGTTTCCATTCTGGCGCGAAAACCAGAGGTGCGCTTCTTTTTGCGGACACTACCGCGTAGAGTACGTTTTGTCATAACCGTTACTTACTTATTTAGTTTCAAAGGATGTCATTTTTTCACAGGCTTCTCAGTATAACACCTGTGTTTAGCCTATGTATAGTTTTACTCACAAAGCATGGCAATTCTCATATTGTTACAAAGTAAAAAAATTCATGAATTTTCCTTACTTTGTATCCCTTAGGTGGTCTACAAAGCCATGTATTCCCTGAGAAGTTGATTTTTCCGCGTCTTCAGTGTAGCTTCGCCAGCCTGTATGAACTCGCTTATTAGCAAGAATGGTTAAGTTGCCACCCACAAGAGATGCTATCAAATCTGCTACAACATCGTTACTCCAGTAACCAGCATGAGCATCTGCCATTCCTAAAGCCATACCAGCATGACCTTGACCAAACCGCAAGGCTCCTGAATCTGAAGCATTTGCGTGCATCTATAGAAATTGATTGGTGAATAGAAAGTTATTAGCCTTGTCATGCTTAATTGCATTGCCTAAAGGATAAGCAATTAGGTCTGAAGCATGGATAATATTTAACCAAGTAAGAGCCTCATTGCTTTTTTCTACAAAATCATCAACTGCTGAGAAGTCGATAGATTGCTTTAATCGCATAAATAAAAGTGGTGAACCCATCGTTACTAAGCCAGACAATTTCAGCCCATTAGAGTTGAAAAATTTGCGAAATTCGTTGGCGGGATCGTTTTCAGGTAAATCTTTAGCGAAGAGTAGATCCCATAAAACTAATGTGCCAAGCGAGTGTGAAACTATCGTGATTTCCTTATCTTCAGGATGATTATCAATAAAATCTTGGAATTGACTCAAGATTTGTTTGCGAATTGCTACACCTTTGTCAACGTTGAGATAAGTCAGGAAGTCACCAAAAAATTTGGCAATGAAGTCTTCAAGAGCTTCTTGATAACGATAAATATCATTACCGCAATTATTGAGTTCTCTACACTTATCAGACAAATCTTTTACGTTAGCTCGAACCCAATTAAACAATTGATCGGTTTTACTTTTAAAAGTATGTCCCCAAAAACTTGAGAAAAAAATGGGTGACTCAACATTCTTTTTGCTAAGGTTTTCCTTAACTTTTCTCTTGAATTGGTCGCCATAACCAGCATCTTGAGTCGCGACCCCGTGAATTAAAAATACGAGCATGAACGCCAACAAGAATCTTTTATAAGAAGACAATAAAATTTAAAACCTAAAAAGTAAAGGTAGCGCTAAGCGCTACCTTTACTTTTTAACGAATGTACTCTTTTAACACACTATTGCGATTAGGATGTCTCAACTTGCGGAGAGCTTTAGCTTCAATTTGGCGGATGCGTTCGCGGGTAACGTTAAAGATTTGTCCAATCTCTTCGAGAGTCTTCATCCGACCATCATCAAGACCATAACGCAACCTTAAAACATCGCGCTCTCTGGGGCTAAGAGTTCCCAGAACGCTTTCAAGGTCTTCGCGCAAAAGACTCTTAGCAACTTGATCGTCAGGAGTTTCGCCTTCAGATTCAATGAAGTCACCGAGGCGGGAGTCTTCTTCTTTACCGATTGGCGTTTCCAGCGAGATCGGCAACTGGGCGGATTTGGCGATAAACCGAAGCTTTTCGATCGTCATCTCCATGCGGGTGGCGATTTCCTCTTCAGTTGGCTTGCGCCCCATTTCTTGAGAAAGTAACTTGGTAGTTTTCTTGATCCGTGAAATGGTTTCGTAAAGGTGAACTGGTAGGCGTATCGTGCGAGATTGATCGGCGATCGCCCTTGTAATCGCCTGACGAATCCACCAAGTCGCGTAGGTCGAAAACTTGTAACCCTTTTCATGGTCAAATTTCTCGGCGGCGCGAATCAAGCCCAAACTACCTTCTTGGATCAAATCTTGGAAGGAAAGCCCTCGATTCATATATTTTTTGGCGATCGATACCACTAGTCGCAGGTTGGACTGTACCATTTTGTCTTTGGCACGACGACCAGAGTGGAGACGCTTGCGAAATTCTCCGAGCGGCATACTCATTTTGACTGCCCAGTCTGACTCCCTTACGTCATCGGGATGGCAATCAACTTCGGTAGCAATTTCTTCGCGCTTTAGCTCTAGCTCTAGAAGATCGGCAATTTTTCGGGCAAGCTCAATCTCTTCATCAGCTCTGAGTAGGCGAATACGACCAATCTCTTGTAAGTAGAGACGAATCGAGTCTTCGGTAAAATGCTTTTTCTTAGTCTGACTGGCTCTTTTTTTAGTTCCCCTCGTTTTGCCAGCTTTATCAGGGTCGTCGTCAACATCAGAGTCGTCGTCTGAGTCATCAATTAAATCGTCCTTTTCGAGTTCGATTTCATCATCAATTTCTTCAAGGTCTTCTTCAATTTCTTCAAGATTTCCACCAAGTTTGCCTACTGGCAACTTAATTTCAATAGGTAGGTCGATGGCTGCTTTGCTCATGCCAGATTCCTCAGATCCGTACTATCCTAAACTTCATCTACGGGGGATTACACCTAGACGATTGTAACTTGCTAGGCACAAAAGTGGTGGTTTGCACTACATCAAATTATGAAGATACTATCTAATTAGTTCATTCACAATTTTTGGATTTAGTTCTAAATTGTGTAATCCTAATCCATACATTTATAGTCTAACGATGGTAGACGCAATTGTGACAGAATTTTGAGCTAAAAGTTTTTTGTCATCATTTTCAAAAAAGAAGCGATTCAGAGTAAATATTCTCCTCCTTTTTGGTGCTCACCGCATTTACCTAAAAAATTGCACCGCTTAGCAGATACATTTATTAAGTATTATTAAATTTTAAATATGCTTAAACTCAACAAAATATCTCTAGCTTCAATAGGTTTGTATGTGGGTGGGATACTGTTTTTAGTGGGATTTTGGGCTTACGCCAAAGGAAATTCCACTTTAAATTTGGTTGGATTTTTTTACGGATTTCCAATTTTGTTAGGTGGTTTTGCGTTCAAGTCTTCAGAAGTACTGCCAGTACCTGTAATTGTGGCTGAATCTGATACTATTTTGGCTCTACGCAAGTTACAGGAAACTTCCACACAAAAGCAGTTACGCAGAGATTTAACTCGTTATCGCTATGGAATCAAGGCCCATTTAGATGAAGTTTTAGAAAAATTGGGCATGAGCCCAACAGATGAAGAGCGACCTGTGTTAATTGCCATCTATGAAGAGATATCTGAAGCCGAGGAGACCAAAGGAGCTTATAGCTTAGTTTTACGATTTCATTCGCCTTTGATGGGTTTTGATGCTTGGCAACAAAAGCAAGAAAAATTAACTCGTTTTTTTGGTCCGGGAATTGTGGCAAATGTCGTTGAACTGGCAAACAAAGAAATTGATTTACGCCTAATTTCACACAAAACAGTAGAAATCGGCAGTTAGCAAGTTAACAATATAAAGTTAGGAATAAGTTAAAATTCAGTGGCTTTAGTTTCTCTAGCAGCATTGGTTGCAGGTGCAAGATCTGGCAAGTTAGTAAGTTTTCCAACTGATACAGTTCCTGCTTTAGCTGTGCGTCCCGATCGCAGCACTGACATCTTTGAACTCAAACAGCGATCGCCAAATAAACCATTGATTTTGATGTCGGCTAGCTGGCAAGAATTACTACCCTATATAGACATAGGTAATCCTTCTGTAAGTATTTGGCAGCAGATAGCTCAGAAAGTTTTTCCAGGGGCAGTGACTTTAGTTTTACCAGCTAGCGATCGCGGTGCGAGGTTAAATCAGGACTTTACAACTCTAGGCGTAAGAATTCCCGATAGTAAAACTGCACTTGCGATCTTGCAGCAGACGGGAGTAATGCTTACAACAAGTGCGAATAAAAGCAATGAGCCGCCATTACGCAAAATGCTAGAAATTGATACTATTTTTCCTTCTGTAATGTCGTTAGGTGATTCGATCGTTACTACGGAGCTATCAGGTAGCGGCTTGCCATCAACAGTAGTGGAATGGACTACAGATGGCTGGATAGTGCGCCGTCAAGGTGCAGTCAGATTCTAGAAAAAAGGGTGCAAAGCAGCACCCTTTTTTCTAGGTCAACCAATCTCGTGAGAATTGCTCTAGTTGAGCTGTAGTTAACTCTTTTTCTAGCCATTGCAAAGCAGTTATTTGACTGGGATATTTCTGACTATCGTAGTCATTGAAAACATCAACCAAAGAAATGGCGATCGCATTTTGCTCAGAGGCAAGCGACCAACGCTGGAAGAACTGTTGCAGAGTTTGCTCTGGTATTGCAGATTGAAGTTTTTCTAAAGCCGTCACTTGGTTTGGGAATTTATTGCGATCGTAAACTTTTACCGCATCCGTAAGATTGAGCAATTGAGTGGTGCTCGTTGGCGGAGTACTTGGCTGGGAAGGCGTAAATGGGGTGCCTGTGGGTGGTGTGCTGACTCCAGTGTTCAGATTCGACCAATCTTGTCGAAATTGATTGAGCACTTGCGGCAAGAGTTGACTTTGCAACCACTGTAAAGCCAGATTCTGATTTAGCATTTGGCTACTGTTATAACTACCAAATGCTTCTGATAAAGACGTTGTTGTTTGTCCAGAGGCAATTTGCCAACGCTGAAAAAATTGTGGCAATATTTCTGGAGAGACATTTGACTGTAGATTGTCGATCGCGGCAGTTTGATTGGGCAACTTAGCTCGACTATAACTATTTGCCGCGTCAACTAAGCCGATCGCACTTGCTGGAGGGACTGAAGAAGGCGTACCAGTAGAAGCTGTGCCTGTTGAATCGGGGACAAAAACCGAAGATGGAGTTGGGGTTGGGGTTGGTACTGTCGTTGTGGGCGTTGGGGTTACAGGTGTTGGACGCACGATCTCGATAGTTACTGGAGGTTGCGTTGTGCTGTCGGCGATCGCTGGTGCTTGCAGCTTTTTCCATGTCTGTTCGCCCACTTTGCCATCAACAGCCAAGCCATTAGCACGTTGAAATGTGGCAACTGCATCTCTTGTACCCATGCCAAAGTCACCATCAATCCGACCTTGGTAATATCCCTTAGCCTTGAGGAGTTGTTGAGCTTGAGCGACAGCCGAACCTTTTGAGCCGGGCAATAAGGTTGGTAATACTATGACTGGGGGAGTACTTACAGTGCGAAGCTTTGACCAAGTAGAGCTCCCCACAATACCATCGGTCGTCAAACCATTCTCTTTTTGAAATTTCAAGACGGCATTTGTAGTGCCAGCACCAAAATCACCATCAACCTTACCGCTATAAAATCCTTTACTGAGTAAAAGTTGCTGTAACTCGGCTACAGCATTACCTTTACTACCTTGTCTCAGTATAGAGTCCATAATTAACCCAATTTTCCCAAATTAATAGTCTGCAATTGACTCAAAATCAACACCGATCCCAGAATTTTAGAATCCACGCTCTGTGTAACCTCTAAAATTCCCGATCTTGCCTAGAAATAAAGTACACGAGCATCTAGTCCTTGCGATCGCAAGAAATATTTCAAGGATTCGGCTGCATCGCGATTTGTATATCCTCCAGCGTAAACATAGTCGCCACGACCTGACTTCGATATAAAAGCACTAGGAATAAGCTGTCTAACCTGATCTAGCGTTGAGATCGATCTCACAGGAACTGCTGTAACGTAGCGATATTGTGCCAAATTCTCAATATTGGTCGTAGAGGGATTACTAGGCAAATAACTCGGCAATGTTACATAAGGTGAAGCATTAACGGGTTGATTAGACGGAAAAGTCTGAGCAGTTTGATAAGCCTGTTGTGCAGCTAAGCCACGGCGTTGCAATTCGCGAGTTACAAAATCTGCGGTCTGAGTATCGAAAGCCCCTGCAACTATCGAAGTCTGCCCATTCACTGAAGCAATCACAGGATTAGTAACTACTTGCCTTGCAACATTTAGAGTCACAGGATTGCTACCTGCAACATAGACTAGAATTTTGCTAGTTTGGGCATTGACGTTAACAATCGCCATATTCCAAAATCCTAAACTGGCGATCGCTAGAGTGATAGTTTGGGTTGCAGCTCGCCTTACCCAATCGGATTTCCTCATCGTTTTTAGACCTTTAATGCTTAAAGCGACTCAATTGCTCTTAAACCTAAATTAATTCTATAGCAATCCCTAGAAAATTTAGAGCGGTGCAAAGCATATCTCTAAATTTATAAATTCCATCCTTTAGATAACAAACTTGCCGAGATTGACTCATGCCATTGCTCTAATAATCTTGAAAATTCTGGAGTATGTATACTTTTGCACCATAACATCAGTGCATCTTCGCCCGTCACTTCATAATAATTAGGTCTTCTCCCAATTTCTTTAAAGCCAAAGCTTTCATATAGAGCGATCGCCACATGGTTGGAGGCTCGTACTTCTAGGGTTGCCCATTCTAAATGCCGATCGCGAGCTTTTTTGAGTAAGCCCCAGACAAGGGCTTTACCAAAACCCTGACCTTGATATTCAGGTCGCACGGCTAAGACTGTTATATGTGCTTCTTCAAGAATTGCCCAAAGGCAACCAAAACCCATTAGCTCGTTATTTTCAGTCGTCAAGCCCAATACACAGCTACTGGGATTATCAATTTCACGTTGATATGCTTCTAAGCTCCAAAAGTCCCCTAGACAAGCACAATCGATCGCCCTTAGTTGCGCTAAAAATTTTCGATCGATCTCTCTTAGATAGATTCGGGCTGATAGATTCATGTGGTAATAAATATTTAGCTCAGCAAAATTTAACTCAGCCAAGACGATTCAAGTTTAGGACAGGCTGCAAAAAGCCCTGTTTATCCTAACCCTATACAAACGGATTTATCGATATCAATGTCAGAAATCATGCCAATTGTCTATCTCAGTGTAGTTAGCTTTTTTGCTTGGATAGTTAGCACATTGGCTGGTGGAGGCAGTCCCTTCGTTTTAATTCCTTTAGTTAACTTACTAATGGGAGCAGCATCCGTTCCACCTGTGATTACGATTGGCATGTTTTTTGGTAATGCCCATCGAGTTTTACTGTTTTGGCGTGATATTGACTGGGTTTTGACAGCTTGGTATGCACCTGGCGCGATCGCAGGTGCTGTTCTAGGGGCTTATACCTTTACCAAAATCCATCTCGATTGGTTGCAATTAGTTATTGGCATTTTCCTGATTATCAGTGCAGTTTTGTTTGAGCTAGAGAAAAGCCCTGACAAGGTTGTTGAAAAAAATCTTCAGAATCAAGCCAAAACTTCCTCACAATCTCCCGAACTAACCAAAATAGGTATAGCCAAAGAATCATCAACTACAACATTCACCGACATTAAAGCCGACATCAAAATTGTCAATGACTCCAATCAGCTAGAAGAGTTGGAAGAGCTAATTGAATTAAATCAGTTAGGTGAATTAAACGATTTGAGTGAGTTAGAACGATCGGAGCTAATCCCGAAAGAAGTCAAACCCAAGTTTCAACTTCAGGCTTGGCATATCATGCCTGCAGGATTTCTCAAAGCCTATGTTTCTGGCTTAGTCGGTACAACTGGTCCAGTTTTAAATCCTTTTTATCTAAGGTACGGCTTAGTCAAAGAGAAAATGCTCGGCACTAAGGCAAGCCACATGACAATTATCCATCTAGTTAAAATTGCCACCTATGGCGCATTAGCGGCAATATCTAAAGAACAAGTGATTGCAGGTTTAGCGATCGGGTTAGCTGCCATACCTGCCAATCTAGTCGGTAAATATATCCTCAGTCGCATGAGTCCACATCAATTTCGCCAACTTGTTCTTGCTTTCATGGCGATCGGTGGAACTTGGATGTTATGGGGACAAAGAGATTTATTTCTTAACTTGTTTTAGTTTTGTTAATAAATGAGATCGGCAATTCTCACTATAAAAATCAGTTTTTTGAAAGCCAGCCTAAGGCTAGCTTTCAAAAAACTGATTTTGTTGTTTTCAGAGCCATAGGCTCTGAAAACAACAAAATCGATTGCATGGTGAGAATTGCTGGAATGAGCTGACTTCGCTTGTTTACATATTATTAAGGTCATTTAATCTGTTCTGTGGATAACAAAAAGAGACTAGTTACCTGAAAATAATATGTAAATTGACTATAAAACCCCAAAATTATCCCTAAGACATAGCTTTAAGTTTTGGTTAAAAGGAGTGAGATCCGTACACACAGAATGCTGTTAAGGCTGTGCTAGTATTAACTTTAACCAGAACGCAGCAAAGTATGGGGAAACGCCATGTTTGAACGCTTTACAGAAAAAGCAATTAAAGTCATCATGCTGGCTCAAGAGGAAGCTCGCCGCCTCGGTCATAACTTTGTCGGCACAGAGCAAATCCTATTGGGTCTGATCGGAGAAGGAACTGGCGTTGCCGCCAAAGTACTTAAGTCCATGGGTGTAAACCTCAAAGACGCTCGGATTGAGGTTGAAAAGATCATCGGACGCGGCTCTGGTTTTGTCGCAGTCGAAATTCCTTTCACTCCTCGCGCCAAGAGAGTCCTAGAGCTATCTTTGGAAGAAGCTCGCCAATTGGGGCATAACTACATCGGTACTGAGCATCTATTGCTAGGGTTAATTCGCGAAGGCGAAGGTGTAGCAGCTAGAGTTTTAGAAAATTTGGGCGTAGATTTGTCCAAAGTCCGCACCCAAGTGATTCGTATGTTGGGCGAGACTGCCGAAGTTTCCGCAGGTGGTGGCTCATCAGGACGTACCAAAACGCCCACCCTTGACGAGTTCGGCTCTAATCTAACTCAGCTAGCCCAAGATGGCAAACTCGATCCTGTTGTGGGTCGTGAGAAAGAGATTGAACGAGTCATCCAAATTCTCGGTCGCCGCACCAAAAATAACCCAGTACTAATTGGTGAACCAGGTGTCGGTAAAACTGCGATCGCTGAAGGTTTGGCTCAGCGTATTTCTAACAGTGATATTCCCGACATTCTCCAAGAAAAGCGGGTTGTTACTTTAGATATCGGCTTACTAGTTGCTGGGACAAAATACCGTGGTGAATTTGAGGAACGCCTCAAAAAGATCATGGAAGAGATCCGTACAGCTGGAAATGTAATCTTGGTAATTGATGAAGTTCATACCTTGATCGGTGCAGGTGCTGCAGAAGGCGCGATCGATGCTGCCAATATCCTTAAGCCAGCCCTTGCGCGTGGTGAACTACAATGCATCGGTGCGACAACACTTGATGAATATCGCAAGCACATTGAACGCGATGCTGCCCTCGAACGCCGCTTCCAGCCAGTCATGGTCGGTGAGCCTAGCGTTGAAGAAACCATCGAAATTCTCATCGGATTGCGTCAGCGCTACGAAGAGCATCATAAGCTCAAGATTGATGATGAAGCGCTAGTTGCGGCAGCTAAATTAGCCGATCGCTACATTAGCGATCGCTTCTTGCCAGACAAGGCGATCGACTTGATCGACGAAGCAGGTTCTCGCGTTCGTCTAATCAACTCACAATTACCTCCTGCTGCTAAAGAACTTGACAAAGAGTTGCGTCAAGCCCTTAAAGATAAGGACGATGCAGTTCGCAAGCAAGACTTTGACCGTGCTGCTGAATTGCGCGATCGCGAAATCGATCTCAAACAACAAATTCGCGCTCTTAGTCAAACCAAAAAAGCAGAAACCCCTGTCGAAGATGCGCCTGAGATTCACGTAACCGAAGAGGACATTGCCTACATTGTCAGTTCTTGGACTGGTGTTCCCGTTCTCAAGATTACGGAATCTGAGTCCGTCAAGCTGATGCAGATGGAAGAGACCCTGCATAGTCGCGTCATCGGTCAGGATGAAGCCGTAAAAGCAATTTCTCGTGCCATCCGTCGTGCTCGCGTTGGACTGAAAAGTCCCAATCGTCCGATCGCTAGCTTCATTTTCTCAGGTCCCACAGGCGTTGGTAAAACTGAGTTAACCAAAGCGCTCGCTGCTTATTTCTTCGGTTCCGAAGATGCGATGATTCGCCTCGACATGTCCGAATACATGGAGCGTCACACCGTATCTAAATTGATCGGTTCGCCTCCAGGATATGTTGGCTATAACGAAGGTGGTCAGCTTACTGAAGCTGTGCGTCGCCGTCCTTACACCGTGGTGCTATTTGACGAAATCGAAAAGGCACACCCAGATGTCTTCAACTTGCTCTTACAAGTCCTTGAAGATGGTCGTTTGACTGACTCTAAAGGTCGTACCGTTGATTTCAAAAACACCTTGTTGATCATGACCTCCAACGTCGGATCGAAGGTAATTGAAAAAGGCGGTGGTGGACTAGGCTTCGACTTCGCTGCCAGCCAAGAAGATGCACTTTATACCCGCATAAGATCGCTGGTTAACGAAGAACTGAAGCAGTACTTCCGTCCAGAGTTCCTCAATCGTCTTGACGAAATCATTGTCTTCCGTCAGTTGACCAAGCCCGAAGTTAAGGAGATCGCCGATCTCATGCTTAACGAGTTCTTCAAGCGGATGCTCGACAAGAATATTACCTTGTCAGTCACCGAGCGCTTCAAGGATCTTCTAGTACAAGAAGGCTACAATCCCAGCTATGGTGCACGTCCATTACGCCGAGCAATTATGCGCTTACTCGAAGACTCTCTCGCCGAGGAGATTCTGACTGGCAAAGTAAGAGAAGGTGCATCAGTGCAGGTTGATGTTGACGACGATGGTAAGGTTAAAGTAATCGAACAAGAAGCTTTAAGCGGTTCTGAAAATAACCTTCAGTTGCTGCCTTCAGCTTAAAACAAGGCAAGGGGCTAACGCCCCTTGCCTTGTTTTCTGATTTTTGAATTTTTCGGCTGCTTTAGCGATCGCGATCGCAGATAGTAGGTAATTTAAAAGAAGCTTCATGAATGCAAACGAGCGTAGTACTGCCGTGAGAACAAATCCTCTGCCTCCTACAAAGTTAAAGTCAGGCGCAGGGGATTTGTCATCTGCGGAGATGCCTGAGATCGTTGTCGTGGCGGACAAAAATGAGGAATCTATCACTCTTGCCCCACTTACAGTTGCGGATGTAGAAGGGGGAGAACTCAAACCGATTCCTAGTAAGCCTGCTAAAAAATCTCAACCAGAGCCAACACCCGATCCTGAGATATGGCAGGTAAGATTTAAAACTCTAGATAGCAAGCTGAACCTTTTATTGCCTACTGAGAGAAATAGAAAGTTAGCGTTTGGTCAATCGGATAATCATGCCGAAACCCAGACAATTAACACAGAAGGTCACCAGTCAAACCCTGTGACTTCACTGCTAACTTTAACTTGGGAAGAGATCCTTTCTCAATTAGAGCAACGCATGGCAGCAAGTGGGCATGACTGGAAACCACGCACACAAGTATATTTACAAACGGGCGATCGCCTATTAGATACGCGCCAACTCCAAGAAGTATTCGAGTCGCTACAAAATTATCAGCTTTTATTGCACTGTATCGTTACAAATCGTCGTCAGACCGCAATTAATGCTGCTAGTATGGGTTTCTCAGTCGAGCAGGGGACAATCTTTCGAGAAATTTTAGGGTTTAACCCAATTCCTGATGCACCGACTGACGATCCGCTATACATTAAGATGACAGTAAGATCTGGTACAGAAATTCGGCATTCAGGCAGTATTATTGTCTTCGGTGATGTTAATGCTGGCGCAGAACTGATCTCTGAAGGCGATATTATAGTATGCGGCAAGCTAAAAGGCATGGCCCATGCAGGTGTCAAAGGCAATGCTCAAGCCGTAGTTATGGCTTTGCATTTAGATGCAACTCAGATCAGGATTGCCAATTTCATTGCCCGTGTAGAAAGTCCTAGTACTTCTTTCTGCCCTGAGGTCGCATTTGTGAGTACTCAAGGTGTTCCCGCGATTCAAATCGTCCAAGTTGTTGACTTTTCATCATTTAATCATTTCCCCTTAAACTATCCCTCGCTTAATCAGTAACCCCTAAACATGAGTCGCATTATCGTTGTTACCTCTGGTAAAGGTGGTGTCGGCAAGACCACATCTTCAGCAAATCTCGGCATGGCACTCGCCAAACTAGGACGCAAAGTGGTTTTGGTGGATGCTGACTTTGGCTTGCGAAATCTCGATCTCTTATTGGGATTAGAAAATCGCATCGTGTACACAGCCCTAGAGGTGATTGCGCGAGAATGTAAACTCGACCAAGCCTTAGTCAAAGATAAACGTCAGCCCAATTTGTCTTTGTTAGCGGCTCCGCAAACTCGCAATAAAACTGCAATTACAGCAGCGCACATGAAGGCGTTGGTGGAAGTTTTAAGTCGATATTTTGACTATGTATTGATTGATTGTCCCGCAGGGATTGAGTCAGGGTTTCAAAATGCGATCGCTGGGGCAAAAGAAGCGATCGTGGTGACAACTCCCGAAATTTCGGCGGTGCGTGATGCCGATCGCGTGGTAGGACTCTTAGAAGCAAATCGGATTACTGACATTAAACTGATCCTGAATCGCATCCGTCCTGCTATGGTAAAGAACAATGACATGATGAGTGTCGAGGATGTACTGGATATTTTGTCAGTTAAATTAATTGGCGTAATTCCCGATGATGAACAGGTGATCGTTTCTACCAATAAAGGGGAACCATTGGTTTTGTCAGACAAGGCATCCCTCGCAGGCACTGCTTATGAAAATGTAGCAAAAAGACTTGAAGGTCGGAATATTGAGTTTTTACAGCTCGAAGCACCGCCAAAAGGATTTTTTGCAAGGCTGACAAATTGGATTAGTGGGAATGCCTGAGGATTAACATGATTTCAACACTGCTCGATCGCCTATTTCAAAGAAGTAACGTTCCTAGTGGAGCGAAAGTCAAGCAGCGTTTGAAATTTATTTTGGCGCATGACCGAGCAGCGATCGAGCCACAGGTATTTGACAATATGCGCCATGAGATTATGCGTGTAGTCTCTAAATACGTCGAACTTGACGAAGGTTCGCTCGATATCCGTTTAGAATCTGATAAACGGATGACGGCTTTAATTGCAAATTTGCCGATTCGGATGGTACGGGAAGATATGCCCGATCTTGAGGCTCTCTTCGATCGAGAATCTGATGTCCCAACTAGCGCAGAAAATAAGCAAACCGATGCATCTGCCTTAGAAATGGACTTATCCGCAGAAGCCGCACTAGATGCGATCGCCGCCAAAGAAAATGCAAAATCTGCATCAGATAATTATGCTCCAGAAAATATTGCAGGAATTGCTGAGCGTACTACTGAAGTAACAAGCAAACTAAGAACCGCCGCAAATAAGTCTCAAATCTATGAAGTAGTAGACACTACCTTAGAAATAGATAAAACTCCACAAACACTTAATCATGGAGATTCTGCCTGTATATCTCCTGAAAAGTTAGTAGAAGCTGACATGAATAGTAATCGCGAACAACTGGAAGATCCTTTGCCAGAGCCGTCAGGCGATCAATTAGAACTATCGCTAGATTTACCTAAGTCTACAGAGTTCCAAGAAATAGTCATAGAGGAAACTCCAGAATTACATAATCCTGCATAAAAATATACTCGTATCGCTAATTTCATTTAGTTAAAGCATCTCTTTACAGCAACGATCCAATCGAATCGTATTTATTTACTAATTTTCCTTGTAAAACCCCAGCAGTTTTTGTCATCAATTTTGCAACAGTTTCCCTTTGATTTTAATGATTTACCAGCGCCTACCTACCTAGTAGGTGGATGGGTGCGAGATCGCATACTCAATCGCCAAAGCAAATATCTCGATCTTGATTTTATTTTACCAGAAAAAGCGGTGGAAACAGCTCAGGCAATCGCTCGTAAATATGAAGCAGGATTTGTAGTTTTAGATGCAGAACGGCAAATAGCGAGAGTCGTTTTTAAAAATGGAACTGCAGATTTTGCACAGCAAATGGGTGGGAGCTTAGAGGCAGACTTAGGAAGACGCGATTTTTGCATGAATGCGATCGCCTTGGAATGCCACCAGTTATTGATGACCGACGATCAGGATTCGAAGTTGGATTTGCGATCGGCATATATCGATCCATTTGATGGAATTGGGGATTTAGAAGCGCATAGAATTAAGATGGTCGCTCCTGAAAATTTGGCAGAAGATCCATTACGGATTTTGCGTGGATATCGACAGGCTGCACAGTTGGGATTTGAGATAGAAAGCTTAACGAGACAGGTTCTGATTAAATTTGCACCGAAGCTAAAGTCTATAGCAGCTGAACGAGTTAAGACAGAATTAGCTTATCTTTTGTCAATGAGAAATGGAAGTCAATGGATGCTAGAAGCAATTGGCGACCGTATTTTAGAAGATTGGCTACCATCAAAACATTTAAATTTAGAGCGATTTGCCAAAATTGAAGGCGCAATTACAATACTGTTGACCAAATTCCCCAATCTAGAACTATTTTTTAGCAAACAATTAGCTGGCGATCGCTATGCACAGGTAATTGTAAAGTTAGCAGCTCTAACCAATAGCGCAAATGCTTTGGAGACACTAGGTTTGAGTCGTGCAGAACAGCGTTGGTTAGTAGGAATTTTGCGCTACTTACCACAATTTATAGTTCTTTTGGAAAATTCTTCACCAAAAGAGCAATATAAATTCTTTCAGCATACTTTGGAGTATTTCCCTGCGATCGCTGTGCTGGCATTGGCTAGTGGTCATGAGTTTGAGAAGATCTCACCTTGGTTAGAGCGTTGGCTCAATCCTCACGATGCGATCGCTTATCCTATAGCTTTAATTACTGGGGATGTGTTATTACAGGAATTGGGAATTGCCCCAAGTCCCAAGATTGGAGAACTGCTAGAACTCACAAAAATTGCTCAAGTTGAAGGCAAAATTAAATCTAAAGAAGAGGCGATCGCTTTTATTAAATCAATAATTAGTAAGTAAAGATATCGCGATCGGGATATCTTTATCTACTCACATTAATAAGTTCCGATCCATTAATAGCCTTACAAACGTGAATTTGAGTGGGTAATCGCTCAGCAAGAGATTGGATATGTGTAATGACACCAATAAGACGATCTTGCTGACGTAAGGACTCAAGAATTTGAGTAACACTTTCTAGAGTTTCACTATCAAGAGTGCCGAATCCTTCATCTAGGAAAAGACTACCAAGTTCAATTCCTATAGATAATCTTTCGGATAATGCTAGAGCCATCGAGAGCGAAGCCGCAAAGGTTTCACCACCTGACAGGGTTCTTACTCGTCTCTTTTCGCCACCATTCCAGTTGTCAGACACCCAATAATCGCCGCTTTCAATTTGGAGAATATAGCGATCTTCAGAAAGTTGTTGTAAGAGAACTGAGGCACGATTAGCAAGTTCTTGTTGGAGACTATCAAGAATATATTCTTGGAATTTATTAGATTGCAGGTCTTGGGCAAGGGTGTAATATGTTTTTTCTTGAGACTGTAAGGCGATTTTACGATCTTCTAATTCCTGTGATTCTTGACGTTTTTGCTGTGCTTGTTCCAGCCATGCTTTGATCGAGGCGCGATTTTCACTAGCTAGTTGTAATGCTTGTTCTGCTAGTTGAGATTCTTCCCGAAGTTTCGAGATCGCCTGTTCATCGGTATATCGATCGGCGATCGCTTCAGTAAACATTTGCAGGCGAGTGGTTAAGTCTTGCTCTTGGCGTTGATAGTTGTCGATTTCTTTTTGCCATGATTCTATTTGCGATCGCGAAGCCTGGGCATCTAGAAATTCTGATTCTGAGAAATTGAGAGATTTTAGTTCTATCTGCCAATTTACTTCCTGTTGAGAGCATTCCGAAATTGCTAAATCATGATTCTCTTGAGCTGTAGTTGCAGCAGCTTCACATTTGACAAAGGTTTCACGGGCTTTTTGATAGCTTGATTCGACGATTTGTAAGCGATCGCTTAATTCCGCTTTTGCTTGTAAAATACTTTGACGTAAGGATTCGTAACTCTTGCCATTTGTAATTTCTAGCAACCGTTGCGAAATTTCCTGTAGTTGCGACGCTCTGAGTACTTTTTCCCGATCTGATTTATCGAATTCTGTTTGGGCTAATTGCCAATTTTCTTGGCTGGCTTTAAGTTTATTCTCGGCATTTTGATAGGCGATCGCGATTTCTTTTTGCTCGCTAACTAACTTTTGGTAGGCTAACTCTTGAGCTTCAAGTTCTTGGCGATCGCGAACGATTTCTTCTACTAGCCAAGGGCTTTTGAGGATTCGATCGATCTGTTTTTGTAATTTAGATATCTGTATTTCTAATTCAGTAATTTCCTGTGCTTGCCTTTGCAATTGTTGCTGCGATGCTTCTAGGCTTGTCTCTATTTTGATGCGATCTTGCAAGAATGTAGATAAATGTCTTTCAGCTACATCCTTTTGTTCTAATAAATTTACCGTATCAATTATTTCTATTTTGACAAGTTCAGATAATCCTGCCAGCGAATATAGATTATTACAAACAGGACAGTTGTCGCCCTCATGCAATTCTACGCGTAAAGCACTAACATGACTACTCTGTACAGCTTGTAAATTAGAGTCTTCTGCTTGCTTAAGAGCGATATTGGCAGTTTGGAATTCACTTTCAGCTTTAGCGATCGCCTGTTGGGATTTCTCCAATTGCTGAGAGAGCTTCTCAATTTCCGTTTGAACTTGTTTGTTTTTTTGTTGTTGTTTAGCCAGATTCTCTTGCAGAATTTGCCATTGTGCTAGAGGTTCTGCAATTTGACGTAGGTTTTCAAGACGATCTGTATCGTTATCAGAATTGGCGATCGCTATTTCAATAGTTTGCGATTTTTGAATTGCTACTTGTAAATCTAATTCTGCTTTCTTTGTAGCTTTGACCGCTTTTTCGAGAACTTGCGATCGCTCTAAAGCATTGTTATTAGCCCGTTCTAATTCCAATTCACTTTGCTGCTGTTGGGTATGCAGAGATTCCGCTAAAGCTAGATTTTTCTCTTGAGCTGCAATTTGGCTTTGAGCTTCGATACTGACGGCGCGAGATTGTTCGAGAATTTTTTGTTGTTTTTCTAGCTCAATTTTGGATGTAACGAGGTTTTGATTAGCGTTTACGAGATCGGCGATCGCATTTTCTAGACGCTTACGAGTAGTTTGTAAAACTGTCCAAGTCCCAACGATAGAATTAGCTAATTGAGCATTATGCGCCCTAGTTTCTAAAGCCTTGATTTTACGATCTTCCTGTTGCAACTTAGCTAAATTTGCCAAAAGCTGACCATGTTGCTGGATTTGTGTAAATAATCTTTCTTCTGATTCTAGTAATTTACGACTTTGTTTGGCTTTAACATCTAACTCGGGAATGGTAATTTCGAGATTTTCTAATTCTGTTTGTTGAGTTTTTACATCCTCACTAGTTGGTGCTTGCATCCCTTCAAGAACTTTGTCTAATCCTTCGCGCTCGGCTTTAAAACGGCTAGTGCGATCGCTTGCCTCCTTCCGCATTTGCTCAAAAATCTGAAATCCTGCCAACTGCCTTAATATTTCTCGTCTTTTCGTAGCCTCACCCTTGAGGAATTCATCAAACTGTCCCTGCGGTAAAATAATCACACGGGTAAAGGTCTTAAAATCCATTCCGATAATCTCTGCGACATTTTGGGTATTACATCTTTTCCATTCTTCGCCAACTAATTCTTCCAACATGAAATTTGGAACAGATGTTTTGCCTCGATTGCGCCATGAGCGTACAGCCTTGTATTCAGTTTGTCGCATCACAAACCGAAATTCCACTTTTAATTGCTTAGCTCCCTGACTGACTAATTCCTTTGGGGAGCTGGGCTTTTGAGATACTTCGTCATAAAGGGCAAAGGTAATCGCATCTAATAGCGAAGTTTTCCCCGCACCTGTTGCGCCTGTAATCGCAAACAAATCGAGACCAGAGAAATCTAAGACTTGACGAGTGCGGAAACTAGTAAATCCTTCGACAATTAGCTCAATTGGACGCATCGCTAAACTCCATATACAAATCCTTAAATGCAGCAATTACATCTGGTGATAGCGTCTTTTCCCGATCGCTATAAAACTTTTGAAACTCCGCGATCGGATCGAAGCGATCATAATCTTTGATTTCTGAAGGTTGAGATGATTCATTCACAATTAATTTTGGTTCCACCATTACTGCTTGAGGGCAAACCTTTCTAACTCGATCCGCGAGTCCGATGGGCGGCGTATCCACAGCGATCGCAAATTTCAAATAGCCTTCATAATCGCGATGGACTTCTAAATTCTCATCAAGTTGATCGAGATGACATTCCACACGCTTGAGTGGTTTCTGACAGATAAGAGGTTGAAATTGTACCTTTGCGGGTCTACCAGTTTCCACTTCAATTAAATTAAATCCTTTCTCTTCGCCCACCTCACCAAAATCCACTTGAATCAAAGACCCCGCATAATAAGTAGGCACAGCGTTAGGAATTTGTTGCGGTCGATGGATATGACCTAAGCCCATATATTGACATTCCGAAGGAATCGATTGACCTGAAAGACTATAAACATCACCACTATAAAAAGCTGCCTCAGAGCCTGTAAACTTTGCTCCCTCAATAGTCATATGCGCCATCATCACATTTACCACATCAGTTTTAAAGGCATTAGCAAGATCTTGGAGAACAAAAGATACAAGGGTTTTATAATCACTGCGCTGCTCTAGAGCATCCTTATTCCAGACATCCTCAGCAGCTAATAATTTGCGTTCTGAAGCAAAAGGCATTGCACCAACGCAAAGCTTGCCGCTGGCTGTATCAATGTTAACTACACCACCTTCTTCAGCAATTCTCGGTCTGCCTAACGCTCTCACTCCTGCTAGAGATAGCAAATGTGCAAGGCTATCAATCCGATTTGCCGAGTCATGATTTCCTGCGATCGCTACTGAGGGAATACTTAACTGATTGAGCTTATAGAAAAAGTCATAGGCTATCCGTTCTGCCTCAGTCGTGGGATTTGGCACGTCAAAGATATCGCCTGACACTAATACTGCGTCAACTTCAAACTCTTTAGCATATTTGAGGATTTCGTCCAAAGCCAAGGCAATTTCAGGTGTGCGATCGACTCCTTTCAACTTTCTACCCAAATGCCAGTCGGAAGTGTGGATTAAACGCATAATTTGATGTATGTGCAGTTCGTAGAAATTATATTTCTTGAGACCGCATTAGTTAAATTTAAATAGTTCCTAAGATTTAACTATAGCGGAATCTTGGCTGCATTTCAGATTAAGCCAAGATTCCGCTATAGCTGCCAAGTGTATCAGGACTTAAAACCCAAAGAAGGATTGCGGCGCGAAGCGCCGCAATCCTTCT
>QBML01000003.1:0-222500 GCA_003242085.1 Pseudanabaena frigida | reverse complement strand
TTGGTAAATGAATGCGGCTACTTCGGCTCTGGTTGCTGTCTGGTTGGGGTTTAAGAGCTTTAGATTTGGATAGTTAACTACTAGACGATTTTCGGTTGCCGCCGCAACACTGTTACGAGCGTAGGCAGGAATGGTAGTCGCATCTGAGTAAAGTTGCAAAATGGGATCGGCAGGTTTAGTTGGTGCATAACCCAGTCCGTTAGCCAAGGAAACAAGAATTTGTACGCGGGAAATATTTTCATTGGGGCGGAATGTGGTGCTCGTATAACCAGACATAAATCCTGTGGTATAGGACTTTTGAATGGCAGCAGCAGCCCAATAATTTGAAGGAACATCAGCAAAGCTAACGTTACTGCGAAGGACTGATTTATTCATGGATTGGCTAAGGATGGCGGCGAATTGCGCTCTGGTGACAGGATCGTTAGGACGGAAACTCCCATCAGGGAATCCTTTGATAATATTTCTGGAAGCTAACTCTTGGATAAAGGTTTGCGCCCAGTAACTATTAGGAACATCTTTGAAGGAGACTTGAGTGGTTGGCGTTGTGGGAGTAGATGGTGATGTGATCGGGGATGTTGGCGGCACAAGTTGAACTGAGCCCTGAACTCGTTTGGGGTCAACTTGGTTACCGATCGCCACGATTGTGACTCCAGAGGCGTTGTTAATGTCAGTTTGTTTATTATTTTGAAAAATATTTTGACCGGGGCTAGCGGTTGTACCGAGATCGACGGTGGGTTGACCTTTACGATCTTTCAGAATTACCAAACCATTTTCTTGGTTATTGGCAATGAGATTATTACGAAATGACGGTGTAGAGAGATTAGAGACAACGATGCCACCTCGATTGTTAACAAGACGATTGGAGATGATAGCTACCTTTGAATTTTGCCCGATCGCTAAACCAAATCCCGTGTTATCAAAGGTATTGGACTGTATATTCCCCGTGCTGTTACCGACGGCGGAAAGACCATTAGCACCATTTTTAGTAAAAATGTTGTTGGTAACATTGGCGGAAGTAACACCTGTTAAGAAAACTCCGTCATGGTCGGAGTTGGTAAATGTGTTGTTGGCAATAGTGATATTTTGGGCAGATTCAACCCAGAGTGCATAGCCTCTAGTATTTTTATTGGTAAGCGTGATACCTTCGACGCTAGCACCTTTTTCTACTAGCATGGCGACATTTTGGCGCGCAAAAGTGGGGCTAACGAAGCCACCTCCACCTGAGATAATGACTTCTTGTCCTTGGTTAGCGGGATTGCCACGCAAAGTTACTCCTGTTGGGATTTTGATCGGGAACTGTTCACCAGTTTCTACGGTGTAGTTGCCATTAGCTAGTTGAATAATTGTGCCACTTTGTAAATTTCTTGCGATCGCAGCAGTGATCGATCTCAATGGCTGATTTGCAGAAATACCCGAGTTAGCATCTAAGCCATTGGGAGAAACAAAAATAATTGTATTGGCTTGGGCAAGTTGCAGAGAGTTTAATGATGTTGAGCTAGCTGGATTGATATTTTGAGCGATTGCTGAATCATTTAATATCGCTAATGTAACGGTTTGAGACAATCCAAAAGTAAAAAGAAATGCAAGTCTCAGAGATGTCCGTGAAAGTGACATAAATTTATCCTCTACAATTTATTTAAGTCTCAAATTTTTAAGTCTTGAATATGTCGAGCTTGACGCGAAGCACCTCAAATAGTTTCTTGAGGGGCTTTGTGTAATGGCTCCCAAAACTCCAACTAAATATACAGCCAAGTTTTAATTTTGGTTTTGCATCGATCGAGGTATTTGTGAGTTCACTTCCTGTTCCATCCCATATCCACTATGAGCTTTTACTTCAGTTGCTGGAACGTCAAACCTTACCAGCGTTGCACTCTGAGATGAAGCAACCGCATATGGCAGCCAAGATGAATGTTTCTAGAGAGCATCTTCAGGCCGCCATTATCAATCTCCGTAAGGCTTTTGCTTTGCAAAAGCAGGTTGAAGATCTATGTGAGTATCATGGTATTCAAGTTTCCTATCGTTGGTCACTGAGTGAGTCAGAGCAAGAGATGGGGAAATCACTAAAAGAAATCTCTAATCCCTCAAAAGATTCATAATTAGTTCGCATTAGCCCAGAAAGGAAAGACCTCTCAAAGTGAGGTCTTTCCTTTCTGGGTTTTAATTTGTGAGTCTAGTTCGCAATTGTGACGAAATTGTTACAATAGAAAAAATTTATTTGTGAATATTTATGGTTCAGACTGCATCACCTACTTTTTCGCGTGAAGATTGGCAAAAGGGATATGATTCACTGCGTACTGAAGAGGCTTATTGGATCGATGACATTGAGGGACATATACCGCCTGAACTAGAGGGAACTTTATTCCGTAATGGACCTGGTCAGCTTGATATCAACGGTCAAAAGTATGGGCATCCCTTTGATGGCGATGGAATGGTCTGCGCGATCGCTTTTAAGGATGGCAAGGCACATTTCAAGAATCAATTTGTAAAAACACCTGAGTTTATTGCTGAGCAGAAGGCAGGCAAAATTTTATATCGGGGCGTGTTTGGCACACAAAAAGCAGGGGGCTGGCTGAGCAATATATTTGATTTGCGAAATAAGAATGTTGCCAATACAAATGTGGTGTATCAGGGCGGTAAATTATTAGCCTTATGGGAAGCGGCGCGTCCCTATTCACTTAATCCTCAAAGTTTGGATACTTTGGGGCAAGAAACTTTTGATGGTAAGTTAGCGGCGGGGCAAGTCTTTACAGCTCATCCTAGACGCGACGATCGCACGGGTGATTTATGGGGCTTTGGAGTGCAACCAGGACCAAAGTCAACGATTTCGATTTATCGGGTCACAAATCAGGGTGAATTATCGACGGAATCTCAGGTCAAGGTTTCGGGATTTTGTTTCTTGCATGATTTTGCGTATACGCCAAACTATCGGATTTTCATGCAAAATCCCGTTTCCTTTAAGCCTTTACCCTTTATGTTGGGCTTTGCTACTGCGGGGGAATGTATAGAGTTAAAGCCAAATACCCCTAGTCAGTTTTTACTAATCGATCTCCAAGGCAATTTGCAGACCATTGAAACCGATCCTTGCTTTGTATTTCATCATTGCAATGCCTTTGAAGAGGGTGATGAAATTATTGTGGATTCAGTTTGTTACCCTGACTATCCAAAATTAGAGCCAAACACTGATTTTCGGGAAATTGATTTTGATAAGGTAATTGCGGGGCAGTTATATCGCTTTACGATTAATCCTAAACTTGGCACAGTAAAACGCGAACCGATCTTAGAGCGCTCCTGTGAGTTTCCCGTAGTACATCCCCGATGCATGGGACAGCAATATCGTTACGCCTATATTGGCACGATCGCCAAGGAGACAGGGAATGCGCCCTTACAAGCGATCGCCAAAGTTGATATGGAAACTGGCAAACAAGAGTTTCACAGTTTTGCGCCACGCGGTTTCATCAGTGAGCCGATTTTTGTGCCTCGCGATACTGATAGTGCGGAAGATGATGGATGGTTGCTGACATTAATCTTTGATGCATCCCATAACCGTTCTGATTTAGTGATCCTTGATGCTCAAAATATTTCTGGTAACCCTGTAGCAACATTACATTTAAAACACCATGTCCCCTATGGATTACATGGTAGTTTCACTCACGAAGTTTTCTAAAAAAGCGCCTCTAAGAGGCACTTTTTTTAAAATAGATCTAGTGGAAAATGTCCATGGGTTCCGCTATAACCATCAGCAAAATCAGTGTGAAAAGAGATCAACACACCGCGATATAAGCCTTTGTAATTATCAGAATGATAGCGACGGGTGCGGGGATTGTATTTGATATAAACACCATCAGAGATCTCTAATACGTCTGCTTCAGGCAATTCATAGCGAAAATGAGCGGCATAGTTTTGTAATGAACTCAGCGCCTCTTGTGTTGTGTCCGCACAAACACCGAAAATGTGATAGTCAGATTGTTTGGTTAAATAATCTAGAGCTTCGCAGATTTGATTCCTGCGCTCTTGAGTTGCGGCTTCTAAGTCTAAGTCACTTAGCTCCCATAGAACGCGATCGGCATCAGCGATAGTTAAATCATTGCTCATAAGTTGCTAAGTTGAAGAAAAGCTAAATTATATTGTGTCTAAAATCATATAATCGGCAAATCTGTTTCTTGAAATATTTGTAGAAACAATTTCCACTATAGAAAACGTGGCAAATATAGTTTCCATAATCGTATGAACATTAATGAAGAAATCGCACGTTTGCGCGATCTCCTGCCAGCCTCTTGGCGCATGACCACATCTATCAAATCTAAGCCTGAGCAAACTGAACCAATCTCAAGTTTGCAAATTTTGCCTTGGGCAAAAGGAGCGCAGATAGGTATAAATTTTCGTTTGTGGAGACAGTTACCAGAAGCTGAGAGAGATCTCCTATTGTTGCATGAGGTAAGCTGGCGGCAACAAACTAAATGGTTGCAGCTCGGGGCTTATCAGGGAATAGCAGCAACTGCTTTTGTAGGGGGTATTGTCGAAGCAATTCAGGGTGATGTAACTGGGATGGCAATTGCAATATTACTAGGGACAATTGGGATCAATCAAATCTTGCGTGGCAACAAAAGTTCACAAGTACAAGTACAGGCAGACAATGAGGCGATCGAGGTTGCCCAAAAACGAGGTTATAGAGAAGTTGAGGCAGCTAAAGCTCTACTTGAGGCAATTCCTGACGCAGCAAGATTAATGGGACGAAATACACCAGAATTTACAGAACTGATTCGCTGTCAAAACCTAAGAGCGATCGCAGGCTTGTCAAAAAACACTATCCCAGATGCAGTAATTAACGATATTTGAGCGATTACAGCAATTAATATTAAAAATATTGAGAAAATGACTCTCAGTAAAAGCAAACAAGAACTAGCTCTGATTAGCCTCTGTGTTTTCAGAAAATTTAGTAAGCTAGCACATAGTCTTAAGAAGATTTAAGCAAAACGTACAGTTTCTTTAAATCTTCTTAAGACTATATAATTAATAAACTAGTTTTCAAGACAGTACTTAGTCATCACTAAAAGCAGAATAATTCTAATAATTTTGCTTCATACAAATTTATTTTTATGCTAACATTTAATCCTTTATAGGGTTAAGTCCGCTGGTATTCAGCGCATCCAAATCCTCAAGACAAAAGGGCATCATATGAGTAGTTGTAGGAATGCGCTAGAAGAACTAGTAATCGATGAAGCAGAAGCACAGTACAAGAGATTAGGTGCTGATGTAAAAAAACGTGTCGATCTTAGTGAAGTGATCGCTTACACGCTTAACCGTTTACCTCCGATGTATGCAACTACACAACGTGGCTGGGTACAGCAACGTAAAAGAGCCGATCAAGAACTTGGAGTAGCCATCACTAAAACCGTACGCAATGGATTTCTAAGTACGCAAAGTGATGTTTTGCGGGAACCAGATCCAATTCCCGCTCATGAGCTGATCAGCCAAGCGCGATCGCTAGTCAAACTACGCAAACTATTTAACAAAGATTATTTAAAGTGGAAAGATGTACCTGATATCGTGCGGGATGCGCTTGATTCGGGTTACCATCAGAGCCTCTCTAACGGTACCTATATTAGCCTAGATAGACGAAATTCTCTATTAGCTCGCAGCTATGCTGTTCGACGTAGGGCAACAACCTCAATCTTATCTAACACACCTAAGGCTCCCACCACTGAGAAGGATATCTCCGCCGAAATTAGGGACTTTGAGTCTTATATGTCGGGAACTGTCTATCGCTATAGCAATATTCTTGAAAGTCTCGTGTCAGCGATCGTTGAGCGCCGCGTTCAGCGTCTTGACGAGGAAATCCAGAAAAAAATCAGTATTGATGACGTGGCTGCATATGTTTTAAATCGCTTGCCACCAATGTATGCCACCAGTCGTCGTGGATTACAAAATTTACGCCAAAAAGTAAAGTCTGAAATGACTAATCAAATTATTAATATCGTCAAGGAAGCTTTAGCTAAGGTAATTCAAGCTCCCGAACGAGCATTATCTCCACTACCTTTTGAAAAGTTCAATTTAGAACTTGAAGATACTCTATTACAATTGCGCGAATTACTCAAACGGGACGATATTACTTGGCGGAATGTCGCAGAAGTCGTAGAAGAATGCTTAAGAGCACCTAGAACTGATTATCCAGTTTGGCGAGCAAAACATGATGTCTGATAAGATCGCCAATAGTAGAACCATATAACCTCATCAGAATAAAAATAAATCCCATATGCTGAGCCCTATTTTGCAGACTAAAATTGAGAGTCAAATTAATAACAATAAAATCATGCTCTACATTAAAGGCACACCTCAACAGCCTCAATGTGGATTTTCGGCGGCTGTCGTACAAGTCTTTAACGCACTCGGACATCCTTACGAAACGGACAATATTCTTGAGGATGGTGAGTTACGTCAAGGCTTGAAGGAGTTTTCTAGCTGGCCCACTTTTCCACAAGTTTATGTCGGCGGAGAATTTGTTGGTGGCTGTGACATTGTGATGGAACTCAATAATCGTGGTGAACTAGCAACTATTGTGCAAGAAGCGATTTCCAAATAAAAAAGGGGGGCTAAGCCCCCCTTTTTTATTTGGAAATCGCCGCTATAAAACCTTTTCTAAAGCTTTCCTCGTTCTTTTCCAAGCCCAAGAGCCAAACCCGAATACGATCAAGCTAAAAACAATTAAAACTATTTGAAAGCCAATTTGTTGCTTACCACCATTTTGGATGCCAAAAACACCTGTTAAAAAATCTAGGGATACAGCAATTAAGGCAAGGGGTAAGCTAGCAGCTATATTTTCACCATTATTTAGTAGACCAAAGACCTTACCGCGCATATTTTCAGGCGTATATTCTTGAATTACAGTTCGCATGGGAATTACGATAAGAGCACCATTAATTCCGATAAAGCCGCCGATCAACCAAGCAACCCATTGATTAGTTACAAATGCATACAGTAACAAACCGATCGCCATACCAACAAAGCCAATAAACGGTAGGGGACGATGGGCAAACCGCTTACCGAATTTTCCGATTATAAATGCACCGATCGCTAAGCCAACACCAACCGAAGCAACGAACGAACCAAATTCCTCACGATTACCTGTAACTACTTCAGCGAGGTTAAGTGAAAGTTTTTGCATGGCGCCAAGCACTGCATATAGCAAAATCATCTGTAGCATCGCGCCACCAATCAAATGATTGTGGCGCACATATTGAAAAGCATCTCTTAAATCAGTCCATATCCCTGTCCCTACTTTTTTAGGATGGATAATTTCATTTTTGGGCAAGGCAAATAGAAACAAGCCAGATATGAAATATAAACTGCCTAGTAGAACTTCGCGGCTATAGGCTCTAGCTTCAGGAAAAATACTTAGAGTAAATGCAAGTAATGGCGCGCCGATCGCAAATCCGATAATCAACGATCCAACTTCAGTAATGGTGAACAGAGCATTTGCAGCTAAAAGATCTTTCTTAGGAACAATTAAAGGAATCGCTGATTGCTCGGCGGGCGCAAAAAAGTTTGTGAGCGTGGAAATAATAAACGTAAATAGCAGTAAAACGGCTAATGAACGTGGCGCAAACGGAATTGCAAAAATACAAGCCCCCCGTAAAAAGTTACACAATATTAAGACTTCCCGCTTCGGATGCCAATCGACAAAAATTCCCGCGATCGACCCCAAAAATACCGCAGGCAAAGTCATAGCTATCATGATCGATGACTCTCGCGTATTTACGTCATTGCCACCTTCAGCTACAGCAAGAGCAATCAACAAAATCAGGACTACTTTATCAACCAACTGCGCCAATATTTGAGCGAGCCACAAGGCCAAAAATTGACGATTACGCAAAACTGCTAAATATCCAACGGTCGAATTCAAATCGGGTTCAGACATCAGTTAAAGTGGCATTTTCCAAACATTTTAGAAGCAGCAGAATTTTTCTGCTGCTTCTAACTTACTGTAGGCGATCGCCGCCGTGATGCTTCCATTTTTTCTTGTTGCTTGGATTTCAGATCTTGGCGATCGCCTTTGTTTCTAGCAAAGGGGATCACATCCGCTGCAGCCATTTCCCGCGCTGAACGAATTAATAAACCTGCAATAAATAGGCAAGATATTGTCGAACTGCCACCGTAACTCAAAAAAGGAAAAGGTAAACCCGTAGTTGGCAAAACGCCAGTTGCCACGCCCACATTCAAGATCGCTTGTACGACGATTAAAGAAGTAGAACCAAGCGCAATCAAGCGAATCACAGGATCTTTACACTTATAAGTGACAGACAGCCCAATCGTGCCGTAAATCATCACTAACAGTAGTAAGCAAATCCCCCCAAACAAACCAAACTCTTCCGCAAAAATCGCAAAAATAAAATCTGTATACTGAATCGGCAAAAACAACTTTTGCTGTGACAGTCCAAAGCCAGTACCCCAGAGACCACCAGAACCGATCGCCATCAAACTTTGTACTAATTGATAGCCATCACCCGCTTGATCTTGCCAAGGATCGAGAAATGACATAATCCTTCGTCGTTGATATTCGCGAAAGGTAACACTTGCGACTGCGACACATGTTCCTAGCGCAGCAGTTCCAAAAAGCTGGAGACTGGGCAATCCTGCACCTAACGCAATTAACCAGAGCGTAATTCCGCAAAGTGCTGTCACACTTAAGCTAGGCTGCATTAAAATGCCACCTAAAACCAACAAGAATACAAATAACCATCCAATTCGTTTTGTCCAAGGAGTCCGACTCCAATTTCCAAAAAGTTGAGCCGCCTGCAAAATCAAAAAAGGCTTAATTAACTCAGATGGTTGCAGCAAAAACGAACTAGATCCCACCGATAACCATCGCGTTGCCGCATTGCGAGTTGTACCTAGCCCTGGTATATGGGTCGCATAGAGCAATGCAAGAATAATAAATAAAAAGATCGGGCTGATTTTGAGCATGAACCGTAAAGGTAAATGCACGATCGCATTAAAAATCAATAAGCCAATTACCGCCCAAGCCAATTGGTATTTGAAATAGAGTGTGCCATCTTTGAAGGCGATATCGGCAACAGGATAGGAAGCAGAAAAAAGCACTGCTAGTCCCGCAAATAACCACAAAAAAGTCAACCATCGCAAAAGGCGGGCTTCTGTTGCCCATTTATCAACCGTGCGATCGAAGAATGGAAAAACCTGAAAAATTTGGAGGAGTTTCACGAGTAAGTAGGGGACTTAGAGGGCTAAGAGCAGAACATGACCAAACAGGTTTACGAAACTGACTTAAAGATATTCAAGATTATTTTCGTGATGTTATTTTAACCACGATTTTTCGCGATCGCTTAAAACCTGAAATTATTTCTAATGATTTTTCTTGATTTATGCCAAAGAGACTTTTCTCTAAAAGGAAACCGCAAAAATATTAAACAATTCCCGAAGACTTTTCTTGTCTTGCTCGTCAAAAGGAAAAATGATGCTTTTGATTTGAGCAGGAGTTCTTTGCTTAATACTCAAAATTTCAACCCCCACAATCTTGTTTTGTTCATCAAAATCACAAACAACCCCATCAGCAACTTCTTCTGATTCAATAATTTCAGTTTCTCTAATACGGATATAAGCGGCATTAGCGATCGGGTCGTACTCAACTCTCATAGTTTTCCTCGTAATTTGCGATCAAAATAAACTGAAACAATCTTATTAGGGGTAGTTGTCCCATTATAAATGACTCGCAAAACTCTGTTGTCACATTCAGAGATTACTGCAAAAGCATGACGCAAAGTAGGATCTTTTAGGTCAAACTCAACTCTCTGAGGAGCAGATAAAGTTGTCTGAATCCAATTTAAAGATATCTTGCGCTCAATAATCCTTATTTTTGCGTGTTCTGTAAGTTCGTAATTTACGAGAAATTTGTTAGAGTCTGCCATTTGTTTATACCTGTTTCCCCCTGTTTGTAATTGGAATTTATCACTTTCAATTACAAAAACGGCTAAAATAGTCCTGTAAATGCCAATATTGGCAAAAAGAGGATAGGAGAAATATTTTGTTAACAAAAATCTTGAGCGAAGTCACGGCGAACGAGTTGACAAAATTGAAATTAGAAAGAACTTATAAACCGATCCAGTAACATTACGGACTGATTTTGAGGGGGAAAGAATTGCTAAGAAAATCTATCTAAAGCAGCTACAGGAATTACTCAAATAAAAAAACGAAAGCGCAACATTTTGCACCATCGCTCGTTGGGAAAGATGGCTTTGTAATCCGTTTATTAATACGATAGGAATTTGGGCTAGCTGCTTGGGCTTAAAATGTCGGTGTTTGTTGATTCGACTAATTCTTCGCTAATTTCCAAATACTCAGGTGGAACAGTATCAACTCGCCAAACCTGATTTGCCGAACAGTAAAAAACAAATCCATCTTTGTACATAGCCCCAGCCGCAACCTCAAAAACAACAGGCTTACCATGCCTCTGTCCAACAGTTTTTGCAGTTGAGCGATCGCTTGATACATGAACATGATGCTGCGACATTTTTTGTAGACCAGATCGCTTGATTGACTCGATACTCTTTTCGCCAGTACCGTGATACAAAATATCGGGCGGTTGCATCGGCTCCAGTTACAAATCGACTTCTACGCTATGCCCTTGATTAGCGCGAATTAATGTTCCTGTTGGACCAAAAGAGAAGCGTTGTTTGGCATTAGTCGCGACAACTTCTTTTAGTTCCTCTAAGGCGATCGCAAAGTTATGTTCAGCACTAGCCGTTAATAAATCATCGACTTCCCCCCACCCGCCAACATCCAACTTCAATCCAATTTGTTCTGGCTCATGGCGCAAATATTTACTGAGAAACTTACTAATTTTTGTGTTTCGCGAATTGTCCATAATTTTTTCAACCGATGTAATTTACACCTGATGTAAACCCATCATGAAATACATTAAAACTCTCTTAAGTGGGGAGATCTGCAACAATAGCAAACCAAAGCGACGTAAGACTTTGAAAAACCAATTATGGTTAGAAAAAAGGCGATTAGAAATATCGGTAAGCCAAATTACACCTAGGTTATCCCATTTACGTTTAGCTTCATAGCGCTTTAAAACGGCGATTGCACCAAGATCTTCATGATTTTGATGGGCAGCTTTCAACACATTAGCTAAAGCATTGACATCGCGAATACCGAGATTCATGCCCTGCCCTGCGATCGGATGAGTGGTATGGGCAGCATCACCAATCAGAGCAAGACGTGACTGAATATAGGTTTGGCTATGCATCCAACGGGGAACATAACTAGCTCGCTCACGCGAAATTACTTTAATGTTACCGAGCCTTTCCATCAAAGGCTGACCAAAGCGTTTAGCTAGTTCTTGCAAAAATGTCGATTCTTCAAGGGCTAGTAAATGAGGAGTTTCATCAGTAGTGGCAGTCCAGACGATACAGGCACGATCGCTACCCAATGGCAAAATCGCAAAGGGACCACTAGCCTGAAACCGCTCGTAAGCAAAATTTTGATGTGGCTTTTCAGATTGAATCGTGGTGACAATACAGGTTTGTTCGTATAGGTGTTGATCGATCGCAATATTGGCCAATTGCCGCACTAGCGATCGCCCACCATCGGCTCCCACTAATAATTTCGTTTCTAGATATTGCTCACCAATTTCCGAGCTTATTTTGACGCGCATCACATCGCGATCTCGAACATATTCAATATCTAAAATTTTGGCAGGACAAATCAATTCCAAATTTTGGCATTCTCGTGCAAATTCCCACAATGAAGCCAAAGTCACCGAGTTCTCGACAATATAACCTAGGGCAGCTTGCCCCATATCTTCACAGCGCAGTTGCACTTGATAAGGTAAGTCCCCCTCTGACACTTGAATTGTATACATAGGCGTAACGCCTCGGCGTTGCATTCCTCCCCACACGCCGATATTTTGCCAAATTTGACTCGATCCATAGGCGATCGCACTAGCACGACCATCAGCCGTAAATTCTCCGCGCAAGAAATTACCATTGACTTCAATAATTCCAACCTTAAGATTACGGTCTGATGTACAGTTCTTGTCGCCTAACGCACAAGCTAAGCTAGCACCCACCATACCCGCACCGACAATTAGCACATCAAACATGAGTTAAATTAGTTTTTTAAATTATTTGCGATCGTTATAGATTCTATTATCGACATTTTGTAAAGAAATATTGCAGAACCACATAATGTTTTTAACTAAATCTACGGGAAAGGAATTGATCTGCATCCCCTCTGTCATAGCTAAAATGGCAAGAGCTAAGCCGATGATCTTGCTTGACTTAAACCCAAGTAGATAAGCAGAACTAACGTTAATTACCAGCAAAAAAGGCTACAACTAACAAACGGGTAGGCTGGTATGGTATAGAAAACAATAGAGATTTTACGCTTGCCTCCTACGGCGAGATTTCAAGCTCTGTCACTGAAACAGTTGTTAAAAGCAATTTGAGCAACAGAAGATTGCATCTCAAAGTGGGAAAATCTTGGACTAGAAAGAAAATTTTGGAGAAAGTTGGATGAGTTCCCCAGCAGCACTGTCAGCGTCATTAGTTCAGATAGTCAATTTAGAAAGCGATCTGCGTGCCGCCAATTCTCGTCTACGATATCGTCTCAAGCTCGTCGAGGATTTGTGGGAATCAGTCCTATTAAGAGAAAGCGGTCAAGAATTAGTGGATTTATTGCGTCAACTGCGGGCCATGTGCTCGCCAGAAGGACAAGCGCCCGAATATCCCGCTCAAGAAGTTTTAAAAGTGGTTGAAAGCCTTGATTTACACCAAGCAACTACAGCAGCACGCGCTTTTGCGTTATTTTTCCAACTAATTAATATTGTCGAACAAGACCACGAACAAGAGCAAACTAGTATTCATCGAATTAGCCCAATCAACAGCGAAGCCGAATATCCTGTTGGCACATTTCGCTGGCTTTTCCCCGAACTCAAAAAGCTAAATGTACCGCCACGCCAAATCCAAAAAGTCCTCAACAACTTAGACATCCGCCTCGTATTTACCGCGCACCCTACTGAAATAGTCCGCCACACCATTCGCGAAAAGCAACGCACGATCGCCAAAATGCTGAAGGAGCTAGATCGGCTAATCGGATTCAAAGGTGATGAAATCGCCCCTCAGTCTCTTGCCTTAAATTGGGAAGCTGCATCACTACAGGAGCAAATTGCCGAAGAAATCCGTCTCTGGTGGCGAACAGACGAGCTAAACCAAATCAAGCCAACAGTGTTAGACGAAGCAGACTATACGCTGCACTATTTTGAAGAAGTCCTATTCGATGCTATTCCTGTACTTTACGATCGCATTGCCTCTGCAATTGCAATTACGCTACCGAAGCTGCAACTACCTCGCTACGACTTCTGTAAATTTGGCTCATGGGTAGGTAGCGATCGCGATGGCAATCCCTACGTCACCCCAGAGGTAACATGGCAAACTGCCTGCTATCAACGCAATCTCGTCCTCAATAAGTACATTAAGTCCGTCGAGCATCTCAGTCGGTTATTATCACTTTCACAAAGTCTTAGTGATGTTTCTCAGGCTTTGCTGGACTCCCTTGGCGACGATCAAATCCACTTACCAGAAGTCTACGAAAAATATTCGATCAAATTTCGCCAAGAGCCTTATCGTCTCAAGTTAGCCTATGTCAAAAAGCGACTCGAACGTACCCGCGATCGCAATCAACAACTGCGGCATAGCGGTTGGCAAGCCTCCGAAATGGAACTATCGATCAAAGGGCAAGAACACCAAATCTATACACATATTTCTGAATTTTTAGCAGAATTAAAGTTAATTCAAGCAAGTTTAATCGAAACGAAACTCAATCCAAAGCCTCTCGAAAACCTGATCCGTCAGGTTGATGTCTATGGTTTTCATTTAGCCCACCTTGATATTCGACAAGAAAGCACGCAGCACAGCAATACGATCGCCGAAATTGCCGAATCCCTGCAACTTTTGGACAAGCCCTACGATGACCTTACTGAATCAGAAAAGGTGGCATGGTTGACCCAAGAGTTGAAAACACGCCGACCGATGATTCCTGCAAAGCTAAACTTTAGTGCCAAAACAAACGAAATTGTGGAAACATTTCGCATGGTTGCCAAAGTGCAGCAAGAGTTTTCAACGGAAATTTGCAACAACTACGTAATTAGTATGAACCGTAGTGTCAGCGACATTTTGGAGGTACTACTACTCGCAAAAGAGGCAGGGCTATACGATCCCGCTACGGGAAGAGGTTCGCTCAGCATCGCGCCTTTATTTGAAACCGTCGAGGACTTACGCAGTGCCCCACCGATCATGAGCGAACTATTTGAGTTGCCACTTTATCGGTCTTATCTCGAAAGTCACGATCATCTCCAAGAAGTCATGCTCGGCTATTCAGACAGCAATAAAGATTCGGGCTTTTTAAGCAGTAACTGGGAAATTTATAAAGCACAGCGGGCGCTACAAGATGTTTGCCAAAAATATCAAGTGGATCTTCGCATGTTCCACGGGCGCGGTGGCTCGGTTGGACGTGGCGGCGGCCCCACCTATGAGGCAATCTTGGCACAACCAGGACGCAGTATTGAAGGACGGATCAAAATCACCGAGCAAGGTGAAGTACTTGCTTCCAAATATTCTTTACCTGAAATTGCGCTCTACAATCTGGAGACGATCGCTACGGCGGTAATTCAAGCGGCTTTACTACCAAGTAGTACGGATACCCTCGACTGCTGGCTAGACACAATGGAAGAAATTTCCGTGCGATCGCGCCAAGTTTATCGACAGTTAATTTATGAGCAGCCAAATCTGGTGGAATTTTTTCACCAAGTTACTCCGATCGAAGAAATTAGCCAGTTACAAATTAGCTCACGTCCCGCTCGACGGGCGGGCAAACGAGACCTTAGCAGTTTAAGAGCAATTCCTTGGGTATTTAGTTGGACACAGAGCCGATTTTTACTGCCATCTTGGTATGGCATCGGCGCGGCGCTTGAGGAATTTCTCCAGCAAAACCCTGAAGGTCATCTGTCACTATTGCAATATTTCTATAGCAAATGGCCATTCTTTAAGACCGCAATTTCTCGTGTCGAGATGACTTTAGCGAAAACTGATTTACAAATCGCCCATCACTATATGCGCGAACTAACCAAAGAAGGCTATGAAGAAGCCTTTGTAGAGGTGTTTTCCGAAATATATGACGAGTATCAACGCACTCGCAAAGTAATCCAATCGATTACAGGACAAAAACAAATATTGGACAGCGATCGCGATCTTCAGAGATCGGTACAGTTGCGAAATGGGTCGATTGTTCCACTTGGTTTCATCCAAGCCTCTTTGCTGAAGCGTCTCCGTCAACACCGCCCTGATACTGTCGATCTGCGATCGCGCTATTCTAAAAACGAACTTTTACGAGGGGCGTTGCTAACGATTAACGGCATTGCTGCGGGCATGAGAAATACAGGCTAAAAATAGAGGTGAACGCGAAGCGCTCACCTCTATTTCATAGAAATGGCTGCTTTCTGGTTAGAGCGTAAAGCGCTATGCATCCATGTTAGGATTTTGGACAAACTGAGCGTGTTTACTAAGCTGTGAGGAATATGAGCCCCAATCGTAATTTCCACGATCCCATTCGGGTTGGTGTTATTGGTATCGGTAATATGGGGCAGCATCATGCAAGGGTTCTCAGCTTGCTCAAGGATGCAGAACTAATTGGCGTTGCTGATGTGAGTGTCGAGCGAGGGCGCGATACTGCTAGCAAGCACCGTGTGCTTTATTTTGAAGATTATCACGACCTTTTACCTCTGGTCGATGCAGTTTGTATCGCTGTGCCAACTCGATTACATTACGATGTGGGCACAACTTGCCTCAAAGCGGGGGTTAATGTCCTAATTGAAAAGCCAATCGCTGCCACAATTGAAGAGGCAGAATCGCTAGTCAAAACCGCCGCCGAACAAAATCGAATTCTTCAAGTTGGTCATATTGAGCGCTTCAATCCTGCTTTCCAAGAGCTAAGTAAAGTTTTAAAGCATGAGACGATCTTAGCGATCGAAGCCGATCGCATGAGCCCCTATTCCCAAAGAGCTAATGATGTCTCGGTAGTTTTCGATCTAATGATCCATGACATCGATCTAGTGCTTGAGCTAGTTCCTTCTACGATCGTGCGTGTCTCGGCGCATGGTAATCGAGTTTCCCCAGAATCCAGCTATCTCGACTATGTAACCGCCACAATCGGGTTTGAAAGTGGAGTGATTGCTACACTTACTGCTAGCAAAGTTACCCATCGCAAGAAACGGAAAATTACCGCTCATTGCAAAAACTCTCTTACTGAGTCCGATTTTCTCAATAATGAAATTTTAATTCATCGGCAAACTACTGCTAACTGGACAACTGATTATGGTCAGGTCTTATATCGTCAAGATGGTTTTATCGAAAAAGTCTACACCAGCAATATTGAGCCACTTCACGCTGAGCTAGAACATTTCGTAGCCTGTGTCCGTGACAAGGCTCAGCCTTCAGTCGGAGGCGATCAAGCTCTGAAGACTTTACGTCTTGCTAGTTTGATCGAACAAACAGCGATCGATGGTCAAGTTTGGCGCAGTTGTGATTTGCAACTGCGCGAAGTTGCCACAGCAGGAATTTACTAAAAGAAGAGAGGCGGCGCGAAGCGCTGCCTCTCTTCTTTGGGTGTGAGCGCAAGGCGCAAAAGAAACTTCGCAGTGCAAAGTTTCTTTTGCGAAGGTCACCCGTTAGCATGATTCTCTAAAGATAGAAATCCCTCAAAAGCGCAGAAACCCAGTCACTGGTTGGATTTCTGCGCTTTTGAAGCTTAAGAAACAATGGGAACAATGCCTATTCTCTCCAGTCAAAAGAGTCATGTTTAGCAGGAAATCACACAAGCTCATGAAATCTCTTACAAAAATCTCTTTAGGTATCGCGATCGCTACTTCTGTTCTTACCTCTTTTAGCGCAATCGCCTCAGCCGAAGAAGTCAAACTCCCTGGAAGCTATATTGGTGCAGGTGTTTCTCTACAAAGTTTTGCTACAAATCCTTCCACAGTTGGTGCAAACATAGCTGGACGTTACAAATTCGATGATGTACCAGTTTCCGTCAGAAGTTCAGTTCTATTTGGTAATGGTGGAACTTCAATTGTTCCTACCGTCTCCTATGATTTACCATTAGGCGATCGTACCAACGTTTATCTTGGCGCTGGTGCTTCTTTTAAAGTTGGTGGCAACAGTAGCATGACAGGCGATCAAACTGCCTTCGCTTTACAACCTGGAGTAGAAGTTAGCGTCAACAAGAACATATTGCTCTATAGCAATGCCGTGATTCCATTTAACGGTCAAAGCAATGGCTCAGCAGGTACGTCCCTACAAGGAGGCGTAGGCGTTCAATTCTAAAAAGTAGGGGAGGCGTTTAGCACCTCTCCTACTTTTGGTTCTTACAGCAATTACCGATTACACGAACCACAAAAAATCTTAAAAGCGTTGCTTTGCAACATTTTTAAGATTTTTTTGTTTGGGTTTGAGCACAAAGTGCTGGAAAGGAATCACAAAGTGATTCCTTTTTTTATGCTTCCCAAAAGCGACACCCTTGACAAGGACCATTAGGATTAACAGCACAACGAATTATTTCAGAACCAGCGTTGTATCGACAACTCCCGTCACCAATAATCCAACGCCCATTAACTAAACTTCTATCCAAATTTTCTGGTGCAGGCTGGACATATACTAAAACTCTAAATAAGTTATATTTTCCTTGTCGAAACTGATATCGATGGCGACGTTCTAAAACGGTATAGGTTTTGCCTTCTAAATCAATGTAATTTCCTGGTTGGGGAGTCCAATCTAGATATATTTTACCCAAAGTGCTTTCAGGATTCATGGTAAGAACCTCTGTCGGCACTGTTGATATTTCCATAGGATTAGCTTAGCTGTTTAAGTAAAAAAATTTGCGATCGCCTAGTTTTGGCTCGTAATATATCTATTTCATCATATTTCTAATAAGTATAGACTTGTATCGCGATAATGGCAGTGGCTATAATTGTTACAACTGCGAGATTTGCGAAAATATATACTTCTATACTCGCAATATTTTTTTAACTACAATTTTTGATGCCAATTTTAGCTAAATCTATGATTGCTCATATTTAAATTGCGATTTCTCATAGACTCACTTTAGATCCAAAGCCCTCAACTCTGTATGCAATTGAAACGATTAGTAGCGATCGCCATCTTTTTTCTGACATTAGCGATATTAATCCTCTTGGCAGAACCAGCTAAAACTACTGTAATTGCTGATGCTAAGTTGATAGAAGTTCGACCAAGAATCACTCAAAAAATCGCCCAAACTATCAATTTTGCGCCAGAGATCAACCAATCTGCTCCCGTATTAGGCTGTGCCATCCAACCACCTGCCAATCCTCCCGACCCATCATTACCTGCAGCACTTACTTCCCTTCCAATTACTTTAGATCGGTTTCGGAAACCCTTAACCACCGCTACACCTAAACCAAACTCTTCACCAAAAGCGATCGCCTATAGTCCTAAGGAAATTATTGCCTTAGCAGCAGCTTCTAACTACGGAGAAAGATATCTCAACGATCTATCAGGTAAACCTACCGATCTAACACCAATCATCGTTCTCCATGAAACTGTTGGCTCTGCTAATAGCGTGATTAACTTCTTCCAAGAGTTCCAAACTAACGAGGACAATCAAGCTAGCTATCACACATTAATTACTCTTGATGGAACCATTATTTATTTCGTCCCCCCTGACAAACGCGCCTTTGGTGCTGGCAATTCAGTGTTTATCAGTCCATTAGGAAGAGAAGCAGTACAGACAAATCCTCGATATCCCAGTTCTGTGAATAACTTTGCCTATCATATTTCCTTGGAAACTCCTGCGGATGGAATGAATGATGGCTATACCCATAGTGGGTATACAGAAGCTCAGTACCAATCTCTAGCATGGTTAGTTGCAAAAACTAATGTTCCCATAGAACGAATTACTACGCACAAAGCTGTCGATCTTTCTGGTTCTCGCATCGATCCTCGAAGCTTTGATTTTAATCTTTTCCAAAGGAAGTTAAGTGAATATCCAAGAACAGATGAGATTGTCATTGGCTGTCCATTAACTTCTCAAAAGTCAAAGAGATTGTAGAGAATGATAAGCGATTAAGAAATCAATCTAGTAATTTTCAAAGTTAAGGCAAATAGTAATCTGCTTTTTTTGATATTACTTTTTTAGCTATTATTGGTACATTTAGTTGATATGTTAGATCTCTAGCATCATTTAGTCATGGGCAAAGCTAACCATGAATCAGTCTAAGGAGCCAAAACTTCAGTTTATCCGCTTCGATCGCGGTATTAGTCAGTACAACCATGACTATTATGCTGCATTGGGCTTACCGATTGTGAGCAATCCTACGTACATTCGCAATGTATATTTGCGGATCGCCCGTATCTTGCATCCTGATGTATATGGGTTTTCAGCAGATGAGAAAGCAATTGCCACCCAATATCTTGCCAAACTGGTTAACCCTGCCTATAACGATCTGATGAACGAGCAGAATCGCCAAGCCTATCAAGGAATATTTAAGCTGCTTGCCAAACGCTTAATGCAAAGATCCCGCAATATCCAGATTCATTCGGAGAGTGCATGCGAGTTAATAATGACTCCGAGTGATGAACTTTACGAGCGCTTGGTTACGGAGATCGCCAAAGTACAATATCAATCACTCAACCAAATTCTGGATTATACGGCGCAGATCAGCGAACTAAATCTTGTTTACATTCTCTATAAAGAAGGTTATCGGCATGGGGCAGTCAATATGCCACCAATCCTTACACCAATGTTGACGCCTAAAAGTACTAAGTCTTATACACAAAATTTTCTCCCTCCACCCTCAAAGCCCAGTTACGAATACAACCTTCAGTATTCATTCGAACAACAATTTAGTCATCTGCAAGCTAAGTCTGATGAAACCATAATTCAGAACTCTAGTAATCTGCAAGCTAAGTCTGATGAAACTATAATTCAGACCAGAGGTGAAGATGATGAGATCGAGATGATGAATGCTCGAATAAAAATCTGCGAAATATACATATTACAAAGCGATTGGAAAGCTGCACTCCGAGATTTGCGAGAAATTTTAAGGGTTGATAGCAACAATAGTAAATGTCTGGCTCTGCTAGGTGTGGTTTACAAAAATATCAATCAACCACAAATGGCAAAGGCGAGCTTTAAGCGATCGCTTTATATTAATCCTCAAGAAGCTCTAGCCCTAAAGCATCTTTTAGAATTTAATGAGTCTGATTCTGCCACTACTGACGAAAATAGCAAAAGCGATCGCAAATCAATTCCCTCTACTATTAAGAAACCACCTATACAACAAAAGCGGAGTTGGCTAAACCATTTGCTCGAATGGCTTTCCTCCCGACGCTCGTAAAAAGCCCAAATAAGGAAGGAGGCGCTTCGCGCCTCCTTCCTTATTTGGGCTTTTTACGAGCGTAAAGCGCTATAAGAGATCGCTACGCAATTTTCGAGCATGTCATCATTTTTTGCTTAAAAGTATTATGATAATGATTATCATTTTTATGGGCTACCACAATGGCTTGGAAATTATTTACAAAACCATCGCTAGCCTCAAGACTAACCTCCAACAAAAGCTTGAGGATTAAAGCGATCGCGCCTTTATTAATTGCGATCGCTACTAGCATCACTGCTTGCAATACCACAGCTACAACTACTCCAACCACCAGCAACACAGCACCAAACACCACCACCGACAAAACCGAAAACCTACCCCTAGTTGTCGCAACCAACTCCGTTACTTGCGATCTAGCCAAGCAAATTGCAGGCGATACGATCGCACTCAAATGCTTAATCGAAGCAGGTACTGACCCACACCTCTATCAGCCAAAACCCGAAGACCGCAAAGCGATCGACTCTGCCAAGCTAGTTCTCTATGGTGGCTACAACTTTGAGCCAAGCCTGATCAAATTAATTCAATCGAGTTCCAATACAGCTCCCAAAATAGCTGTTAATGAAGTCGCCGTGCCCAGCCCTCTGATTGCAGATGACGATCGTGCCCATGAGAAAGAAGATAAAAAGGAGAATAAAGTTACTAAAGAAGCCGATCCTCATGTTTGGAACAATGCTCAGAATGGGGTCACAATCACTCAAGCAATTAGCAAGAGCTTAATCACTCTCCGACCTGACCGCACAGAAATCTATATCAAAAACACAGCCAAACTTACCAATGAAATAGAACAAATTGATACTTGGATCAAATCACAAATCGCCACAATTCCCGAAACCTCGCGTAAGTTAGTCACTACTCACGATGCCCTTGGCTATTATGCTAAAGCTTATGGTATTCCCGTTGAAGGTGCGTTAAATGGAATTAGTACTGAAGAACAACCAACGCCCACAAGGGTTAAAGAGCTAGTTGAGGTGATTAAATCTAGCAAGGTTCCAACGATTTTTGCAGAGGTATCGATTAATCCTAAGTTAATTACTGCGGTTGCGAAGGAGGCGAATGTCAAGGTTAGCGATCGCGAACTCTACGCTGATGGACTAGGAGCTAAGGGAAGTGAAGCTGAGACCTATACGGGAATGTTAATTGCCAATACTCGCACGATTGTGGAAGGATTGGGTGGTAAATATAATCCTTTTCAATTGAAAAACTAATTAAACTTAGGGACTTACTGTTAATTAAAGTACCTATGGCTTCGACTCCGCTTAGCCAACGTTGGCTGAGCGGAGTCGAAGCCAGTGTTAACTTAGGGGAACATTTTTCCTAGGCTGGCGCAATCTTGATGTTTATAGCAGTTCTCCAGTTTCTTGTAGAGAATGTAAGCGATGATAAATGCCGCCTTGAGCGAGAAGTTGTTGATGCGAACCAATTTCCACAACTTGTCCTTTATCTAAAACCACAATTTTATCGGCTTCGCGTACAGTGCTAAGACGGTGAGCAATCACAATCGTGGTGCGGGTTCCCTGAATGCGTCGCATGGCAAGTTGAATCGATCGCTCTGATTCATAATCAAGACTAGAAGTTGCCTCATCGAATACGAGAATGTCTGGATTAACTAGTAATGCCCTCGCAATGCCTAATCGCTGACGCTGACCGCCTGAGAGTCTTACGCCACGCTCGCCGACAATCGTGTTATATCCATCGGGTAACAGGCTGAGAAACTCTTCGACACTGGCGATCGCACAGGCTTCTTTGACTTCAGCAAAAGTCGCCTTTGGATTTCCGTACATGAGATTATCCATCAGGGTTCCATTAAATATATCGACCTCTTGATGGACGATCGCTAGACGTTTGCGATAGCCAGTGATATCGAGTGCAGTGATATTTTCCCCATCAATCAAAATGCCACCACTTGATGGCTCGAAGTAACGGAACAAGAGTTTAACTAAGGTGGATTTGCCAGAACCAGATTTTCCTACTAGGGCAATAGTTTCGTAAGGATTGATGGTGAATTGAATCTTTTCGAGAACAGGGCGATCGCGATCGTAGCCAAAGGTGAGATTGCGAAATTCCACTTTGCCATCAAAGCGATATTGAGGATATTTTGTATCGGGATGGAGAGCGATCGCGGCATCCTGTCCATTGGCTTGTTTCATGAACTCATGAAAGCGCAACATCGAAGAATAGCGCCGCGCAAACACTTCTGCTAGCAAGCAAATCGGCTTGATTTCGGAATATGCCATGCTTGCTAAAGTAGCGATCGTGATGAAATGCCCGATTGATAGATATCCGCCAAAGGTGGCAAATAGCGCCGCGCCAAATACGACAAATTGACAGGATTCTAGGACTGTATCGCGTACCATGCCCAGTTTGACATAGCCGATATGAATTCCCCAGAGCGATACCTTTGCTTCACGTTCTAGGCGATCACTTTGGCGTTTATATTCCTTAGCTTCGTTGGCAAAAGCCTTAACGGTTTTGATATTGGTAATGATTTCCGAAGTGCGGCTTTCTGTATTTTCCTGATACACATCAAGATTTTCTTCAGTCTTTACTAGTCCCTTCAGCTTTTGCAAACTTCCCAATAGCACCAAAATAAATGAAACCAAGAAGAATGCGGAAATCCACCATGCGATCGCGCAGATAATTACAAAAATACCGAGGATGCGGATAACTTTGGGAATCAATTGTCCTGCAATTTCGGGATATGACCACATGTGATTGGCTAAACCGCGCGCCACTCTTCCCGCAATCCGTCCCGCGTTATTCTCATCGTAAAACTCAATGGGCAAAGTCAAGATTTTGGCGACTGCTTTTTGGGTCTGATCGCGACGAGATCTGAGCGCAATTTCCCAATGAAAGTTATTGGCTACCCATACCTGTATTGGCGCACGGATAACAGTCACCACAAAAATCAAGCCTGATAAAATGATTAATGAACTTGTTGGGTTAGCAGTGTGTCTGAACAGCCCTGCCATGAACATTACAAAGCTATTGATTTCGCGATCGAGCGATCGCCCTGATAGTACATTCAGGATCTGTCCAACGGTATAGGGAACGGTGAGATCGATAATTTCAAATAAACTGGAACCTGTAATGCTCCAGATCGCCATTGTCCGATAGCGTTTAAAGTAACGTACTATGTCCCAAAAATTTGCTGTCATTCTCCTTAAAATCCAAAAACGATATAACTTAGGTGAATTGTTAAATGCAGCACTGACCTAATGTTAGCCTAACAGATATTCAGCAGTTCTATTGCTAATAAAGTCTATTGTGATAAGTAAAGACAGAGCTAAAAAACGTCATTACGAATTTTTTGCATAGCTTCTTTAAGGATGACTATTTCACTAGAGCATATTTGATAAACTTCAAAAGCATCAATACTGAAATAGTCGTGAGCCAATATATTTCTTAGTCCTGTAATGTTCGCCCACTCAATATTGATATACTGATCAAATGCTTTTTTGCTAATCATTTTTTCAAGCTTGCTAATATTCTCGCCGATTGCAACTAACATCATCGCAATTCCATCTAATCGATCGAGTCCATTATCATCGCGTAAAAAATCATCGGGTGAAGTGATTTCTGAGAACCTTCTTTCAATTCTTCTAATAGCTTCTTCAATTTCGAGAAATAACTCTAAGAGCATTGTCCGATCATACATAAATTACATCCCGTTCAATTCTTGCCTTTAAGTATTTATTCATCCCGTACCAATATCGAATTACATCCACTTCTTTGCCAAACTTTGCTTCCAGCTCTTTTTTGAGTCCAATGCGCTTTAAAATATTGGGTTCCATTTCTACAACAATATCAATATCGCTTTCTTCGTTTGCTTCATTTCTTGCAACTGAGCCAAAGACCCCAATCTTAGTGACTTTATAGCGATCGCGTAGTTCCAACTTTAAATCGCGTAACTCATTCAATATATATTCTTTGTTTAATGAACTTACAGGCATCATTCACCTCTAAAAATCCTGTCACGCTTACACAGTTATCTATATCATACGCGCGATCGCATATTGCTTTCAAGATCAGCGATCGCCTCAAACATCAAACGTTAGATAAGGCAGAAAAAGGTGATCGCCTTTTGTCATCATCAAGCGCGGTCAAGAAATTTCTACTAACTTACCTTCAATAAATTTATGTAGGATGCTGGAGATAAATAATGGATAGGGAATTCCTTCTGCTAATGCACGTTTTTGTAGCGATCGCAGGTCTTTCTCGGAAACAGAGATGTTGATTGTATTGTTTTGGGCAAAGGTCGCAGACGCGATTTGTTTATGTTGCTCTAATTCTTCCTGCCAGTTTGCTGTTCGAGTTAGGTGATCGCTTTCAAACGCTTCTAAAATCTCTTGTTCTTCGGGGTCAATTTGAGCGTTGGCAATGTATCGTTCTTGGAGTTGCAGCATAGGTTTAAGTGTTAATGAATTAACTCTGAGTTATGCCAATTATAAGCTTTATTTGTTTGGAGCAGATCGCCTTTTGTCATCATCAATCGCGATCGCTAACAGAGCCTTGTAGACAAAAATAATCGCCTCAAACATCAAAAGTTTATTAATACAGAAATGGATCGCCTTTTACAACATCTTGTCAGAGTTGAGAACGCTCGCTTACAAAAGCATCAAGATATTAGTCCCACATGCATTCCTTGAGAACGCCACAATTCTGATTTCTCTTTGCTATCTGTATAGATTATAAGTTTATTTAGCTGTTTTAGCACTAGTAAGTCCGTTACTTGCGTATTTCTCAAATCCAAACTATTTAGCTGAGTGAGAACACTCAAGGGAGATAAGTCCGTTACTTGCGTGTCGCTCAAATCCAAACTATTTAACTGAGTGAGAACACTCAAGGGAGATAAGTCCGTTACTTGCGTGTTTCTCAAATACAATTCTTTTAGCTGAGTGAGAACACTAAAAGGAGATAAGTCCCTTACTTGCGTGTCGCTCAAATCCAAACTATTTAGCTGAGTGAGAACACTAAAAGGAGATAAGTCCCTTACTTGCGTATTGCCCAAATACAAAATATTTAGTTGAGTGAGAACACTCAAAGGAGATAAGTCCGTTACTTGCGTGTTTCTCAAATCCAAACTATTTAACTGAGTGAGAGCACTCAAGGGAGCTAAGTCCGTTACTTGCGTGTTGCTCAAATACAAACTATTTAGCTGAGTCAGAACACTCAAAGAAGATAAGTCCCTTACTTGCGTGTCGCTCAAATCCAAACTATTTAGCTGAGTCAGAACACTCAAAGGAGATAAGTCCCTTACTTGCGTATTGCCCAAATACAAAATATTTAGTTGAGTGAGAACACTCAAAGGAGATAAGTCCGTCACTTGTGTGCTTCTCAAATACAATTCTTTTAGCTGAGTGAGAACACTTAAAGGAGATAAATCCATTACTTGCGTAACTCTCAAATCTAAACTATTTAGCTGAGTGAGAACACTTAAGGGAGATAAATCCATTACTTGCGTACTTTTCAAATCCAAACTATTTAGCTGAGTGAGGACTTGAGAAATATAGGATTTTTGTTCAAATACATCCCATCCCTTGCCGATCGCTTTCCCTATTTGATAATTTGCGTACTTAAATTGAGCTTTGGCATAGTCCACCAGCATCAACATTGCCGTGCTGTTGCCAAGCTGCACCAAAACCTTAATACACCGACAAGCTTCTTCAGCCGAATAGTGAGGTTTATATTTGAGTAGTGGGATGATCTCATTACCCACCGCCGCAAACATTGGTACTTCGTCATCATCTTTAGGAGGCAGTAGCGCTGTCGCACAGGTTAAAACCTTTTCGCGTATTGCTGGGTCAACAGTTGCAGCAGTTTCTAGACAGGCGACAGCCAATAAATGTAAATATTGCTTTTTGTCAGGATCACTATTACCACAATTAATCAATTCATCTAACAACTTCACCCGTTCTTTGGGACGCGCCAAACCCGCAGTCAAAATAATCGACTCACGCCACTGATCGTCCGTCACATGAGTCAATAACTCATCCAGACAATCATCATCCACTGCCGCATTTGCTGCTAGATATTCCTGAAAAGTACGATGGGCAAAATCAATTTGCTTAACCGCAGGTTACCTCAATAGACCAGAGCGCTCCACAAAAAGATCGCGGATCTGCTTACCTGTAATCGCTTTTGGTAAATTAGTATTTCTCAATTCCTTTTGAAAATGCTCATCAACGCGATCTGCTTCTAAAGCCGAGAGATTGCCCCGCATAAACTTCAATGCTAATCCTTGAATTAATGCGAGCTTTTGCGATTCGCTCAATCCATTCGGATAGGTTTCATCAAGCTCGAGTTTGATTTCGCGCCCCCTATCCCGTTGATCTAGCAACATATCAATGCATTTTTCGTAAAGTTTGATCCTTTCACTCGGCAAATTCTCTTTGCGCTCGTGGTGCAAAGCGCAAATCATCGCACAAAGTAAAGGAGTCGCCGCCAATCTCCGTAATTCGGGACGTTGACGTAACTGATTTTTTAAATTTGTCGCCATTTGCGCCAGATCTTCACCGTCAGAGGGAGGCAAAGCATCATGCCAACGCTTCACAAACTCCTCAATATTCGCGATGCTCATCGGCTCCAATGTCCAAGTCGCAAAATTATTTTCTTTAACCCACTCTTCCCACTCTTGCCATTCTTCACCTTGTTGATCTTTCAACCCAGAAGGACGCGAAGTCACAATAAAAGTCGCCTCCTGAAAGTCACTGACCAAATCCTTGAGCGACTCAAAAAAATCTTCTCTTTTCTTTCTTGGCAACTCATCCACACCATCAATCAAAACTAGCGCCTGTCCACGATTAAGATATTGATGCACCCAACCTTCAGGCATCCGATCCGTAAAGTTCTTAGCAATAAATTTAGTAAACTCCTCTGGTGCAGGAAAGCTCTGATCTGCCACATCCCGCAAGCGAATAAAGAAAGGAATCTTGCAATTCCAATCTTGTAACTTATCCGTAAAAGTCCCAGTTGCAGCCCGTACCGCAATCCATTGCAACAACGTACTTTTCCCAGCCCCCGCACTCCCCCGAATCACCAACCTCCGACAATTATAAATCGCCTCATCAACCTTTCTCGACTGATTCCCAAACTCATACTTACCTAACTCATGCTCAAGGCGATCGTCTCCTCTCAACATCAAAGCCGATTTTCGATCCTCATCCCTATCATGAGGACAATTCGCCGATAGATTGATGTAAGCCATACTCAGGCTTTGCTTATCCGTTAATCTATTGATCTCTTTCAATCCAAAAGATTCCAACTTATCCAGCTTTTCCTGAACCTTACGCCGATAATTTTTCGCAAACGTATCTGCTGCTTGATTCGCCAATTCGCGAGCGATCGCCAATTGCTTCAACACCTCGTCAAGTCTCTGTAAAGTCATCGCCGCCGCACTCAAAGCAAAGCCTTCCATCTGTGCCGCCGAAGCAATCAACCTATGACTTGCTAAACCAACTACCTGCCGATACAAAGACTTTTCACTATCAGAAAAACCAATTAATACTTCTGGATAAACCGCCAACAAATAATCCTTAAGCTGCACCACATCAAAATTCATCTCCGCCAAAGTATCCGAAGATAATCTCGCCTTAATCAAAGTCTCCGCCACCGAAATCACAATGGCGTTCTTAGTCTCTCCCTGTAAACTCTTAGCCTCTCGCTCAAATAAAGGCTTGATATCATTTGCAAGTTGTTTCGCAATTTGATCGATATTTTTCGATAAAGCTTTTTTTGCTTCTACAGAACTCACAATACCTTCACTCGTATTGTCTATTACCTCTTCTAAGACCGCATTCAGTAGTTTAGTTTCAATATGAAACGACTCCAATAGAGTTTTAGCGATCGCAGGAGCAAAAATCTTCAAAGCCACTAGAGATAAAGACATGAGCTAATACTTAGGTAAGTATGATTGAGTCAATGCCATCATAATATCACCTAATTTTTACTAAACCCATTGCATTACAAATACCAGAATCACTGTACTAACGCCTAGCGATCGCTAATTTACCAATTCATCAATATGTCACTTGCAACTAAGAGAGACAAACAAAAATAGCAACTATTACATTTGTGCTATCGTAATTGTCAATTGTAGAGTTACATTTCTTACTACAAAGCCTTTTTAGAAATAGGAGGTAATGAGCATGACTCCATTAACCAATAAGCAGACATCAATTATTCGTACAGAACGAGGACTGACGATCGCAGGAACACGCATCACTCTTTACGATGTAATGGATTATGTAATAGCAAGCTATCCACCAAAGTTTATTCGTGCCATGCTTGACCTCACAGAAAAGCAGTTGAACGATGCACTATCCTACATTGAGACATACCGAGCCGAAGTTGAAGAAGAATATAACTTTGTCCTTAAAGAAACAGAAGAATTACGACAATATTATGAAGAACAAAACCGTGAGCGAACAGAACGTATTGCCGCTAAACCACCAAAACTAGGCAAAGAAGCAATTCGAGTAAAACTTCAAGTAGAGCGAGCTAAACTTGAAGCAAGAGCATGAACTTTCTAATCGATCATAATTTACGGGGACATTCCGTTTTACTAGCTGGGAGTCTTTCTGCTAGCGGATGGCTTGAATTAATTTCTATTCGCTTTGTTTTATTTGAGGAAGTAGGATTAGCAATAACGAGCAGCGATCGCATTGTGTGGCGATATGCTCAAGCAAATCAAATGATTTTAATTACGGCTAATCGCAGCATGAAAGGCAAAGATTCGTTGGAACAAGTAATGCGAGAGGAAAACACACCCACATCTTTACCAGTTATCACGATCAGCAACGTTGATCGATTACTTACAGAACCAGATTATCGTTATCGCTGTATTAATCGTTTAATTGATGTCGTGGTTGATATCGAAGACTATCAAGGCTCAAGACGAATTTTCATTCCCTAATGTAATTAGGCTTAATCAAAGCACTATCTCTTGACCGTTAACCGCCATGTCAACTGCGGCGATCGCTTCACGAATTACTTCAGAACCCGCACCAGCAATACAAGACTTATCCGTAATAATCCGTTTCCAGATACGACTACCAGCTTGACCATGAAACAATTGCAACATGTGGCGCGTGATTTTATTTAACTTCAATCCCTTAGCAGTCCATTCATCAATATAATCAATCATCGACTCCGCAACTTCCACTCGACTACGGATAGGAGTTTCATCACCAAAGAACTCGCGATCGCTTGTGGCAAATAGATAGGGATTATCGTAAGCCGCACGCCCAATCATCACCGCATTCACATACTGTAATTGCTCGTGAACTTGCTCTAGAGTAGTAAATCCTCCATTAATCTCAATAAATAAATCAGGAAATTCCTTCTTTAAGCGATGGACATCGGCATAGCGCAAAGGCGGAACTTCGCGATTATCTTTGGGGCTTAGCCCTTGTAACCATGCTTTTCGGGCATGAACTGAGAAACGCTGACAACCAGCTTCCGATAGAATCCGCACAAAGTTTTGCATATCTTCGTAACGATCTAAATCATCAACACCAATCCGATGTTTGACCGAGACGGGAATACTTGTCGCTGCAATCATTGCCTCAATGCATTGAGCCACGCGATCGGGCGTTTTCATCAAGCAAGCGCCAAAATGTCCACTTTGGACGCGATCGCTAGGACAGCCCACATTCAAATTGATTTCGTCATAGCCCATTGCCTCCGCAATTCGCGCACATTCAGCCAAATCTTGAGGATTATCGCCCCCCACTTGCAAAGCGATCGGATTTTCCTCTGGCGAAAATCCTAATAGATAATCTTTATCGCCATGCTTAATCGCCGCACTGGTGACCATTTCCGTATAGAGCAAAGTTCGTCGCGATATCTGGCGCATGAAATAGCGATAATGGCGATCGGTGCGATCCATCATTGGCGCAATGCTGAGGGGATAAGTTTGATGGTGGCGATCGCTAACTTCCTGAGTAGGAAGAATCCGTTCCGATAGACTAGTCATGGCAAAATCGTCTACAGTTTTTATCAAATAAGTAGGTATTCATCCGATAAAAACTACAATTCCAGTAAGGTTTTTGAGTTTTCATTTTATCGTAGGTAAAATGAAAACTGTTTATCTATAGTAAACTTGTGTCTGCGCTTTTTGTTTAGGAGCCTTGAAGATTCGTGAGTTCGCCAGAGATTTTATCCGAAGCCAAAGAGTTATCTAATTCCAATTCTGTCACTGTTTTAGGTGTGCTAGCTTCGGGAAGTGGGAGTAATCTCGAAGCGATCGCTACGGCAATATCAAACGGCGAACTGCAAGCCAAAATTGCGGTGGTAATTTATAACGAACCTGATGCTTTCGTGAAACAGCGTGCTGACAATTTTGGCATCCCTGCAATTTTAGTCAACCATCGCGATTACAAATCTCGGCAAGCTCTCGATCGCGCGATCATCGATATCCTCAAGCAATACAATGTCGATCTGGTGATCATGGCGGGCTGGATGCGGATCGTTACCCAAATTTTAATTGATGCATTCCCCGACAGGATTTTGAATATTCATCCCAGTTTATTACCAAGCTTCAAAGGCATTCATGCGATCGAGCAGGCTTTTAACTATGGTGTCAAGATTACGGGCTGTACTGTACATTTACTCAGCCTCGAAGTCGATAGCGGCAAAATCCTCAAACAAGCTGCCGTACCAGTGTTACCTGACGATACGCTAGAAGACCTGCAAAAACGAATTCAAGTCCAAGAACATATTATTTATCCACAGGCGATCGCTGAATATCGGCAGTCTCGTTAAATTGTAAATGAACTAAAAACAAGATTTTTTGAGAGTGTTGCAAAGCAACACTCTCAAAAAATCTTGTTTTTAATTTTGTTTTTTATTTCAGCGCAAACTAGCTGGGGATCGCTGGCTAAATTTATAGCAGTATTAGCAATCATTAATTGCTAATAAGTAATTGGGCGCAATTAAATATAAAACCCAAAAACCTGTGGCGCACGTGCAGCGTGCGCCACAGGTTTTGACTCTGTTTTTTAATTATGCCTAGCTATTTACTGCTAAATTCAGTTGTCACAAATCAAGATTTCATGTCAAAATTTTCGGATGTTTTGTGCTTGCGATTAGAGATCAGAAATTATGCGTTTAAAACAATTGCTATCGTTAGCAGGCTATCAAAATCCTCAGCCCGAATTAGACGAGTTAGAGGTCAAGCGCGTAGTTACAGATTCGAGAGCTTGTCAAGATGGGGACTTATTTATTGGCATGACGGGGACACAGGTTGATGGTGGCAAATTTGCGCCACAGGCGATCGCCCAAGGCGCGATCGCCGCAATTATTTCCCGTGATGCCTTTGACAATTTGCCAAGCAATTTGCCAAGCAAGGAAAAAGCGATCGCCGTTGATGATGTGGTCGTGGCTTGCAGCAAATTAGCAACCGCATTTTATGACTATCCCGCCCAAAAGCTGAAATTAGTGGGAGTAACAGGGACAAATGGCAAAACTACCACCACGCACTTAATCGAGTTTTTGTTGCAAACCCAATATGCGGCGGCACTATTTGGCACTCTCTATACCCGTTGGGCTGGCTATTCCAAGACAGCGACGCATACTACCCCCTTTGCCGTGGACTTACAGGCGCAACTTGCCGAGGCGATCGCCGCAGGCTGTGATGTCGGACTCATGGAGGTTAGCTCCCATGCTTTAGACCAACGGCGCGTGTTGGGTTGCCCCTTTGAGGTGGCGGTATTTACTAATTTGACGCAGGATCACTTGGACTATCATCACAACCTAGAGGAATATTTTCAGGCGAAAGCATTGCTATTTAGCGAGATTTATTTGCAAGGACGAGCGATTATTAACTTCGACGATCCCTTCGGGCAAAGGTTGGTACAAACCCTTACAGACAAACAAGTTTGGACTTATAGCCTTAGCAACCCTCAAGCTGATTTTTATACTGAGAATTTGGTTTATTTGCCCAATGGCGCGACGGGGATTTTGCACACACCACAGGGCGAGATCGCCTTTAAATCTCCGCTAGTTGGACGTTTTAATGTCGAGAATATCTTGGCAGCGATCGCCACCGCTTTGCATATGGGCATGAATTTAGCGGAAGTAATTAGCCGCTTACCCGAATTCAAGAATGTCCCTGGGCGCGTAGAACGGGTGCAAGTCAGCGACGATCAGGATGTCACTGTGGTTGTGGACTATGCCCATACCCCCGATAGCTTAGAAAATCTCCTGAAGGCGATGCGCCCCTTTACGCAGCGTGAATTAATTTGTGTGTTTGGCTGTGGTGGCGATCGCGATCGGACCAAACGCCCGTTAATGGGTGAGATCGCGGCTAGACTAGCTGACCGTGTCTATGTCACCTCAGACAATCCCCGCACTGAAGATCCACAGCGTATTTTAGATGATGTCATGGTTGGAGTGAATGCTGGTATTGGCGATAAGCCGATCGCCGTAGAAGGAGATCGCCATAAATGTATCCAACTTGCGATCGCCAAAGCACAGACAGGCGATACAATTCTACTTGCGGGCAAGGGACATGAAGACTATCAAATTATCGGGCGTGAGAAAATCCATTTTGACGATCGCGAAGAAGCTCAAACAGCTTTAATACTAAGAACTCTAGGCAAAAACACGTAAAGAGGATCGGTTATGATGCAAAAGGAAGTATATTCAAAATCAAGTTAAGTTTATCAATGATAAATTCGTTTATCTTTGGCGTTACCTGATACGTTATCCAAATTCTAAAAATGTCACAGTCGCTTTTAGAATATCGATTTATATCCTTTCCACATCGTTCAGTTACATAGTTGATATATGAGTGGCATGTCGTGCTACTCATTACTCTACACCCGACCAATTTGGTTTCAAAAGTTTAGGAAGAAGTAGCTACATGGGTTCGCAAATCAACCCCAAACCTAAGTTGCTAGTTATCGATGACGAACCCGATAACTTAGATTTGCTATTTCGGACTTTTTATCGAGAATATCAAGTCTTTCGAGCGAATGGCGGCTTGGAAGCGATGGAACTGCTCGAACGCGAAGGGGAAGTCGCGGTAATTATTTCTGACCAACGAATGCCAATCATGAGTGGGACGGAATTTTTGAGCCAAATGGCAGTCAAATATCCTGACACCATGCGGATCATTTTGACGGGCTATACCGATGTCGAGGATTTAGTCGAAGCGATCAATACAAGTAAGGTTTTCAAATATGTAACTAAACCTTGGGATGAAGGAGATCTCAAGAATGTCGTGCGTCAGGCGATCGACACCCACTTTGTATTACGAAATCGTACCGCCGAACTACGTCGAACCCTACGCCAACAATCACTGCTCAATGCGATCGCCTCATCAGTGGATAGCGCTGCTCCCTACCGTGAAAGTATCGCGGCGATCGCAGAATCTATTGCCCGAAACTTTGAGGTTTCAGGCAGTATTTTGCGACTATTTGAGAATGGTCAGCTTTCAGCAGACTATTTTGCCTACTGCAATCAACCAATCGCAGATTTGCCTAAATTATCGCAAGCACTCACCTTGCAATCTCAGATCGTGGCGATTAGCGATATTGCCGCAGATCGACATATGTCCGAAGCCGATAAGTCAATCTACACTCAAGCCAATATCAAATCAGTTCTCTTTGTTCCACTCGAAGTGCAAAAAGAGTGCTTAGCGATGCTAGCGCTCTATCACTGCGACAATTCACATTTGTGGAGTAATGACGAATTAGACTTGATTGAATTAGCGGCTGACCAAGCAGCGATCGTTAGTTCCCGCACCAGAGCCTACGATCGGATTCAGGAACTTGCCCAAAAAGAATCCTTACTGAATACAATCACTAGTACCATCCGCTCTAGTCTTGAGCCGCAAAAGATTTTTGCTTCAATTACGCAACAATTAGGACAGGCTTTAAATTCTGAAAGTTGTGCGCTGTCTTTGTGGACTGAGGAAGATCATTATTTGCGCTGTGTCGGTTTGCATCTCCTCGATCCGAATGAAATGGTCAGCAATACCAACAACACTAATGACTCTACATTGCCGCAGTCGATTGTTGATATCTCCATCAATCCCGTTTTTCAAGCGTTAATTGAATCCAAGCAACCTGTAGCGATCAGCGATCTGCATGAAAATTCAGAATGGAATCTTGTCGATCTACCATTGCGATCGACAGCGCGATCGCTACTAATCGTGCCATTGCTTGCGGATGGCAAGATCATTGGTAGTATTTCCATGCGTCAAAATCAACATCCCCGCCACTGGAAACCCGAAGAAATTTCCCTCGTCCAATCTGTCGCCGCTCAAGCCGCGATCGCTGTGCAGCAAGCCAATCTTTTTCAAACTACTCGCCAACAAGCGCAGCAACTTCTAGAACTCGATCGACAGAAGACTGAATTCTTTCAAAATCTTTCCCACGAGTTCCGCACTCCACTCACTCTCACAATTGGCCCCTTGGAAGCGGCGATCGAGCAATCGCAAGCCCTTCCCTATGACCAATGCGTAATCGCCTTACGAAACTGTCGCCGTCTGCTACGACTAGTCAATCAACTACTCGATATTCAGCGCCTTGATGCTGGCAAGATGCAAGCCTGCTTCCGAGCCTGTGACATCGTCGAATTTACTAGTCAAACCATTGATTCTTTCCGTCCCTATTGCGATCGCAAAAACATTAATTTGCTGAGTGATTTTAGCGAATGTCCTGAAATCTATCTGGACTTGGAGAAGTTTGATAAAGTTCTCTATAACTTGCTTTCCAATGCGATGAAGTTTACGCCTAGCAATGGCAATATCACCGTCCGCATCAATCCCGATCGAGATGGTAAGCACTGCGTTCTTAGCGTCCGAGATACTGGGATTGGAATTCGTCAAGATCAAATTCCGTTCCTGTTCGATCGCTTTCGACAAGCCGAAGGTTCCGTCAATCGCAGCTATGAGGGCAGTGGCTTAGGCTTAGCTCTAGTCAAAGAATTAGTCAATCTTCACGGTGGTGATATCTCTGTGACCTCAGATTATGGTCATGGTACAACTTTTGCAATCTCTATTCCTACTGGTAAAGCACATTTACCGATCGACCAAGTTACAAACTTACCTGCGGATATCCAGATATCAAGGGCATCTATAGAACTTGCTGATGTGGAAATCGATCTCAATTTAGAAGAAGATACAATCCTCAGTAGTACTGAAAATTCAGCTTCCAGTCCAATTCAAACAGGAAAAATCTTAATCGTTGATGACAATCGCGATCTACGTAGTTATTTGCGGCGCGTGCTCAACAAAGCTGGCTACGGCGTGATTTCAGCCCATAATGGTGCTCATGGCTATGTCAAAGCCAAACAGCACCGACCTGACTTGATCGTGACCGATTTAATGATGCCTCAAGTATCGGGACTAGACTTGATTGCACTAATTCGCAAAGATGAGCAGCTATCAGGTACGCCGATGATTTTGCTGACAGCCAAAGCCAATGAAGAGACGCGCATCGAAGGTACAGAAATGGGTGCAGATGGCTATCTGGCTAAGCCTTTTAACGATCGCGAATTGTTAGCAGAAGTTCGCAATCTCTTGGCACTGAAGACAAATGAACGTCGTATCGAACAACTTAATCTCTATTTAACGGAATCAGTTCTCAAACGCTTTTTGCCACCAGGCTTAGTTGCTAAAGCGGCTACGGGAGAACTCAGTCTCGATTTACGTCCCGAACCAAGGATGATTACAGTTCTCTTTACGGATATTGTCGGCTTTACTTCTCTATCTAATACTTTGCGATCGCTACGGGTTGCGGAACTGCTCAATCAATATCTCGGCGCGATGACAGAAGCTATTTTTGAGAATGGTGGTACGGTCGATAAATTTATGGGTGATGGAATTATGGCTCTGTTTGGTGCGCCTGAGGATTGCAGCCCCAATGAGCAAGTCCACCGTGCCGTACAAGCGGCTAGGCATATGCAGCGATCGCTTGCTAAGCTCAATGAGCAATGGCAAGCCCAAGGCATTCCTCAAGTCAGATTTCGCTGCGGTATCCATCAAGGCACGGCAGTAGTAGGGATGTTTGGCAGTGCTGAGCGATCGGACTATACGGCGATCGGACCGACGGTAAATATCGCGGCTCGTATCCAAGCAGCCGCAGAACCCGACTGCATTCTCGTATCCGCCGCCGTCGCTGACTATCTCAACGAATCAGAACTCCGCAAGCGCGAACCTCTCAAGCTCAAAGGCATTGACGAAACGGTGCTGACCTTTTTTGTGGACAGCTAACTACAAAAAGAATCATCGATAAGAGAAAAGTTGGCGATCGCGCAAATAGTCTCTACCAATGGCGATCGCCTTCAACAATAACAATCATTCAAAACTCTCACCTACATAGGATTGGTGGCTATGGCGAACATGAAGAATCGCTATGACTTCTTTCTCAACGACAAACAAAACTCGATATTTCTTTCGTTTACCAATCAAAAGTTGATGAATTTCACGCCCAATTATTGATGCTTCTGGTGCTATAGGACACCGATTTGGGAATGTTTGTAATGAAGCAATCGCGTCGTGAAGTTCGTAATACCAATTGTTTGCTGTATCAGCGCTTAGATTGTCGCACATCCAACGATAGGATATTTCAATTTCTTGAAAAGCAGTAGGTTGAATGAGGATTTGGTAATTCATGGGCGAGGGGGAATGCTAAGTTTTTGCTGTAGATTTGCCAATGCTTGTTCAGCAGGAATTCCTTTTCCTTGGTCAAATTCGTCTAGCCCCTTGCGAATACCGACGATCGCTTCTAGATAATCAATCCGTTCCAAAAGTTCAAGGTATGTTGCTAGTGGTGTTTTTGTCGGTGCTTTGAGTGATTTGACAAAGCCAAATAGATCTTCTATCTCTTCGTTTGGAGTGCTGTTAATTTCTTGTAATAGTAATTCTTTAAGTGTCATTACGATTTACAGGTGAGGATTATTTTTTGATTATAGCGGTTATATACTGACATTTTTAAGAAGCGATCGCCTATATCCATCATCACAACTTAGCAATGCGATCGCACAAATAATCTCTACAAATGGCGATGAAGCTTTTACTCAGGTTCCATTATTTTCTGAAGGGATTCTGCGATCGCTTCATATTCTTGAGGTGTAAGGCTACCACGATATGCCACAATGCGAGAAATATCTATTGCACGAACTTGATCTAATAGAGCAATTGATGGTGATTTTAAATTAGCAACACCAGCCGAAAATCGTACATATAAATTAGGATTTATGTTAGCCCATTCTTGACCTCGATCCGTTGTCATGGGTACAACAAAGACTAGAGGAAATCGCAGTTTCCCTAATCGGCTGGGGATTCCTACAACAATTGCAGGTCTGTAGCCTTCTTGCTCTCTACCGCTAGGATTTTGACTAGGAAATTTTGCTGTGACGACATCACCAATTTGTAAAATACGCTCTGTCATACACCGATCTCAATTTTTCCTGTTTCAGCAATAAATTTAACGGGTATTCCTTCTTGAAGTTCTCCTTCTTGCCATTCATAGGGTTCATAGTTATCTAAACTTGACAAGTCGCTCTCTAGCCAGTCTGTATCTTCTTGAGTTTGAGGATTTTCAGTTTGCCATACCAGATAGTTTAAGAAGCTAAGAACTTCTCTTAGCTTATCATCGGGGATAATTTCTAAGCGTTGTACTATCTCATTTTTAATTGCGTTCATACGACTTTGCTCGATTAACACTCAAGTTATTTTTAGTTTAGCAAAATCTTAGTAGTAAAGAAGTTCGCCTTTTATCATCACCAAGCGAGATCGCTAACATAGCCTTGTAGATAAAAGCGATCGCGGTAAAAGTCAGAAGGTGAGTTAGGCAAAGATCGGCGATCGCCGAATATATTACAAATCTCGATAGTTTCAATATTCAGTTTTACTTACTTTTTTTTACGATTATGTCCTTTCACTTTTGTCCCATCCTTTTTCTGGTAATCCTTAACATAAGTTCCATCATTAGAACTTGAGTAACTGCGCCCATCACCACTAAAAAGCTCATCCCAAAAACCTTTTTCAGCTTTTTTCTTAGACTCTTCTGCTTTCTTCTTTTGTTCTTGTTTTGCCTCTTCCTGCCCTCTGGCTAGACGCTCCCGTACTGCCTGTTCTTTCCTCTCTTGATAAGCTTTTTCTTTGCGCTCTCTTTCTTCTTGATCTCTCGCCGAACGTTCACGCGCTACTTGCTCTTTTCTTTCTTTTTCTCTTTGCTCACGTTGAGTCTGTTCTCTTTCAAGACGTTCTTCTCGTCTTTTTTGAATCTCTAAAGACACATTTCTCATTCTAACCCTTTCTTTTGAACGTTCTTCTTTTCTCCTGCTTGCGTACTCTTGACCACATTTCTTTAAATATTTTCTGAGATCGTCTCCAGTAATCTGAAGATCCTGAAATGAAATAGTTAAAGATTCTTGCTCAAAACGAAATGATTCTGGTTCAACTACTGATTTAATAGGAGAAGATTCAATTACTGGTTTAACAAGTGATCCTTCCTGTTGATAATTCTCAGCCTTATTAAGTGAAAACAACATGGACATACTAGATGCCATAACATTTACATTTCTATCCCAACCACTACTTACTAACAACTGATCATCAGAGGTAAATACAAGACTACTAACTCCTGACGAATGTAGCTTGTAATCAAAAATCAATTCTTTGGAGGATAGATCCCATATTTTTATATTTCCTCCATCATCACCACTAGCCATTATCTGATTATTTTTACTAAAGACAAGAGAACGCACACCACTAAGATGACCATAAATTGTAACTTCTGGCATTCCAGACTCAATATTCCAAAGAATGATATCGCCATCATCTGAACCAGCCGCAACAATTTTATCATTGCAATCAACACAACGAATATCTGAGGAATGTCCATACAGCGTAAACATTTCTTGATAGCTGGTAGCACTCCAAATCTTGGCAGTTCTATCACAACTACCACTAACAATCCATTTCTGATTTGGTGATACAGATAATGATTGAATATAGCTTGAATGACCTTTCAATACTGCTACTTCCTGCAAATTTTGTAAATTGTGAATTTTGATTGTTAGATCATCACTACCACTAATTAGCAAGTTTTTGGATTTCAGTGTAGCAAGCGTAGTTACTGAATTGGCATGACTGCGGATTTCACCTATCTGTTTCTTCTCAAATCTATCCCACAGTAAAATTCTACTGTCATCACTACCAGATACTAAGGTCTTGCCATCTGGCGTAAAAACAAGTGATCGAATAGACCCTGTATGCCCTTTTAATGTTGAAACTATCCTGTTGCGGGTAATGTCAATTATTTTGATCCCATGATCATCGCCCGCACTGGCAAGATCTAAACTTTGTGAACTGACTGCAAGTGCGCGAACTCCTCCCCAACTAGAATCCGCGTTGATTGTACGAGCGAGCCACCATTGATTACTCACTTTCATTACCTAAAGTAATTGTAAAAATAAAGTAATACTAGCATGATAAAACATGAAAAATACTATGTCTTCCTTTTGCTAATCCTTATTAGACATTAGTGAAAGAATCTAAATAAAAAGTGTCTGGGCGATCTCCTTCCATCTAATACTTATTCTCACCACTACTCATCTATACTGGAAAAAAGTGTTAGGTAAATACTCAAATGCCAGAACTACTTAAAAGAATTACAATTAACCCCAGACAATGCGGTGGTCGTCCCTGCATTCGTGGCATAAGAATTCGCGTCTCAGATGTTCTCGACTTATTTGTAGCTGGACTCAGCGCCGAAGAGATTTTAGAAGAAATGCCCGATCTAGAAAGAGATGACCTAAAAGCAGCACTAGCCTATGCATCGCGTAAACTCAATCATCCTGTATTAGTCGCATGACCATCTGGATTGATCCTCATTTATCCCCAGCGATCATCGCCTTCTACTTCGCCTAATACTTATTCTCAAAATAGAGAAATATTATGAACACATCCGATCGCAACTCACCACAGATTAATCCAGATATCCAAGAAACAGCGCAAACACTCTTTAGCGAAATTAGTCAGCTTATTGATGCTGCCAAACAACGCGCCGCCCTTGCTGTTATTAGAAATGCCGAGCTTGTGCGGAAACCCGAAGACCCTATTCGTCATCATTTAGAACAACTGCGTCAAGAGCAGCAAATATCCACAGACTTGCTGATAAAAGATCCCTACATCCTAGACTTTTTAGATATAAGCGATCGCTACCTTGAAAAAGACCTTGAAGATGCCATCCTGCGCGATATCGAGAAATTTTTATTAGAACTTGGCGCAGGATTTACCTTTATTGCACGGCAAAAACGCATCCAAATCGATAATGATGACTTTTATATTGACCTGCTGCTCTATAACCGTAAACTCAAACGCCTTGTCGCGATCGACCTTAAACTCGGCAACTTTCGCCATGAATACAAAAGCCAAATGGAACTCTATTTACGTTGGCTTGCCAAATATGACCAAGAGAGCGATGAACTTCCACCATTAGGAATCATTTTATGTGCAGGCAAAAAACAAGAACAAATTGAATTACTGGAACTAGACAAAAGCGGTATCCACGTTGCTGAATACCTTACCGTATTACCACCCAAAGAACTACTCCAAGCAAAACTCCAGCAAGCGATCGCTTCTGCTCGTCGGCGCTTACCTTCATCAGAACAGGATTAATTTCGCTTTGGACACTTTCCTTTAAGCAACTTGACTAAATGAAAGCAATTGCCGATCAAAGAACTGTTGCTGAAATAATAATTCATTCGCGGCTTGGATAAATAGCTGAGATGGAACAGATAAATGCTCAGTTTTAGGAATAGAACTAATGCAAATTTTCTGGTCTAAATCTTCGTGGTCGTCATCAATATCCACCACATAACCATACTGTCGCAACTCATCAAAGCCAAGCTGCAAGACATCTTGATCGTCAATTCCTAACTTTTCGACTAATTGCGATCGCCTAATCTCTTTTCCAGTCCGACTAAGGTATTTCGCAATCCCAACCAAAATCTTCCATACATTTATGCCATTCATTTGAACGGGTGGTGGATAAACCAAAGCTAACGATTGTTGAGATTGATTGGCTCGATCAATAATGGTATTCAAATCTTGCCAACTTTGCGGACAGCGATCGCAGGTAGTTATTAGACCTTGATCGAATTCGACAAGATCGCGACCGCGTAGATCGATGATCTTCAAGTTAGCGCGATCGGAGCTTTTTAAAGATGTCGAGGCAAGAGATGGCAAATCTGCACTGAGCGGCGCACTCTGAGCATGGAAATCGATTAGACGCACATCATAACGACGGCGAAAAGGATTATCAACTAATTCAATCACCACATCACAGAATGTATCAGGTAACTCATAGCTGTAGTGCCCCCACCAATCGCCATAAATCTGGTTACCAAGGCGATCGCTTAAGACATATTGGGTTTTAATGTACTCAACTTTCTGTCCTTTTTGGGTGCGAATATTCGCGTTAGATACTTCTAAAAATTTACAATCGCGAACTAGCAATCGAGGATAGGGATTACCCATACCAAAGGGATCTAATTGTTTGAATTCATTAAATAGTTCTTTGGTAAGGTCAGTAATTTTTACTTCTAAATCGATCGCGATCGCCTTACTCTGCAATTGTCCGTACTGACTCCAAAATCTTCGATCGAGAGACTCAATCAGTACCAACAAATTCTCAAGGCGAAAGCTCAAGCCCCCCGCAAGCGGATGTCCACCAAAGCTTAATAGTAGATGTTCTTGACCTTTGAGCAGATCGTAGAGATTCACACCCTCCAGCGATCGCGCACTTCCCTTCGCAATGCCATCCTCAACCGTACAGAGAATTGTCGGGCGACCATATTCCACCACTACTTGACCTGCGACTAGCCCCAAAACTCCCACCGACCATTGCGGATCGGCAAGTACGATGATTCCCGTAGTCGAAAGATCGAGTTGTTCGATTTTGGACTGAACTTGCTTGAATACCTTTTTCTGTAAAGCTTTACGCTGTACATTCGCCATTTCCGTCTGCTCAATTAGCGACTTACAAACTTTCTCATCGCGGGTGGTGAGCAATTCTACACATTTCCGTACGTCGCCCCAGATGCGGCTGACAGCATTAATGCGCGGCGCAATTCCAAAACTAATATCAATCGGGCGATCGCCAACTTTTTTACATTGCTCTAAGAGCATTCGCACACCGAGACGTTTCTTTTGCCGCAAAACTTCAATACCCTTTTGGGCAAGATAGCGGCAATCGTCCTTAAGCTGCACCAAATCCGCTACTAAGCCGATCGCTACTAAATCTAACAAATCCTCTAAGGGCTGATTGGGAACTTCAGGCAAGGTTTCATACAATGCTTCCATTAATTTATACGCAACTGCCACACCCGATAAATGGAATAAGGGATGATCATTAGGTAAATAGCGCGGATTGATAATCGCCACAACTGGCGGACGTTCATCGGGTAAAGTGTGATGATCAGTAACAATGATATCAATTCCTAATTCGCTAGCATACTTGAGAGCTTCTAAGTTAGTGCTACCCGTATCGCAAGTAATAATTAGCTCTAGAGACTTTCCTGCGGCTTCGCATTGCGATCGCAACTCATCTAAACCCCGAATCGATATACCATGCGACTCTTTAAGGCGATCGGGAATATAAAAAACTAAGCGATCGCCTTGAGCAAAAAACTGTCCTAAGCCCTCCCACAACACCGATGTTGCCGTAATCCCATCCGCATCAAAGTCCCCCCAAATCGCGATCGTTTCTCCCTGTGCGTAAGCTTGTTGAATACGGGCGATCGCCTGCTGCATCTCAGGAAAAGCAAAAGCACTCGTCGGTCGATAGGCTTCTGTATCTAAAAATGCAGCTACTTGCTTAGGCTCAAATATTCCCCTTTGATAAAGTAACTGCGCGGCAAAATTCCCCACTTTTTCGATTAACCAAGTCGGTAGTTCAACTGTTTCTAAGATATGCCAATTAGTTGGTGACATGTTTATCCCAATAGCTTCTTCTCCCCAAATAACGTATGAACTATTTGCAGGTTTAACTCATGGTAATCTTGATAACTTTCCATTATGTGAATGGTAGCGATTAATTTTTTGACGATCTCTTAGGTTTGGACGATTTAGGCATCTTGGATTTTTGAGAAAGCTTTCTTAGTTTTTCGACTTGTTTTAGGGTAAGTCCTGTAAATTGAGAGACTAATTCTACAGAAATATTGGAAAGCAACATATTTGTGGCAATTTGATTAGCAGTTTCAGCTTTGCCTTCAGCTTTGCCTTCAGCTTTGCCTTCCATTAAAATTTCTTGATAAATTACCGATTCTTTCATGATTTCGCTCCTCAAAAGTCTTTGGATGATTTCTTTATTCAGGGCTATACCTGATATTATAGCGGTCGATGCAGCTACGTTACTTTGTATTTCTTTATCTTGGATATTTTCAATTTGCTTGGCAACTTGTCTTAGCGTTTCTTCGGGGTTGCTGGTTTGAGATAATGTCGCAAAAGGAAATGGTCCCTGATATTGCTGAAATATTTCTGTGGGCTGTTCCCATAGCCTAATGACGTTAAATTCATGATTTAATGCACCAATCCTAAAAGTTGTTTCATGTACTAATGATGATTGACTGGCATTGAGATAGATAACAACCTGATGAATCTGTCTGTCGGGAAATTTACGATACAGCCTGAGCCGATAATCTGCCATGCGGAAGGGAATATTTTTATTTGGCTCGGTCTGAAATTCAATATGCAGGATAATTTTGGTTGATTCGAGGAATATCACTGAGTCAGCACGGATTGGCTCAGCCGAGAGTTCGGATGGTTCGATTTTGGTTAAAGCGATCGCTTCTCCTAATATCCAACTTGCGAAGTCTGCGGAGAAGCTTTCTGCTAAAAACTTACAGATGTTATCAATCATGGCAGGATTTTAGCATTTTAGATTTGATCGCGAACTTCTTGCAAGATTTTACCTAACATGTTTTTGCCAGAGCCATCGGCTCCACAACCCCAATAGTAGTCCCCTGGAGCATTTTCCACAATTTCCTGATCACCTGTGGCAATCAAAAGCTCTTTTAGTTGGGGATGGGTTTGAAATTTCTTGAGAACAGCCCTACGCATTACATCGTCTTTGATGTTTTCCCAATCTTCTCGAAGTGGAACTGAGCGACTACGCCCCAGATTTGCTGCTATTTTAGGATCGGGAGCCTGACGTATTTTTTCTTGATAAGTTTTGTCTAAAAATTTTTGAGCTTGAAAATAATGTTCGGTAGTTCGCCACCATTGACCATCCAATTCAATCCCAAAAGGAGCAAAGTTAGAGAACTCTGCATAAGCTTGGTTAGTGCTGTAAAAGTAAATGGTCATAATCTTCTTGAATTAAAGAATTGGATTAGCACAGGGTAAATCAATTGTAAAGCGGCTTCCTATACCTAGTTCACTTACTACTTCTACTGTACCACCGTGTAATTCCACAATTCTTTTGACAAAGGTAAGTCCTAGCCCTAATCCCTCATATTTACGGCTGTAGCTACTGTCAACTTGGCTGAAAGCCTGAAATAATTTGTCAATGTTGTCTTGAGCAATACCAATACCTGTATCAATTACAGAAATCCTAATGGATGATATATCTTCTGTAGTTGAGAAGTGCTGTTCATGGATCACCTCTAGGGTGATATGTCCATTGTCTGGAGTAAATTTCACAGCATTTTTGAGTAGATTAATTAAAATCTGGAAAACCCGTCGTTCATCCAACATCAGGTAGGGGAGATTGGCTGGAATCTTTGCTTCAAGCTGAATCCGTTTTTGCAGGGCTTCTTGTTGGATATATTCTAAACTAGTTTGGCAAACTGGAGCGAGCGGCGTTAGGTCAAGTTGTAATTTAAACTTTCCTGCTTCTATCAATGCCAAATCAAGAATACTATTAATTAGACTTAGTAAATGATTTCCGCTACTGTTAATAACTTGTAAAGCTTCTATTTGCTCTGGATTGACTAGCCCAAAAAATTCTTGACTTAAACATTCTGCAAATCCTATAATTGCATTAAGCGGAGTGCGGAGTTCGTGGCTAACTATCGCTAGGAATTGTTTTTTGAGATGTGTTTCGTCATCATCTTGTTTTTGAGCAGCATGAGTTGACAATGCTATAGCGATTGAGCCAAGAAGTTGCTCACGGCGAAATGGTTTAACTACATATCCTAATGGATTAGTTGATTGAGCACGTTTTAAGGTTTCTGTATCTGAGAAGGCAGTTAAGTAAACAATGGGAACGTCATAGAAGGATTGAGTAAATTGGGCTACATCTATGCCATCTATTTCTCCTTTAATCTGAACATCTAGCAGGACTAGATCTGGAGCATGTTCGACGATTTTCTTGATAGCTGTTTCGCCATCAGATGCGATCGCCTGAATGATATAGCCTTCATCTCGAAGTATTTGACTAATATCCTGAGCAACAAGGCTCTCATCTTCAACGATTACTACTTGAAAGCTCAATGTCTCAGCCCCATTTATAAGCAGAAGTTTGTAAAAATATTTGAACAAATTTGAACAAAATATGAATCAAATGTTTAAAAAACTAAAACGTTTTTTAAACGCAAGCTTATGCCAGTAATTTTATAGAGTTTATATTGATTTAACAATTTAGTCTAATCTAATTTAATTTAATTTTTGTGAAATTTAGCAGACGGTCTTTTTTGTATTAGTGGTGATGGCTTAAGAAACCATTTAATAATTGTCTAGATCCCCCGCAATCACCCTTAAAATGGGGCTGGGGAATCTCTTAGAGTTTTTGACTGCATAAAGTAATTCTTAAATGGTTTCTAAGATAGGAAACTTTATCTGAAATCTCGATCCGTTATGGCTATCATAGGTAAGTTCTCCTTCTAGTTGCTCAGTTAAGCCATACATTAACTGCATTCCCAAGCTATCAGTATGTCTCAGGTCAAGAAGTTCTGGTAAGATTCCTATACCATTGTCAGACACAATTAAATGATACTGAGATTCTACCTGAACTAATTGAATATTTATTTCGCCAGAGCCTTGGGGAAAGGCATGTTTTAAAGCATTAGATATTAATTCATTGATGATTAGACCGAGAGGAATTGATTGGTCTAGAGATAAGGAAATATTGCTAACTTCCAGTTTACGTTGCACATTGGCAGATTTACTACCATAGCATTCAAAAAGATTAGTTGTTAAGTCAGAAATGTAGTCATGAAAATTGATGTTTGCTAAATCATCATTTTGATGAAGCTGAGCGTGAATTAGAGCCATAGACTGGATTCGATTTTGATAATCCTCGATTAGATTTTTTAATTCAGGTGTAGTTTTGCGAAACTGCATTCTTAACAGGCTAGACATTACTTGTAAGTTGTTCTTGACACGATGATGGACTTCTTTGAGTAATACTTTTTTCTGGTGTAATTCGTTAGCCAGTTTCAGATATAGTTTTTCTTTCTCAGCTAGTTCTGTCTGTATTTGTTGATATAGGCTTGCCTGCTGAATGGCGATCGCTAATTGATTGCTAATTTGATAAACGAGTGAAATTTCCGTATTTTCCCAATGTCGAGGCGATGAACATTGATGAACACAAAGCAGTCCCCATAATTTCTTACCATTAAGCAATGGCACAACTAAATTTGCTCTAACCTGAAATGCTGACAAAATATTGACATGACAATCTGAAAGTCCAGCATTATAAATATCGTCAACAGCCTGAAATCTGCCACGCTGATATGATTCGGCGTATTGTTCGCCAAAACAATGGTCGTGAGATTTAATTGCGACAATTGAATTAAATTCAACCACGACGGATTCAGCAACAAACTCGCCATCATTGTAATTAGATTCTGGATAAAATTTAAAAATGCCCACCCGATCGGCATGGAGAAATTGGCGAATTTCAAGGGTCGCAGTCTCGAAAATAGTATGCAGATCGAGAGTTTGCCGAATTCTCTGCATGACTTCTCGCAATAAGGATTCTCTTTCTACTTGTTGATGAATTAGTTTCTCGGCTCGTTGGCGATCGCGTAGTTCAAGTTGCAGTTGCTGGTATAGACTCGCCTGTTGAATGGCGATCGCTAGTTGGCTCGACAATTGTTTGAGTAAGTCTATTTCCCAATTTTGCCACTGTCGAGGATGATTACACTGATGGGAGATCAGCAGTCCCCAAAGTTTCTGATCTTGGATAATCGGCACGGTTAACTTAGCTCTGACTTGAATTTCTTGAAGTAATTCTACTAACCAAGATAGGACAGATTCGGTCTCTAGATCATTGAGAGTTGAGACTTTTCCTTGTAAATAGCTCTCGTATATCTCTTCTGGAAAAACTTCTTCTGGATATTTCTTATTAATGATTGATTGACAATTGGGAGACACAGATTCAGCAATCACAGCACCTGTCCCATCCGCAAAGATCTGATAGACCAATACTCGATCTGATTTTAAGACCTGATGTATTTCGGCAACAGTTATATTCAGAATTTCTTCGAGGTTAAGTGATGACCGAATGCGCTGGGTAATGCCACTAAGCAGTCTTTGTTGTTCTGCCTGCTGTTGCAATTGGATATCGGCAGTTTTGCGATCGGTAATGTCTAGAACAATGCCATGCCGAGCAATATCTCCATTTTGACGTTTAAATGAAACAACACCTTGATTCTCGATCTTTTCAAGCAAAGATGTGATTTGCAACCATTTAATCTTGCCTGAAGGAGTAATAATTCGCCATTCATAGTTAAAAGATGATAGGGTCTCATCACTATACCTAGCGGCTGCAATAAACCCTGCTTTATCATCAGGATGAAATTGATCGTCAATCCATCTAGGATTTTTAAGTGCCTGCTCAATCGTTATTTCATGTATTTTTGTGACCCCCGAACTCATATATTCAAAATAACGCGATCCGTCTGGACATTGAATCATAGTGTAAATAACACCTGGAAGAGTTTCCGCAATTCGTTCAAACCTTTTCTTGCTTTCTCGCAAAGCCTCTTCGGCGATTTTGCGATCGGTAATATTGCGGACTAACACCAAAACTTCTTCTTCGCAGTAAGGAACAATGCGAACTTCTTCTTCTTGAACGTTGCCATCAACAGAAAGCCTTTGCTCGTAGATCTGGATAGAGTTTGTTTCTAATGCTAGTTGAACATGCTCAATCCGTTTTTGCGCTAATTCAGGCGATAGGATCTGTGATGCATGTTTGCCGATCATGTCAGGAATATCGCCAACCAAGGGAAACATAGGATTAGCAATAAACTCTAGATAAATTCCCGATCGGTTGATCCGCATGATTAAGTCGGGAATAGCCTTAATTAAGGCTTGTTGATGGGCTTCACTTCTTTTTAATTCTTCTTCCGATCGTTTGCGATCGGTGATATCTTCTGCGGTTCCAATTGTTAATAGTACTCTGCCACGATCATCTCGACTAAAAATTGAGCTTCGACTGTAGAGCCAACGCCATTCACCATTGGAGTTTTGCATCCGATACTCCATACCAATGATTTCCCCATCAGGAGAGTTGTAAATCAGTTCTAAGTTATTAGGCACTCTAACAAAATCGTCTGGATGCATGAGTCTTTGAAAGAAATCTCCTCCCATTTCTTGGATTTCTTGTGGTGTATAGCCAAGTATCGAATAAATCTCTCGGTTTGAATAAATATTTCGCTGCTCTTGAACGTTATATAGGTAAAGAATATTAGGTGATGCATCTGCAATCTTTTGAATGAATTTTTGGCTCTCTTGAAACTTGAGTTCAACCTGCTGGCGATCGCTTAATTCTTGCTGTAATTGCTGATAAAGTTGACGCTCTCGTTGCAACTGTTGCTGTAGGTTAGTCTCACTGCGATCGCGCTCAATCGCAATACCAGCAGCATAAGCAGTGTTTTTAATCACCTTGATTTCTTCTAGTGAAGGCGTAAGTAAATCTCGATAATATAAAGCAAAAAATCCTAAAATTTGTTGTCCATCACGGGCAAAGATCGGTGCAGCCCAACAAGTTCTCAATCCATTTTTTAAGGCTAAATCTTGATAATCTTGCCAATAATGGTTATTAATATCACTAATATTTATAGTTGTTCCTGCAAGATTCTTACCAAAGAGAGATTTTGCTTCATTAATAGTAATATCTTTGATGATTAGATTAAAATCTTCTGGCAAGTTAGGAGCCGCAAGGCTATTCAATTTACCTTGATTATCAAAAACTAAAATAGAACATAGAGCCTCAGGAATCTGTAACTCAATCAGTTGGGAAAGTAGGTTAAATGCTTCTAAAAGTTGATCTCCCACCGCGATACAGCCTAGACATCGGTTTTGAGTTTCCAGTAATGCTTCCGAGCGATTATGAATGAGTTTTAGTTTATCATGGGCGATCGCATTCCGAATCGTGGAGAGAATCAACTCCTTAGTGAGAGTCTCTTTAACTAGATAATCTTGCTCAGTACAAGATACTAACTCCTCACTTGATGCACTTACTAAAATTACTACAGGAATTTGCTTGGAAATCAGTTGTTGGAGAACATTTTCCCTATCTAGATTTGGCAACTCCCAGTCCAGTAAGACGCAGTCAGGAGAATCTTGAAGGAAAATTTCTAAATCTCTGAATAATGGGGATTCGCATTGCTGAATTTGGTATCGATTTTTGCGGTACTCTACAATATTCGCAAAGTCAAGCGATCGTAAGTTCCTATGAAAAAGCTCTTCATAGCTATCTGTAATAATTAAAACTTGTTGTTCAGAGCTAGCTATGCCTTTGTTCATTTAACTTATTTAGGTAAGTAAGTAAAACACCATGATGGCATTATAAAATGTAATCACTTCAATTTGAGAATAAACAAATAGATTTTCAAAGGAAAATTTTATTTCTGCTTGTACTTCATTAATTAGCAACCAAAGATGATAGAAGAACTGCATCAAATTGGAGATATTGTAAGCGATCGCTACAAAATCATTTCAGTATTAGGACGTGGTGGTATGGCGACCACCTATGCAGCAGAAGATTGTGATAATAGCTATCAGTCAGTTGCGATTAAAGTACTGTCATTGCGCCAGTCAAGTCAATGGAAAGCGATCGAGTTATTTGAACGCGAAGCTAAAGTTTTAGCTAGTCTAAATCATCCCCAGATCCCTAAATATCTCGATTATTTTCATATTGATTTGGAGAGCGATCGCCGATTTTATATCGTTCAAGAACTAATTGAAGGCAAGTCATTAGCAGCGATCGCTCAGAATGGTGTGCGATTGACCGAATTAGAAGTAAAAGAGATTGCGACACAAATTTTAAATGTGCTGTGTTATCTCCACGAACTTTCGCCGCCCGTCGTTCATCGTGACATTAAGCCCCAAAATTTAATTCGTCGTCCCGATGGGGCGATCGCCCTCGTTGATTTTGGCGCAGTGCAAGATATTTATCGCAATACGATCGCTGGTGGTAGCACCTTTGTCGGAACCTATGGCTATATGTCTCCCGAGCAGTTTCGAGGACAAGCAAGTTGCGCTTCAGACTTGTATGGCTTGGGCGCGACATTGCTATTTTTACTCACTCACCGATCGCCTGCTGAACTGCCACAAAATCGCATGAAAATTGATGTGCGAGCCTGTACTAATGTTTCTGAAGAGTTTGCCAATTGGCTAGAGCAAACGATCGAACCCGCCACCGAGGATCGCTTTAATTCCGCAGGTTCAGCCCTAGAAGCATTACAAAACAATAGCTCATCCATTTATCAGTCAAAGAAGAATTACATCGCGTCACTAAAAGCATCAGGGGAAATAGAAAAAGCCCGTAAACTCAAGCCCTTAGATACGCGCATTCAATATGACAGAACTCGAGATCGCCTTATATTTAAAATTCCTAGCCTCGGCTATCGTCCACTTACATGGGTATTTGGAGTTCTTGCTGGCGCTATCTATTGGGGACTAGATAAATTTATCCTTCCTTACATTAATACTTTTGGCTTACTCTCGCAGATTCCACTGGGATTTGCAGCTTTTATAGTTGGTCTAATGTCTTTGATGTGTGCCGTTTTGTTTGTCTATGCATTAATTGGCAATGTCTTAATTGAAGTGGATCGCCAAACCTTTCGGATTGCGTGGCATCTATTTGGTCTAAGAGTTGGGCGCGAACGTGGTTATATCGTGGAGATTACCCGCATTGGTATTGAGGAGATCGTATCGGACAATGGGCAAAAAACCAATCACTATGCTATCTGGAGGGGCGAAACTAAGCATCGCTTTGACTCGATATTGATGGAGAAAGAAGAAATGGATTGGATATTGGGTGAGCTATTAGATTTCTTAAGTCAAGCATAATCCCAAAGCCAAGACAGTAGAAGGCTTCGACTTCGCTCAGCTATCGGTCTACGGTGGCTGAGCGAAGTCGAAGCGAATCTAAATAATCTGTCGAAGCACTCTAAATAATCTCATGACTGAATTAGAATTGTTATATCATCCTTTTGCAGGAGGAAACTCTATAGATTTAGAGGCTACACTCTATCTCACAGATTTGGATTGAAAAGGTCAGTACCAGCCTACTGATGGAGGTCATGTTATGAATACTCAAGAAGCGACCATCGAAGCATTACAAAATCGTATTAACTATCTGGAAGCACATCTCCATCTGGCTTTACAGGTTTTAGGTGAAATCGAGAAAGATTATCAAGACTTTCCGCAAGAATTAGATTGGCAATCAAAGTCTCAAGTAATTGATGTAGTCCCTACTAGCAAAGTTGAACTACCCACATTTTTAAGTTCACGCACATGGAAACACAATCATCTTGAAATCGCAAATTTACATGAGTCTCGCGATCGCATAGTCGCGAATGCCTCTTAGGAAATAAACGTAAAACCCAGCAGAGAGTCGCGCCGCGACTCTCTGCTGGGTTTTACATCTTAACTTACTTGGCTATATAGCAATCCTAAATGATATGAGGGAAACTTTGACTATATTCAGCCAATGGTCTAAGCTGACTGAGAGAAGTCGAAGCCTAATGAGTCCCACGAATGATTTTGTGATTTAGAAATGCTATAGCTACACATTGTAATGAGAATTATTATTAGGGAATTTATAAGATGATTAAGTCGAAATCACTTTTATTCCTATCTTTAGGTTTGCAGATAGTATCTGTAACCATTCTTTTTTTAGAACTTAAATCTAGATATACTCTGAGAGGAGTTCATAGCGAATTTATTCTTTATAGCATAACTTTGGTTATCTCTTTCTTAGCAGTCATTAGCATAGGAAATAAAAACAATTTTAAAAACCTCAGTGGCTTGATTGTATCATCACTTTTCTTCTGCTCTATCCTCATCCTCGCAATTCCAGGTTCTTTTATGGGAGAGGGTTGTGTAACAGAATATACTTCGCCTAGTGAGATACATTCAATCATGATCAAAGAAAGATGTGGGCTGCTTGGTTGCTATCCACTCCATATATATACAAATCATCTTCTTTGGGGATATGAAATCGGACAAATTAGAACTAGCGGTCAATCAGACTGTGCTCTAAGAGCAAAAACAAAAGTGACTTGGAAGAATGATGAATCTCAAGTTCAATGGACTGTCGAGGAGATCAACGGTGTTGTTAATATAAATTAGCAGAATCAATTCTCAACAAAGTTCAATCGATATATAAACAGAATCCCAAGGGTTAAGTTTAAATTCTTTATTTTTTGCAAATTCTATATATTCTTTTCCTACATTAAGCTGTCACAATGTCAGAAATTACTCAAACTTAGATCGTAATCCTTGCTAACTTGGCGATCAAAGTCTGACAAAATAGAATATGAATATTAACAATAATATACAAAAAACTTTTAGCCAAGTTCCTGGCTGGATATACCTTGCAGTTGCGGTTTTAATTTTTGCCGCTTCAAACTCTTTCACGCGCATAATTATTGATATCGGACAACATAATCTGATCGATGGCAGAAATCCGATCTCACTGTGCAATGTTTTATTTGTCGGTAATATTTGCGCCTTTGGTGTGATGGTTTTAATTTTTTATAAAGATTTAAAACTGAGTACCCTAAAAGCTCTAACTCGCAAAGACTGGATTAATTTGACGATTACCAGCGTTTTATCAGGAGCGATTGCGCCTGCATTAACGTTTACCGCAATCGGACATGCGAATATTGCTAATGTTGTTTTAATTGGTCGTATTGAGCCATTTTTAACGCTCATGTTGAGCATCTGGCTGTTTGGTTTACGGGTAGATGGTTGGACTCTTTCAGGCTCGTTGGTATCCCTAGGTGGAGTGGCGACAACAATTATTTTAGGAGGAGCAGGAAATGCGATGAAGATGGGGGGATTACAAATTGGTACTGGAGAAATCTTAGTAGCGATCGCTGCCATCATTACTTCCATTTCGACTGTAAATACAAAATTACAGTTACAAGAAATTCCTGTCGGATTTTTTTCGATTTATCGTAACGCCGTAGGAACAATGCTTTTTTTCCTGCTGGCGAACATTCTTTACGGTCCGATGCATTTCGTGGATATCTTATCGCCTTTGCTATGGCAGTGGATGATCATCTATGCAATATTTATCGTTGTCGTAGCCAGAGTTAGCTGGTTAGTAGGTTTGAAGCTCTCTACCTCGACAGAAATCAATTTAGCTGCCTTAGTGAATCCAGTTCTTACAATTTGTCTAGCCTATTTGATTTTAGGGCAAGTACCCACTCAAGCTCAATTCTGGGGAGTCAGTCTATTGATAATTGGTCTGATCTTAAGTTTTATTGGCAATCTAAATCAAGATAGAGCCAAGCGAATAAAAGATAGACCGACTACTCTCGAAAAAATGGAAATGCCCATCGGATTTCGAGGCGTATAGCAATAAAGGGAGCGCTAAGCGCTCCCTTTATTGCTATAGAGTAGCGATGCTTTGCTCCCGCCGCTACTCTCTTCTGGGTTTTATGTCTATAGCTATGTCTAGACTTAGCCCAGATACTTTAGGACAACTACTCCTAAAGGAGGCGCAGTTACATCAAGCGAATAAGGCTTACCATGACTACCATAGTCATCGGTATATTTACCGCCTAGATTGCCAATACCACTACCACCATAAATCGGCGCATCACTATTGAGAACTTCTTTATAGAAGCCTTTTTCGGGAACGCCAACACGATAGTTATGGTGTACGACAGGAGTAAAGTTACAAACAACTAAGACAAACTCATTATCTAGTCCTTTACGCAAGAACGAAATTACTGAGTTTTGAGTATCATTGCACTCAATCCATTCAAACCCTTCAGGAGAGAAGTCTTGAGTATAGAGTTCGGGCAGCGATCGTAATAGTTTATTGAGGTCGCCAACATATTTCTGAAGCGTTTTGTGGCTAGGGTATTGCAGTAAATGCCATTCCAAATCACCCCATACATTCCATTCCGACCACTGTCCAAACTCCATACCCATAAACATAGTCTTCTTGCCTGGGTGCGTGAACATATAGCCATAGAGACAGCGCAAGTTAGCAAACTTCTGCCATTCATCCCCAGGCATCTTGCCAATCATCGGACTCTTGCCATGCACCACTTCGTCATGGGAAAGCGCGAGCATGAAGTTCTCACTAAAGGCGTACCAAATGCTAAAGGTGAGATAGTTGTTATTATGTCCGCGGAAATATGGATCGAGCTTGAAATAATCGAGCATGTCATGCATCCAGCCCATATTCCACTTCAAGTTAAAGCCTAAACCACCTGAATAAGCTGGCCAAGTCACCATCGGCCAAGAAGTAGACTCTTCAGCGATGGAAAGCGCCCCTGGGTAATAAGTAAATAAAATACTATGAAGATGACGGAATAACTCGATCGCTTCCAGACTTTCACGACCACCATACTCGTTAGCCAACCATGTTCCTGGGTCACGATTGTAGTCACGATAGATCATCGAGGCAACGGCATCAACGCGGATTCCATCAATGTGGTACTTATCAAACCAAAATAGAACATTGGCAATCAAAAAGTTTTTGACTTCACTACGTTTGTAGTTAAAGATTTTAGTTCCCCATTCTTTATGCTCACCAATGCGAACATCAGCAGGTTCGTATAAAAATGTGCCATCAAAGAAAGAGAGCCCATGACCATCCTTAGGAAAATGCGCGGGAACCCAATCGACAATAATCCCAATATCATTTTGATGGCATTGGTCGATGAAATACATCAAATCTTGGGGTGTGCCATAACGAGAGGTTGCGGCATAATAACCTGTGACTTGATAGCCCCACGAACCATCGAAAGGATGTTCGGCAACAGGCATCATTTCGATATGGGTATAGCCCATTTCCTTAACGTAGGGAATTAGGTCTTCGGCTAGTTCGCGATAGGTCAGAAATCTAGCACCAGGCTTAAGATCGGCAGCCGAAACGGCTGGATAGCCACTTTCAGGAGGACTTACAGCCGCAGCGTGCATCCACGATCCAAGATGCATTTCATAGACTGAGATGGGCTTTTTCAGTGGGTCTTCACTACGACGCTTTTCTAGCCATTTTTGGTCGTTCCATTCATAGGTATCGAGATCGGCAACAATTGAAGCCGTTTTAGGGCGAATCTCCTGAAAGAAGCCGTAGGGGTCAGATTTTTCGTAAATATGCCCTTCTGGACTTTTAATTTCATATTTGTAGACTGTACCGACTTGCAGATCGGGGACAAATAAGTCCCAAACACCTGTATTTCCTTTACGCATTTGATGTTTGCGTCCATCCCAGCTATTAAAGTCCCCGATAATGGAGACGTTACGCGCATTTGGAGCCCATACAGCAAAATAAACGCCACTTACGTTATCAATAGTGGTGCAGTGAGCACCCATTTTTTCGTAAATTTGGTAATGTGTACCTTCGCCAAATAAGTAAGTATCAAACTCACTCATCAAGGGTGACTTGAAGTAGTAGGGATCGTGGATTAGCTGATAGCTGACTCCAGACTTAACTTTAAATTGGTAGTTAAATAGGTGGGGCGCGTCACTAATAATGCATTCAAAAAAGTGGGGATGATGCACCGAATGCATAGGATATTCTTTGTGTTGATCGGGCGTAACAACAGATACCGCTTCTGCGTCGGGTAGATACGCTCTTACCACCCAGACCGACTTACCTTCTTGCGTAATTTCATGTGGACCTAGAACAGCGAATGGATCGTGGTGCTGATTCCACACAATGCGATCGATTTGCTCGGTGGGGAGGGTCGGGGTCATATCTCTTTAAATAAACGCACATAATTAAATTACTGCATATTATTCACCAAATTACGGAGTGTAACCTAAACTAAAGACTGACAGCTATTTTCTTTTTTTTATCACATACATAAACCAATGGGTTAATCTTGCCTGTAGATAGCAACCGCCAAGCAACGAATTACAGCAATACAAGAAATAGCTAGGAAAAATCAAAACCCAAACAAATAGAGGCGCCTCTATTTGTTTGGGTTTTATGTCCTAAGCGAAACTTGCATTGATACAGGAGAACTAGTTATTCAAAACACATCTCTTAATCAGTAGTAATTTTCTGAGCAAGACACCAACATTGAGCAATATTTGCTTCTTCGTTAGTTATAGTCCCTCTGCCGAGAGATTTAAGATATTCATAATCTGGCCATCCATGATGCTTAAAAATGTATTCTAAATAGTGCAAATTACCCCATTGCCCCATTTCTAAGATTGTAAAACCTGCGGATTCAAATAACACGGCAAGACCCATCGGATATATTCCAGAGAAATGGAATGGAACTAAGTGAGGAATATTAATAGCTGGAACACTCGTAAAAACAAATCCACCAGGTCTCACATGCTCGTAAATTTTTTCAACCGCCACAAAGGGGTTATAAAGATGCTCTAAGGTTTGTGAAAATATAATAAAGTCAAAGTCTTTTTCAGTTAAATTAAACGTGTGTAGATCCCCAGTATTATTGGAAATTTCATACTGTAGTAAATATCCTATTTTAGGGTCAATATAACTTAATTCAAAATCATCACTACAAGTACAGAGTAATTTCTCTGGAATAATATTGTACTTTTTAATCCATTCTTTAAAATCTAATACACAAGGGACTCTTGGATAGTCCTTGCCATTTAAAAGGTTTGCTATTTTATCGTCAATATAAGGTTCTAAAGATGCATATTTTTGAAAGTATTCTGGACTTTTTTTAACTTTTTGATTGTAAATATCGACCAGTTCTTGTGCAGAAAAATATTTCATTAGTTTTAATAATCTCTATACAAAAATTTTAACCAGTTACATCCCCAATGGGCAGGTAGCTATTGCATTAAACGTTTTATTAAGACTGAAGTCAAGAACTAATGCCACTATGTCCTTATAACTTATAGCGATCGCCATTAGAGCCAGTCAAACCCCAAAAAATCACTCTCAAAATTTTCATCTTATCAAACCTCAAATAAAGAAAGGCGGAGCGAAGCTCCGCCTTTCTTTATTTGGGTTAAGTTAACCTTGCATCGCTATATGACTTTGCTTCAGCTTTTTGTTTCAACAGGACTAACCAAGCTTGTAAGGAAGTATCCAGCATTCCTTGCATCATTCCCCTTAATAGACTTACCAACCAACCTTCAAATGACTCTTCAGTTCGCACGAGCATACCATTTTCACAAGGCTCTAGAATCCATACATGAATAGCCTTTGTACCGATCGCCTTTCCAGTCCAACTAAGGCGGCGTTGAGGTTCAACCTCTTGCAAGGTCGATAAAATAGCCATTCCACCAGACTTCCATCGAAAGGTAGTACCAGACTGAAGTAGTCCTTCTAATTTTGATTCAGAAATATTTGGATGCCACGCAGTCCAATCGTTAATATTAGTGAGGACTTCCCAAACTTTCTCACTTGAAGCATTAATCGTAATTTCATGGCGAGCGATCGCAGGGGCTTGAGAATTAATTTCCATAGTGCGTTTTTAAAGCGATAAGCCCATGCTAGTAGATAAATATTTATCCAGCATTGACTTGGGTTAAGAAACTAGGATGGGCGGCGCAAAGCGCCGCTCATCCTAGCTCTAAAAGCCTGCCATAGCTCTACTAAGAAATATTCTTCTGATACATACGTCGCTTTAGACGGCTGAATGATTCTGGTTCGATACCAAGATATGACGCAAGATAATGTTGGGGAATCCGTTGCAACAGTTTTGGCTGAGTCTCAATCAGATCAAGGTATCGCTGCTCAGGCGTATCTCGGTATAGGGACATCAGGCGATCGCGTAGTTGAAAAGCTTGATATTCAACAATGAGCCTCAGTAGTTGTTGACCGTTTAGCGCTGACTCTAGAGCTTGGATAACCTGTTGATTTAAAATTAGTACTTCTGAATCTTCGATCGCCTGACAAGAAAAGCAAGCAGGACATTGCAGCCGAAAACTCTGATAATCGCCAACAGCATAATTCTCATGATGGAAAAACAATGTGAGTTCTTTGCCATCTTTCAGAAAGAACATTCTCAAGCAACCTTTAAGCGTCAATCCCACAAATTTACAAATATCACCTTCTTGAAATAAGAACTCTCCTTTATTCAGCGTTCTTTTCTCTAATAGGTACTCGACCTGCCTCCAGTCCATATCAAATTGAGGAGAGATATGTTGAATAAATAAGCGCAAAGATTCAATCATTTTGACAATCTAGTTTCAAGCTATAGACCTAAAATAGCACTCTCATTTTTAATCAAAAGTATTTTACACTCAAGCAATCAATAACACTTTGCGCTGAAACAAAACCCAAATAATTTTTGATTACAAAAGGCTGCAAGGATCGCCCAAAAGGATGAATCAGTCAAACATTTAATGACATAACATTAGATTACACATCATTTATATTATATCAAGATGAATATTTCTCTAATATCTCCAACAATAGTTACCGTTCCTTGCTTTTCTGGTAGCCCTTGGTATCTCGATCGGCTAACTCCTTTGTCAAAATATTCTTTGCGAACGATGCGATTGCCTGAGGCGTTAGACAACATCGAAATGTATGCAGACTTTTTAGCCAAACAAGTTGCTGACTTAGATCGCTATATTCTGGTGGGTGATTCCTTTGGTGCAAATATTGCGATCGCCCTTGCCACAAGACGACCTAAAGGGCTGGAGGCATTAGTTTTATCAGGTGGTTTTGCTGCCGATCCAGTCACAGATCCACTCACAAAGCTAAAACTAACTGCTGCGTCTTTCCTTGGTGGAGAGCTATATCGACAAATCACCTTACGTTTTCACGCTCAGGTTTTAGCTTCACCCTTCGATCGTGATGGACAAATTCCTTACTCACAGTCAAAGATTCGGAGTTTGTTTATTGAAAATACACCACGGCGTAGCTATCTCAGTCGGATGAAGGCAGCGTTCTCTGCTAACTATCTGGATCGACTTTCCCTTATTCAAGTTCCTACTTTAGTTCTCACGCCTGACTACGATCGCCTGATCGGTCAAAAGGCAGCACGGGACTTATTAGAGGGAATGCCTGACGCAACTGAGGTGATTTTGCCAAGGACAGGACATATGTTTCGTTTCACCCATCCGATCGCGTATGCTAATGCCATCAAAGAGTTTTTACAATTGCGTCTTGGAGATGTAGCGATCGCGACATGAATTCGATTGAGGAGTTACGCTATTTAATTTTGGCAGCACAACGGGAGGGCGATCGCCTTCTCTCGGCAGCACTAGAGCCGATTGGGCTAACCACTTCACAAGCAGAAGTTTTACGAGTTCTTGATGACTATGCACCCTTGTCATTACTAGAACTGGGCGAACGGCTGATTTGTGAAACTGGTAGCCCTAGTCGGTTGGTAAATATGTTGGTAGAGAAGGGTTTAGTGGAAAGAAAGTCTTCTGAAATCGATCGCCGCAGGGTGACGCTTTCCCTAACGATATCAGGTCATCAAATAGTCAAAAAGGTAAAGGCGATCGAGCAAGCCTTTTATCAGGGAATTACTTTTACTTTAGGAGATATTTTGTTAGAAGACATTAATACAACATTGTGGAAGTTTGTGACTGGACGACCCACTGGTGAGGCGTTAATGCGTCGTAAGGAGAAGCTGTAAACTCTTTATTGTTACCAGAAAATACGATCGGATCTAGGTAGATAATGCTTTAAGCGATTTTTTTAAAGTTATGAGTGATGAAAAAACACAGATCTTGCTGTCCTTACGTGGCTCGACCCAAGAAAGTTTAAGGGAGATGAGAGCAAGAGTTTTTAGCATTGTCAGTACTGCTATTACTCTGTTTACGGTGTTTATCGGTTGGATTGTGCAAAGAATAGCCAAACCTTCTCTTCCAGAAACCATGCTATTCATTTGCATCATTTTAATGTTTTGGGTTGGTAATTTACTAATCCTGATGGACATTAGAAGAGGCTATATCAAAACCATGAGTATTTCGGTAAGAGTAGAACGAGCATTAGGACTATACGAGCCAAAAGTATTTGATGAGGAAGATGATTCTTTATTTCCAATCAGTTACCTAAAGCCGATCGAAGCAAAGCATTTTCAGAAGTTTGAACTCATTCTTTCCTGCTCAGCGATCGCTTCGATCTTGATTGTGATCATGAAATACATCTGGTAATCGAAGCGGTAACCTAGGACGATCGTCTAATTTTTTACCAAATCTCAAAACTCTAATCAACAAAATAACTACCGTAATCGCTCCACAGATAATCGTTAAAATCCAATTTTTGGGAGTCCATTCCACTGCGCCGAGATAGCTAGAACCGATCGCGATCGTATGAATTGAAGCTAGTGCCAAAGCAGGAACCGATAGCAAATGTAAATAGCGCCAAGCTTTACCTAATTTGGCAACCATCCAATCCGAACTCGTGAGCGCGGCAGGAGTCATCAGGGCGATCGCGATCGTACCCAGCCAAATCGAAACTTGATGCAGGGGAATCATGAAGGATAAGGCATCAAAGTTCCATTGGAAAGTATGCTCAATTTTATGGAAAGCATGGGCAAGGGATAACACAAATGCACCAACCCCGATCGCCCTGCGGTAGGTCTTTAATGCTGACCAAGATTTGAAAATTTGACTGAGGGGACGGGCAGCTAGAGCTAGCATGAGCAAAATCAGCCCCGCGTGCCCTGTATAGTCCACCATATCGCTAGTTCGCAGTAGCGTTAAGATGCCGATGGTGAGTGTAATCCAGCCACCCATCCGAAACAATTGACTGCGGCGATCGCGACTTAGCATTCCTGCAAACACACCGATACCGAGCATTGAGGGTAGAGTTCCGATTCCAAAAGCTAACATCGTCAGCGCTCCCTGCATCATGTCACTGGTTTCTGCTGCCTTGATTTGAGCTGTGTACAGAAATCCACAGGGAATCAATCCCCATGTCATTCCGAGCAATGCTGGTGTGAGTGGATGGGAATATAGCGATAATTTCATCATCGCGTTGCTGAGGCGCTGATGCAGTCCCACTAATGCCATCGGATTCAGAAAAGGCATATTAGGCAAACCTTCAGGTTTAATCTGCATGAGCCCCATCCAGACCAACAAAATACCCGTCAAAATTGCTAGCCAACGGCGCAAATCGCTCTCAATCCCTGCAAACTGTCCGCCTGCAACCAGTACAGAACCGATCGCCCCAATCGCCGCCCCTGCGATCGCATAGCTGAAAATTCTGCCAATATTTAGTAATGCGTGAAAGTACAAATGCTGTTGCCAACCTTTAGAATTACTTTTGAAATTATCTTTGGAATTGCTTTCTTTGCCTGAAAGCGAAAAAGCAACGGTCAAGGGGCCACACATCCCCACGCAATGACCGAAACTTCCTAAAAAACCTAAAGCAGCAACAAGCAATAAATCTAGCATTCTTTATTTATAGCGCTTTGCGCTGAATTATTGTTAAAAGTGTTGCTTCGCAACACTTTTAACGCCCCTATCTATTTGCCCACATTGGTCGTAAAAGTTAGTTCAAAGGGTTGAAAATCTTCATCGCCTCTAGGAGAACCGATCAACTTGAGTTCGTATCTGCCTACCTGCGGGAATGTAACTTCCATACTTGGTAAACCGATAAAACGCTCAACGATCGCCAAGGGATTGGCGACTGTAAATTTAATACTGCGATCCGTTAGCGATCGCACCTCCATTCGACAATTACATTTCTCGTAGGGAATAATCTCGCCGCCACGCTTGGTAAGCGCGATCCAAATTATGGATTTTTTGCCAGCCACAGGGCGATCGTTGGGTTCAATATGCATTGTGCCGCCAACCTCTTGCGAGGTTTTCACTTCATGGGCAATCCGAATAGGTGATATTTCTAAATGTGAATTTAGGTTGGGAGCATTAGATAAATTCAAGTTTAATAAGATTGAAGCTACTTCTAGCATTGTTTAAGTTTCCCTTAAAAGTTTTTTGCGCGAATTATGATTTCTTGTGAAGTCTAAGCCCCTATATCTTTTCAAGGTTTAATAATCCCACAGGCAATACGAGTCTTGTAATCCACATTAGGAATTGTCGATTTCCCGTTTGCACCCGCATGAATAATAATCGAGGTTCCGCCTTGCTTCAGCAAAGAATTTTTGCCAGTTCCTAAAGTTAATTCTGGTAATAGTGCAGTTAGAGAACCATTACCGTCCTGCTTAACCTTAATATTCGGCAGATCGCCCGCAGGTTTTTGTTTGCCCTCTTCATGCTTGTTTTGCATTTGCATACGATCGTGATGCTCATCATCCATATCTACGGGATTGAAATGATCGCCTGATGTCTTAAAGTCTGGTGCGTCACATTTCCCTTTTTCGTGTAAATGCACCATATGCTCTCCCTGTGCAAGCTTTTGCACCTGCAATGTAACTTTTACACCTAAAGGAGTTTGGATAAATGTTGCGGTTCCGACCCGTTCACCCTTGAAATTGAAAATGTTTGCCGTAGCGTTAGGTTTCGCTGTTTGGGCGATCGCCACAGTACTGCCCATCGTGGCAAGTGCAACACAAGATAACAAAATAGCGAATTTAGACGAAAATCGAGATTGAAAATTGTTTGGATTTTGGTTAATCATGCGATCGCTTCCCTCAAAAAATACGATTTTCCAAAAGAATTGCGGCGCTTCGCGCCGCAATTCTCTTAGGTTTAGCCCTTAGCCCAGCCGTTCTTAGCTTGGTCGAGCACATAGTTAGCAACTAAATTAATTTCATCAGCGCTGAGTTTTTTGCCAAATGCAGGCATGGCTCCTTTACCCTTGGAGACTTGCAAAGAAATTGCCTCAACTGTATTTTTGCCATACTTTTCCAAGGCATCAGCTTTCAAGGTTTTAGCTGCGACTACGTTATTTTTGCCGCCTGCATGACACTGAGCGCAGTTGTTATTAAAGATTTTTGCGCCTGCGGATACCTCAGCAAAAGCTGGTTGACCGAAAGCAAGACTCACAAACATGGTTAAGGCGATCGCGATAATAGAAAAAATGCGTTTCATAGTTATTATTCCTTAAATATTTACGACAAACATTCACGAAAAATAAGGGCAAAGCCTATGCTAATGCCCTACGCGGCTTAGCCGCAAAGTCGAGTTGAATTTTAGTCTGTGGTTATCATGACGGTATTTGCTCGGTCAGTCAAAAGACAGCCCGTCAAACAAAAACAAAACCCCAAAGAGAGTTGTGGCGCTTTGCGCCACAACTCTCTTTGGGTTAATGCAAGTTTTGAAGCCCAAATAAATAAAGGCGGCGCTCCGCGCCGCCTTTATTTATTCATTGCTATAGCTTGATTAACTGCCTACAGAGTTGAAATTTATCAAGTTCAACTCTCTGTCAAAAAACCTGCCCGATGGTTGATTTTTTGGCATAGTCAGCAGATGCAACAACACTTTACTGATTGCTAAGGGTGATGTGGGCGAACCTTGATTCATTTCGGTAAATGCTTCTCCTGGCTCAATCCCATTAATCTGAATATCTTTATCAGGATATTTATAAGTCAGTTCTTGAGCCATTGAAGCAATATAAGAATTCAAAGCGCATTTGGAAATATTATAGGAGCCAAAGCCTAGGGTGTCTGCCCAACCCGCTCTAGAAGTAAAACAAACAATTCGGGAACTTTCAGTCGCAACCAGCAACGGCAACGCGCTCTGAACCAGTAGAAATGCTGAGGAAAGATTAGTATTCAGCATTGTCTGCCATTGCTCAAAAGAGTAATCTAGCAATGGAGTATTAGTAGAATTATTTTGAGGAACTGCGGCAGTTAGTACCAATCCATCTAAGGAATCACTATAAGATGCGATCGCCTTTACTGTCTTCTCTATCCTCTTCGAATTATTAATATCTGTGGGGATGAGATGCATATTAGTCACGTCCAACTTCATTAGTGCTGCCATTTTCTGAGTTTTTTGCAGTTTCTCATAGTTACGACCAGATATAAATACATCACAACCAGCAGCTAGAAGCACTAAAGAAGCTGCTTTGCCATAGCCAGAACCACCACCAACTACCCAAATAGATTTACCTGAAAGTTGAGCTAATCTGTCTGGAGAAATTTGCTGAAGTAATTGGGAGATGCTAGTATCGGCGATCATTATTTACTTCCTTCGTAATCTAAAATTGGTAATGTTTGGCTGCGCCAAACATTACCAATTTTAGACTAACACCTTCAACTTTTAATGTCTAAAGCATTCCTAAATGATATATAGCCATCCTAAATGAGATATGAGAAAGTAGAGATTCCACCGACATCGCCTTTAAAAATCCCCTAATTTCGACTTAACGATCAAATCAATATTCTGCCATTCTTCAATAGATTGAGATAAGGATAGATATTTCTGCGAACCCAATTTCAACTTGTCTTCAATCTCATAGTATAGGTTATGTTGATTTACAGATGGGTCAGTCAAAGAATACTCAACTATGGCAGTATTGAAGGCAAACCACAGGCAATAAATCAAGTAGCAATAACGATCGTTTTCCAATTCTCCTAAAGCATTTTTTATTGCTGAGGCAATTCTAGCGAACTCTTCTTCTGCCTTAGAATTAGCTAATCCAATTTCACATACCAGGTCGTAGTTTAGATTAGAGTATTTATTTTTTGCCTTAGTCCAGAATCCATTAAAAAACTCATCGCTATTAACTGTTTTGGAGTTTTCTCGATTATTGATGATTCTACAAATTGAATTTGTAAGATCGTCAATTGCAAAATATAAAGTGTAAACTTTGGCTGTATTGTTCATATTTAACTATGCCCAGCTACTTATGAGACTCAGGCAGTTGAACTACGTTGCCTGCGATGAGTTGCCATTGACCATTTAGCATCGCCCAAGTTCTTCCATATCGGTAATAGCCATGAAAGTCTTGACCATTCATAGTGCCACTGATTTCTGCCCTAACAGTTGCAGTAGCTAAATTTTCAAAAGTTTGAATGATTTGGTCTGTGAAAGTGATGCTGTGGAAGGTGACTAATTTATTTCTATGCGCTTCTAAGTCGTCAGATTTTGACGCTACAGATCCATCTAGAAAAACGAACTGCAACTGATTAGAAATTAATTCATCCAGTGTATTTACATCATTAGAGAGTTGCGCTTTGCGTATTCGCTCTTCCAGATCTTGAATTATTTTTTCCATATTTATGTTTTTATTTTGCTCGATAATTTCTCGACTTCGATCTTCATGGTAAGTGAGATTTTATTTATAAGTATTGCTTAAAGATTTGCGAAACTCTCTTAACATAGTGCTTGTTCCGATCGCGATCGCTTGATTTACAAGCTGTGGAATCAGATTCTTGATTGCCATATCTGGAAAAAGCAAACTACTCTCTGACTCCAGATAATGTCCATTAGTGAGTAAAAATATCTTCAAGCTATCATCACGATAAATCCAAACTTCAGGCACTGCGATCGCTTCGTAAGCAGATAACAAGGTTTTAGAAGTTACATCTGACTCGATCGCTAAATCAGGTGGCGGATAGATATCCACATCAATACGTTCCTGACAATCACGGACTAAAGCTGAATTAGTCACATAGAGACAAGTATCAGGTTCCACACCAGCCATTCCTTTTCGATAAAAGGTAGTTGAGCCAAAATCTTCCCAATCTCTCCCTTGCGCGTCTAAAATTGCCGTCACAATATAACCCGCGAGACGATGGGGGCGCTCATGTCTGGATAATGGGGACATAATTTCTAGAGTGCCTTGATAGTATGCAATGCGAGTATGGCGATCTTCACCTAGCTCATTAAGGATGTCTTCACAATCACGCCAACTCAGAGAATGAATGGAGATCGCACTACCATATCGTAGATCAATCGATTTGATGGGAATAGTGACTGTCACGCTTGATATTCTCCTGATGCATAGTTTTTTAAGTTTGCCTGTAGCTATCATCAGTTATATTTTATCAGAACAAAAACGACGAAAAAGACATCCTCTTTATTTAGAAATTCCTGACAATTGCGATACCGATAAGTCAGAAATTTCTAAAAAGGAATTATCAAGGTTTAAGCTGATTTTGAATGAGATGAAGCTAGGGTTTTTATTATAAAAATGGCTAAAATAAATAGATTTAGTACGTAAAGCCCCATAATAATTTCTTGGCGAATCCAAGGATATACGCTCTCTGAGCATTCAACTTGTCTCAATATAAATCCATGAATAATTCTTTGGATAAAATTGCCGACTTTAGTTGAGCTACCACCACAATCGCCAATATTGAAGATAGTTACAAATACTTGAATAAAAAGCATGGGATATGCAAGATATTTATCTACCCAAACCAGCGATTTGTGAGCAGAATATTTTATACCAAAGGCGATCAATATTGATATAAAACTGACAAAAACAAATAATGGCACAAAATAAATTAAAAACAAAACTGTCATCCAGCCACTACTAGTAAAGACACTAAGAATAGTAACTAAAACTAAAACTAGGAAAATATTGAAACTAAATTCGACAATTCTAGTTTCAATATATCTGTTTTTAGGGTACATAAAATAGTTTGATAGGGTTATTGGGCAGGGTTTATTTCCAATTGACTCGTTCTCTAGCAATTAAGAATGAAATGTTCAAACTGCTAAAGAAGACATACTGAGTTTACAATCGATCAACTCCCCTAGCAAGTATGAGAAACAAATTAAAAACAATCAGGAAAAAACATCACTTTAACCTAACTGTTCCATAAACCAAGAACTAATTTGGGAATTGTCTATTTCATGGCTAAGTTGCAAGGATTCTTCTAAGTAAATGTAATCCTCCTAAATGCTATTGCAAGCATAATTACTTGTCTCTAATTCTCAAATTCTTGCCTTTACAAAAAACTGCTCTGCTGTCACTGCTAAGTCTGGGAACAACTCATCGGTTAATTGGCGATCGCCTTGATAAGTTTCGGGTGAGCGATCGGGATAGAACACCGTGAAAGTTCTGCTCATCAGATCGATAACCCATACTCGTAATATCCCAGCTTTCAAGTAATCACCAGCCTTCGCTACAAACTCCTTAAAAGTCTGTCCCTCTGACATAATCTCAATTACTAACTCTGGCGGTACTGGACACATTTCATTACCGACATCATTAGGCAATCGTTCTATCGAAATATAGGTCAAATCAGGCACGGGACACCAATCTTGTTCATTGCGTTTTAACACAATTCCCCATTCTGGATAGACAAAGCCTTTGCCTTCAAACAGAGTCCGCAAAAAAATCAATAATTCTGCTTGTAAAGAAGCATGAAATCTTTTGGGCGACATTTTTCTTATGGCTTGACCATCGATAAATTCATAATTCCGATCCGACTCAGGGCTTGCCAAAAATTCCGCCAATGTCATTCGCTGCAATGTGTCTTTCTCTATCACTGGCGATTGAATCACTGTAGTCATTTTAGTACTCCTTTTTTGCAAAAAAGTTGATGCGTTCCTAATTTATTGAGGATATTCTCGCAATTATGACAACTGAGCCTCAGCTATATTTTATCAGATGGTTTGTCTTACGGTTTTTAGGCGATCGCCTGTTCGCGTGAGTAATCAATCAACAAAAAATCAGCCTGTTTGATGCACAGCTCTTTTATGAGACGTAAGCATCCTCTAGCGAGTAAGGGATACCGATCATCACTATCAAATTCCGTAAACACATCGAAAAATCTCCACTATAATCAAAACAATCCAAACACCAGTTCAGGAGACAACCATCATGGTCAGTCAAATCAGCAAACCTGAAATCATCTACCCTGACAGCGATGGTAAGCCAATGGCAGACAATACCAAACAGTTTGAACTCATCGTTGAAATCAAAAAAGGCTTAGATCTACTCTATATCAACGAACCTAACGTCTTCATTGCAGGCGACCTTTTCTGGTATCCCGTTCAAGGACAGTCCAAAATTGTCACTGCCCCTGATGTTATGGTGGTTTTCGGTCGTCCCAAAGGCGATCGCGGCTCTTACAAACAATGGGAAGAAGAGAACATCGCCCCCCAAGTTGTCTTCGAGATTCTCTCTCCCAGTAACGATCGCATTGAAATGAGTAAAAAGCTTCTCTTCTTCGATCGCCACAAAGTCGAGGAATATTATCTTTACGACCCCGAAACCAATCTTCTCGACATCTGGATTCGCACTAGCGAAGGACTAGAACCGATCGCCCAATCCGATAACTGGACGAGTCCTCGCCTCGAAGTGCGCTTTGATACATCCACAGGTCGTATCCAACTCTACAAACCCGACGGCACAAAGTTTTACTCATACATTGAGGTTAATCAACTACTAGAGCAAACTACTCAACAACTTGCTGAAGCCCAAGTTTTATTACAGCAATATCGCGATCGATTTGGTGAATTGCCTTAATGGCTAACAATTTTAGGAGCAATCAGGAAAATTTATCTCTCTAACCTAACTGTTCCATAAACCAAGAACCAATTTGGGAATTATCTATTTCACGGCTACGTTGTAAAGCTTCTTCTAATAAACTCAATCGCAATCCTCCTAATACTGAGGATTCTGTAATCCTTTCGCTCCCTAAACCCTGCAAAATACGGAACGCAGTGATTTTCATGTTCTGGACATCGATTACCCAATATTCACCGACACGCACTTCTTCGTATAGCAAGCGCTTTGCGCCGAGGTCATAGCCTAATGAGGTATCGGCAATCTCAATCACGATATCAGGGGGCAAACTCTCATCAAGATCGACGATCGCGCTACTTTGAGGTGCATTCTGAGTGCGATCGCCTACATAATAAGAAATGTCAGGCTGACATTCTCGTATTCCCACTTTGCGATAACTACAGTTCGTATAGCCTTTAGCTAAGATATTTCTCTTCATACAATAAAGTGAAATCAGGATGATCACTACTGTATTTACAAAGGCATGATCTGCACCAACACCCATTTCGCTGTAGTAACTCCCTTGAAAATAGTAAAATTTTGCCTTGTCATTGCTTGCTGCCTGAGATATCTGCAAGAAATCTTCCCAAGTTGCTGATATCCATTCTTTCAGAATAAAGCTTTGACTTGAAACTTTTTCTGTCTCAACTATTGCAACCATAACCTCTTGCCTCTCAAGATAAAAAGTAAGATCTAAATTCCCAATTGCTACTCATATAATATCCCATTCTCTTGAGTGGGGTGGTTTTTGGGTAACAATGTGAATTTATTGCGATTTTAGGCGTTCAATTTATTAGCGATCGCTTGTTCGCGTGAGTAAGCAATCAACAAAAAAGCAGCCTGTTTGACGGACTGCTTTTTTTAGCGAGGATGGAGAGAAAGCCAATATCACACACATTGGGAAAGTAGCATTTACACTGTCATGCTTACCCGCGTAACATAAATTATGATTCCCTAAATACTAAGCACGTTTTATCTATTTGCTAACTTGTCTTTGTTTCACGGGGGAAGGTATTAAATCCAAATATTTTTACGAGATCTTTTTGTAACCATGAGTATGCTAGTTTCGTAGCTGGGCTATGTAAAAAGAAATCATCATCCAGTGCATCTTTGTGCCAATAGTTTGATATCCAGACTGCATATTTAGAACGCAATAACTTAATCTTGTTTGAGGCTAATTCTCTTCTGTTATCGTAATTTGTTCTGTCAGCACCACGTTCAATAAATGTAATCTCAACTTCATTCTCTGAATTTTTTGATAATGGTTCTAAAAACCAATCTAGGTATGGCATATCAAGTAGTGATCGATCAGGTAGAGGCATAATAATTATACCGACAAGACGAGCGGGCAACATGGCACTAACTTGCATATTAGGAATCAGTTGATTGAACCATGTATGAGTTATCTCTTGATAAGCATCAAGTGCATTTTTATAGACCATTTTTACTCGTAAACTTAACTGAGCATTACTGTAAAGTTGCCATAGCCTTTTACCTCCATCTATATCTGGAACTGGATACATGCTGTGCATTATTGTCTCATTCTTCTCAAGCAAATAATATATTTCTATTTTCAGTTGCTTAAGAAAATATGCTTGAACGTTTATATCTACTAAGTCTGAAATATCCGACAGCGTAATATCAATGTTCTGTAAAGCTGCTTGTTCAATTTCAAAAACTGTTTCAATAATCTCTTCTATAGAGAAATGCTCAATTCCCCACCAATTAAGCTTAATCTTCGTAATTCTTTTCCTTCGTCGGTACTCAATAATTGCCAAAGCGCAACGCCAAGCTGCCTCTTTGATAAGTGGTTGGCTGTCAACAGGTAAAATTGGGTATTTAAGTCTATCTGATAGGTTTCTAAAGATTACGTTTATTGTCCATCTCCATGCCCATGCAGACTCATCACTAGGGTCAGAAGATGTGCCATTACGCCAATTCAATCTTTTACTATAAAAATCATCATCCCATTCTTCTGGCAGTTCAACAACATCTTCGTCAAGCAAGTCAGTGCCCACATACCAAGCTGTTTCAAGTCTTATTCCATCAGTTTTAACTCCTATAGGACAAACTTTTCCGTCATTCTGAATAGGAATAGCAATTTCTGCTAAATGCATTAGCCCCTTTGCCCATAATTGCATTGCAGTTTGAATTTGTTGCCCACATTTATAAAAAGTGGGAAGTTGCCTTTCTTTTCTTCCCCAACGTGTTGATGCCCTAATTACAAGCTCAACAACAAAAGCAGGAAATATTTCTACAATTGGCTGTAGCATTTTCGATACTATATCAAATCTAAAAGTTGCTACAGCAATAGTTAGAGAAAATCGCCATTTTTCCAACTGTTGAGGATTATTTGCAAATTCTCTAACCTTTTCGGGATTATCCTCTAGACTTTTGGCAGCAAACCACTCATCAAGAATTTGCAAAGGAAATGAAATTACATCTCTAGAACGAGCAACAACCAAACCAGAGTCTAAAAGTAGCTTTATCTGATTACTTTTTGCAATATCTGTAGCTCGAATCCCTTGTCCTCCATTTTCTATAGATTGCAATGCTAATTGTTGTAATAGACTTTCATAATTGACATACTCCACCTTAGAACGCCTTAGAGCGTCATCAACAAGCCATGAAAGTAATTCTCCAGTTGACTGTGGAGAATTTACTAAATCTTGTTTTAAATAACTAGCCATAATAAGAGCAAATAGAGGATAACGAATAGCTTCTTGGATAGCTAATGTCCATCCAGAACAGATCATTGCTGTCATTGCAAGACCAGATGCTTTCGCTATTAACTCATACGACTGTTTTTCTGAAAGTTGAGGAATATGGATTTTATTTTCAATATTGTCTAGAAGGCGAATAGATCTACTAGTAATAATTATGGTGGTTTTATCCCAATCTACAACTAAAAGATTAGCTTGTCTCGGAATATCACTAGTAATCTCTACTCCTACCTGATCGAATCCATCAAGAATTGCTATAACGCCTCTCTCTTCAGGATTTCCCCATCCATAGATAGCGTTCTCTATAGATGTTTTGATGTATTTATCCTGACACCATGCTCCAGATTCAAGAAAAACAGGTATTGGTGCATCTTTATCTATTTCAAATTTTTCAAGAGCTTCTTGATAGATGCGTAGTGCAATAGCTGTCTTCCCTATACCAATGTCACCAACTAAAAAGTTAACTTCCCCATAGCGAAGATTTAACTCAGAAAGTGGTGTCCAAATCGAGGAATCATTAGCAAGTTTAATAGCAGTGTCATCATCTACAAATACACGTAGACTTTCGATAAAGTGCTGTCTACAAAGAAGCTTTCGCTTTTCTAATCGTTCTGGTTGACTTATCAGATTATCATCATATTTCCCATTACCCTTTTCGAGATTAGATACTCGCCCACCAAGATCGTAAACATCTTCCTCAAGCTTGGAAACACGAATATTTACTTGATTTACCAGCTCTAAGAGGCTTTCATCCTCACAACTCAGTTTTGGACATTCAATTTGCTCTGTTAAGTTGTCGATAGTTAGCCGTTTCACACCTGATCGTGTCAGCGCTTTAAAAACGTAAATGAATAAGCGGTTGTATAATTCCTTGGCTTTAACTTCTTCTATAAGATCATATTTTTTCATTAACATCTGTATGATTTGATGGCCAATTGAGTCAGAAGATAGATTCTCATAAAGCCACTGAAATCGATGGACAATTTTAAGCAAATCATCATTATTAGCATTGCAGATGTAGTCTCTCAAAACATTCTGATTCGCTTTTTCTTCATATTTTTGTGAGTTACATAAAACATCGCGTATACCTATCAAAGCCTCATTTTGTGGAATATCACCAAGACAATCTTGACGAATTTGCTCCCATATTTCAATTGATGGTTGTCCTCTAAAAATAGGCGGTAAATTCCTTTCTTTCCCTACAGATGCTGTTGTTATGTACAAGAAATATAAATTCTGACTTGGATTAGCTTTACAATTTTTAACAAAATTAATGATCGATTCAAGTCCACTTAAAAGAGTCAACGTATTGCTTTTAACATCCTTGACCTGCACCGTTGTTCTTCCATTTTCAAAAATGTGATCAATATCTTCACCACACTCAAGCTCCAAGTACTCATTAGGATCTAGCTTGAGCCATCGTTCAATGGTTACATCAACTTGATAAACATAACCACGAATCGCGGCTTCCGCAGATCTATTCATGGGCTTAAAGTCTTCAGCCATATGCTAATAGGCTACTAGTTATACTTAAATTACTCATAACAAACATTGTTATTCTATATTCTCTCATCAGTACTTTGTAAGTATCACTATAAGCAAAGTCATTTTATCCAAAATTTTATTTTTACTTGCCTATCGAGCACACTTAACAAACACAACTTATATGATTTTTCGGAATGATTTCACTATGGAGCTTATTAGTTACTTATTTACCCAACCTGCACTCATGGCAACTGCGAGAAATAGCATGATTAAAAGGTCTGCAAGCACCCATTTGTATGCACTAATAGAATCGATATATTTCCGTTGTTTAAAATTTTGCCAGCCAGATATTTCGGCACCTATCAGTAAAATAGGTAGCAGTACAAAACAAAATCCCAATGCAGCGATCGCCCAGAAAGAGGCTCTGCCATTTGATGCATAGATTAATATTATAGGAGCTTCCACAGCAAAAATTCCTGTAAGCAAAGTCGCTGGAATACCTAGTAAATTAATAGTTAGTGCGAGGATTTTTAACGTAGAGGTCTTCATTGTTTTTTAGATAAAAATCTTACACTATAAATTTGAGTCTTATCGTTCTCTAACTAAATTTTCTGGGAGATCGCCTTCCCTATCTAAATTTACAGGGGATAGGCAGCAAAATTACAATTCTTAAATAGATTCTAAAAGCAAAAATTTAGTCATGAGATCGATATATTCGCTAGTCACGATCGTGTATATGTCTGGTTCACTACTTTTTAAGCAAAGAAAGATCGCTAACTTTGGTTATTAATATTACATAATCACCCATGCTCGCCGCAAACCAAACCTACTACACCGTCGAAAACCTGACTGCCGAAGCTGCCTTACAAGAGCTAAAGGACGGTAACGATCGCTATGTTCTCGATCATGTGGAGCATCCCCACGAAGGCGCTCAACGCCGAGTCGATCTTTCTTCTGCCCAACATCCTTTTGCGATCGTGTTAGGTTGTGCGGATTCTCGCGTTGTTCCCGAACTAATTTTCGATCAAGGCGTTGGCGATTTATTTGTACTCAGGGTTGCAGGACATATTGCTGATGATGCTGTAATTGCCAGCATTGAGTTCGCTGTCGAACATTTGGGAACTAGATTAGTAGTAGTACTTGGACATGAAAAGTGTGGCGCAGTGATGGCGGCGATCAACCATGCATTTTCAGAAGGAAAGCTCAATTCACTGATTAGCTACATCGAACCTGCGGTAAAAGCAGGTCAGCAGGCAAATGGCGACTGCGTCATCAGCGATACGGTCAAAGCCCATGTGAATTTAATGGTCAGTGAAATTCAATCCACTGAGCCAATTCTCTCCCACGAAGTAAAAAATGGCATCCTGAAAGTTGTCCCTGCCTATTACAGATTGGCAACTGGCAAAGTAGAATTTATGAACAAATAGAGACTCTATTTGTTCATGTCGGCAACTTTACGGTGAAACAGCTACCAACAAGCTCACAGGTAACTGTGATTTTGCCACCGTGAGCTTCCACAATTGATTTAGCGATCGCCAGTCCTAAACCGCTACCTCCCGTCCATTGCGATCGCGAAGTATCAGCTCGCCAAAATCGATCGAAAATATGTTCTAACTGATCGGGTGCAATCCCAATCCCTGTATCTTCAACTTTCACATCTATCGATTGACCGATTAAACTTGCAGAAACAGTAATTTTTCCACCTGATGGCGTATAGTGAATGGCATTCTCAATCAAATTTGTAAATAATCGCAGTATTTGCTCTGAGTTGCCTTTAAGCATCAGAGAGCCACTAGATTGATAAATTAAAGTCAGATTTTTCTCCAAAGCTTGAGCCTGAAACTGGGTTACTAAATGCTGAAGTAATTCAGTTAAGTTAATACTTTCCCATGTAGCTTTTAACTTTTTATCCATTCTCGCCAATATCAGCAAGTCCTCAGTCAGCCGACTCATCCGCTCAGCCGATCGCGCGATCGCCTTAAACTCTTCAGCATCAGTGGGTCGCATTCCTTCAGGATATCGCAGTGCAACTTGCGAACTCGCCTTAATTGCCATCAACGGACTCCGCAACTCATGGGAAGCATCCGCCGTAAACTGTTGCAAGCGATCGAAACTATTTTCAATCGGACGCATCGCTTGGCGAGTGAGAAAGATACCGCCCATACCAACTAAAATCAAAGCGATCGCCGCCCCTCCCGCCAGCCCAATATCTAATTTTCTAAAGGTTTCATTTAAGTCTTCGAGGGACTGACTAACACGCAAATAACCAACTAAACTACGATTATAAGTATCCACAATGGGAATGTTAACGCTAATTAAAGATGGCTTACTCGGTTGAATTTGGATCGATTCTCGAATAGCCGCAGGTAAAGATAAGGTGCGATTTCCCTGTATATAGATAGTGTTCCCTTTGATATCAATCCATTGTAAAGCTTGCCTTTGCACGTCCAAGTCTCGCACCGATAGATTATCCGCAACTTGAATTCTTCCATTTTTAAATCCCGAACTAGCGGCAACAGTCTGTCCGAGGGTTGTAAGTTTATCCACAACTTGATTGGTCATAGTGTGGACAAACACAGTTCGTACTGCGATCGCAAATATACTCAAAATGGAAGCAAAAATGCCAAGATAAGCCAGTAATAATCGTAGTCGCGTTTTCTGAAACATCTCAAGTCCTTAACTATGGCGATTTTCAATTTGGCTGAGCTAAATTGAAAATCGCGAAACACTATTTAGATTGATTGTAGAGTTATCCACAGTTGTTTAAACAATTGTGGATAACTCTATAGTTTAGAATTAAAACTATAACCAACTCCATAGACTGTTTGAATCAAGTCCTCAGAACCACCTACAGCTTTAAGTTTGCGGCGAATATTCGTGATGTGCGTTCTCACTGTTTCTTCACCAGAGAGCTTATCTAAGTCCCAAAGCTTGTCAAGGAGGTTAGCTCGCGTAAATACTTGAGTTGGATTTCTCAAAAAGCATTCTAAAATCACATATTCCTTGGGCGTTAATCCTAAAGGTTGTCCCGCATAGGCGATCGTATGCGAATTGCCATTGAGTTCTAGAGAGCCTTGGACGATCGCCATCTGCTGCATATCCACAACCCTCCGCGATAAAGCTCTAATTCGCGCCGCCAATTCTTCCAAATCAAAGGGTTTAACTAGATAGTCATCAGCACCAGTATCTAATCCTAAAACGCGATCGGGAATCGTATCTTTTGCAGTCAGCATCAGAATATGAGTTTTACATCCTGATGCTCGTAGTTGCTTGCATAATGAAATTCCATCCATTCGAGGCAACATCAAATCTAACAAGATCAGATCGTATTCCACAGCTTGAGTGTATTCCCAACCACTAACACCATCGCTGGCAACATCGACTACATGCCCCTGATGCCGTATATCTTTGGCAAGCGGCTTAGCAATATAGTCATCATCTTCAACTAAAAGAATTCGCATAATAGTTAGAGTTCTGCGATTTAATGAAAAACCAGATTTTTGTGGCGCGGCTTCGCCGCGCCACAAAAATCGGTTCTTTATTTTACTGCGCGTTCCTTAGTATACAAATAATTTTCTTAAGTTTTGCAGAGCAAAACTTAAGAAAATTATTTGTATACTAAGTTTTCTATCCTGCTCGATTTGGGAAAGTCCCAACTTGAACGCTTACTTTGATTTGCTGACCACTACGATTAACTTCCAATTGCAGGTTACTACCAACAGCACTGTCTTGAACTAATTTCTGCAAGTTTTCTGGCTTGTTTACATCGGTATTATTGAATTTAACAATTACATCACCAGCTTTCAGACCTGCATTTGCCGCAGGTGAATTCCTCTGCACTGCCACAATCAATACGCCGCGATCGCTATTTACTTTCAATTTTTCAGGCAATTTCTGAAGCACTTCAGGCGTGATTCCCACCATCTGCACTCCCAGATATGGATGATCGACCTTACCTTGGCTAATCAGTTGCTGAGCAATACTTTTCGCTTTATTAATGGGAATTGCAAAGCCAATTCCTTGAGCACCTTTGATAATTGCTGTATTCATGCCAATCACTTCACCACGCTGGTTGAGGAGGGGGCCACCAGAGTTTCCAGGATTAATGGCAGCGTCAGTCTGAATATATTGCACTTGTTGATCGGGAATCCCTACCTGAGAGCTAGAGCGTCCTGTAGCACTGACAATTCCTGAAGTCACCGTGTTATCTAACCCAAGCGGATTACCGATCGCGATCGCCCATTCTCCAGGCTGAATGCGATCGGAATCTCCCAAACTAATGACTGGTAAGTTCGGAGCATCAATTTTGACTACCGCAACATCCGTAACTGTGTCTGCACCCAAAACTTTGCCATTAAAAGATCTGCCATCTTTGAGCGTCACGGTTACTTTATCTGCACCACTGACAACATGGGCATTAGTTAAAATCTCTCCATTATTACTAAAAATAAATCCCGATCCTGTTCCTTGTAAAACTTCCTTTCTTTGTTGATTAGGAATTTCAGACTCGTCAAACAAGCTAGAGAAAGGATCGCTAATATCTGGCATATTGCGAACAATTGTACGCGAAGAATCAATCCGCACGACCGCGCCACCATCTTTTTGCACAGTTGCGGTCACAAAATTCATATCGCTAGCGATCGGCATTCTACTTGCAGCAATAGACTCAGCAACTACAGGCGCTAATCCTTGAGCTTCAGCATTATTGTGAGTTAGTAGCTGTCTACCACCCAGTGCAACCGAGGCTCCCATCAAAAAAATTGTGCTATAGAGAACAGGCTTCTGGAATTTGCGGTATTCAAAGTTCATAATAGGCTCCTACAAAAGGTTTCATCTATCTCAATTCAGTTAATAGAACAAAGGTAAGCCAAGATTATCAAGAACTTAAAAAGATATTTTTACACTTGGAATCTCTGAGTATTCAGATAAGGTTTCCACAAATCTCTAGATCGGAGCCAAACCGATCGAAAAGAGATCGCCATAACACTCATGACAAAATTGGGGCATCACAAAAAATCAGAATAATTTCTAAAAAGTAAACAAAAGATATTACTAAATTCACAGATCTAAATTTCTGAGTTTTAGGCTTTATAACCACTTCAAAATCTAAAAATTTTGTATAAATTTTGTATAAATTTTGACTGTTTATTTATTAGCAGATCTGTAGACTTCTTTTTTACTTGTGGAAAACCTGTGGAAAACTTTAAATCTCCTGTGGATAAGTTACTAATATCTGGGGATAACTTTGCTGTAAATGTGGAAAACTTTTAATAGGTATTTATACCCTGTGGATAACTAGCCAGTTTTTCCACAGGGTTTTCCACAGGCAAAAAACGCTAGAAAGCTCATTAAATATACTTTTCTTAGAGTTTTCCACATTTTCCACAGCCCCTACTACTACTATCTAGATTTGTTTATTCTTTAAAGAGTAATAAATAGTTCAAAACGAAAAAATAGTGAAAAAATAAAATTTTATTTTGGCAGTATAAAATTTGCCAACGGTGCTATAGTTGATTTCCACAAATCAAAAAACTAGAAATTAAAAACCTCAAAAGTCCTCGTTAAAAAATTTTGTTTTAAAGTGCCTTCTCGAAAATATCTTTAAATATTCTTAAACACATTTTTTTCATTTTCTTAGAATTCAAAATGTAGAAAGTCTCAGAGGCTAAGTCTCAACGTTCTTGGATCAACCTCGCACTCATGTGTCGCCTTTTCCTCAAGCTGCCAAATCTCAATCCATCCTAAACGCTTCTTCACTTAGTTTAAAAATTTCCCTCAAACTATGCGACTAGTCTGTCCTCAAAACCAACTTGCTGCCAACCTTGCCCTTGTCGGTCGCGCTGTCGCATCTCGTCCTACACACCCGATCTTGGCAAATATTCGACTAGATGCCGATAGCTCCAACCAAAGTCTGGGGATGACCGCCTTCGATCTTAATCTTGGTATTCAGGTATCTTTCCCCGCGCAGGTGTTAGAAGCGGGATCGATTACTCTGCCTGCAAAGTTACTCAACGACATAGTTTCGCGGCTGCCCGACGAGGACATCACCATCACTGTGGACAAGGACAACACGATGGTCTCGATTGTTTGTGGTTCAGGTCGTTACCAAATGCATGGCTTGCCTGTTGAGGAATTTCCTGAGTTGCCCCAAATCGGTGAAGATGGTGAGACTACCTATTTGCCAGTGGAATCGATGCTGAGCGGATTGGCTTCGACCTTGTTTGCGACCTCCACTGACGAAACTAAACGGATTCTTACGGGCGTGCATTTGACGGCAGCAGCCGATCGCCTAGAGTTTGCCGCGACGGATGGACATCGCTTGTCAGTTGTACAGACAGGATTTTTGGATGCGGATGAGCCACCTGTGACGGGTGATACAGTGACCACCAGCTTGGAAGTAACGATCCCTGCAAGAGCTTTGCGCGAACTAGAACGAATGCTCAATCAACAAACTGAAGGCGCGATCGCGGTTCAGTTTGATCGCGCAAACATGATTTTTCAGAGTGCTAACCAGATCTTGATTTCCCGCTTGTTGGATGGTACTTATCCCAACTATCGCCAATTGATCCCTAGTAGTTTTACCCGACAAGTCACAGTAGAACGTAAGTTATTTTTGTCTGCACTAGAGCGGATTGCCGTTCTTGCTGACCAAAAAAATAACATTGTTAAAATCACGATTGATTCTACAGGGCAAGAAATTTCGCTCTCTGTAGAAGCACCAGATGTCGCCGCAGGACGTGAATCTCTACCCGCTCAAATTTCAGGCGATGACGTGGAAATCGCCTTTAACGTCAAATATTTGCTTGATGGCTTAAAAGCACTGCCTAGTAATGAAATTCAAATCCAGCTAAATAATCCAACTAGCCCTGCGGTACTCGTACCGATTGGGGCAACTAAAATGACCTATCTGCTCATGCCCGTCCAAATTCGTAACTAATTTGGTCTTTTATATCTGTTGCCATCCTCATTACAGCTCAAAGCGCCCTTTCAAAATCCAAGGAATTATGAAAGTATTGCTTTGTAGCACTTTCATAATTTCTTGTACGGCATAAACCCTAAATAGGATGTAGGAAAAATATAAGAAGTAGTGCAAAGCACAACCTCTTATACTTGGGGTTCCGAAAATCTACGATAAAAAGTCTGCTGTTAGCGGACTTTTGTAATTAGAATCGCTACTAGGCGATCTACTCCTTTTCATCTCAGCGAAAGATCCTGTAGACTTAGTTGCGTATGGATTTTTTACCACCACCTTCATCTCAACTGTCACCCAGCAACTATGCCGAGGTGCGACAGGCGCGTTCTAATCAGACGTTGACTTCACAGCCAACGCTTAATAGTCGTGTTTCTAGATTATCTGTTGAATTGCCGATAGAGGTAAAAGCTCAGTTACAGCTTTTTTTAGAGGCGCTACCCGATCCCGATAAGATCGCCCGTCAACTGATCGAATCCAAGTTAATTGCCCAAGCGGGACCAATTAAACCAAATAGTTTACCGAAGCCAAAGCCTAGAGATAAGCCAAGACCGATCTTGCCGCCGCCAACGGGGGAAGTACTAAATGTAGTTAGCGATCGCCAAGAATATGACATCAACACTCAGGTGTTTGTCGCTGAAGGCAATGTTTTTATTAAGTACAGAAAATCAGAACTAAAAGCCGATCGCGTCCAACTGAATACCAAAACCCAAGAAGTTATTGCTGAGGGTAATGTATTTTTTACACGGGGCGATCAAAAGATACGTGGTTCAAAGCTTACTTATAATTACAGCAATGTTAAGGGTGACCTGCTAAATGCCTCGGGAGCCGTTGACCTTGGTACTTTAAATAGTTCAGAAGTATCGCGATCGCCAACGCAAACTGCACCCAATTCGATTACCATCTCCGCCATCGGATCGGGAAATTCTAGTGATGGGCAAGTACGCCGCCTTGGTTTTATTGCCGATCGCTTAATTCTTGATGGAGATACTTGGACTGCCGAAAATTTGCGCGTTACTAACGATCCTTTTACGCCGCCTGAACTAGAACTTACTACCAGTAAGGCAACCTTAACGCCAATTTCGCCAACCCAAAACCGTCTGGATTTAGAATCTCCACGCATTGTTTTCGATCAAGGCTTTTCACTGCCAATCCCAGTTAATAGCATTATCTTGGATCGCTTTCAGCGCTTTGCGCCTGCTTTGGTGGGATTTGATAAACGCGATCGCGATGGTGTTTTTTATCAACAGAGTTTTGATGTAGTCACGCAACCTAACTTGAGTTTTCAATTGTCCCCACAATTGCTGTTGCAAAGAGCTTTTTCTAGTCAAAGTGGATTCTCAGGCTTTGATATCCTTGGGGTGGTGGCTACCTTAAATGGAGCTTTTGATGATGGTTCCAGCTTATCGGCAAGAGCCAGTTTCTCAGGTTTAAATTTCTCTAAAATTGATTCCTTGTTGCGAGCTAATGCGAGCTATCAGCTTCCTGTATTTGGCAACCACACGTTGCTGTCACAATATGCCTTTCGCGATCGGGTTTATAATGGTTCGCTAGGATTTCAGGATGTAAATAACATTCTGGGATCGACTTTGTTCTCGCCTAATTATGTGCTTGGTGATTCCCAAATTTCCTTTGGCTATCAAGTTTCTGCTCAGCTAGTTGGTGCAGTGCGCGATGATATTCAACCTAGTACTGTTGGTACGTTAGTCCGTTTGCAAAGCGCTGCTGTACTGAGCAGATCTTTTCCCTTGTTGCGTGGCGAGCCAGCACCAGCCACAAAAGAAGCTGGTTTACGCTTCTCTCCCACACCAATTGTGCCGAAGCTAGATGCCTTCTTGTCAGCGCAGGGGGTAAACTCTTTTTACTCTAACGGAGCTAATCAAGCTGTTCTATATGGAACCGTTGGCTTGTCTGGAGAAGTTGGCAATTTTGTCAAAGATTTTCTGGACTATACAGGTTTTACGGTCAGTTACACTCAAGCATTTTCTAGTGGCAAATCGCCATTCCTATTCGATCGGGTTGCTGATAATCGCTCATTAACGGCAGGGATCGTCCAACAAATATACGGGCCACTTCGCCTTGGCATTCAGCAAAGTTGGAGTTTGGACACTGGAAATTTATACGATTCTGTCTATTCCTTGGAATATGCAAGACGTACCTATTCCGTATTAGTTCGGTATAATCCAAACCAAGGATTAGGGGAATTTCTGATTCGGATTAGTGACTTTAACTGGACGCGCCCACCTTCCAATGTGACAAATGTTCAAAACGGAATAGAACAGCGTAATTAAAAGAGGCGGTGCTTTGCACCGCCTCTTTAGTTCTAAGCAGGAATAAATTTGAGAGAAACTCCATTCATGCAATAGCGCTGTCCTGTTGGTTTTGGCCCATCGTCAAAAACGTGACCCAAATGACCGCCACATCGGCTGCAATGCACTTCAACACGCTTCATAAATAAGGAAGTATCAACGGTGGTTGCGATCGCTTCATCAATTGGTTGAAAAAAGCTTGGCCAACCTGTACGGCTATTGAACTTAGTATCAGATGTGAACAATGGCAGATCGCAGCCAGCGCAGTTATAAGTACCCTTGCTATATTCCTTATCTAGAGGACTGCTAAATGAGCGCTCGGTACCATGTTTCCGTAAAACACGAAACTGCTCTGGAGTAAGGATTTGATTCCATTCATCTTCGGTCTTCATGATTTTGTACTTCTTAGTTGCTTTAGTTAAGTCTACTGTGTCTAACGCGATCGCTGAGTCTATGGGTGTGGACTCTATGGATTGCGATCGCCAAAATTGGAATAGCCAAGCGCCACCGATGACGGAGGCTCCAGTGATTAATAGATCTCTTTTTTTCATTGTTGATATTCCAACTTGGTATTGCTAATCACTTTGGACTTTTTTATTGCTTTAACTAAATCTACGAAAGTCGATGGGGGTATGGATGTGGAATTTGGCGATCTCAATCCTTAAAATATAAAGCTGTAACAACTACTACGGTTTACAATCTCGATTATAATTGTAACAATACTTAAAGCTGAGAAATCACTTCAAACTTTAACAGGTTAAACAACAATGGCATTTGAACTCCCATCTTTACCCTACGCCCAAGATGCTCTCGCAGCTTCGGGTATGTCTGCTGAGACCCTATCATTTCACTATGGTAAGCACCATAAAGCGTATGTTGACAACCTCAACAACCTGATTAAAGATACCGATCTTGCTGACAAATCCTTAGAAGAAATCATCAAGATTAGCTATAAAGAAGGCAAAGCTGGAATCTTCAATAATGCAGCTCAAGTTTGGAATCATACCTTCTACTGGAATGGTATTAAGCCTGCTGGTGGCGGCGCTCCTACTGGTGCTTTGTTGGATGCTATCAATGCAAGCTTTGGTAGCTTGGATAATTTTAAGACCGAATTTAAAAATGCTGGTGCAACCCAATTTGGTAGCGGCTGGGCATGGCTTGTTGCTGAAGGCGGTACATTGAAAATCACCAAAACCCCTAACGCTGAAAATCCTCTAATCCATGAAGGTCAAGTTCCTTTGTTGACAATGGATGTTTGGGAACATGCTTATTACCTCGACTTCCAAAATAGCCGTCCTAACTTCATGGCTAACTTCGTCGAAAAGCTAATCAACTGGGATTTCGTCGCTGCTAACTTCACGGCTGTCTAGTTGTAAATAGTGCATAGCGCTATTAATTGTAAAAGAGAAGCCTCGCGTCGCGAGGCTTCTCTTTTTTAGAATGTGAGTACAGTGCGAATTGCATCGCCTCTATGCATCATCGCAAATGCCTCATTTATCTCCTCAATCGGCATTACATTAGTAATTAAACTATCAATATCGATTTTGCCTTCCATATACCAATCGACAATTTTGGGAACATCAGTACGTCCCTTTGCGCCACCAAAGGCTGTGCCTTTCCAGACTCGACCTGTGACTAATTGGAATGGACGAGTGCTGATTTCTTGACCTGCGCCTGCCACACCGACAATCACGCTTACTCCCCAACCTTTGTGACAGCATTCGAGAGCTTGGCGCATGGTTTGGGTTCTGCCGATGCATTCAAAGGTATAGTCTGCGCCGCCTTTAGTGAGATCGACGAGATAGGGAACGAGATCGCCTTCTACTTCTAAAGGATTCACAAAATGGGTCATGCCCATTTTTTCAGCGAGGGCGCGTTTTTTGGGATTAATGTCTACGCCGACGATCATGTTTGCGCCGACCATGCGACATGCTTGGATCACGTTTAAGCCGATGCCTCCTAAGCCAAAGACAACGACATTGGAGCCATATTCAACTTTGGCGGTGTTAATTACTGCGCCGATGCCTGTGGTTACGCCGCAGCCGATGTAGCATACTTTCTCAAATGGAGCATCATCGCGGATTTTGGCGAGGGCAATTTCAGGGAGAACTGTGTAGTTCGCGAAGGTGGATGTTCCCATATAATGATGGATTTTTTCGCCATTGATGGAGAAGCGACTAGTTCCATCGGGCATTAAGCCTTGACCTTGGGTGACGCGGATCGCTTGGCAGAGGTTGGTTTTACCACTGAGGCAGTAGGAGCAATTGCGACATTCGGGAGTGTAGAGAGGAATTATGCGATCGCCTGCTTTGAGAGAGGTGACACCTGTGCCTACTTCGACGACGACACCTGCGCCTTCATGTCCGAGGATGGCGGGAAATAGTCCTTCGGGGTCATTGCCTGAGAGGGTGAATGCATCGGTGTGACAGACTCCTGTGGCTTTGATCTCGACGAGGACTTCTCCTGCTCTGGGGGAATCTAGTTGGACTGTCTCGATTTTGAGGGGTTGTCCTGCGGCAAAGGCGACTGCGGCTTTTACGTCCATGAATCTTATGATGTCCCTGAGTTTATGGCTGGCGATTTATTTGAATTATACGGGAGACGGATATATTCTAGATCTCTTGCTATTGCGGCTTATACTTGTTGGATATATCAAGTTTATTTTTTCTAGCATATTTGCCTTGGGAAACGTGCTAAGTTTTTGCTAGATTTGGAGGTATGGCAATGGTTACGGCAATTAAGCAGTTTGGCATTGTGGGCAAAGATGGCAAAATCGAGCTTCATGCACCTGAATTAGCTGAAGGTACTGCAATTGAAGTAATTTTGTTGGTTGAGTCTCAGGATGAAACAGAGTATTTACTTTCGACAAAGGCAAATCGCGATCGCCTTTTAGCTGCGATCGCCAATGTGGAGAGTGGCGAAAATTTGATTTCTTTCTCGGCAGAGGAGTGGCATGAGAAATATCATATTTGAGCAAAAGGCTTTCCAACAGTTTAATGGCTGGGTAAAGGAAGATAAAAAGGTTTATGCCAAAATTGTTGAATTGATTGATGATACGTTACGCAATCCATTTACAGGTATTGGGAAGCCTGAACCACTCAAGCATGAATTGAAAGGTTGTTGGTCAAGGCGGATTACGGATGAACACCGTTTGGTCTATAAGGTGAGTGAGGATGCGGTGATCATTTTGAGTTGCAAATTTCACTACGAAAAATAAAGTGACTTTTCAAGTAGTGTGATCGCTAACACTGCCTATAACTGCAATTTTGTGGATGTCGGAATCTTAAATAGAAAGCCATGTAGGGGCAAAGCATTTCCGCAGTAATCTATCAATTTTTAAGATCGCTTTATTTTGGGAATGCTTTGCCCAGAAATTCGCAATGTAGAGACGATTTATCGGTGAAGGTGGGGAGGTTAGGGCAGGGATGATTTATCCGTGAAAGCGAAGAGGGCGTAGCATTTGCGGATTGGGTTTGTCTGTTGGTGTTCAAGATTGTGGCGCAAATGCTACGCCCCTACAAAACGAATCAATCCAAATTTTTTTCTTTTTACTTTCTACTTTTTACTTCCCAAAAGTTGTCTGTCGCTTTCAGAAACATTGGGGTTATTGGTGAGGTATGGACGTAGCCAATCGCAGGCTTTAGAAATTGCTAACTCTGGATCGATATCCCATAATTTGATGGAGTCGTCAGAACTGCCAGAGGCGATGGTTTTGCCATCAGGAGAAAAGGCAACGCTCCAAACCCCGCTCCAAACCCCTCTATGATTGGTGAGCGTCCGCAGTTCTTTTCCTTCGAGATTCCATAGTTTAATCGTATTGTCCTTACTACTAGAGGCGATGGTTTTGCCATCGGGAGAGAAACCTGCACTCAAAACGCTATCATTATGCCCTGTGAAAATTCGTAGTTCGTTACCTTCAAGATTCCATAATCTGATCGTGTTGTCCCCACTGCTAGATACTATGGTTTGACTATCTGGTGAGAAAGAGACGCTTGAGACAAGACTACTATGACCTGTGCACGTTTGTAGTTCCTTACCATCACAATTCCATAATTTGATTGTTTTGTCATAACTACCAGTGGCGATGATTGTGCCATCTGGTGAGAATGCCACGCTCGAAACTTTACTTCTATGTCCGTGTAGAGTGATCAATTCCTTACCATCAAGATTCCATAGTTTGATCGTTTTGTCCCCACTACCAGAGGCGATAGAATTGCCATTGGGCGAGAAAGCGACACATGTAACCCCATCACTATGCCCCGTAAGTGTAAGCAGTTCTTTGCCATCAAGATTCCATAGTTTGATCGTTTTGTCCCAACTACCAGAGGCGATGGTTTTGCCATCGGGTGAGAATACTACGCTAAAAACAATATTGCTATGACCCTTAAGTGTAGGCAGTTCTTTGCCATCAAGATTCCATAGTTTGATCGTTTTGTCCCAACTACCAGAGGCGATGGTTTTGCCATCGGGTGAGAATACTACGCTAAAAACAATATTGCTATGACCCTTAAGTGTAGGCAGTTCTTTGCCATCAAGATTCCATAGTTTGATCGTTTTGTCCCAACTACCAGAGGCGATGGTTTTGCCATCGGGTGAGAATACTACGCTAAAAACAATATTGCTATGACCCTTAAGTGTAGGCAGTTCTTTGCCATCAAGATTCCATAGTTTGATCGTTTTGTCCCAACTACCAGAGGCGATGGTTTTGCCATCGGGTGAGAATACTACGCTAAAAACAATATTGCTATGACCCTTGAGTGTACGCAGTTCTTTGCCATCAAGATTCCATAATTTGATCGTTTTGTCCCAACTACCAGAGGCGATGGTTTTGCCATCGGGCGAGAAAGCGACACACATAACCCCATCACTATGCCCCGTAAGTGTAAGCAGTTCTTTGCCATCAAGATTCCATAGTTTAATCGTATTGTCCGTACTACTAGAGGCGATGGTTTTGCCATCGGGTGAGAATGCCACGCTCCAAACCACAGCTTCAGGAACCTTGATTGTACGGAGACTCCTCCCCCCAAGATTCCATTTTTTATTATCTAGGTTCCATAGTTTGATAGTGCTATCAGAGCCGCCAGAAGCGACGGTCTTGCCATCGGGTGAGAATGCCACGCTACGAACAGCAATGCTATGACCTATGAGGGTAAGTAGTTCCTTACCCTCAAGATTCCATAATTTGATTGTTTTGTCTTCACTACCAGAGGCGATGGTTTTGCCATCTGGTGAGAATGCGATACTATAGACCGAATTGCCATGCCCTGTAATGGTTTGGAGTTCTCTACCATTGAGACTCCATAATTTGATCGTTTTGTCTTCACTACCAGAGGCGATAGTTTTGCCATCTGGTGAGAATGCCACACTATTAACTCCACCTCTGTGCCCAGTGAGTGTATGCAGTTCTTTGCCGTCAAGATTCCATAACTTGATTGTGCTATCAGAACTACCAGATGCTATGGCTTTACCATTGGGAGAGAAGGCAATGCTCCTAACCCAGCCGCTATGCCCATCGAGGCGATTAGCTTCTCGAATGTTATAGATGACTTCCCACAATCGCCCAAAGGTTCTGCCCTCAGTATAATTTGGAATAATCTTACGGATATCAGGATCGAAGATGCGCTTTGCGGCTCTTAATCCTGCCAACATCGCATCTAGTTCTTTATGGGCAAGCCAATAAGCCTCACAGGTGATGCTCACCGCTTCGATTTCGGCAATTTCGGCACGTTGGAGTTCTTTTTCTTTCGCTTCTAGAGCCGATCGCAATTGTTCTTTGGTCATCCGCAACTCTTCCGCCATACCGAAGACATACTTTTTGCGAATAAAGCTAACCAAATAATCATGAATCAACTGAAAACGGTCATCAGGCGAACTACTCACCCGAAAAGCAAGTCCAGAGCCGACTAGAACCGCTAGCACCAGCGAGAGATTTTCTGCTTCGTTGAGAGGCTCGATCCCCCTGCCTTCGGCATCCCCCTTAAAAAGGGGAACTTGGTTTAACTCTTCTCCCCCCTTTTTAAGGGGGGCTGGGGGGGATCGAAAACCATCACCTGAAACCTCACCCAACAACTCCGCCGCAAGCTCCGCTTGCGTCTTTTGCGGACGCTTCTCCTCATTCCCCGTCAACGCATACAACACCCTCTCCGCCAAATCCTTATTCCCCACCCCACAATCCCGCACCACATTCTCCAACCACCGCTCCACCAACACCTCACTCGGCTTGCGTCCCCTATTCTCAGCAGTATTACCCGTCAGAGACAGATATTGCTGAAGCGTAGAAATAGGAGGATTTTCTGACTCCAACTGCGCCCCCACCACCTGCAACTCAATCGGCAAAATCCGCAACTGCTCACCACTCAAATCTGTCACAAGGCGATCGATTAACTCAGGCTCTAAACGTAACTGCGATCGCCTAGTCAACGTCTCGATCACCTGTCGCGCCTGTGCCTGCGTAAAATCCCCCAAATAGTACCGCACCTGCTTACCGAGAATATCATTCTCCACCTTTTCCAAATCCACCGCGCGATCGCATTCCAACAAATAATGCAGATAGTCCTCCCGTAGCGACAACACCACCCGCACAAAATCTGTATGCAAACAAGCCTTGAGGAACTTATAAAACGGTAGGCGATCGCGAAAATCTTCCTTCTTAAAAAAGAAATCCTCAAACTGATCGAAAATCAATACTGTCAAATAATTCTCATCAATATTGCGTTTGAAATGCTGAATTGGATCGAGATCGGGACGGCGATCGCCAAAATACTTTTGTAACTTGCGTTTGACTTCCGCACTCCAATCTTTATAATTTTTGATTGCAAAAACTAAAACCTTCCGCCCATCAATTGTTCCCTTTGTGCGTAACGCAGGAACCAAGCCACCACTAAGGATCGAACTTTTCCCTGCCCCTGAATCGCCATGAATCACCGTCAAGGGAAATCTCGCCTGACCGATGCGATCGGCTAAGTTCTGCACATCCAGCATCCGCCCTGAAGCCTCAATCTCTTGAGCAATGCTATCCGACTGATTCGCAACTTCTGTATATATATTCGGATTATTTGCATCCCGCGTAGGGTTCAGCGTACCCGCCCCGATAAATGCACGTAAGCCATACTGCTGCTCCACCGATCGCTGATGTTGCTTCGTCTCAAAAGCTTCTAAATATAAACCTGCGGCAGTATAAAGCGATCGCAATTCCTCCAAAATCAACACATAGATCTGCGCCTCATACTGATGTTCCCACTGATGACGCACCGCTTCTAGCCTTGCGATCGCACCTTGGCGATCGCCCAATCCATCCAAGGCTTTTGCTAACCATAGCTCATACTTCCCATAGACATAACGTTGTGAAAATGGAAAATTCGGCAGTTTTAGCGCTTCTCCTTCTCGATAAAGATCCAATGCAGTCTCCGCTAACTCCCGCGCCGACGCATAGTCATGATGCCAGAGTCTCACCGATGCCAAAATTGCGAGATCGTGCGCTTCCCGCAATTGATTGGGATAGGTTTGATGTAGTGCAAGTGCTTCATTGGCGAGAGCTTCTAAACTCTCCTCCCCCAGCCCCTCTCCCTCTGGGAGAGGGGAAGTTAGAATCATTTCTTGCTCCCCTCTCCCTCTGGGAGAGGGGCTGGGGGTGAGGGATTCCCGACTCAATAAATCCTCCATTGTTGCTGTCAAAAAATTAATATATTCTGCTACCAAATCCCCACGTTCCAATTGTCGGAAAATTGTAAGGCATTCCGTGAGATATTGCTGTGATGAAAGATAAAATATCTCCTTGTCAAAACGATGGCGCAGAGCTTGATTGCGATCGCACATTCCTAATTGCAACAGACAAACCGCCTGCTTGAGTTGATTCCTACCCCGCCAAATCGTCAGACTCCTCTGAAAGAGTTCCTTTGCCAAATCAATTTGCGACTCAGTAAACGCAATACAACCAAAAGCAAAATCAAGATTTGCCCTCAGTTCTTCGTCTATTTCTATCTCTTGAGTTTCCAGCTCCGCGATCGCCGTCTTTAGCTCAAACTTCTGTAACCGATCTGATATCGCTGTATGTATCGATTCACGTTTGCGAACATCCTGAAAGCGATCGAACATCTCTTCAGTCGATGCTTGTACCAGCGTCTTTAGCTCAAGAGGCTCCAGCCGAAACTCGATCGCTCCTGCCGTAGTCCAGTTCGCCAGATCGCTCGCCTCGCGGGTCAAAATGTCCTGAGTGCGATCGCTCAGCCACAGTACCATCGGAAATTCCAAACAATTGGCAAATTCCTCTCGTACCCGATTTGCCGATTTCAAAACCACTTCGATTTCCGTAACCGCATCCAATCCCAAAACCATTAGCACCTTGGGCTTCTGCTCAGTTGGCAATTGATGCACCTCGCCCATCAATTCCTGAATTGGTGCAAGTAAAGTCTTAGCGTCAGGTTTCAGTTCAAGTATGGCGATCGCAGTTTCTGGTAAATTGTTTTCTGCTAATTGCGATCGCAAGTCCTGTAATACGCGACCTTGCAATACGCGATAGTTACACAAAGCGATTGACAATGAAAATCCCTGCGATCGCGTCACAATTCTCGTCAATCGACGTAAGGCATCGCGATTGTGATCTGCAATTATATTGGTGCGATCGCTCATAGAATTTGCCTCTAATCATCCAAAATCGGATTCACATCAAACCAACTAATCCCCTGATACTCATACTCAAACACAAACTGACTCTTAATCAGAGTCTGGTACTCCACTTCACCACGAACTCGCTTATCCTGTTTTACTTTTGCAATTAGTTCCCATTCATCTTCAGTAATCGTTTTAACTTTATTATTCCGCTCCTTAGCGATGATACTCTCGACCAACTTAGCCGTAATCGGTGGATCGTCCTGTTCTAAGCAACCATATAGCAGTCGAAATAAATTACGAACGTGACCACCACTAGCTTGACACAGGCGATCGAGCGTTTGAGGTGAATCAAATACTTTATTCACAAATTCACTATTAATCCGTTGGACTGAATTAACCCTTGGGAAAGCTCTTGCCATCACAATTTGTCTGAGTAGCGCCATTCCTGCCTCACATTCACTACCATCCTGCAACCTTGCAGGAACCATCGGCAAAGTCTTAATATCGGTTCCAAACCGACTGGTCACGATCGCGGCATCATTAGAAAAAGTTAGCAACAATGGAACCGTGTAAACTACATGGCAATCCAAACCCCGCAACTGATCGCCCCGTTCGACAAACAAATATCCAGCCCTTGACTGCTCCTTCAGATCGATGCGATTTTCAATGCGATCAAGGTTATCCACAATCACGACTAAGCCATTCATACCCATAGCTTTCAGTCTTTCCTTCGCAGGAGCTAGTAACTCCTTATTAATCGAATTGATAATGCTATTGGTTCGTGATTCCAATCTTTCGCGCATTTGCCGACGCAATGACGGGCTATTCTTGGCTTGAGCCGTAATCTCGGCAATTCCCACTGACAGCTTAAAATTTGCACTCAGATCGAGCTTAGTTTGCAAAATATCCTTCAGTTCGCCAAACAATTTCTTGAAATATTCTGGGATGATATTAATCCCTTCCTTTTCTAAGCCATTACTGAGTTGTCCTGCGATCGCTAACAAAATATCACTCGCATCAACATCACTCAGTTCTAACTGGCGATCGCATTCAAAATAAGCCACATGAAATTTTTTCTCGGTCAACTCATGCTTCAGCCGCAAAAGCTCTGTCGATTTGCCGCAGCCGATATGTCCAGTAAATAACTGACAGGTTGACTCATCAGGCGAAATCCTCACAATCTTACGGGACAGACTTTCAATCAGCTTTTCACCGCGAACTGTCGAGAGATCGACATAATAGCTGCGATCCTCTTCATTACTAGAATCAAGAGGATGCGTAGGATTGCAAGCCTTATAAAATCGCGAAAGTTCAAGATCCATAGTCGGATTTTAGGATGAGGATGAGCCGTACTAATTGCCGCCTATCCTAATATAGCCGTTGCAGCTTGTCCATGAAAAATTGCCAATCGCCATAGATGTTATACTTTGACTTCAGCTTTCGGTTTTAGTGAGGAGCAGTCACTGAAAGTAATGGGGAAAGATTGGTGCAAATCCAACGCTGTCCCGCAACTGTGATTTTCTGTTGATAAGCAGAAAGAGTCAGAACGCCCGCCGAAGCACATTTCAAATCCATAAATCTACATCTACGAGGTAATAGATGAAGTTAAAAGATAGCGATTGGCAAGGCAATTTTGGCTATTGGCAAAAAAGCTTTATTCACGCAAACCTAATGATGATTGGCTATGCTGCATGGCAAGGTTTTTTGCAGAATGGTCGAGGAGTCGTGGTTTGTGATGTCGATCGCAGTGCGATCGCGCCCAGTAACACAGGCTTAGAAGTTACCCAATTCAAATCCCAATTTATTGCTGAACAAGAATTAATCTCTTCAATCCAAGCTTTTTCTCTCGATCAAGAATTGATCGCTATTCTTGTGCAAGCCGTTGGGAATTATGCCCCAGACAAAGAGATTGTTCTCTTGATGAAGATGGAGCAACATCTCGAAATCAATCTCTTCCAAAACCTGAAAATTTTTCCTCCTGACTGCTATGCACAGGTCAGTCGTCGTTGGGAAGAGTTTCAACCTTGCTTGGAAACACACATTAAATGAGAGCAAAAAGCTGTAATTAAATAACCATTTTTAGTGAGGGCGGCTTAGCTACCCTCACTAAAAATGGGTTCTTTATTAAGTATTAAGTTCCAGATTCCTAATGTGAAAACTGCTATATTAACTAATCTATGAACAATGTAATTCGCTACCAAAACGCCGCACTTCAGTACTACCGAGATCTGACAGGCTCTTCCTATCTTCACTATGGCTATTGGGAACCCATTCCATTACCTACTGATGAGTTGACTGTCAGCAAGCTCCGTGCTGCTCAAGAAGCCTATGCAACACATCTTCTATCTTTTCTCCCAACCGATATTCATACTGTATTAGATGTTGGTTGCGGCAATGGTGATAATGCTGTGGCGATGATTGAGAAGGGTTTGCAAGTTGAGGGATTAGCTCCTGACCCACTGCAACAAGCTAATTTCTTAGAACGTACTAATGGTAAGGCTTTATTCCATGTCGATACCTTCCAAGAATTCGTGCAAGCCCCTGCGAAGTACTCTTCACAGCTTACCTATGACTTAATTCTGTTTAGTGAAAGCACTCAATATATGTCACCAGAAATGATTGCTGATGGTTCGGCTGCTGTGTCGAAATCTGGCAGTTATGTACTGTTAGCAGATATGTTGCGGAAAGATCCTGAATATAAGGAAGGAATGTTTTCCAACTGTCTGATCAATGCCGATCTGCATAAATCAATGGAGAATGCTGGATTTAAGTTAGTTAAGACTGACGATATTTCGGCACATATTGCCCCAACTTTGGATATTTGCGTGCAGAGCTTCCAAACATTTGGAGTTTCCACGATGAAATATATCGGCAATCTGATCGAGATCGCAGTGCCACCCATCTATAAAATTCTGCGCTACTTCTTTGGAAAGTCAATCAAGAAATTGATTACAGAAGGTCTCCAAGCATCATCCCTCTTCCATAGGCATCTGTGCTATGAAATCCAGCTTTGGCAAAAGATCTAGTTGATAGTGATGGGCGCTTTGCGCCCGATCGCTATTTAATTAGTTCTGCTAAAAAGCTATTTCTCTTTTTGAGAAACTCATCCAGTAAATCGTAGTAATTTTCGGAAACAGCCTGCTGAACCGATGGTCTTTGCAATAGAGCTTCGCGCCATGCATTAACCTTGGGAGTGCGATCGCTAAAGCCAAAATTTTGATAGCGATAGAAGGCGACAAAATAGCGAAAGATCGGCGCATAGACCGCATCAATCAGCGAAAACTTTTCACCAGTAAAATATGGCGATGCATTGAGTTGTGTTTCCAGCAGTTCTAAATTTGCAATCAAATCTAGACGTTTTGCTTCAAAGGTTTCTTGATCCTTGGCGGCATAAAATCCTGCGATTTTTGCCAGTAAATTTGAACCAAACTCGATCCAAGAGCGATGTTTGGCTTTTGTTAAGGCATCTGGTGGATGTAGCGAATCTGGGGTGATTTCATCGAGATATTCACAAATTACTGCCGATTCAAATAAAACTTCATCATCAACGAGTAGAAGCGGAACTTTACCCAACGGCGAAATTTTGAGAAACCAATCGGGCTTGTTTGCAAGGTCAATATATTCGCGATCGCAAGGAATTTGTTTTTCAATGACGGTGATCAGAGATCGCTGCACGTAGGGACAAAGGGTATGGCTGATTAGCTTGAGTTTAGGTAACATGGCAATTTGTAAATGTGGCTAATATTTGGATATAGTTGCATTTACACTAATTGCAATTGCAACTAAACTTAATTTAGCATATTTAATTGCAATTGCAACTAAATATAGAGGAATCGCTTCGCGATTCCTCTATAAAGCCTATTTTGATAATTGCGATTGCAACGATTTTTTCGGATACTGGAAGTATGTCAACTAATTCAGCCTTAGATCCTCTGCGAAATTCAGTTTGGCGATCGCTTTTGACCGTCCACACGAGACTGCTCGATCTCATTGCCGAAAAACTTACTCAAGCCGATCTGCCACCTTTGGAGTGGTACGACGTGCTGCTTACACTCAAGGAAGCTCCTGATTACTGCTTACGATTGAGCGAGTTAGCGGAAAAAGTGCTATTAAGCCGTAGCAATCTGACGCGCCTTGTCGATCGCTTAGAAAAAGCAGATTTTCTCTATCGAAAATCCTGTCCTAGCGATCGGCGTGGGACTTATGCGGTCTTATCTGAAGCAGGTTTAGAGATGCAGAAAAAAATGTGGGTAGTTTACGCTGAGGGCATTTCTGAGTATTTTGCTAGTCACATCTCAGACGATGAGGCGAGAACTCTACAGCAAATATGCGATCGCTTATTAAGTAACTCGGCACAATTAAATATAAAACCCAAGAATTGATTGGCGGCGCGGAGCGCCGCCAATCAATTCTTGGGTTTTGATTTTTCCTAAGACAAGTGACTGTAGCTATATATCTCCAAACCAATAAAAAACCCTACCTTTCGGTAGGGTCGAATAATCGTTTTTACTTTGTCTCAAACATTTTGATTAGGAACGGTCAATATTTACAAATTCCCCAACAACCAAATCAAACCATGCCCCGTGGCAGCTTCAGTAATTAAGAGGGAGACAAAACCAATCATGGCAAGTCTACCGTTTAATAATTCGGCATAGGGTGTAAAACCAGCTTTCTCGGTGTCATCAACATACATCTTTGGTTCAATTGCGAAGTTGTTGAGAACGCCTCTTTCATCTACTCTGTAACTGTTAGCCATTGTTTTTTCCTCTGTTTAAATTCTTTTTTACTTTGTTTTAAATACTTTGATTGGAAGCAACCAAAATCTATAGATTCCCCAGTAACCAAATCAATCCATGCCCCGTTGCAGCTTCAGTAATAAGGAGATAGACAAAACCAATCATGGCAAGTCTACCGTTTAGTAATTCGGCATAAGGTGTAAAACCAGCTTTCTCAGTGTCATCAACATACATCTTTGGTTCAATTGCGAAGTTGTTAAGTACACCGCGTTCATCGACTCTGTAGCTGTTAGTCATTGTTTTTTCCTCTGTTTGAGTTCCTTATGTAAAGAAATATAACAAAGTATTTCGAGATGTGAATCTAGCTAAAGGTATGGATGACAGATTAACTACACCTATATAAGGAGGTATGCACAAAGAAGGGCTTGGCATTGCCAAGCCCTTCTTTGTGTTATGTGGCTAATTTAGAAAGTACCTGCTAATGCGCCGACGCAGCGATCGCAGATATGAGGATGCTCGGTAGATTCACCGATATGGGTGGAATAGTTCCAGCAGCGGGGGCATTTTTCGCCATCGGCTTTGATTACAGCAATCTTGAGGTTCTCAGCTGCACATGTAAAGTCAGAAGCTGGTAATTCTTCGACGATCGCCGCTTGAGAAACGATGAAAAGATAACGTAACTCTTCACCGAGAGAAGCTAAATAATTCTTCTGGGTTACATCAGATACGGTCAGCAAGACCTTAGCTTCCAATGGTGCGCCAATAAGTTTACCTGTTCGTGCTGATTCCAAAACTTTATTTACTTCCGATCGAACTTCGCGTAGATATTCCCACTTAGTCGCAAGTTCGGGCTTATGCCATTCATCATGGGCAACAAACCAACCTGATTGAAATACAGACTTTTGGGGTACAGGATAGGGTAAATATTGCCAGATATCCTCGGCGGTGTGGGAGAGGACTGGGGCGATCGCCTTAGCAATTGCCTCTAAGCAATACATCAACACTGTTTGGCAACTGCGGCGACGGGCAGTGTTGGGAGCACTGATGTAGAGGCGATCTTTGGCAATATCCAAATAGAAGTTAGATAAATCCACCGTGCAGAAGTTTTGAATCACTTGGAAGAAACGCGAGAATTGAAACTTGTCGTAGGCTTCGGTGATGTCTTTGGTGACTTCAGAGAGACGATGCAGGATATAGCGATCGCTTTCTGGTAAATCTGCATAGGCAACGGCATCTTTTGCAGGATCGAAGTCGAAAAGATTACTGAGCAGGAATCTTGCCGTATTGCGAATCTTGCGCGATACATCGGACATCTGCGCCAAAATCGTCTTACCAACGGGAACATCGCTGCTATAGTCTACACTCGCCGCCCAGAGACGGATCACATCCGCACCATAGGGAGGCTCTTTCTTCTGGTCTTTGCCACCATTGATCACCACCATCGGATCGACAATGTTGCCGAGGGATTTACTCATCTTTTGTCCCTTCTCGTCTAACAAGAAACCATGAGTTAACACGGTCTTGTAGGGAGCATAGCCATTAGTTGCCACACTCGTAAGGAGTGAAGATTGGAACCAACCGCGATGTTGATCGGAACCTTCGAGGTAGATATCCGCAGGATAGTTTAGTTCGTAGGGAACCAGTTTAGAATTATGGCTTTCACCGCCAAGTACGCCTGCCCATGAAGAACCAGAGTCAAACCAGACATCCATCGTGTCCGTACCTTTGCGATACTTGCGACCGTTATTTTTATAGGATTCAGGAAGCAATTCCTCTACTTCTCTTTCCCACCACACATCAGAACCATGTTCGCGAATTAGTTCCTGAATATGCTTGACCGTCTCTTCCGTAAGTAGCGACTCGTTAGTTTCTTCATCATAGAATACGGGAATCGGCACACCCCAAGTGCGCTGACGGGAAATACACCAGTCCGATCGCTCTTGTACCATTGAGGTGATCCGATTCTCACCGATCGCAGGAATCCATCTGACTTCTTTGATCGATTTCAGTGCTTCTTCGCGGAAACCATCAACGGAGGCAAACCATTGTTCGGTAGCTCTGACAATTACAGGCTTTTTAGTGCGCCAATCGTAGGGATATTTGTGGTTATAGGCTTCTTCTTTAATTAGAGTTCCATTGGCTGTCAAGATTTCTACAACCTTAGCATTGCCTTCCTTAAGGACGCTCAATCCTGCCAACTCTTCGCCAGCATCATCATTGAAAATACCGCGATCGTCAACAAGGGAAATCATTCCCAAATGATATTTTTTGCCCACCACAAAGTCATCTTGACCGTGATTTGGTGCGGTATGTACCAAACCCGTACCTGACTCAGCAGTGACGTGATCGCCGAGAACAATTGGGCTGGGGCGATCCACAATCGGATGTTTTGCGATCGCACCTTCAAGAACATCACCTTTAAATGTATATTTCACTTCCAAAGCTTGCTCAAAGGTTGCGGCTAACTTCTCTACCAGTTCTGTGGCGACGATATAGTTCTTGTCACCAGCAGAGACAATGCTGTAGCTGAGATGGGGATTAGCGCTAATTCCTAAGTTTGCCGGAATTGTCCAAGGAGTTGTTGTCCAGATTACGGCATGGAGATTAGGCAGATCGGCGATCGCCTTCAACTTATCGCTAGGCTTGGTGATAGGAAACGCGACATAGATACTGCGCGAAATATGGTTTTCAGGATATTCCAATTCTGCTTCTGCAAGTGCTGTATGGGAACTAGGCGACCAATACACAGGCTTGAGACCACGATAGATATAGCCTTTCAGGGCAATTTTTCCGAATACCTCGATTTGGGCGGCTTCATATTCGGGCTTCAGAGTGTAATAGGCATTCTCATAATCGCCCCAAACTCCTAAACGCTTAAAAACTGCCGCCTGTTCGCCAATGGTTTGCAGTGCAAATTCTTTTGCCCGTTTCCGCAATTGCAGAGGTGTCAGATTAGCACGCTCCTCAGCTTTGATATTTTGCAGTACCTTAAGCTCGATCGGTAAGCCATGACAGTCCCAACCTAAGACATAGCGAGCTTTTCGTCCACGCAAAAGTTGATAGCGATTAATAATATCTTTCAAAGATTTGCCCAAGGCATGACCCATGTGCAGCGTGCCATTGGCGTATGGGGGGCCATCATGGAGTGTAAAAATATCACCCTTGTTATTACTGCTTAAGTCTTCGTAAATCCCTTGCTCCTGCCAAAATTTTTGAATCTCTGGTTCGCGCGCGATCGCATTTGCCCGCATGGAAAAGTTGGTTTGCGGTAAGTTAACGGTGTCTTTGTATTCAGGACTATCCGTGAGATTCTCAGGTTTGGCTTTAGGAGCAGAGGTCATCGTTCTAAACTATGTCAAAGTTTGCTAAGGTTTACCTCCCATTATGACGCAATATTAAGCAAACAGCTATATTTTGTGATGATGGTGTCTGTGGGCAGCGATCGCTAAAGATGGGTCTGCAAAACTTATAGCTTGATATCTAGGGACTTAACTTTATTCCAGCAGTCTAACTGCTTACACCATTCAGTAACATTTTTACTTTTACCTTCTGGCGGAGCGGTAATGGACTCATACACTTTAAAAGAGACTTTTTTGATGACTTCTTGAAGTCTAATTGGGAGAGTTTGAAGCTTCCAAATGTAGTCTAAATCTATGTATTGTGGAGCAGATGCACTCAAATATGCCAAAGTATAAGTGACTATATTGGCTCTATATCCGCCAAATTTCTGTTGCTGAACAATTTTTTCAGTAGTCTTGAAAAGAATTGCCTTAGCTATTAAATGTTTGAAGTAGTCAATATCTACTTCAGTTACATCTTTCTTATCTGCCCATTGAGCAGTAAACTCTGCAAAGTTTTTCTGTGCACCTCTACTCACAAAATGTGGAAGTTGCTCAAATGTATGTTGAAATTTAGCTAGATCCGTTTTGGTAAATACTTGATATTTAGGGTATGTTTCTTCGAAAATTCTTTTTCTTGCAGCAGTAGTTTCCTTGTTTTTTGCTTCTAAATATTGTCCCCTTGCGCGTTCATAAAACCAATGTGTCTGTCTTTGACTGCCATCGGTTGCAGAAGCCCAGATAGTGCGTGAGAACTCTTCAATCTGAATATGAAATGGTTCGTTAGCTGAAAAGTCAGCTTCGTTTACCTTGTTTTGACTATTGGCGTAGCGTGAAATTAGGGGAACTATTTCATCAATATCAATACGCTTGCTTTTGACGATAGTTAGTTTAGCTTGGACATAAACCTTGGATAGATCGGCTTTGTCCTTGCGTGCTGTCTGATAAATTGATGCTGTAGTTTGACCACCATTGACAATTTGAAGATCTTTTATTGATGCAACGGCATGTCCGTTATCAACAAATCGCACAGATTCGGCTGTAGCAGAGATTCCATTGTTATATGCTAGAAACCTTTCTGGCTCTTCAATAATTGTCTTTCTAATTCCTTTATTAACTTTGCCGCGTGCTTGGAGAAAAGAGCGCACATTTCTTTCTAATAATCGAGAACCATAATCAGCATAAAGATTCCTGAGAATTTCTCCAGGAATAATCAGCATACAACAATCGTAGTCTGAGCTAGCTTCTGGAATCCTTAGACAAGAAATTGCTTTGCCAAATCGCTCCTCAAAATCAATCTCGATCGCTTCTCGCTTTTTGCCAGAATTAACACAGCGATAAAGTCTACGGATATCCCAAACGTTGATCGAGAAAATACGCTCACCGACGACAGCACTTTCTTTGAATTGTTGTGTTGTCACCAATCCATCAGTGAAGATAAATAATCGAAAGTTGCTTAATTGCTTTTTATGTTTATAAATCCACTCAGCTAGATCGTATGCGGGTGATGCTTCTTCAAGAGACTTGTATAAACCTTTGCATGATTGTTCCAAAAAACCTTTTAAGCGCTTTATGGCAGTATCGACATCGTTTTTTGAAATAGTTACAGGGGGTGTTTTTTGGTTGAAAATTGAGACAAACAGATCGAGTCGTCCCTCTACTTCATGATAGTTGTACCCGTTAACTTTGATGCCTCGAGATTGATGATGGCATACCTCTCCGTCTTCTAATTCACCTGCATCGCACAGATGGTCAATAAAAATACGAGTAAATATCTCCTCAGGAAAAAGCCCCTCGTCCTCTTCATTATCAGAATTAGCGATCACCTCTTGCAGCAAGTCTTGTGAGAACTGTTGAAGTTCAGCATTTTCATCCATGATTATCTGTCGATTCCCTATTTAATGCATTGTTGATTGATTCAATTACTTCTGATTCGGTGATCGCGTATGAGCGACAAGCACTAATTTCAATGCTATAGCGCACCTGAACAATTCCCTGCTTTAGATCGGCTGGAACAATCCGAGGAAAGTCTTGCTCGATCTTGAAATAGCTACTGGTTCGATGTTTGTAGCTTGTTTCACTGTACTTTGGTGCATGAATATCAAGATAGCCAATTTGAAATAAGCGTTTCTCGAATAGCTCCCTAGAAGATGAATCTTTTCCGAGTATAACACGAAGGCTTTCTACGATTTCAGGTAGGGTTTCACCATTTGCTCTGGCATCCAGAGAGAGATGCATTAGAACCAACGTATTCAGTCGTGTCTCGTCAAGTTGATTTTCGTTGGAAATTGATAGCTTCTTAGGGTTTTGCGAGACAGTAGTTTTAATTTCGACAGCACACCCTTCAAAACTAAAATCTTGGTTAGCACCTTCGGGACCTAGCCAGTAACTTAAGCTGCTCAAGCCAAAGCGAGGAATTACTACTTGTCGCAAGAACCAGAGTTCACCATAGAGTCCATGTTGAATTTCTTCACTCAGCCCTTCTAGATCGTGTTTTTCTAGAAACATTTGCCAGCGTTTCAGTCGATTTGCCAACATCTGTACAACATCAGTTTCGACAGGAATAAAGGCAATATTTTCGGCAATGTCCTGTACCAGCGCCGTGAAAATATCTTTATAGCGATTATTTGTAAGGAGAAGCTGAAGAGCAATCCGCTCATCTTCGGGAAAGATCATCTGTCTTACTTCAAACCCACTAGAAGTTGGAAAAACTATACTCTTTTCAATTGAGGTGCGATCGACATAAATCATTAACATTCTAGTTCTAGATGGATACTCGATTGCGAGATAGATATCATGATTAGCATCTGGGAAAATACGGCGAGTTAAATAACCAGATATGTGATTTTTAATTTGATTTTCTAATTCTTCCCAAATAATTTCAATCTTCATCTTCGTCCTCAAATTCATACTCTCCATCAACTAAGTTAACCTTATACTCAATAGTTTCATTGTTTTTGCTTGATGGAAAGCTGACTACAAATCCTATAACAGGAATTTCTGAGTCAATAGATTTAGGATCTAGTGGATACAATAGAAACAACCCTTTTTTAGAGTTAAATAACTCACCACGTTTTTCTCGAACAATTTCACCGTTTGGCGTTTTAGTAACAGTTTCTAAATCTGACTCATTCCAACGCTTTGATCCCTTTTTAATGGACTCTAAAATTTTCTTTCTTCGACTTTCAGTACTGAGTTCAAAAATTTCATCTATAGTCATCTGAGGCAAATCAATTAGTTCGTCTAAAGGGCTTAGAAGTCTTGATTTTATCATTCTGTACTCATCAATTGGAGATTTGACATCATTTTTACGAACTGTTAAGAACACATCTTGAGCAGCAATTTTGCAGGGTTCAACTTTGGCAGATTCATTAGATATCAATACAACCGTCCAATCAGTAATCTCCCCAATTGAGTTTTGCTTTTTAATGTAGCTGATCAAGTTCTCAGAACTTGCAAAACGAGAATTCTTATGTGATTGATATCTAGATAAAAATTCAGTTATTTTGTCTGCTGGTACATCAGCCCAAACAAAATTACCGTTTTTGCGTTCTGGGATACGTTGATTCAAATCAAAAATCAGATCTTCTGTTGCCCGAAAATTATTCAAATTAATTACTTCATTACGGTGGAAAACAGTAGTTTCCCCAATTCTGCCAGCAAAAGAAGCTCTCAGAGTTTCTCCGTTTCTCATCTTACTAATTCCAGTAATTATTAATCCAGATGGATGGGTTCTAACTTTTAGTCGAAAGGCATTTGGACTAGCATTCATCCGTTCCATATGATCAAACTCTTTACGAAGTTCTTCACTAGCAAGAGTAATATGGCGATACCAATCTATCAACTCTCTCGTTGTATATAAGCGACATACATCAAGATATCCAGGTCTATATCCAAACCATCTTCCCATTTGCATTAGAGTGTCATACATTTTTGAAGCTCTAAGGTAGTAACTAACGCTAAGTCCTTCTAGCGTCAAACCACGAGACAATTTATCTCCACCAATTGCAATTACATTGAGGCTCAGTCCATTTCTCTTGTATTCTTCATAATCAAGGACATCTTTCGCACTACCATTAATCTTCTTAACTTGGATTCGGGCTGCGGCATCATACAGGATAGGAACAATATCTTCCCATTCAGGAATTTCTACCAGTGGTTGTAAATCAGTACCAACAATTGATTTACTAGTTTCTGAGAAACTCTTTTCTCCGTCCCAACAATCCCAGCAAGCTTTAAATTCTTCTAAAGTTTGCTTTAGCAAAAAGCCTTCTCCAAGTTTAAGTCGAAGTTTTAATGCTCTAAGCTCATCATTCACTAAATTGGTTACCAGACCTTGCACAGATTTCCATCGGGTAACGTGAATCAACATAGAATTATGTTCAATAATCTGTCCTCGAAAGATTCTGACCGCGCAAGACAATATAAAAACGCGAATTGCATCTTTTAAAGTTTTTGGTAGATGTTTTGGAATATGGTTTGTTTTATGTCCAATCGGCATCCATTCATCTTGGTCATCAACAGTTTTAATTATCTCTAAGCCTTCAACTTGATCTAATTCGGCTGTCGAGTCCGCATTTAAACCGAAAACTTGAACTGGTCCAACATAATTCGATGGCGCAGGTAAATTAATAATAAAATCACGAGGGAACAAATCCTCTCCATGTTCATCAGTATCTACTTCTGGATGGATAAAGATATTAGCAAATGGGGTAGCTGTATATCCAACATAAACCCGTTTTTCAAAACTATTTAGCAATTTACGAATTAATGCATTAATAGCTGTAGCTTCTTGATCTGATTTAAGTTGTCCATCTTTATCAAATAAAAGTTTTTTTGTGTTGATAGAAGCGTTGTCTGCCTCATCATCAATTAACAAGAGAGGGAAATCTCTAACTACTTTCTTTCCTGAGTGTGGATCTTGACTACCCCAATTTACAGCCCATCTAATTAAATTATTCAAGACGGTCTTATTCTTTTTCACGACCATTAAAATAGGGTCACTTCCACTGGGAGGAACATTATAATAATTGGCAATACTAGTCTTGAAATCACCACTATCAGCACTTGTAGTGCCAGGAATAACCTTAAGTTCTTTAGCAATAGGAATCAGCCCAACCCCTATTTTTTTCATGCCTGTATCAAAGGCTCTACCAACTTGAGAGTCTCGTCCTAAGAATTCTTTGTCAAGGCGCATTTGTGTCTGACTTCTAAGACTTTTATGCAATCCAGACAAAACAACTATTAGTTTGTAGCCAGAATCAACAGCTTTGCAAATTAGTCCTGTGTAGTGAGAAGTTTTACCAGACTGAACTTGTCCGACTACCATACCTCTCCGATCCCAAGAGCCACTTCGCTGTGGCTTTTCTAGTCTGTCAAGAACATCATCCGTAAGTTGATCTAGACTACTCACCGTAGCAGGTGCCCAAGCTTTTTCTTCTTCTAAGTATCTTTGATAACGATCCCAAAAATCCCAACTAATAGAAGATTTGCAATCATATAACCAAGGAATATGTTCTAGATCTTCCTTGTTATCAAGGATACTTCCTTGTGGAACCCATACAGCATAAAGAGTCTCAATTTCTTTTATAAGTTCTTCGATAGATAATCCTTCTGCCATCCCCTGACTATTTAACATAGACACAGCCATCTTGACTTTTTCTCGAATCATCTCTTGTGAAATAGATAACTCCCCTTTCAATAGAATCTGGACTAGATTTCGAGCTGTTTCATAAGGAGTCATGATTTTTTCCTCGGATAAGTTCTTCTGATAGATTTTGTACTAAGTTTTCAAAGCGTTGAAAAGGTTCCATTGTCAATATACGATCGCGAGCTTGTTCCTGAGTTAAATTTGCTTTCCTGAGTGCGCGATAAATCTCAATCATAACCTCCATAACTTGCTCTGAAGGAATTTCATCAAATGCTTGAGCTTGTTTCTCAGGTTCTACGGAGCTATCTAGCCAAATTTGTTGAACTGGCACTGTTTCTTCAAGCAACCGTAACAACGCCCGAATCATTGGCTGATAATTATTTGGGATGTTGAATACCTCTTGTACCAGAGGATGTTCTTTGTTTATAGAATAAAAAACCTTACCTCGCATTATTTTCTTGTCCCACATAAAGACATGATCTTCAGTATTTTCTCTTGCTAAAACTTTACCCCGATGACGATAAATCTCAGTTGCTCTATGGCGGGTTAGTCTGGCAATCCTTTTCAAATCAGCTTTTAAAATTACAGGCGGACGCGCCCTAGATTTTTTAATATCAATATTCCACTCACTATCCATCGAATTGGGTAGATCAACCTGAATCCTTGCTAACTTGCAATGTTCATCTTTCTGATATCCTAAGCTTAACCAATCACCAGCTACCAACAATCGTTCATTTCGGTAAACATAAAATCCCTGCTGAGCATTCCACCCATTTACTCCTGCCGCTCTGTTATAGCTTTCTTGGTCAATTTTAGAGTGATGTGGCAAGACATAAGGCTGAACCTTTACCGTTTCACCATTAAAGGTGAGCGGCTCCGAAGGTAATATTTGAGTTGCTTGAGCATCAAGCAGAAATGGGTTCCAAGGTTTAATAAGTCGGTTATTGATCCAAAGTTTAAGGCGATCTCGCTTTTCTAAAAATCGATGAAACACCATTGCTAGGTGATTTTCCACAACTTCAACAGTTTCAAGAAAATCATTTTGAGCTTTCTGATCATCTGTTCTTGCGTTCCCCACAAACCGATCTAGATATTCCCACAATACAATCGTGCCTTGAAACATATTTGCCAAATCATTCAGTTTTTGTTCTGAACCGTCAGCAGGAGAGCGAAGTAGCCGCCACTCATTAACTTGAGTTAGATAATCCAAATCCCATCTGCTGGTAGCGACCTCATGATTTTTTGAACGGGAGGCGACTGTTAATCGTCGGCATTGAGAAAAAGAGGCAGTTTTGAGACCTAAACCAAAGCGTCCCAAATCATGAGATTCTCTTTGCTCTAAGGGACTTTGACTTCCAAGACGCATAGCTGAAATCAATTGTGATTCTGTCATGCCATGTCCATCATCACGAATAGACACATGAGAGTTGTTCCCATCCCAATGAAAACTTAACCAAACATTTTTAGCCCCAGCCGAAATACTGTTGTCAATTAGATCCGCGATCGCTGTCCCAATGTCATAGCCAAAAGCTCTAAATGATTCAACCATTGCCGATGGAAGGGGCGCGGCGATACTATATTTCTCAAAGTCTCCAACCCCAGAAAAAATCATTAAATATTCACCCCATAAGCTTATTTAGCCAATATAGCATTTAACCTACTTAGGAATATTCAAGTCCCAAATCTATCTAGCGTGTTCTTCAGCCGCATCGATTTTTTAAGCATGATCGCCATGAAAGGTTTGTAACTGTTTGACAATTGGTTTTGCGATCGCCTCAGCCATTAGTGGGGGGACTGAGTTCCCGATCAACTCAAACATTGCTGTCATAGGAACATCAAATATGAAATCGTCAGGGAAACTATGCAATCTGGCGGCTTCTCGGACTGAAATACTTCTTGTCTGCGTTGGATGAATATAAGCTAGTCCATCCTTTTTCATATGAGCAGTCAGAGTCCATGAAGGAGAGTCCCATCGTAACCGCTTATACTTATCCTCAAAAATGTCACTCCTATATCGCTTGAATTCATCAGGTATATCTCGATAGAGATCGCCTTGTTTCATGATTCCAAAAATTTGTAGATCTAGATCGTTGTGCGATCGGCAAATATGATTTAGTATCCCATTTCTCTCCTGCCTCTCTCTCATCTTTTTTTGATAAGGGTTGCTAGGTTCACAAATATAAGGCTTCTCCTCATCTATTTGTTTAGGTCTACCCTTTCTATTTCCTAAAGGCATACAAATTGGCTTTAGTTCAGGTAAGTCAGAAATTGCTTGACCGACTGAAACATATTCTGAACTACTAATCTTTTCTGGGAAAATCAACTTAAAATTTGTGTCTTTTCTCTTGCCAATTACAAAAAGACGCTTTCTTAACTGAGGAACTCCATAGTCAGCCGATAACAAGATTTGGTATTTAATCTCATATCCTGGATAACTCTTTTTGATTTCTTGCGTACCATTTGAAAGCTCTTTACACATTGTGCTAAAAATCGGTTTGTTCTTTAATGTGTTGACATTTTCCATCACAAAAAATTGTGGTTTAAAGTAATTTAAAAATTCAACAAAGTATAAGTAAAGCAAACTCCTTAGATCTTGTTCAGGTGTTCTACCCAAATGACGCATTTTGCCAATACCCACGGCTGAAAACACTTGACAAGGAGGTGAACCTATTAAAATATCTATGCCACCAGGTTCAATATCCAGTTGACTAAAATTGAATTGAGTAATATCTGTAGCAGGTAGATTAAGAATCGTGTCAGGGAAATTTTTATGATGAGTTCTTATAGCATGACGATTAATCTCAATCCCACCTATGATTTTACATCCAGCATTTTGGAAACCTAAGCTTAATCCTCCTGCTCCACAGAACAGATCGAGAACTCTAGGCTGGCGTAATTTAGACATCAATTCTCCCCAAAAGCCAATGTAACAACTATAGATTTGCTATCTTAAAATATGCACTCAAATCAGTGAGACTATCCGTGAGATTCTCAGGTTTGGCTTTAGGAGCAGAGGTCATCGTTCTAAACTATGTCAAAGTTTGCTAAGGTTTACCTCCCATTATGACGCAATATTAAGCAAACAGCTATATTTTGTGATGATAGTGTCTGTAGGCAGCGATCGACGAGACTAAAATAGAAACTTGTTCGCATATTACCTAACTACCAAATAGCGATTGCTCTCACCACTTAATAAACCCAATTGCCTGCTTTTCCAATATCAAACAGCGATCGCCTCTCAACGCACAAAACCTGATCGCCTATTTCCTCAAATCAAACAGCGATCGCCCCTCAACACTCACAAACCCGATCGCCTTTCTATGCTTTTGTTTTATAATGAAATGAGTTATATCGTGCAATGTAATGACACTAAATAACTTGTTGGAAATGAAAGGGATTATTCATCGCGATCCCGATATTATGAGTGGAGTTCCCGTTTTTAAGGGAACGAGAGTTCCTTTGCAAACTTTTTTTGACTATCTTGAAGGTGAGGGAGGTTTAGCAGAATTTATTGATGATTTTCCTTATCTGAAATCACAAGTCATGAGAGTTTTGGAAAGTGCTGCTAAATTATTAATTGCTCAGGAACGTTCTGCTTGATGATTATATTATTGGATGAAAATCTTCTGAGTAGAAAACTCAAGCAGTCTTTTCTATCTAGAGGTCATAAAGTTTACAATGTTGACGATATGGGATGGCGTGGGTTTAAGGATAGTGAAATTCTTCGCTTAGCTGAGAATCATCCCTTTGATGCTTTTATTACTGCGGATAAGAACTTGCGTTATCAGCAAAATTTAGTGGGAAAGAGTTTGAGGATTGTCGTTTTGGATGCGCGTAGTACTAGACCTGATTATTTACTTCCGTTGATGGAGCGAATAGGTGACGTGATTACATCTTTACCCGCAGGAGTGATCATATCAATCAATGACTCGTGTGAGCTTATATAACATTAAAACAGAAATCGCCTCTCAACACCTAATAAAAACCGATCACCTATTTCCCAAACCAAACAGTGAGCGCCCCTCATCACCCACAAAACCCGATCGCCTATTCCCTCAAATTAAACAGCGATTGCCTCTCATTATCCAAAACCTGATCGCCTAAACTCCATATCCAACAGCGATCGAAAAAATTGATAGCCTAGAATATAGTAAATAAGTAGAAATTATTGATGAAATGAGCACAGAGCTAAAGCTTCAAAAATGGGTTAAATGGCTTGAAGTTATCAAGTCTGAAGTGTCAGATCTGGCATGGTCATCTTCTATTTACTTTGACACTAGAGAGATCATTATTAGTAATCCTGTTGTCAATACAGGTAACCGTTTTTATTCATGGATGAATAGAAATTATGTTCATGCAACTTTAATGGGAATTAGAAGACAGTTAGATACTCATCGTGATGCAGTATCTCTTGTAAAGCTGTTAACGGACATGAAGGGAAATTATGACTTTTTAACTCGTGAGCAGCATCTTCAACTTTATTCGCCTGAAATGAAAAGGATAGGCAATAAAACTTATGACGATCTTGCAGGAAAATCTGCAAATGTTTTTCCTATAGAGAAGATAGAGGAGAATTTACAACAACTTTTAGAGATTGAACGTTTACACAAAGATTATGTTGACAGGAGAATTGCTCACTATGATAAGAAAGAAAATATAGAAACTATAGGAACTTATCAAGACCTATATGATGCCGTTGTAGTTTTTGAGGAAATTGTCGTTAAATATTATCTTTTGCTTAAGGCTACGTCCATAAAGCTGCTTCCTACTCCTAATTATGATTGGAAGAACATTTTTAAACAATCATGGATCTCGAATCTCAGTAATTTAGAAGTTAAAGATAATTAACATTTTTTACATACAAATTCTTACCTAAGAAGTTAATTCAATTATTTTTCTAAAGAGGTTACCAAGTGGGGAAAACAAGCTAGCGTTCGTTAGTCAAACCACAGGTGATCTCCTCAAAGCAAAACCCGAAGAATGGTGTTAATGCCTCTACCTCTATCACTCTTTCCTGTCCCTCATGGGTTTAAACTAAACTATGCCGACTATCTCCAAGAAGCCCATCGCATGCCCCTCAAAGGCGGTGGCAGTCTCCTCATCACTGAAACCATCAGCCGATGGATAGACAAAAAAAGAATTGCTATATTTGATCGCTAGTTTAGGATTCACAGGTGTGAAAGAAAAAACAAGCGATCGCTTCCTTTACATTAACGCCACAAAGCCATTAATCTCTCTAATCTAAAAGGAACTGGCGATCGCTATTATCGCTATTGCTACCCAACCAAGCAAAGTGGGTAACATATAGGCACATCAAAACTCTTTGTATTGGCTGTCTTTTTTGTCACTAGTCTAAAATATAAATAAAGAAAAGAAATTTATGATAATTGACTATACCCTCAGTCTCGCGGAATATCTAGCAAAGCAGAATTTACAGCACCTGATTTTACATGTGACCAATAACTGTAACTTTCGTTGTGATCATTGCTTTATTGATTTTTCTCCAAAACGAGATCTGACTCTGGCTCAATATCAAGACTTAGCAAAGCAAGTAGGGAAAATCTTTTGGTTGGACATTGCAGGTGGGGAACCCTTTCTAAGACTAGATCTCGCAGAAATTATTTCCGCTTTTGATTTTAAAGTTGTCCAAATTCCTTCCAATGGCTCTCTATGCGATCGCACGATCGCCCAACTTCAAAAACTCAAACAACTCACCAAAGCGGAAATCACGATCTCTCTGAGTATAGATGGACTAGAAGCAACTCACGATCGCCTTCGTCATCAGCAAGGAAGCTGGCAACAGGTATGGAAAACGTTAGCTGCGATCAAAGAATTGGGAGGGATTTCGGTCAAGATTAATACCGTCTTAAATGTGGAAAATGCCCATGAAATTATTGATGTAATGAAGGTCGTCCGCCAATACGAACCAGATTTTCATTCAATTATTCTATTGCGTGGCGATCCGATAAATCCATCCCTGGGATTACCATCAGTCGATAAACTGAAAAAATTAGCACCAGATATGTTTGCGATTTTAGAAACCTATAGCTATGGAAGGAATAAATTTGCAGCCCGTATTTTGCGTAATTATCATAGATACTTGTGGAAAATCTCTTTGCAAACGATTGAGCAAAAAACACAGGTAATTCCTTGTTTAGCAGGAACTGCTCATCAGGTTGTCTGGGGAGATGGCAGAGTTTCTCCCTGCGAGATGTTAGAGCCTGTAGGGACTTTACAAACTCAAACCTTAAAAGAAATTACTAGTAGTCCAGACTGGCAACAGCAGTTAAAGGATATCCAAGAGAAAAAATGCCACTGTACTCATAACTGTGCCATGTTCGACAGTATATTTTTCAATCCCACAAACTTTCCCCATCTAGCTATGGGCTAGAACTTTCAATACGAACAATATGAATGCCTTGAATCAGATCTATACCAAATGTTGTATTGTCATTCCTTACAAAGATAGCAGTCATATTTTGGCTAGATGCTTGAATTCTTTGTTATCTAGTATTCCTCTCACTACCTCAATTGTAGTTATTGATGACGGTTCTCAAATTTCAGGTAAAACAGATCCTCATCTAGTAGATTTTTGGCGCGATCGCCGTTTAAATTTACTACAGCACTCTCAAAATCTAGGCGCTGGTGCTGCTCGTAATACGGGTATTCAATGGTGTTATGAGCAGGGGATAGAAATTGTCGTTCTACTAGATAGCGACTGTTCGGTTCAATCAGGATTTGTGGAATCTCACTGTCAACTACACGATCGGTATCCTGAAGTTATGGTATTTGGTGGTGCTATTTGTGGAATTGGTAAGGGGATCTGGGCAAATGTAGATAATTTGATGTCTTGGTTTACTTCCATTCCCAACTCTCCGATGCGAGAAGTTAAAGGGATTTATCATATCCCTACAACAAATATGAGCCTAAAACTAAAGATGCTAGATCGGGAAATCCCCTTATTTGATATTCATTTAAGAACAGGTGAAGATGTGCGACTTGTAAAACGTCTAAGAAGTAATGGGTATAAACTGATGTTCTCACCTCAACCAGAAATTAGTCATTACGATCGCCAAGGTTTTGCTGATTTTCTCCAACATCAATATCGTTGGGGTCTACATACGTTTGTCTTACGCTTTCCTAATTATCAGCACAACAAGTTAGTCCGATTCTTACTAGTACCCCTATTCATTTTGCTTTTGCCATTATTTGCGATCGCCGCAAGTTCGGTTTCAATTGCACCTTGGTTGAGGCAGTCTCTAAAATACTTGTGGTACTTTCCGATCGTTTTTTGCGTTTATCTATGGAAAGGCTTAGCTGTCATTGTTGGTACTTGTAATCCCCAACTAGCTACCATTGAATGAAGATATGTAGGTGGCGTAAAGTGCCGCCTACATCTGAATCAGTAATCAGTTACAACGCTTTGCTCTCAAACCCAAACCAAGAAAGATTTTGAAAGCGTTGCTTTGCAACGCTTTCAAAATCTTTCTCGTGGTTCGCTTGCTCGGTAATTGCTTTAATTGATTCCTTTGGCATAACTTTGAACTTCGCCGATATCAAATACAGCTCCAAACTGTAAACCTTCTTTAGCATAAAGCTCAGCCCCTCCTTGCTGGCGATCGACAAGGGTCAATACATGCGTGACCGTGTAACCCGCATCACGCAACTTTTCGACCGCAAATAAAGCTGATTGTCCAGTTGTGACGACATCTTCTAGTACTACCACATTAGTATTTGGCGTAAGCTCTGGCCCCTCAATCCACGCTGCCGTCCCGTGTCCTTTAGGTTGTTTGCGGATAATTAACGCGGGAATTGGTTTGTTTTCGTAAGCAGACACTACGCTTACTGCACTCACAATTGGGTCTGCTCCTAAAGTTAAGCCTGCCACAGCCCCCGTTCCTTCTGGCAACATGGATAATAAAACCTGTCCAGTCCATAGTCCACCAAAGGGATGTAATGTTACCAGCTTGCCATTGATGTAGTAAGTGCTTTTCTGACCTGAAGATAATGTAAAGTCACCGCTTTTATAGGCAAGGCGGCAAAATAGGTCGAGTAACTTTTCGCGATTTGACTGTTCCACAACTTTGACTTAGCTTTTGAGTTTATAAATTCCTTTTTAAGTTTAAAGGTTGCTACGTAACTTGTTGCAAAAAGGCAAAGGAGTACTTTGCATCATTATGCCTAGCGATCGCCAGTTTATCTAAGAGGTGAATTACGGGGTTACTTCCCCACCGAAGGTGGAGAAGTAACCCTTTGCTAACTTGAAAATAAGCCCCAGAAATGAATGGTATTGCTTTGCAATGTCATTTATTTCCATAGTCAGTTGTATTAAAAACCGAAACATTGAGAAGCGGCGCTTTGCGCCGCCTCTCAATGTTTCGGTTTTATGTCCCGATATAGCTGGCTACAGCTATATTTCTGGGTTTAGATTTTGGTCTATGCCTTGGGACTTTTAGGATAAAACCGTAACAACCTTATGGAAACCAGTCAATTTATGACTGGATCTGCTACATTAGTCAGCGTCCAACCGTGAGGATGTGTATTTATATGAGTACTAGGTTCTCTTGGCTGGCTTCATCACTAGTTGTAGCATCGACGCTACTAGCTAGCGGTGCGGCTCTTGCCGATCCCCTGCTCACCGATCAAGATCAGTTTCCTCGAAACTTTCCTGCTACCTACCCTCAGGTACAGACTAAAGTCTTGGATCTGACCTCCGATCCTAACTTGCCCAATCCCTATATTCAAACCACATTTAGGGATAAATGGATTGAACGTCAAGCAAGTGCTATGCGTGCAATTCATCGAGAAATGATGGACTTGCAAACTCTTAGTGATGCGACTATTCGCACCCGTGATTTGCCAAGTGCTTATTGCTCCTCTTTGCTTGCTGAGGGATATAATGCTTGTGCTGCTCCTGAAGAGCCAGCTCCTGCGGTTCCAGCGACTAGAGTGGAAACTCCAGTAGTACCCTCTCGCCCCGTTCCCGCCTTGTGGTAATTCGGTTAAATTACTCTAATTAAGTTTTTTGTGTTGAGTCTATATATCAAAGGCAGTGCTTAGCACTGCCTTTGATGTTTTACAGCAATTACCGATCGAATGAACCGCAAGAAAAACTTTGAAGGTATCTTTGCAGCGCTTTCAAAGTTTTTCTTGGTTTGGGTTTGAGCGCAAAGCGCTGTAAGACCGATCTAAGCCTAAAAAGCGAGAGGTGGTGCTTTGCACCGCCTCTCGCTTTTTAGATTTTATGATGGCGAACTATACCAATTCAATGCAGTGTGAATACACTTCATCGAATTGGTATTAGTTGGGATAGATGCGCAAACGACGGTTGGGTTCAGAACCGTAACTCTCCGATCGCAGTTGATAATGTTCAACTAATTCATGTTGCATTCGCCGAATTACTGAGGATCGGGGCAGTAACTCTACAGGTTGGCTTTTGGGAATGACAATCTGCTCTACCGCGAGACGGGTTTCTTCGAGGGCTTCGATTTCATCCTCAGAATCACCATAGGCAAACATATTTAAGTCGCTGATCGTATCCGCAGGGCTTTCATCGATGTGCAAGATTCGTCGCAAGGCGCGGGTAATTTGCGGAAGAGTGCTAGTTTTGATCGCGTGAATGGGAATCTGACGGGCTTCTGCGACTTGGCGCACTTTGGAACTGGTGCGAATTTGCGATCGCAGAGCTAGTACGATATCTGCTTCATCAAGATCCTTGGTGATTTCAATCGGTAAATTGATCGATTGCACGACTTGCTCGGTCTGATGACGGCTGACTCCATAGAGATAAACATTTAGCGTGCCGAAACGCTCTCGCATTGCGCCATAACCAGCCAGATCGCCAAATTCCTCTTCATCCTCGTCACTAGATTCACTCAGTTCGGCTACGGTCGTACTACTAATCTTGCTAGTCAAATCAGCTATTTCAGACCGCATTTGTACCTGTGGATCGAGGGGAATTGGCTTGATTTTGCCAGTTGCCCGCCAACCTTTGACGACGGGATTTCGCACGACCTCAGGATTTTTAGGCTTTTCGTCAGTTGTCGTAACTTCACCTGCATCAGTGACGGCACGAATTTGCCGACCAGGATCGCGATCGCGCAACAGCATATCGATTGTCCCTGCAACATCATCATGCACTGCCCAACGGTAGCGCTCCCACATTTCTACGGCAATGTCGAAAGTGGGCTGGGCTTTGCGTTCGAGGATGCTCTTTTGAGGCAAGCCGCGCCGCCGCATCTCTTCATCACCGAGGGTGACGGATTGGATTCCGCCGATCAAGTCGGAGAGGGTGGGATTTTTAATTAAATTAGCGAGTTGATTACCATGCGCTGTACCGACTAGTTGCACGCCACGCTCGGCGATCGTGCGTGCGGCTAAAGCTTCAAGTTCTGTGCCAATTTCATCGATGACGATTACTTCGGGCATATGGTTTTCCACCGCCTCGATCATCACTTGGTGTTGCAATTCGGGCTGAGAGACCTGCATTCTACGGGCGCGACCGATCGCAGGGTGGGGAATATCGCCATCGCCAGCAATTTCATTGGAGGAGTCGATGATCACCACGCGCTTATTTAGATCATCGGCAAGCACACGGGCAATTTCGCGCAGGGCGGTAGTTTTGCCCATCCCCGGTTTGCCTAAGAGCAAAATTGATTTGCCTGTTTCGACTAAGTCGCGAATCATGGCGATCGTGCCATAGACAGCGCGACCGACGCGACAGGTTAAGCCGATGATTTCGCCTTTACGGTTACGGATAGCGCTGATGCGATGAAGGGTGCGTTCGATACCTGCACGGTTATCGCCACCAAATTCACCGACTTGATGTACGCATAGTGCTAAATCTTCTTTAGTAATCGGGTCATCAGTTAAATATTTGGTGCTGTCAAAATAACGTGCTTCTGGCAACCTGCCCAGATCCATCACAATTTCGACAAGTTGTTCTAACCCGCCGCAGAGTTCGAGGCTATTTTTAATACGTGGTGGCAGAATATCGAGGAGTCGATCGAGGTTGTCTGTAACTTGCTTGCGGATGGAGTCCATTAGGCTTTTTAAGGTTTTACAGTTAGGGTTGATTTTGCAGCGCTTAGCGCTGAAGCCAAACCCAGCCTAAAAACTTTTGCTTTGCAAAAGTTTTTAGGCTGGGTTTTTGATTTGCGAAACGAGTTGACTGGCGATCGCTACAGCTTGCCAGAGTAAACAAGGACGTTCTTCAAGGCGATCGGGTATTTCTTCTCCCAGTCCTTCCAGAAAATCCGTCACGATTTTACGGGCGTAGCTACCATAGGCAACACCAGCTACGGGAATGTTAGCTTGCCGTAGTTTTGGCACAGTACTGGCATTTGTACCACCTGCGAGTTGCACAAAGCCAAGTGGTAACTTAAAGTCCAGCACTTTTTGACCTAGTTGCAGAGCCGCACGGGTTGCACCATCACCAATATCACCACTCATTGGTCTGCCATCGGTTTGCCAGATTAGCGATCGCGGTCTCGGATTCATACCTTCTATCAACGATATTAGATATTCGCGTAAATCTTGACAATCTGGGAAGCTAACAGCCATTAACTTGAGTTTTGGGATAATCGGACTCAAGCGCTGCCAAAAAGCCGCAAATTCTCTAGTGCGATTGGGCTGCGTATGAATCTCGATCGCATCAACTGATTGATTGAGTACTCGATCGAAAATATCTTCAGGGACATAAACCTGTTCGCGGGTATGAATAATCTGCACTGGACATAGCGGCAAGCAACGACCGCACCCATAACAAAGATTTGGCATGATCCCATTGTAATCATTACTAAACTTGATTGCAGTGGTGGGGCATACTTTTTCGCAAGGTCTTGAGCAGTCAGCGGGACAAAATTGCGGATCGAAAATAGCTTTCCGAAAATGTGGGTCTTCACCATCATTAAAGCTGACCATCACTAAAGGCGATCGCGTAGCTCCTAAATTGATAGCGGCGGCGATGCCTTCTCGGGCGGCGGCGATCGTGGCGGGGTCTGGTGCCATGTCAATGCAATCTGCACCCGCTAATGTATAAATCAGCGCAAGATGGCGAATGGCGGGTAAATGTTGATAGCTAGCACCACAAATGAGCTTAAACCACTGGTGCGATCGCAGAGCTTCAATTTCCATAGTTTCAGGGCGATCTACTTATCTTAGTTTCGCGTCTGAAAAACCTCATAATGCAGGATATTGTCGATTGTAACTGCGATCGCGTTCTAAATATCAAGATAGGCAGCGCTTCTTACTGCCCAGCTTGATTAGATAGTCAGATTTTTCTCAATTCGGCGATCGGGAATTAACCAAATGATTGCTACGAGAACGTAGAGCGCACAAGCGATCAATGGGATAAAAAAGGAAGTTGCGAGCGCGATCGCATATATGCCCAGAGAAACCTTACCTTTAAAATCATTACCGATGGCGATCGCTAAAGTGGAATCTTGACCATGATAAGCAATCAGAACTCGACAGAGAACGTAGTAAGCCAAAGCTGCAAGTATTAGCACTACGCCATATAGAGCAACTGGTAGAGATGCGAAGTGATTTTCGCCCATCCATCCTGTGGCAAAGGGAACTAGAGACAGCCAGAACAGTAAATGCAAGTTTGCCCAAAGTGTATAACCATTAATCCTGCCAACTGCCTGTAGTAAATGGTGATGATTGTTCCAATAGATGCCAAGATAGACAAAACTGAGGACGTAGCTGAGAAATACAGGAATTAATGGAACTAGTGCTTCTAAGTTCTCTTTATGCGGAACCTTCAATTCCAATACCATGATCGTAATCAAGATAGCGATCACACCATCGCTAAATGCTTCTAACCGTCCTTTGGTCATCTATTTAGTCTCTCTGTAATTTTGACTGCTTTAGTGGAAATTATCATGCTTGTCAAACTAGATCAATCCTAAAAGAAATTGCTAGCGGAGATCGCAAATTTATCAAGGCGATCGCACCAATAATCTCTACAAATGGCGATCGCTATAATCTTAAGATGACAATCACCAAATCAAAGAACATTGATAACTTTTAAAAACTGAATCTCGACTAATTAACGTTGCATTTTCAACTTTGGATTGAGCTATGAGCATTCTATCAAAGGGATCTTTATGGTGCAGTGGTAAATTTTTTAATTCTAGAATATGAGGAAGCGTCACAGATATTAGACTGATATTATTTCGCTCCTGCTGAATCTTTAGCATGAGTTCTAGATCGTCTCTAAGAGTAAGTTTGCCTAACTGGATTTTGATTTGCATTTCCCATAGACTGACTACGCTGAGAATTACTTCATGATCGGGATCTTGAAGTAAGGTTAGGGTGTTTTTGGGAATATACTCTGGTTCACTATGCCACCACATGAAAGTGTGAGTATCTAACAATAACTTCATGACTCTCCAAGCCAAAATTCATCGGGTAATGGATCGTCAAAATCAGCAGTAAATATACAAGATCCTAAACCAAGTCCTGCTTGGCGTAGTTGTTTGGATGAGCACTCTTGAGGCTTTTGATTAATCTTTATTTCTACCCATTGCAATAGTTGTGTGGCTAGTTGAATTTGCTCCTGAATGTCTAAATTTTTAGCTTCGTTTAAGAGTTCTTTTAATGGCATATAATTTGCTCCCTTACAAAACACTGATGCAATTATTTTAGCGCGATCTCAAATTTAGCAAAGCGATCGCACCAATAATTTCTACAAATGGCGATCGCCTTGTTAGAGTAATGACTTTCTAAAATACAGCGATCATACTGAAATCACTTAAGAAATAATTAGACCGCTTGTTTCAGGTCATTGGTTATATATTTCAGAAAATCGTGTACGGTTATCCCTATTATTTCATTATTCCTAGAATATTGAATTAGTTGCTAAACTTTTGGAAACGCTACATATAGCGTCAAAGTCTAATTTGTTTGCGCTATATGTAGATTGTTGTACCTAAACAAGAAACTACAACTATGGTTCAACCATCTTTGCTTTCTACTTCAAGCTCAGATACATTCAAGGTTCTATCAATAGATGGAGGAGGGATTAAAGGGCTATATTCAGCTAGAATCCTAGAACATTTTGAGAATAGATTTAACTGTCATATCGCAGATTACTTCGACTTGATTTGTGGTACTTCGACGGGAGGTTTAATCGCTCTTGGTCTGTCCCTAGATATTCCTGTAGTGCAGATTAGTAATTTATACTCCATGAGAGGCAATCAAATTTTCCCACAAAGGAATAATTTTTTAAGTTCGCTTAAGCAATTATTTCTTAGAAGTAAGTATGATAACAGCGAATTGCAAAAAGCATTGCAGGAAATGTTTGGAGATAGAACACTAAGTGATTCTCGATGCTTGTTGTGTATCCCAGCATTCTCGCTAACTGATGGCAGACCTTTTATTTTTAAATACGATCATAGCGAAGGCAATCTATGCAGGGATAACAAAACCAAATACGTTGATATTGCTTTAGCAACAAGTGCAGCACCAGCATATTTACCGATTATCACCATTGATACGTACGATCGCAAGCAGTTTATTGATGGTGGGGTTTATGCCAATAACCCAACTCTAATTGGAGTAATAGAAGCTCTGCGCTACTTTGTTGGTAGTGGCAAGAAATTTCAGAGGCTAATGGTGTTGTCTATAGGTTCTCTAGAGCCGAACCCTGGTAGACGCTTTATTACTAAACATCATCTTTCAGTTGTTGACTGGAATCAGGATTTAATTGCAACCTTTTTTGAAGGGCAAGCGTATCTAACTAGTTATATTGTAGACACTTTGGCAAATTATTGTGACTCTCCATTTGATTATATTCGTATTCCTGGTGCGCCTTTATCTCCACAACAAGCGCAAATTATTAACCTTGATAACTCTTCTAGTGAAGCATTAAATTTAATGTCACAGTTAGGAAAAGATCAGGCACTTTTGTGGGGTAGAAAGCCAGAAATCGCTAATTTTTTTAAAGATCGTAAACAATATATTATTAGGTGATCCAATGGCAGATTGTCATAGATTTTTTCTGGAACTTAACAATTCAATTGCCCTAAGCTCTAATCGAAAAAAGACATTGCGTATTTCTCGTAATGCTGTTCGTGAAAAAATTAGACGCTACTTTCAAGACAAACAAAATGGACTATACCCACAGTTTCATGGGCAGGGTTCATTTATGATGAATACTATCATTGAACCACTTGATGGAGAGTTTGATATTGATGATGGTATCTATTTTAAAGTAAAGTCTGAACCAGCCCAAAGTGTTGACACGTTCCATCGATGGATTTATGAAGCTGTAGATGAACATGTAAAACAAAAGCCTATTGATAAGCATACCTGTGTCAGGCTCATCTATGCTAGAGAATATCATCTTGATCTACCCATTTACTTTATTCTTGAAGGGCAGAATCCATATTTAGCGCATAAGGGCAAAGGTTGGATTGAAAGTGATCCTAGAGCATTCATCAAATGGTTTAATCACAAATCTGATAGCAATGGACAATTAAAAAGAATTGTACGTTATCTAAAAGCTTGGAAAGATTGCAGAAAAGGTATATTACCAAGTGGATTAATCTTCTCAATTTTAGTAGCTGAAAATATTGTTTTTGATGAAAAAGATGATATATCCCTTTATCAAACTCTACTCAACATCAAAAGCAATCTGGAATATAATTTTGTATGCTATCGTCCAACAACTCCCGCTAATGAAAACCTACTGGAGAGTTATAGCAAAACTAATAAGGATTACTTTTTGGCACGAATCAGTAGTTTCATTCAATCTGCTGAGAAAGCTTTAGATGAAAATACAAGCTTAACCAACGCCTGTAAGATTTGGCAAAATTATTTTGGAGATGTCCGATTTCCTTCTAATCATCATGAGGATTCAATTAGCTTTTGTAGTACATCGATTACTAGTAGCCCTCAAATCGAACATCGATTTGAGACTGTAAAACATACAAATACTGAGGAGTTTATTGAGAATTACTTTCTGGTTAACCTGCAATATCCTTTGAGGATAGATTGCACTGTTTCGCAAGATGGCTATAGACCACATTCATTACACAAGATGATCTTCAATAGATTTCCCTTACTTCCAGGGAAGAGTTTAAAATTTCATGTTATTGAATGTAATGTACCAAAACCATTTCAAGTCAAATGGAAAGTTCGTAATGTTGGAGAAGAAGCAATCAAGAGGGATCTAATTCGAGGAGAGATTGTAGACGACAGAGGAAATTACGAGAGAGTTGAATCAAGCCTTTTTCACGGCGCACATTTTGTAGAATGCTATATTATCAAAAACAATGTTTGTGTGGCACGAGATAGGATTGATGTGCCAATTAAAAATTCAAATTAGTTTGTCTGGTGATCGCAATCATTTTTGTAATGTCTGCAAGCAAATAGCTGAGAATATCCGATCAGCAATCAATTGCATTCCCATCCAACACATAAGCTTTATGGCAGAATTAGCATAATAGTCATAGTCAGTCTCCGAACCAACAAAGTAATTGAAAATATGGCTGAAACAGTCGTTTTGAAAATACCAGAAGCATTGTACCAACGGCTAGCGATCGCAGCAGGAGCAACACAGCGATCGCTAGAAGACGTGATTTTACAAGCCTTGCAAATTGGCAGTCCACCAACATGGAAAGACGTACCCGAAGAATTTCAAACCGATCTTGCTAGCTTAGACCGACTTGATGACAACTCACTTTGGCAAATCGCTAATAGCAAAAAAACAACCTTAGAAATGGAACGCTATGATTTTCTATTGTCTAAACAACAGGAGACAGAACTTACTGATTCTGAAAGACTAGAATTAGAGCAACTTCGTACAGATAGCGATCGCTTCATGTTACGCAAATCACAAGCCGTCGCAATCCTCAAATGGCGCGGACATAACGTTGTGAGACTAGCAGGATAAATATCCGTGTCAGTAGGATATTGTGACCCCAAAGTATCCGAGCCAGCAAATCTTGAACACCTCGCGGATAGGTACTTTGAGAAATTACAGCAGACTTTTCAAATTTTGCCACAGCCTGTGGCAAAATTGCGAACGTATTGTATTCACAGGCAAATCGAATTATGTAACCAATTTAAATTTTTCCTGCGATTTGGAGAAGTGTTACTTCCCAAACTAATCGGGGTTGGACATAACGGGCTATCAACTCTCTCGCTTTATCGAGATGTTGTAAAACAGATTTTGCCCTTTGCTGTTCCCAAAAATAATTTTGTAAATAATCAATCAGCCATAACTGCAAATCTACATCTAGCTCCTTATTGATTTGTTTGGCGATCGCCATTGCACTTTTAGCATCCTTAGGAATTTGGCGGACTGAAGTTAATAACTCAAGCGGAATGCTCTTAAATCTTTCAAAAGACTCGATCGCCTGTCCCGCCGAACCTTGAGCAAGGGCAACCACTTCGGGTGGAATATCCGAATGTCCTTCGCAGGTGAGGACTTCTTGCATTTGCGCTTGATTTAGTCTGGTGAAGGGGATGCGTTGGCAGCGCGAAACTAGCGTTGGTAAAATCGAGCCAGCATCGGGAACGATCAAAATAATTGTGGCGTAAAGAGGTTCTTCGAGGGTTTTGAGCAAACTATTGGCGGCGGACTCTGCCATTGACTGTGCTTCTTCGAGGATCACCACCGATCGCTTGCACTCGAGGGGCGATCGACTGACAAACTCGCTAATTTCGCGCACTTGCTCGATTCTGATCTGGGGCAAAGCTCGGCGTTTTAGTCCCGATGCCTCAGCTTCTTTAGCTGTGAGCATTTTACCCTTATCCAAATAGGTCGGCTCCACCCAGAGCAGATCGGGATGATTGCGATCGCTTAAGCGATTAGCCGATTTGCGATCGCCTAATAAAATTTCGGCAAATGCCGATGCAGTTTTGCTACGTCCTACCCCACTTGCCCCAGCAAATAAATAGGCGGGGGCGATGCGATCGCGTTTGATCGCGGCTTTTAACAGGACGATCGCTTGATTTTGACCGACTACATTGTCAAAGGGCGAATTTGGGGTTGAAGCTAGGGCAGACACCGCTAATCATTCCACAAGTCTTTTTGCGATCTATTCGACCTCAGACCAACTCGATATTTGCGATCGGGGGAAGAATCCAAAACATCCAAGGTGCGACGGCGCAGCCACCACCGAATCGCCTCATCGATAACTGTGGCAGGATCTTCAGAAATTTCCTTTAATTCTGTCAGCAGCTCTGGCGCAATTTCTACTTTATTGCTCAGATTGACTTCAGGCTCACTATCTACGGTTAGTTCTGGCTGATTTATTAAAATCTCATCATTGGCATTGGTCGGCGTTGGTTCGAGATTTAGTTCGCGATCGGCTGAATTATTCGCTGCATCTTCTACTTCATTAGGTGAATTAGGTGCTATCGCAGGAGATTTAATTTCATTGAGGCTATTTTCATTAGTCATATTTTTCTTGCCCAAAATTAGCTTGCTCAACTTACCGATCGCAAACGCAATGAGAACAAGTCCGTACTGAAATAGTCCAACAATCAAGATTAGCTTCTCTTTTAGCCAAAATTCATGCATGTCTTTGATGTACGGCGTATAAAGTATTTTCCTGTTTTATCCTAGTCATTCCACTCGCCGCGTGGTGGTACAACAGGATTCATCGTCAGTGGACGCGAGCGGTCAGCTTCTTTGATCGCCCGACGCTGTAACCATTGTCGGATGGCGGTATCGATCGCCTGTTCGGGATCGTTCGTAACTTCACCAAGTTCAGCCAGCAAAGCAGGATCGATTTCTACACTTTTTAGCACCTCATTAAATAGTGCTTCGTTAGCCGTTTGGTTTGTTGGTATTTGATTGGCGTTATCTTCTGGCATAGGGACTATTTAAATTAACTGGCACTATGCAGATTTTACCCAGATTTGTTACCTTGTGAATGTGCAGTGCGATCGCAATTAAGCTTTTTACCTCGGTGAATACAGTAGATACGCCGCGCCGTGCTGCCTCTACTGTATTCTTGAATAACATCACAGACTCTATTTTATCCATGTCTTCACTTCAGGTTACACGCGGCACTCGCGATATTCTTGCCCCCGAAATTTTTTACTGGCAGCAGTTAGAGACAACTGCGCGTCAAATTCTCAGCCAAGCCGCCTATACCGAAATTCGCACGCCCATTTTTGAGGCAACTGAGCTATTTGCGCGGGGCATCGGTGAAGCCACGGATATTGTTGGTAAAGAAATGTACACCTTTAACGATCGCGGCGATCGCTCTTTGACTTTACGACCTGAAGGTACGGCAGGTGTGGCGCGATCGTATATCGAAAATAAGTTGTTTGCTCAGGGCGGGGTGCAGCGTCTCTGGTACATGGGAGCCATGTTTCGCTATGAGCGCCCCCAAGCAGGTCGCCAGCGTCAATTTCATCAGTTAGGTGTCGAGGTATTAGGTAGTGCCGATCCGCGTGCTGATGCTGAAGCGATCGCGATCGCTAGTGATTTCTTGCAAGCAGTGGGTTTAAAAGATCTCGTCGTCGATCTCAACTCGGTGGGCAGTGCTGAAGATCGGGTTGCCTATCGTCAAGCGCTGGTAGACTATTTCACGCCGTTTGTTGAAGAAATTGACGCTGATTCTCGCGATCGCCTTACCCGCAATCCTTTGAGAATTCTTGATAGCAAAGACAAGCGCACTCAAGAAATTTCCCAAGATGCGCCGAGTATTCTCGATTATTTAAGCCCTGAGTCGCAGCAACATTTCGAGAAGGTGCAATCATTGCTTAGCGATCTGAATATCGCCTATCGCATCAATCCTCGTCTTGTGCGCGGCTTAGACTACTACACCCGCACTGCCTTTGAGATCCAATCTAATCAACTCGGCGCACAGTCGGCTGTCTGTGGTGGCGGACGTTACGATCGCCTCATCTCGGAATTAGGTGGCGCAGATGTACCTGCGGTGGGTTGGGCGATCGGCTTAGAGCGATTGGTCATCCTGATGCAACAGGTCGCGGAACAAAAGCGATCGCAAGTTGATTTCTATATCGTCTCACGCGGCGAAAAAGCGGAAGCTAAGTCTCTATCCATTGCTCAGATGTTCCGTAAAGCTGGATTTACGGTGGAACTCGATGTCAGTGGCGCGAAGTTTGATAAGCAATTCAAGCGTGCTAGTAATGCAAATGCTAAAGCGGCTGTGGTGATTGGTGATAGCGAAATTGAAGCTGGTCAGGTGCAAATCAAATGGTTAGAAACTGGCGATCAGGAAGCTGTGGCAATCGCCGATCTCAGTGATAGTTTTGAGGCATTGCGACAAAAGCTGTAATTAGGGTTTCGGCTTCGCTCAGCCAGCGCAGTTACAAAAAATGGTGGCTGAGCGAAGCCGAAGCCTACCCTTCCAACGGAAACTGTTTGAGGAGAAACTCGCGGATGGCGGCATCTTCGGTAAGACCGATCGCTCTGGAATAGGCTTGTTTTGCTGCTGATGTAGCACCTAACTGCTGGAATAAATGAGCTTTTAGCGCCCAATAGGGTTGGTAATTTTTGATGGATTCTATAGGAATTGCATCGAGTCGGATTAAGCCCTGTTCTATTCCTTGTACTTCCGCGATCGCCGCCGCATGACTGACTAAAGCGCCCAAAGTCGGCGAAAGCTGAATCAACCCTTCGTAAAGTAATGCTAATGCTTGCCAATTGACTTTCTGGGCGATCGCTCGTTGAGCGTGAATCGATTGAATTGCAGCTTCCAGTTGAAATCTGCCCAATTGCTTAAAGGTTGCTGCTTGTGCTAGTTCCTTTTCTGCTTCAGCGATCGCTGACTGCGACCATAGGCTCGTATCTTGCTGCAACAGTGGTACATAGGAACCATTAGCAGTCCGTCGGGCATCACGTCGAGATTCGCAGTAGAGCATGAGCGCAAGTAATCCTCTTGCTTCTGGCTCTTTGGGCATTAGCTGAACGCACAGACGCGCGAGCCAGATTGCTTCTTCCGCTAATCCTCGATGGCGTGGGTCGCTGCCATCTACAGTTTCCCAAGCGTTGGTATAGGCTGCATATATCGCTTCTAAAACTGCGGCAAGGCGAATTGGTAAATCCTTCTCTTCTGGCAATTCAAACGCAATTCCCGCATCACGAATTTTTGTCTTAGCTCTGACAAGACGCTGGCTCATTGTCGCTGGAGCAACTAAAAATGCTGAAGCAATCTGGGCGGCATTGAGACCGAGAACAGTTTGCAACATCAAGGGCGTGTGAATTGTGGGATCGATCGCAGGGTGGGCGCAAATGAATAATAATTTCAAGCGATCGTCGGGAAAGGTTACTGATTCTAAAGATGGCTCAGTTGAAGATTCTAATCCGTTCAGTTTGAAAGTATTGAGAACTTTGTCGCGAACTTGCGATCGCCTTCCTGCATCAATCAGTCGATTTCGTGCTGTTACTAGCAGCCATGCTTCAGGATTTTTGGGAACGCCGCTTTCTGTCCAAGTTTTTAAGGCGGAGAGGAAAGCATCGCCGAGGGCATCTTCGGCGGCGACAACATCCCTTGTTTGGGCGGCTAAATAGGCAACTAGCCTACCATAGGAGTTGCGTGCAGCTAATTCTGCGGCTCGACGTGCTTCCATCTGCATTTAGCTCATTGGTAGCAAGGGACGGACTTCGACCGCGCAATTACTGGCGGCTGGGCAACGGGCAGCCCAATCCATTGCGGTATCTAAGTCGGGGACATCAATTAAGAAAAAGCCACCGAGTTGTTCTTTTGTGTCGGCATAGGGGCCATCTTGAACGTTACGCTGTCCGTTTTGGATGCGAATGGTTGTGGCTGTGTTGCTAGGGTGAAGTGCCGCACCGCCTGCGGCTACTCCTGCTTCGGCTAACGCTTGGGAGTATGCACCATAGGCTGGCATAGTTTGGGGGCGATCGCGAATGTCTTGCTCGGTTTCATAGACCATAATTGCGTATTTCATCGGTGTCTGTCCGTTTTGGGTTTGATTAAAGCACAGATTTTTTATGCTTTATATTTCTATGACGAGCGAGACTTTGTCATTTCGACAGGAATTAAAAATTTATTTTGTGTGGTGAATTAGTTTGATGATGGACTCGCGATCGCCGTTCCAGTTTTGAAATATTACACCAAAAATTGTAATTAAAGTTTTTGCTAGGGTTTCGACACTTCGGCAAGCTCAGTGCATCGTTTCGCTCTGCCAGCGATCGCAGGATGAGCAAACGCTAGATGAAGATTTTTTGCCTGAAGAGTTGTTATAGTGATTTATGCAGTCGCGATCGCCGATCTCAGTTCCAGTTTTGAAGTCTGAGGACAAAAATTGCAATGTACCGATTCCGACAACTCTTTTTATTCCTATTACTCCTCTTTACCGCAACTCCCGCACTTGCCTTAGAAACAAAGAGTAGCGCCTTATCTTCTCTACAACGCTATCAGTTACCGAATGGGTTGCGCGTGTGGCATTTGCCGCGTCTAGATAGCAAATCCGTAATTGTGATGCTGGCGGTTAATACTGGCTCTCGTTACGAAACAACCGCAAACAATGGAATTTCTCACTATCTTGAGCATATGCTCTTTGATGGAACAGAACGCTGGAATGAAGAACAAATTAAAGATGTCATTTCCACTAGGGGCGGTATTTGGAATGGCTGGACAACCAAAGAACTAACTGGTTACTATGCCCAAGTCGGCGATCGCGACGCTGATATTGCCCTTGATTGGCTATCACAAATTGTCTTTCACTCGATCTTACCTGCTGACAAAATCGATAAAGAGCGTCATGTAGTATTTCAGGAAAAAGGCGGACAATATGGTTGGCTAGTTAATAAGTTAGAAGCATGGGGTTATGGCTACGATTTGAGTCGCAAGGTTTCGCAACAGCTATTCCCTAACTCCACTTTGACCATGAGTGTCATCGGCGAAGAGGATTCGCTGAATCAGATTAATCGCGAGATGTTGCTTGCCTATTACAAGCAATACTACACACCCCGCAATGCCGTTTTAATCGTCGTGGGGAATATCACTCCCCAACAATTACGTACTTTAGTCAAAAAACACTTTGGTAATCTGCCAGCGGGTAACAAGAGTCCAGACTTTGTGACACCCACTTCTCCTAATGCGGGGCCCTATCAAGTCAAGGTCGGGGGCCCCATGCTCAATGACCAAATTAGCTTAATGACTGGGGTGCAAACCGTAGGTAAGAAACATCGCGATCGCTGGGCGCTTCAGGTTCTCTCGGAATTTATGGATCGGGACCTCTCCCAAGAGATTCGCACAAAGCGAGGGCTAGTTTACAGTATCGGAGCATATAATTCATCTTTTAAAGATGTTGGTTATTTTGCTATTTCTACGCGCTCTGAAGAGAAGCATCGCGATGCAATTTTGCAGTATATCGATACCTACATCGAACAGCTACGTCAAGGCAAGATTGACGCAAAGCGTTTAGCGGAAGCGAAGACAGCCCTGATCGGTCGTTGGTCGATTTCGATGGAAGACAATATGACGCGAGCGAGTTGGCTGTTGGATTGGTCAACAATTCTCTCGGATAATGAGGTTGTGCCAGACTATGATGCAGAAATCAATAAAGTCACTGCTGCCGATCTGGTGAGAGTGATTCAATCCTATTTTGTCCCTCAGCGTCGTTTTGTGGGAATCCATCAACCTGTGATTACTGTATTCAGTGGTTTACTGATTGGTGGAGTGGTGCTGCTGCTCATTATTGGTGGTGCGATCGGTTATAAATTATGGCGACGCTCTAAGGTTAAGGCGATCGCCAAAGTCAAAAGTGCAGAAGTATAGATTGTGGCATATTCAATTATCCAATGTAGTTATTTGCTTCTCACTTAAAGGGAATATACTCAACCGCATTTATCCATTCATCGGGTTCGGAAGCATTAGCAATCAATTCTAAATCTTTAACAAATTGACCGATAGTGCCTCCGAGTTGATGTCCAAAAATCAGCCCTGAGAAATATTTGCCTTCTGTTTGCCAAGTTTCAGCTAAAACTCTAAATCGAATATCTTGGGTAAATAGGACTCGCTTAAGTTCGGTCACTCTAACTAAAAGTTGATCGTCAGGAAGTTCTTGAGTTCTGTCCTCAAATGCAGTCAATACATCTATGCCTCGGCGACGTAACTGCTCGGTAATCGCTTGAGGAACATGAACATCCATGTACAGAGCAATAGTCATTTACAGCAGTCCTTTAGCTTTCATCCGAATGTAGAAAGGTGATTTAGTGGCTTGAGTTGTATTTTCTTGCACTTGTTGCCATTCTTGACTGATTTCTCGATCTATTTCTTCTTGGTGGTCAAAGTAGTAGCCCATTGCTGCATGGGCTTCGGCTAGTGTTAAATACAGATGTTGGCGACAAATTTCTTCTACTGACCAACCATAGGCAATATAATCCATAACGATTTGGGCGATTCTAATACGAGGCAATCGTTGCAATCGTGCAGGCTGATTTTCTTCTTTTTCGATATGTGGATAACTTAGGGATAACATGCTGTTTATTTTCACCTAGCTAAGTTGTTATGTCCTTACAGTATAGTGTCTACATGTGTTACTCATTATGTACTCCATACTATTTTGATTAGTTATGCGGTACTAAAGAATCTTAATGGATGGTTAACTAGAGTATAGGCATTTTTAGGTTTCAACACACCTTCTTTTTCTCTTAAATTAGTCCTTCTTTATGAAGAATATCCCAAATCACCGTAGATTTATAGAAATATGAAATACCACTATGACCAGAATAAAAGTCGGGATCTTTAACATGTCCTGCATTAATTCCAACAAGATATCCATCCCGTGACCTAGGCATTTCTAGCACTCCTTTGGGAGGAGCAAAAACAGGGCTACCAGACGCACCTCCTGATGAGAAAGCTTCATAGGCAACACAACTACCTTCAAAACTCCTACTCCATGAATAGTCATATTTGGGATCGCTGGCAATTTTCCCAGATCTCAAAATTGGTCGATTTGCAACCTTGTCATATGAGTCTGGGAAACCAGCAAAGGCTACATCATCGTAAGGTTCTAATTGATTATCAAATACTTCCTTCGTAGCAAGATGTTCTAAATTAAAGTAGAAATGCCAACCGTCTTGATTATAAGAATCTGCATAAACTTTCGATTCTATTAATGCAATGTCATTCTCAATGATGTCACTATAAAAAACTTTAGCGCTAGGAGCAATTCTAAAAGAATAAGTCGTATTATCTGCTCTTCTTCCAGTTATGTATAATTCCGATAATGAATAATCTTTATACTTTGCAGTAGGTTGCTTATAGTCAAGTTCAACAACATGTCTATTTGTGATAATCATGGGGACATCATCTTTGATTGCCAAAACAAAGCCTGTTCCTAAAATTTCTTTAGTACTACCAGATGAATCATTAAATATTACCTTTAATAAGTGGGCTGAATAAAGAAAATCAGGAGGCAGTTGATGATACATAAATATTGATTCAATTTATAAACTTGATTTTTCTATCTCAGTTTGATTTTTATCGAAGTATGATTAATTAAATTATATCAAGAAATTATCATTTATCTAATTTTGGTATTCATTATTTACGAGTTAGCGGTCTTTTTGGTCTGAAGTAATCGCAAATAGTTTTACAAGAAATTTTTGTCTTCTAGATATAAATGATAACCATCTTAAAATAATTTTAGGTGCTTTGCCCCAAAAGAAATCGCAAAAAAAATATACATTAGGGGCTCTCTAAAAATTCAAAATAATTGAGAATACAAATAAAATATTATGGATTTCAGCCTCTTGTTATTGGGAATAAGTCAATTAATAGAAGAGTACATTATTAAAAAACAGACAGCTTACTATACGCGACATATAGAGGATGACGTGGATAACCTGCTTTTGTAATTCCTAAACAGTGAGGTTGAATATTGAGTTTAGATAGCAACTCTAAAACAAAGCGATCGCGTTGCATTAACTTACCGTTATTTCCCCAAGCAACAACAACCTGATCGGCTGACTTAATCGCCTTTTTTAAATAGCGATCGTTCTGTTTGCCTATAGGATCATCCACCTTTTTAAGATCTAAAGGACTTGCAGATCTATAAGCAAATAGATTAACTACCCTCAGCGAACCGTAACCCCACGATTTGGTAAAATTGATACATCGCCGCAGCGTCGGGTCATCAATATCTGCATCCGCTTTACTAGGATTCAGCATCACAAAAACAAGTTTTGATTTATCTAAATCCCATTCTCTCCATAGCAAATAACGGTAGGTTCCTGTTTTGTCTATAACCGCCCCTTTATTCATGAATTTCTAACTCAACCCATTGCCTTAGCCATAGAATACGACTATCGCCATCTACATTAAAGAGGACAAGACAGTTCGCCAACTTTGCGCGAAAAGAGCATATTCTCTCTGTAATCAACAGGACAATCGATCACAGCAGGAACATCCTGTTCGAGAGCTTCCTTGAGCGTGGGAATGAGATCGATCGCCGAAGTGACCCGATAGCCTTTAAGCCCCATACTTTCGGCAAGCTTCACAAAATCAGGATTCCCAAACTTGATGAAAGCAGACCTACCGTAATGGATGTTTTGCTTCCATTCAATCAAACCATAACCACCATCATTAAAGATTAGTGTCACAAAAGGAGTGCCGATCCGAGTTGCAGTCTCTAGCTCTTGCATATTCATCATGAAACCACCATCGCCAGTAACGGCAACAACCTTGCGCGTGGGATTGACTAATTTTGCAGCGACCGCCCCAGGGATAGCGATACCCATTGCCGCGAAACCGTTGGAAATAATGCAAGTATTAGGGCGATCGCAATGGTAGTGACGCGCCATCCACATTTTATGCGCTCCTACATCAGAAATCACCACATCCTCCGCTCCCATCACTTGGCGCAGATCGTAGACAATCTTTTGGGGCTTAATTGGAAACCCTTCATCATGGGCATACTGCTCATAGGTGGCGAGGATTTGGGGACGCAAGGTGATCGCGTGGGGGGCAGACATTCCTGAGCGATCGCAGCGATGCATAATTTCCACAAGTGAATCAGAAATATCGCCGACGATTTCCACTTGAGGCATATAGCTGCTATCCACTTCCGCAGGCAATTCGCCAATGTGAATAATGGGAATGGAACTCTTGGGATTCCATTTCTTGGGTGAATATTCGATTAAGTCATAACCAACGGCAATCACCAAATCCGTTTCATCAAAGGCACAGTTGATAATATCTCTTTGCTGTAATCCCAATGACCAGAGCGCCAAAGGATGACGATAGGGAATTACACCTTTACCCATAAATGTATTGGCAACGGGAATATTCAAGCGCGTGGCAAAATCCGTCAGTGCTTGGCTAGCATGAGAACGAATTGCTCCATTTCCTACCAAAATTAAGGGATTTTTTGCCTGTGCAATCAAAAGTGCTGCTTCTGAAAGACTACGATAGGACGCATACATCGAGTTGCGATCGCCTTTAATCAAGAGTGGCTGACCCGTAACATCCATACTGGCAATATTTTCTGGTAGGTCAATATGCACAGCTCCCGGTTTTTCCGATTTGGCAATTTTAAAAGCCTTACGCACAATTTCAGGAGTAATACTAGGGCGCACAATTTGAGCATTCCATTTGGTCACAGGCTCAAACATCGCAACTAAATCGAGATATTGATGGGAATTGATATGCATCCGATCAGTTCCTACTTGACCTGTAATCGCAATTAATGGCGCACAGTCTAAATTTGCATCGGCAACCCCCGTCATCAAATTTGTAGCCCCCGGGCCCAACGTCGATAAACATACCCCCGGTTTTCCTGTCAGCCGCCCATAGACATCTGCCATAAAGGCTGCGCCTTGCTCATGGCGAGTGGTAATAAATTTGATCGAAGAGTTTTCAAGGGCATTCAGAACAGCCATATTCTCTTCTCCAGGGAGGCCGAAAATATATTCAACTTCCTCTTGTTCCAAACATTTAACTAATAATTCTGCGGTGTTCATTACTTTTTACTACCAAGATTTTAAGTGGAGAATGTGCGTCGCAAAGCGGCGTATATGCCATGAGATGCGATATCCCATGAGTTTACCGAATCCAAATTGTTTTGATATTCACAAATTCTCGAATACCTTCAATACCAAGCTCACGACCGTAGCCTGATCGCTTGATCCCCCCAAAAGGAACACGCGGATCCGATTTAACCATGCCATTAACAAAGACTGCACCCGCCTCAATTTGTTCGATCGCTAGTTCTTGTTCTTGGAGATCGTTTGTCCAGACGCTTGCTCCCAAACCAAAGCTAGTGCTATTAGCAAGGGCGATCGCCTCAGCCAAATTTTTGACCCGAAACACGGAAGCAACAGGACCAAAAAATTCTTCTTGATAGGGTGGCGCTCCTAAAGGAATATCCGCCAAAATTGTCGGCGCGTAAAAATTTCCCTTCTCTGGAAGACGATAGCCCCCAGCTAACACCTTGGCTCCTGCATCGACAGTAGCTTTCACTTGTAAATCCAGTTCTGCCAAAATTTGCGGGGTGGCAAGTGGCCCCACATCTGTATCAGATTGCATCGGATCGCCCACTTTCAGGGCTTTAAATTTTTCTACAAATTTCTCAGTAAATTGATCAGCGATCGCCTCTTCGATAATAAAGCGTTTGGCAGCGATGCAGGTCTGACCATTGTTCATTACTCGTGCTGTTACTGCGGTGCTGACTGCTAATTCCAGATCGGCACTTTTAAGTACGATGAACGGATCGCTTCCCCCTAGTTCGAGCACGACCTTTTTAAGGTGGTGTCCTGCGATCGCGGCGAGACTCTGCCCCGCAGGTTCACTACCCGTCAAGGTAGCTGCCTTCACTCGCACATCGGCAACCAGATTTGCCACGCGATCTGCGCCAATCAGCAGAGTCTGAAATGCACCCTCAGGGACACCTGCTAAATGGAATATTTCTGCGATCGCCAAAGCGCATTGCGGTACATTAGACGCATGTTTGAGTAGTCCCACATTACCCGCCATCAGGCATGGCACAGCAAATCGAAACACTTGCCAAAACGGAAAATTCCAAGGCATTACCGCTAGAATAATCCCCATCGGCTGATAGCGAATTAGAGTGCGACTAGCATCAGTAATTGCGGGAGTATCGGCTAAAAAAGCGGGTGCATGTTCTGCATAAAAACGGCAGAGATGGGCACATTTCTCGACTTCAGCGATCGCGCTTTTCAGCGTCTTCCCCATTTCGAGGGTCATGATGATCCCAAATTCTGCTTTTCTTGCTTCAAGGATATTGGCGGCTTGGTTTAGCCATTGGGCGCGATCAGTAAAACTAGTCTGCTTATAAGTCGCAAAGGTGCGATCGGCAAGGGCTAATTTATGTTCTAATTCTGACTCTGTTAAGGGGGTAAAAGTTTTTAATACTTCCCCCGTGACAGGATTGATTGATGCGATCGCCATGATCTTTCCTCCATTCCTGAAAAGTCATTTAGGTGTATGTACTTCAGACACGCACACCAAGTATTTATATATTTAAGATCTTACGCTTTGCGATCGCCCAATATACCGATAATTCAAGTTAATTTATGATTAAGAATAGGTAATCCCAAATGAGATAAAAGCGGAGTCGAAGCCGCTTTTACAATCCATACTTCAGGAATTCCCGATTTTGTATAGCAATGCAATAGATAGCATAGAGGCGGCGCTTCGCGCCGCCTCTATTTATTTGAGTTTTATGTGCTAAGTAAAACTTGCATTGCTACATATAGCAACGCAATAGATAGCTAGGACAAATAAAAACCAAAAGATGAGAGGCGGCGCTTCGCGCCGCCTCTCATCTTTTGGTTTTTTAAGCAAAACTTGCATTGCTATATTTCTGTAAATTTTGATTGCGGAAAAATCTTTACAAAACAGAAACTTTACTAAAACCCTTGACCTTATACCATAGTATAAGGTCTAAGCTTGTAAATGTTGGAACTAAAAAGCAAGAATGGCAATGCTGCAAGTTGGTGAAGTTTCTCGCAAATTAGGTCTTAATCCTCAAACACTTTATTTCTATGAGCGTATTGGTTTAATCCCTGCCCCTCATAGAACTGAATCTGGCTATCGCCTGTTTAGTAAAGAGGATATAGATCGATTAGCTTTTATTACCCATACCAAATCGATGGGGCTGAGTCTAGACGATATCAGAGAAATTTTGGCAGCTAAAGATGGGCAGTCACCAACTTGCCAAACAGTGCATGACTGTCTCCTCAAAAAAGCAAGGGCGATCGAAGAAACTATCCAGCAACTACAGATATTGCATGACGAGCTTCTCCCATTAATTAACCACTGTCACAACAATATTGAATGCCAAGATTGCTCTGGTTCAGATCGCCCATGTACTGTCTCAGAAGATCCACGTCATGAGTTCCATCAAGCTTGCAGTACTTGGCAAGGACATGATGCAGCCTCTCTAGTCACAAATTGACGAAATCCGTCTTTGATTAATTCTCAATTACTCAATTGTTTGAGTAAAAAGGTTGTGCTTGGAATTTGAGGGCAACCTTATCCAACTGAATCCAATCTTAGCGGTTAGGATGAGCGCGCTCATCCTAACCCTAAAAGCCTGCTATCTTCAGCACTACCCAATATTTAAGAGAAATAGTAAGAGAAGAACTAGCTCTCTTTGCTTACGGTGATTTTTCTTGGGTCATATCTTTAGCATTAACATTTATAAACCATGACAAGACTATTTTCAGACGAAATACTTCCATCCGCTCATACTAACCCTGAGCCAATGAAACTGAGCTGGGCATCGGTAGTTTTTTTTACCATTGTTCATGCTTTAGCGCTATTGTCTCCTTGGTTCTTCTCATGGTCAGCCCTAGGAATTACTCTATTACTCCATTGGTTCTTTGGAAGCATTGGTATTTGTTTGGGATATCATCGTCTGCTTAGTCATCGCAGTTTTCAAGTTCCTAAATGGCTAGAGTACGCGATCGCCTTAATTGGCGCAACAGCTTTACAAGGTGGTCCCATTTTTTGGGTGGCAGGTCATCGCTTACACCACGCTCATACTGAAGATCTCGATAAAGATCCTTACTCCGCTCGTAGAGGATTTTGGTGGAGTCACATGTTATGGATGATCTATCCTCAAGAAGAGTTTTTTAATCCAAATTTATATCGCAAATATGCGCCCGAAATGGCACGCGATCCATTCTATCTATGGTTAGATAAGTACTTTCTACTATTACAAATTCCTTTGGGAGTAGCTTTATATCTCCTTGGTGGTTGGTCTTATATCATCTGGGGAATGTGTTTGCGTTCTGTTTTGCTATGGCACAGTACTTGGTTTATCAATTCAGTTACGCATATGTGGGGCTATCGCACCTTTGAGACTAATGATAATTCGCGCAATCTCTGGTGGGCGGCGATCGCTACCTACGGCGAAGGATGGCACAACAATCATCATGCTTATCCCCATGTAGCCAAAGCAGGCTGGCGTTGGTGGGAAATTGATGTCACTTGGTGGGCAATTCAAATACTCAAATCTTTAGGATTAGCAACTAAAGTAGTCATGCCTCCAGCGATCGCAAAAACATAAAAAACATAAAAGGATAGCTACGCAAAGCGTGGCTATCCTTTTTGTTAGGAAGCAATAAATTGCCGAATTAGATTCATTAGGACAGTTTGTGAAGATACACCCTTACTGAGAGCTTTTTGTTGAAATTGCTCGAACTCCTGTTCTGGCAAAGTCAGACTAATTGTGTGGTGCTTTTTCATCCAAGCCGCAGCAGCTTGACGATAAGAGTGCATTTCTTCCTGAAGATTATTAATTGATTGCCACTCGTCACGTTCATAACTTGCAATTATATCTTCCTCTTCAGAAGTTAAATTGTTAATCATTGCTATCTCCTGCATAGTTTTTATTTGCTTTACGACTGGGAAATGCTGTCTTTAAAAAGCATTGATTACCTTCTCTAACAAAAGGGACTAACCACACATAGCCCTTAATTCTGATAACAAAAAGATATTGATTAGGATATTGCTTTTGATTTGGATGGGCAAGAATATCAAGAAAATTTTCACTCTCAATAGCAGCAACAACCTCTTCAAAAGAAATTCCTCGCTCTACTTTAAGTAAATCGTTTTTTCTTGACTCCATGTGTAGTCCATATCAATAAACAAATGCTTTACGCCTCTTGAAACTATTTTAGACTGAGATATTTGTGAACATCTAAATTGTAGCCATTACTTGCTCGATTACAGTTTTTCTCGCCCATTTATCAGCTTCCAGAATGTCTTCAAGTTCTGGTCTAGAGACACAATTATGCCGATCGCATACATGCTTGATCAAATCTGCAATCTGCACATAGCGCACGCGCTCTTGTAAGAATAGTTCTACCACTTGCTCATTGGCAGCATTCAGCACCGCAGGCATGGTTCCACCCGCACGACCTGCGGCATAGGCTAGTTCCATACAAGGATATTTCTGGTGATCGGGGGCGCGGAAGGTGAGCGTGCCACATTTCACGAGATCGAGGCGTTCCCATTGCGTCGGAACGCGATCGGGATAGGAAAGAGAATAGAGTAATGGTAAGCGCATATCGGGAATGCCAAGCTGCGCGAGCACTGAAGTATCTTCCAATTCGATTAGAGAATGAATAATACTTTGAGGATGAATCACAATCTCAATCCGATCGTAATCAACACCAAAGAGATAATGCGCTTCGATCACCTCCAAGCCTTTATTCATTAGGGTTGCCGAGTCAATCGTGATTTTTTTACCCATTGCCCAGTTAGGATGTTTCAGTGCGTCGGCGACAGTGACGGATGCAAGTTCCTCCGTGGGGCGATCGCGAAATGCGCCACCCGAGGCCGTGAGAATAATCCGCCTTAGCCCTCCTTCTGGGACTCCTTGCAAACATTGAAAAATTGCCGAATGTTCGGAATCCGCAGGTAATAACTTCACACCATGTTTTTTCACCAATGGCACGACCACTTCACCGCCCGCAATCAAAGTCTCTTTATTTGCCAGTGCAATATTTTTCCCAGCCTTAATTGCAGCGATCGTTGGTAAAAGACCCGCACAACCAACAATTCCCGTTACAACTGCTTCAGAATCACCATAAGCAGCTACAGTTTCTACCCCCTCGGCTCCTGCTAATAGGATTGGCTTGATCGCAAGATCGGCGATCGCCTCTTTCAATTCTGCGAGTTTGGTCTCACTAGCGATCGCCACGATTTCGGGCTGAAATTGGCGAATTTGACGGGCAAGCAGTTCGATGTTTCCCCCAGCAGTCATCCCAACAATCTGAAATTTATCAGGATATTCTGCCACGATATCCAGTGTTTGAGTACCAATCGAGCCAGTGGAGCCAAGCAGGGTAATTCGTTTCATAAGAGCGTTTTTATTAAATATTTATTAAAGTCTTGCATAGTTTTTTGAGCGATCGCGATCGAAGTCGAAATTTATGACTACGGCTGATTTTCGTGGGACTTAGAGCGCTTAGCATTCAGGTAAAAACTAGAATATTTTTGATATCAAATTAATGTAATTAACTAAGAGCTATAGCAGTCCTCAATCATTTATGAGATTCAGGGCTTCGACACTTTGGTAAGCTCAGTTCAGCCAACGTTAGCTGAGCGAAGTCGAAGCTATATAACTTGGTGGGACGTTTTTCTCAGCAAGTGCCAAGATACTTATAGAAATTACCGATCCGACGAACCACAAAAGCTTTTTGAAAGTGTTGCAAGGCAACACTTTCAAAAAGCTTTTGTGGTTTTGGTTTGAGCGCAAAGCGCTACGGATATTGTTAAATAACTTGAAATCTAGGATTATCTTTTAGAGAAGTCGCGTTAAAACATTGCGCCCAATGTAGAAACTTATCATTAATGATTTCAATTTGTGGATCGATTAATAGAGCCAAATAATTACCATGCTGCTTGATTACAACAGCAGTAAAATCTTTTCCATAAATTACTGCATGGGTAAAATTTTCCACAGGCAAAGAAGCCGCTAACAGTGACTTTAGCCCCAGAGCTTGGAAAATTGGTTGAACCCAAATGATGCTCTTACTACCATCGACAAGTGTGTAATATTCTTTAGGAAGACCGCTCAAATCAAAAGTTGCAGCCCCAAGAGCATAGGTTTCAAATGAAGTTTCTTCTAAGGCTGTCATAGTTGTTGTATCGAGCGATCGCCCTTTTATGGGCTCCCAATGCTGCCTATACTATTAAACTGTAGCAACAACAATCATAGCAAGCGTCATAGTGCTTAAAGCCCAAAAATGTCGCCTAGCGACATTTTTAGACTATCTAAATGCTGAATTCTTCGACTTTTCAACTTCGCGATCTTTCTTGCCACGCCAAATAAATCGTAATGGTGTTCCTTCAAATCCAAGCGTTTTGCGGAATTGATTTTCGATATAGCGTTTGTAATTATCGTTAAAACGATGGGGATCGTTGACGAAGAGAATTACCGTTGGGGGGCTATCAGAAATTTGGGTACAGTAATAGACTTTACCCTGCTTACCGCCGCGACTTGTTGGCGGAGCATGCCATGTGACTGCTTCATTTAGCGCTTCATTCAAAATCGCAGTAGGAACTCGGCGTTTGTGCTGTTCGGCGGCAATATCCACGCGATCGAGGATTTGGGTCACACGCTGACCTGTAAGTGCACTCACAAAAATGATCGGTGCGTACTCGACAAACATCAAGCGGCTTTTAACTTCGGCGGTGTAGTCGTAAATAGTGTAGGAATCCTTTTCGATCGCATCCCATTTATTCACGACGATTACGCAAGCCTTGCCCTCATCGTTGATGCGACCTGCTAGTTTCTGGTCTTGATCGGTGACACCATCAAGAGCATCAATGACTAATAAAACTACGTCGGATCGCCCGATCGCTTTAAACGCACGATTGATACTAAAAAATTCAATCCCATAGTCAATATTTTTCTTGCGCCGTACACCCGCAGTATCGATTAGGCGATACTTCTTACCATCACGCTCGACTGACATATCGATCGCGTCGCGAGTTGTGCCAGAGATCGGACTAACAATGCTCCGATTTTCACCAATGAAAGCATTGAGCAAGCTGGATTTACCAACATTCGGGCGACCAATAATCGCCACTTTAATTTCGTCGCTTTCCTTAATTACTTCTTCGGGTGCAGGTAAATGCTTGACTAACTCGTCTAGTAATTCACCCGTACCGTTACCGTGAATCCCCGACATGGGTATCGGTTCGCCTAAGCCCAAATTCCAAAATTCGGCAGCCAGTGAAAGTCCAAACTTGGAACCTTCACATTTATTAACTGCTAATAATACGGGAATATTTTGTCGTCGTAACCAGCCACCCAGTTGCTCGTCGGCATCGGTGATCCCTGCTAAGCCATCTACCACAAAAATCACAGCCACCGACTCGCGAATGGCGATTTCTGCCTGTTCGCGGATCATTGGTAAAAATTCAGTCTCGTCGTCAAAGACCAAGCCGCCCGTATCAACGACTTGAAATTCATGTGCGCCCCAGAAACATTCGCGGTAAACGCGATCGCGGGTTACCCCTGGTTCATCGTATACGATCGCATATTGTTCACCCGACAAGCGGTTTACTAGGGTAGATTTGCCCACATTGGGGCGACCGACAACGGCAACAATCGGTAGCGGCATGGCTTTACAGTTTTGGAATTCCGAACTCACTATAATAACTTTAAATTAGTGCGATCGTCAACTTAATTTTAAAAGATTAGCTGAGGGTTTACGAGATGGTTAAAGTCAAAAGTAGATAAGTAGAAATCTGGCGTACTTGCTTTGGATTGGGGGTGAATGTCCTGCAAGTCATTTATATAGCAATGAAATGGATAGCTAGGATAGGTAATTAGTCGGTCATAGTTGGTTCGATCGACACTAGAAATTATGGCGAAACGTAAAAGCTTTTATTCTTTAGAAGTATTTCCCACCCCCCTCGATCTGCCATCATCAGTGCGAGTATTCATCCTAGATAGTTTTGAAGACTTCCAAGATAAATTTTCAATTTTGATTGAACCCCGAAGAGGCTATCAAGATGTATTGCTGGCTATGACTAACCGTAGAATGATGATCTTACGGACTTTTCAAAATGGAAAGCTAGTATCAGAAATTGACTTGCGTTCCTATTTAACCTTTCAGATTTGGGGTAAGCAAAATGTGGAGGAGAAAATTGCAAATAATTGGATTGATGCCTTGTATCTTACTCTGCAAGAAAATAAAGGGACTATTGACGATCCTGTGAAGGTGGAATTCATCAATAAGACTCGTGCAAATAATGATTGGCAAATCGATGCGATCGTAGATTGGGAAAACATCCCGTTCGCTCCCCTCAAGGAACCAATAATTAAGGTTGGGCAGTCAGTTAAGTATACTGATTTTTGTACTGGAGAAACTTGGCATCATAGATTGATGAACTACGATTATAAAAATGGAATTATAGATTATAAAAAATAGGTTCCAATCAAGAGGTTGCATAGCAATCTCTTGATTGAGCTAAATAAATACCATTGGCTTATTCTTAAATGGAGCGAAGGCTTCAGCATCGAAGCGATAGAGACTGGCGGGACGACCTGCTCCCCGTGAAGCTTTGATACCAGTGTCACTTAAGAAACCTAACTTGAGTAATCGGGTGCGAAAATTAGAGTAGTCAGAAAAGTTTTCGCCGAGGACAGTGGTATAGAGCTGATAGAGATCGCTAAGAGTAAAGGCTTCAGGCAAGACATCGAAGGCTACAGGGCTATATTCGAGTTTGTTGCGGAGACGACGATGTCCGTATTCGAGAATGCGATTATGATCGAAAGCGAGTTCGGGAACTTGCTTGACGGGATACCATGCGATGCCACTAACTCCATCAGCGATTAGTTCTGCTTGAGAGAAGGGAACTAAGGCAAAATAACTGACGGATAAATAGCGCACTGCATAGCTATCGGGAGCTTCACGAGGATCGCGTCCGATATCACCAAAGGTGAAGAGTTGTTCGAGATAAAGATTTTTGGCACGGATTTTTTCAGAGAGAATGCGATAAGCAGATTCTTCAAGGGATTCGCCTTGGCGCACGAGGGTTCCTGGTAGACACCAGCGATCGCGATAGGGTTCGTGTTGGCGCATCACCAGTAACACCAATAGACGATTCTGCTCGGTATCGACGGAAAAAATCACGTTATCGACACCAACCTTGAAATCTGCTAGGGGTTTTTTAGTTACTGTGTTGCGGGACTTGTCTGCCATGCGTAAAGCGACTCTCGTTGGATATATGCTGCGACTGTGGGTATTATGACTGAACTGTTGCCATTGTTGCGATAGTCAGACGAAGAAACGTTAGGTATTGAGGTGGAGTCAGGGGCGATCGCGACTTCAGTACCCATGTTTATAAGGCGATCGATATCAGTAGCAGCAATGCTTACACCTTGACGAGGGACGACTAGCAGCTTAACTTGATTTAACAAATCTTGGGCGCGATACCATGTGGGTAATTGCGGTACGAGATCGCCACCGACGACGAGGGTAAAGTTTTCATAGGGCAAGATTTGTTTGGCTTTTTCGACGGTATTAATTGTGCGCGGATCGCTAAGTTCGGGATGCAAGCCAATCGTTTGAGCAGGTGGTTGGATGGCGGCGATAGTTAGCTCCATCATGGCGATGCGATCGCGTAGGCTTGCTTGATGAGTTTTGAATGGGTTATTTGAGACCCAAACGATTGTGCGATCGTAATGGTTATCGAGCCATTGCAATATTTGCTGATGTCCAATGCTCGGCGGATCGGCGCTAGTTCCAAAAAGAGCGATGTTCATAATTACCCTTGTAAACTTGCTGCGATCGTAACAGGAATGGTTGTGGGTGAAGTAATAGCGCGGACATTTTCTGGTAAGGACTTTACAGAATTACGAGTACGCATGGCGATCGCATCCAAATCATCTAGAGACTTCAACAACTCGCCATTGTGCATGATGCATTCTAGGAGCGGATGCTCGTTGGGTTGAGGAATCTCAGAAATATGGGTGAGGCGATCGCCAATTACTACTCCATTCTCGAAACTGCGCCAGATTTGTTTGCGACCTGCGATCGATTGCTTCCCGCTTGATTTTTTGGAAACAGGAATATTATCAATTTCCACTAGTTTATAGACTCCATTTACGGGCGCACCTGTGACTAATTTTGTGCCAATGCCATAGCCATCAATGGGCGCTCCTAAATCTTTGAGGCGAATAATCTCAGCTTCGTCTATGTCGCCACTGGCGAATATGGCAGCATCGGGAAGTAGTGCTTTTACTTCTTTAGAAACTGCGGCAATATCACCTGAATCAATGCGAACTCCTTTTACTTGCATCTCGCCAGATTTGACTTTTTCGGCAAGATTACGGGCAGCAGCGATCGTGTCAAAGGTGTCGATTAAGAGCGAACTGTTAGGGAAAACTTGATGGAAGGCGCTAAAGGCTTGGGCTTCACTGCCTTCCGTTGCATTCAATGCCATAACCAACGCATGAGCCATCGTGCCGCTTGGTTGCCTACCCAGTTTCAGTGCCGCTAATACATTAGAAGTAGAATCCATTCCTGCGGCGAGTGCTGCTCTTGCTGCCCAGAGCGAAGCTTGAGGACTGAAGGCGCGTCTTGTGCCAAATTCTAAGAGGGTAATGCGATCGCCTGCAACATCTCGCATTCTGGCGGCTCTAGTGGCGATCAAGGTTTGGTAGTTGATTGTGTTTAAGAGATAAGTCTCAACCAGTTGCGCTTGCCAGAGTGGAGCTTCAATTCTTAAGAAAGGCTCATTGGCAAACATTGCTGTTCCTTCGGCAACTGCCCATAGATCGCCCTCAAAGCGGAAGTTTTCCAATAATTCCCAAAAGCGGCGATCGGCATTAGCAAAGATTCCTGTTGCTTGTAAAGCGGCGATTTGCTCGGTGGTAAAATGAAGATTTTGCAAGTATTCCACCGCTTGAGCGATGCCCATTGCAATTAGGTAGCCAAATCCTTCAGGAAGGCGACGCACGAATAATTCAAAACTTGCTCGCTTGCGATCGCATCCTTCTCGTACATAGCAAGCACCCATCGTCAGTTGATAAAGGTCGGTGAGCAATCCATATTCATCCGTGGCGATGTTCAGAGTATCGGATTTCAGGCTCACAGCAGGATTGACAGTTATAGCGCTCATGACTTTGGTTGGGGTAGAGGCTGGTATATTTCTATTATAGTAGTTTTTACCAAAATTGCAAGTATTATTTTTTGCTTTGCAATATTTAAATCGGTTGCGTTAAATTATGCTAATCATCCTTTTGCTACGTCACAGTGATAAAATACATGCTCAAGACTTAAATTCAAATATTTGAATAGCCATATTAGTTATAGTAAATATGACTTTAAATAGTAGTTGCGATTTCGGTAAGAGTATGGCGTAACCAGCTATGAGTCGCATGATTGCGAGTGCTTTGATGCCAGCGCATAAACACCGAAAAATTTTCCATCGGTAGTGGACAGGGGAACACTTTTAGTTTTTGGTCTTTAGCAAAGGCGATCGCAACTCGTTCGGCTAGGGTAGCAATTAAATCGGTACGCGCCAGAATTGAAGGAGCTACAAGAAAGTGAGGAATGGAAATAGTAATATTTCTGCTTAATTCTTGTTTTGCTAATAGCTTGTCAACTCGCCCGACCATATCTTCTTTAATGGAAATTAATAGATGAGAAGTTGCGAGATATTCTTCCAAAGAAAGATAATCCTTAATGAAGGAATGATTTTGGCGACACACACAGACAAAGCGCTCTTGGAAAAGTAATTGTTCTTGATGCCAAGGGATCTGTTCAGGAAATACGCCACAAATGAGTTCGACTTTACCATTGTCCAATAAATCAAATAACTGCTGCCGATCGCCTGTTCGCACTTGGATTTTAAGATTTGGGGCAATCTGTTCTAATTTCTCTAACAACGGTGGTAACAGCACAAATTCTACATAGTCAGTCATGCCGATCGCAAATACGCGATCGCTAGTCATTGGCTCGAAACTCTCTGCCGATGACAGTGCTATCTGAATCTGTTGTAATGCTGGCTGAATTTGGTTTGCTAAGGCGATCGCTACAGGTGTGGGTTGCAAGCCAGACTTTGCCCTAATAAATAATTCATCTTTAGTCAGATATCGCAATCGTGCCAGAGCGTTACTCGTTGCAGGTTGGCTTAAACCGATTCTTTCTCCTGCACGAGTGACATGGCGATCGCGCATGAGCGCATCAAACACCACCAATAGATTGAGATCGATTTGACTCAGACTAAAATTCATAACATGAATGATTTTTATATAAATTATCCATTGGACAAATGAATGATACTCGATCCACACTTGATTGAGTAATTTTTGATTCGATCCAAACATTCCATGAGCAAACAAATTCTCTTAATTGTTGCCAATCCTTCCACCTCTACGACTTTAGGGATTTCCGTTGGCTTCTGGGCTGCGGAATTGATTCATCCCTATGATGCGTTTATCAAAGCAGGCTGTCAGGTGACGATCGCTAGTCCCAAGGGCGGTAAAGTGGAATTTGATAGCTTGAGCGATCCCCGCGATGCTTCGGGTTATTCCAAAGATGATGTCCTGTCATTGCAATACATTAATCAACCAGATTTTATGCAATTGCTGGAAAATACGCCTGCGATCGCCACTCTAAATATCGATGATTTTGATGCGATCGTTGTCTGTGGTGGTCAATCACCGATGTTCACTTTCCGTCAAGATCGGAATCTGGTGCAATTGTTCACAAATTTCTATGGAACTGGCAAACCAACGGCGGCGCTCTGTCATGGCACTTGTCTATTATTAGAAACCAAACTTCCTAATGGAGAATATTTAATTCAAGGAAAATCAATTACGGGTTTTGCCAATAGCGAAGAAGACTATGCCGATCAAGTTGTTGGTCAGAAAGTAATGCCTTTTCGGATTGAAGATGAAGCTAAACAATTAGGGGCTAATTTTGTAACTGAAGCACCGTTTTCACCCCATGCAATCTGTGATGGTAATTTAATTACAGGTCAGCAGCAAAACTCTGGTTCAGAAACTGCAAAATTAGTATTAGAAGCATTAGGAGTAACTGTATGAAAATTGCGTTTATTGGCACTGGTAATGTCGGCGCACCCCTATCCGATCGCCTCCAAAAACTCGGTCATCAAGTCTTCATCGCTGCCCGCGATCCTCAATCTAAGTCAGTTCTAGAAGCCACTAGCCGCAATTCTGCACTAATTGTCAAATCACCTTTGGAAGCTGTCCAAGAAGCAGAAATTGTGTTTTTAGCAACTCCTTTTAATGCGATCGAGACGGCACTTGCTCCTGTGAAATCATTGCTGGACGGCAAGATTTTAGTGGATTGCACTAATCCTGTTGGCGCGAATCTATCGCATGGTTTACAAAGTCAAATCTCTGGTAGTGAAACTGTTCAAGAATTTGTGCCTAATACCCATGTGGTGAAAGCCTTTACTATTTATGGCTATGAGAACTTTGAAGATAGTACCTATGCTGGCTATGGTGATCTCAAACCTGCAATGTTAATTGCTGGTAATGATCAATCTGCCAAAGAGATGGTAAGTTCTCTGTGTTCCCAATTAGGATGGGAACCAGTAGATACAGGTAAATTATCCATGAGCTTACATTTAGAACATATGACTTTGCTATGGATTCAGATGGCAAGAGTTCAAGGTAAAGGAGCAGGATTTGTTTGGGCAATGTTGCAGCGTTAGTTCTTACGATCGCAGTGCAAGATAAGAACTAAAAGAGAATTGCGGCGCTTTGCGCCGCAATTCTCTTTTAGTTCTTATGAGTTAAGTAACAGATATTTAATATTACAGGCATTCTTTCTAGGTAACATTTAATCCAGTAATCGACTCTCCCAAAAGGATCGTTGCAAATATATAGTTGCTTATGCAAAAATACATACGGGAATGCAAGATATATTTTTGATACAAACCCTTTAAAAATAATTAGCTGTAGAGGTATAAGGCGTGAGACTAAGAAAGAAAAAGCCTTCACAAATACTCTCTACTAGTAAATCAACTACTTTAAACCTGCAAACAAGACCATTTACACCCGTTGAGTCAGAAGAATCAGCTCCCATTGAAGTGCAAAATTCATCGAATGGCAATCAACATCATCAGCCAGAAAATTTATTACAAAGACTGATCGATACGCAGATAAACGAATCGCGATCGCCTGCTGATATAGTGCAGAGGAAAAAACGCAAACATTTTCCAAAAATTCGGTCTCAAGACAAAATGGCATTGATGCCAATTCAGGCAAAGCTGAATATTGGCGAGCCAAATGACAAATATGAGAAAGAAGCAGATGCTACTGCGGCTAAGGTAGTGCAGCAGATTAATTCATCACCGCACGGAGGATCTGTCCAAAAGCAAGAGTCGCTAGAATCTGAAGATGAAGAATTACAAATGAAGCCTGCGATTTCTACGATTCAGCGACAAGAGACAATGGAGGATGAGGATGAAGAATTACAAACAAAGTCTTTTGTGCAGAGACGTGAAAACCTGAATGGTGGCGAAGCTTCAACGGATTTAGAGTCTTCCATTCAAAGTGCGAGAAGTGGCGGTCAGTCGCTCGATCCGAATCTGCAAGCACAGATGGGTAAAGCGATGGGAGCCGACTTTAGTGGCGTAAAGGTGCATACGGATGCTCAGGCAGACCAGTTGAACAAATCGATACAGGCGAAAGCGTTTACGACGGGACAGGATCTATTCTTTCGGCAGGGGGCATATGAGCCGAGAAGTCGAGGTGGACAGGAGTTGATTGCCCATGAGTTGACCCATGTGGTTCAGCAGAGTGGCAGTATTCAGCGTAAAGTGAATTTCACTTTCAATGCTAAGGCGGGTACGAAGGCGAAACTTCTCCACAGCCACGACAAGAAATTTTCAGAAATCAAGAAGGCTTACAAAGAATACGCGAAAACAACAGATATTTATGAAGAGCTAACTACATTGCGCCAAATTATTAGTGATTGTAATGGTTATCTCGAAGAACATAAGGGCAAGAATGACAAAAAGGATCTTGATGCGAAAAATCTACTAGAGGCTTGTAAAAAAGAATTGCCAGAAGCTGAATCTTCGACTTATATACAAGACCTGACGAAGGGCAAATTCAAATATTTGACGGTAACTGGAAGTTCTGTAAATCGTGGGTTAGAATATGTGGATGAAGACATAGAACCACTTGCCAAAAAGTTCGGGCTTACTAAAGGTGAACTGACTGCTATTCGCATCTACGCGGCAGGGGACTACAGGTATATGAATCCTGTTGTGGCGGACAACGATGTATGGCTTGATGGAGCGATCAAAGTACTGATCGAAGGAGCTAAAGTAAACATGGACGGAAAAATAGTTCCATTCCCTCCAGAGTGGAGAGATACTGATTCGACCAAACAGATGCTTAAGAGTTTAAGTAAGGGAAAAGACCCAGCAACCAAAGATCAAAAGGAAGCAATTAAGAATGAAGCTTTTAGGCATAACTATATGGCTTTGTCAGGGCTAAAGAAAATGGATAAAATAAGTACAACAACTTATAGAGGCGAAGGATTTGAGAAGGAGGCTTTTGAAAAGCGATACCAAGTCGGTCAAACTTTCTCTTACCCAGCTTTTACCAGTACGAGTCTCGACAAATCTAGGAGTGAAGATTTTGCTCAGCGAGAAGGGGTTAATCCCAAAATACCGATCCTTTTAGAACTGACAGTCAACAATGGAAGAGATATAAGTGAGATTTCGGATATCAAATCCGAGAAAGAGATCCTGTTGTTACCCAAAGCCACATTTAAAGTAGATAGCATTACGCCGCCCACAACACTAGGTGGGAATACCATAGTGAAGGTTACTCAAATAAGCTGAGTAAGTGTTTGAGAAGTCAATGACACCCGATTTGTTTAATTTCACCCAACCTACTTCTGATAACTAGCCTCTCATACCAATATTGTCGTCTTACGTGCCAATCCCCAACGATAGCCGCTTAACTCACCCGATTCGCGAATGATACGATGACAGGGAATGATGAAACTGATGGGATTGCTACCAACAGTATTTGCGATCGCTCTTGCTGCATTGGGACGACCACGCGATCGTCAAAAGCATTGAGAAGTAAGTAACGGAATCTCTCCAAAAGTGTCGTTGCAAATATATAGTTGCTTATGCAAAAATAAATACGGGAACGCAAGATTTATTTTTGACACAAACCCTTTAAGAATAATTAGCTGTAGAGGTATAAGGCGTGAGACTTAGAAAAGAAAAGCCTTCACAAACATTTTCTAATGAAAAGTCAACGAACTTAAACCTGCAAACAAGACCATTTGCACCCGTTGAGTCAGAAGAATCAGCTCCCATTGAAGTGCAAAATGCGCCGAAGGTCACTCAAAATCATCAGCCAGAAAATTTGTTACAAAGGCTGATCGATACGCAGATAAACGGATCGCGATCGCCTATTGATGTAGTGCAGAGGAAAAAGCGCAAACATTTTCCAAAAATTCGGTCTCAAGACAAAATGGCATTGATGCCAATTCAGGCAAAGCTGAATATTGGCGAGCCAAATGACAAATATGAGAAAGAAGCAGATGTTACTGCGGCTAAGGTAGTGCAGCAGATTAATTCATCACCTCAGGGATCTGTCCAAAAGCAAGAGTCGCTAGAATCTGAAGACGAAGAATTACAAATGAAGCCTGCGATTTCTAAAATCCAAAAGCAAGAATCAATAGAAGATGAGGATGAAGAATTGCAAGCAAAGTCTTTGGTGCAGAGACGGGAGTTTCTGAATGGTGGCGAAGCTTCAACGGATTTAGAGTCTTCCATTCAAAGTGCGAGGGGTAGCGGTCAGTCTCTCGATCCGAGTCTGCAAGAACAGATGGGTCAAGCAATGGGAGCAGACTTTAGCGGCGTAAAGGTGCACACGGATGCTCAGGCTGACCAGTTGAACAAATCGATACAGGCAAAGGCGTTTACGACGGGACAGGATCTATTCTTTCGGCAGGGGGCGTATGAGCCGAGTAGTCGAGGTGGGCAGGAGTTGATCGCCCACGAGTTGACCCATGTAGTGCAGCAAAATAGTGGGGCGGTGCAGCGATCTCCTTTGCAAGATATCGTGCAGCGAGATGATACGTTACCTCTGCCAACGGTGGGAGGCTACGGTGTTGATTCGATTGAAGGAGGGGGCAATTTCTTAGAATTTCTTGATGATGCGGCGAACGCGATCAAAATAGCAACAGATTCGAATAGCGGCACGATCGAAAAAGGAATTTCTGGTAGCAAAGCTCTGGGCAGCTTGACAGGTACTGTTGTAGCGGGACTAAAGGCAAACGAAATCGAAACGATGACAAGTTGCTTGGAAGCAATGTCCGAGGGAATGAAAATATTTGATGCTGGCAAGGAAGTTTGGGAAGCAGTGCGTAAGGTGGATTTTTGGAATGACACGAAAATGCAAACCTTTGAAAATGTTTCGTTAGTTATTGGTAAGTTGGGAGATTTTATTATTGGTTCCATCAAAATAGCTAACGCTTTTGTAAATGCTATGGAGTGGACTACGGGAAGATTATCGTCTTTTGTAAAGTGGTTGCCTATAAGTGAATTGATTATGAAATGTACCAAGTTTATAGTATCGGTAAAAAAATGGATTTTTGCTTTCATGAGCTATAAACAATTAAAAGTATTACAGGAAAATACGCCCGACCTAGCAAAACAAAAGCAAGTCGGCTACTTGGTAGATGAGCAATGGAGTAGGCTGAAGAATGGTGCAGTTCCCTTTGCCTCAACTGGAGTGGATTTTGCCTCTGAGACTGCAAAATACTTCCCTAGTCTTGGGATTAATGTAGCGATCGTCGCTAGTTTAGGAACGGTTTCAAAAGCAGTTCCCTTAGGACATAAGGTCTTAACTTCAGGTTACGATTTCGCTCGTCAAGGATGGCGAAATTTAATCAAGAATTATGCGAGTAGCGGTGTAGCAGAATACCTTGCAGCCATAGATAAAGCAGACTTAAACAGTTTCCGAGATGGTTTAGCGACCTTTGTTCTGAATGAAAGGAATCAACCTCATGGGATGCTCATTCTAGAATCCCTTGGTTTGGGGGCAAATGTGCAGACAATGACAGATCCAGAGGCTAAAGTTGCTATCGAAGATGCAGTAAAAGATATTAAATAGTTTTTTATGCGGCAAGATCTAGTTGTCACTGATAGTTTTGACGAATAAAGGCGATCGCTTTTGACATCAGTTCATAGATTGCGCGATCGTCCATATTCTCATCTAGAAATTTGTCCATCGGTGAGTTCATGCTCAGCAATACGAGGTTTTACACTCAATGTATCAACTATTCAATGCTTGAGCCACCCATTTCTTGAGATCGTTAGCAGTCTAAAGTATGTTCCAATTCCCAAGGACTAATGCGAGTACTGTAATCATTCCATTCGCGTTGCTTTAACTTGATGTAGGATTGCACAAACTCTGAACCTAACGCATCGGGCAGAATAGTATTTGCTTGCAAACATCGGAGCGCATCTAAGAGATTAGCTGGCAACTGTTTCACTGTGCCGAAGGGAAGCGGATCGGTGTAGGAATTATTGTCATGGCGTTGACCTGCTTCGCGTTTGTGTTTGATGCCATCGAGACCACTAGCGATCAGGGCAGCAGGGAGGAGATAGGGATTCGCGGCTCCATCAGCGAGACGGAACTCAAAGCGACCTGCTTCGGGAATGCGGATCATGTGGGTGCGGTTGTTGCCTGTGTAGCTGATCGTGTTGGGCGACCATGTTGCGCCAGAGTTAGTTACGGGGGCATTAATCCGTTTGTAGGAATTGACGGTGGGATTGGTGAAGGCGCAAACGGATTCGGCGGAATGCAATACGCCGCCGATAAATTGATAGGCGAGACTGGATAAACCGAGTTCTCCCTTTGCGTCATCGAATAGATTCGTATTTCCCTCTAAATCCCAAATGGAGAGATGGGTATGACAGCCGTTGCCCGTTAGATGTGGGAATGGTTTCGGCATAAAGGTGGCGCGGAAGCCGTGCTTTTCGGCGATCGCTTTGACCATATATTTAAAAAAGGCATGGCGATCGGCTGTAACCAGTGCATCGGCGTAATTCCAGTTCATCTCAAACTGACCATTCGCATCTTCATGATCGTTCTGATAGGCTCCCCAACCCATCGCTAACATGGCATCGCAGATTTCGGCAATAATATCGAATCGGCGCATTAGGGCTTGTTGATCATAGCAGGGCTTGCTAGCGCGATCGCTTAAATCAGAAATATCCGTACCATCAGCAGAGAGCAGGAAATATTCGCATTCCACACCCGTTTTGACGCGATAGCCGAGGGCTTTGGCTTGGCTCAGGGCTTGCTTGAGAACATAACGGGGGGCTTGCTTGACGGGTTCGCCATTCATGTAGAGATCGGCGGGCATCCAGCCAATTTCGGGCTGCCAAGGTAAGGGAAAAAGACTATGGCGATCGGGAATAGCGAAGAGATCGGGATCGGCGGGTGTCATGTCGAGCCATGTGGCGAATCCTGCAAATCCCGCACCGTTGGCTTCCATCGAATCGATCGCTGCGGTTGGCACTAATTTAGCGCGTTGCACGCCAAACAGATCAGTAAAGGAAATGAGAAAGTAACGAATCCCTTTTTCTTGAGCAATTTCAGATAGAGCCTTAGTCATAATCCCGTGGTCACAATGTTTATCTCTCAGCAAACGGGATTATCGCGCAAATTAAAATGCAGTCTCGTATCAATCTTGTCAATAATATTTCGTAGATATAGAAATTTGGCTTTGTCTTTGAAAAAGAGATATCTAAATAGTTAGATGCAACAGGAGATCGTAGTTAGCTAAAATAAAAAGACAAAAATCATTAAAATTAAATAAGCGTGGTTCAACTCAGACCGTACCAAAATCAAAAAATCAAAGAAATTTATGACGCTTGGCAAAATCATCGCAGTGTAATGCTACAAATGCCTACGGGAACGGGGAAAACAGTACTTTTTAATCAAATAGTTAAAGATGAATTGGCGAATAACTCTAAGTTGTTGATCATTGCTCACCGTAAAGAACTTATCGATCAAAATGTAGCAAGACTTTGGAATGACTTTGGGATTAGGGCTGGAACAATTATGGCAAATGTCCGAGCCGATTTATCTCTTCCTGTTCAAGTTGCTTCGATTCAAACTTTAAATAGGCGAGAATATCCCGACCTGAAGCCCTCCATCGTTATTATTGATGAAGCTCATCATGTACCAGCAAAAAGTTATCGTGAGTTGTGGGAAACTTATCCTGATTCAAAATTTTTAGGTGTAACGGCTACGCCGATTCGTTTGAGTAACGAAGGCTTTAGGGATCTTTTTGATGTATTAATTCTATCTAACTCGATTGATGAATTTATTCAAGATGGATATTTGGCAAAAATCAAATATATCGGCAGATCGCCAATACTACCGAAGATGGACTTGAGCAATATTGCGATAATTGGGGGAGACTATGATTCTGAGCAATTGAGTCAGAAAATGTGCGAAGAGACTGTGATGGCTAACTTGATCCAGAGTTACTTTGATCACGCTAAGGGGAAAAAGATGATCGTGTTTGCTGTCACTACTGACCATAGTAAAAGTATTGTAGAACGTTATCAAGCGGCAGGTTTTGCGACTGCACATATTGATGCTGACACGAAAAAAGAAGAACGCAATGACATTATCAATAAATTTAGATCTGGTGAGATTCGGATCTTGAGTAATGTCGGAATTGTCTCTGAAGGGTTTGATGTACCTGATTGTGAGGTGGTACAGCTTGCGCGTCCAACAAAGTCTCTAGCTATGTATTTACAACAAGTTGGTAGATGTATGCGTCCATCCAGAAGTAAGCCATATTCTATTGTGCTTGATAATGTTGGATTATATGATGAGTTTGGCTCTCCGAAAAAACACAGAGAATGGAGTTTAGAGGCAAGTCCCAAAACTAGACCTGATAATGATGGAGATGGGGATGAAAGACTCGCCAGAGAGCCACTTGAAGAAATTGATGAAACCCTTATTGTTTTGGAGGATGTAGAAATGAATACTGTAGATGAATTGAAAGAAAAACTTGCAAAGATTAATGGTGAAATTCAAGACTTGGATGATGAAATCAGTGATGCTATTGATAAAAACAAGTCGCAAAGTATTATTGAAATTCTGAAAACTGGAAAGGATCAAAAAGAAACCGAGAGAGACGCAATCAGAAGAGAACTAGACAAGGCATTAGGTTTAGAACAAAGTGAACGACTAGAGCGGAAACTTGAAGAATTTCAGTACTATATTGACTCATTCTTTGAAGATGCTGACTGGGAAACTGAAGAAGATAAATTGACATTTATGGCTCAGTTGAAAGTTAGCTATGACAGGTCTAAAGAAAAATCCGTAGCAACTCTTTGTGAGATAACTGTTCCTATTCCTCAACCTGTTCCTATTACTACGACTCAACCTGTTCCTATTACTACGACTCAACCTGTTCCTACTATTAAACCACCACGACAGCCAGATCAAAAACTTGAAGTTATATTGCACAATAAATCAATTAATGGAACAAAGCAGATTGATATTTTTGCCAATACAATTAAAGCGATTGGAATTGAGAGGGTAGAAAGTTTAAGATTAAAAACTAATAAATTTGATTTGATAGTAGATAAGAAACCTCCTAAAGAGGGTTATAGTACTAATAATAAGTGGAAGCAGATCAGTGAAAATCGTTGGGTTTTTGCCTGTTTGTCTGGTGAAGATAAGAAAGAAATACTAGAGGACATTGCTCAACAACTAGGAATAAGCGGGTATATACAAGTAAAGCTCAGCAGATAAAATCTTGTGTTAACCGATAGAAGCCGTACATTCACGGATAAATCTATCTGGCTTAAAAAATTCAGTTATCTAGGTTGGAAGAAACTTTAAAATAAAGCGATTACTTGCTAGTTTACAAATTGCTAAGTATAGTGATCGCCTAATTCACCAAGTCTTTGCCAAAAAATTCTGATTGTTGACGATCTCTAACGTAACCCCCAAAGGCTGAATCAGAAACTGATTAGCAATTCTCCAACTGCTTGACGAATAAACTGCTCATCTTCAGGATTTTGATAGGGATTGCCCGCACGATGTCCCCAGATCGAAGGAATGGGTAGGTATGAACTATTGGGAATTAGCGCTGCCTCGCGATCGCAATCTTCGGGGGTGAAATACAAATCTGTAGTACTAGGCATAACTAGGGTTTGCGCTTGAATAGATCGCATCGCCAGTTCATAATCATTTTGATAAACAGGATTATCGCTGACATCACACCTGAGCCAAGTATCAAGCATGGCAATCAAATTTCGCGGATCGCGCTTGCGATAACCAGCCTCCCAACCACGCAAGAGATAATCTTCGAGAGATTCGTAACCAAATTGATAATACAAGCCTTCGCGATAAAAGGCTTGAGATGCTGCCCAACTGGCGTAAATTCTGGCAAAGGTGCTAAATCCGCGATCGGGAATGCCATCAAAACTAGTTCCATTCCAAGTTGGATCGCCAGTTAGGGAATATCGCAAACTCTCTAAGAAAATGCGATTATGATCGGTTGTTTTCGCCGTGCCGCAAATTGCGGCGATACGTTCGACGCGATCGCTATGCAATGCACCCCAATGATAGGCTTGCTGAGCGCCCATCGACCAGCCATACACTAGGGCTAAGCGCTCAATCCCAAAGACTTCGCGCAGTACTTGCTCTTGAGCCGTGACGTTATCTAAATGCGTAAACCAGAAACCTTGCTCGGATAATCCACATTCCGCACAATTACTCGGCGAACTCGATAACCCATTCCCAAACATATTGATGACGATCGCGAACCATTTTGTCGGATCGAGAATACCATCAGGTTTCACTAACCACTCAACATCAGGGTGTTGCGCTCCGTAGGAGGTGGGATAGAGAATTACGTTTGAGCGATCGCTATTTAGTTCGCCATAGGTTTGATACACCAATTGTGCTTGCGGTAGAGTTGCCCCGCACTGAAGCTGAAAGTTCTTAATTGTAAAAACATTTTCAAAAACATTCATGCTGCGGAGTTCCCAGTTTTTGCGCCGAAATTAGCGATGATTTGGCGATGGACGTTAATGTAGCCATTTTCGACACATTCAAAATGAGAACTTAATTTCTCATGAGCTGCGCCTAGTTGATGGAAGGGAATGGAAGCATAGAGATGATGCTCGGCATGGTAGGAGATATTCCAAATCAAGAAGCGCAAAGGTGCAAAAGTGAGCGTGGTGCGGGTATTAGCGAGCATATTATCGGTATTGGGGCGATCGGTATGCTCGGCTAGGAGTAGAAATCGCAAAAATGGCTGACCGACTGCGAGGGGAAGCATCCAATAGGTGATAAACCAAGGCTGTTGGAAATATATAGAAATAGCGATCGCCACTGCATAAACCAATAGTTGCAATCGAGTTGAACGAATCACTTCTGCACGGGAACTTTCGGGAATAAACGGACAATTTTCTAAGTTGCCGATCGCTGTGAGGAAATGTCTGCGAAACTTACCGATCCACCAAGTAATGCCGCTAATTTCGATCAGATATTCGCTGAGATTGGTCGGCTTGCGATCGCTAAGTTCAGGATCTTTATCAGGAATCTGCGTATAGCGATGATGCCACTTGTGATAGAGCCGATAGAAGGTACTGTTATAAAAAGATAAAAGTCCTGCGAACCAACAAAGGACATCATTGGCTCGATTATTCGTAAAAACGGTGCGATGGGATGCCTCATGCAGTGGCGCAAACATAATCGCAAAGCTAAATCCGTAAAGCACTAAGGCAGGTAGGGCAACGTACCAGCGATCGCTAAGATTTCCCATATTTGCGCCCCAGAGATAGCCACTCCCGGCCATCACTGCTAAATGTCCTAATAGTTGCAAAGTTCCTTTTAAACTTGACTTGGCATTTAAAACGCTTAATTCTTGAGGAGACAGAATTTGCGTAGGTTTAATATCGCTTGAAAACATGACTAAAAATTCACTATTTACTAATATGTTAGCGCTTGGCTCTATACATTTAGGACTTACGCATTAGCCCTGCAATAAATTGCGGGCTAAAAGCTTAAACCTGTTGAAACAGGTTCTTTTAAAGTATTCTTGAGTCCGCTTTAGCTGACTTTAGCTTTGAGCCAAGAACTTGAGTTCTTGGTTTGTTTGCGTAAGTCCTAATATTCATAAGTATGTTGTCAAAGCGTTTCCGAATAAGTCAAAGTTAATACAAACCCGATCGCCTGAAATCTCTGTTAGCGTAAAGTAAGCCTTGCCCAGTTTTCTAAATAAATTCTATGCTCCTACATTTATCCACATGGCAAGAAGTTGAAGCCTACTTGCAGCGATCGCAAGCAGTAATTATTCCCATCGGTTCCACTGAGCAGCATGGCCCCACGGGATTGATTGGCACGGATTTTATTTGTGCGGAAGCGATCGCCCGTGCTGTTGGGGAAAAAGCTGACGCTCTAGTGACTTCGACGCTGACTCTGGGGATGGCAGAGCATCACACGGGTTTTGCTGGTACGATTAGCCTCAAGCCTTCTACACTGACTTTAGTAATTCATGATGTAGTGCGATCGCTTGCCAAGCATGGATTTAAACGCTTCTTCTTTCTCAATGGTCATGGCGGCAATATCGCCGTTCTCAAAACTGCCTTTACCGAGATTTATAACGAACTGCCCGATGTGCGCTGTCGGCTTGGCAACTGGTGGGCTAGCAACGAAATATATAAACTCGTCAAAGACCTTTATGGCAATCAGGAAGGCTATCACGCTACGCCTAGCGAAATTGCGGTGACGATGTATCTCTATCCCGACGCGATCAAAAATGCCCCACTTAGTGAATCAGTCAATAAAGATAGTCGCATCTATAGCCCTGAAGAATTTCGGAAACGTTATCCCGATGGACGTATGGGTTCAAATCCTGCCCTCGCCACTGTGGAACATGGGCAACAACTTTTTGAACTTTCCGTCAAGGAACTAGTCAGCCAGTACAACGATTTTCTTGCTGAAATTTAAGGTTAAGCAAAATAGCCAGTCTTCGCCATAAATTAACGATTTTGGCGCAAGATTAAGTCATTTGCAGCAAAGCACAAAATCAACAATCATTGTATGCTGTCAGCTTAAACATCAAAAGTACTTGCATTTCTGCATCATGCTTGATCGAGCAACGATAACCGTAGCCATTTCTCTATGCCCTGAAGAGGCAGTTTGTTATTTAGCAAGGGTATATAGTACCTTAGTTATTTTCAATCCGCCTGAATTTCTCAAGACTTCTACTGAAAGTAGAGTCTTGATTCATTCCCTTGGCTATCCCGACCATCACGACTCGGCGCATACCTGTCGGCAACTCATGGATGAATTTGGCTTCGATACTGATACTTTTCCTGCTTGTGCAATTCAAGGACTAGCCACGATCGCTTCAATTTTTCCTTGCGATCGCGATAAATTGGAAGTAGATTTTGAGCTAGATCGCCATCTGGACATTGCACCCACTAGCCTCATTGATATTCAATCAAGGGTACAAGACCAAGGTCAAGCAGCATGGTTAGTGCAGCTCAAGGACACTTACTTTTTGCAAGAGCCTATTTATGATGTTTTGCCTCCGATGCACATCGCTACAGGAGATGTTTGGCTACCGCAAAACACGTCTCATGTAGAAGATTTCCACAATGCTCTCAGTTGCGATATTCTCCGCAGCAAGGTTTAAAAACTCCAAAGGCATCGCTCTGCGATGCCTTTGGAGTTTTAGGGAATTGCAAAGGACTGTACCTTGCTACTACCTTGTCTTAAGAAATTACTAGCAAAAATCAAATGTTTCTTCTCAGGTTTATCTAATGTGCTATTAACAATGGGTGGATAGTAAATATGGCTATTCATCAAGGTCGGAGTTCGCCATACTAATTTGCCAGTTTTATCGTCAAAGGCGTTAACCCAACTATTGTTATCAGCAGAACCGTAAAAGCCTAAGGTCACATTTTTAATTTCCATGTCAGGCATGTAAATTAGACCATCTGACAAAGTTAAATTTGGAGGCTCCGTATCATAGACACGGGTTAATGTAAATTTGCGTAAAAATTTGCCTGTCTCCTTATCTAAAACTACAAAATTACCACCAGAGTTATCTTTAGATTGCCAAACGAAGACTTCGCGATCGCTCACAGCTTTGACTTTGCCAGTGATGGTGTATGACCATTTCTCTTTACCAGTTTGGAGAGCGATCGCACGGATGCGTCCTAATGGCTGCGTCTTGGTAAAACCGAAGACCGAGGTATAGATCGTATCTCCAAAAACATCGGCAGCCCATAATCCATTGGGATCTCGTGGTGCAGTTTCCCAAGTCCATAAGACTTTTCCCGATCGCACGTCTATCACCGTAAATTGTTCGAGCCGACCTTTGGGCGTGTCATGAAAGGAAGGCAAAAATAAAATTCCATTCTGCACCACTGGCTGAATTGCAGAAATACCAATTAACCCGTTAGTTTTAGGAAGCTGATACGACCAAAGTGGTTTCTCTTTATTGATAGCAAATATTTTTGTTTGATAGCCTGTGCGACTAGAGCCACTCTCATCAATTGGGATAGAATCACCATATACGGCGATATCTTGTGATATTCCCAGCGTGCGATCGCGGATACCGCCACGCTTATCTTCTCCATACTTAAAAGATGTCTTTGGAGAGCCAGTTTCAGGATCAAAGCCCACTAATCCATTGGCATGACTGACGTAAATAGTTCCACTATCTAGCATTAACTGGTGACGGGCAAGCGATTGAGATGGTGGTAGTTTTTGTTGCCATAGAATTTTTCCCGAAGCAATATCAAGGGCAACCAGTTCTGAGGGAATACCCTCACCGATCTTCAACTCACTGAACTTCAACGGACTGATGACAAATAATTGCTTATCGGTGGCGATTGGTTTAGCACTTGCTTCTATATTTGCAGTCCATTTAGGCTGAAGAATGACTTCAGAGTTATTGGCATTTGCCACAAGATGCAAACCCAGCAGCAGTACTAACGAAATTAGAAAGTATTTCCCAAAATCGATCGCCTTTCGAGAATCTGGTAATTTAAATTTTGAGGTCATGACATTCATAACAGCGATCGCAATATTTTCCAATAAATTTAAAGATTATAATTTACACGTTATTTTTGCTTTAAATTCATAAACTGCATCAATTATTAAAGTTAAATCAAAATTAAACTTGTACGGGTATCACTGTTTTGGTAGATTTGATCTTGGGAAAGAAGTAGTAATAAATACATTTTTTATAAGGATCGGTTCAGAATTATGAGCAGTAAGCCTAACAACGTTGTTGTGATCGGAGTCGCTGGTGACTCTGGTTGTGGGAAATCCACATTTTTGCGTAGATTGAATGACCTATTCGGCGAAGAATTTATGACCGTGATTTGTCTGGATGACTATCACAGCCTAGATCGCAAACAACGTAAGGAAACAGGAATTACTGCTCTCGATCCTCGTGCTAACAATTTTGACTTGATGTACGAACAGGTTAAGGCTCTTAAAGAAGGTAAATCGGTAATGAAGCCGATCTACAACCATGAGACAGGGTTGCTCGATCCACCTGAACTGGTCACACCTAATAAAGTGATTGTGATCGAAGGTTTGCATCCAATTTATGACGAGCGCGTCCGTGAATTGCTAGATTTCAGTATTTACCTAGATCTCAGTGATGAAGTCAAAATTGCTTGGAAAATTCAGCGTGATATGGCTGAGCGCGGACATACCCTTGCGGATGTCATGCAGGCGATCGCCTCTCGCAGACCTGATTTTGAAGCCTATATCGATCCCCAGAAAGCCCATGCGGATGTGGTAATCCAAATTCTGCCAACTAATCTCATCGCTAATGACACTGAGCGCAAGGTGTTGCGTGTTCGCCTAGTGCAACGCAGCGATGTGCAGGGGCTGAAGCCAGCTTATCTATTTGATGAAGGTTCAACAATTTCTTGGATCCCTTGCGGTACTAAGTTGACCTGCTCTTATCCTGGAATCAAGCTATTTTCTGGTCCAGATGCTTGGTGTGGTCAACCCGCGAGTATTTTGGAGATTGATGGACAATTCGATCGCCTTGATGAAATGGTCTATATCGAAAACCACCTTAGCTGCATCAGTACAAAGTACTACGGCGAGTTGACGCATCTGTTGCTCAAACATCCCGATTATCCAGGCTCTAACAACGGAACTGGTCTGCTACAAATTATTGTCGGACTGAAGATGCGTGAAACATTTGAGCGTCTCACTCAACAAGCATCTGAGCAGCTTGTCGCCGCATAAATAATCATCTAAAGCTTTGACTATTTCTGTATTAGTAAGGGGGCGCAAAAGCGCCCCCTTTATTTTGACGTTCCGATGCTTGACACAAATTACCGCTCAAACGAACCAAGAAAAACTTTGAAAGCGTTACAAAGCAACGCCTTCAAAGTTTTTCTTGGTTTGGGTTCGAGCGCAAAGCGCTATAATTATTGCTCATCCAAATGGCGGCTTGAGTGCGATCGCGTAAGCCTAGTTGACTGAATATATTGGTAATGTTATTTCGCACTGTCTTCTCCGAAATAAACAGCGTATCGGCAATTTCACGATTATTTGCCCCTTTGGCAATTAGCCTTAAAATCTCTTGCTTTCTGGGCGTTAAGTTGGTAAATTCCGATGGAACTTGACTAGGAGGATCGGGTGCGAGCAGTTTTTGCGCTAATCCTGGAGCTAACTGCATATAGCCTTTATGCACTAAGCGAATTGCCTGCGCGAGTTCCTCGAAAGGCGTATCTTTGAGCAAATATCCTGCCGCGCCAAATCGCAAAGCTTGAGTAATGTATTCGCGATCGTCAAAGGTAGTCATAATCAATACTTTGACCTGTGGAAAGCGCTGACAAATTTCTCTCGTTGCTGCAACTCCATCCATTTCAGGCATTCGGACATCCATTAAGACGACATTAGGTTGCAGAGTCTCAACTAAAGCGATCGCCTCAATCCCATTTTTACCTTCCCCAATTACTTGCAACTCAGCATCAGATTTCAATAGCGCTTTCATACCACGCCGAATCAAGTCTTGATCGTCAATCAGAAGAATTCGAATCATCACAAGTTCTAATTAGCTAACACGATCCAATCTGAATCTTGCAACGATTTTACAACCATTACCATCCGATGTTTCAATTTCTAGGTTGCCAGACACAGCTAGTACTCTTTCTCGCATTCCTTGTAATCCAAATCCTGACATGTTCCGATCGGGATCGAAGCCTTTGCCATTATCTTCTATCGTTACTTCCAGATTTTGGTTTCTTACTTGACAGTCGATATTTACAAAACTTGCCTCAGAATGCTTGCTAATATTCGTTAACGATTCTTGGACGATCCGATAAATGATTGTTTTTAGCTGAAGCGAAATATAGCGATTGCCGTTGATTAGATCGTCGATGATAAGCTGAGATGCAATCCTACTTGAGCGCTGAAATTCTTCAACCAGCGATCGCATTGCTAATTCAAGCGATCGACCCTCTAGCGGATCGCTACGCAGTGCAGACACAGATTCACGGACATCTTTTAGTGCGGCTGAGCCAAGTTGTTTCGCTTCTAATAAAAGTTGTTTTGCTTCTTCGGGATCGGATTGTAGTAATCGTAAAGCCGCCTCTAGATGTAAATTAAATCCTGTAAGGGAATGTCCCAAAGAATCATGAATCTCACGAGCAATGCGATTGCGTTCTTGCACGGTAGCAAGTTCTTCAATTTGGATTGCATATTCTCTCAGTTGCGAGTTAGCGACTACCAATTCTTCGCGACTTTTGCGTTCTGATAAAGCCGACTCGACCAATAGTTGTAGAAATAGAATCAGTAACCCTAACATGACTATAAAGCCAACCCAATAGAGTAAAGTGCGATCGGGATCGACTTGAACTAATAGGCTCTGACTTCTCATTCGCTCTGTGACACAAACTAGCACTGAAAATAATGCTAATCCCGTCACAACCGATCGCAATTTCCCCTCCAACATTACGCAATTGCGAATCACTAAAACAATAAATAGCAACTGGAAAAGCGAAATATTGCCCTTGAGAGTTAATAAAAAAATCAAAGCAAATTCTGCAATGATATAAGCCAACTTATGTAATGGCGCTTTAGGAAATGCAACTCCCAAGACAGCAAATATCAATAAGCCAATTTCGTTGAAAACAGCATCAGTCGGAGAGTTGAATTTATTTACAACTAGAATTTGCGTAATCGCGACTAGACCTAGCAAAATCCATTCTAGGATTAATAAAAGTTGCAATAAAGGCGATCGCGGCTCGATCCGAATGTTCATAATAATTCTAAATGATTTGTTGGGCTTCGACTTCGCTCAGCCAGCAGTATACGCTCGCTGAGCGAAGTCGAAGCCTATTCTCTATGCGCGAAGTAAAAAATTGGGACAAATGTCCTGAAGAGATCGGGACAAACATCACTAGCATCACTACTAGCCTTTGACTTAGATTGTAAGGCATCAAAGAAAGCAACAAACACTTTCTATCTCAAACTAGTTCATTCCAAATCTAAACATATATCTGGAGTTAGTCATGCAGAAAGCACAGAAATTAATCTTGAGTCTCACATTAGCCTTAGGACTTGCCTCTATCGGTATAGCTACTCCTGTTAATGCAAAAACAGTCACGGGGATTAAAGGTTCTACAGCCAATGGCACGGCAGTTGTCACTCCTAATCGTCAAGGTGGATACACTGGAACTGCTGAAGGTAACGTTACTGGAGTCAATGGCACTACTGCTAACGGAAATGCAAAAGTTACAACTGATGGTAATGGAACGGCTAACTATCAAGGTAGTGGTTCGGTAACCACGAAAGAAGGAGAGACTTACACGGGAACAACAACTGGAACCTCCAGCTATAACTCAACTACAGGATATAGCGGCAATAACACCACCACAGTCAACGACAGTACTTATTCCACTTCTACTCAAAATGGTTCGACTACTGTTACCACTCCTACAACTACCAAAACTTTCACTCGTCGCCGCTAACAGTAGTCTTTTAAAAGATTATTGTTATTCGTCTTTAGCTTTCTGAATAAAACTTTATGCATAACCTGCTCATCCTTAAATTTTTCCCATTTATTGCAATAGCGATCGCGATCGAGTTAACTTTTTTATTCTGGAAGCACAAATTAAATCGTTATTACTCATGGAAAGAGAGTCTCGCCTCATTTGGTGTGTTTGTTGGCTATGTTGCTTCAGGAATATTTTCTAAAACATTATTAGTTGGTTTATCGTTGTGGCTTTGGGAACATCGGTTGCTGACAGTACCGCTTGATACTTGGTGGGGAATCTTACTATTATTTTTAGCGATCGAGTTTTTTTATTACTGGCAACATCGCGCTTCCCACCGCATTCGCTGGATCTGGGCAAGCCATGCGGTACATCACTCGGTTAATCGTCTCAATCTTTCAGCTGCCTATCGCTTGGGTTGGACAGGCTGGTTATCAGGAAACTTTCTTTTCTTCTTGCCGCCTGTTTGGTTGGGATTCCATCCGATCGCTGTTGGAGTTGGTCTATCGCTAAATCTATTTTACCAATTCTGGATTCATAGCGAATTGATACCAAAGCTCGGTGGTTTAGAATGGATATTGAATACTCCTTCCCATCATCGAGTCCATCATGCTTCTAATCGAGCTTATATCGATCGCAACTACGGTGGGGTTTTAATTATCTTCGATCGCTTATTTGGTACATTCACTGAAGAAAATCTCTCTAATCCGCCTGTTTATGGTTTAACCAAGCCAGTCCGTTCTCATAATCCGATCGCGATTGCTCTACATGAATGGGCAAGAATGTTGCGTGATATGCAGATGACTCGATCTTGGCGTGATTGTTTAGCGATCGCTTTAGGTTCGCCAAGCGGTGATGGTTGGGCAAAGGCTTTTAGAACAAAGTTAAGAGAATTGAACTGATATAGCAATGTAAGTTTTGTTTGGGGTTTGATTTATCCTCGCTATCTCTTTCTTTGTCATTAGATTAGTAAGGCGATCGCGTTTGACTTAGAGTAAGTGGCTACATTAATTTATTCTTACAAACTCTGCGTTAGGACTCACTGAAAAGCTCATGTCCAATACACAATTCGCCTTCCTCAAAAAAATCAACATTCCATCAAGGGAGTCACTTCAATCTTCAATTGATTCCCTTGGTTTTAAACTGACGCTCCATCCCGATCTAAACTTGCTTGAAGATTGTGGTTTTTCTCCCTGTATATTCAACGGTATTTCAGGGTCTGGCTTTGAGGTTTTTTGCGAGCCTACTATCGATCTGGTCGATGATGAAGTACTCTTTGATATTGCTAAAGAGAATGACATCTGTATCAGCATGGTCTGGCGCAGCAGTTTGAAGGATTATGCCTGTGTCATGATTGTAAGTTGTGCTTTAACTAAGGATTTTGGGGCAGTCATATCATATGAAGGCGATCCGCCCGAATCTTTTGAGAACATGCTACAAGAAACTCGCGAAATTGTCTTAGAAGCTGCGAATGAGGTCTAACTTATTTTCCAACTATACCAGCGATTCACTTTGACAAAAGACTGTCAAGTTGATGGTTGAATTCTTAAGATTGCCACTTCGCTCCACAACAAAGAAAACGAACCCCAAGAAAAATTTTGAAAGCGTTGCTTCGCATCGCTTTCAAAATTTTTCTTGGTTTGGGTTTGAGCGCAAAGCGCTGTAAAGTAAAATTTGTAGTAATTTATCTTCAGTCAATTAGCTAAACTGCAATTGCGTTACAACTAAATTTTAGTTGCAAGTAAATATCTCAAGGAGTTGTTATGGACGTAAGCTTTTGGCATCAAAAGTGGGAAAAAGATGATATCGCTTTTCACAATAGAGAAGCTAACTCACTGCTAGTCAAATATTTCACAGAGCTTTCCTTAGTAAAAGGGAGTCGTGTATTTGTACCCCTGTGTGGCAAAACTCTTGATATTTCTTGGTTACTTGCTAATGGCTACAGAGTTGCTGGAGCTGAATTGAGTAAAATAGCCATTGAGCAATTATTTGTGGGGCTTGAGATGGAACCAAAAATATCGAGAGTTGGTGAATTAGATTTCTACAGTGCCACAAATATCGACATATTTGTTGGTGATATATTTCACTTATCTAGCAAGATGCTTGGAGCCGTCGATGGAATTTATGACAGGGCGGCTTTAGTGGCTCTGCCTGAGGCAATGCGAAATCAATATACAACACACTTAATGAAGATTACTGATAAAGCGCCACAGTTGCTAATTTGCTATGAATACGACCAAAGATCAATGGCAGGCCCTCCTTTTTCGATTAGTAACGAGGAGGTAAGTCAGCACTATCTGGATAGGTATAATTTAACTCTCCTTGGAAGCACAATTATTTCTGGTGGATTGAAAGGGAAATGTGCGGCAAAAGAGAATGTTTGGCTGCTGCAAAATGATTAATGCGTGATAGAAGATTTGTATCTAATGACTGCCACCAGAAGCATCCAAGGCTATAATCTGGCTCCAGTTGTGTTCGGTCTCCTCATCTGCGGGGAATATACATTCAACTCTTATCTCTTGGAGAGTGATGTCGTAGGGAGTGCCGAGCGTAGCGATCGTTGAGAAAAAGCGCAGATTTAGATCTTTGTGCTTGAAGTGAGTTGTCAAAATTAAATCATTTTGGGCTGATCGACTGGAAATTTGCCAGAGTTCTGAAACATCAGGATAACTGATAAGTTCATTAAACAATAGGGCAGACTGTTCGCACTCAATTGATGAATTTGCTTCGCGATGAACTCGTTGAAGCAAGTGACTAGCTAATTCCTCCCAATTAACAATAAATGGACGTATCCCTTGCGGATCGAATGTAACTCGCATCAAATTGATTTTGCCATCAATGCAGAAGAGATTTTGCAACTTTTCAGGATCGATGAATATGCTGAGGAGTTGTGTTGCTCCTTTGTTGGCTAGGAGTAAGTTCCAGTAGCGATCGATAATGATTGCTGGATAGGGTTCTTGCTGGCGCAACATAAAATCGATCGCTTTACTAATCAATGTCATTTCAGGAGCCGATAAATCAGTCTCTGTATGGATGGGGGTAAACCCAGCCGCACTCAACATCAGGTTCTGGTGCCTGAGCGGAACTTCTAATACGGTTGCCAATTGCAACACCATTTCCTGACTGGGCTTTGCGCGTCCCGATTCTAGAAAACTGATGTGACGTTGGGAAACTTGACTACTAAGGGCAAGATCGAGCTGGCTAAGGCTGCGGCGATCGCGCCATTGCTTCAGCATGGTTCCAAAGGAATTTGCTTTACGGCTACTGAGTGCAGCCGAAGTATTGTTACTGAGCGGAGTCGAAGTATGGCTATTGAGCATAATTAATCGTCCGTTATCGCATGACAAAGCTCTAAAAACAATGGTTGATTACCTGTGAGGTAATTGCTTTGATTATCTCCCTTTGGCAAGATGATGACAAGCACACACAATCACTTATATGAGTCAGCCTTCTACTCTGCTGATTTGGCTATCAAGAGCAATAACAACATGACATTACCTAACTCTTTTCTATTTCCTGCTGAGTCACTGTTGCCCGCGATCGCTGCTGCATTTTTCTTAATGTTCTCCATATATATTCTTGCCAAAGATGCGCGACCTGTGAAGAATGGCTGGATATTTCCTGCTGCGCTATCGATTTTGTTTTTGCTTTTTTCTTTGAAAGCGATCGCTTCAGAAGGATTGCTGGGATTCTGGTTCGAGCATACTGACAGTTTGTGGGGTAATCAGGTTTGGTTCGACCTTCTCTTAGGCGTTGGTATTGGTTGGTATCTTATCGTGCCGATCCCTAGGTATGCGTCTATACCTTTGGTTCGCACTCATTGTTTGCACTGGCTGTATCGGTTTCTTAGCGATGATCGCACGCCTACTATACTTACGGGATTGTGCTGCGGACGTTTTATCGATTGTCGAATAACTCAAAGACTTTATTTAGCAATCTCTCTCACTCATCGTTTAATTTGGCTAATAAGGGAATAAAACAACATGACATTACTACGCGCTTTTTTAATTGCTGCGACACTACTCATTTTCTCCGTATCAATTTATGTCATCGTCACAATGGGCATTAACTATCCATCTGTCTATTTTAGTGACATGTTTAAGCTTGACTGGAGAACGCAGTTCAACACAGATCTTTTGATTGCTCTATGCCTATCCTTTATTTGGGTTGCATGGCGAGAAGGATTTACCGTCAAGGGATTTCTATTCGGCTTTCTGTTTATGAACTTAGGTTTTATGTTCGGATGTCCTTATTTGTTGTTCGCGACATATAAGGCAAATGGCGATGCCAAGGTTCTGCTACTAGGTGTAAATGCTGGCAAGTGACCAAGATTAAGTATTAGAGGAATCGTTAAAGGCGATCGCCTAAAAATTACGACTCACAGTAATAGCGATAGCGATCGCTTTGAATAGATAGATAGAATATGCGATTGTCACTTAATCTTGCAGCGTTTTGTATTTAAGTCAATCGATTCGCTCATCTTGCCCATCAAATCAATCATTGGCTGCATAAAATTTAGTTGTGTAACCGCTTATATCAGGTAAGTACCTTATGGCAGATTTAGCTTGGAAAGTGGCGATTATAGCTGAGGCAATTCAGCATTTCGACCAAATTGATGTTTTGGTCAATGCAGAAGTAAAAGAAGAGAAGTTTGTACCAACTATAGTGTAAAGATTTGAACGATAAGCATCCAGACTCCAATTCGGGACTTACTAAAGCAACTCTCTTACTTGTAAGTATGCTGACTGTAATGGCAGGATCAACAATTGCGCCTTCTCTTCCAGCCATGCAGGAGCATTTCAAAGATATTGACAATGCTACTCTTTGGGTGAAATTAGTTCTTACTTTACCTCCCCTGTTTATTGTGTTTGGTTCACTGATTGCTGGAGCAGTAGTTGACCGTTTTGGACGCAAGCCACTCCTACTTGCATCAGTATTGTTATATGGGTTTGCGGGAGCATCGGGCTATGTGTTTGACTCTTTATTGCACATCTTGATTGGTCGGGCATTTTTGGGGCTTGCAGTGGCGGGCATTATGGTCACAGCAATTACCTTAATTACCGATTACTACAATGGAGAATCCCGCGCTAGTTTTCTTGGTTTGCAAACGGGCTTTATGGGGGTAGGCGGAGTGCTGTTTCTCTCCCTCGGCGGGTTTCTGGCTGACCAGAACTGGCGGTTTCCATTTTTAATTTATTTGTTTGCTTGGCTGTTATTGCCTTTGGTTATTTGGGCAATTCCAGAACCACAACGCTCAACAATCCCACCCTCTGGTTCTCTTCCCACTTTTCCATTCAAACTACTAGCTTTTATCTACGGCGTGGCGATAATGAGTCAAATCATTTTTTATCTGATTCCAGTGCAATTACCCTTTTATCTAAAGGAACTGGCAAATGCCAACGCGAGTCAGAGTGGTATAGCTCTGGCTCTTAATACGCTATTTAGCGCCGCCGCCTCGTTTTTCTACGGCAAAATTAAACAGCACTTGGGCTTCTTTAGTATTCTGGTTCTTGCCTTTGGGTTGATAGGTGCGGGCTTCAGCATCATCGGATTGTTTCATATTTATGCGTTGGTGTTTGTGGGATTGGCGATCGTTGGGATGGGATTAGGAGTACTGATGCCCAATTTGAATCTATGGATTGCTTCGGAAGTGTCTGATGAAGCTAAAGGTCGGGCTTTAGGAGGCTCAAGCACATTCTTTTTCCTAGGACAATTTCTTTCGCCCTTGTTAACCCAACCAGTAAGTCAAGTCGTTGGTTTAAGGGCGACCTTCACTCTTGCAGGAGGAACAATGCTAGTTTGCGGTTTATTACTAATGGTCTTACAGCGACCAATTTGCAAGCTAGTCTCGACAAAGCCAGCATGATTTTTTTAAGTTCAATCGCATGAAATTAGTAGAGCGATCGCCTTTAAGAGATAGATTTTCTATGCGATCGCATAGAAATCACGAATCACAATATTAGCGATCGCATACTTCCAATACTAAATTTCATAGCGAAGCATTTATGCTCGCTACTTAACGCCATAGTCTGATACCCAAGGATTGAGCTTGAATTCATTTGTGAAATATTCGATAAAACAACGCACTTTGGCAGGAATGAAGCGTCCTCGACGATAGACAGCGTAAATTGGTATGGATATGGGCTGATAATCCTGAAGGATTACTCGCAAATCTTCAGAATAGATGAGATTACCTAGCACCCAAATAGGACAAACTGCGATACCTAAACCTAACAAAACAGCCTCCCGAACCCCATTAGAACTATCCACTTGCAGATTACCCTTCACAGCGACTTGGGTCGTGCCACCCGTCGGAAGTTGAAAGTGCCAATTATTGCCCGTTGTCAGATTCGAGTACACAATGCAGTTGTGATTGACTAAATCCGCAGGTATTTTCGGCTCTTCGCGATCGCGAAAATAATCGACAGAAGCAACTGTCACGCGGCGAGTGACACCTATTCGATGCGCGATCAAGTTCGGATCGCGTACCTCTCCGATGCGAATGGCAAGATCGATCCCCTCTTCAAGAAAATCGACAAAGCGATCGCTCATTGATAGATCTAGTTGCAAATCGGGATAGCGATTGAGAAATCCCTTTAGATAGGGAATGATTTGATACTGCCCAAAGGCAACGGAGCAATTTACGCGCAACTTCCCAACTAGGTTTTGGCGCTTACCAACACTAGCGATCGCTTCCGAAGCAGCATCCAAAAGCAATTGGCAATGTTCCAAAAAATGTTCTCCCTCTTGCGTTAACTGAAGCTTGCGCGTCGAACGGGTTAAGAGTTGCACGTCCAAATATTCTTCTAGGGCAGCAATTTGTTTGCTAATAACGGGTTGAGTGGTGTCGAGTTCCTTTGCCACCGACGAAAAGCTCCCCGTTTCTACCACACGCACAAAGCTTTTAATGCAGTCGAGGCGATCCATAGGTTGATTTATTCCAAATAAGAATAAATCATATTCCATTTTACCGTCTTGTCAAACGTATTTGAATAAGTCAATATTAGACACATAGAAAGGAGGTGAGTCAAACACCAGCTAAGAACTCGCAAGAATCAAGTTTCTCAATCCATACAAAGCAAACCCAAATCAAACTGGAGATTATTATGAACATTCAAGGATCGATCGCATTTGTAACAGGCGCAAATCGTGGCATTGGTAAAGCTGATGTGGAAGCACTAGTCAAAGCAGGCGCAAGCCGCATTTACGCTACAGCCCGTTCGATTGAGTCGCTCAAGGATATCGTCGCGATCGCCCCAGATCGGATTATTCCGATTGCCTTGGACATTACCAATCCCGAACAAGTGATTGAAGCGGCGCAAAAGGCTCAAGATGTTACCCTCTTGATTAACAATGCTGGCGTATTGGGTGCTGGTGGGTTGTTTGTCGAGAGTAGCATTGCAACAGCGCAATGGGAGATGAATACGAATTACTTTGGTGCTCTCTCGATGGTTCGTGCTTTTGCTCCAATTTTGAAGAATAATGGTGGCGGCGCGATCGTCAATATTCTATCGGTGGTATCTGTTGCGAATGCCCCTGTATATAGTTCCTACAGTGCTTCTAAAGCTGCCCTCCATTCTTTAACTCAAGGCATTCGTGCCGAACTAGCCTCGCAAGGAACGCAAGTGATTGGCGTATTCCCTGGCCCAGTGGATACAGACATGGCGGAGGCAGTTCCAATGGATAAAGTTGCTCCGATTGAAGTTGCTAATTTGATTCTGCAAGCGGTAGAGAATGGCATTGAAGATGTTTATCCCGATCCAGTTTCTCAGGGTGTATTCTCCGAAATTCAGGTTCCTCTCAAGGCTGTCGAGAAGCAGTTTGCTGGCTGGTTACCTCAATAATGAAAGTATTTTCAGTATGGACGGCGCGATGCGCCGCCCATACTGACTTCTAGATCGCTACCCAAATTAATTCTATGCAACTGAAAATAGTTCTCGATAGTTTTCGTGCTGAGTTTTTAAATAAGGTTCCTGCTGATATAGCCGCAGCGATGGAACAGGCGACCACGCAACTCGCGGAAGACTATGCGGCAAAATCCTTACTTAAAGTTGGCGATCGCGCACCAGATTTTGAATTACCCAATGCTTTTGGCAAAAAAATCAAGCTTAGCGATCGCCTGCAACAGGGTGCAGTAATTCTTACTTTTTATCGCGGTGAATGGTGTCCCTATTGCAATCTAGAGCTTCGCACTTATCAGCAAATTTTGCCGCAGATTAAAGCATTAGGGGCGAGTCTAATAGCGATTTCGCCGCAAACGCCAGATCGATCGCTAAGTACTATTGAGAAAAACCAACTGAGTTTTGATGTTCTAAGCGATCGCGGTTCGTTAGTAGCAGAAGCATACAGGATTGCCTATCAATTACCAGACGCATTAAAGCGAATCTATACTCAATTCAGTCATGCTTTGCCAGACATGAATGGAACCGATGACTGGCAACTACCAATTCCTGCTACTTTTGCGATCTCCTCTAATGGGAAGATTCTACTTGCCCATGTTGATGTCGATTATCGAAGTCGCTTAGAGCCTGAAAAGGTATTAGAAAGTATTACTCTATTGAACGTTAAAGATTGCCTAGAGATCTCGACTCACGGTAATAGCGATCGCTAGTCTTTCAGATCATAGATTTTCGATATTTTTTAGAGCGATCGCAGGAACTTAAGGAGATCCTTAAATGAAGGGCAGCGATCGGAACATAGATCTAGATTTAGCCTCGCTGCCAATTCAACATTCATGTTGGTACTGTAGCGAGGCTTTCTATTTTCTCCAACCGATAATTTTATTAGTTCTTCTTTGGGGCTTTTAATTTGGTCAGGATTTACGCGTGCTTTACCTTTTTCTCCACCAAGATATTCGAGTACCGCTGGGTCTGACCAGAACCAGGCTTCTAATTCTTCAATGGGAATACAAATATGTTTATTATGACTTCTAACTTCAGACGATAATACTTCTAATTTTGAACGCAATGCTGGCTCATAGTTGAGGGAACCATTCTGAGGATTACGATCCAAATCATGAACAACAATAAAAATACTACAGCCTTCTCTGGAAAGTACTTTAAGCTTTGATGTTAGCTTTTTCTTTAATGAACTACAGCCGTTAGAAGCCCATTTTTGGGTTGTCACATTTGCACCAATAACACGATGGACAATTTTACGAATTGCTTCACAGTCTGTATTGTCCTCAGCAATTAAGGCGATCTTAATATTACTCATCGAGAATACCACTGTAAATCCATTCGCCTAAGTCACCTTCTTCAGAGAGGTATTCGATAACATTGTGAATCTGATCTTCACCTAATTTTCGGACAAATGTCTGTCCGTTATCTCGATGAACTAGAATAATTTTGTCTGGACTAGTCCATGAAACGACTTGGGGTGCATGAGTCGAAAGAATCAAATTTTCTCCAAAAGAGTAGGTCTCGATTTCATTCAGTAACTTTGCAAGCATACCAGGATGAATTTGTGTCTCAGGTTCCTCAATTATTGTCGTCGTATTAGGAGATGAGGCAATTATTTCAATCAGAATCGACAAGACTCGGAGAGTTCCATCAGATAGCAACCCTATATTCACCCCATCCAGCAATACTGATGAAATATATTCTTCATCGTCATTTTCAATTTTTTCTCCAGAGTCTCTGCTTAAAACAAACTTTTGTACAGATATCTTACTGCCAAGTCCAACTCGTTGACATATGCTTTCAATCTCGTATAGTTCATCTTTCCCAGTAAGACGTAGTATTTTCCGAGCTATAATATCCCCTAGACTGAAAAGACTAGCAGAAATACGTTTGCTTGATACTCTTAGTTGTGATGGTCGTCGTCTAGCCCTTTGTCTAATAGGAGATTTTCCTAGTAAGCGAACTCCTCTCAAAACAGAATAAACCCAAAGCATTTCGTTAGGGAGCTTGATTGGTGAGGTTTCTGGGAGTGTTGATTGACGGAGAGAGTGAGTATTCCCAAGAACAGTGATAACTGGAGCATCCCCAGTATTGAAGGTTGTTACTCCATTATCAGTAGTCCAAAGAGGATCTCCCACTTCATTAATATATCGACAGTTGTCATTCCAAGAAAAACGACTTACTTCTGATTTTTCATCTATAGAGTCATCAAGATTCAGATCTTCACCAGAACTAGCAAGAGCTGTAAATTCATACCTATATTCAAGTCTACGAGCAGTTGGAGTTAAAATTTCGATTTCTAATATTTTAGGAAAGCTTTCACTATCATACACAAGTTGATTAAACCTACCAATTGCACATAATGAGATTGCTTCAAACCCTTCAAGAATGGCTGACTTTCCAGCCCCATTGCGACCAACCAGTACTGCAACACCATCATGTAAGGACACTGTAACTCGCCCCCCCAAAACAGACCAATCGTCAAGGGTGAATGATAACAGGCGAGGCTGATTTGTGCTGGAATCTGGGTTGGACAAAATATAATTTCCTTTCCAATACTAACGATCTTGCTTAAATTTTAACCGAATATGTCTATAGCTACTTTAGTAGCTTAGCCAACGCGCACCATCTTGTACGAAAATCTTTCGCTTAGTTTGGGCGGCGATATCTGGCTCGTGGGTGACGATGACAATTGTGATGTCTTGGGTATTGAGAATGCCAAACAAATTCATTGCTCTCTGCGAAGTTTTGGAATCTAGCGCACCCGTCGGCTCATCGGCTAGAAGAAGAGCGGGTTGATTGACGGGGGGCGATCTCAACTCGTTGTTGTTGTCCGCTAGAAAGTTGATTGGGGCGATTGGAGAGGCGATCGGCTAAACCTACTTTGTGAGTAATTTGTGGATCGAATTGTCAAAGGGTAATCTAAACTTTGTAGCTGGGATAATGCGATCGCTGAGACAATCCTTAGAGGCGATCGCTGAAACAATTAGAAAATTGCAAGTGCTTTAGTTATATCAACAATGAGTAAAGAAAGGATATTCACTAGTTCCAAATTTCTCCAGCCAAATGACGATGAGCCTATTCGTTCAGTTGTGACAGAATCTAAAGATGCTGTGGTTGTAGCTTGGCATGTCAATCCCAAGCAAAAGATCGCGCCGCATATTCATCCAAATGGACAAGACACATGGACAGTTTTGAGTGGTAAAGGAGAATATTATCTCGATGCAACAGGCAGTAATAAACAGATAGTTGCTGGAGATATTGCAGTTGCACCCGTTGGCTGCGTGCATGGAGTATTCAATAGTGGTGATGAACCATTAATATTTATTTCAGTTGTAACTCCTGCCGCCGCAGGTTATCAACTCGTGCATTTAGAGAATTCCTAGGCATTTAATCCAACTTATTTCTCTGAAGGATGATATTTCAATTAAAACTATGAACTCCTTAATTCAATATTTCGCGGAAATAAAATTAGATAAGACAATTCTCTGGTGCTATCTAATTTGGTATGTAGTCATAGTTTCTTTCTATTTCGATCCTTCATTTAAGATATGGAGTAATTCAATTGGGATCAGTGCTGTCATAGGGACAGGGTTGATGTTAAGCGTTTCTTCTAGCAAAGTTGACGAGCAAGATTATTGGCAGACCTTTAGATTGTATTTCATGCCATTTTGCGTATCTAGTTTTGCAGCTTTGATTAAGGAGAAGGGATTTATCGTATTCGTATCTCCAAAAATCGAGGAAGATATAGTAGCGGTTTTGAGTTGCTTGTTATTTCTACTGATTATTTCAGTAATCAAATTAGCCAATAAAAAATTTGTTTAGAATAATGTGAATAATTTATTTAGGATTACTGCGGTAATCCTAAATAAATTATGATAACTTTAAGTTTCTTGTCCTTTTTTAAAGAATTTAGGATTGCTGTATCGTCATCGAGCAAGGCACTATAGAAAATATATTATAATGATTGAATCTGGTTATATCAAAAATTATAGGGGATATTAAAGTAAAAACTACTACATTAGAACGATGCGAATTAGATAGATTTAATGTACTTATACCAAAATTCCAAATATCTCACTTCCTTTTTTAAAAAAGAAGCTTGTAAGGTTATCTTTTATACCTCTTAAATAAATTACTTCCAGATATGATTGTTGCCTGAATGTAAGGTTTTCAGGAATTCTGCATATTCCATCAAGAGTTTTAATTATCGATTCGTGAAGTCATTTAGCCACGCTTCTTATTCTATCTATATTGGATTTCGTCCAAAAAACTGAAAATATTTACCATGAAATCAGAACCTCCTATTCCTGAGAATGAAGATCTGCGTCTAGATGCATTAAAAAAATATAATATCCTTGACACGCTGCCAGAAGAAACCTTCGATGACCTAACCGCACTTGCTGCCTATATTTGTGGAACGCCGATCGCTCTAATCAGTCTGGTGGATGAAAATCGACAGTGGTTTAAGTCAAAAATTGGATTGGAAGCTACGGAAACCCCTAGGGATATGGCATTTTGCGCCCATGCTATTCTCGATACTGTTCCATTGGTTGTACCAAATACAACTGAAGATGAGCGATTTGCAGATAACCCATTGGTAACATCTGACCCCAGTATTCGATTCTATGCTGGAATGCCGCTAATTACACCAGATGGTTTTGCCTTAGGTACTCTCTGTGTTATCGATCGCACTCCCAAAGATCTCAGCCCCGAGCAGCTACAGGCTCTACAAACCTTAGGACGTCAAGTCATTACTCAGTTGGAGCTACGCGATCACGTGACTAAGCTAGAAAATAATATTGCTGAACGAAAAAAGATGGAAGATGCTCTCTTGGAGAGTAATCAGCAATTAACTCAGACTCTCATAGAGCTAAAAAATACTCAAGCACAACTTATTCATGCTGAAAAAATGGCAAGCTTGGGACAATTGGTTTCAGGTGTTGCCCATGAATTGACTAATCCTATAAATTTCATTCGCGGTAATGTTGAATATATTATTTCTCAAATTCCAGAACTATTAGAACTACTAAAACTTTATCAACAAGAATATCCTCAGCCAAGTAAGACAATTCAAACAAAAATAAAAGAACTAGACTTGGAGTTTTTAGAGTCTGACTTACCCAAGAGTTTGTCCGCTATTAAAGGAGGCACAGAGAGAATTAACCAAACGGTATTGTCGTTACGCAATTTTTCGCGGCTAGATGAATCGGAGCGAAAGGAAGTTGATTTGCATGAGGGAATTGATAACTCACTTTTACTATTGCAGCATCGTCTCAATGATATCCAAGTCATTCGTAAGTACGGAAATTTACCGATGCTAGAGTGCTGTGCATCACAACTCAATCAAGTATTTATGTCGATCTTGGTCAATGCAATTGATGCAGTAGATGCCGTGAAACACGAGCGATCGCCAGAGATTATCATCCAAACTCAATCTACCGATCGAGATATTACAATCAGCATTATTGACAATGGTTTAGGTATTGCCGAAGCAGATAAAGGTTCTATTTTCGATCCATTCTTCACCACGAAAGCATCAGGAAAAAGCTCAGGTTTGGGTTTATCAATTAGCTATACAATTATTAAAGATCATGGCGGGGCTCTGCAATTTTCATCTCAATACAATGTTGGGACTGAATTCAGAATTGATATTCCCATCTTATATTCAGCAGTAAAGTAAATAACCAATTTTTGGGTGGTGCGGCTTCGCCGCACCACCCAAAAATTGGTTCGTAGATCCCTAGCGTGAAAATTAACCTGCATAGAATTGTAGTTTTGGCATAGGAGTGGCTTCTATACTATGCATCTAAAGAATTAGTTTTCAGAACCTTAGTGTCAGTGATATATTTTAAACCCCAAATTCCAATCACTTTCAAAACTGGGCGAAGACTTTTTCCTTTCTCTGTCAATTGATAATTCATCCGTCGGGAATGATTGCTATAAGGTTGCTTCTCTATGAGTTCTAGATCTTCAAGCAGTTTAAGCCGATTAGCCAAAATATTTGTGGAAATTCCTTCTGGTGATTCTAGAAATTCTTCAAAGCGCTGCTTTCCGAAGAACATCATGTCTCGGATTACCAGTAATGTCCAGCGATCGCCGACTAAATCTAGCGTGCAAGCAATAGGACAAGGAGAGCGTTTTAGTTGATTCATAAATTATAACAATTACCGACAAATCACAAGCAATGCTTTCAAAACTTTGCTTGTTTGGTTTTGAGCGCAAAGCGCTGTAAAAAATATAACTTAGTTACTTGCATTTCACAAGCTATATCAGCTAAGCTGTTTTAACTTGCAACTTAAAAGTTATATGAACTCAATAGTACAAAAGCAACCATTTGAAATCGAGATCGATCTGCCAGTCAGGACTTACGATATTGACTTCGCAGGAATTGTGAACAACATCGTTTACGTACGTTGGTTAGAAGATCTCCGCTTGGAGATGTTAGCCCATCATTTTCCACTAGAAAAACAGATTGAGAATGGATTTGCACCTGTAATTTTGCAGACAAAAATTGACTACAAACAAGCCATCAAGATTGCCGATAAGCCAAGTGGTAAGCTCTGGATGAAGTCTTTGGAATCTCTTCGATGGACTGTTAGTGCTGCGATCGCTGTAAATGGCAAAGTAGCTGCGATTAGCGAGCAGGTTGGTATTTTTGTTAACCTTCAAAGTAATAAACCAATCCGAATACCACAAGAACTAAAGCAAAAATACGATGAGTTGGTCGCTAAAACAACCTAAGTAGCTCAGCATAATTAAAAACTTTGGGAACATTAGAGGAATGTTGATTTGGTATTAGCCCATGATTTTAGAAGTTGCAATTCTTGATGTTAAGCCCGATTTAACTGAAGAGTTTGAATCAGTATTTAAGGAAGCATCCGCAATTATTGCTTCTATATCTGGTTATATCTCCCACGAACTACAACGATGTCTTGAAAATAAGAACCGCTATATTCTCTTTGTGTATTGGCAAAGATTAGAAGACCATACGATTGGATTTAGACAGTCGCCACAATATCAAGAATGGCGATCGCTACTACATCATTTCTACGATCCATTCCCAACCGTAGAACATTATGAAAGTATTTCGTCCAATAGTTTAAACGCATAAAAAAGAGGCAGCGCATTGCGCTGCCTCTTTTTTATGCGTTTATCGGTTGAGGATTGTCCTGTTGATTTTGTTTGAGCATCGCAGGATCGATCTCAATACTCAAAGCTTTAGCGACGCGCTGACCATAATCTATATCAGCTCTAAAGAAGTGGCAAAGTTGGCGCATTTGAATATTTTTTTGTGCTCCACCTAATGCTCCAGAGATCGCCTGAGCAGTACGGTCTTTTTGAGCTTCATCAAGAAACCTCCAGAGGTTACCTGCTTGGGTGTAATCATCTTGATCTCGTGACTCGTAGCGATCGGCTACTACATCTCCTAATGCTAATCCTGGTTCCTTGTATTCAGGAGCTTCTTTAGGAGCTGCATGATCACTGTTGGGATAATAGTTGGGGCTACTGCCACCGTAACCAGTGGACATTGCCCCATCACGCTGATAGTGCATCACTGGACAACGTGGCTGATTGACTGGTAAATGCTGGTAATTAGTACCAATGGGATAGCGTTGAGCATCAGGATAAGACATTAATCTTACTTGCAATACCTTATCTGGACTAGCGCCAATCCCTGGGGGAAAGACCGAAGGACTAAATGCAGCTTGCTCGACTTCCGCAAAGTAATTTACTGGATTACGGTTCAGTTCTAAAACACCGATTTCCATCAATGGATAGTCACTGTGCGGCCAAACTTTCGTCAAGTCAAAGGGATTCCAAGCAAAAGTTTTAGCTCGATCTTCGGTCATGATCTGGACTTTGACTGTCCAGCTAGGAAACTCACCCCTTGAGATCGCCTCAAATAGATCGCGTTGATGCGACTCGCGATCGATGCCAATCAAATTGGCTGACTCTTCACCTGTGAGGCATTTCACACCTTGGCGAGTTTTAAAATGGAACTTGCACCAAAAGCGCTCACCACTAGCATTTACAAATGAAAGTGTGTGACTACCATAGCCGTTCATATGGCGGTAGCTAACTGGTAAACCGCGATCGCTAAACAAAATCGTAATTTGATGCAACGACTCTGGATTGAGCGACCAAAAATCCCACTGAGCATTAGCATCACGCAAATTCGTTTGTGGATTGCGCTTTTGGGTATGGATAAAATTGGCAAACTTGTAGGGATCGCGAATGAAGAAAACGGGCGTATTATTACCGACTAAATCCCAGTTGCCTTCTTCTGTGTAGAACTTGACTGCAAAGCCTCGCACATCGCGTTCTGCATCTGCCGCGCCTTTCTCCCCTGCAACAGTTGAAAACCGTAAAAATACTTCAGTCTGTTTACCAATTTCTGAGAGAAATTTAGCTCTTGTATATTCGGGGATCGCCTTAGTAACAGTAAATGTGCCATAAGCTCCCGAACCTTTAGCGTGAACTACCCGTTCTGGAATTCTCTCCCGATTGAAACTCTGCATCTGCTCTAGAAGTTGAACATCCTGCATTAACAGGGGACCACGAGATCCTGCTGTGAGCGAATTCTGGGTGTCGGCGATAGGACAACCTGTTGCTGAGGTTAAGTTTTCCTGATTGTTCATTGGATATGAATACTCATTTGCAATAAGTTATGAATAACCCTAAATAAGAAACTAATCTAAATAAGAATTATTCTTACTTAGGAATAATAATGGTTAAAAAGCAGGTCAAAGACTACTCGTCATATTTCTTTATATTTGGGTGCTATAGCAATATTGAGCAATAAAAAAGAGACGACACATAGTGTCGTCTCTTTTTTTCTATAGCGATCGCATTAAGCTTTTAAAATACCGCGCAGTTCACCAGTACGAAAACCTTTGGTATGGAGATCGACGTAAAGACCACCACTATTAAGTGCCTGAAGTTGCTCGTCAGTTAAGGTGTATTCACCTTTAACATTTCCACTTAAACCATCGGCATTGACTTGGACATCCAATGCATACTGGAAAGGTCCATTTTGTGCAGGAGTCCCGCGATGAATATGTACTCCCGATGTGATTTTGGGATTAGGTGGGTTGAGTGGATCGGTAGCATAGTCACGGAGAGGACTACTCAAAGCACGAAAACCGCCACGAACGATCAAGCGATTGCCATTAAGTGCCGCACCGACTACACCTGTTGCTAAAGTAGTAGAAGGTGTAGGGTAAATTTCATCTCCCGACAAAATCGCTGCAAATCTTTTCAACTCTAGAGCTTGGCTAACCAATGTGCTGTTCTGAGCGATCAATTCTGACTCAGCTTGTTGTTGATAGTTAATCAAACTAATTTGATTCTCTACAAACTGTGTATTTACAGAATTCATTGTAGAATTCATTGATTGGACAGGTGCAGTGGTGCTAATAGCAAAAAAGCAGGTGGCAATACCTAGAACTATTCCTACTAAAAACTTTTGGTATCTCTTCACGTACTCAATCATATATTTTTCCTTTAGATTAAAATTTACCACTGGATACTAACATTGACCCTTGCACCTTGTTTGTGCAATTAAATTTAGAAAGCATTGTCAGGGTATACGAGATAAACCTTAATTTGGATTTACTACACCAATTAAAAATTTAATGTTTGACTCAATTATCTATAGCAATTGCAATAGGCGATCGCTTTTAGCGATTGCAAATCCTTACATAAACGTCATCAAGCTCTTCAAGTTATTATGATAGACAAATCAAAACCCAAATAGAAAAAGGCGACGCGAAGCGCCGCCTCTTTCTATTTGGGTTTCATACTTGCATTGCTATACTTAAATTTTAAGTAATAAAAATTTGGCATAAAACCGCATTATCTAATATTGTCTCTAAATATATTGGTTTTAAATAATAACGCCAAAAAAGTATGCAAGAGATATGGGCGCAAATAGATAATTGGTTAAAAATTAATGCTCCTCAAGTTTTTGAGGTATTGCAATCGGGCGTTTCTGACGATGAAATTAGCGAATTAGAAAAACTTCTCTCTATTCAGTTGCCTGAGGATGTCAAAGCATCATATCGGATTCATAACGGTCAATCAGATTTTAGTTATGGGCTAATTGAAGGGCGAGAGTTTTTATCTCTTGAGCGAATTAAAGAAGAATGGCAAATTTGGAAAGATCTTCTAGATAGTGAAACATTTCAAGATGATGGAGTAGATCAAGGCTGTAATCCTGAATTAGGGATTATTAATGTATGGTGGAGCGCAAAGTGGCTGCCGATAACCTATGACGGTGGCGGTAATCATGACTGCTTAGATTTAAATCCTGCTGAAGGTGGGACAGTCGGACAAATTATTACAATGTGGCATGATGATGCCGAAAGAAAGATTGTCGCGCCAAGTTTTAGGATCTGGTTGCAGAAATATGCCGAAGGTTTAGCTTCTGGACAGCTTGTTTTTTCCGAAGAGTATGGCGGTATCGTTAATGTGGATGATGTTTGAGCGCAAAGCGCTGTAAATGAAAACAAAAAAACGTATTCTGATTAAAGTCGCAATTTGAGTTTCATCCTTAATCGCAGTTTAGAGTAAACCAGCATAATAACTTTAATGAAACTGTTATTTATTTGCAGTCGGAATAAATTACGTAGTCCTACGGCGGAGGCTGTATTTAGAGAATATTCAGGTCTAGATGTAGATTCAGCAGGACTAGATCGAGATGCTGAAATACCTTTAAATAGTGAAGCTATTATGTGGGCAGATATAATCTTTGTAATGGAGAAAACACATCGTAGTAAACTTTCAAAAAATTTTCAACCATGGCTAAAACAGAAACGAGTGATCTGTCTAGATATTCCTGACCAATATGAGTATATGCAACCAGAGCTAGTGGAATTATTAAAGAAAAAAGTTCTACCGTTAATAGGAACTTTCTAATATGGGAATGAAAGTTTTGCTTAGGACATAAAACCCAAATAATATAGATGCGGCGCTTCGCGCCGCATCTATATTATTTGGGTTTTGAAAAGAAATAGGAATATCAAAAACGTTCCACCAACTTATACTTAGCATCATGGCTAGGTTTAGCTCCTTCGCCACAAGTACGTGGAGTCGGCAAAATTTTGGTTGGATTAGCAATACCCTGCGGGTCAAAAACATCGCGAACCCATCGCATTGTTTCTAAATCAGCATCACTAAACATCTCTGACATATAGCACTTCTTATCCGCGCCAATCCCATGCTCACCCGAAATGCTACCGCCAACCCGCACACATAGCTTAAGAATCTCACCGCCTAATTCTTCTACAGTTTCTAAAGCGCCAGCTTCTGCATTGTTATACAAAATCAATGGGTGTAGATTGCCATCACCAGCATGGAACACATTGGCAACATGATAGCCATACTTTTCACTGAGTTTCTCAATCTCTTGCAACACATAGGTGAGCTTAGTACGTGGAATCACGCCATCCTGAACATAATAATCTGGACTGAGGCGACCCATTGCTGCAAAAGCTGCTTTCCTTCCTTTCCAGAGCCTTAAGCGCTGTTCTGGATCGGTTGCGGTGGTAACATTTCGCGCCCCATTTTTATAACAAATTTCTTCAACTCGCTTTGCACTTTCGGCAACTTCTATCTCTAATCCATCAATTTCAATCAGTAGAATGGAAGCAGCATCACGAGGATAGCAATTTGTCGCTACAGTATCTTCGACGGCATTAATGCTCATGTTATCCATGATTTCCATGCCTCCAGGGATAATGCCAGAGCTGATTACATCAGAGACAGTCGATCCTGCTGCCTCGACCGTAGTGAAATCTGCTAAGAGAACTTGGATTGACTCCGCAGATTTGAGAATCTTAAGCGTTACTTCTGTGGCTATACCCAATGTTCCCTCAGAACCAACAAAAATTCCCGTGAGGTCATACCCCGGACTTTCAGGAATTTTGCTGCCAATATCTTTAATTGAACCATCAGGCAAGACAATCTTTGCACCGAGGACGTGATTGGTCGTGACTCCATATTTTAGGCAATGCACGCCGCCTGAGTTTTCGGCAACATTGCCACCGATGGAGCAGATGATTTGACTAGAAGGATCGGGTGCGTAATAGAATCCTGCACCGCTCACAGCCTGAGTGACCCAGTTATTGATTACCCCTGGTTGGACGACTACTCGCTGATTATCAAAATCAACTTCTAAAATCTTTTTCATGCGTGCGGTGACGATCAGTACCGAGTCGGGTAATGGTAATGCCCCACCCGATAAACCCGTGCCCGATCCACGCGCCACAAACGGAACTTTGTAGCGATCGCATATTTTTACTACTGCCGAAACTTCCTCGGTCGTGAGGGGTAGCACGACGATCGCAGGTTGTTGTTTGTAGCTTGTCAGCCCATCGCATTCATAGGCGAGTAACTCTTCGCGAGTGCGGACAACATAGCGATCGCCAACAATCGCAATAAAGGCATTGGCGATCGCTAGCCAATCAAATGTTTTTGTCTGAGATGAAGAAATATTGAGGCTGTCAGAAACTGTGGCGATCGCGGTCATGCTTTACTATCAAGGTTACGGCTAAAATAATCTTATCGTAATTGTTGAGAAAGCTGTTGCTAGATAGTGCTTTTACCGATAACTGCGATAAATTATTTGAGATAACCACGATATAAATTTTTTGTTGTAATTATGGCTATATTTGCTACTGTTCAAACTCCCGAAAAAGTTAAAGACACCGTAAAGGAAATAGTACGCAAGCCTTACCCGAAATATAAGGTCATTGTGTTAAACGATGATTTCAATACCTTTGAGCATGTTTCTGATTGCCTGCGGAAATATATTCCGAACATGACTGAGGAGCTAGCTTGGGAATTAACGAACCAAGTGCATTTTGAAGGTTTAGCGATCGTTTGGGTGGGACCTTTAGAACAAGCTGAGCTTTATCATGACCAGCTAAAGCAAGCAGGGCTGACAATGGCTCCGCTCGAAGCTGAGTAAAGGCGCTTTTGGTATTGCTTAATAATTATTTGTCTTTGCGATCGGGACGCACCCTCAAAGCGATCACCAAAAATTACTCCGAGATCAACAACGAAGCAAATCATTTCTAATTGCCGAATCTTAGCCAAACACAACCTTAGATTGCTGAAGTGAATTGCGTAAAGTTTCAAGCACTTGTTAGACCAGAGACATTAGGCGAGACTTTTCTAGTCTCCTCCTTCTTACACCATTTAGATACCTCTCTCGCAAGTTTTTCTCCTTCCTGAGCGACTTCTTTAGCTTTTTGCAAAAATAAATTAATAGGTTGAGTTGGTTCCCCAGGATCGGACTTGACAATTGCATGAATTGCTTCGTTTCTAGTTTTTCGCCATTGATTAACTGCTTCGATCAGATCTGGATATGAACCTGACTGAATTACATCCGAAAACTCTGAACGCCAGTGCTCAATAATTTCATAAAAGGAAGGAAATTGTCCATTCCTTTTCTTGTAGAGTGGGTTGGAGGACTCGGGACGAGATAAAAAGCTGATGAGTCGATCAGAAATAATGCTTTCTTGAATTGTGATTGCTTCCAAGAAAAAATGATTCTCTTGAGCTAATTTTATCCGTGACCATGCCTCACGATAGGATTCATATTTATTGACATTTCCGACAATCTCTTTCGATGGAACTTTGCTTTTTCTCATATTTACTCATCCTTTATTTGCTCTTTAACCACGCTGAGATTTTCAGCATATTATTACGTAGTAATCATGCAAAGACTTTCGGGGTAACACAACTATTGTACGTAATATAAGAAATTCTTCTGGATAGCATTCCATATAATAGGTGCATTATCCAGAAAAATGCAGTCTAACACGGCAGATCGCACAAAAAAATCCGCATTAGACACCCAACGAAGCCAGACATTCCTGCATTGCTTGTGCCATAGTTTCGCGATCGCTATGTAGCGGCGATCATTAACAGTTCTGTAAAACTTGAGCAGCCGTTAATTGAAGTTCAGGAAATATCGGCGAAGCGATCGCTTGCTCACCTTCATAAACTCTCTCTTCATAAAACCCTTCCACCCATTCCAATACCGTCACCTTTTGCGCGATCACATTGACAATTAAGTGCTGATAAGTTGATGCTGTTGCACTCAAACTGGTATGTTGATAAGCCTGACTCTTTTGGTTTTTAATGCACGTAACCTCTCAGCATTCTCTTTCAAACATGATGCTTCATGTTTGAACATAATTATCAAGTTTATGTAGCTCGTGGGATTGTTCAACACTACAGCCAGTTACGCCAACTACAGCCTGCCGAACAAACTATTCTCGATCTTCTAAGCGACGAATGGTCGAGCATGAAAATGCTAGATATTGGCGTGGGTGGGGGACGTACTACCCAACATTTTTCTGGAGTGGTTCAAGAATATGTTGGGATTGATTATTCTCAAGAGATGATTGCAGCTTGCCAGACACATTTCCCATCGTCTTCTCAATCAAGAGTATTTGAAGTGGGGGATGCCAGAGATATGAGTCAGTTTGAAGATAATTATTTCGACTTTATTTTATTTAGCTTTAATGGGCTTGATTCTCTTTCCCATCTGGATCGATTGCAAGTGTTTCAAGAGATTAGCCGAATTGGAAAGTCAGGAAGCTATTTCTTTTTCTCAAGCCATAGTCTCCAAGGATTAGAGCGAGAATTTAACTGGCGGAAACAGATTAGCCTCAACCCTCTGACGACCTATGTTAACTTGGTCATGTTTGGACTTCTACGATTCTTCAACCGTTCAATTTCCTCGAAGCAGCTTAAATCTTCTGACTATGAAATCATTCAAGATGAATCCCACAATTTCCGATTAAAGCAGTATTACGTTAGACCGCAAGAGCAGATCGATCAATTAAAAGCGGATTTTGACAATATCAAAATGTATTCTTGGAAAAGTGGTTTAGAGATCGCGAATCAAAAAGAATTAAGCATTAACTCTGATATGTGGCTTTATTATCTCTGTCAGATTAAATGATTAGCCTTTCTTGCTTTCCTTATCCTTTTTGACTTCAGCAGGGACAATGATTGTAGCGTTGTAAAGGCTCTGTTTGCTATCTACTAGTTCAGTTAAATCATTTCTGAGCGCGATCGCCTCAGGTTTACCAACATCCTCAAACATGGCACTACAATTCCAATTTGTCATAAGCGTAAGATCTCCACTTTCTAATTCCTTGAGTAAAATAACTGACTGAGGAATAGGCTGATTTTGCAGAATAGATGGGACGATCTCTTCAACTTGATTGAGAACCTGCGATCGCGATTCAGGATTTTTGAGTGCTAAGTGTGTCAAGCGGACAACTGCCTCCTTACCGCGTAATGCAGGAGTTGCACCTGCGATCGCTGTCTGAGCACTCACAACTTCAAATATTAGGGTTTTATTGGGGGCAGGGGGCAAGGCTACCTCTGTCGCTTTGCTAGGGTCTATCGTTGAAGGTGGTGTATAAGCCTGATAGCTAGCTAGATCCTGCCATTGCGAGAGTACAATCACCTGCTTACCATCTTGGCTTTGTAGAAGTGAAAAGCCCTTAAATCCAGTGGCTTTTTTGATCAACTTATTATTGACCTTCAGTGACTTCATGATGCTTTTTTGCATTGAGTAGGAGGTTTCATAGATAGCTAAAACCTCGACTACATCACTGGAAGTGTCAAATTTTAGCGAACTCATTACTTTTTCCGCTTGGGTAGGGCTGGGAAATGACACAAGGATTAGACAGACTAGTAGGCAAGGAATTATTAAGGCTCTTAAAAATGTCCCTAAATAAGCGATCGCCAGCTTAAGCATAAAATCCCTCAAAAAAGCTTCTATTAGCAAGGTATTAACCCTACCGATTAAATTATATATCTACCGCTCCTAAGCGCTTTTGTAAATATTTAAGTAAAATATGAGATGTACAAGATTTATTGCCTGTTATGCGAGCGCCGATCGCTTATCTAAACTGAAATCTAAGATAGCGATCGTCTATAAATTCACTGTGCTTAGCGATCGCGAATGACTTCCCTGAAATCAAAAATGATATAATTAGTTAAAATTACTGCAATTTTCCCCTATGAAAGGCATTGAATATATTGTAGATGACCAAGGAGAAAAGACCGCCGTTGTGATCGATTTGGAGCAATGGGGTAAGGAATGGGAAGCATTTTATGATCTTCTGCTAAAGCATTCATTCCCCTCTGAAAGCTGGATAAACCAGTCTTCTTTCTCAGAAAAACTGGATAAAGCTTTGGAATGGAATCGTAATCATCCGTCCCAAGTATCCGACCTAGACTTGTTAGAAGCTCAGTTACAGCACAATGAGTAGAATTTTACTCGATCTAAACAACCCTGTTTTTCAACAAGACCTATTTATTTTGCCAAAAGCTGAGGCTCTTGCAGTTTTAAAAATCCTCAGAAAAGTTTCTCAATTAACTTGGGAGCAATTGTATAAAGATCAGGGTTTAAAGTGGGAACTGATTCGTTCTAAGCAAGGAAAAAATGGTGAAAAGCTATATAGTTTGAGAATCACTCAAAAATGTCGAGCCGTTGCTGTGCGGGAAGGTGATTATCTAAGATTTTTATCGCTGCACTCTGATCATGATTCAGCTTGTTAAGCAGTTTTTTGAAACAAGTGGCACAGGATCGCACCACAAAATCGACAATTGTCATACACCTCAAATCAAGTAGGGTGTGTTAGCGTAGCGTAACGCACTCAAACATTTAGACTTAGTAAGGTGCGTTACATTCCATTAACGCACCCTACGTGATCGCGTTAAAGGTGATGTCAGATTATCGAAGACCAACGATTACAGGCGGAACTTATTTTATTACCCAAGTCACCTATCAGAGAATTCCTTGGCTTTGTAGTGATTTGGGGCGTAAAGGATTGCGAGAGGCGATCGCTAAAGTTCGCGAGAAATATCCATTTGAAATAAATGCCTTTGTTCTATTGCCCGATCATTTCCATTGTCTGTGGACGTTGCCAGAAGAAGATAAGGATTTTTCGGTGAGATTGCGATTAATCAAACCTTATGTCACTAAGCACTATGGGGAACAATTAGGAATTAATGCAGAAGTTTCTGTATCTAGACAAAAACGACAAGAAAAAAATCTATGGCAGCGTCGTTTCTGGGAGCATCTAATCCGAGATGAGCGAGACTATGCTCTACATTGCGATTATATTCATTACAATCCTATACGACATGGGTTATGTGCAAAAGCCGAAGATTGGCAATTTTCCAGCATTCACCGTTTTATTGCATAGGGACAATATCCACCTGATCGCCGAGTCACAGAAGTTCAAGAAAAGCCTCAAAAAATTTGGGACGAATAATCATTCCCGTAGGGTGTGTTAGCGTAGCGTAACGCACAAAGATTTGTTGATATTAAAAAAGGCGTTACATTTCATTAACGCACCCTACGCGATTTGCGATCACACTAAATCCTCGGCTAATCTCGAAAAGTTTTCAGCACACCATAGCCGAATCCCAAAACTAGTGACGTTATTAACACATCTGTCAAGTCAATTGAAACTTTAGAAGATTGAGTTTTTATAGGCTCAATTTTTACGTTCTCACTGGCTGTTCTCTCTTGACCAAGCGCAAAGGAACAAGGCAACGCAATTAACCAAGAAATAATCACACAGCAATACAAAGCTCTTTGTAGAGCCTGAGTTCTTCTAATCATTTTAAGTCTCCTATTCTGTTATTAAAATTACCGCTAATTCTCTACTCAAAATCAAAACTGAGCAGTACAAATATCCATCAGCTAGTTACTTAAATCAGACAGGATACTCTCATGAGTAGGATCTTTCTTGAGGCGATCAAAACAGATAAATTCTCGCTTGAGAATTTTTGAAAACAATGATTGCAATTTTTTACAAACGAACCCGTCATAACTTCTACTAGTCCTTCAGCAAGGATTTGCAGAAGCTCATAAGCCTCACAAGTTAGTTCTAACTCTAAATGACGGGGATTTGATTTCACGACTAATTAATCTATAAGCTTAAGCATAAATTTGCTAAATACTCTAGGTGATTTCCCAAAAATGTGCAAGCACCTATTCCAAAAAAAGCATTTTTAAATTCAGAACGTAGCAAATAATACAGATATAAGTAAACAAATAAATATAAAGCTTAAAATATAGAAAAAATGGTAATCCTAGCAAATCAATACCACCAACAATCTCAGGTTTTCAATATCGCACCCTACGCGCTAAAATTGTTTTCATGTCAGCATAAATTTAGATCTTCCACATCGCAATTAACTCATTAACAAGCACTTGCAATTGTTTCGTAGGTTCCTCAAGATTAGGTAATTGATACCCATGTACAAGCCGATCTCGTACAGTTTGAATCACTCTCACTTGATCAAACTGCTCCATCGAAAGCTCACCTTGAGAATATAAATGATTAATTAAAGAGTTGGCAGGAAAGCGTTCTATCGGAATTGAAACTTGCCTAGCTTGACGACGCATAGCCGCTTCCAAAATCCCCCATAAATACCAAAAGGCTACTTCCACTTCGCCGATCGCTAAAAATCTTTGAGCCTGTTCTTGGCGTTGCAACATCTGTTCCCAAGTCAGTAATTCACTATCATCTTTAGGATCGCCTGAAGAGATATCTTCGCCAGTGATCAGTAAAAATCGCCAACCATGATTCTGAGCTACTATTTCGGCAATCTCTCGATAGCGATCGACTGAGATTTTCGCAATTGAGTTTTTAAGTTCAATTATGTAACCTTCATTCAATCCCTTTCTTGCCATAAGATCTGGGCAATAATTTCCCAAATCAAAAGGAAGCATGGATTTAGAAGGCTCAATTACAACTTCAAATCCCTGCAATCTATATTTTTCAGCAATTCCTTGCAGTTTGGTTTTTTCTAAAACTTTAGCATCTAAACCCTTGGCAGTTAATTGAGAATCAACAGTCATAAGTAGTCCTCCAATGGTTTAGATTCAGAAACTCTAACATATACACATTCTAAGCCTGATGTTATGCCCTGAAAAAGAGGAATTGGACATCGGGTAAGATCAAATGTGCCAGACAATGATCGGCGATGTGAGTCTACATCCGCGATCAGTAAATCATCATCGTAAACAATCCCGATAAGTGCATCCTGTATTGGTTTGATAATGTTGTCCGTATCAACAGGATCACTATTGTAAAGATATATTAATGTTAGGTGAAGATCAGTTCCAGAAAAAATTGATCCTGTCCAAGTTGTTTCAGCTTCAGCCTGAACATATCGCTTCCATTTTTGTAAATTTTCGCGTTTCTTTGTTTGCAAAGATACGGGACGCTTAGGAATGAGAAAGTCAAAATACATAGCTACAAAAGCTCACTGTTCTTTCTTGCTACTAAATCTCTGGGTCAAACCCTCACCTACCAGCGATAAACCGATCGTCATTAAAGTAATCGCCAATCCAGGAAAAATTGTTGTCCACCAGATATTTTCACCAGTTGAGAGCGCATCAAGAGCTTGCTTGAGATCGTGACCCCATTCAGGTACATCTTCGGGAATGCCTAAACCTAAAAAGCCTAAACCTGCCAGAGTCAGAATCGCATCAGCAGCGTTGAGGGTAAAAATTACGGGTAAGCTTTGGATGACGTTGGGCGCGAGATATTTGATTAAGATTGTTTTTGTGTCAGCACCGATCGCTTGAGCCGCTTCGATATAAACTTCGGTTTTCGTACTCACGGTTTGGTTGCGGATCACCCGAAAATATTGGGGGATATAGGCAACACTGAGGGCGATCGCCGCATTCCAGACCCCAGCACCAACTACAAAGGCGATCGTGAGAGAGAGTAATAGGCTGGGCAATGTATAGAGCGCATCCATCAAAAATACTAAGATGCGATCTAGCCATCCGCCTTTGTATCCGCTCAGCATCCCCAACGGTACGCCAATTAATAAACTGATTGCGGTTGAGGCGATCGTGACTTGCCAAGCTACACCTGCCCCAGCGATCGTCCGCGAAAATACATCATGTCCTTGTAAATCTGTACCAAACCAATGCTGTGCCGATGGTGGCTCATGGATTGGATAGCTGAGGAACTCATTGGGATCTGCTAAAAGTCCTACTGCTTGCAGCAATGGCGAGGCGATCGCCATCAGCAAAAAAGCCACGCTAATCACGATGCCAATAGACATTAACTTTTGCGATACAGATTTCATAAAGACAGGTGACTTTGACACAGCGAAACTTAATTATGAAACCGATTTAAGCATTTTCAGTGTCTTATGCAGTAAAAATCTCACAATCGGCTTTGACATTAGATGTTTTGTACTATACCGCGATCGCTAAATCTAGCTAGAATAAACTTCTGGGATCGTATGGTAAAAATTATGGATGTAATTCCCGCAATTGATATTTTAGATGGACGCTGTGTCAGGCTCTATCAGGGGGATTATCAACAATCAGAAGTATTTGGTGAAGACCCTGTAGAGGTTGCCCAACGCTGGTACAGTCAAGGCGCTAAGTATTTACATGTAGTTGATTTAGATGGTGCAAAGGAAGGCAAGCCCAAAAACTTAAAGGTAATTGAGGCGATCGCCCGTTCAATTCCGATGCGGGTGCAGGTGGGTGGCGGCTTGCGCGATCGCGAAAGTATTCTTTCAGTGCTGAACTCTGGCGTGAGTCGAGTCATTTTAGGAACAGCAGCAGTCGAAAACTCGCAACTAATTGCGGAAATTTGTGCTGAATTTCCCGAACAAGTCATGATTGGCATCGATGCCCGTGATGGTAAGGTGGCAACTAGAGGTTGGCTAACGACTTCGGAAGTAATGGCAGTGGATCTTGCCAAACGCATGACCTCTATGGGTATTGCAGGAATTATTTACACCGATATTCATCGTGATGGCACGATGCAAGGGCCAAATATCGAAGCCTTGCGTCAACTTGCTGAAAATGTGGATGTACCCGTGATTGCTTCAGGTGGCATTAGTTCGATTACGGATCTACTAAATTTGCTGTCACTAGAATCCGTTGGCGTTACAGGTGCGATCGTGGGTAAAGCGATTTATATGGGTAATATTCAACTCCCTGAAGCCATTCGGGCGGTGGGCAACGGACGCTGGCAAGATGTAATTGACGGATCGGCGATCGCTTAAAAATTCCTAAAATCCAAAAAGTAAGGTCGGTGCTTCGCACCGACCTTACTTTTTGGATTTTGTCTTGCCTTTGCATGAGAAAATAGCACAAACGTCTCTAGAATTAACTAGATAAGAGTATTGTTATGGGCTTTGCCGATTATTCGATAGCTGAGATCGCCGAAGACTACAAACTCAGTATTGAGTTTGTATTTAAACTATGCGATCGCCTTGGAATTGCTTACCAAGACGCAGAAACCAAGCTTGCTTTGGAAGATGCAAAAGCCGTAATCATGGCATCTGAAGCTCAAAATTCTAAAAAGCCCAAAGATTGAGCGTGATTAGCAAATCGCAATAAATCTTTGAGATCAGGTTAAATTCTTTTAGATAAACTTAGATTAACTAAATTATCTCCGTAATTATGAACAAAAATGCTTTTAAATATCTAGCTGTAGCGATCGCATTTATTATGCTTGCTTTTCAGCTTTTCACTCCAAGCGTAATGGCGGCAGAGATTCCCATTGAACTACGTACCGTTCCCCTTAATGAAAAGACCAATATCGTCTTGACCCAAAAAGACATTTCGAAGGGCAAGAAATTATTTTCGAATGCTTGTGCCACCTGCCACCTTGGTGGAGCAACATTCACCAATCCTAATGTTAATCTATCCCCTGAATCATTAGCTGGAGCAAATCCAGATCGTAGCAATGTTCTAGGCTTGGTAGATTTCATGAAGAAGCCAACCACCTATGATGGTGTGACTGAAATTTATGACGTTCACCCCAGCCTCAAGAGCACCGATATTTTCCCCACCATGCGCGGTCTTACCGATAATGACCTCAAGTTAATTGCTGGCTATATCCTGTACGAACCTAAAGTCAAGGGTATCGGCTGGGGCGGCGGAAAGGTATATTATTAAACGAAGAATGTAGCGTACTAGTCATACGTCGCATTTTAGTTTTAAAGAAGCTAAGTCCCATAGCTTTTCTCTACGTGTTTTAGTTGCTTTAGTTCGAGTCGAGTCGAATTAGTGCGAGTCAAGTTGAATTTTTAGTCGGTAGTTAATTATGAATATTTCTTCTTTTGCGAAAAAGCTTGGTCTAGCGATCGCTAGCCTTTTGTTTGTTGTTGGTAGCCTGTTCATGACCGCTTCCCCTGCTGCAGCGGATACCGTCACCGTGAAGATGGGTTCTGATGGTGGTCAGCTAGTATTCGAGCCTAAAGTGGTGACAATTAAAGTAGGTGATACTGTCAAGTGGGTTAACAACAAGGCTTTCCCTCACAACATTGTGTTTGATGGTCATGATGAACTCTCCCATAAGAAGTTGGCTCAAAAGCCTAAGGCTGAACTAGAGTCTACTTTTAATGAAGCTGGTGAGTTCTCTTACTATTGCTCACCTCACAGAGGTGCTGGCATGATTGGTAAAGTTGTTGTAGCTAGCTAGTATTGAAGCTTATTTCACAAAAAGAGTTGCAAACAATGTTTGCAACTCTTTTTTATGGCTTCGGATCCGCTCAGCCAGAAATCTCAACTCATGTAGCAATGCAAGAGATAGCTAGGACAAATCAAAACCCAAATAAATAGAGGCGAACAAAGCGCCGCCTCTATTTATTTGGGTTTTATGTTCTAAGTAAAACTTCATTGCTATAGCAATTACCAATCAAACGAACCATAAGAAACATTTTGAAAGCGTTGCAAAGCAACGCTTTCAAAATGTTTCTTGGTTTGGGTTTGAACGCAAAGCGCTGTAACGTTAACTGAACGAAGTCAAAGCCAGCGATTACTTTCTGGGTGTTGATCGCGATAACATGAAAATAGCTAAGTTAAAAATCAAGTTAAAAATTAATTTATGTCGAAAATTTGGGAGTTAGATTTTTATTCCCGTCCCTTACTGGATGCCAATAATAAAAAAGTTTGGGAATTACTGATCTGCGATCGCGATCGCCAATTTGAATGGGTACGCGAATGTCCCTCCAATGAAGTTAACTCTGAATGGTTAGCCAAACAACTCGTGGACTGTGTGGCGACAACTGGGGAAACTCCAATCAAGATCCGTTTCTTCCGTCCGAGCATGGCCAATATTATTATTCGGGGTTGTACTCTTGCAGGGATTAAAGCTCAGGCATCGCGGCGAGTATTTACAATGTCGGCGTGGTTGGCAGAAAGGATGGCGATAATTTATCCAAATCGCGATGGATTTCAAGCCGTCGATCCCAATCCACTTCCCCTCAAGGTTTTAGCAGCACAAGATCCTAAACCAATTCCCGATGCTTTAATGGGCGAGCGATGGATTGCCGTATCTCTAAAAGCGGGAGATTTTGTGAATGCTAATGAATGGTCAATGGACTTTAGCGAACTGCTAGATATCGGCAACCTCGATCCTGAAACGATAATATCGGGGATCGTGATTATTTCAGCGAGGGCGACCGCTCTAGCCGCATGGATGTCGGGAGTCGATCCTGTATTTCTTAAGTTTGAGCGCAATTTGCTGGGCGATCGCTGCCAAATGCAGCTCGAAGCAAGTGCCGACGCCCGATGGGTATTAGCGAATCTGCAAGCTCCGAAAGATAAAGAGGCGATCGCGCAAGGAGCAGCTTTTGAGAAAGCCAAACAAAATGCTCAAGGATTTCATTTCTTAGCAGTCCAAACTAGCCCAGATATCGAGCATTTTGCAGGATTTTGGATGCTGAAAGAAGTTATGTAGCTGTAAAATAAAAAAAACCTGATTATTTGTAGTGTATTAAATGAAGGGCAATTGGTTATTGCAGAGGGGAATTGTTAAGTTTATTATTCTTAATCTGCTAGTAGCTATTGCCTATGCTTTTGGGGTAAGGCTAAGCCATGAGTTTGCTACCTTACCTGCCTCGGTCGCCTCAGTGTGGTTTCCTTCGGGTATGACATTAGCTCTAGTCTATTTATTAGGCAATCGTCCGATCTTAGGAATTGCTTGTGGATCTACTTTTGCACTTACTCTCGGTTTATTAAAGGTAACTCCTCAATTATCAGTTCTCAATTTACTATTAATTCTAATTGCCTGTGCTTGTGGTAATGTTCTTCAGCCTTTAATTGCAGCTTGCTTAATTAAAAAATTTGCACGCCACAGGAATATTTTCAGTCATGTAAATACCGTTGTTTTATATATTGCTGCGGCAATTTTTGCGCCAACTGTGTCGGCTACATTGGGGATTACTAGCTTATGCGTGACAGCCGTAATTTCATGGAATGGTTTTGGTGTTAGTTGGCTGACATGGTGGCTAGGCAGTGCTCTTCCACATTTAATTTTTACTCCACCCATATTGCTATGGCGAAATCCCTCCCAGCAACATCTTCAGCGTAATTTATGGGAAATAGCAGTAGTAATGCTCTCATTACTACTTGTTAGTTGGATTGCTTTTGTGAATGGATATCCACTAGCTTATTTGTTTCTCCCGATTCTGATTTGGATAGTTTTTCGCTACGGCAGTTTCTTTTCTAGCTTGTTCGTGAGCGTAGTTTCTCTAATAGCAATTTTTTCGACAGCTAGGGGACATGGTCTTTATATCGAAGATTCACCAAATGAATCCTTGCTATTATTGCAATCTTTTATGGCAGTGATGTCTTTAACCTCATTGATCCTTTCCGCTGTAATTGATGAGCGCACAGAGGCGCAACTGTCCCTCAAACAAGCAATGGAAAATCTAGAAGCTAAAGTGATTGAAAGGACTGTGGAACTGCAGTTAAGTCAATCTCAGATCGATGGATTCTTCTCTTCTGCACCGATTGGTATGGGGATTGTCGATCGTAACCTGCGCTATGTTCGAGTTAATCAAGTACTCTCAGAAATTAATGGCAAACCAATTGAGGATCATTTAGGTAGAACTCTTCGAGAAATATTACCTGATTTAAGTCCTCATTTAGAAGGTTATTTTTATGAGGTTCTGGAGACAGGAAAGCCTTTATTAAATAGAGAGAACAGTAGCAATAGGCTTAGCAAAACTGGAGAAGAGCAGACATGGTTAGCCTCATTCTTTCCTATTTTTGACATTAATGATGTGCCATTTTGCGTAGGTTTTGTAGTAGTTGATATTAGCGATCGCAAAAAAGCTGAAGCTGACTTGAAACGCGCAGAGTCCATTCTCAGAAAGGCAAATTTAGAACTAGAAAAACTGGTCAATATTGATGGATTGACACAAGTCGCCAATCGTCGATGCTTCGATCAACGTCTTGAACTGGAATGGGAAAGACTCTGTCGCGAGCAACAGCCTTTGTCTTTATTACTGTTTGATATTGATTATTTCAAACGATATAACGATTGCTATGGACATCAGTTAGGAGATGATTGTTTAACCGCGATCGCCCAAACTGCAAAACAAGTTCTATTTCGTCCAGCCGATCTGGTCGCTCGTTATGGTGGTGAAGAATTTGCCGTAATTTTGCCAAATACTGATTTAGATGGAGCCTTTACGGTCGCAGAGCAGATTCGCGAGGCTATTCTCGATTTGCATATTCCTCACCAAAATTCTGATATCACCGATATAGTTACGATTAGTTTAGGTGTTACCAGTCTGTTACCAAACTTCACACAAAATCAATCAGTACTGATTAAGCAAGCAGATATGGCGCTTTATCGCGCTAAGCAACAAGGGCGCAATCAGACAGTGATTTTTTCTGCATAGTTTTTTACAGCATAAAGCGCTATTACAGTGCTTTATGCTCAAGTTATAATCAATAAATTTTTTAAAAGCGTTGCTTTGCAACGCTTTTAAAAAATTTATTGTGGTTCTTTCGATCAAAAACTGCTGTAAGTTTAGGATGGACTGGGCTTGTAATGCCTATCCAGATCATTTGAGTGAGATGCTATGTCACATTTGCGCCAAAACGTGATTACTAAGGATTGGGTGATTTTTGCGACTGAGAGAGCCAAGCGCCCCCATGAATTTGCCCGATCTCTCGGTGATATCCCTCCAGAATTACCGATGTATAAACATAGCTGTCCTTTCTGTAGGGGCAATGAAAACTTATCTGAACCAGAATATTTACGGATTGAGGACGAGGATGGTTGGCGAGTGAGGATTATTCCCAATAAATATCCTGCCCTCTCACCAATTGGCGATCGCATTCGTCATAGTGAAGGAATTCATCGCTCGATCGCGGGCGTAGGCTATCACGAAGTCCTCATCGAACATCCCGATCATAATGCCACGATCGCCCTAATGGAGCTTAGTGATGTAATTAATATTCTCAAATCCTATCGTCAACGCTACAACGTAATTCGCCAAGATAAACGGATTGAGAGCATTATCATCTTTAAAAATCATGGAGAAGATGCAGGGACATCGCTAGAGCATCCACATTCGCAAATTACCGCAACGCCTGTAGTTCCCTCACAAATTCGCTATCGTCTGACGGAGGCAACTAGTTATTTTGATGATATGGGGGAATGTTTGTTTTGCTGTACCCTCAGAGATGAGTTAAATGCTAAAGAAAGAATTGTTTTATAAACAGAACACTTTGTAACATTTATTCCCTATGCTGCTCTTTCGCCTTTTCACATGTGGGTTTTTCCGCGTCGTCATAGTTCCAGCTTTAGTGAGATTAATGACTCGGAGTTAGTCGATCTTGCCTATACGCTGAAAACAGTTCTCACAAAGCTTTTTTATGGGTTAAATAACCCTGCATACAATTACACAATTCGCTCAATCCCAACCGATGAGCAGCAATCTGATTACTTCCATTGGTATTTAGCGATCGTGCCTCGTGTTTCTAAGACCGCAGGATTTGAGCTAGGTAGCGGTATGTATATTAATACGGCAATGCCTGAAGATAGCGCTAGGTTTTTACGAGAGATCGAAACACAATAAAATTTTTATTGATTAAGATTTGAGTACAAAGTGCTGTAAGTAAAGTAGCGATCGCGTCCCTGTTGTTTAGCTTTGTATAGCGCTTGATCGGCTTGAGCAACTAATGTCTCTGGCTGAACTTCCATTGTCGGCACAAGGGCTGTGATTCCTATGCTGATCGTGACAATTGGCTTTCCCCCAGATTGTTCATGAGGAATCCTTAGTACCGCGATCGCAGATTGAACTCGCACTGCCACCAAAATCGCGCCTTCTGAATTAGTATTAGGAAGCAATATCACAAATTCTTCACCTCCATAACGGGCCACCAAATCACCTGCCCGATCGACCGTCTTCTGCACAGCTTGTGCCACTTTGATCAAGCAGTCATCTCCCGCCAGATGTCCATAACAGTCGTTGTAGTTTTTAAATGAATCAAGATCGAAGAGAATTAACGCCAGCGATCGCTGTTCTCTAGCTAGTCGGTTCCATTCTTCTTTTAATTTAGCATCAAAACAACGACGGTTCGCTACTTGTGTCAAACCATCCAAATTTACTAAAGCTTCAAGTTTTCGATTGGCTTCCTTCCGTTTTTCAATTTCTTCCTGTAATTTGATGGTGCGCTCTTCTACGCGTTTTTCCAACTCCTTATTAATAGATGCTAACTCGGAATAAGCTTTGTACGATCGCAAAGCCGTAATAATCGTGGTGAATAGCTTTTGGGAAGTGAATTCTGTTTTAGTCTTGTAATCATCGATATCATAATCGATAATCGCTTGTCGCTCAGGCACTTGTCCTGGCTGTCCTGTTCGCAAAATGATCCGAATTGCGCGATTTTGGAGCCTTTCGCGGATGTATTTTGCAGTGATCAAACCTGCATCATCAGATTCCATAATGACATCGAGCAACGTAACTGCCACATCAGGATGATCGGTCATGATCTGGCGTGCATCTACACCTGAATAAGCACTGAGGAATTGTAACTTTTTATTGTCGAAAATGAAGTCTCCTAAGGCAAGGCGGGTGATGTTATGAATCTCTACTTCATCATCGACAATTAGAATCTTCCAAGATTCAAGATTCTGTGGTGAAACTTCATCTATTTCATCTTCAGTAGCAAATTTCATCATGTCATCAACCATTGCGATCATTTTTACGACCTTTTACGACCTCATTCTTAGGATACAGCTAACTTTTCAAGGTTGCTATAGTAATTCTAAATAGCTTGTCAGAGTGCGCCTCTTCGGGGCGCACTCTGACAAACTATCTTAATAAATGATTAGGGATTGTTATAACTTAGAGCGGAATTTGAATAATAAATTTAGTACCTACGCCGACTTGACTTTCACAGGTAATGCTACCTTGTAACTTTTGGGTTACAAGATTATATACGATATGTAGTCCCAACCCACTCCCCCCTTGTCCCCGTTTAGTTGTGTAAAATGGGTCAAAAATCTTACCGATATTATCTGGAGCAATACCTTTGCCATCATCGCTAACTTCCAAGATCAGCCGTTGGGGTTGTTGCGAAATCGCAAAGAGAATTGTTCCGTTGTCATCTGGATCGAAGGCATGAACCAAGGCATTCATCACTAAGTTTGTGGTGATTTGCGAAATCAACCCAGGAAAACTATCAAGGAAAATATTATAGTCACATTGAATTTGAACATTAATTTTTGTACGTTTGAGTTTGGGTTGCAGATTGAGCAAAACTTCTTCGAGATAAGCTCTGATATCAAACGATCGCCGCTCTTCACTGGACTGATCGACAGCTACTTGCTTAAAACTTTGAATCAGTTCGGCAGCGCGATTTAGGTTTGCCAAAATCATCAGGCTGCTTTGTTGGAGAGTATCCATAATCTTATCAAGATCGGAACGTTTCAGGGTTCCATTCTCCAGCGCATCGGTTAGCTCTTGGATTTTATCAGCAATTAAAGAAGCCGCTGTCACCCCAATTCCAATCGGTGTATTGATTTCGTGAGCTATGCCTGCGACTAATCCGCCCAAGGCTGCCATTTTTTCGGATTCGACCAGTTCGGTTTGGGCGGCTTTGAGGTTGGTAAGTGCTTGTGATAATTCGTGAGTGCGATCGCTAACTAGGTGCTCTAAATTTTCATTAAAAAGTTTGAGGTTGGTATATAAACGGGCATTGTTGACGGCGATCGCCGCTTGACTAGAGAGCAGCGTCAAGACTTCGAGGCGATCGGTCGTAAAAGCGCTGGTGATGAGATCGTTTTCCAGATAGAGAATACCTGCGAGTTCACCCCGATTGAGCAAAGGCATGCACAACACAGATTTCGGCTGATGTGATTGGATATAAGGATCTCCATTAAACTTGCCTTCATAGGTGGCATTACTAAGTACAACACACTCTAAAGTCCGCGCCACAAATTTGATCATTGAGATAGGGACAACATTTTCCATAGACCTTGCTCCTAGCACTTCCACTTCGTCGCTGCCTGCATTGCCTAAAGCTTCAATCTTTAGCTCATTTTCATTTTCAAGGATTAAATACCCTATCTGAGCGCCTGCATTTTCGATTAAAAGCTTCATCAGTTTAGCAAGCAGTTTTTCGAGATCGATTTCATCAGAAAGAATTTGGAAGGTTTTGACAACTGAAGCTAAGTCAATTTCCATCGAGCTGCGATTTGTGGTTTTAATCGTTGTGGTAATCAGGCTAGAGTAATCGCTAGTAAAAGTTCTTGGAGTATTGATCTTCGGAGTAAACTTGCGATTTGAACCTTGCAAATAATTTTTTTGGAGATAGTTTTTTTGCAAATGATTTACTATGGCAGTTGCACCCCAACTTTCATAGCATAAGCAAGCTTCAGTAAAGTAAATGTGGGCGATTTTATCTCGATTTTGACGGAGATAAAACTGTCCTGCGAGTTCATTGCCTAAAGCCTCTTCTTGGATATATTCGTTTTCGGCGGCTCCTTTGATAGCGCGATCGTAGTATTCCATGGCGATCGCCTGCTGTCCGACTAGAGCGATCCTTTCTGCTTCCACTAGATCATATTTATGTTGGAAGTTCATCGGACAGTGTTTAGCCCAACGCTGCATTCTTTTCTGGTTTTTAGCAACTCTTTTGAGATACTGACGGCGAGCGGATTTAGGCAGACTTTTACATAAGCCCAAACAAGCTAGGGATTGATAGAAATTGTGCTGAGCAAGTTCGATCGCACTTGCCGCCGATCGCGAAAATGGTGTAGCTTGATCAAAAGCCGCAATCGCTGTTTTATAATCGCCAAAGAAATAGTGGGACATTCCTTTAGCGATATAAGCAAAGTAAATAGCGATGCCATTATCTTCAGCCAAAAGAATCGGCAGAAATTCTAGTTCATCAAAGGCTGTACCAATCAGAGATGATGTATTTTGGCTAAGCCCTGCAAAATTAAGTGCTAACTGATGCCAAGGTCGAATTTGATCGTGGATATGCGGTTGTTTGACTTTGTATAATAAAAAGACTTCATAATTTTCAAAGTCCTGAATAACTGACGCTAAAGCATCGCCTGCAAAAAAACGATGGAGACAGTAAGCAGTTACGCAAAAGCTAATCGATTCATATTCACCAAGTTCTGTGCCAAGTTGGACGGCTTTTAGTAAATGTGGCAGAGATTCTCTAAGATGTTCTTTCCAATGTCTTAAACAAGCCTCAAAGGCAGCAATAGATAAAGATGCACCTGCCCGAATATTATGCTGTTCGATTAATTGCAGACTGACTACCCCGATCTGATAACCTCCCTGAATATCTTGGAAAGCGACCCATCGAATGATGCCATAAGCCGAACCTTGGATTAAGGAATCTGATGACACTCCATATTGCAGCGTCAAATTTACGACCCGCAAAGTAATTATGCCGACGAGTAAAGGATTTAGATTGACTGCGGCCGTGGCGATCGTGACCATAATGTAGATCGCCGCAATTTTGTAAGGATCGGTCATCAAGGGTAAAGCTGACCAATCTTTGATCCTCAATAAGCGAGTGCGAATCTCAGTGCGAATCAGTTCCCAACCGATTTCGATCTCATTTGGAGAAGTTGGAATAGTTTCGCCTAAATGGATCAGTACAGAATTTATGGTTATGGGAACTTCATGAAATTTTTTTTGGGCTGAATAGGCGCTAATCTTCACTTTGTAGGATTTAATTGTATCGAGAATATGTTTGGCATGATGAACAAGGCGATCGACTAGTTGATGACATTCGTCATAGTTTGTATTTAAATATGCTGATTCGGCAGCCGATTCATATAGCGCTAAGGCAAGCAGATAATGATCTGCCCATGCGCGATCGGGCAGTAGCCCAATACCTATCGCTAGATATTTCTGGGCATCAGCATAGGCATTAGAGTCTTTGGCTTTTTTACCTGCGAGTAGATTTAGTTCGGCTAGTTCAAGACGTTCATGGAGATCGCTAATTAGCCCTGCTCCCATATTTAGATGATTTGCAATCTGAAAAGCTTCTTCTTTGATTGCCAAATTTTCTTCACCTGCGCGCATTTGATTGCAAACTTGCTTAAGTAGTTGACGACCAATTTTGAGATGGATAACTTGCTTTTCTATTTCGGGAATGAGCGCATAAGCTGCTTGCTGAACCCGATCGTGCACGAATTTATACTCAATCAAAAAACCTTCCGATAGTTCATTTTCTAATTCAGAATCCGTATCAACAATTGCAAATTTGTAGTTGGTAGTCAGAGGTGAAATCAAGCCCTCGGTCAAGATAGGCAAGAGGGTTTGGACAACTTGTCGGTATGGGTAATCGGCAGCGATCGCTAAAGTCTGCGAATCAAAATGACTGCCAATACAAGCAGCGATTTGGATGATTTCCTGTGACTCAGATGAGAGCTTTTGGATTTTACCTGACATTAGCTCAACGACATTATCAGTGAAGTTTGCAGCCTGAATTTGCTGCAAATCCCATCGCCAAATTCCATGTTCCCAATCAAAATTGATTAAGCCTTCGGCATATAGTGATTTTAGAAATTCGTTGATAAAAAATGGGTTGCCATCAGTTTTTTGGAGGATTAGTTCGGCTAGCGGTTTGAGTCTTTCGCAATCGCTGCTTCCATGACATTTCAATGTGTCAGCCAGCAGGGCGTAAATATGCGATTGTTCCAAGGGGTTCAGAGTAATCTCATTAATTGAGATCCTATCAGCGGCAATCTCATTGAGAGTTAAGCTCAATGGATGAATAGCATCTACTTCATTGTCACGATAAGCACCGATGAAGTATAGAAACTGACTCTCAATCGAAGTGACTAATAACTGTAAAAGCTTTAAAGAAGCCAAGTCAGCCCATTGGAGATCGTCTAAAAAGATCACAAGTGGATGTTCTGGCTTCGTAAAAACACGCACGAAATTCTGAAAAACTAAATTGAAACGGTTTTGAGCTTCGATCGGTAAAAGTTCTAATACTGCATCTTGCTTACCAACGATCATCTCGACTTCAGGGATGACATCGATGATGATTTGACCATTTTGTCCCAATGCATTAAGCAACTCGACTTTCCATCTTTGAAGTTCTTGTTCTCCTTCAATAAGTAGTTGGGTAACGAGTTCTCGAAATGCACTTACAAAGGCGCTGTAGGGAATATTGCGTTGAAACTGATCGAATTTACCCGAAATAAAGTAACCATGTTTTTGGGTGATCGGTTTATAAATCTCGTGAACTAATACTGATTTACCGATCCCAGAAAAACCTTTGACCATCATCACTTCGGCTTTGCCAAGGCTCAAACACTCAAATGCGGCGAGTAATAACCAAGTTTCTAGCTCTCGACCATAAAGCCTTTGCGAAATTTGAAACCGATCGGAAACATCATGTGCGCCTAGAGAGAAGTCGCTAATTTTGCCGTTACTTTCCAAAAGTTGCTGACAAATTGTTAAATCTTCTTTTAAGCCAAGTGCACTTTGATAACGCTCTTCGGCAGTCTTTGCCAATAGCTTCATGACAATATCTGAGATAGGTTGGGGAATCTCAGGATTGAGTTGAGATGGAGCTGTAGGTTGCTTGGCAATATGAAAATGGACTAATTCAATCGGATCGTTGGATTCAAAAGGAAGGCGATCGCAGAGAAGTTCGTATAGGGTCACACCCAATGAATAAAGATCGCTGCGATAGTCGAGAGTACGGTTCATCCGACCTGTTTGCTCAGGCGACATATAAGCAACCGTGCCTTCTAGGGTGTTGGGATGACCGATCGTTAGATTTTCCTTAGATAAAATATTTGAGATCCCAAAATCAATGATTCTGACTTGAGAGGTTCTGGGATTAAAAACGATGTTAGAAGGATTAATATCTTTGTGAACGACATTTGCCGCATGGATTTCGCTGAGTATGCCCGCAATTTGGGCGGCGATCGCTAAGATTTCTGTGAGCTTAAATGTGCGTGATGACTTTAAGATGCGGAGCGATTCACCACCAAAATCTTCAAAAACAATACATCTAAATCGCTGATGTTTCTGAAAGCTATAGGCTTTGACAACTCCCTGAATATGGTTGAGTCTGCTACAGATTTCGTATTCTAGTTTGTACCTAGCGATCGCTTCAGGGCTTGGGTGTTCTGTTCCTAAGACCTTGAGAATAATTGGTTCAAAATCATCAATACGGTATCCTCTATAAACTATTGATAGAGAACTTTGATAAACTAACGAATTGATTTTGTAGCCAGACATCTCGATCATCTTCGTTGTATTCCTAGACTCATTTTTATACTATAGCGGTTTTCATTTTGCCGTAGGCAAAATGAAAACTCAAAACCTATACTGGGATTGATTTTTTGTTTTCAAGTGAGTACGCACTCATTTGAAAACCGCTATATAGTCAGCATAGGCGGCGCATCGCGCCGCCTATGCTGACTATGAGAACTTACGTTTTTGGACATGAACGTAAAATTTAGTTCCAGTAGAGAGAGCTGGATTGCTGACTGGTTGAACTTTGTAGTTTGGATATTCGAGAGCAAACTCAAACTGATGTAATAGAGTCGCCATGGTTAACATGATTTGAATTTCTGCTAAACCAGAACCTAAACATAGATGTGCGCCCACACCATAGGGAGCAAAAGCGCCATTTTGTTTATGTTCGTTGCGTGGTGGATGGAAGCGATCGATATCAAAACAATCAGGATTTGGGAAAAACTGTGGTAAAAAATGTGGCACGGTTGTAGCAACGATCACATGAGTCCCCGCATTGACTCGACAGCCCTTAAAGGCAAAATCGGCGATCGCATAACGTTGGATCGCAAAAGCAACAGGATACATCCGCAATGTCTCCATCGCCGTGCCGTGCAAAGCACTCATCCCGCGTAATCCTTCGGCATTGGGGATGTCATTGACAAAAAACAAATCTACTTCTTGTTGCACTTTTGCCATTACTTCAGGAGCTTTGAGCAAGGCATAGAGCATAAAAGCACAGGTGTTCGCAACTGTGTCGATACCCGCAAGGTAAGGTCCGATCGCCGCCGCGATCAGTTCTGCTTCTGATAATTGGGGATGGACTTTTTGGGAGTCAGCAATCAGATCGTCGATTAAATTCGGTTTCTCATGCTTCACCTGACTATGCCGATGTTTCGCAATTACAGTGCGAGCTAGCTCCAATACGCGTTGTCGCGATCGCTTATAAGATGGCTTCCATAACAAAAATGCTGGCGATTGCTGGGTGACCGTCACCGTCAAAGCGATATTTAAAAACTTAACTAAATCGTCACAATAATCACTAGGCGAGCAATCAGCTAGCAACATTCCTAACTGCTCGCAGACAATTTTTTGAAAGAATGGCAGAACTTGCAGTCGAAATGGCGATCGCAAATCTGGAGATCTCAAATCTGTAGTCAGATCGGATATTAACTGGATTGTCTCTAGAAACTTATGGACAATAGCATTGCGGGAATAGCCTGATTGCAAAAGTCGGCGCTGCTGTTGGTGGCGATCTCCATCTAAACTGACCAGTAAGTCCTTAACACCTAACTCTTTGGCAAACTCTTGCCAAAAGTCGCGACCGCTTAAAAATTCAGTGCCAACTTGGTTAACAAACTGGTTGGCTTCCGTTCCTGCAATCACCGTAAATTTGTGATCGAGGGCTTGAACTCGAAAAATCGCGCCGAACTCATGATATTGCTTCACAAAAAAGCCGATTTGATCGGATGCGAGTTCCAATCCACTTCCCAAAATCGGTAGTCCCTTAACTAAGGGAGGAAGCGGAACGTTAGCAACTTCACGCGACCAAACCAACTTATCATGCATTAAATTATCAGGCATTTTTTTAATTTCTCTAGAACAAGAACTGTGTCCGTAACACTGCTCCCCAAATCGCGGGGTTGCTACTAAAGTTGTTGGCATTAAATGTCGCAAACAATGAAGGTGTGAGGGTGATTGCTTTCACGATCGGATAAGCATATGTTAGCTCTAAATCATATTGTGTGCCACCATCGCCATTGCCTGAAACCAGAAAATTCCGTCCAGATAACACTTGAAACGGAATTGTAAATGACAGCGTGCCGACAGCGCCTTCTTTCCCAAGATCGGGGAAAGCTAAGCCAAATTGGAAGGCTTGCAGATTGACATTACCCGATGCGATCGCAGGATTGGTGGGAGCAACTCGGAAACTACTATAGGAATAGCGACCAAACAAGCCAATTGATTGATTGAGAAGCCAATCAAAGTTAAATACAAAGTTGTCACCTGTACTATCCTGTAACCTACCTCCAAATCCATCATCGACAACTCCCCGCGCTGAATAAGTCAGAAAGAAAGGCAGATTTGGTTGCCCAACGGGTGAGGCGGGTGGAGCCTGATTATAAGTACGGCTATAGAGAAACCGTAGATTTATGGAATCGCTTGGTGAATAGGTAACTTCGGTCAAAATCTGGTTGGAACCACCAAATAAACCCCGATTGGGATTGCTAGCACTATCTCCACCGAAGTATAAAAAAGAGGCATCGTTTCGAGCTAGATAGCCTGCTTTGAGCAGAAATTGATCGGACAGTCGCCAACTAGCGATCGCACCTGCGCCTGATAGCCCATTATTTGCGATCGTACTTTGATAGGAGTTCAATCCTCCCGCACCATTAATTATGGACGTAAAGCGATTGACATCAAATTGACGAAAGGGAAGAATTTTTGGTCCAATTTGCAATCTAAAATTATCGCTAATCGGAAAACTATAAAAAAGCTCGAATAAGCCAACGCTATTAGCAGCTAAGGGTGTAACTGGATTTGAGTCAGCATAAGGCACACCAAATGTACTCGAAAAACCTGCCGAAGAATAAGCACTAGATGGCGGATTGCCATTGCCCATCGCCAAAATTAGATTCAGCGTATCGCTACCAGTAAACGAAGAGGTCAAGATCAAATAGTTGGAATAACTGAAGGTAGTATTTGGCTTTTCGGTAATCGTGCCAACAATGGGACTGCCTGTAAATGGATTGCGCGCCGCAAAGCGAGCCGTGGGAACAGTCCCAGCAATTGGCAAGCCTTCAGCGCGGATATCCCCACCACTAAAGGCGCTACTGACATTAAAGGAACTCAGAATGTTTAGTTTTGTCGTGGTAGAGAACTGTTGCACTTCTAGGCGCCTAGTCTTCAGATCCAGCGCATCGACTCGTCCCCTGAGGAGCGATAGCTCAGAAGCAAATTCCTCTTGAAGCTTTTTGAGAGTCGCCAAATCGTTTTGACTGACTTTATCCGCTAGCCCTGCGCTCACAATTTCATTGATTTTATCCAAACAAGCATTCAGACCTGCCGCAAATTCGTAGCGTGCGATCGCTTTCTTTCCCTGATAAGTTCGGTCTGGATATCCTGCAACACAACCATAACGTTCGACCAGACTTTGCAGGGCAGTAAAAGCCCAATCGGTTGTTCTCACATCTGAAAGTTGAGATACAGAAGTGATCTGACTGTCTTGCACGGATTCCAATGCAAATGCTTTAGTCCCAAAATCCGCAAAGATATTCAAGACGGTAGATAGTATTATAAAAAAAGAGCAAGTCTTGATATTCATTTAGCTTTCACACACATCATCAATAAGAGACTATTAAATAGCTTTTTAGGTGCTTAGCTCAAGTTATTATTTTTAAATCTTCTGTTCAAAATGAAAATAAATCTTCCCTTTTTAAGCGTAATTGCAATTGGATTTGTTTTGACTCCCTGCGGAATGATTGCCGAAACTTTCGCTTTCCAGAAGGCAATGGATAAAGTAGACAAGGCTTCCGAATGCAAAGCATTTATAACGATCACAGACAAAGCGTCAGGAGCAGCGAATACGATGGAATTGTCGGTGGTTTTGCGTTACATAAACGACCTAAAACAAGATCTCCAAACCCTTAAAATTGAAGATAGTCGGCTCAGATCTTTGCAAGAGCGCTACCTGCAATTTGCTGGAGATATGGGGGACAAGTTGGCAAGAGCAAAGCGCGATCAATCTCAGGGGGATTATGCCGCATTTCAAGCCGCAACCTCAAGTTTGACGACTACTGGTCGCAGAGGAATTGATTTAGAACAAGAGCTACAGCAGTATTGTCGGAGGCCTTAAGGCTTCTGCGATTTAATAAAGAACCAGATTTTTTGTGGCGCGGCGGAGCCGCGCCACAAAAAATCTGGTTCTTTATTTTACTGCGCGTCCCTAAAACTTAATTTGATAGGTGGTAATGCCTGCATTTCTAGCAACACTCAAAAGAGCAACAGATGGACGCTGAGCCAGATAATCAACAATCTGTTTAGGATCGCTGATCGGTTTGCCATTTAAACTAACTAAGCGATCGCCACGTTGTAATCCCATCCGACTAGCAAGGGAATTAGGACGTACTTCATAAACTGTAAGACTAGCTGGATTAAGAATGACTCCTAATTGAGGACGATCGACCGATTGAGTGGTGGTAGATGGAACAGCAAGTTGTGGAGAAACTGAAGATGCAATTGTGATTTGAGAACTTGGGAGAATGGTAGCAGCTTTGGAAGTTGTATTAGGTTGAATAAAAGTAGCGCTACGGGTCATGAATTCTTTGGCAATTGTAGAACTTATAGCAAAACCAATTCCAGTATTAGAGCGACCATCGGGACTGAGAATGGCTTTGTTAACACCAATAATTTCGCCACTAGAGTTTAGCAAAGGCCCCCCAGAGTTGCCTGGATTAAGTCGCGCATCGGTCTGTAGTTCTCCATCTTTAGCGATACGGCTCAGAATTCCTGTGGTGAGAGTTCCTGATAAGCCAAAGGGACTACCGATCGCAAATACTTTTTGACCAACAAGAATATCTTCGCGATCGGCAAATGCTAAGGTCGGGAAGCGATCGCTGGATAAAATTCGCACTAAAGCCAAGTCATTTTTGCGATCGACTGTCAAGACTTGTCCGTTATAGGTTTTTCCCTCAGTATTGATAACCCGCACATTGCCATTCTTGGCATCACGAATTACATGTTCATTAGTAATTACTAAACCTTCTGGGGTAATGATGCTGCCCGAACCAGTACTAGTCGTAGTTTTAATCGTCACCACCGCAGGATTTGCCGAACGGTAGACTTCCATCGTAATTTTTTCTTCGGGGTCAAAATCCCTTGGGGCGGCTGATACGGCGGCGACTTTGCCAAAGCTGGGAATGCTTACTAATAATGCTGATATAGCGCCTAAGGCGATCGCTCTAGCTTTCATGGGCTTATCTCTGTCTGCATAATTCCTGTTCTGCTAGTTTTGACGGGAGCAGCGATCGCACTGTTCCGATAGTTGTCTACGCTATTTGTCGTAATTAAACCAAAAAAATTGGAGATGGGGTAAAGTATCATCTCCAATTTTTGAGGGAAAATCTTGTATCATCAGTTTTTATGATGCAATTTATGGAAACTCTACTAAAGTCGCTACCAAACTGGCTTTACCAACTCGAACAATGGGCAGACACATTGGTAAATAGCCAACTCAATCACGCCTCATGGTCAAGTGTGGGTGTGGTGTTTTTGGCGGGATTAGTTACTAGTCTTACTCCTTGCACCCTATCGATGTTGCCGCTAACTATTGGTTACATTGGCGGCTATGAATCCAAAAGTACGTGGAAGGCAGCTTTGCAATCAGCTTGGTTTTGTTTAGGCTTTGCGATCGCCTTAACAGGTTTCGGACTTGCAGCGGCACTGCTGGGGAAAATTTACGGACAGACAGCTTGGGGCTGGTCGGTAGTGATGGGAGCGATTGCGATCGTGATGGGATTGCAATTATTAGAAGTAATTTCCCTGCGTTTGCCTAGTTTTGGTAATTGGGAAGTATCGCAAACATTGCCACAGGGATTGCGATCGCTGTTGATTGGCTTATCCTTTGGATTTGTGGCTTCGCCTTGCAGTACGCCTGTATTAGTGACGCTTTTAGCTTGGGTTTCAGGTTCGGGGAATTTGCTAGTTGGCACAGAGTTTCTACTTGCCTATGCGATCGGCTCGGTTTTACCTCTAGCGATCGCGGGTACATTTACAGGCATCGTCAAACAGTTCTTAGAGTTACGCCGTTGGTCGAGCTGGCTCAATTGGGGAAGTGGCATTATTTTAATTGGCTTTGGTACACTTTCCATTTTGAGTAAGATTGCATAAAATCCAGAAATAAAAGAGCGCTTTGCGCTCTTTTATTTCTATTTACCATTCCCGTTCGAATTTTGTCCAAAGGTTTAATAATCTTGGCTCGAACTCAGTTTCAGCAAGCACCGCAGTAACTACCGAGCGAATTTTCAACAAGTCTCCAAAACTAGCGCGGATGAAAATTTTGCCAGAGGCGACGGATTTATCGAGGGAAGATCTACCAAACATCACATCACGCAAAGTTTCCCCAGTACTCTCAAAAGAATTAGTTGCATCAGGATCAGCATCAGTAATTTTAAGCTGTAACTCTTGACCACCTTCAGCTTGCAGATAAAGGCGGGTATCGTTGATGGCAATTGTCGCAGATTTACCAGAGGCAGTACGGACGATCGCAGCCCATGTGTCCCCTTGGCGATCGCGCAAAATTTCAATTAATTCAAAAAGCATGGATGAGAGTAGTTCTGAGCGAGATGAAGCCATAAATGCAATAGTGGGCAATAGTGGAAATTAAATTAAGCTGCAAAGATTATAGAATTATTACATGCCCTCACTTGAGCAAATAGGGGAACAATTGCTATGAGCATGATACTAGTTAGAAGTAAATCTATCATTAGAGATTTTCTGAGCCAATTTTTCTCTCTTTCAATTATCTGCACGACCTCAATCTTGCCATTGATAATTGCGGCATCTCCATCCATTGCTCAAACAGAATCGAGTCGGTCAATTCAAAATGGAGAGTCTCAGTCTTTCGTGATTTCCTTGCAAGCTGGTCAGTTTGTCCGCATTATTGTCCAACAGCAGGGAATCGATCTGGTGGTTACGCTGATGAGTCCCGATGGTAAAGAGATCGCTAATTCTGATAGCCCAAATGAAGATGATGGTGCGGAAGTAATCTCAGCGATCGCCGCAGTCTCAGGAGATTACAAACTGGTAGTTCGCCCTCTAGATCCTAAGTCTTCGGGTAAGTTTAGTTTTACAATCGAGGATCTGCGGGTAGCTAAGGACTCCGATCGCAAGTATATTGCGGCAGAAACTGCATTTATGGAAGCCACCAAGATTAATGATGGTAAGAGTGAGAATCAGCAGCAAGCGATCGCGAAATATCTAGAAGCTTTACCTGTTTTTCGTTCTGAAGGTAGAACCTATTGGGAAGCACTTACGATCAAAAGCATTGGTGATATTTATAGCGACTTAGAGAAATATTCGGAATCTTTGACTTATAAACAGCAGACTTTACCGCTATTTACGAAATTGGGAGATGTGAAGCAAGTAGGGAGAATGCTGAACAACATCGGTAAAACCTATGAGAAACTGGGTGATTTGCGAACTGCAATATCTTTTTATGAGCAAACGATCGCCGCTCGTAAATCAATTCGCGATCCATTGGGAGAAGGAATAACTTTCCATAATCTCGGCTATGCTTACGATACAATTGGGCAACCGAAAGCAGCCTTGGAGTTTTATCAGCAGGCTCTAAATATTTGGCGCGAGATAAAAAATCGCAAAGAAGAAGGGAGCACATTACGGAATATTGGTGCAGTCTATCGGAAGTTGAGTGAATATGGACAAGCGCTCAGTTATTATCAGCAGGCTTTGGTAATTAATCAAGAGGTCGGCGATCGCCGTAATGAAGGAAATACCCTCAATAGTATCGGGTTGCTTTATGTCAATTTAGGACAGCCGACTAAGGCGATTGATTTTTTACAACGCTCCTTGGCGATCGCGCAGCTCAGAAAAGATTTACGTGCTCAATCATCAATTTTTAGTAATATCGGTCTGGCTTATAAGCGACTAAATGCTTTGGATAAAGCATTGCAGTTTTATTTTCAGGCTTTTAAACTTGCTCAAGATACGGGCGATCTGGGTTCTCAATCGGTTACTCTTAACAACCTTGCTTCAATTGCTCTAGAAGAGAAGAAATATGATGATGCGATTGACTACTTTCAAACTGCTTTGCAAGTAGTTAGAAAAGTAGGCGATCGCATTACCGAAGCGACAATTCTCGGCAATATTGGTCTGGTTTATAATGAAACTGGAAAAAAATCTCTTGCCTTTGCTAATTATCAACAATCATTGCAGTTGGATCGACAAGCGGGAAATCGTCGCGGTGAAAGTATTGTCCTCAGCAATATGGGGAGTTTAATGGCAGCGCAAGAAAAATTTGAACTCGCCATATACTTCTATAAACTATCGGTAAATGTGCGCGAATCGATCCGTAAAGATATTCGTAATCTATCCCGTGAAGACCAAAGTGCTTTTAAACAGTCGGTTGCGGATGTCTATCGTGGACTCGCTAGCATATTGTTAGAGCAAGGACGGGTGATGGAAGCTTTGCAGGTACTAGACTTGCTAAAGGTGCAAGAGTTACAGGACTATCTACAAGATGTTAAAGGGAATGAAGTCACGGCTCAAGGAATTGAACTATTACCTCAAGAACAGACATTATCGAAATTTATTGCCGATATTGCATCCCAATCCACTACTTTGAATGACGAGTTAGATGGACTTCGTAAACTTGCTAAACTTAATGATACTCAAAGGTTAAGAATTACGGGGATTGAGAAGATTCAAGTTGAGTCTAGCCAAAAGATAGCAAGTTTGTTTGATAGTAGTAATGTGAAGGCTATAGAGAATGATCTGCGACAAAATGCGATCGCGGATAATCTCAAGCTTAGTTCTTATAAGAGCCTGCAAGAGCGTTTAAAAGGGCTGGTTCAAACTGCCAAATTCCCCCAAAAAACAGCCTTGTTTTATCCTTTGATTTTAGACGATCGCCTAGAATTAGTCCTTTTTACCCTTGATGCACCGCCAGTTCACCGTACCGTTAAAGTCGGTCGCCAAGAGCTAGAGAAGGCGATCGCAAATTTTCGTTCTGATTTACAAGATGCTAGTTCCTTTGATGTCAAAGATTCCTCTAAGAAACTGTATCAATGGATGATCCAGCCAATTGCTGCCGATCTTCAAAAAGCTCAGATTCAAACGATTATCTATGCTCCTGATGGACAGTTGCGTTATATTCCACTGGCGGCGCTCTATGATGGGAAACAATGGCTGATCGAGAGTTATGCGATTAATCATATTACGGCGATTAATCTGTTTCGCCTTGGTTCTCAGGCACTTTCTCAACCAAGTGTGATTGCGGCTGCCTTTAGTAATGGTAAGTATGAATTTAATGTTGGTGATCAGAAGTTTGTGTTTTTAGGGTTGCCTTTTGCTGGTAAGGAAGTTGAGGATCTTAGTACAATTCTTCCCAATACTACTAAGTTGTTAAACTCGGCTTTTCAACGTAATACGATTACAGATATCAGTCAAAATTACAATATTATCCATTTAGCAACCCATGCTTCTTTTGTGAGTGGTAGACCTGAAGAATCTTTTATTTTGCTGGGGAATGGCGATCGCCTAAGTCTGCGTGAACTCCAAAATCTGAAGTTTCCTAATATAGATTTGGTGGTATTAAGTGCTTGCCAGACGGCTCTGGGTGGTGTTGTGGGTGGTGGTGAAGAGATTTTAGGTTTTGGTTATCAAATGCAAAGAACGGGTGCAAAAGCGGCGATTGCATCTTTGTGGACTGTCTCGGATGGCGGTACTCAAGTCCTGATGGATATCTTTTATGGAGAGTTACATAAGGAGCAATTCTCAAAAGTAGAAAGCCTACGTCAAGCGCAAATAGCCATGATTCGCAATTCTAAATCTGAGTTTAATCATCCCTATTACTGGTCGGCGTTTATTCTAATTGGCAATGGATTTTAGAGTTTGTTTGAGAAGTGCTCAGTTTATGTGCATATAGCAATGCAAGTTTTGCCAAACCAAATAAATAGAGGCGGCGCGAAGCGCCGCCTCTATTTATTTGGTTTGGAAGTACTGTAGTTAAGAAAGAAGCGATCGCACGGGGATTTGATTGGCGCTGAGATAATCTTTGATTTCGGCGATCGATAATTCTCCATAATGCAGTAATGAAGCTAATAAAGCTGCTTCAGCTCTGCCCTCAGTCACAGCCTGAAGTATATGTTCGCAATTACCAGCCCCACCCGAAGCAATTACGGGAACTTCCACTAAATCGGCAACTTGACGGGTGAGATCGAGGTCATAACCAGCTTTTGTCCCATCGGCATCCATACTAGTGAGTAAGATTTCACCCGCGCCACGCTTAACAACTTCCTGTGCCCACCAGAGCGCATCAATCCCCGTATTCTCTCTTCCGCCCCGCACATATACATCCCAACCGACATTCTGGGGATCGTTCCTGCGTCTGGCATCGATCGCCACGACAATGCACTGATTACCAAAGCGATCGCTACTGCGATTGATTAAATCGGGATCGTTTACGGCTGCCGAGTTCATGCTTACCTTATCCGCACCTGCCCGCAGGAGTTCGCGAATATTGTCTAAATTTCGCACACCGCCACCGACTGTGAGCGGAATAAATACTTGTTCTGCTGTCCGATAGACCACATCGAGAATGATGCCGCGATCTTCATAGGTGGCGGTGATGTCTAGAAAGACTAATTCATCTGCTCCCGCAAGGTTATAGGCTTGTGCTAGTTCCACAGGATCGCCAGCATCTTTGAGATCGACAAAGTTAACTCCTTTGACGACTCGGCCTGCTTTAACGTCCAGACAAGGCAAAATACGTTTCGCCAGCATAAGCTCTTCAACTATTCCAAAATCACGGCAAGAGAGAATATTTTAACTTGTTTTATTGTTTTAAATGCCTTAATAAATATAGGGACGGCACTTTGTGCCGCCCCTATATTTATTACAGTTTCTAGTATTTCTTGATTTCAGGAAAAACTAGAGGCTCGTTTAGCGTTTGACTCATATTGCCGATAATTGCTTGTAAGTAAACGCGCAACTGCTGGAATTTAGTTATATTGGGCTGATATGTGCCATCAGTCTCTAGCTCAAATAATCGACTTGTAAACAGCTCATTACTGAGAGTTGGATCTTCTAAAATCACTGGATGTTCGGGTTCTTGCCATGGGAATAAGCCCTCAGGTAAATCCCCTTGTAAAATGCTCAAAATGCGATCGCGACAAGACTTGATGTTGATGCCGCGCATCTGTAACTGCTGAAGTAATTGGGTCGGATTGACAGATTGAGTAAGGTTAAGACGACAAATCTCCTGTAAGAGGAAATAATCAGAATATTGCTGACGAGCAACATCATGTAAATTTGGATAGAGCGGCGAAACTGCCAAACCTGTTGCCACTACAGATGTAGACAAAGGATCGATACTAGTATTAGGGAGTTTTTGGGCTAGCCAACGCGATAGCAATGGGATGTGCATTGTACTACCTAGAATCAATACCTGACGCACATCCTCACCGAGAATGCCCGCATTACTGAGAATGGCATTTAATTCCCGGTTGAGACGTTGGATAAATGGTTGCAAAATCAAGTTCTCAAGTTCTCGGCGGAATACAACGATCGGCTGTCCCATTAAATCTTCATTCCAAGAGTCTACGCTAATATCTTTGCCAAATGAGACTTTCACGCGATCGGCCAGTTCCAGCATTTGCAGACCAATGTTTGAACTTAGCAAATATTGCTGAATTAGAGAACGTTGCTGAGGTGCAGAAGCTCCAACCTCTGGAAGACTGAAGCGATCGAGATTACAAAGATGGCGGTTGGGGTTAGTGATTAACTGCCAATGTGGATAGAATAATTGCAAGGCGATATCTTGGCTGATGTTAATGCCTGCATAGTCAAAACTCCGAACATGCAACTTCGATCGCTCGATCGCTTTAGTCTCCGTTCCCTTAATTAAACAAAGACTAGTTGTAACTGCCCCTGCATCAATGAGGAGTGTAATTTCTTGTGAGATTTTCCGATCGTGAACCAACGATACAACTGGGGCGATCGCCTGCTCGACTGCCATTACTTGCTCGGCTTGGCTAACTAGCCCTGCTTTTAGAATTGCTTCCCTAACATTGAGAATATAAGTATCTGACCAATGAGATGGGTAGCCGAAGACAACGCCACTGAGCTTCAGTAAAATCAAGCCAACATCGGGAAGTTTGGCATGGTTAGCACGAGTTTGGATCTGTTCGAGCAGACTTTTGAGTGCGGCAATCAACCAACGTAGACTCACTTGTTGCGTATCAGACCATTGGATGATTGGCTGCCAAGCACTCACCCCGAGATAGGGTAATCCCAGCTTGAGGAATTGTTTGAAATGAGAAATTGCGACTTCACCACTTTCTAACCCAGAATTCTGCGATCGCTTAGTAAGTACGCGAATATCTTGAGAGATCGGATCGTCTAGATTGTTATTTGGAGACCACACTAACCTGCATTTCATTTCATCGACATCATCAAGAAACAGAGGATATACTTTGCCCGTGTCGCTATTGACCAAACTTGCTCTAAGCGCAGTACTACCAAAGTCAATTCCCAAGATCCAAGTGTCATCAAGGCTATAAGACTCTTTCTCAGGGGGAGGCGGAATCAGAGCTATACTCCGAGATTCCATCACTAATGAGTCAATATCTAATACATTCTCGCTTGTATCAGAAATAGGAGCTACAGAAGATAATCCAAGTTGTTCTCGGCGATCGTCAAGCAATGGTTCATTAAAATTAAATGAATTTAAATCATTTAACAAGCTATCCCATTCACTATTTGATGTATTACTTTGAGCATCAGCAAACTCATTTAATAATAAGTCTTCCTCTTCATCCTCTATACTACTATCGAGATTATCGAAATCTGCTAAATTATCGTTCTCCTGATCGGATAGGCTATTAGAAGATATTTCTTCTATAACGTCAGCAAAATCATTCAGCTTGTTATGTTCTAGGGAAGCAAAAAATTCATCTGCGGATAGTTCGCCAACTTCAGGTGTCTTTTCATTCCGATCTACAGGTTGGACTAAATTTGCTTCAAGTTGTTCTAGAGCGCTACTCCAGTCATCTTCTTGAGTGAGGTTAATATTTGGATTTTCTAAAACTGTTGGTACGTTTTCCATCTCCGCAAACTTAGTTACTTCTGATGAATCCGCTAGGTTTGTAAGTTCGGGCTCAGCAAATCCTTGCAGAATTGTGTCTAGTTCTTCGATAGCTTTAGTTGTCTCGACAAAAGGAATGGCTTCCTTCATTGTCTCGGCACCAACATCTAGGCCAGCATAATCATCTCGCCCCCAATCTTGCATGACTGTATCATACTCTTGTGCTGTCTTACGATCTACAGTTGAAGGGAGTTCCGTGCTAGTGGTTGTAATGTCGATATTGTCTAAGTTATCAAAAATCTGATTGGTTTCAGTGGTAGGATCGAAGCCAAATAAAAGTGTATCTAATTCACTCTCATCGTCCTTATCTATTGATGCGAGGTTATCAATAGATGTAGAAATATCGTTTAGATAATCAGGCTTAAGATTTGACGAAGTTATACTGGAAGATGCAGCAAACAGTTTGTCAAGCTCATCATTAGTCTCAAAAGGAGTTTCTTGTACGTACTTAGCTGCATTTTGAGCAATTACTTCAGCAAAAATAGCATCCATATCATCAGGCACGGAAGCTTTTACTTTTTGGTCTTCAATGTTTGTATTTGAGTCAAATAACAATTCAGGATTATCAAAAATTTCGGGAATTTCGCTGGATTTTGTATTGAAAGGAGATGCTTGCGAATCGTCAAAATCGATCGCGCTCTCTGCTTGTTCTGGTGATTGAAAGAGTTGTAGTTGGTTCTGCAAACTATCTGGAAGATCGCCGAAAGAATCGGCAAAGCTATCCACAAATAATTTATCTGAATCTTCAACAATCGTAGGAGATTCCAATAGATCTGGAGGTGTTTGTTCTTGAAGCTGCTCGCCATTTGATGCTTGGGCTAATACTTCAATAATTGTGGGATAGGTTTGCGATTCATTAGTTTCCCAATTAGTCAAAGCATAGGGGGTGTTACGAATAAATTGATCGAGATTTGCAGTGACTAATGGATCTGCACTAACTCCAGCTTCAAGACGTTCTAGATCAGAACTTAGCTCATTCACTAATGAGTCTTCCCATTCGGGGAACTCCGAAGTGTCTATATTCTTACTGGTAAGTAAAATCAATGATTCTTCAGAATCAGAGGCTTGATCGCTATTGGATTGACTTAAGAATTCTTCAATTTGATTCTCGATCCCACTGTCTCGATCCTCATTTATGCTGTCTGGGTTTAAATCAGAGGATGCCGCAGAGTTGATTTTCGAGGTGTCAATGACCGCTAAATCAGATATCGAATTAGTAATTAGGGGAAGCTGAGGCTTGTCTTGAGTAGGTAGTTTTGCCATGTCCAGAGCTTCATTCCCCAACCATGACATTAACTCTTCATCTGGGGATACCTCAGCGATATTGTTGGGTATAGGGCGATCGCTACTTTCTTCCAACCATTGTAAAAGTTCAGGATCGTCAATTGATTCTCCAAATTCGGTGACCACCTCTGAGGATGGATTTAATTCTTCTAAATAATTTTTCTCACTTGACTCTATTTCACTGCCGCGTCTACTAAAAGTCTCAACAATTTGGGTTGCTGCTTCTAAATCGAAGTCAGGGTTGAGTTCGCGTGCAGTTAGTGCACTTTGACGATCTTCGATAATACTCGTGCCAAGATTAGCAAAATCAGCAAGAGGCTCAGAGGCTGATTCCGAACGTTCTGTTGTCTCAATGGCATCCTCGAATAGCGTGTCAGGTGATGCGCCTAATATGCTTTCAATTTCAGTAACGTCTAAATCGATAGATTCTGATGCTGCTGAATTATCTGTAGACTCGTCTTCTAATGTATTTACCTGTGAATACATGGAACTCTTAGCAGAATCTTCTAAATCTGCAAGGGGAGTAAAAACTTCAAGATGTCCGACTTCGATGACGGGTTCGTCAAATGGTTCAACTACTGGTGGCGCGATCGCTTCACCAAACTTATCTCCAGCTAATAATGCATCGATCAGATTTTCATCAATAGGCTCAGCTACAGTTTCAAGATATCGTGCTGGAATATCGTCGGGTAGTTCAGGTAATAAGTTAGATACTTCTGATTGAGATATCGGAGAGCCTATATCAGCCTGATGGCTAATCCGCTCAACTAAAGCACTAATCAAGGCTTCCCCCTTTTGCTCAAGGGTCTCCATATGCCCCAGTTTGGCTTCAATTGAGGTTTGATAGTCTTGGATATCTTGCTCTAGCGATCGAAATGTCGAACTAAACATTTCATCTAGATGCGATAAAAAACGATCGGTTTGCTCTTGGACTTTGTTGACAAACTCCTCTTCACGTGGTGATTCGGCGCTAGTACTAACTGCTGATAGATTAGCTAAATTGTCTTGAAGAGTCTGTGCTACTGTCTGACTAACGGTATCAGCAACAGTTACTGTCATTGTCTGTTGTAATGTGTCGTTAATGCGATCGCGAATCTGATCTTGTAAGTAGTGATTAACCGATCGCATAGATCGATCTAGTGACTCTTGCTGTGAGACTTGAAATTCTTGAAATTGTCTCATCCAATTCGCTCGATCGGATTCTAGTTGCGTAATTTCAGCATTTAATCTTTGCTTTTGCTGATTTAAAGTTATTAATTCCTGACTTATTTGCGATCGCTGTTGGGATTCGACAATTTTATTTAGACTTGCAGAAATTTCGCCCACCATGAGTGCTCTTTCTACGGCGAGGGTCTGACTAACTACCTGCTGAACTGATATTTGAACTGACTCTTTGACAACCTGTTGCAATGTTTGTTGAATTGCTTGCTGGAGTGCGGCAATCATGCGATCGTTGACAAATGTGGAATTGGGTTCAGGTGTGCCATTCGTCATGGTGCTATTCTCCTGTATTAAGTCAGATTCAGCTCCAAACAAGTTACTAACTATTGGGCTAACTACTGGGCTAATTGTTGGGGTGGGCAATATCTCTAGTTTATCTGTTTTAGATTTATCTGTCCTGTTGTCCGATCTAACTTCTTCTGAGTAATTGTGTCCTTGTAGCCGCATTACTAAAGCTTGATATTGCTTATCTAAGTTTCCCAAATGCGAGTCGTCTGTTAGTCCTTCTAGATGCGATCGCAACTGTTTTAACTGCTCTCTTTGATGGATCGTATCTGAAGAGGGCTTTCTAGACACCGATCCGACTGGGCGGCTCAGTAATAAGTTGATTTCATCTATTAAACTGTTAATCAAAACTTTTGACATAATGCCCCCTAGAAGACCTCCATGACGACAAAAAATAATAGGTAAATATACAGTACTTTGCAAATTTACTAAGACTATTGATTTTTGGGCGTATCTCTATAAAAGTTGGCTTTCCCAAGAAATCTTGATTAGTCCTATATGCAAAATGCTCTTAAAACGATCTACTTAACAAATAATTGGCAGATCCATATGCTGTTAAATGAGCTAAACTTTAAAGCCAAATTTGTTAGCAGACAATAGCACACATCTTTCCCAGTTTTTTGCTAATATCTTGGCGATTTTCCTATAATTTTTTTTGTGAGTTTCTGGTGAAGATAACTATGAAAAACAACTCGCATGTTTCTCCGACTTTTCTTGTTGCTAAGCAATTTCGTAGATTGACCAACTACTTAATTATTTCCGCGATCGCGACCTTATCAACTATGGCGATCGCTAACAGTGCTTTAGCTGAGCGCCGTGAGGTTGATATTCGGCTACTAGTAAACCAAGATGAAGGTTTTACTGTGATGACCCGTAAAGCAGAAATACTAGCGCGATCGGCTGCCCAACGCACATTCGATCGCGAAGTCCTTGTGTCCGATGTATCGGTCAAAGTAACGGCTCAAAATCAAAATCAAGATCAAGCAGCTATTATTTTGCAACTTATTGTTTCACGTAGTGATTGGGCTAGCCGCCCCGATCCGAAAATATGGGCAACTTATTTCCCAATGGCTAAGGATCTAATTGGTATTAAGTAATATTTGGGATAGTTTTAAACTGTTTCTGAGATTGGGTTCGTTTAGCTAAACCAATCTCAGAAACCAAACAACAAAATCATCGTAAGTAGCGCACGCTGCGCGTGCGCTACAGGTTTTGACTCTGGTTTTTAATTATGCCCAGCTACTTACAGCGAAGATTTTGCTGTTTGGGCTTAGACATGCAATATATCAACGCAAGAGATAGCTAGAATCAAAACCCAAAAGATGAGTGGCGGCGCTTCGCGCCGCCACTCATCTTTTGGGTTTTAT
>QBML01000039.1 GCA_003242085.1 Pseudanabaena frigida | reverse complement strand
ATTTATTTGGGTATTGCTATATTTGCTATTTTTTAAAAAGATTTACGAAATATGCCATAAAGTTATAGCGCTAAGGGGCGATCTGTGGTATCACTTACCAGTATTATTTTTTTGAGACAACTTTAAAGTATTGTATTTGGCTAAGATAGCGATAAAAACAGCACAATTCAATCGCGAAAAGTGCACTTGGATAATGGAGTGAGCAGGGTCGGCATATGATACAAGATACAAATAATAAATATACAAGTAGCAAAGAGCAGTTTTACATAACTCAAGACGTTGACGCTTATACAGACAACGTCGATAACTTAATGGACGATCTATTTGGAGAGGTTGAAACTACTCTCCATGTTGATTATGCAAAGAAGCGATCGCTCAAGCAAAAAAATGGACAAAGCAAAAAATCTGCACCCTACGCTCCTCTAAATACATCAAGTTCAGACATCGTGGCAATCTCTAAAATCGATCCATCCGAAAGAGATATTTCCACCTCGAAAGATACCGTTAGCATCACGAAACTGAACGTTGCAGATATATCCTTGCCGCCAATTTCTAAGCAAGATGTACTCTGGATTCAACCCTACATTATGCGGAATCCAGAGCCGCCTTCCAATATCCCTCCCGTCGCGCCAGATCCTTCTTTAGTCCAGAGATATAGTCTGCTCGATCGCATTCTTTTAGTTGCAGCTTGTGGCTCAGCCTTACTAGCTGCCGTAATGTGGACAGTCAATCATGGAATTTGGCTCGGCAGACAGTCCATGAGCGTCGCTCAAGCCAATACCAAAAATATTTCCGATAACAAATCTTTTACCGAAGAAATTAAGCGCATGTTATCGGAGGTGGTAGATAAGAATCGTGCGATCGCGGCAAATACCAATGGAACTATCGGTAGCAATATACCCATCATGGCAGCACCGATCGTGAGCAATATGCCCTTATCGATTGGTACAAACCCTTTTGCTAATGGGATGCAGCAACCAATGTACGTGCCTGTATACCAACCACCAGGACTCAATGGTTCTAATAATGGTAGTACTCCGTCTCCTCTTGCATTACCCCCTGTCACAGCAAATAACTCGATTGACGTTTCCAACTCTGCGCCAAACGCACGACAAAATTCGTCTTTCACTCAAGCGGCAGCACCTACGCCCTCATATACATTAGTTGGTGTTCTCGACTTAGGTGAACGCTCTACGGCTATGATTGATATGAATGGCTCAGTTCAATCAATTGGACTAGGCAAAGCGATCGGCAATATCGGCTGGACGCTATCTCGCGTTAGTCAGCAGGAAGTCGTCCTCAAACGTGGTAAAGAGACTAAAACTGTGTTGGTTGGACAAAAGTTTTAAATACCGAAAGGTAATCGTACCGCGCAAAGCTCAGCACGATTATCAATTAACTTAAACTCATATCAGCTTATTTGAGGAAAATGTATGGGGTTATTAGAGGATATATCTCGCTTTTTAGAAACGCGCCTAGAGGAGTTTATTCGCAATAATCCACAAATAGAATTGCAAATCCTTGAAGATAAATTGCGGCAACAAGAAGAAGAAATCACCAAGCTAATTGTTAGCTCGAAGCAAGAGGAAAAAATCTTGCAAGATCGAATCTTAGAAATTGCCGAAGAAATCCGCATCTGGCACGATCGCACAGTCAAAGCTGAGTCCTTCGACCGTCCCGACTTGGCTAATCCTGCCAAAGAACGCGAAGCTGCTCTCCTGCGCCAAGGCAATCAAGTTTGGGCGCAAATGGAATTAGTCAAAAAACGGGCGATCGATAGTCAAGCCCTACAAGTACAAATTCAAGCGCGCCGCAAGGAAGTTCAAACCAAAATCGCTGAAGCTGCTAAGACAGCCAAGGAAAGACCGACCTCTAGTACTCCTTTAAATTGGGATAATCTCTATACTCCGCCTTTTCGAGATCCTAACGATAAGTTAGAAGAAACTTTTCGACGATGGGAAATGGACGAGGAACTCGAACGCCTAAAACGCAATATGGGTAAATAAAATCCCCAATAAGGAAGACGCTTCCCGTCTCCCTTATTGAGATCGCTATATTTTTTGCTAGCTATTAAAATTTGCAAATCATCGTGTTATCATAGGAAAGCGTCAAAAACGCAACGGGATGTAGCGCAGCTTGGTAGCGCACCACTTTGGGGTAGTGGGGGTCTTGGGTTCAAATCCCAACATTCCGATTCATCGCGCTTTGCGCTCAACTCAGAAACGATAAACATTAAAAATGGTTGCAAAGCAACCATTTTTAATGTTTATCGTAGTTTGTTTGCTCGGAAATTGCTGTAACAAAAAATTGAGAAAAAGTGCTTTGCTTTTTTCTCAATTTTTTGTTTTGATCTTAATTATTGACTTGTCGTCGATGCGCCTTCACGATAACAAAACCTTTGCAAATTACCTTAGTCACTATGTGTTGCCCGTGACTAAGTACCTCAGCATAATTAAAAACTAGATCTAAAATCTTTGCCCCTTGCTGTATGGGCGACGCAGGCTTTGTTTTTTATATTTATTGGGTGATGCAAGTGAAAACTAAATATCAGAGGCTGAAAGGTTTAGCTTTTTCTAATCTTTCAGTAGGTTTTCGATTTCTAGCGATCGCTATGGTGATGGTTTGTATACTGATTGGTATTGGTTGCCAACCTGCTCCAGTTGCCAATTCTCAAACTCAAGTTGATTCGGCGATCGTGACAACAATCTACACCTGTCGAGCACAGGTCACAGCATATGGTGACAAACCCATGTTTGATGTGGAGTTTGATTTTGAAGATCGCCAATTTCCACATTTACCTGTAGTAACTAAGCGCCGCCGCACAAATCAAGAACAAGAAGAAATCTATGTTTGGGATGCTCTCTATGGAAGCGATGGCGACTATGACTACTGGACAACCCCAATTTTGCGGGAGTATACCCTAGAAAAGATTTCTCCTCTTGTAGTGATCCGAGAGTCAAGCCGCACTTCCTACGCGAATACATTAGCAAAACTAAATGCAACCCTATCGGTTGATTTCAGACACAAACATTTTCCTGTCATCTGCACTGCAAATTCAATTTCTTCAGCATCTAGCACACCGCCAAAATTAGTGCAGATAAATATCTGTCGGACGCAAATTGGGCAAGGAACACAACCTTTATTGGATGTAGAGTTTGACTATCTAACAGAGACTTCTCTCCAAAAGCGCTACCCCTACGAAAAGCAAAATATTTACGTTAAAACCACTACATTACTTAAGCAAAACGAAGGACAGGTTAGACAATTTGAAGCTCTTGTTGGTAGCGATGGTGACTACAGCTTTTGGACAACGCCTGTCTTACGAGATATTTATGGTGGAACGAGTCCACTAGTGATTGACAGAGAGCCTGGTGTTGTCGGTATACGAGACAGACTTAGTCTTGTATCGCAGTTAAATAAAGCACTTTCCGTAAATTTTGGCCAGAGAACTTATCCAGTCACTTGTTCATAATATCTCGCTATAGCGATCGCCAGCAAACCCAAAACCCAAAAGAGAGTTGCGGCGCGGCGCGCCGCAACTCTCTTTTGGGTTGGCTATCCTATACATCATACAAATAGAAGATAGGGGGCACGAAGTACCCCCTATCTTCTATTTGTAATCGCATTAGTTTGTGACATCGATCGCAAATTACCATACTTAACATCACAGGAACAAGGATAAGAGATCGTCGTCCAAACATTCATCAAAGGCGATACTCATAGCTATAGAGAAATCCCTTCACAGATCGACATTTCAACAGTTCCACAACCATGATCCTCAACTCATTAAATGAAGCTCGCTCAGTTGTAATTAATACCCTTGCTGGCAAAGAAAAAGGACTTGTCTTTTTAGGAAAGACTTTTGTTGCCGATAAGTCTTATAACAGCTTAGATGAGGCGATTGCTGCTTGTAGGCAAGACTTAGATTTAGGTTTAGCCGTATTAATCACTCCCGACGCAAACAAATTTCGGATCTGGGTCTTAGTACCTAATCAAATGATTTTGCAAGCTGCCTAACCAAGATCAAAAAAGCAGAGACTGCATTTTATGCAGTCTCTGCTTTTTTAATCTTGCTATACATAGGCGATCGTGGTAAAGTTTTGAATATCGTACTTTAATCAAAAATGAGCTTATGGAAAGTGACGATCCATATCAAAGTAAGTTTAGGCAACTAAAGGATAGTAGGAATGACCAATTCGCCCCAACTATTCAACTACCAATCAATAAGTTCGTAGTAAATATTGAGGCATGGACAAAAGAGCAGGTTAGCGGACTTGCTGAAAGTATTAGAGATGTTCACCTTCCTGATATGAGTACTAAATTGGAATTACCGTTGCAGAATTGTTCTGTCCCTGCAGGCTTCCCTTCTCCTGCGGAAGACTATGTGGAACATAAGCTCGATCTCAACAGTTATTTAGTGGCTCATCCTGCGGCGACTTTTTTTGTAAGAGCTTCAGGGAACTCAATGACTGGCGCGAACATTTATGATGGTGACCTCTTGATCGTCGATCGCTCGATTGAAGCCACTCACAATGATATTGTCATCGCCGTGGTACTGGGAGAAATCACCGTCAAACGCTTACATTATTTGAGAGGCGAAATTGCCCTAGTCCCTGAAAACGATAGCTATCAAACCATCTTCATTAACGAACATTCCGAACTACATATTTGGGGAGTTGTCACTAATGCCATCCACTGTGTTAGACCGAAAAGCCGAAAAAAGATTCGCCCTAGTCGATTGTAATAACTTCTATGTTTCCTGCGAACGGCTATTTAATCCCTCACTCATTGGGAAACCCGTGGTGGTACTGTCCAATAATGATGGCTGTGTAGTTGCGCGATCGCAGGAAGTCAAAGATATCGGTATCAAGATTGGTATGCCTGTCTTCCGCATCTACGAACCGATCAAACGTTACGACATTCAAGTCTATTCTTCTAATTACAGTCTCTATAGCGATCTGTCGGGTAGAGTCATGTCTACATTGGCTTACTTTGCACCTGATGTAGAAATCTACTCAATTGATGAAGCCTTTATCGATTTATCAGAATTTCGATATCGTGATTTGACAGAATATGGTAGCGAGATTCGCCAAAGAGTGAAGCAATGGGTAGGAATTCCCGTTTCCGTCGGAATTGCGCCAACGAAAACCCTAGCAAAGCTAGCTAATCGAATTGCTAAGCAATCTAACTCAGGTATTTTTGATCTCAGTGTCTATCCATCTATTGACAAAATTCTCTCTCAAGTGGATGTCGGCGATATCTGGGGTATTGGATTTAAATATGCTGATTGGCTGCGAGACAGAAGAATAACTACAGCCTTAGATCTAAAGGAAGCCCATGAAGGCTTAATTCGCAGCAAGATGGGTATTATCGGTTTGAAATTACAAAGAGAACTAAAGGGAGAATCTTGTCTATCAATGGAATTGGTTGACAATCCCAAAAAAGGAACTTGTGCCTCTCGCTCTTTTCCCCAAGCGATCAATAATCTGTCCGATCTCCAAGAAGCGATCTCCTCTTTTACATATCGAGCCGCCGAGAAACTGCGACGGCAAAAACAAGCAGCAAGTGTAATTACTGTTTTTGCGAGAACTAGTCCTTTTAGAGATAATTTTTACTCTAACAGTGCCACCACCGAGTTAGCTTTATCAACTAACTACACAATCGATCTATCGCGAACTACAGCGCAGTTGGTTGAAAGTATTTATCGCAAAGGTCATAATTTCAAAAAGGCTGGCGTAATTTTTACTGGGCTAGTTTCCGATCGCCAAATCCAAGGAAGTCTTTTTGATACTAATGATGATGAAGCTAAGATGCGATCACGAAATCTCACGAGCGTAATGGATACAATCAATGAAATGTATAGTAGAGATACCTTGCGCTTTGCTTCTACTGGCGTAATTCAAGTTTGGAAAACTAAATCTGAACAGCGATCGCCCAGATACACAACCTGTTGGCAAGATCTACTGGAAGTCTCATAAAAGACTCTCTTCTAACAATAAAAGCCTTGCAAAGCAAGGCTTTTATTGTTTTTAGTTAGAGCGCGAAGCGCTATGGGCTAAGCTAATAATTTTTCAACTGCAGCAATCACATCATCGGGTTGAGGAATTGTTAGATTTTCCAATCCACCATTATAGGGAGTTGGTACATCGAGTGCGGCAAGACGGACAATCGGTGCATCGAGCTCATCAAAGTAACTATCATTAATCGAAGCAATAATCTCCGAGCCGATACTGGCACAGCGCATTCCTTCTTCTACGATCACAATTCGATGGGTCTTCCGAAGAGAGGTGACGATCGTTTCCATATCAAGGGGCTTGAGAGAGATTAAATCGATTACTTCAGGATCGTAGCCTTTAGCGACTAGAGTTTCAACTGCCTTTAGAACGTGGTAACGCATCCGCGAGTAGGTCAGAATCGTCACATCACTACCTTCACGAACGATTTCGGCTTTATCGAGAGGTAGCAAATATTCTTCGTCAGGAATATCTTCTTTGAGGTTGTAAAGCAACACATGCTCAAAGAAAAGAATCGGATTGTCGTTGCGAATTGCTGACTTCAACAAGCCTTTGGCATTGTAAGGTGTAGAACAAGCCACCATTTTGATACCTGGCACGGCTTGGAAGTAGGTTTCGAGGCGTTGTGAATGCTCTGCACCGAGGTTGCGTCCAACGCCACCAGGTCCACGAATGACGATCGGAATTTTGAAGTTACCGCCAGATGTGTATCTCAACATCCCTGCATTGTTAGAAATTTGGTTAAAAGCTAACAGCAAGAAGCCCATGTTCATACCTTCGATGATCGGGCGCAAGCCTGTCATTGCGGAGCCGATCGCCATACCTGTAAAGCTATTTTCGGCAATCGGGGTGTCGAGCAGGCGCAAGTCACCATATTTTTTGTAAAGGTCTTTGGTTACTTTGTAGGAGCCGCCATAATGCCCCACGTCTTCGCCTAAAACATAAACGGCTGGATCGCGCTCCATTTCCTCATCGATCGCCGCTCTGAGCGCGTTAAAAAAAGTAACCTCTGCCATATTTGTCTATTGCTTATACATAATTTATTGGGGCTAACCGTAGATTATAACTTTACAAAGCGTAAATCTTTCATCAAAAACTATGGTTATGGCAATGCGATCGCAGCCTAAAATTTTAGGCTAATGAATATATCCTAAGAGAAAATTAATTTCATTAAATAGCGATCGCACATTACCTTACATAAACCCAATCGTCTATTTTTTTAACATCAAACAGCGATTGCCACAATTACAAGATTGAGATCGCTTAAAGTTCAACTGACAATCAGCATAAACATTTGGGAGCGATTGCTAAAACAGGTTTGACAATTTACCCCATCGGGGATGGCTTCTTGCTAAACTGACAAAATATCTGCCCATCAGCGCATCACCCATGACCTGCCCAGTTCCCAAAGATCAACAACCACTTAATGAATATGTCGAGCTTAAGGAAGCTTTTTTTTATCGTTGGGCAAAGCTGGCGCGATCGCAATATTTGAAAGTTTTGTTTCTGATGTGGCTGGGGTTTACGGTTGTTTTCTCACCCGTTGCGATGAGCATTCAGTCTCCAAGTCGTCATTTGTGGCAGTTTATTTGTGTAGCAAGTATTGGTGGCTCGGTAGGGCTAGTTTTACCAGTGTTGCTATTGTTGTCGGGATGGAGCCATGTCAAGCAACGCCTTGATAGCGCCAAGATTTTTTACGAAGAGTCAGGCTGGTATGACGGACAAACATGGGAAAAACCAGAAGCCGACTTAGCTAAGGATCGCCTGCTCGTAACCTATGAAATTAGACCTGTTCTAAATAGATTACAAAAAACCCTTCTAGGAATTATTGGTTTTCTTGCGATTAGCTTCGGTGCTTTAAATATTCTTAATTAAACTAAACAAATAAAAAAAAGTGCTATGTGCCCTTCTTTTATTTTGCAATTACGCCCTGTAGGGTGAAGCAATTTTTGTAATCTACGGCTTAATATATGTTTACATATAAACGAGATGTAAAGCAAAAACGCAATAAAGCTTTCTAGATCGCATTTAGTAAAGTTTTTAGCTTGATAGCAATCGAGGTAAGGTAATATGACAGTTTTAGACCAATATTTTGAGCTTTCAGATCGCGCTAATGAAGACGATCAAGCATTTAACGAATTAGTAGAACTGTTTGCCGAAGAAGCTGAAGTTCAACCTGCGGGGGCGCGTAAAGTAGTTGGCAAAGACGCGATCGCGCAACTGTACCGCAAATTTTTTACCACCTATTCAGGTATACAACGTGTTTGGATGACCAGAAGGACAGAGAATGGACTAGAAGCCATCTGGGCGATCGCTGGTAAACGTGATAGTGGTGAACTATTCGCGATGCAAGGCAGACATATTGCCGAGATCGATGCCCAAGGCAAAATCTACGCCTTAGAAGTACATGTCTCCAAAGCCAGTTAATCAGTCTCCTGAAGAGTTTCTTGCCAGCTTTGATAAGTTCGGCATTCATTTGGGATTAGAGCGCATCCAACAACTTCTCAAGGATTTGGGTAATCCCCATCAACAGTTTCCCGTGATTCATATTGCAGGCACAAATGGAAAAGGTTCCGTTTGTGCCTTTTTATTGTCAATTTTACAGACGGCTGGTTATCGAGTAGGGCGCTATACTTCTCCGCATCTACTAGATTGGCGCGAACGGATTACGATTAATGGTGAATGGATCAGCAATGAGGACTTGTTGACAGCTTTACAAGAAGTGGAAGCAGCGATCGCTCCAAAATTTCCATCTACCCAATTTGAAGTAATTACGGCAGCGATGTGGTGGTATTTTGCGAAACAAGAAGTTGATATCGCAATTCTCGAAACAGGATTGGGTGGCAGATTAGATGCGACCAATGTATGCGATCGCCCGTTAGTTTGCGCGATTACATCGATTGGATTAGATCATTGTCAACAATTGGGAAATACCCTAGGAGCGATCGCTTCTGAAAAAGCAGGAATTATTAAGCCCAAATGTCCTGTAGTCATTGCCGAAAGCGATCCTGAAGCGATCGCTGCTTTGCAAGCAAAAGCAACTGAATGCGATGCACCGATAACTTGGGTCAATGCAGCTACTCGCACAGCTACAGGTACAATTTGGCAAGGCTTTGAGTATCCTTTACCGTTATTGGGGAATCATCAGCTAATTAATTCCGCGATCGCGATCGCGGTAATTCAATCTTTGAGAACTCAAGGTTGGCAAATTAGCGATGAGGCGATTCGGACAGGAATGGCGAATACTCAATGGGCAGGACGATTACAATGGATAGAATTTAATTTAAATGGAAAGCCGCGCAAAATTTTGATTGATGGTGCGCATAATGTGGCGGCGGCGGAATATCTCAGGCAATTTGTGGATGCATCTTTTCCCAATCAGCGCAAACTTTGGGTAATGGGAATTCTTAATACTAAAGACCAAGCGGGAATCCTCAAGGCGCTTTTGCATCCCGACGATTTACTTTTTCCCGTGCCTGTTCCTAATCCTGCCACAACCTCACCTCGGGATTTGGCAAAACTGGTAACTACGATTCTGAAAACTCCTCCCCAGCCATACTCTAGTTTGGAGCTAGGTCTAAAGGCAGCTTTTGCCGATCGGCGATCGCAAGATATCGTTATTCTCTGCGGATCTTTATATCTAGTCGGACAATTTCTTAGTCAGACATTTGAATGAATACCTCAAAAGTAGTCGCACCTCAACTACTTTAGGTTTTTAGCTTAACAACTGCTATAGCAGGATATTGTGTCAAAATATAAATAGTTAACTACAAGCTTATATTTACAAGCTGATTGGCAATGTCTGCAATTTCAATAAAAGTCCCCAAACAAAAGCTCAAGAATCCTCCGCTGCAAGTTCATACTTTAGGCGATCGCGTATTACGTCAGCCCGCCAAACGTATTAGCAAAGTCAACGACGAAATTCGGCAAATTATTGTTGATATGCTGCAAACAATGTATAGCAACGATGGTATTGGGCTTGCCGCACCCCAAGTAGGAATTAATAAACAATTACTCGTCATTGATATCGAACTCAAGGATGAAAGTAAGCCTCCCTTAGTAATGATTAATCCTGAAGTCAAGGCTTCAGGTGGAGACTTAATTACAGGGGAAGAAGGATGTTTGAGTATTCCTGAAGTGTTTCTTGATGTTGTGCGTCCCGATCGCGTTGAAATCTCCTATCGCGATGAAGATGGTAGACCAAAGCACTTGATTGCTGAAGGTTTACTCGCAAGGGTAATTCAACACGAGATGGATCATTTGAATGGAGTGTTATTTGTCGATCGCGTCAAAAACCCAATCGCCTTGAACAAAGAACTAACTGCTCATGGCTTTGCCACTAAGGATGTCCAAGCGATTAAGTAATACTAGGCAGCGCTTCATGCTGCCCTAGCGACAAACAAGAGAATCTATTTATGCTGATCCAAAAATTGCTTGATTGTCCAGAATTTATTGCAGGTGATTCGACCATATTGCGCGAATTATTGCATCCTGACAAACAGGCGATCGATTTACGATATAGTCTCGCTCACGCAATTTTGCCAGTGGGTGAGACTTCACAACCACATTCTCTTATTACTTCTGAGGTGTATTACATCCTCAGTGGCAAAGGTGAGATGTATATTGATGGAGAAATTCAAGAGATCGAATCAGGCGATGCCGTATACATTCCACCCAATGCTAAGCAGTTTCTCAAAAACATTGGCAATGAGCCAATTGTATTCATCTGCATCGTCGATCCTGCTTGGCGTAAGGAAGATGAAAGCATTTATGATTAGGATTAATTTAGTCTTTCAAAGCCTAATGATCGTGAAATAGGTGAATAGTAGGAAGGTCTAATTTGTTATCCTGAAATTACCTGTTGAAATCAAAACTATGAAAGCCTACGAATTTTCTACTACGATTACACCTGATGGGAAGCTTGAGTTACCTAAGCATCTAAAAAACTTACCCAAGCAGCCTAAAGTTAGGGTAATTGTTTTAGTTGAAGAATTAGTAGATATTGATTCAGAAGATCGGGATGAAGTTTTCGATCCAAGTCCAGAACAAATTGCGGCTAGTCTGCATAGGGCACTGCATGAGGTAAAGACAGAACAGACTAAACCTATTTCTCAACTTTGGGATAGTCTGGATGGAAACTAATCAGCCTATTGTTCAAGTCGAAACTTCTGGAACCTTTGAGCGACAATTTCGGAGTCTATTTAAGCGCTACCGCAAAATTCGCTCAGATGTGCAACCTGTGATCGAGCAGTTACAGTCTGGAGAAGTTTTAGGCGATCGCTTATCAGGCTTGAATATTTTTGTTTTCAAAGTTCGGGTGAGAAATAGTGATATCCAAAAGGGAAAAAGTGCTGGTTACCGACTCATTTATCAGCTCGAAACACCTACTAGGATTATTTTGTTAGCCATTTATTCTAAATACGATCAATCAAGTATCTCAGCTACAGAAATTGAGGATATTGTTGAGGCTTTTAAGCGACAACAAGAGCAATCAGACAATTAAAATATCAGAAATTTATCTGGTATCCTGAGATTAGCCGATCTCAAAAGACGATGACTAATCAAATTCAATCTTATTTGCAAGAAGTGACGCAGATTTATCAAAAGGGCAACAGACTAGTACAACTCCACCTGATGAAAGAAACAGGAACCGAAATTAGTAGCTATCCCATCAATGGCTCTAACCTTGTCGAACAAGTCAAATACAACGATACCCAACAACAAATCTGGATCAACGACCAGCAGTATTTTGCCAATATCCCCAACCACATTTGGGACTTCTACATCGGCGGCTATCAAGTTTGTCAGAAATGGCTCAAAGACCGCAAAGGACGCGAACTCAGCTTTGACAACCTCGTTCATTATCAAAACATCATTTCCATCTTAGGCGAAACAATTGAGATCATGAGCGACATTGATCAGATTATTACCAAACATGGAGGCTTCCCATTTGGGTAAGGAGTAATAAAATGACTGCATATTTAGTTAAAAACATTAATTTACCAATGCCACAGATTCGAGAATTTTGCGATCGTTGGCAGATCGTTGAATTTGCCCTCTTTGGCTCTGTTCTACGCGATGACTTTCGCACCGACAGTGACATTGATTGTCTTGTATCATTTCAAGCTGATTCCCCTTGGTCATTGTTTGACATTGTACAAATGCAAATAGAATTAGAACAAATTTTTACAAGAAAAGTTGATCTTCTCAGTAAAAGTGCAATTGAACGAAGCGAAAACTGGATTCGTCGTCAAGAAATTTTATCTACTGCCCAAAACATTTATTCCAAAAGCTATGTCCTTAAATAGAGACTATGCCTCAGTATTAGATATTGATAAAGCTATCTCACACATCATTGAATATGTAGAGGGATACGATCGTGCTTCATTTTTTCAAGACAGTAAAACCCAATCCGCTGTCATCTATCAAATTGCTATTATTGGCGAAGCAACCAAACGTTTATCCCAAGAATATCGAACAAAATATCCAGAAATTGCTTGGTCACTCATGGCAGGAATGCGAGATAAGTTAGTACATGACTACGATAACTTGGACTTAGAACGAATTTGGATGACTGTTTCGCAAGCTATTCCTGATTTGTCAAACAAATTAAAGCCTCTCTTAGATGAAATTAATCAATCTTGGTATATACCTGAATGATGAATATCACCCTAACCCACTTTAATCCATTACTTAACGAACTCAAGCGAGAATTGCAAAAGCTATATGGCGATGTCTTTAATCTCAATATTACGTTCCATTTTATGACCGTTAATAAATTTCACAGTAGGTAAATTATGATTGCGACTCCAAGGTTTAATTACATAACTCCAGACGCATATCTCGAAATGGAAGAGAAAAGCGAGATTAAACATGAATATATCGATGGGTATGTTTATGCAATGGCTGGTGCAAACGATCCCCATGTGACGATTGCAAGTAATGCTTTTGGTATAATCCGTAGCCACTTACGAGGCTCTGGTTGCCGAGTTTATATTTCTGATATGAAAGCGAGAATAGATTCATTAAATCGCTTTTATTACCCAGATGTCATGGTAACTTGCGATCCTAGAGATACACAATCGCAAAATCAAAAGAGATTTCCCAAACTAATTATCGAAGTTCTATCAAAGTCTACCGAGGGATTCGATCGCGGTGATAAATTTGCCGATTATCAACAACTAGAGAGTCTCGAAGAATATATTTTAGTCAGCACAAAACGTCAACGCCTTGACTGCTTCCGCCGCAATCAAGAAGGTCTCTGGGTGCTGCAATCATATTCTGGGGAGCAAGAAAACTTTCAATTATCGAGCATTAACTTTGAGGGGAAATTTACCGATCTGTATGAAGATGTTGTCTTTTAGAAAAAGCGATCGCAAAAGAACGAAATGTAGGAGCAATTCATGAATTGCTCCTACATTTCTTACCAAATTTTCCAATCAGACCAATTGAGATTGAAAATAGAAGTATCGGGGAAAGCGATCGCATTATTATTTTTCACTAACATCTGCTGCAATTGAGAAAGCATAGGATTCACCCTTGGCAAATCCTCAACTAATTGATAGGGTAGAATACCTTCTGATAGCGAAAGAGATGCTGTAGTTGCGGCGGCTGCGCCCACCGACCACTCATAGGAATGAACGCGATAACCTGCGGCGACAATATAGCTGTAGGCGATATTTTTACCAGACACGATCAGATTGTCGATCTTTTGCGGAATTAGCGATCGCAGTGGTATTTGTCCAGGGAAAGCTGCTCCGTGACCATTGCGGACACCTGCACGTTCGGTATTTCCTGCTGTTTCAACAGGATATTCGCTCAGGCAAGGATGAAAATCTAGATAATATTGAGCGATGCCGATCGCATCGGGATAGATAGTTGAACGGGTACGGCGCGGAATTTGATTGGGAGCAGTATTATTTTTAATCGCACTAGTTGCCCCTAATCCTGCTAGAGCCTTCCATAAATTGCGATAGTTTTCTTCAGATAGAGTTTGGCGATAGGTTTCGGCACTAAAGTCAACTTGCGACACATCGATTTCAGACATACTAAAGCCTTCAGGATAGCTATAGGAAGGGCGACCAATAATCCGCCGTGATTCGCGAATGTAGGGATATTTGGAAAGTCCATGCATAGTTCCCATGGGCGAGTCTAGACCAGTTAATAAACGATGATTTGGGAATGGCTTTTTCCAATTAGTTTTTTGTTGTGAGTCAGTAGTCCCAGCTACCAGCCAATAATAAAATCCCAGCGCAATTTCTTCACCATTTTGGAGGGTCTCTTTCCGTAAGCCGCCCATCCAACCATTCGGATCTAATTGTCCCGATCGCTGTAATTGCTCTCTCGAATAGAGCAGATTATCTTTTTCAGTGCCTGGGCGATAGTCATTACCCCAAACCCAATTCTGCATTGAGATATCACCTGCCTTCATTGCAGAAACGCCAAAGGCATTTTTCTTGGGGTTTTCGGTCTCAACACTCCAGATGCGCCGATAGGTAAAAATATTGTCGAAGTTGGCGAGGTTGGGCTTAGGATCGGAGCCGTAATAGGGCAAGTAGCGATCGTAAAAGCTAGGCCTCTGCTGTGGTTGCGGTTCCTGAGTTTGCTCCATTGCAAAGGTATAGGTAAAACCTTGAGTGCAATAAGCATCATTTTCAGTTACGGGTGACGATGGATTGAGATACGATCGCGGATCGATACCTAAACGATAGGGAACGTCAGCCAAAGCGATGATTTCGCCTGTTTCCGTTGAGTCAATCACAAACCAATCCGTTGGACGCTTTTGCTCCTTTGTTTTAGCGTTAGTTAACGGAACAAATCGAATTACTTGTTTTTGTAATCGCGATGAATTTTCGTAGCGATAAGCATCATCGATAATTTGGGAAAGTGGCTCTGTATTGAGGGGCGGCGTATTTGGTGCAGGGCTATGTTGGATGGCGATCGCACTATCGATTAGCTTCCCGTCAGCACTCATTTCCAGCTTTTTAACTACCGTATTTGGGAACCATTTCAGTTTGCCATTTCCTTTTTGAGCCGCTTCTTGCAACATTCCCGCTAGTATTTGCTGCGCTGTATTGGGAATAAAACAGGAAACACTAACCCAACAATCTCCTGCGTTCAATTTTCCATAGTTCCGCTCGATTCGCTTCCGAAATTCGGTATAGCCTTGCGGAAAGAACCATAGACTGCGCTGCTTTTTGGCTTCATCTAATGCTGATGTTCCCTGAGATGTAAGCTGTCCACCAATCCAATCGGTAATCTCAGTCAAACAGACAGTACGACCAGCTAATAATCCTTCGTAAGCTGTTGCTGTACCCGCTACACCACCACCAACAATCAGAATTTCACAATCTTCTATGCGATCGGGGGATCGAGGGATCGAGGTTTGGGCGATCGCCATATTTGCGATCGCCATAGTCCCTAATACACTACTTAATACGATAAACGCGATCGCATTAACTGGAACGCGAAACTGAGAAGCAAGCTTTTTCAATGGTTTTAACTGTAAATTGATAATAGGTTTAAATTCAATTCTTTAACAAAATAAAAGCATAAACGAAGCTTAACCCTAAGTTAAATTATAGAAGCTACTTGAAAAGTATGATGACTTTTAGTGTGAGAAAAAGGCGTCATGTTGTATTTAAAAAAGTTTACATTACAACCGTTTGTGGTTGCTTCGGTTCTGCTATTCCCATTCAGTGTTGGAACTGCCAACGCGAATGAAGTTACATTGAATTCTGCGCCCCAAAATAGTGCCAAAGTATCTAATACCCTACAAAAAATCGAAAAAGATACTCTGGCAGAATCTGCAATCCAAGAGCCTGAGAAAACCGCTCAAAACGTTACGTCGGTATCTCAACTCTCTGATGTCAGACCTACAGATTGGGCATTTACATCATTGCAATCCCTAGTTGAGAGATATGGTTGTATTGCTGGTTACCCAGATCGCACCTATCGTGGCTCGAAAGCATTGTCTCGCTTTGAATTTGCTGCTGGTCTAAATGCTTGTCTTGATAAAATCAACGAAATCATCTCAGCTGGCTTAGCAGACAAGGTCAGCAAAGAAGACCTCGCCGCATTGCAAAAGTTGCAAGAAGAATTTGCAGCAGAACTCGCAACGTTAAGAGGTCGAGTTGATGCCCTAGACACAAAAGTCGCTAAACTAGAAGCCCAGCAATTCTCCACCACAACCAAGTTAAACGCAACAGTAATTTTCGCAGTTGCTGACACCTTTGGCGGAGTAGGAACGGGAACAGCACTTCAAAATCCTCAAAAAACCACCAATTCTACAAACACTACTTTCTCCTATCGTGCAAGGTTAAACTTCGATACGAGCTTTACAGGCAAAGATCTGCTTCGTACGCGCCTGCAAGCAGGGAATATCGCTAACTTGGGTAGTGCTGCAACAACCAATACGAATATGGCACGTTTGGCATTTGCCCAAGATACTGCCAATGTATTCCAGATCGATAAGTTCTACTATAGATTTCCGATTGGAGATAGCTTTACTGGATATGTAGGTGTAAATGCTCTCGATCCAGATGATATTTCGAATACATTAAATCCCTATTTTGAAAGTAGCGATAAGGGTGCATTGTCTAGATTTGGTCGTTTCGATCCTCTGACATTTCGCGGTCCCTCAGGTGCTGGTATTGGTCTAATCTATAAGATCGGCAATCAGTTTTCAGTATCTGCAAGTTACCTAGCTAATTCAGCAACTGCTGCTAACGCGACAGGTCAAGGGGGCTTGTTTAGTGGAGGTTATATTGCCAACGTTCAATTAGTTTATGCCCCAATTCCAGACTTGAAGTTTGGGGCAATTTATGGACGCAGTTTTGAACCTGGTAGTGTTGTTAATGTAAGTTCAAGTACTGGCAGTAATTTTGGTAATCAACCTTTTGGCGCTAATGATACATCTACCGATCGCTATGGTGCTCAATTTAGTTGGAAAGCTAGCAAAGGATTTAACCTAAGTGGTTGGATCGGTTTTGCCAATGCTCGTCAAGAGTCTGGTACAGCTATCGGTAGCAACGCTAATCTATTCAACTGGAGCGTCAATCTTGCTTTTCCAGACTTGTTTGCTGATGGCAACACGGGAGGAATTATCTTTGGTCAGCCTCCAAAGGTAACTTCTAATTCGATCGCTTCAAGAGTCGATCCCGATACTTCATACCTCTTAGAGCTGCAATACAGTTTCCGCGTCAGCAAAAACATCTCGGTTACTCCTGGTATTTTCGCTGTGTTCAATCCCAACCAAAACACTTTAAACCCTACAACTTGGGTAGCAACAATTAGAACTCTATTTACATTCTAAATCTTAAAGATTTTGAGATTCAAAAAATGGCGTTGCCATTTTTTGAATTGGTATAACTAGAGGGATAAAAAGTTTGTTTTATGAAAAGTAGTGAAGCTGCAAACCTTCACTGCTTTTTGCTTTCACTAATCTTTCCCTAGCACTCTAACCCTATGCAAATTAAACGTTTCTTCCGTTCTTATGTATTTCGATTTATTGCATTTGCGATCGCTAGTTGCAGCGTCATTTTATTCCTAGCATCTCAGCCCAGTTTCTCTAAAAGCGATGAGTCAGTATTCTCAGATAAAGATGTGGACTTTTCGTTTGTAGTCGTTGGATGCAATCGCGTCGATAAAGCTGATATCGACAAAACTAGTCCGAGCACGGCAAATATCGAACAGCTCAAGCGCACTTTTAAAGAAGTTGCGGAGTTGTCTCCACCACCTAAATTCTTATTTTTTGCTGGTGATGCGGTCATGGGCTATACCTCCGATGTCAATGTCCTTGAATCTCAATTAAAGGGTTGGCGCGACCTATACGAAAGTTCTCCATTAGCATCAAGTAAAACAACCTTAATTCCGATTACGGGCAACCACGAGACCCAAAATGAGAAAAAGGTATCTTACGAAGGTGCTGAGAAAACTTGGCTGAAGGTAATGGCTCCATATTTGAAGTACGCGGGTAATGGGCCTCATGCTGGCGGCAAAGATAACCTCAAAACCGACCAAAGTCAATTGACCTATTCCTTTGACTACAAAGGAACGCATTTCGTCGTTTTAAATACCGATCCCGTTGGTCGTGATTGGAGCGTACCCAAAGCTTGGATAGCGAAGGATCTGGACAAGGCAAAATCGCGTTTTGCCAAGCATATCTTCGCGATCGGACACAAACCCGCTCATGCTTATCCTAAAAATCTCTATAGTCCAGCAGAAGCTAAAGAAGACGGTCTAGGTAAATTATATCCAGAAGATCGAGATGAGTTTTGGGCAAGCCTTGTAAAAAACAAAGCGGAAGCAATGCTAGCCGCTCATAATCACGTCTATTATCGAGCGAAAGGACCTAATGGAAATACTTGGCAAATTATTGCTGGCAACGGTGGTAGTAGCCTTGATAAAGTAGTTGACCAATCAAAGAATAATGCCTTTGGTTTTACGGTAGTCAGTGTACTGAAAAACAATCATGTGACAGTAACAAGTTACGGGCGTGATGTTCCCAAATCAGGATATTTAGCTCCAAGTGAAAAGTATCCTACAACTGTTCGAGATCGCGGTGATATTACTTGGAGTAGTTAGTTTGTTTTCCTTTTCGATTACGGTATTTAACCCCAAATTAAAATCAAATAATTTTGAAAGTGTTGCAAATTAACACTTTCAAAATTATTCATTGTCCAATTCCTAACCTAAAGTTTACCTTAACTTAAACTGATAGCTCTAGAGTTAGAGTTATCGCCAATACTTACGAAATTATCTTTAAAAGAACTTTAAAAATATGACTATTAAGCGTAGAGATTTCCTAACTTTCATTGGTGGCATTGGCGGAGCCATGTTATTTGATGCAGTGCCTCGCGATCGCCTAGCTCCCAAATTCACAATGCCCTTTATGGGAGCCGATGCCAACAATGCAGCTTTTGCGGCAACATCTTCAAAGCTAAGCTTTAAGCCAATTAAAGGCACAATGCCCCTAGTAACAGATTCAATTCCTTTGTCAAAACAAAACCAATCTTACAAAAGTTTTGAAGTAGTTGACGATCTGGTTTTACCCGAAGGATTTGTTTATGATGTGATTGCGGCATGGGGCGATAAAGTTGGGGATTCGCGCTTTGGCTATAACAATGACTATCTATCTCTAGTAGAAACAAGTAAAAACGAAGGTTACTTAACCGTCAATTTTGAATATATCAGTAGCATTCCTTGGGAACAAGCATACGAAAAAGTAATTGGCAATTCTCTCCCCTTTGATGAAGTTGCCTCTGCAATTAAGGCATTAGATAAGAAGGATATTGATGCATGGAGTTTAGATAAAAACGATCCTCTCAGAGCCAAAATCGAGCTAATTTCTAAGGAAGCATTAATCGACCTTGGTATTGGTGTAATTTCTGTTCGTCGTACAGACTCAGGCAAATGGGTACGCACTAACTCCACCGCCGATCGCCGTATTACTGGCATCTCAGGTTTAGACGATGGTCGCTATCTCAAGACTACTGGTCCTGCTGTAGCAATTTTCCGCAAAGAGAAGGGTTTAGGCTATACCGATAAATTAGGCGATCGCATTATTGGCACATTCAATAACTGCGCAGGTGGCACAACTCCTTGGGGTACTGTATTTAGCGCCGAAGAGAATTACCAGAATTTTGTGCCAGAAGCCGTTATGGCTGATGGAACTTCCCTCGACCCCAGCAAAAAGAAATTCACTAAAGATGATGGCGAACTAGTTGGCGTTGCAAATGTGTTTGGTTTAGCAGGCAACAAATATGGCTGGATGGTCGAAGTCGATCCAGCTAATCCCAATGACTATGGCACTAAGCACACTTGGTTAGGTCGCTTTCGCCATGAAGCGGTGGGTATTAGAGCCGAAGCAGGTAAGCCCTTAGTATTTTATTCTGGCTGCGATCGACGTGGTGGACATCTCTATAAATTTGTCAGCAAAGGCATCATTAAAGATCCCAAAGACAAAGCGAATTCCAAACTCTTGGAATCAGGAATGCTCTATGCTGCCAAGTTCAATGCCGATGGCTCTGGTCGCTGGATTGCTTTACAGCCCTCTACACCAATCAATCCTCATAAGCTTGATGTCCTCGCAGGGAAAATGCTGCCCCTCCCAAAACGTCCTGAAGGCGGCGTATTTAAGGCTACGAAAGAAGAAGAGATTACTGAATTTACGTCTAAATTCAAAACCTTGGGCGATCTATACGTCGGTAGCGATCGCGAAAAACAAGGTGCAATTTTGATTGATGCCCATTATGCGGGGAATGCGGTTGGTGCAACCTGTACAGCACGTCCTGAGGATACTGAAGTTGCACCCGATGGTTCTTTATTCATTGCTTTTACTTCAGGTTCCGCTAGTTCTAGTGATGGCAGCCCCGACCTGCGCATTTTCAAAGGTACTGATGGTAAAGCCTACGAATATGGTTGGCTCATGCGTTTGAATGAAGATGGCAATAAACCTGAATCAATGAGTTTCAAATGGTCGACAATCGCCACGGGTGGAGAGCCAGCCGAAGGTGGGCTTGGATTTACTAATCCTGATAACTTAGCGATCGATCGCGGTGGAAATATCTGGATGGTAACTGATATATCCAGTGACAAGTACAATCGTGCGATTCCTAGTCGCAAAGATAAATCAGACAAGCCTGTCAGTCAGTCAGATTTACGCGGACTCTATGGAAATAGTTCGATTTGGTTTTTACCAACATCTGGTAGCGATCTGGGTAAAGCTTATCTATTCGGGTTTGGTCCCGTGGAATGCGAAACTACAGGGCCATTTTTCTCCAGCGATCAACAGACTCTATTCCTATCCGTGCAACACCCAGGCGAAGTTATCGGTACACGCAAAGACATGGCATTTGAATCACGCAAATTTGCGATGCGAACCAGTGATGGCAAAGAGTTTATGCAAACTCGCAAAGTCCCACTTGGCTCAAATTGGCCGACTCTCAAGCCTAACGATCCACCGAAACCTGCGGTAGTTGCCATTCGCAAAATTGACAATAGTTCGCTCTAGCAAGGGCTACTTAATACTACAGAAGATTTGCATATAGAACCCAAAAGAGAGAGGAGGCGTTTAGCGCCTCCTCTCTCTTTTGGGTTCTACGCATTATGGCGTTCATCGTACTTATTGCAAATCTTTGTAAGAACAAGTTTAATAAAGAAAATAGATCTTAGTGATTTCCGATACAAACTTCTGTGCTGAATTAAAACTCAAGTTTTTCTAAAACTTGTTGTAAGGGGCTTCTCCGTAAAATCAGGAACCGATTTTTGATGGCGCGGCTTCGCCGCACCATCAAAAATCGGTTCTTCACCAAATTGCAAAACCATAAGTCAATACATTTAGTAAAAATTTAGTATTTTTTCTGGTAGCCAATTTTTTTGATTGTAGAGATCATATTTTTTAAAGTGAAAACTTCATGCTGCATACCTTGACTACTGGATATAACCTGCAACTAGTTGTGATCTCAGTGCTAATTGCGATACTGGCATCTTATACAGCACTAGATCTAGCTGGTCGAGTTAATGCAGCTCAAGGTAAGGCTAAAATCGGCTGGCTTATTAGTGGCGCAGCAACAATGGGAATTGGGATTTGGTCAATGCACTTTATTGGGATGCTTGCCTTTCGCTTACCTATTTCCGTACATTACAACTTCTGGATAGTTCTAGCTTCCATCATTCCTGCGATCGCGGCTTCAGGCTTAGCGCTTTTCTTAGTAAGCCGTCCAACCTTAGATTGGTTACCACTTTTAGGAGGAAGCCTGATTATGGGAGGAGGCATTGCCACCATGCACTATCTTGGTATGGCAGCAATGCACACTGAGGCTGTCATCACTTACGATCTGAGAATTGTCATCCTTTCAGTTGTAATTGCGATCGCAATCTCATTTGTGGCTCTATTACTGTTTTTTCGACTACGAGATGACGATGCCCTAAAACAAACACATAAAAAAATTCTTAGTGCGATCCTTATGGGGGCAGCAATTCCCACGATGCACTATACAGGTTTAGCCGCAGCTTCTTTTGCATCCATGCCAAATGCCGAACTATCAGAATTACAGACCTCTGAAAATACTACGTTACTAGCTGCCACTGTGGGCATCGGTACTCTTATCATTTTAGGAGTAGCACTGCTAGCATCTCTTTTCGATCGTCGCTTAGCAGCATCTAAAGAAAGCGAACGCCAAACTCAAGTACAAGCTGAGCAATTACGTGAATCTGAGGCTCAACTAAGGAAACAAACACAGGAATTGCAGCGAACGATGCAGGCGTTGAGCCGAACTCAAACCCAGCTAGTTCAAAGTGAGAAAATGTCCATTTTGGGACAACTAGTTGCAGGGATTGCTCATGAAATCAATAATCCCGTCAACTTCATTCATGGCAATCTTCCTCACGTGCAAAACTATGCCCAAGACTTACTACGTTTTATCAAACTATACCAACATCACTATCCAGAGGCGATCGCTGATATCCAAAACTTAGCTGATGAAATCGATCTGGAGTTTTTGCAGAAAGATTTACTGAAAACGATTCAATCGATGAATGTTGGTACAGAGCGCATTCGTCAAATTGTGCTGTCCTTACGAAACTTCTCACGGATCGATGAAGCTGAATGCAAAGCAGTCAATATCCATGAAGGTATTGACAACACAATCATGATTTTGCAACATCGCCTCAAAGCAAATCAGGATCGTCCAGCCATTGAGGTATTCAAACAATACGATGCCAGTCTGCCTCTAGTCAGTTGTTACCCAGGTCAACTTAATCAGGTATTCATGAATATTCTGTCTAATGCGATTGATGCCTTAGAAGAATTTCGACTAAAACAGATATCTCAAGGTAATGAAGATTATCGTAGTCAGATTACAGTTCGCACTTCACTAATAGATTCTCAATGGATTCAAATTGAGATTGCGGATAATGGTTCTGGCATTCCTGAAGAAGTTCAACCCAAAATCTTTGACCCATTTTTTACCACCAAACCCGCAGGCAAAGGCACAGGTATGGGTATGTCTATCAGCTACCAAATCATTACAGAAAAACATTATGGAAAGCTAACCTGTTTTTCTACTCTAGGTGAAGGTTCAGAATTTACAATTAAAATCCCCATATATTGCGATATACCAAAATAGTTAAAAAGCAGTGATTAGCTATGTAAATCTCTGCTTTTTAATACAAGTTAGCGACATAGCTAGCGTAGCCGTTATACATCTGAGTAGCGTAGCGATCGCCTGTTTCCAGCATCTTTTCACTAGCTTGCGACCAACGTGGATGGGCGATATTGGGATTTACATTGGCAAGAAAATCATATTCTTCGGGAAAGCGCATATTCCAGAATGTAGGAGGTTGGCGATCGCTGAATTCAATTTTTTCAATTGATTTAATGCTTTTATAGCCATATTTCCAAGGTAGAACTAGTCGAATGGGAGCGCCATGTTGTTTTGGTAGCTCATGTCCATAGATACCTACAGCCAAAAAAGCTAACTCATTCACCGCTTCCTTAATCGTCAATCCTTCGGTATAGGGCCAAGGTTGATTATGTAAAATCTGTCTTCCTGCCTGTTCTGGACGCATAAATGTTGTGAATTTGACATAGGTTGCCGTAGCTTTTGGTTCTACTAATTCGATTAATCTCTTTAACGGAAATCCAATCCAAGGCACAGCCATCGCCCATGCTTCTACACAACGATGGCGATAGAGTCTTTCCTCAATAGGCATTTTTGAAATGAGATCTTCGATCGCAAATTTTTGTGGTTTAGCAACTAAACCAGACACTTCAATCGTCCAAGGATGTGGTTGAAACTTGTCAACTTTTTGCCAGACATCTTTATCACCACTAAATTCATAGAAGTTGGTATAAGCGGCGGCGCTATATTCATTAGTGAGAGGGCGATCGATGGTAAAGGCAAGATTGCGAGCAGTCGTAATTGGTCTTAGGCGTTCTTCCAGCAATTTTTGTTTAACAACTGCTTTTTTCTCTTCAAGTGTTTGGCAGCCAGCCAGTAAACCGATCGTACTTAAGCTCCCCAAACCAGCCTTTTTCAAGAATCGACGACGATTCATATAAATCGATTCTGATGTTGCTTGACTTTCAGGCAGAAACCAATCAGGGAGAATTTTGATCGAAGTCATAGTTATGCTGCTTAACAGGCTTTTGGGATAACATTAGCTGCGACTTTACTAAGCTTTAGCAGTTTTAATTTTACCGTAGGCAAAATGAAACCCGCTATATCAGTCTATTCTCGCTCAACGAAGTCAAAGATATCCTAACAATTACCATTATGGAACAAGAGCATTTACGATCGCTAGAAATTGAAAATTATCCCGTGGCAGGAGTTGACGAAGTTGGAAGAGGCTGTCTATTTGGGGAAGTTGTAGCGGCAGCAGTAATTTTGCCGATAGATAAATTAACAGATTTAGAACAGCTTGGAGTGACTGATAGCAAAAAACTATCGCCTAACAGTCGCGAAAATCTTGATCAAATCATTCGTGAAGTAGCGATCGCCTGTGCAATTGGCACGGCATCGGTTTCCGAAATCGATGCGATGAATATTCTCGCCGCAAGTTTACTGGCAATGGAAAGAGCGATCGCACAGCTACAACCCCAGCCCAAACATTGTCTAATCGATGGAAATCAACTTTTACGATTTAACCTGATCGCTCCCATTCCACAAACAACTGTAATTAAGGGTGATTCTCTTTCTCTCTCGATTGCAGCTGCAAGTATAGTCGCTAAAGTATGGCGCGATCGCAGGATGGTGGAACTTGCAGACATCTATACTGGCTATGATATTGCGACAAATAAGGGCTATGGCACGGCTAAACATCGCGAGGCGATCGCCAAACTTGGTTACAGCGATCTGCATCGTAAAACATTTAAGCTCAAGAATAAATAGAGGCGGCGCTTCGCGCCGCCTCTATTTATTTGGGTTTTAAGTCCTAAGCAAAGCTTGTATTGCTATAGTTTGATTGCGATATTTTTTGCTTTAATATTGGCTCTATAGTCAAAGAACTGATTTACCACGCAAGGCAAATGTCTCAAACCCCAAACATTACCGTTGAATTTCGAGATGTCAACTTCCAAGTCAGTCAACGCGATCTGGTCTCCCATTTGAATCTGACGATCTATCAGGGGGAAGCATTAGTTTTACTTGGGCGAAGTGGTAGCGGTAAAACGACGACCTTAAAATTAATCAATCGACTACTACTTCCCACATCAGGACAGGTTTTGGTTAGCGATCGCCTCACAACGAAATGGAATGCGATTGAATTGCGAAGAAATATTGGTTATGTGATCCAAGAAACAGGATTATTCCCTCATTTCAATGTTAGACAAAATATTGGGCTAGTTCCCTCCTTACAAAAATGGTCAAAGCATCAAATCGAAACAAGGGTTTATGAAATGCTCGGCTTAGTCGGTTTAGAAGCAGAAGTATTTTCACAACGCTATCCTCATCAACTATCTGGTGGTCAACGACAGCGAGTTGGTGTCGCCAGAGCTTTGGCAGCCGATCCACCGATTCTATTAATGGATGAACCCTTTGGAGCGCTCGATCCAATTACAAGACTAGAATTGCAACAACAATTTCGCGCTTTGCAAAGAAAATTAGGCAAGACAGTTGTGTTTGTAACCCATGATATTCAAGAAGCCTTCTTTCTTGGCACTCGCATTGGTTTGATGGATAAAGGTGAATTAGTCGTACTAGGCACAAAAGAAGAATTTCTGCGATCGCCACATCCCGAAGCCCAAGCATTTATAGCTTGTTTGCATCCCTTGGAATAATTTAATAATGCTGATCGAAGCCCTGAAGCGTGGGTCGCCCGCGTAGTGGGCGACCCACGCTAAAGTGACTATAGCTACATGTAGGAGATTAACTTGTTTTCTAACTTTCTGAATCAATATGCCTCGGAAATCTTGGACAAAAGTGCGGAGCATTTAGTTTTAGTGACGATCGCTATGACTGTCGCGATCGCAATCGGGATTCCACTAGGCATTCTGATTACGAGAAAACCTCGATTCGCTCCCGCCATTCTTGGTATTGCAAATGCGCTTCAGACGATTCCCAGCTTAGCGATTTTTGGCTTTCTGATTTCAGTACCATTTTTAGGCGGTATCGGTAAAGTCCCTGCGATCGTTGCCCTTACTGTTTACGCGCTGCTTCCCTTGATTCGCAATACCTATATTGGCATCGAGAATATCGATCCTGCCATTCGCGAAGCAGGCAAAGGTATGGGTATGACCGACTGGCAATTGTTGACTCAGGTAGAACTTCCGCTTGCGTCAGGTGTGATTTTAGCGGGAATTCGCGTTGCTACAGTGATTTCCGTTGGTATTGCTACCATCGCCGCCGCGATCGGTGGTGGTGGATTGGGGGTATTTATCTTTCGGGGTATTTCTACCGTTAACAATCAATTGATTTTGGCAGGGGCAATTCCTGCTGCTCTCATTGCCTTAGGTGCTGATTTTGGCTTGGGTTTATTAGAAAAGCAACTGAATCAAAAAACAGCATTAAAGCTAGGATTCAATCGTCGATTAGCAATCATACTGGGAGTAATCACCGCAATTATCGTCATTTCTGTAGCGTTTTCATTTCAGGCAACCGCATCAACAATTATTATCGGTTCTAAAAATTTTACCGAGCAAGTTATTTTAGGAGAATTACTTTCACAACAAATCGAGACTAAGACCAAATTAAAAGTCGATCGCCGCTTTAATTTGGGTGGAACATTTATCTGTCATGAGGCTGTAAAGGCAGGACAAATTGCAGGTTACGTCGAGTATACTGGCACGGCATTTACCGCTGTATTGAAGCAAGATCCCATCAGCGATCCGCAAGCTGTATATACCAAAGTGAAGGAAGATTATTCTAAAAACTTTAATCTAGAGGTCTTGCCATCATTGGGATTTAATAATACTTTTGCGATCGCTATTCGAGGTGAGGATGCGAGACGGTTCAATATCAAAACTATCTCTCAAGCTTCTCAATATACTTCTCAATGGCAAGCTGGATTTGGCTATGAGTTTCTAGAAAGAGCCGATGGTTATGCAGGTTTAGCAAAAGCCTATGGGTTGAAATTTGCGAAACCACCTCAACAAATGGAAATCGGTCTGATGTATCAAGCCCTAGCCCAAAAGAAGGTCGATTTGATTGCAGGAAATTCGACAGATGGTTTAATTCCTGTTTTGGATTTATTTATTTTGGAAGATGATAAAAACTATTTTCCTCCCTATCAAGCTGTACCGATTTTTAATCAGGCAACTTTACAGAAATATCCAGAGGTTAGAACATCAATCAACAAGTTGGCAGGATTAATTTCTAATGAAGACATGCAAAAGATGAACTATCAAGTGGATAATCAATCACGTCCTGTGGAAGTAGTTGTTCGGGAATGGCTGAAGTCTAAATCTAAAATATAGCAATTCTCAATGAGATAAAAGAGGCTTTGACTTCGCTCAGCCAGAAGTCTACGTTAGCTGAGCGGAGCCGAAGCCCGTACCATTTCCATTTAGACATGAAGATCTGGAGGCGCAAAATCAAATGGTAATTCGTTATTAATCGCTTGAATTTGTTTTGCCTCGTACGTATTTATCTCACCAATATAAGGAACAAGAATTTGCTTAAGGCGATCGTGATAAAAACGATGCAAACTGTAATTTGGAGTTGCAGGAAACCCACGCCGTTTTTTATGTTGCCCACCCGCCCCAGGATCAAAGCGCTTAATTCCCTGTGCGATCGCCCATTCGATCGGTTTGTAATAGCAAGCATTAAAATGTAAGCAATCAATTTCTTGCACGCATCCCCAATAACGCCCGAATAATTGATCGTCTTTGCGAATGCAGAATGACATCCCCACAGGTTGGGGATGATTTTCAATCTCTCCTGCCACAAACACAAGGCGATCGCGAAAACTATGGGCGAGATTTTCAAAAAACTTACGATTCAAATACTTGCTACCGCCCCAAAACTTATTGCAATGGTCGTTATATAGCTCATACATATAGCCATAAAAGTAATGCGGAATCTCTTCACCCGTATAAACTCGCATTGTGATTCCTGTACTTTCGACCGATTTTCGCTCTCGCTTAATATTGCGGCGCTGATTGGCATTGAAATTTTTGAGGTAATCATCAAAATCCGTAAATTCTTGATTTTCCCAAACGTAACTATGGTGCATCCAAGTTGTAAAGCCTCGTGTCTCTAGCTCATGCTTCCAACTGGGATCGACATATAAAAAGTTGCAACCCGACATTTGATGTCTGTCACAGAGGCGATCGATCTCCGCCAACATCAAGTCATAGATTTTTGATATTTCGTTGGGATTATCGCTTATATCAGGATGCACCAAAAAGCGATAACCCACCGCAGGCGTAAACGGAGCCATCCCCAATAACTTTGGATAATACTCAATCCCCAACCGATAGGACAAATCCGCCCATTGATGGTCGAAGACAAACTCGCCTTGGCTATGCCCTTTCAAATACAAAGGTGCAGCCGCCACTAACACATCCCCTTGCCAAACTAATAAATGACTAGGCAGCCATCCCTGCTGCGCGATCGCACAACCTGAAGACTCTAGGTTCGAGAGCCACTCCCATTCAAAAAAAGGAGTCGCCAAAGGTTTTGCGAGAATATTCCATGCTTCAGACTTAACCTTATTAACTGTATCCACCCAAGTCGTCGTATAACGGGAAGCTTGTTGCAGCATAGTGAAAGTCTTGGCAATATTAGGTAAAGTGCTCAGTATACATAGCTTAACAAATGCCAATCCCCAAAAGTCAGGAATATCGCTCTTCTCTCCGAAATTGCTAAGGGTTCTGCGATTTAAGATTTTTGGTAGCGCGGCGGAGCCGCGCTACCAAAAATCGGTTCTTTATTTTACTGCACCTCCCTAAGTTATTCGACAGCCAGTCTTTGAAACGCTCCTCGTACTTATTAATATTTGATCAGACAAGAAACTTGTGAATTTATGTAAACAAATAGTATCGTATAACACCACCTGAGTTAATGTATATACATGGCACAAGAGACAGAGCAACTCAATCCAAACGCAAACCTAGCTTAAGTTTTGAAAGCAAAAAGGAGAAGCAAAAAGAAAGAGTTAAAAGTCAAATCGGATTGACGCTTTGTTGCTCCCCACGATTCTTTCGATCTTTACGGGGCAGTGCTTATTCTAAAGATCGGTGTAGTTTTGATAGCTTCGATAGCCTGAATTGTTATTGGGGTCTCTTATATTTTGTTCAACATTCATTTGAGGTATTCCTCAGCATTGAAGACAAAATGAGACAAACTTATATAGTTTAAAAGATAAAGGCTACAGCGTACAGTTAATCAATGCCGACACGTTCCAGTAAACCACTAGTAGAAACTTTAATTGAATTACTTTAAGACATGAGTCTAGCAGCCTTCTGCTAGACTCATTCAGTTTTTGGGGAATATTAAAAATTGCTTTTCACTACTTTAACAATTCTAAATCATTTGCATTTTATAGAAGCACAGACACTTTGGATGCGCGCTTCTAAAAATACGCTTAAGACAGCTATATGAGTTAGAAATTTTCCTGTACGCTTTTTCGGTAAAATAAATAACAATTCTTTATTTTCACGATCTTAACTCAGGGGTAACCGAGCATTGCGTAAAATCGTTATCGCTGGCAACTGGAAGATGTATAAAACCCAGTCTGAAGCCAAAACATTTTTCTCAGAATTTCCCACCCACCTTAAAGCCACCGCTCCTCAAGCGGCGGTTTTTGATCGGCAAATCCTTATTTGCGTCCCCTATACAAATCTCTCACTCTTGCAAACAGTCGTGCCAGCGATCGGTCATGCAAATCTTCATATTGGCGCTCAAAATGTCCATTGGTCAGAAAATGGTGCATTTACAGGTGAAATCTCAGCTCCGATGCTAGTTGAACTTGGCATTAAGTATGCGATCGTTGGACATAGCGAACGCCGCCAGTTCTTTGGTGAGACTGATGAAACCGTCAACAAGAGGCTTAAAGCAGCACAAGCTTATGGAATTACCCCCATTCTCTGCGTTGGCGAGAGTAAACAACAACGAGATACAAATGAAACTGAGTCTTGGATTTTTTCGCAACTAGCTGCCGATCTCGTTGATGTCGATCAAAATAATTTAATCATCGCCTACGAACCAATTTGGGCGATCGGCACTGGTGACACCTGTGCAGCTAATGAAGCCAATCGCGTAATTGGATTAATTCGTGGTAGGCTTACAAACCCAAATGTCACTATTCAGTATGGTGGTTCCGTCAAATCTGATAATATTGACGAAATCATGTCTCAACCCGAAATTGACGGTGTGCTAGTCGGCGGTGCAAGTCTTGACCCAGCAGGTTTTGCCCGAATCGTCAATTATCATTAGCCGCATTTACCTCAAATATTGTTTTTTGTTTATACGCTGTCCACATAAAAACAGCGATCGCCACAGCCGTCATAACCGTAACAAAGTTTATAAAGTCGTTGCAATTGACTTTGTGAGAACTACTTTGTTATAATTATATGCTGTTGATTAGAATACACAGCCGCAGATATACCAAATCATCACTTATGCCCACGATCCAACAGCTCATCCGTAGTGAGCGCCAAACGATAAATACAAAAACAAAGTCTCCTGCCCTAAAAAGCTGTCCTCAACGTAGGGGAGTATGTACGCGCGTCTACACTACAACACCTAAAAAGCCCAACTCTGCACTTAGAAAAGTGGCACGGGTACGTTTGACTTCTGGCTTTGAAGTCACCGCATATATCCCTGGCATTGGGCATAACCTCCAAGAACACTCCGTTGTGATGATTAGAGGCGGTCGTGTAAAAGATTTACCAGGAGTGCGTTATCACATTATTCGTGGAACTCTCGATACTTCGGGCGTAAAAGATCGTAAGCAAGGACGCTCTAAGTACGGAGCTAAGCGACCCAAACCAGGTCAAGCCCCAGCAGCAAGTACTGGCAAGAAGAAGAAGTAAAAATCATTTACAACTCATTCAGAAAATTTATTCAGATAGAGTAATTTAGCAAAATTAGCAATTCATTTTATAAGGTGAATTAAGTACCGCAATGTCTCGTAGAACAAAAGCGTCAAAGCGCATAACTCCCCCTGATTCGGTTTACAACAGCCGTCTTATTAGTATGCTAATCCGTCGTGTAATGTCACGCGGTAAGCATTCTGTAGCTTCTCATATTGTTTACAAAGCTCTAGACACCATCGGCGAACGTACTGGTAACCCACCCCTAGAGGTGTTCGATCGGGCAATTCGCAATGCGACCCCACTTGTAGAAGTTAAAGCTCGTCGTGTTGGTGGTGCTACTTACCAAGTTCCTATGGAAGTCCGTACCGATCGCGGTGTAGCTCTGGCTCTAAGATGGCTAGTACAATATTCTCGTGGTCGTGCTGGTCGTAGCATGGTTACTAAATTGGCTAACGAACTTATGGATGCCGCCAACGAAACTGGTCAGACTATCCGTAAGCGTGAGGAAACCCACAAGATGGCTGAAGCAAACAAAGCCTTCGCCCACTATCGTTATTAAGCCTTAGCCTACCTCGCTATACTATTCTTAATATAAATTCTCAATTCCTGACAAACACGAGGAAACTATTGTGGAACGCTCTATTGCCTTGGATAAGGTACGCAATATAGGTATTGCGGCGCATATTGACGCTGGTAAAACCACAACTACAGAGCGGATTCTGTTTTATTCTGGCGTAGTTCACAAAATAGGTGAAGTCCATGATGGAACCGCAACTACAGATTGGATGGCTCAAGAACGCGAACGTGGTATCACAATTACGGCGGCAGCGATCAGTACCAGTTGGAAAGACCACCGCATTAACATCATCGACACTCCTGGACACGTGGACTTCACCATTGAAGTAGAACGTTCCATGCGCGTACTTGATGGTGTGGTTGCAGTTTTCTGCGCTGTAGGTGGTGTACAACCTCAGTCAGAAACTGTATGGAGACAAGCAGATCGCTATAAAGTACCTCGTCTCGTATTCGTTAACAAAATGGATCGCATGGGTGCGAACTTTTTGCGAGTAAGAGAACAGATTCGCGCTCGTTTTGGTTCCAATGCTGTGCCGATCCAATTACCAATCGGTAGTGAAGCAGAACTAGTTGGCATTATTGATCTCGTCAAAATGAAAGCCTATATCTATAAAGATGAAATAGGTAAGGATATTGAAGAAATAGATATTCCTGCTGATTTAGTCGAACTAGCTAATGAGTGGCGCGGAAATTTACTTGAATCAGTAGCTGATTCCGATGATGTCCTGATGGAAAAATATCTTGAAGGTGAAGAACTCACCCAAGAAGAAGTCAGAATAGGGCTACGTAAAGGTACATTAAGCGGCAAGATCGTCCCGATGACCTGTGGTTCAGCATTCAAAAATAAAGGTGTACAACTTTTATTAGATGCTGTAATCGATTATCTTCCTGCACCTAGTGACGTTAAACCAGTTACAGGTTTGCTTCCTAACGGTGAAGAAGCGCTTCGTGAAGCCAAGGATGATGCACCAATGTCGGCTCTTGCCTTCAAGATTATGGCTGACCCCTATGGTCGTCTTACCTTTGTACGAGTTTACTCAGGCATCTTGAAGAAGGGTTCCTACGCTCTAAATTCCAGCAAAAACAAAAAAGAACGTATTTCCCGTCTGATCATCTTGAAAGCTGATGATCGCCAAGAAGTTGATGAACTCAGAGCAGGGGATCTCGGTGCTGTGTTAGGACTCAAAGACACCTTTACGGGTGACACCCTTTGTGATGACAACGCAGCGATTGTGCTTGAGACTCTGTTTATTCCCGAACCTGTTATCTCTGTTGCGGTTGAGCCGAAAACGAAGCAGGATATGGAAAAACTATCCAAGGCTTTGCAATCTCTTTCTGAAGAAGATCCGACTTTCCGAGTCATGACCGATCCAGAAACCAATCAAACGATTATTTCTGGTATGGGAGAACTTCACCTTGAAATTCTCGTTGATCGGATGAAGCGTGAGTTTGGCGTTGAAGCTAATGTGGGTGCACCTCAAGTAGCTTATCGCGAGACTATCCGCAAAACTGTCACCGATATTGAAGGTAAGTTTGCCCGTCAAAGCGGTGGTAAGGGACAATATGGTCACGTTGTGATCAATTTGGAGCCGACCGAACCTGGCACAGGGTTTGAATTCGTATCAAAGATCGTTGGTGGTGTAATTCCTAAGGAATTCATTAAGCCTTCTGAACAAGGTATGAAGGAAGCTTGTGAATCGGGAATTCTGGCGGGTTATCCTGTGATTGACCTTAGAGCTACCCTCGTCCATGGTTCATTCCATGACGTTGACTCCTCAGAAATGGCTTTTAAAATTGCTGGTTCAATGGCAATCAAAGATGCAGTAATGAGAGCTCAGCCAGTGTTGCTCGAACCGATGATGAAGGTTGAAGTCGAAACCCCTGAAGATTACATGGGTGACGTAATCGGAGACCTTAGTCGTCGTCGCGGCAATATTATCGGTATGGAAGATACCGCCTCTGGCAAAAGCGTTGAGGCGAGGGTTCCTTTGTCTGAGATGTTTGGTTATTCAACTGACCTGCGCTCCTCAACCCAAGGTAGGGCGAGCTTCTCGATGGAATTTAGCCATTATGAAGAAGTGCCCAAAAATGTGGCTGAAGCCATCATTGCTAAAAGTAAGGGCAAAAAAGAGTAGTCCTTTAAAATACTCAACCAATACTCTATAAACTAGAGTAATAATTACCGAAAATGCTCTATAAATCAGAGCAACAATTACAAAAGTTAAGGATAATTACGAAAAAATGGCACGCGCTAAATTTGAGAGAACCAAGCCCCACGTTAACATCGGTACTATCGGTCACGTCGATCACGGTAAAACCACTTTAACTGCTGCAATCACCATGTCCTTGGCAGCCGCAGGTCAGGCAACAGCCAAAGCATACGATCAAATTGATGCTGCCCCTGAAGAAAAAGCTCGCGGTATTACTATCAACACCGCTCACGTTGAATATCAGACCGTAGAGCGTCACTATGCTCACGTTGACTGTCCTGGACACGCTGACTATGTTAAGAACATGATCACTGGTGCAGCACAGATGGACGGCGCAATTCTGCTCGTATCTGCGGCTGATGGTCCTGAGCCTCAGACTCGCGAACACATCTTGCTTGCTCGTCAGGTTGGCGTACCTAACCTCGTTGTTTTCTTGAACAAAGAAGACCAAATGGAAGGTGAAGAAGAGCTAGTTGAACTCGTTGAACTAGAAGTTCGTGAGTTGTTATCTTCCTATGATTTTGATGGCGATAATATTCCCATCACCCGTGGTTCGGCATTGAAAGCTGTTGAACAAATGACTAAAGATCCTAAAACTGCTCGTGGAACCAATCCTTGGGTTGATAAGATTTGGACTTTGATGGATTCTGTTGATTCCTACATCCCTACTCCTGAGCGTGCAGTTGACAAGCCTTTCTTGATGGCTGTTGAAGACGTATTCTCGATCACTGGTCGTGGTACGGTTGCCACTGGTCGGATTGAGCGCGGTACTGTCAAAGTTGGCGATATTGTTGAACTTGTTGGTATTACCGACACCCGTACCACTACCGTTACTGGTATTGAAATGTTCAAGAAGAGCTTGGACGAAGGTCTGGCTGGCGACAATGCGGGTCTACTGTTGCGTGGTATTCAAAAGGCTGACATCGAACGCGGTATGGTTTTGGCTAAGCCTAAGTCGATCAATCCTCATACTCAGTTTGAAGGTCAAGTTTACATTTTGACTGAGAAAGAAGGCGGTCGTAAGACTCCTTTCTTCCCTGGCTATCGTCCTCAGTTCTATGTGCGTACAACTGACGTAACTGGAACCATTGTTACCTTCACTGCTGATGACGGTAGCGATGCCGAAATGGTTATGCCTGGAGATCGCATCAAGATGACCGTTGAGTTGATCAACCCCATCGCGATCGAAAACGAAATGCGTTTCGCTATCCGTGAAGGCGGACGTACCGTTGGATCGGGTGTTGTTACCAAGATCTTGAAATAGTTCTTAAGATTTCAACAATAAAAAAGCCTCGCTTTGCGAGGCTTTTTTATTGTTGAAATCAGGCAGGAGGAGTAGATTTGAGATATTTGTAGAGCCAGCCACAGCCACCCAAACAGGTACGCTTATCTTCTTCGGAAACGTTAATATTAGTCCGTAAATATTCTTGCAACCACTGGCAGCCACGCATTAATAGGTTTTCAAGATCGAGATTCCACATAATGATCTTGCGGTCTTCGCCTGTAGAAACTAAAATTTTGCCGTTTGGGCTAAAACAAACGCTTCTTACAGGTCCTTGATGACCATTGAAAGTTCGTAAAAGAGTACCATCGCCACTCCAAAATTGAATTGTCGAATCTTCACTTGCTGAAACAATCGACTTACCATCAGGGCTGAAACAAACACTCGTAACTTCAGCACTATGACCATTTAAAGTTTTAATTAACTGCCCTTCAATACTCCAAAGTTTTACACTCTGATCCATACTGCCACTAGCGATCATCGTGCCATTAGGGTTGAAGCAAACTGTATAAACCTCAGCACTGTGTCCGTCTAAGGTTCCGAGAAGCGTGCCATCCCAACTCCAAAGGTTAATCAGCTTGTCTTTGCTAGCTGATGCTAACATACTGCCATCAGGGCTAAAGTCAATGCTGTAAACCTCTGCCGCATGACCTGTAAGGGTTTGCAACCATTTACCATCTGCACTCCACACACGTACAGTACCATCCGCACTGCAGGAAGCAAAAACTTGACCATCACAACGATAAACAACCTTATAAATTTCCGCCCGATGGGCACTAATCGTATCGATTAAAGTTCCATCTGTTCGCCACATTTTAATGCTGGCATCAGCTGCCGCAGTAAGAATGGTAGAACTATCGGGACTGAAAGTAACACAATTTACTTTGTCATTATGCCCCTCTAAGACCGTCTCAAGAGTGCCGTTTGCATTCCAAAGATTGACAGTTTTATCTTTGCAAGCAGAAGCTAAGTATTTAGAGTTAGGACTAACCGCGATCGAATAAACCTCATCAGTATGTCCCATCAAAGTACGTAAAGGAGTACCTCGAATAGCCCATAGTTTTACAGTGGTGTCCCTACTTGCTGAGGCAAGGTTTTTACCATCTGGGCTAAAAGCAATACTATGCACAACATCGCCATGTCCTTGGAATGTGTACAATAAACCCTGTTCAATATCCCAGACGCGAATTGAACGATCGAAACCACTGGAAGCAATGGTGTGATTATCATTACTAAAAGCAACACTCCACACTTTATCGGAATGTCCATAAAAAGTTTTGATCAAAATTCCATCCGATCCCCACATTTTGACGGTGCGATCGCGGCTGCCAGAAATAATTGCTAGACCATTAGGAGCATAGGCAACGCTCTCGACAAAGCTGTCATGTCCGCGTAAATGTCTGATGGGAACACCCATAGTATTCCAAATAATCAGATTGCGATCAGCACTACCTGAAACTAAGGATTTGCTATTCGGATGAAAAGCAACACAAGTCACCCAGCGATCGTGCCCGCCTCGGAGAGTGCGAATTACCGTACCATCATTTTTCCATAGCCTTACAGTAGTATCTTCGCTAGCAGAGGCAATCATTGTGCCATCATGGCTAAAACATACATCAAGTACTGGACCTTCATGTCCTTTCAGCGTAGCGATTGGTTGTGCATCAAAGTTTTCAGTAGATGGATTGCGCTGCCATAGCTTGACCATATTGTCTCGGCTACCAGACACCAACTGATTACCGTCAGGGCTGAAGGCGACACTGGTGACCCAATTTGTATGTCCGACTAAAGTTTGGAGCAAAACTCCTGAAGCATTCCAAATTTTAATTGTGCGATCGCTACTTGCTGAGGCGATAAACTGACCATCGCGAGAGTAACAAACTTTGTTAACCCAAAAGCCATGCCCCTCAAGGCGATTGTATTCATGCGTACCATAGACAACTTGCTCTAGGGCGGTAATCGCTCGAATCTGCGTATTTGCACGTAAATTTTCGAGAGTGCTCTCATCTACTTGAGTTGTCAGTCTTTTGAGCTGTACACCGCCAATTACTCCCGCAATCATCGCTTCAATATGATTGTTGGAGAGATAAAGTGCTTCTGAAGAAATTGTCAAAGCCACAATCTTTTCATTAATTTCGCCCATCTCCGCAATTACGCGTTGACGACGCTCAGAGTCTAGACTTTTTTCTAAGTCTTGACTTAGCTTTTCAAGGCGATCGGCATCGGCAGCACGGGCTGCTATTAGTTGCTCGCGCTCGTTGATTCTTTGCGAGGCTTCTAGAAAATTAAGATCGATTCTAGATAAATCGGTTTGAATTTCTGCCCAAGCTAATGCCTCAAGAAGTCGTGTTCCTCTTAATAGACATGATTCATCAGTTTCTTCCGAGCGTTCCCAAGCTTGCAAAGCCTCAACATAAGGGCAGTTTCGCAGTTCTGAAAAATGTACTTTTTGTTTGAGTTTGATGACTACTACCGAAACATCATCATCAGGAACTTCCAGCTCTGAGAATTCATCTAGAGCCTTCTTTAATCTATGCAAGATCTCCACTGCTGGTAGAGCAGCTAAATCGATTAAGGTTTTGCGTAATGGAGAAATTTCACCGCCTTTAGATCTACCAAATTCCTCGCCCGATGGACTAGTGGCTTCAAAAAGTCCGTCGCTGAAAAATAAAGCAATATCTCCTTCATTCAGCGATCGCGTAGTTGCTCTATAGGAAGCGCTATCAAAACGCCCAAGGGCGATCGCAGGATTGACAACTTCTTCACAGGTATTAGTCTCAGCGCGGTAAATCAAAGGACCTGGAATACCCGCATTGCCCAAATGCAGATCATAGGTGACCAAATCAAGAGCACCATAACAAAGTGCAACTGCATCATCAGTGCGACTTTTACAAAGCAATTGATTTAAAGAATTGAGCATTGATGCAGGATTTTGTAACCTGCCTTGCTGTCCATAGGCATCAAGCTGACCTTTAAATAGGGCTGCATGAATCGCTCCTGCTACTGACTTTCCCGAGGAGTCGGCGATCGCCACAGCTAACGTTCCTGATTGCTCTAAAAACTGGTAGTAATCCCCGCCAAGATCTACTGCTGTCCAAACTTCCGCAGCAATATCCAGCCCTGGGTAAGCAGGCAAGCTTTGTGGCAATAAGCTTCTTTGTAGCAGTCTGCCACTTGATAGGTCACTGGAAGTTTCATTTAACTGCATACACTAATAGGCAGAGCGATCCTCAGAACAAATATTATTAGCACAGAGATTAAGTATTTGTAATAGTCAAATCACTTACAAAGGTGAGTTCCCAAAAGTCCTATTCTGTGTACACAAAGCATCATACCCTTTAAGACAGGATAACTTAATATAATTAGAACCTTATTTTGATAACGATCCATTGAATTTTTGATATTAGTTGCTTTTCGATCTATAAATTAACCCATTTTAAAGTATTTCTTAGATATAGATCGCTATGCAGTTCATCTCTTAGATAGACAGCAAGCATAGGCATCTATTCACATTCAAGAGTCTCACGGGTTAATCTTCCAGTCACAGGATTTTGTCCTTTAGCTAGTTGACAAAGTTTTTGACGAATCGGTGGACGTAGATCCACATCCGTAAAATCTGCTCCATCAATTATCACATTATTAAAAGATGTGCCATAAGCAAACGCTCCTTCGAGAATTACATTGGTTAAGTTTGCCTTGTCAAGACGAGCGTTATCAAGAGTGCTATTGCTGAGATTTGCACCTGTCAAGTTTGATTCCTTCATGTTTGCCGCAAAAAAACTAACTCCCTGAGCGTCGGCATTCACAAACGATGTGTTTCGCAAATCGGATTCATTAAACTGATACCCTTGAAGCACTCGCCCTGAGAAGTCTGCCCCCTCAAGAAAAGCCTTCACATATACATCAGCCATAACAGGGTTAGCCCCAATCACGATTAGAGCTAGACACAACAATAAATTGATAGCTTTGAAGATCAAACTACGTAAGGTAAAAACTGTAATTTTCATAGTCTTCTTTTAGTATGTTACTGAGCCTATCACAAGCTGGTAAAAGGCAAGGACAGCAGTTGACTCCAACCCATATTTCTATAAAATCGTCGTAAAATTTGGGATAGAGGATTTTGCGCACTATCCCAAATTTTCGATGGGAAGGAAGTATGACCAAACAAGTAGGCGATCGTGGGGAGATTTTGGTAGCACAACTCTTGCAAGATAATGGCTGGAAAATTTTGGAGACTCAATGGCGATGTCAGTGGGGGGAATTAGATCTTATTGCTTGCGATCGCCAATGGTTATTATTTATCGAAGTCAAGACTAGAAGTAAGCATAATTGGGATGTCGACGGCAGTTTGGCAATCACACCAAAAAAACAAGCTCGGTTGATTAAAGCTGCATCAATATTTTTGAGTGAACATCCACAGCTAGCCACTCTTAATTGTCGGTTTGATGTAGCCCTAGTCCGCCGAACTAATTACGCTCCAAATCAACCCAGTCAAGCCTATGGGACAGGATCAGAATTTTGTTTGCAAACTTATATTGAACAAGCCTTTGTTACTTAGAATCCAGAAGCAGCAATGCTTAAGATCCACGCTGCCTAATTTCCACAAACCCTTGGGGATTCTGTTCAACACATAGTAAAGATTGACCTTTTAACCCCAAAGCATCAATGTATTTTGGAATAGCTTTATCTAGTGTGTAATGCAGTTCAAGTAGTCTGCGAGCGTTTTTGCCGAGCTGTTTCTGAATAGGCGGATTTGAGGCAAGCCAACAAATATAATCTGCCAATCCTTTCGCATCACCATTATCGAAACAAGCACCACATTCACCTTCACCTACAAGTTTTCGCAAGTAATTATCTTGAGGACAGATCACGGCAACAGGTCGCTCTGCCGCGAGAATGCCATAGATTTTTGATGGGGCGATAATATCGCCAACATTAGGCAAAATACTGACTAGTGAAAGATCGCAAGCAGTTAGGGAAAAAGGCAGGATATCGCGATCTTGATAGGGTAATTGCAGCGCATTTGGTAGCTCGCCTGAGGCGATCGCCGTAGCAATAATTTGCGACCCCACACCATTACCAATAAATACAAACTTGATGTCAGAACGATTGCTGAGTGATTGAACGCATTGCAAAATGGTACGACTATCATGACAACGCCCCAAGTTGCCTGAATAGAGAACAACAAAGCAATCTGCTAATCCATGTTGTTTGGCAAACCAATTCTCAGACTTAGCGATCGGGAGAATAAACTTAGGATCGGCCCAGCTATGAATTACATGAATCTTATGAGCAAGTTTTTTGTTTTTCCGAACTAAAAGCTCCTTCATCGGTTCGCTCAGAACTATGAGCGATTCAGCTCTTTCCCATACCAAAAAATTAATAAATTCCCAAAATTTAACAACCCAATGATTAGGGGCAATCACTTTGAGTCGAACCGCTACTTCAGGGTAAACATCATAAATAATGCAGCTATATGTATGTTTGAAAATCTTGTGATAAAACCATCCGATCAACCCTAAAAATGGTGGTGCTGAAGTTAGAACTAAATGCGAACCTCGAATATCTTTATGCCGAAACTTAACCACGCAACGGATTAAGAATAAGATGCTGCCCACTATTTTGTTGCGAATTCGTTTAGAAATAAGATGCATAGAACCAGTTCGACGCACAAATACACCGTTATCGTTCTCTTGGTGTTTTACATCTGTTTGTCTAAATGCGTATCCTGGCATTCCCGTAAATACACTTACATCAAATCCTTCTTTAGCCAAAGCACCAGCTAAGTCATAGATAAATTGTCCAGTTGCGGCATAGTCAGGTGGATAAAATTGAGTAATGATACTAATGCTAGTTTTGAAGTTTTCTTTACCTGCCATTATTTTACTCATTAGTTATTTTGTGTCTTCACCTGTTACAACTAGCTACGTCTCAGGTTTTATAGAATGGCTCACCATAGCTATCTAGATAGCATCAATAATTCAAAAGTTTAGATATGAAGATTTAAAAAACATATTTTGCAGAGCTCTCAGAAATATCTGTGTAACTATAACGTAAATTTGATTTAGTGCATTTACCTATCTGAATATATTCTTGTCCTAGGTAAATTCCTCACTTGGCGAAGCGATCGCCTGCATGAATCAAAGCACTGCGAATACCAATCTCAGTCATAGAGTGACCGGCATCAGGCACAACAATAAACTCTGCTTCAGGAAAAGTTTTATGTAGCTCCCAAGCCGTAAACATCGGGCAAACCAGATCGTAGCGACCTTGAACAATTACCGTCGGAATATGCCTAATGCGATCGATATTTTGTAGAAGTTGATTTTCCGACTTAAAAAATCCCCTGTTCATAAAGTAATGACACTCAATACGCGCAAAGGCATCCGCAAATTCTTCTGTACCAAATCGCTCAATTAAAGCCGAGTCGGGTATAAGCTTACTGGTGCTAGCTTCCCAAATTGACCAAGCGCGTGCAGCTTGCGATCGCACATGATGATCTGGGTGGACAAGACGACGATAGTAAGCAGATATCATGTCGTCACGTTCCTCAACTGGGATAGGTTGAAGGTATTCTTCCCATGCATCAGGAAAAAAATAACTTGCACCCTCTTGATAAAACCAAGCCAACTCTTTAGACCGCACCATAAAAATGCCGCGCAAAATTAGCGCTCGACAGTAATCGGGATAGGTTTCGCTATAGGCAAGTGCTAAAGAACTACCCCAACTACCGCCGAATACGACCCATCGATCGATATTGAGATATTTGCGTAAGACTTCAATATCTTCAACCAAATGCCATGTGGTGTTCTCTTCAAGTTCAGCATGAGGCGTACTTTTGCCACAACCTCGCTGATCGAACTGCACAATTCGCCATAAGTTCGGATCGAAATACTGACGGTAAATAGGCTGGCTACCTGCCCCTGGTCCCCCATGCAAAATTACAACTGGTTTGCCTTGAGGATTGCCCGATTCTTCCCAATAGATTGCGTGCAGATCGGACACCTTGAGCATTTCTTGTCGATACGGCTCGATCGCTGGATATAGTTCGTACATAGAATACTTTTACCAAGATTTTATGGTCTGATTCAGTTATTGGATTGCCTAATATAGCAACTTAAAGCCAAAAAAAAGAAGGGGCGCTTTGCGCCCCTTCTTTTTTTAGTTACAAATGACTTTCACTACGCAACATGCGTTTATAGGCAAGCCAACCTGAGGCGATCGCCACAATAAAAAAACCAACCAAAAATCTGATGTGCAATACCATATCCGTACTGGTGAGAGTTTTACTATCAGTGGAGAGGGCAGTAAATGCTTCGCTCATGTGATAGACAGGATTAAATTGGGTGATCAAAAGTAAGTCTTTTGATAAAAAGGTAGTTGGGAAAAATGCCCCACCAAGAATTAATAATGGTACGCCCACCCCAGCGACCAAAGAATTCACATCCTCAACCTTACGCGCAAACTTTGTCGCCAGAACAAATCCCATACCCACATAGGAGCCAATACTTGCCAAGATCACAAAAATCCCCAAAGCGATCGATCCGCTAAATCGGACATTCCAAAATGCGGCAACCGTATAAACAATTAAAGTTTGCCCCGTACCAATCGCGGCATATGCAAAAAAAATGCCCAGAAAATAGGAAACCCCATTAATTGGTGAAATAAGTAAACGCTTTATCGTCAGGCTCTCTCGCTCAGAAACGATCGTAGACATTGTGCCCCCTAGACAACTAAAAAAAAGCGCCGAGCCAATTAAAGTCGCAGGAGCAGCTAGCTTAAAAGATTCAGTAGTAGTAATTTTTGAACCCTCTGCCAATACAAAACCATTTAGTAAAAGCATCGAAATCGGAAAGATAACCCACAGCAGCATCGTGCGGTATGTACGAAACAGTTCTAATAAAATACGTCGCCCGATCGCGATCGCTTCATACCCATAGTTCATGTGAGCTTGTCAGTGATTTAGTGCTTGTATAGTAATTGTAAGAGCAGAAGGCAATCTGAATCATTCCACTGTTTCACCGATACCAAGACAGAATCGTAACTGTGTTAAACAGCAAATCTATTTTTAGCAAATATCTCAAACGCTTTTTAATTGGCGCGATCGCCATTTATCTTGCCTTTCGGTTGCGTCAGACTTTGCAGTTATTGGTGACTAGCTTGTTTTTAGCTGGAGCAATCACGCCCATAATTGAACAGATAACTCGCTTTCGCATCAATATTAGTCGCTGGGAAATTGGTTTAAACCGTTTCTGGGCAGTCGCCATACTTTATCTGTTTCTGTTAATAGTTGTCGTCTTGGCGATCGCTCCTGCCCCTCAAATTATTCTTGAACTCGGTCAATTTTTTGTTAAATTGCCAAATTTACTAGAACAAATCCAACTACCTAAAGGAGGCTTGTTTAATCTCAGCCAAGAACAACTTAATCGCATTCTGCAAACACAGCCGCTTATCGATCAAGCTCAAAATCTGGGCAAAGATATCGTTAGCCAGACCTTTGTGTTTACCTTGCAATTTTTTAATGCTCTTGGTGTGGGCATTCTCAGTCTATTAATTGCAGCTTATATGGTCATCAATTCCAGCAGTCTCATGCGAAGATGCCTACGTCCTTTTTCCAAGAAAATTCGCCATGAAGTAGAAGCTCTAATCCCAGCAATCACCAAATGTTTAGGGGCTTATGTAGTAGGCAGAGTTGGCACTTCGACCTTACTTGGATTTTGCACGTATTTAACGCTGTCTATTTTTGGAATCCCTTACTCAGGAGCTTTAGGGCTCTTGGTAGCAGTTGCCAATCTAGTGCCCTATGTTGGCGGGCTGGTAGCACTAGCTGCTATTTTTGTCGCTGCTTGGGGCGTTGATTTTAATAGAGGTGCGATCGCCATATTTATTTGCTTTAGCTTGCAACAAATTGAAGCCTTTATTCTTCAGCCTTGGCTAGTAGCACCTTACTTAAATCTCGATCCCTTTGAACTATTGCTCTCAATTATTGTTGGTGCAGAGCTTTTTGGTGTAGTTGGAGCAGTCATTGCCCCACCGATCGCAGGTACTACTAGGATTGTTTTCAATCATTTCGCTAGTCCTAGCATTTCCGATGCTGATATTGAGCAATAAAAAGGTGCGAAGCATCTTTATTATTTCTCAATATACTTGAATCCATTCATGGATTTCGTAATCCGTCCAAATGCCATTCTGCCAGTACACATCAGACTCAAATAACTGACGTGCTGACGCAAGATCGGACGCAGCATAAACTGCAAATACTTTAGACACATCTTGTGTTGGCCCTATCGTCAACAACGCTCCTGTTTCATACAAAGCTTTAAGATTATTAAGATGGGCTTCTCGAAAAGGTACGCGCTTTTCGAGTACATTTTCGCAATAACTACCCCATACAACAAACTTTTTAAGTTCAGTACTCAATTTCCTAGTAATCCCTAAAGATATAAATTAACTATTCTTAAATATTAAACCCAAAAAGAAGTAGAGCACTAAGTGCTGCTTCTTTTTGGGTTTTAACTTCTAGTGATAAATTTAAAGCTTTTATTTTACTTTTATTTTAATTGAAGAATAAACGATCGATTACTAAAGCAGCTGTAGTAGCAAAAATAGTTACTCCAATCGCCACAAAAAGATTTTGACCTTGACTAACACTAAAACAAGCAACCGCTCCTGCCCCTAAACCTGCTGTAACTGCGGCAACTACAGGATCTTTAGCTGATTTATTATACATTTTATAAAAACACCGACTATTGGAAAATTTTTTAATAATCGTTAGCCTACAGCAGCAAATTAATCCCTTCGACAGATCTCAATAATTCTTCTTGCAAGTTGGCTTTTTTGTAATACTTAGTTACATAACATCTCAATAGAAAACGGGTGAGATCTGGGCGCAAAGCTCACTATCAACTAAAACCAATCGCCACTCTATCTATAGCGAGATATCACGATCGCTGATATCGCCTACCAAAAGTTGTCACCAAATATCTGTTAGATTTATATATGTTTACAAAGTCAATTTAATAAAAAAATTTTATGAGCTTACTGATCGTTGGCGCGACAGGTACATTAGGTCGTCAAATCACCCGTCACGCACTAGATCGGGGGCTGAAAGTCAAATGCTTTGTTCGTTATCCTAAAAAAGCAGCTTTCCTAAGAGAATGGGGTGCAGAATTAGTAGCTGGCAACCTTGCTAACACCGAAAGCATAGATGATGCCCTAGAAGGAGTTACTGAAATCATTGACGCAGCCACAACACGTGCAACTGGTTCTCTCAGAATTAAAGATGTCGATTGGCTTGGCAAAGTTGCCCTGATCCAAGCTGCCGAACGCGCCAATATTCAGAGATTTATATTTTTCTCGATCCTTAATGCCGAGAAATACCCCAATGTCCCATTGATGGACATCAAATATTGCACTGAAAAGTTTCTGGCATCCACCGATCTGAACTACACAATCCTCAAACCTTGTGGTTTTTTCCAAAACTTGATTGGGGAATATGCGATCCCCATTCTCGAGAATCAAACCATTTGGATTGGTGGCGAATCATCACCGATCGCCTACATGAATACTCAAGACATCGCCAAATTTGCTGTCCGTGCCTTATCTGTTAAGGAAACCGAGCGTCAATCCTTTGCGATCGCAGGTCCAAAGGCATGGCAACCCAGTGAAATCATCAAGCTTTGTGAAAGGATGTCGGGACGCACCAGAAGAACCGCCAATATGCCCATAGGTCTATTGCGCTTCGCTCGTAAGGTTGCCCTAGGCTTTGAATTTGGTTGGAGTTTTGCCGAACGGATGACCTATGCCGAAGTTCTGGCTAGTGGCATACCTCTCGACGCTGACATGAAGGAAACTTACAAAATATTCGGTCTCGAAGAAGCAGAAATGACTACTCTCGAGTCCTACATGCAAGATTACTTCAGTCGTATTCTCAAAAAGTTGAAAGAACTGGATTATAAAGAACCAAAAATCAAGGCTCCTTTTTAACTGGTGGGTAGCTTAGATGCCTCTCTGCCCCCTGAGTTTATTGCTATATTTAAGTAGCAATGTGCAAAATATGAAACCCCAAAGCTTTTGGCGCTCGCTGCGCTTGCTCCAAAAACTTGCCTCTCGTTTTGAATTATGCCCAGCTACTTAGCAAGCAGAACAACAACTTCCAATTAAACAAGTGGTAACAAACTAATAACTAAACTTTTATGAGCAAATCACCATTAGACGCTTTCTTTATTGGTAGAGCCACTGCTGAGGCTGTAATCGATCGCATTGAAGATACAGTAAGTGATGTCCTTAGCGCATTAGGCAAATTTGATGCCGAACAACGCGAACAGGTTCGCATTTTCGTTGAAACGGTTCTAGAAAAAGCCGAGCAACAAAAGGGAGCCGTCTCAAAGGAAGATAGCGATATTACACCCGACGAATTGCAAGAAACTATTGATAATCTGCGAGCAGAAATTGCTCAGTTAAAATCTGAACTACAGCAATATCGCGATCGCTAATATAGCAAAGCAAGTTTTGCTTAGGGCATAACACCCAAACAAATAGAGGCAGCGCTTCGCGCTGCCTCTATTTGTTTCTAGCTATCTCTTTCATTGCTATAAAAGCCTCGCTATGCAAGGCTTTTATTTTTCTTAGCGTGAGGCTGGTAGAGAAGGTGATGCTTTGGGGGAAGTCGTTGCAGGAGAAGGACTAGTAGTTGGTGAAATGCTATTGGTTGGTGAGTTACTCGGTGAAGCAATCGGTAAAACATTAGGTGAAGAACTTGGTGAAGCCGTAGCTTGAGGCTTGACCTGTGCTGGCTCAGACTTTTTTTTGTCTCCCAAAATGCTAGGACTGCCGTCATCAAATACGCCAGCGATGCAGGCAATCATCAAGGTTGCCAATGTACCGACAAACAAAGCTTTCCAACCCAAATCCGAAATATCGCGCCGACGGGATGGGATCAGGGCGATTGTCCCACCCACGAAAATCCCTACCGATGCAAGGTGGGCAAAGCCCGATAAGGCATAACTCACAATAATTACAGTGCGATCGCTAATTAATCCATCTTTTGAAGCTTGAGCCAAAGCTTGATAGGGCGGGATCGCTGTCTCCAACAAGCGCCGACCGATAATTACCGAAGCTGGCCAAGAATCTTCTAGCGATACGCCTGTAAGTAAAGTCAAAGGATAAAACAAAGCACCTTGAATATTTGGCAGGTTAATCACCTTGAAAATATCGCTCATCGTTGCTAGCTGAGCAAAAATTTGGTTAATCAAATCGACTAACCCAACAATTAAAATCAAAATTGCCGCGATCGAAGCAGCCATTTTCAGCCCATCCAACGCGCCAATAATCGTGGCATCCATCGGACTCATCCGCTTCATTGTCTCGCCACCTGCATTTTCGAGTTCGCCATTATCTTCTGGCTTCTGCGACTTGTCTTCTTTAGGAATGCCGCCCATAGTCAAAGGAACTTCTGTTTCGGGAACAAGGATCTTTGACAAAACAAAACAAGCAGGGATTGCAATGATAGAAGCAGAAACTAAGTGTCCTAAGATATTTGGAAAAACTGGCTTTAAAAAACTCGTATAAATTGCCAAAGTCGAAGAAGCCGCCGTCCCAAAACAGCAGGCCAAAATTGCACATAACTCGCTACGGGTCATCTTCGGCAAATAAGGCTTGACCACGATCGCCGCTTCAATACCCACAAAAATGTTTGCCGCGCCGCTCAACGACTCCGCACCACTCAAACGCATCGTCCAGAAAAACAACTTGGCAAATACATTGACAATTACTTGAATAATGCCGAGATTTTCTAACAGTGTGTAGTTTTCGTTTTGATTCTAGATCTAAAATTTTCAATTCTGGATCTCTATTTT
>QBML01000038.1 GCA_003242085.1 Pseudanabaena frigida | reverse complement strand
AATTAACTGGAACCAAAAAAAAAGTGGCGCACGCGCAGCGTGCGCCACTTTTTTTTTGGTTTTATATTTAATTTTGCCCAGCTACTTAGAAACCTAACGATTCTAAATCTTCTGAAAAATTTTCTAAAGTGACAAAGTCTGAGGATTTAGATTCTTCCTTTGTACTCGAACCATTCAAATTAATCGTTTCCATATTACCTAATATTTTCTCTATTGTTGTCGCTCCAAGATCGGACTCCACTAAACCTAATTTCTCGTCTTTATCAATTAATTTATTATTAGCAGTTTGTAATTCAATTTTAGTTTGCTCTTCTTCTTCCATTAACGACAATAATTGGTCTAAACTCTGCTTTGGAATTATTGATTTGATGGCATCAATATTACTTTCCAAATTATTTGCATTAAACTCTTTAGAAGTTAAATCGGTAGTTTGAGAGGCAAAGGAAAAATTATCAAATAAATCATCTTCACCATCCGTAGGAGCGGTTTCCGCTAGATCTACATGAAGGTTTTGATCGTCAAATAATTTTTTATCTCCAGCATCTATAAAGTCATCGAATAATGAGTCAGTAAGCTCTGGTATTTCAGTTACGTCATCAATTAATTTCAAACTTGATGAAGAAGGTTCTGGAAATTCATCAAACAAGGAATCAACAGTAACCGATTTAGAAGCAACTGGTTCGGAAATCTCAGATGCTTGACCGATCAAAGATTCTGAATTAGTAAGCAAGTCTTCAGTCTCAACGGCTGGAGGAGATAGTGGTTTAGGATTATCTAGTTCCACAGGCTGAGGCGTAGTTTCTTGCAAATCTACTGTAATACCTTGATGTCTATCTTTTATGTCATCTTGATCTTCAGCGGGTTCTAAAAATATCTTTGACACAAGACGAATTTTTGCTTTTTGCCATTGTTGACCTGGCTGTAATATCGATAAGTTAGTAATTACCTGATCGCCCTGTTCGTCAGTTTTACTAGATTCAGCGATCGTATCGAGCAAGCTACGCAAGTTGGGATTAGAAGCGACTGCGGCAAACAAAAAACTTGGTTTACTAATTACTTGAATTAATTCCGTGAGAGTAGTCAAGCATCGGACAGTTCCAACATGCTCATCGGTGAAGCGCACAATAATATCTTGATATTCTTGCAAGTTTTTCTGAATTTGAGAAAATTTTTGTACTAGGATAACTCCTTTTGGATTACTGACAAGGTTAACGCCTTGGTCTTGTCCTGAGTCATTATTGGCTTCATTAGCTTGCAAAGTTGGTAAAACTTCTTTGGTCTGATTGTCGAGAGAGAATTCATTTTGCCAAGCCAAATAGTTGTTGTCAGAACGATAAGTCAATATTTTGACATGCTTGATTTGCTCGATCTGTAAAATCACCATGCCTCGGTGAATAATTGTAACAACTGCTTTTTGGTTGGGTACCTGTGATGCGTGTAAAGAAATTGTGAGAGATTCGGCTTCAAGCTTTGCCTCAGCATGAATACCCTTAGATGCTAGCGATCGATTAATCAAAGAGGCGATCGCTTGAGGATCGCCTTGCTTTGCTAATTCCATAACGCTTAGTTGTGTCATACCTATCCCCAATTAGCTACAAATTTCCCTAGCAACTATAGATGTCTCAATGTTTCGCACTATCATATTTCTTAGATTGGCTCAGACAATGTGAAAATCACAAACAAACATATATTTAGATTTTGAAAATTTCAAGTTATAACAAACAACTTGAAAAACACTATATTTATGGATTGCCTTATCGATCGAGTTAAATTAATTTCAAATTAATTCAATCAATCTAAATGTAACTGACAATCTTACAAATTTACGAATTTAGAGATAAATTTTAGCTTAAGGCTAAAAATAACGATCTTAAATAGCAAAAGCCTCGCAATGCGAGGCTTTTGCTATAGGAATATAATATAAGACTGGGAAGGTGGCTAACTCTATGTTGCAGAGTTTTAGATATGCAGCTAGCAATGGTAATCGCGCAATAAAGTTAACAAAAAATTAGTCTTCGTACAAACGGCATTCTGCAGCATCAGGATTATCATCGCAGTAGATTTCAAGGGAATTTTTACCCTTTTCTTGCTTTTGATGAGATGCTTCAGCTTGCAATTCTTCGACTGCGTCCCATGCAGCAGCACATTCTTTAGATCCAGTACCGCTAACTTCGCAGGTTTCTCTAGCTTGCTTCAATTCTTCTTGAATCTTCTCTGTAATATTGCTCATGTATTTTGTCTATGCTCTGTAATTTAGATACTAACAGACTGGTGCTGGATAGCCATCATACAACAGGAGTAGGAACCACCTCTACAAAGGTAAGAAGTTAGGTTAGCCAATGCCGAAGGTGGATAACAGCATTCCTGCCAATATGATAAAGCCGACCCATACATTCTGACCAAATGCTTTTTGGTATAACTCAATAGGAATTTCAGTTTGTGTCAGTCTGCTACATTGCCATATCCATATTACTCCTGTCGTCAAGCAAGCAAGGTAGTGTGTGTAACCGAGTTGAATCTCAAAACCCAGCCAAATCAAGCAGAGTAAGGCGATCGCAAAAAATACACCGATCGCTAAAGTTACATATCTTCCAAAAAATAAGGCACTAGATTTAATGCCAACTTGAAGGTCGTCCTCGCGATCGCTCATGGCATAAATAGTATCAAAGCCCATTGTCCAAGCAATTACAGCAGTCCATAATTCCCAAGCATGGCGATCCAAACCACCTGTAACCGCACTCCAAGGAATTAATACGGCAAACCCCCAAGCGATCGATAGAACTAGTTGCGGGATGGGGAAAAAGCGTTTACAAGCTGGATAAATAGCAATCACAGGGACAGCAGCAAAGCAAAGTCCAAAACTAAGAGGACTTAAATAGGTCGATAGTAAAAACGCACAGAATAGGGCGACTAGCAAAACCGCTATGCCTACTTGAATAGACAGCGATCGCTCTGCAAGAGGGCGTTTTTTAGTGCGTTCTACTTGCGGATCGATATCGCGATCCCAGAGATCGTTAATCACACAACCTGCGGCGCTAGTTGCCAAACTGCCAAGGATCACTACCCCAAGTAAATCAAGCGGCGGCAGTTGATGTTGTGTTTTCGCGGCAGCTACGGTTGACCACAGTGCAGGCAACATTAAAATCAATCGTCCTGCGGGCTTGTGCCAACGTAAAAGGCGAAAGATCTTGAAAAATGTCGGTTCAGTTTCATGAATGCCAGTAGTCATAGAAATGCTTATAAAGTCCAGTTGATTTCTCTAATGAGCGATCGCGCTTTGCTTCGATCATACCTAGAAATCAGAAAGGGTAAAAAGTATCCTCTAAGTTTCTACATTCGCTGACAAAAATATTCAGCTACTTTGCGGATTACAAGCATCTACCGGCATTGCTAGGTTGTAGACGATCTGATCAGTAAATGTGGTCTTTATTTAATGCTGACAAAAGCTCGTTATTTAGATCACAAGTAGCCTGTGTAGTACCTGTAGCAAAACTTGAGGTTTGAGATGACACTCAATAATTTAATTTTTAGAAAGTCTTTTCACTCAAAACTTTTAGGTTCGTTCTTAGCGTTTTGTGCAGTTATGGGGCAAGGCTTGCCTGCGTCTGCCGAGTTGATTTTAGGGTCAACTAGCGAGTTAGTAAATGACAAAACTTGTGAAGGTACAGGTGGAATTTTGGCATATGCTGAGACCAAAGACTACTCTTTATATGTTTGCTCAGATATCAAAGATATTTCTCAACCCCGTTACTATCGGAGTGTTAATAAGAATGGCACTCCAGGGGTAAAGCTCACTGCTAAAACCTACAATCCTAGCCAAGGAACTTATTTTGAGTTCTATAATGGCGACTATGTTTATATGTTGCAGCTACCATCGGGGAAAATTAAAAATCCAGTTCTTATAGTTGAATTTCCCGATGGCTCTGGATATGAGCAAAAGATTACTCGCTTTTTAAAGAATAATGGTTTGCGCTCGACAATATCTACCAATGAAGAATAAACCCAATTATTTTCAAGAATACTATTCTTATTAGTACCTTAATTTATATTCTCAATTCGTCTTAAGGCGTGTGGCAGTAATTGTAAATATGCTAGTATTTATAACCTGTTGGGGAATTAGCTCAGTTGGTAGAGTGCTGCGATCGCACCGCAGAGGTCAGGGGTTCGAGCCTCCTATTCTCCATTTTTTATAAATTAAGTTGTCTATCAAGCGTAATCCCTGATTGTGCTAACTGTCGTGCTTGGGGGCTGCCTCGTAAAATATTATTACCACCTGAACTTATCCAATAAAAACGCTTCTTTTGCTGTTTGTTTAACTCGGGAGCATCTGTTACTAAAAAGTCTTTTAGCCACCTAAATTTTTTTAAAACTGGTGTAACTTGAGATGTCTCAGCGCTATGCACTTCAATAAAATATGTTGTCCCATCATAGCCCATTGCATAATCCCAACGTGAATCATTAGGGTAAATCTGATTAACAGCAGCATCAATATCGACACTACCTTCACACTTTTTTGTGTCAGTTGGTTTGACCTTATTACTATAATTTCCTAATGCTTGCAACCCATTTTTATAAGCATTTTTTAGTGAAGGTGTTGCAGTGATCGCTTCTTTAAAATCCATTTTAAAACTTATAGTGTGTCTTGAATCGCCTGAGAAACAACTTCAGATGCTTTGCTACTAAAACTAGTTAAACCACCCCAATCAGCAGTTGACAAGTCCTCATCAAATGGATCTAATGATGAAATATCACGTACCTCAACACCATCTTCTTTTTGATCGAAATAATAGGTGAAAAACTTCTTGTTTTTAAGGATGTTTTCAAAAAGTTCAGTCATAGGTGGTGACGGGTTTAAATCAAAAAGTTGATAGAGATACTTAACATCAGAATTATTATTCTGTAAGTTACGAATTGCCCAAATTGCCTCTAAAAGGACAGGTGAATGAGTAGAAACAAGTAAACGATAGCCTCGGTGTAAGAGGTCTAAACACATCAAAATAACCGACAAAATTGCGCGGGGATGTAAACCCATTTCTGGTTCTTCAATAACTACAAAATCTATATCCGATTTCTTTGAATCTTTTGATACAGGCATTAGCCAATAAAGCCCTAACAGTAAAGGCATAAACTCTCTTTGTCCAGCCGACCAAGCCATAAATGGCAACAAATTACCATTAACATTAATTTGAATACGTTTCCGCATTTCAACTGTATTTAGTTCAACTTTAGCGCCATGAAAAATACTGACATCAAGAGCATCACTTATTTCTTGTTTAAGTCTTCCTGTTTGAGGAAAAATAGCACTGTCTTTATCTTTACTCATAAACCCTTGTTGCATTAGTAACCGAAGATGCTCACTAAATTTACAAACAACATATGGGTCTCCGATTTCAAAACTAGTAAAAGAACGGGGCCATCCATTCTCAAGAGTTAACACACGTTGAGCAGGCATAAAAAATATGTGTTCAGGCTCATCGATATATTCATATTCCTCTGACAGTTCATATGGCAATAGAGCATCTAGATATATCTCTTCGTCGTCAATAATTACCTCTGTACTTTCGCTCCAAAGATTACACATTCCCTCGCCAAAGTAAAGCTCATTGAACTTGGATAAATCATCTTCCCATTGATATCCATATTTCATGAGAGTAGCTGCAATATTCTCGCCATCAATTAACAACTTTATGAGTTGTAATAAAATACTCTTCCCTGTAGCTTGAGGCCCAACAAAAAGAGTTAGATCGCCAAAATCTATATTTGCACTCTTGATTTGACCTAGATTTTTAATATTAAGCTGTGTCATAGAAATTAGCTCATAAGTCAATTAGAAAATGCTAAAGAGTGGATAAAAAATCAATCAGAGCTTGATTTTGCTCATCAGTACCAACAGTAATGCGTAACTTGTCGGATAGTCCTGCTTGATTGAAATAGCGTACTAAAATGCCGAATTCTTTGAGTTTCAAATAAATCTCTTCAGCATTACCTTTAGGTGGTGTAGCTAGTACAAAATTACCGTGAGACTCTAAGACGGTAAATCCAAGATTTTGTAGATCTAGAGAAAGTTTGGTGCGTGAGATTTTGACTTTTTCAGCATTTGACTTTTTGTATTCTTGGTCGCGCATTGATGCCGTACCCATCGCGATCGCTACCGCATCAATGTTATAGCTATCTTTAACCTTAAATAATCCTGAAAGCAAGCTGGGATTCGCCACACCAAAACCTAATCGTAAACCTGCTAGCGAATACCCCTTCGATAAAGTACGTAGGACAATCACATTGTCGAATTCACGTACTAATGGCAAGGCTGAATACTCTGCAAAATCAACATAAGCCTCATCGATCGCCACAATGCCCGATACCTGCTGCGCCAATTTGCGTAAATCATCCAATGGCACCATATGACCTGATGGGCTGTTAGGAGAAGCAATAAAGGTCACTGCACCATTTGCCGCCACAAGTTCGGCGATCGGCAACTGAAAATTTTCACTATAGGGAACTTCAACTATTTTCGCTGGCTGCATTGCCGACAAAGTGCGATAAAGCACATAGGTGGGCATTGGGTAAACAACTTTACGATCGTCCCCTTCGGCACAAGCCCTGATCAAAATATTTAAAACATCATCACTGCCATTACCCACAATTACCCAATCCGCAGGAATATCCAGAGCCTTGCTTACTGCTTGACAAAATTCGGAGGCAAAAGGATCGGGATAACGCCGCAAAGAATCACCATCAATACTTTGCAAAGCGGCGATCGCTTTTGGCGAAGGCGGATAGGGGTTTTCGTTAGTGTTTAGTTTGATAACTTTGATACCCGACTTTGGTTGTTCCCCAGGAACATAGCCAGTCATAGCATCAATAGCAGGGCGAAAATAGCTCATAGCAGAAATGTGAAAACTCACGACAAGTTTACTATTGTATAGCAATCGCCATAATGACTAGAGAGCAAAATAGGCGTAAAGCTCCTATTTTGCTAAGTTTTATCTCGAAATATGGGCAAGACTTCGTTACAAAAAGCTTCCGTCGCCTTGGAACGGTAGCGGTTAGGATTACGGATTTGCAACAACATCCGCTTGATTACTACCCCATCGATCCGCACCTGCTGTAATGCGCCCATTTGCAACTCTTTTTCGATCGCTGTTACCGATAAAAATGCCGCCCCTAACCCAGCCTGCACCGCATTTTTGATTGCTTCTATCGAATTTAGCTCCATCGCGATTGCTAACTGACGAGGATCGACACCACTATCAAGCAATACGCGATCGATTGCCTTACGAATTGTCGATTGTGAATCAAGGGTAATAAATTGCAATTTATACAACTCATCAATCGGCAACGCACCAACCTGAGCAAGTACGTGAGAAGTTGGTAGAATTAGCGCAAGCTCATCTTCGGCGTAGGGTGTAATCTCTAAAGAATCCAGCAAATCCGCAGGGATTTCACCGCCAATAATTGCCAAGTCCACTTGTCCATTAGCAACACTCCATGCCGTTCGCCTTGTAGAATGAACATGGAGTTGCACTGAAACTTCTGGGTATTTCTTGCGAAATAAGCCTATCATCTGAGGCATCAAATAGGTTCCAGTTGTTTGACTAGCTCCTATAATCAGAGTTCCACCATTAAGATTTTGCAAATCGTCGATGGCGCGACAAGTTTCTTGGCAAAGGCTCAAAATGCGATCGCCATAAGAAAGTAGCAACTGTCCTGCCTCCGTCAACTGTGCTCTTCTGCCCCCGCGATCGAACAAAGGTACATCTAGTTGTCTTTCTAGATGTTGGACTTGCAAACTAACGGCGGGTTGGGACACATAAAGACTATCAGCAGCTCGTTTGAAGCTACCTTCTGAAGCGATCGCCTTAAGAATGCGTAATTGGTCTAGGGTGAACGGTATGTCGATCATAGAAGCAGCGTGAGAAAAGATGAGTCGGGAGGTTATTCAAGATTTTTTGAATTTAGCAGGGGTTGTGGGAATTGCCCTCACAAACCGTCGTATGCGTCCTTATTTCTACGGATTAGATGCCGTATTGGATAGGACAAAGCAAGCATTAGGGCAAGGGGTACTGCAAGTTGTAGAAAATGTGCCAGAAGGATTTGAGTCCTTTGAGTTTCACTTTGCTGGTCATGTTGTTTTTATTTACAAGCTAACGCATGGGTTAGTACTACTGGTACTGACAGATAGCGGGATCGAACCAGTTGATTACAGGCGGGGCATCACCAAGATCAAATATCTGATCGAAACAGATACATACAACACAGTTGCACACTTTAAGCTTTTATTAGGCTCTGTAACTCAGCATTCTTTACCAAGACCAAATTGGAATGCTAGTGCCACCCCTATAACGGAAACGGCAAAAGTTCAAGATAAACCGACCACACATAGCTTTGCTAATGCTATTACCGATCCCAATCCAGAGATAAACTTACCGCCATCTCCTAGCTCAGCATCTGGACAAAAAAATCCAAATAGGAATAGTCAACCCAATAGAATTCCAAGTACAAATGCAAATACAACTGCACAAATACAGCCAAATATCACTAAGCCCCAAACACCTCCTGCATTCGTCTCGACCTCGCCCTCTCCAATAAATGCTAAAAACAACCTCATAGAAGTTACTGATAGCCATACTAAGCAAGTATCAGTCAAAACTGACACTCAAGAGTATAAGTTAGATGAACTTTTAGCTGCTTTAAATAAGCTAAGCAAGTTTACGACGCAATATCTTGGCAAAGTTGTAGTTACTAACTACTGGAAATCTAGTTGTCCCGAGTCGTCTTGGCTAAAAGAATTTGAAGTCGATCGCAATGGACAAATATCACACCCCAAACAAGCTGCCATCATTTGTACATTGGAGCAACAGCAGCAAATTCAGTCATGGGTAGCATCCTACGTGAAACGATGCAAACAAGTAATTCGTAATTTCGATCAAATGCTCGAACAAGATTGTCTGGATGAACGCCAAAAGAAATTTTTGATGTAGAAATACAATTCGTTGCTTAATGATTCCTAATATCCTCCAAAAAACGAAATCTCTCTTAATCCTGCTTAACAATTCTAAGCAATTTGGCGGGAACTACTCTATGCATACACCTCAAATGGGTTAGACTGGTTTTAGTATTAAGGGGAGCAATTGCAGAGGCAAGCTAAATAATGGCTAAGCGTGTAAGAATTGAGCCTATTGCCCAGACAGCAGATATTGCAACAAATGGTGCATTACTATCTGGCTTAATGGGGGAAGAGCTAAGTATTTTAAAGGAATGTGGTGGTCGTGGCATGTGCGCGACTTGTCACGTTTATATCCAAGATGGTATGTCGTCTCTCAGCCCTATGGGAAAGAGGGAGCAACGTACTTTAGAAGTAATTACAACCTGCAAGCCAAACTCTAGACTTGCCTGTCAAGCAAAAGTAATTGGCGAAGGTATTGTCGTTGAACTACCTGTAGGTATGTATGTCCAATCGATTCAAGATATTGAAGCTCTCATAGGACGACGTTGTGAAAAACCTTTACTTAGCCCAATCACAGGTCAGACCTTAGTTGAAGTAGGTCAACTAATTACACGTTCGGTAGTTCGTCAACTTGAGAACACTAACTTTAGCGTTGGAGAACAATTGGCAAATACAAAAAGAGCTGATATTTTTGAGACAAAGTAATACTGAAGTTTAAACAGTAAAGCTCAAACTTTTTCGACATGATTATCAATAAAAGCGTTGAATTCAATAATTTTTGGATAGGAGTATTTACTTATGACTGTTGCTGTAGAACGTCCAAATAGCGCATCCAAACTCAAAAGAAAAAATAATCACTACAGCCTACAAGATTTTTTTCAGCCTAATCTTGAAAAAGGAATCATCGAAGATTGGAACGGGCTCAGGAATATTTTGACCAGTGAAGACTTCATCATTGGGCTACAAGAAGGGCTAGAAGATGAAGTGGGGGAAGCTTCGGCAGCCGTCATGTATTCAATTGGCTGTGAATGGGGTCGGCAAGACGCTTTAGTATTTACTGAATGGTTTGAAAAAGATTTTGGACGTAGTATTCGTCAAACTAACCTACCTTTTTTGCTAGAAACTTGGTGGTGGCCCTTTACATCGCAAGGTTGGGGTCGCTGGCAAGTAGATATGAGCGATCGCAAACAAGGATTTATGTTTATCAGCGTATTTGACTCAGCCGTTGCCCGTAGCCTTGGCGATGTCGGCAAGCCAGTTTGCCACCTGTATGCGGGCTTGTTTTCAGGATTTTTTACTCATTTAGTAAATAAAGAGCTAGAGTGCATTGAAATTCAATGTTATTCAATGGGAGAAAACTATTGTAAGTTTTTGCTAGGTGGCAAAAATCGCATTGATGCTGCTTCATTTTGGCTAAATGAAGGGGCGACAACTCGTGACATTGAAGGTCGTCTGCGAAATGGAGAATTCTTAAAATGATCGATCCAGATTGGCGCTTACAGCCACTACGCAATTTTTGGCAAAATGTAAATTGGGAAAATCGGGCGGTCGTCCCAGCATTAAGCCAGAACAACGGTAAAGCCGCTCCAGCACTTAGCTATTTGATGACTGTAAGAGAATATTTTCGAGCTATTTCTTGGACTGGGATCCTTGAAATTGGTTCTACAGCAATCGACACCAATCTAAGTAATAGTGCTGTTGTTGAAGAAAGTAGTGAAACTCTTGAAGACTTTCTTGATGATATTTCTAAATTTTTCTGACAATTAGTCTAGATAGCAGTATTTTTTGTAAATACCGCATCCATAAGCCTTAACAAACATCTTTTTCTACTTTGTATAGAAAATCAAAATATCGATCATTCTCACCACAAGAACCATGATTCCGAAGATTCAAGAACTAATTAACCAAGCTCAAGATCGTTATCTTGCGTCAGACGAGCTTGGTCTAATGGAAAGCTACATGAATTCATTGCCCGATCGCCTCAAACTTTACAAACTAATTCGCGATCGCGAAATTGACATTTTACAGGCTGTAGCCGATCAAGTACCCTCAGAACTCCCTAATGTGACTGTAGAAGATTTAGAAATGGGTATTAAAAATCTAATTCTTGTGCTGCGCTACTGTTCTATGGCGATGCTATTGAATGATGAAAGTTTTTTAAAGGAGCGGCTACTTAATTGGTTAGAAGGCATTATGTCAATGCGTGATATGCGCCGCCTTAATGAAACTCTGTATAAGCTCCTAAATCAAGGACTACGCCAACAGTTTAGTCCCGCTCAACTTGCTCTACTTCAGCCTTTAATTACTTCTGCTCAAGTTACGCTAATCTACTAAGAACTAACTACTATGATTTCTGTCGCCGATCTCGTTAAGGAAAATCGCATCCCTGCCAACTTTTTTGACTATAACGCCTACGTTAAGGGAGATCTCGAAATTGGGCTATTGGAGAATCGGCGCGGCGATCGCTTGATAGCGGTTCCCGATACATTAATCTCTTCGCTTTATGCGGGTTTAGCCAAGGAAACAGGGCAAGCATCAAGACTGGTTCTATTTAACTGTGGCAAATGGTGGGGTAAAAACTTTTATACGCGCTTTACCGAATCCCTCGAAGAGTACTATTCTCAGTCACTTGCTGAAATGGATATGATTACTTTCATCCAGAGTCTCAAACAATGCTGGCAGACTCATGGCTGGGGTAAGTTTGAATTCGATCCAAAATATCAAGCTCAAGGATTTATTTTTGTTAAAACTTATAATTCCCCTTATGTCCGTGCAATTAGCGGTAATAAACTACCGACTGGCTATCTTGAATCTGGTATCTTGACTTCATTTTTTACTCGTCTTACAGGGCGAGAACTATTGGCAGTGCAGACAACTTGTGAATCTCTGGGTGCTGATTGCAATACTTATATTATTGGCTTACCAGAAAGACTCCAAATAGTTGAGTCGTTTCTCGCCGAAGGACTAGACCATGAGATAATTTTGCAGCGTTTATTGAAATAATCAATAAATCAATAAAAAAGAGGCTCGTTTCACGAGCCTCTTTTTTATTGATTTTTAGATTGTTGAGCAGCTTTGACTATTTGTTGTTGAGATTTCCAGGCTTCCTTTAAATGACCAAAATTCTTTTTAAACTCATCGCCGCCCCACCAACTGCCTATACGTCCTTCGTCCCAAGAAGCTGAAATAGCTCCATAACTCAATCCTAAAACTCCTATTCCTAGAAATAACATACTCAATAAAACAACTGCTGAAGTTGGTAGATCGACTATATGTCTGCTAACAAGAATATAGCTAACAAAGAATGTGGTGATACCTAAACCTGTTGGGATACCACAGAATAGAGCCGAACGTCGGATAATACGGCGATTTACTTCATCTGGTATATCTTGCGAATCCTGCTTAACGCTAGAATTCGCTTTTGATTTGCTTTTATTCGCAACTACTGGAGCGGTGGGTAGCTTTTTTGCTTCCTTAGCTTTTTTGCTGCGATTATTTGGCTCGAAAGGAATGCGTTCAGTGTCTTTACTTGATTTGTTCTTCACTTTAGCTCCTCACTTTTGACTCTTTATTTACATTCTAGAGTGTGAAGCGATCGCCCAAAATAGACCAAGACTAACCTCTTACGCCTAAACTTTGGATAAGTTGTTTGTAGTGAGCGCGATCTTGGTTACGCACATAGGCGAGCAAACGCTTACGTTGACCGATAATTTTGAGTAAACTACGACGAGATGAGAAATCTTTAGGATGCAGTTTGAGATGAGTAGTCAACTGAGTGACACGCTCGGTTAGCAAAGCAACCTGAACGTCTGACGAGCCAGTATCTGTAGGGTGCTTTTGATATTCTGAGAATATTTCCAGTTTGCGTTCTTGCAACAGTGCCATGATAAAAACTTGAACGTGTTTTGAGGTGTACGTGACATAAACTCGACACTAAATGCCCAATTATTTAGAGTTAGGCATTGCGGTGCGGGTTTCCCAATCTCACGATTGGGCATTCCTAGTTATCCCCATTTCTGGGATTTCGCCACTTATCCTAGGGAAGTATATATACTTACGCTTGGACAGCCCGACTGCATAGGCAGTTTCCGTTTCTCAGTAGTCTCTGAGTATATTGTGTGACGATCGCTAATTTCCTGAAGATGCTATCTTTCAGAGAAACTAGCTTAACATGTTGACCGCATATTTTTGTGAATCAACAAAAAATACAGCAATTCTCATTATGCAATTAATTTTGTTGTTTTCAGTACCCTAGGAGCTTTCAACAAATCGACTATTATAACGAAAATTGCTGCAACAAACAAGGCAGTGCATTGCACCATCTTGTTTTTAGTGTGCAGAACCATTGCCATGGTATTTGTCAGTATCGTAAAAGCCATTACGAGTTCCGAAGAATAAACAGCTAACTGTAAATACAATAGTCAGAATAGGCAGAATAACTTTGAGATCGAGCATGGTTTAAAAGTTTAAAGGGAGTAACGAAGATGTACATATTTTAAGCTCAAGTACAGCGATTCCCCAATACAAAAACAAAAATAGAGATAGTGCCTCGCACTATCTCTATTTTTGTTTTGCAAAGTCATTAAGTAATCTTAGTTACTTGCATCAGTACTATCAGAACTATCGCCACTAGGACGATAACTTTGCTCAAAGGCATAGCGCACAATCTGTGAACGGTTTTCCAGATTAAGCTTCGTCATGATACTGCTGAGATGTGTCTGTACGGTGCGAGGACTGATTTGGAGGCGCTTGCCAATTTCTTTGTTAGTAAAGCCTTGGACAACTTGCCAGAAAACTCTCTCTTCAGAAGGTGTGAGATTGGTACGTGAAACTGGTGCCGTCGGCTGCTGAAATAACCGCATATGCTCACTAGGAGTACGGTGTGGCTCGCGCTTGTGTGGTGAGAAAAAGTCTATATCGGTTTTGCCAATAGTCATGCGATCGCCACTTTTTAGCAAAATCGGAAAGGTAATTCTTTGTCCGCGCATAAAGGAGCCATTGCGACTGCCAAAATCTACCAGATAAAAACTACCTGACTCATTGTTAGTGTTACGGGTTTTTGCATCTCCTTTCATAGAAGATTCAAATCCATCATTCTTGGACGCGCCAACAATTTGCAATGTGGCGTGGTAGCGCGAGACCCATTTGTCTGTTAATACAATTGAGTTATCGTAACCCCGCCCAATTGTCCAGAAGTCTGCGTTTGTAAGTGGAATCATTTGCTGACCCTCATCTGCATGAACAATCAGATAAGGGTGTGGGTGTAGAAGTGTCACTGAACTGTTAGACAACTTTGTTGTGTGCATCTCAATCAATTGCCAATATAACCTATTTATATATTGTGAGACGTGTTTAATAAATTTTGAGTTCCTTTTTCATATTCATGACTTTTGACGACATATTATGTCATTCATAGAAACTGAATATAATTTAAGCAAAGCCCCGTAAAGATTATAGCCTCTTTATAAAAGCGGTCTTATATATAGCTAGCTTGTCAGTAATAGCTAGCTATAAAATTTTAGAAACAAAATGCTCTACCATCAGGTAACTCAACCTTTTAGGATTTAATTTTTTAGAGATTCTTGAGCTGATTAAACCTAAAGCAATCAGATTAATATTACTTTCTTGATTTTATACCTCAATTTTAGTTAGTGATTGTTATACTCCTAATTACAATTAAAGAAATTTCCTAAAAAAATAGATGCGGTTTAGAGAAAAGTGAAGCATATGTTACTTTTTGTCTGGATTAGAAAATTTTAAACATGCTATGACTTCTTGTTAAAAAAATGATTTGGATTGCGATCGCCATACAGTTAATACTTAGTGCTGGATTGCTATGGACATCATGGCAAATTTGGACGTTGCGAAAATCGCTAAAAGCAACAGTAAGAACTGTAGATGGTTGGACGGAGATTTGCCAAAATGGTCTACAGGGATCTTCGCCCAATATTGATGTTGCTCGTAGTGGTGTTGGTTCCTTGCGAAGCCAGTACAAAAATTTGCAAATACAATTAGAAAGAATTAGTAAGTTATTGTCTATGGTTGGACGTGGTGTATCCTTTTTAGGGAGTCGTTGGCAAAAGGCTCGTCAAAACCCATCAAATTATTTAAGTAAAAAGTCGTCAGGCATCAAATCGTCAGGGAGAGAGAATAATGTCAAACGGCGCAGGTAAATTTTGGGGTGGATTAATTGTGGGAACAGCGATTGGGGCAGCCGCAGGTATTTTATTTGCGCCAAAATCGGGTAGAGAAACTCGGCAAGCCTTAAAAAAATCGACGCAAGATTTGCCCAAACTTGCAGAACAATTAGGTTCTAATGTTCAATATCAAGCCGATCGCATTACGGAGCAGGCTCAGCGTGCTATCGATGATGCTCTTGTGAGTTTACAGGAGGCGATCGAAACTGGAAAAGAGGCTAGTCGTAAACTACAAGAAGAATTAGCTTTATCAATGAGTAGTCCATCCATTGAAACAGTTGATCGCTCAATCGAAGATGAAGAGTAAGCTCTTAAGAGAAAGCACTTAATCAGAAATTATGTCAGAAGCTATCTTTCTGCTAGGTTTATCGTTTTTATTGGTTGTCGTTTGCCTGACGATTCTTTTGCTAACGGCAATTCCCGCTTTTCAAGAATTAGCAAAGGCAGCAAGTAGCATTATTCGTCTGGCTGACACTTTAACGCGAGAATTACCCGCAACACTTGAAGCAATCCGATTGACGGGTTTAGAGCTTAGCGAGTTGAGTGATGAACTCAACCAAGGTGCAAAAAGTGCTGGTGAGGCAGTTAAGCAAGTAAATGATGGCATTAAAGGTGTACGACAAGGTGCTTCTAGCGCCACGATCGCTACTAAAAGTGCATTTGCTGGGCTAAAAGCAGGATTAAAATCCCTCGGTCGTCCTCGTCGTCAGAGGCGATCGCCTTCAGAAAGGTATCAAGAAAATTTACTCACTAATAATGAGTCGGCTGGAGATTTAGCTGAAGACGAGACAGCTAAACAAAAGCGCCTAATCACTCCCGATGATATGCGCTCTGATGGTTTTATGGGAGATTTGACAACAGAAGATTAGAGGACTGAGCGCGAAACGATCGATCCTCTAATGGTTGCAGCGATCGCAAATACCATTGACGGTAACCTCATAGCTATCAATTTTTAAACCCGCGCGAATTTGCTGAAAACCCAGTCCTTCAAAGGCATTCCACGCAATATCCTCGATTTCACCGCAACACTTGCAGCGAAAGTGGTGATGTGGCTCGACATTAGCATCATAGCGACATACCCCCTGCTCTAATAAAACCTCACGGACTAGTCCCGCATTTTGCAAGGTTTGGAGTGAAAGATAAACAGTTGCCTGAGATGAAGTGGGCGCATTTTGATTGAGATCGCTTAGAATCTGCTCTGCAGTGGGATGATCTTGGCGATCGAGTAAATTTGCATAAACGGCAAAGCGCTGAGGTGTAACACGCAACCCCCTTGATTTTAGGATTTGAACAACCCTATCTACTTGCTTTTGCATCTAACTATTCTCCTAACACTCTCCAAATATCCTTGTAAAGCCTATTTAAGATAGGCTTTTTAAGCCTTAAAAGCATCTTAGTTTTTTGTAGTTATCTCTTTAGTTTTTTGGAGATCGGCATTTAATCAAGAAATTTTAACTAAAAAGCCACAAACGTCTAACTTGCTTATTCACTTGGATTGCAACTATATCACTTCCATCTAGGAACTACAAGTTTATTAAACTTTTTCAAAGAATTAAATAATTATGGGTATTGACTAACTCATAAATCAGAACTATTCTTAGATTTGTTCAGAAAAATATTGAAATAAGACCTTGTAAATCTCATTCAATTCTTAGATTTCTGGACTGTATGTAATCAAAACTTTTGACACCAACTCAGAGAAAAATATGGCAGTTATCGAAACCGTACCAAACGTTGTTTTTAAAACTCGTGTTCGTGATGAGTCCGTAGAAGGTCCTAATCCTTATCGTTGGGAAGATAAAACCACTCAAGATCTTTTTGCTGGTAAAAAAGTAGTTGTTTTCTCTTTGCCTGGTGCATTTACACCTACTTGTTCATCCAATCACTTGCCTCGCTATGAAGAGCTTTATGAAGAATTCAAGGCTCTAGGCGTTGATTCAGTGATCTGTATTTCTGTTAACGATGCCTTCGTAATGTTTAAATGGGGCAAAGAAGTAGGCGCAAAGAATGTATTCTTGCTTCCTGATGGCGCTGGCGAATTTACCCGCAAGATGGGAATGCTCGTCGATAAGTCAAATATTGGTTTTGGACTTCGCTCTTGGCGCTATTCCATGTTGGTAAACGATCTTAAAATTGAAAAGATCTTCGTAGAACCAGGCTTTGCTGATAACGCTGGTAGCGATCCTTTTGAAGTTTCCGATGCTGACACAATGTTGGCTTACCTCAAGGGTGCTGAAGCTACTGGTGTATCTGCTCCTCGTTTAGCATTTGTTGGCTAATAAACAAAATGTCAAGATGCGCGCGTCGTATCTTGACATTTTAACTAAATTATTTAAGTGGGGTGGCAATGAAACTATCTAGCAAAAATCTCGACCAACGTATTGATACACTCTACGATGCGATCGTGGTTGGTGGCGGCATGGGCGGCTTATCAGCAGCAATATATCTAGCTCGCTATGGTCTCAAGTGCTTGGTAATTGAGAAGGGTAAAGGGCGATCGCTATGGATGCAAGATTTGCGTAACTATGTTGGGCTCGATCCACACACCCTAGGGCGCGACATTTTAAATCATGCAACTAAAACCTCTATAGATTGGGGCGCCGATCATCTACGTGGCTATGTGGAAGATGTCACCGATGAAGGAGAAACTTTTGCTGTGAAAGTAAAAGTTGGCAAGCAAAATAGTATTTATCCCGTATTTCGCAGTAAGTATCTGGTCGCTGCTTCTGGGATTATGGACAATTTGCCGCAGCTAGAAGATATGCAAAATGTCTATGATTATGCGGGTTACACTCTTCATGTCTGCATGATCTGTGATGGTTTTGATATGTGGGATCAGAAGGCAGTTCTGATTGCGAATACAGAAGGGCAAATTGGTGCTGCCTTTGTCTTGAACTGGTTCACTCCCTATATTTCCGTTCTGACTCATGGACTATGTGAAGTCAGCGATAAAACAAAACAGAAGCTTGCCGAGCATGGCTATCCACTATACGAAGCACCGATCGCCAAGTTTTTGGGTGAAAATCATCAACTCAGTGGTGTGGAACTAACTGATGGCACAATTGTGGAAGCTACAACTGGTCTAGTTGGAATGGGTTCTGTTTATCACAACCATTACCTCAAGGGTATCGAAGGGCTGGAATGGGACGGACAGAATTTGGTCACCAATGAGATGGCAAAGACTAGCCACGATCGCATTTTTGCACTCGGCGATTTGAAAAAAGGTTTGAATCAAGTCTCGATCGCCGTTGCTGATGGCACTGTCGCGGCAACCCAAATCTGGCGCAATATCCGACGTGCTAGTCCACCACGCAAATGGGAAGAGAACATAAAAGTTACTACTACAGTTTAAAAAAAGGCTCGCTATGCGAGGCTTTTTTTAAACTGTAGCAATTAAAGAGATATCTAGGAAAAATCAAAACCCAAATAAATAGAGGCGGCGCTTCGCGCCGCCTCTATTTATTTGGGTTTTATGTCCTAAGTAAAGCTTTCATTACTATGGTCATACACTCACTTCTTGTTTGAGTGCAAGATCTATAGTTTGACAACATTCTTCTACACTCGCCCCATTAAGCATTTGTGCGGCTAGAGTAACTAAAACAGAACGGCGATCGCTCAATAAATTTCGAGCATTTAGTAAAGCCCAACGCTCTTGCGTCATAGGATTAGGTAAATGCGAAATAGCTTGGCGCAATCGCTTTATATCATCCAAGCCACCTTCAGTCTCACCTTCACACATGAGTTGTTCGGCAGCAAGACCTGCCATGTAAACGGTGCAATAGCGATCTAACAAATTTGCAGAATAGTTTACAGAACTGGGTGATTTCTCCAATTCGATTTCGACACCGCCTTCGATGCCTGTGAATGCAGCATCATCAGCTAGTACTTCACCAAGCGATTTACCGACTATACCCGCGATCTTATAACTAACAACTTTAAATCCCAAGATATGGGCGGCGAGGAAATGTCCTGCTTCGTGATAAGAAACTCGTTCGCGATATTTTGGCGATCGCGCTCTCAGCCATGCTTGTGAATATGCCCCAAATTTCCCTTGCCAAAAACCAATATCAATACCCCAAATACTGAGTAAGCTAATCGCGATCGCACTCGGTACAACTGGCGATAGTCCGACCATTGTCCCTACTAGAGACATCATCGTAATTGTAAATATAGCGATCGCTAGCAAATCTGTAGCAGTAACATTCATAGCAAGTTTCACAGGTTTGGCAAGTTGCCCAATTCGCAAGAATACTTACTTAATTATGGCTTTTTAATAAAGGAAGAACTACGGCTTTGTTTTTTGTAGAAAGTAATCAGACTGTCATCATCGCCAACAAAACGCCAATGCCAAGGCTCATACATTACACCTTGAGGATTGTTGGGAGGGAAAGACATTTCAAAGCCATACTTCGCTGCGTTATTTTGGAGCCACTGGTAGGCAGCAGTTTTCTCAAAACTGGTTGAGAGATTTGCACTGGGAACAGCACCATCTCCGATGTCTAGGGCATAGCCTGTGTGGTGTTCGCTATGACCAGGAGGGGCACTAACCTTGGCACGTTGGGCTGGGGTTTGATTGCGTTGCTTACTGATCTCGAAGAAAAGCTCTTGTTGTTCGGCAATCGTGCGGAATCCTGAGATTACAACAAAATCAACACCATCAGCTTTGGCATCAGCTTCCATCTTCAGATAACTTTTTGCGGCAGCTTCACGCAGCTTAATTTCATAACCATCCCCTGCTCTGCCGATGGTGCGTAATTGGTTGAGGGGAGCTTCGCTATAGGGATGATGTCCAAATAGGTCGGGTGGACTTTCAGGTTCTTTAGCTATGGTTTCTGGGTTATCGCTGGTTGGGTTGCTTGTAGGTTTAGCTGGGTTAGTAAATGGCACAGTAGGAATAGCTTGAGGAGGTTGCGCGGCTACTGGCTGTGAAATTTCTGTCGGTGCAGCAGTGGTTGCTTGAGCTTGATTGGTCGCATTGGCATTAAGAGCAAACCAGATGCGTGTGCTGACAATTGGTGATAAAAAGGCTAAGACAGCTAAACTATATCCCCACCAAGGCACTGCCTGTAGCGATCGCGAAATTGGGTTGGCTGGAGTCGATTGCTTTTGGGGCGATCGCTTGGGATCGCTGAGCCTTTGGGCAACGGGGATATCGTTTTGGGTAGGCATAAGTGTTATAAACCTTTGAAGTTTTAACCACAGTTAAATATATAGCAAGAAACCTAGAAATTAGAGAGCGCCAGAAGAACGACTTCTAAAAAATGTATTCAAATGACTGGGAAGAAACTCATGACGAATTGCTCTGGCTCGATTGCACGATTTCGAGAATATTGTCATCGGGATCGCTCAAAAATAAAATTCTTTGTCCCCAAGACATCATAGTGGGCGGTGAGATGACGTTTATAGGGATAGTAGCTTGCCGTTCGCATATTTCTTGATAAACCCGATCGAGATTATCAACAGTCATTGATAGCAAAAATGGATTACCACTCATGGGTTGTTCGCCACGATCTCCAAACAGTTTGGTCAACCAGACGCGATCGTAAATCCCAATTTTCAACTTGCCACTATATCCTTCTACGCCATCGGGTTTGGCTGGCTTCTCGAATCTAAAACCTAATACATCGCGATAAAAAACTAGCGATCGCGCTACATCAGAGACAAATAGAGCTATGTAATCTATTTCCATAAAGTCCCAACTTTTGAAGGTGCGAAGAGTCTCAAAAATATAATTTAGATTTTCTCTTGCAAAATTACTTCGGGGCGATCGCTTTCTAATAAGTTCACTTCAACATTTTGAGATTCCATCAAAACCGATTTAGGGTTTAGCTCTTCTGACATCTTCACTTTCTCATCAGGCAACCACTTTAAAAGAGGCAGTGGTAAGAGGCTAGTAACATTGGCAATTAAAATTAATATCCAAAGATTATCGAAATTAGATTCAGTTACGCCTAAAAGATGCGTCAAGCCTGCACCTAATTGGAAAGAACATAGCGCCGAAATATTCAATACAGACATCAAAAGGGCAAACAAAGTTGCCTCGATACCCTCTGGACAAAGACGTGCCGCCAAGACCAGAACTGGCATAAAAGCAATCCGTCCTGCAACGGTCAAAATCAAGTTGTCGCCGAGGCTAAACCAGCGATCGCTAATACCTAGCGATCGGTTGGCATGAGTAACTAACAATAAACTCGTTAACCCTAATACAGTTGAGATAATCGTCGTCCAAAAGAAAATCTTGCGGGTGGGTACACCTTTAAAAAAGCGCTGAAATAGCCATACGCCAAGCAAACCTGCCCAACTTGCAAAAAATCGCATTGTGCCCAGAAATTCTGGGTTAAAGTTCAGTTCATTAGTTGTGAAATAAAAGAAGGCTGTATCACTGCTGGGTGTAGCTTGCCAAAAAAACAGGAATGCCGCAGGCAGCCAAATCGCTTTATTCGTAAAGGCTTGACGCAGTTGAATGAAGTTAAACTTCAACGACATCCATAGTTGCGAGTTTCTCGATAAAGTTGCTGGGACTGAGTTGTCAGATGATGAATTAGGAGCAGCAATAAAAACTGTGGACATCGGCGGATCGGCGATCGCAAAGGCTGCGATACCTACCAAAAGCGGCAAAATTGCCGTAATCTCAAATACAAACTTTGCCCCGAAGTGCTCTAGTAAGTAACCGCTTAAATACGCTGAAGCGATCGCCCCAATTGATGAAGCAATCCAGCTAAAAGACTGTAGTGAGCCTGCATCTCCCTCTGTTTCTAATCTCGCGCGTTGGACAATCAGTGCATCCGTAATTGCATCAGAAAAAGCAAGGGATAACGAGCCCACGGCGATCATGGCGATCGCCCAAAAGGGAGTCGCTACCCATAAAGCCATACTTGCCCATGCAAATATCCCTAAAACGCTGGATAGCAATAGGTAAGGGCGGCGGCGATATCCAAATACAGGAAATCCGTCAGAAATAAGACCATATAAGGGCTTAACTGTCCAAGGCAACATTGTAATGCCGACCATTGAAGCGACTTCCGCAGGGCTTAATCCCAAGTCATCCTTAAGGAAGAAACTCACGGCAAGTTGCGAGATTGCCATTGCGCCTTGTACAAAATAAATAACCGCGATCGCCCCCAACTCTGGGTCAAACGAGCGATTTCGCAAGCTTTTGAGCCAGTCTGATTGGATTAGCACTATACGATTGTCCGAATATTAAGAAACTTTAATCTAAGTATATTTTAGTCTTTATCTAAAAAAGTGCATCTACCCAATGAAGATATTAGTTACTGAAACTGAGAAAAATGATGGGCATCCCAACAAGGTAGTTAACTTTAGTGCTTCTGGTGACTATGACGGGATAATTCCTAAGCAGTCGGATAATTCCTAGACTCGTAACTCGATCGTTTCATACCTCGAAGAGTCAATCTAGTATTAATAAAGAGTGATTGATGCGATCGCTTGTCTCTTAGCCTCAATCGCTAACAATTTATAGAAACGTCATATGAGAGCGAGTTGAGCGCAAATCCATTTAAATAAGATTTCAATTTTTCTTCGCGAACCTACAAGCCCCTACACTCGTCGTGCAAATGCTGAGAGCATGGCACATGTATTAAGTCCGAGGGTATCAACATTATATCCACCTTCCATCACAATCAGGGTTGGTAGATTCAAACTGGATATACGAGTTCCGATTTCTAGCAGTCCTTCGCTACTAATAGAAAAGCTTCCTAATGGATCGCTTTGGAATATATCTGCACCAAAGGAAATTAGAAAATACTTTGGCATAAATTTTTTGACAAGTTCCAGAGCCTTTTCAAGCGATTGGAAGTATTCGTCATCACCAGTTCCTAAGGAAAGCGAAAAGTTATGATGATAGCCTTGTCCAGCATCTTCACCTGTTTCGTCGGCGTAGCCTACAAAGTAAGGATAATCTAATGCTGGGTCGGCATGAATAGAGATAGTCAGCACGTCCGATGAACTATAGAAGATATCTTGTGTACCATTTCCTGCGTGATAGTCAATGTCAAGAATGGCAACTTTTCCTTGATTAGATAAATACTTAGCGGCGATCGCTACATTATTCAGGTAGCAGTATCCGCCTGCAAAGTCTCGACCCGCATGATGTCCAGGGGGACGGCATAGAGCAAAAGTAGATTTCTCTCCAGTTTGTAGAATTTTGGCTCCAGTGAGAGCGCAATTTGCTGAAGTAACGGCGATTTCGTAAGTGTCAGCACCAATCGGACAACATAGATCGAAAGAATAATATCCTGCTTGGGCAACAATGGATGTAGGTTTGCGGTTTGAGCGTCGTGGGGGAAAGGTGTCACTCATCACAAATGAATTTTGAGATGTTTCACCGAGATTCTCTTTATATGTCTTCCATGCGTTAAAAGCATTTTGCAGATATTCTACATAGTCGGGAGCATGAACAGCAAGGATATGTTCTAATTCAAATTCTTCAGGCGATCGCAATTCTGCCCAATCGGTCTGTTTCAGAGCAGTTACAATGCTATCCAATCGCTCTGGACTTTCAAAAGATGGTACTTTTTCGCCTCCACCAAATATTTGAATTGATGGATGGTGCTTCCGATGCGTATCTGAGTAAATCACTTGCATTTCTCTTACCTTAGATTGTTTTGGAAAGTTTTACTATTTGACTCAGTTCAATTCCTTAATAATGGCGCGAAAGAGCGCGATCGCTTCATCGTCATCCTTTGCTGTTGAGGATAGGGAACCCGAACTAGTCTTGACAATAACGACATTGTGTTTAGGATCGATGTAAATATACTGTCCTAAGATGCCTACCGCACTGTAATCTCCATGAGAACCTGTGGGAATCCACCATTGATATTGATATCCCCATTTTCCATATTCTTTTTCGTCAGTGGATCCAACTTGCAAATGAGGGCTATCGGGTGCGATCGATTCTTTCACCCAAGACTTGGGAACGATCTGCTTTTCGTTAAAATAGCCATCATGTAAATAGAGCAATCCAAACTTGGCATAATCGCGCAGAGTAGCATTCAAACAACAAAATGACAGTTCTAGATGGTAGTTATCCGTTGACCAAAAAGCATCTGATTCAGCGCCCATTGGATTCCATAATTTTTGCTGCAAGTAAGATGATACGCTCTTTCCAGTGACGCGCTCGATTAGCATTCCCAATATTTGTGTATCGAGGCTAATGTAATGGAATTTTTGCCCCGATGCACCCTCTGACGGAAAGCTACGGGCAAGATCTTTCATCGATCGCATATAAAAGAAAAGGTTAGGAACAACTTGAAAAATATCTGATTCGGGATCGTCATACTTTTCGCTAAACTTAACGCCAGAGGACATCTGCAGGATATGTTTGATGGGAACGTTGCGATATCCAGATTGTTCCAATTCGGGCATATACTTTGTAATCGAATCGTTGATATTAGCGATATGTCCTTCCGCGATCGCAATGCCTACAAGTGCCGAGACAAATGACTTCGCTACCGACCAAGAAGTATTTTTATCTAACTTTGTATTGCCTTGAAAATACTTCTCGTAAACGATAGTGTCATCTTTAACCACAAGAAGCCCAGTGGTTTCAGATCGCTCAAGCAGATCGGACATTTTGTGCTGTTTACCAGTAAATTCGTAGGATACATCGAGATTGCGTAAATTCTCTTTTAATGTATAGGGATTGTCAGAGCGATAGATAACCTTTGCGGGAAATATTTTTTGCATAGAACGAAAGTTCTCCGTACGTCTACCATCTTCAAATAATCCTAACTTTGGAAGAACGTAAACCCAATAGACGTAGATCCCAATCATACTTAAGACAAGTAAGATGAATATTGAAAAAATAAACATTTTGGCTTTTCGCGACATTTTCTTAAGACTAGTGTTGGCTAGTTCTTATAGTTTGGGCGATCGCAATAAAATTTAAGGCTCATTTGAGGACTCGGTAAATAGCTCACAAGTGAGCAAGAAAGTGAGCGAAAAAATGAGCCAATAGCTTAGGGCGTGTCATCAATTAGGTAAACTAGAGGAAGGAAAAAGTAACAAACAAAAAGCAAAACGAGATGACAGTCCGCCGATATGCCCTGAGAGATGAGCAGTGGGAAAGGATCAAAAACTTATTGCCAGGCAGAGAAGGAACCGTCGGAGTCACGGCAAAAGACAACCGATTGTTTGTTGAGGCAGTGTTATATCGCTACCGAGCAGGAATACCTTGGCGAGATTTGCCAGAGAGATTTGGGGATTATCGAGTAGTACATACAAGGTTTAGCCGATGGTCAAAAACAGGTGTATGGAAAAGAGTATTCCAAGATTTAGCCAATGAAGCAGACAATGAATACGCGATGATTGATTCAACAATAGTCCGCGCCCATCAGCACAGTGCTGGTGCAAAAGGGGGGATGCAAAAAGCGAAGCAATTGGTCGCAGCAAAGGAGGTTTAAGCACCAAGATTCACACCCTAGTTGATGCCTTAGGAAATCCAATAGACTTTCACTTAAGTCAGGGTCAAGCTTGTGACTTGGATGGGTCTGATGTGCTCATTGATAACTTGGTTGCTGATACTCTGCTTGCCGACAAGGGCTATGATGCTGATGAACGGGTAATTGAGAGACTAGAGAAACAGGGTAAAACGCCTGTGATTCCGCCCAAGCGTAATCGTACAACTCAACGGGAATATGACAAGCATCTGTACAAAGCTCGACATTTGATTGAAAACTTTTTCGCTAAAATTAAGCAGTTTCGAGCAATTGCTACCCGTTACGATAAACGTGCAACGAATTTTCTCGGTGCTATTTATCTCACTGCTTCCGTTATCTGGCTTAATTGATGACACGCCCAAGAGATGCTTGGTGAATTTGGATTGTAAAAGACTTTTACATGACTGCCTGTCAAATATTTTGAAACCCTAGCTCCTGCATTATTGCTATCGGTGCTTTCAAAATAAAATGCAATGGTTTTATTTGTATAGACATTATGAACCACAGAATATTCATAGACTACCTCAGGAGTATACGAATATCCATTTTTTGTTTTTGATGAATTAATATTGGAACTGATAACCTTTCCGTTAACGCTTCCCCAACTTTGACTTAGATAGCCTTCTAGTAAATTGTTGATTACCGTAAAAGAGCCTGAAACTACAAGAAATAATAGTCCTGCTCCAATTAGGAGCAAGATAATTGGCATAAATTTATTATTCTTGAACATATCTAATGTGGTCTCAAATTTGGTATTGTGTGGTACGACAACGATTCCTTCATTTCGATGGCGGTATGGGTAAGGGTATAGCGTAGCGGCAGTATTTAGACCTAGTCCTTGCCACCTAACCCTATTGGTATTTAGATATTCATCAAGATACAGAGGCGATTATGTACTTAGATAGAAGACTTATCATGAAAAACTGAGTAATGTTAATAAAAACAAGAAATCGCTTCCAACACTAAGATTCATTAACAATAGATGAACTAAGTAGTAAGGCAGCGCATAACATATAAAAATTAAAAGCCAGTTACATTGTAGGCATTCAAGGATCGCCTCTGTGACTGGCTTAAATTTTGTTTTGAGTCTTTGAACCGTTTTGAATAGGCAAGACATCCTTCGGTATTAACCCCAAAGGATGTTTTAGGTTGTGTTGTTAACGTGTGTCGTTTCTGGAAACCTTACAGCAATGTTCGATCAAACCCGCCACAAGAAGGGTCGCAGGGCGAAGCCCCGCAATGGGTTTTATATTATTTGTTGCGGTTTTGAAAGCAAATGGCTGTAAGTTTCCTTGGTGTGTTTGCAAAATATCTTTCAATCAACTGTTGAAACTCTTGCGCCAGTTATTGGAATTAGAGAGGCGCGATGGAGCATGTTTCTCATCATCTCATTTTTGCTTTCCTCAGATACGAATTTTGCTTTACCTGTTTTTGACCATCGACTAAACCTTGTATGTACTACTCGATAATCCCCAAATCTCTCTGGCAAATCTCGCCAAGGTATTCCTGCTCGGTAGCGATATAACACTGCCTCAACAAACAATCGGTTGTCTTTTGCCGTGACTCCGACGGTTCCTTCTCTGCCTGGCAATAAGTTTTTGATCCTTTCCCACTGCTCATCTCTCAGGGCATATCGGCGGACTGTCATCTCGTTTTGCTTTTTGTTTGTTACTTTTTCCTTCCTCCAGTTTACCTAATTGATGACACCCTAGGGCGTGTCATCAATTAGCAGTACTCCTTCTTCGCTTTCATGCTTGCGGATTGTCGGTTTGACCAGATACCATAACTCAGGTGAACCTCCTGTACTTTGCTTAACCGACTTGTAATTTGGTTATGGCTTAGTTCTCCGTCTAATAATTCTGATAGTCCTGTGGCGGTTATCTTCCCGAAACTACTAATTAGGTAGTCTGAGTATAGGTCTAAGAACTTTCTGTCCATACCTTTCAACCTCTTTCTGCGTCTATCTTTACTCTACTCTGCTTTCCTTCCACGTAACATCAGTTTAAAATAAGAGATCTAGAATGCCAGTAATAGTCAGTCCTAACTAGCTAATTGAAACACATCCAATTCGAGTATGCGCTTACTTATCCCATTAGCTTTGTACTGTTCAAATTAAAAATTGTTCCTGGATATCGTATCAACTTCTAGCATGTCTGAATCCGTATGAGATTAGTATCTGAAAACTACTATAGGATTAAATGCCTCGAAAACCTATATTCATTTCCATTGCCTCACGAAGATTGGGTTTAGATAATTTCTGATTAGTTTTAGATTGATATAGATTGCCAATATAACTCAAGACAACTCCGATTAACAATAGACAGCCTCCCCAATATTGTGCGGAAGTTGGTACTTCACCCAAGATTAAATAAGCCATAAAAATAGCGATAATTGGGTTGAATAAACTTGCTAAGTTGAGTTCGGTTGAAGTAGCTTTTTTTACCGCCATTAACCAACATATTTGCCCTGCAACTACTATAATTGCTGCATAAATTAGCATCCATTGCCACAGAAAAGGAGATAGTACATCAGCAAAATGCTTTGCTCCGTAAAGAAAATTGGCTAGTATGAAGAAAATCAAGGTTCCGAGAACATTACGATAGATAGTAATAATTCCTAATGGAATCGATCGCAGTTGCAATTTGTTCATAACAGTTGAAATAGAAACAATAACTGCCGCGATCGCTACCAAGATTTCTCCTGTCCCAAGTTGGAATCCTAACATAGTCATTTGTTGAGGTGAATTTGTTAAAAAAGCAGTTGTTACTGCACCAGCAAAAGAGGTTAGGGAACCTAAAATTGTCCAAGAGTTAACCTTTGATTTCAATAGCCAAACACTCAATACAAGAGTAAAAATTGGTTCAATACGACCAATTAAAACGATATTAGTGACATTTGTCTGCCCAAGGGCTGTGAAAATTAACGCTGGCGCGATCGCCCCCGATAAAATTCCTATAACGGTTAAGCTAATCCAATCTTTACGAGTTAAAGCTTTGAGGTTATTCAGAGTCCAATCTTTATGAAAGATTAGAAGCATTAACCCAAAAGCACAAATATTTCCGATAAATAAGACGTTACAGAGTGAGATCGGATTTCTGCCATCGATCGAGTTATAGTTTCCAATTTCAACGATTTTACGCGTGAGCGAGTTAGAAGATGCAAAGATTAATACGGCAAAGACAAGATAAACTGAGCTAGGAGTTTGATTTAAAATTTTCTGTAGATTATTAGTAAACGTCATAGTTTATTTTTAAAAAGTTATGGAACTAACTAATCTATCAACAAATGTGAAATACTATCGCCCGAAGTAGAGCGTAAATGGTTCTAAGTTAGATCCATATCTGTCGGCAATAAAACCATAACGATCGTGCCTGCGATCGCTGATGATTCAATCACTAATTCACCTCCATGAGCTTCCACAATCTTCTTGACGATCGCTAAGCCCAAACCATTACCATCGGTTTTAGTCGTCATAAATGGTTTTGTTAAATTTGGTAAAATGTCAGCGGGAATAGGTGTACCTCTATTTTGCACTTGTAAGCAAATCTGTCGAGAACTAGTCAAAGAGGAAAAATTTACAGAAATTTTTTCTCCTTCTGGTACTGCTTCACAGGCATTTTGCAATAGGTTGATCAATACCTGTGTTAATTTATCTTTATCTCCGAAGATTATCAGAGATTCAGGCATTTCTTCAAAAACTATTTGCTTGCCAATTGCAACTTGCGTACTAGAAATATTTTCTATAAGCTCCATAGATAGTTTGTTCATATCAACTGGAACTGGCTGAATAACCTCATGTTTTGCATAGAGTAGAATCTCATTTAAAAGTCGCTTAAGTCGTTCTGCCTCATCTAAGGCTAGCATCAATCTCTTCCTTGCGTCTTCAGGTAGTTCCATTCGATAAAAGTAGTTTAAACCCATAAGCACTGTGGTTAAAGGATTGCGAACTTCATGGATGATTGTGGCTGCTAGTTCGCCAATCTCTGAAAGTCTTTCCATCGCTTTGATCATTCGCTGTTGCTCTTGTTGCCGCTCGGTGATGTCTTCGGCAATACCTGCAATCCGATAAATTTTCCCTGTTTTATCGAAAATCGAAAACGATCGATTGTGGATAGTTCTGACACTATCATCAGGACGGATAATGCGATATTCATGATCGTAGTTATGATTATCCGTAAATAAGCTTTTAAATGCTTCTGCTACCCTATCTCTATCCTCAAGATGAACAGCTTTTAGGCAAGCTTTGCTATCTGCGAATATTAGTTCGCTAGCCACCCCCCAAATACTCTCAAATATCGGACTGATATAGATTGGCTCGCCATCACTGGAATACAACCACAACATCGATCCTAAATTCTCTGCAATCTGGCGCAATTGCATTTCGCTCTCTTTTAATGCTTGTTCTGCTTCTTGGCGTTCTTTGATTTCAGCATGTAATGCTAGATTTATTTCTTGTTGCTTTTGATAGAGATTATAGTTGTCAATGGCTGTAGCCGCTCGTTCCGCAAAGATTTCGATCAATTGCATTTCGTCGGTTGTGAATTTGCGGGGCTGACGATGAAACGAACAAATTGTGCCAATGATTTCATCAGTGGGTAGTCTCAATGGTGCTCCTAAATAGGCAAAATAGCCATCTGGCGGTTCGCCGTAGCTTTTATCAATAGATGCATCTTCTACATATAGGCACCTACCATTACTAATTACAGTTTCAGTGAGAGTACCATGCAAGTCAGCTCGATAGTCTTCGTCATAACCCATGTCAATTGAGCTGGCTAAAACACGTTCAAATCCTTCACGAAAGAGGGTTACTACTGCCCAATCTAAGTCCAGCAATTCGCTAACGCTATTTGCTACTAGTTGGAGATATCCTTTTAATTCGCCTGTGCGATAGCTTAGCGAAGATAATACTTCTAAGGTTCGTTGTTGTTTTGTAATACGGGCTTGATGCTGAGGCATCAAAGCTGAAATAGTGTGTTTAATGCTTTTTAGAAATACTTTAACAACCTTCAGTATGGAGAGATAGAGACGGTTCAGGTATTTCATAAAAATATACTCAGCCAAAACTCAGCATCAACTAATTAATTACTTAAAGGTAAATCATATTGAAACGATTTAGGGGAGTAATAATTATTTATATAAATATAATTTTTTTTGATATTAGCAATTTCTATTTTATGTTCAGGATCTGAGATATTTCTATACTTTATATTCTTGAGCTTAAAGATTGTGGAGAGATGGCGAGCAATCGCGATCGCTAATTTTTTTGTAATACCGTGATTGATATGAGTGACTTTACTTTGACCACTGCGCGTGAGACATCTGCAAACCATCTGATGGTCAGTCTTGATGAAGTTCAAGCTCAACAAATACAACTAATTAGAAACTTCTCCCATGAGTTGCGAACGCCATTAACGCTGGTTTATGGTTATATGCAGAGCATATACCGCCGTAATGAAAACCTTACCGATCTCCAAAAAAATGCGCTTGAGATTGCCATGTTCGAAATGAAGCATACCATTCAACTATTACAAGAATCCCTTGATCTAGCAAGATTAGACTGTCACGCTATTTGCTTGCGCCGCGAACCAGTACCATTGCATGGGTTAATATCTGAAGCGATCGCTATTTTTCAGCAAGTTAAGGAGCGTGAAATTGTCGTTGAATCTCAGCAATCAAATATTTCAGTGCTTGCAGATGCTGATCGCCTTCAACAAGTTTTATTAAGGTTGATGGATAATGCTGTGAAGTATTCGGATACTGCTATTACGATTAGATTGGAAAAGTCGGAGGATTTTGTGGCGATCAGTATCTGCGATCGCGGTTGTGGTATTGACCTGCAGGATCAGCCCAATATTTTCAACCCTTTTTATCGTGTTGATCGTTCTCGCAATCGTGACACGGGCGGAGCAGGATTGGGTTTGGCGATCGCCAAGGTTTTGGTAGAAGGTATGGGCGGAACTCTCAATGTGTATTCTCAAATAGGTGAAGGTAGTATTTTTAAAATTATTCTCCATTCTTCTGTGAGTTGCGATTGATGCACTTCTCTTGTGACTGCATATCAATCACTAATTCTTGGTTTAATGTACTTATAAATTTATGTCAACCAAAATTCTCCTAATCGAAGACGATATCAAACTAGCTCAATTTATTGAGATGGAGTTAACTTGCGAGGGCTATCAGGTAAGCATGGCTCACAATGGATTGGATGGTTTAACTCAAGCTAGGCAAGATCCACCCAATTTAGTGATTTTGGACTGGATGATGCCAGGATTGACTGGGGTGGAAATTTGTCGGCGGCTGCGCTCAACAGGGAGTAAAGTCCCAATTATCTTAGTTACTGCAAGAGATGAGATTAGCGATCGCGTGGCGGGTTTAGATGCTGGAGCGGATGATTATGTGATCAAGCCTTTTAGTATTGAGGAGTTGCTTGCCAGAGTTCGCTCTAATTTACGCCGTATTAAAGAAGAAGATAGTGACACGCTCCAATTTGAAGACCTAAGTTTAAATCTCCGTACTCGCGAAATCTTGAGAGCTGGAAGAGCGATCGAGTTGACAGTACGAGAGTTTGAGTTGTTGGAATATCTGATGACTCATCCTCAACAGGTCATGACACGCGATCAGATCTTAGAAAATGTTTGGGGCTACGATTTTGGCGGGGATTCTAATGTGATTGAGGTTTATGTTCGTACTCTGCGGCAAAAGTTAGAAATTGATAATACCTGCCGACTAATTCAAACTGTTCGCGGCATCGGCTATGTTCTTCGTCTTAGTAAGTAGCTAGGCGCAAATATAAAACCCTAAAAACTTGTGGCGCACGCTGCGCGTGCGCCACAAGTTTTTAGGGTTTTATATAGCCATACTCCCTTCCCAGTCTAAAAATAGACATTAAAACCCAAGGATTAGCGTTGTGGCGCGGAGCACTGCAACTCTATGAATGGGTTTTGGGTTTGTTCTAACATAAATGGCTAAAGCTATATCTTTAAATGAGTAAATGCTGAGTTTTATCCTACTTACTTTTAATTCTAAATTTATGTAACTCATAATCTGATTTCAGCTTCGGTTCATGGCTATCAGCGATTATTGAGAGGTGGAGATTAGCTGATTTGGCGAATGTCTCTGGTTATCGTAGTTTTAGCTAGCCAATTTAGGAACATATTAAGATGAATATTAAATCCCTCAGCCCTCTACTCACAAGTGTTGCTATAGTAGGTTTTATCGGAGTTGGTGATGTAGCTGTCTGCTCATTCACTCCTCAATTTCAAGCTTCGGCGATCGCTGAGACAATGCCTTCTAAAACAGCCCAAGCGGAAAAGACAGATGCAGAGAAGCATATTGAAATCATTACTAAAAACAAAGGGCAGATTGGTGGTGGCGATCAGTTACGTCGCTGGTTCTTTGGCGACCTTATGCCTTTAGGCGTACAACCAGGTGGGGCTGGCATGGTAGTTAGTCTATACAATAAAGCTAACGATGTTACATTCTCTTACTGTGCGACCTATGATGTGGTAGTCGCAGTGAGAAAGGGTCGAGTGGTTACATTCCCTGCTAAAGAAGTCAAATAATTGACATTTCGTGGAGAGAATATTTACACTCACTCTCAGCCCCCACTCTGACATTGAGAGGGGGCAAAATAATTTTTTTACTTATTATTTGTACCTACCAATCATATGGATCTAAAAGACACCCTAGCTTTAATACATCCTGCGATCGCAATTGTATTTGTATTCCCATTGATTGGTATCGTCATCAATCGTTCTTGGCTAACCCGTCAGCGTCGTCTGCAAGCCGCAAATGGAGAGAAGAGTAAGATTCCTCCGAATGTGGGTTCTGAGCATTTAGCGATTGGTTATTGGCTCAGTGGCTCGGTTGTAGGAGTCGCACTTTTGGGGATGGCTTTCCCAATTTTTTCCAAGATGATTGAACGAGACATCTTAGCTAAAGAGCCGTCACGAGTCGCCCTTGTAGTGATCTTGTTTATCGCTTCTACAGCTTCGATGGTATTTCTCTATCGAGCTACTAGCAAATTATGGCGCGGTACTTTTGCGACACTTGCTGGAATGGGATTAATTATCTTAGGTGCTCAACCAGAGGTGTTTCGCCGCGATAAAGAGTGGATGTTTTCGCATTATTACTATGGGATAGCCGCAGCTTTATTGATGATTTTTTCAATAGCGATCGTGCAGGATATTTACCAAGACCGCAAAAATCGCTGGCGAACTGTACATATTTTACTGAATATCTTTGCGACTATTCTGTTTCTAGGTCAGGGCATGACTGGGGCAAGAGATTTGTTATCCATTCCCTATAGTTGGCAAGCTTCCTACATATCTAAATGTGACTTTACGAATAAAACTTGTCCACAAATTAATAAGTAGATTGGATCAAAAGTGGAAGCGATTTCACTATTAGGGAATAAAGAAGTAATTTTTTGTGGCGCGGCGAAACCGCGCCACAAAAAATTACTTCTTTATTAAAAATCAGATTAGTAACGGAATTCGCCAATGTTAGAAGATATTAGACAAATCTCAAATCCCTTTGTTAAGGCAATAACTTCTGGATTCTTTTTAAGTACTTTGGTGACAATTCCTGCCACCGCTGCAATTTTTTTAGTAAACCTCAAGAATGAATCTGCCTATAAATTTATTGTTTACGCCTCAATAGCTAGTGCTACAGTTGGTGCAGTGGGAGGGCTTGCACCTGGCAAAAGTAAATCCAAGGCATCTAAAACTACAGAGATTGAGACTGATACCACAGATTGGAAAGACTGGCGCAAATTTGTAGTCGATCGCAAGGTTAAAGAGAGTGACAGCATTACATCTTTTTATTTGCGTCCATTAGATGAAGGGCTTATTCCCAACTTTGTCCCTGGACAGTTTCTCACGATTCAACTAGATATTCCCGAACAACCAAAGCCTGTAATTCGCACCTATTCACTTTCCGATTATATTCAATCTGGTTCTTACTATCGTCTATCGATTAAACGTGAGCCAGCGCCACCAGATACGATCGCACCTGCTGGGATCGCTTCTAATTTTATGCACGATCGCATTCATGAAGACTCTATAATTTTGGCAAAGCCGCCTTCTGGAAGATTCGTGTTGGATGTGCATAGTACACAACCTGCGGTCTTAATCAGCAATGGTGTCGGTATTACACCCATGATTAGCATGGCAAAAGCTGTGAGTTTGCTAAATTCACAAAGACATATTTGGTTTTTGCACGGTGCGCGGGATGGTAGTCTCCACGCTTTTCGTGATGAAGTTAATGCGATCGCTGCTAGTAATCCTAATTTGCATATTGTTTATTGCTATAGCCGACCTAACTTGACCGATCAAGGCAATTATCAACACAAAGGTTATGTTGATGCTGATTTGATTAAAAATGTGGTTGCCCCAGAAATGCAGAAATTATGTGGTTCTGTGGAAGCGGAATATTTTCTATGCGGTTCTCCATCATTTATGGACTCGCTCAGAGATGGATTGAGGGATTGGGGTGTACCTGACAATAAGGTTCTATTTGAATCTTTTGCCAAAGCTAAGCCAAAGAAGTCAGAACAAGTCCAAGATCTAACTCATGAAGAAGATTCTATCGAAATAGTATTCAGTAAGTCTGGCAAGACTTTAAACTGGAGTCCTGCCGATGGCACAATTTTAGAGTTTGCGGAAGCAAATGATATTTATCCCGATCATAGTTGCCGTGTTGGAGTTTGCGGTACTTGCATGTGCAAAATTTCTGAAGGAGAAGTTGATTATGAAGAAATACCATCGGCTTCTGTTGATAGCGGTTCGGTTCTTATTTGTATCTCTAAACCTAAGACTGAAAGGGTAGTTCTCGATATTTAAGTAGTTCCATTAGCCCATAGACATGAATTTGGATAATGAATACCATCGAATATGCGATCGAGGCTTTGTGTTTAGGTGCGTTTATAGTTGTAGCAACCATAGTAACAGCCATTTTTCAACTTCCTAACTCTCCTATTCATCAAGCGATCGCCGATCCACTATTACGGCGTTTTTTAATTGCTGTAATAATTGGATTAACCGTGATGTCAATAGTTTATTCGCCTTTAGGAATGAGATCGGGCGCTCATCTTAATCCTTCTGTGACCTTGACATTCTGGCGACTAAAAAAGATTCGCTCAATAGATGCTTGCTTTTATATATTGGCGCAGGCTCTTGGCGCAATCTTAGGCATTTGGTTTGCTGGGATTTTACTTGGCATGGCGATCGCCGATCCATCGGTAAATTACATCGCTATAGTTCCCAGATCTGCTGGTGAGTTCGGAGCTTTTTTAGCTGAGTTTCTGCTCTCATTAGGAATGATGACTTTGATATTGCAGATATCAAATCATCCGAAGCTATCTCGATTGACGGGAGTGTTTTGTGGCATGTTGCTAGTAATTTACATTACGATCGCCGCACCAATATCGGGGATGAGTATAAATCCTGCGCGATCTTTGGGTTCTGCTATCCCCGCCCAAACATGGCATGGCTTTTGGATTTATTGTGTTGCACCTCCTCTAGGAATGATTATCGCATCAGAAATCTATCTGCGAACGAGTAAGAAGAAAAGCCGCGCCGAGTTATGCTGCAAACTTTATCCCAATAGTACGACTCGATGCATTAGTCCAGTCTGCTGTCAGATGTGTAAATTATAACGATCTTGAACTATACGCCCTTGAATCCAGACTCCATATCGATAGCGATCGCCGAATGAGCTTGTTTTCCCTTCGATTTTTTGTTCTGCATCCATGCTCCCACATCCCCAAGTACGATCCCAATCAGAATAAAAATACCCCCAATATGCTGAGCAGTATTTGGAGCTTGCTGCACAATAAAGTAGGAACATAAAATTCCAGCAATTGTATTAAAAGCGCTAGCTAAAGTAATATCAATAGAGGTGGATTTCTTCAAAGCATTGATCCAACATAACTGCCCGACTCCTACAATTACCACACTATAAATTAGAATCCATTGCCATAAGAATGGTGAAAAAACATCGATAAAATGTTCAAAGCCAAACAGCAAGATTACTATTGTGCCAAAGACGAAAGTGCCGATTAATGTCCTAAAAATCCTAAAAAAGCCTATGGGAATGTCGAACAATTGAACATCACTGATTGTGGAGGCGATCGCCAAGGTAATTGCCCCAATAATAGTTAGAACTTCGCCACTACCAATGGTTAAACTAACAGTCTGCTGAAGAAAAATCACCAAAGCTACACCGATAAAAGTGATGATCGCTCCAGTAATATTCCAAAGACTTGTTTTAGATTTGAGTATTAAAATTGATAAAGCTAAAACCATTACTGGCTCAATTCTACTAACTAAAATCACGTTGTTGATCGTAGTTCTATCTAGAGCTGTAAATATCAAAGCGGGAGCTAATGCACCACTTAAAATAGCAACAATAGTAAGAAAAACCCAACTTTTTGATTTAATCTTTTTAATTTCTTTGATATTCCACTCTCGACAATAGATGAATATTAAGATGCCCAGTTCGCATATATTTCCAACAAATAGGCTATTGCAAAAAGAGATGGGATTTCTGCCATCGATCAAATGCGTATCTCCAAGATCGTGTAATTTGCTAGCGATCGCATTAGAAGCACCAAATATAATAGTAGCGATCGAGAGTAACCACCTACCGATAACCTGATCTTGAGAGTTAGGAATTCCAGAAAATTCTTGAGCCATTACTTGACTATATTTTGTGATGGAGAAATAAAAATGATGATTTGCTGAGCGATCGCTTAAAAAATATTCTCTTAGTATCAGCTAATTTCAACAAACTATTTATACTTTTCTAACTCTTTTTAGCAGCGACTCATGCAAAATAGACCAAGGCTTTCTCAATGGTCTTAGCCCGTCGAGGATTTCTCTCCAAAATAATTGCAAATTTTACTGCGGTGAAAATTTATGAAGCTGGATGGCAAGGTTGCACTAGTCACTGGAAGCAGTGGTGGCATTGGTCAAGGTATTGCAATTCGATTGGCAAAAGAAGGCGCTAAGGTTGTCGTCAACTATCGCTCTAATCCCCAAGGCGCTGAAGAGACTTTAAATGCCATTAAAGCAACTGGCGGTGATTGCATGATGGCTGAGGGTTTCTGCGACAACGATCGCGGCTATAGTATTGGTGCTGATTTAGGCATGGTGGATGATGTTCGCAAATTGATCGATGAGAGCATCGAACATTTTGGAACCCTTGACATTCTAGTTAATAACGCTGGGATTGAGAAACATGCTGACTTTTGGGATGTTACCGAAAAAGATTTTGAAGCGGTAATGAATATCAATTTTAAGGGTGTTTTCTTTGCAACGCAATCCTTCGTTAAACATCAAATTAGCGAAGGTAAGCGCAACGGACGCATTGTTAACATTAGCTCTGTCCATGAAGAATTGCCATTTCCACACTTTACGGCATACTGTGCTAGCAAAGGCGCTTTGAAAATGATGACGCGCAATCTCTCGGTTGAGCTTGGCTCACTTGGTATCACGATCAATAATGTTGCACCTGGTGCGATCGAGACTCCAATTAATAAGGCTCTTCTTAACGATCCGACCAAATTGGAGCCATTGCTAAAAAATATTCCTCTAGGTCGCTTGGGACAACCTGAAGATGTCGCTTCTGTCGTCGCCTTTTTAGCATCCGATGAGGCTCGATATATTACTGGTTCAACAATGGTGGTAGATGGTGGTCTGCTATGGAACTATCAAGAGCAGTAGGAAGATTATGAGTTTTAAATTTCAGAATGTAATTTTTGCGATCGCTATTACTGCAACTGGGCTGGCTGTTCAAGAGCCTTTTTTGTTAGGGCAAATTTCTGCGCGATCGCCATTTGTAATTGCTCAAGCAGAAACAAATAGCATTGCTGCTGTTGACTCTGTAGGTATTACAGTTTCAGATATGGATAAAACTATTCAGTTTTATTCTGAAGTTTTAGCCTTCCAAAAAATATCTGATGTCGAAGTCTTAGGCTCTGAATACGAACGCCTCCAAGGTTTATTTGGGGTGCGGTTGAGAGTAGTAAAAATGCGGCTGGGAGAAGAAATTCTGGAATTAACGGAATATCTCACGCCTAAGGGCAGAGCGATTCCTGTCGATTCTCGCAGTAACGATCGCTGGTTTCAACATATAGCGATCGCCGTGAGCGACATGGACAAAGCCTACGAAATCCTTCGTAAGTATAAAGTTCAATACTCTTCTACCGCTCCCCAAAGAATTCCCGATTCTAATAAAGCCGCCGCAGGTATTAGAGCTTTTTACTTCAAAGATCCCGACGGGCATAACTTGGAAATCATCTATTTCCCTGCTGGAAAAGGCGATCCAAAATGGCAAAAAGGGAGTAGTCAAGTTTTTCTCGGCATTGACCATACCGCAATCGTCGTGAGTAATACCGATGCTAGTCTGAGATTCTATCGCGATCTTTTGGGATTGCGACTAGCGGGAGAAAGTGAAAATTTTGGCAATGAACAAGAGCATCTCAATAACGTTTTTGGAGCCAAGTTAAAAATCAGTGGTTTGAGAGCACCATCGGGTTTGGGTATCGAGTTTCTCGATTATTTAGCACCAAGCGATGGTAAGCCCTATCCTACAGATGCCCGACCTAACGATCTATGGCATTGGCAGACAACGCTAGTCGTAACCGACATTGACGCGATCGCTAAGAAAATGCGAACTAATCGGACGGTCTTTATCTCTCCCGATACGGTCGAGATGCCTTCCCGCTCTTTAGGGTTTAAGCGAGGATTTTTAGTAAGAGATCCCGACGGTCACGCCCTAAGAATTGTCGAAAAATAAGTTCAAATAAGTTCAAAACCTCAGTTTCAAAAAATTTAATTTAAATATAGCTGAAACATTATGAATGCTAACGAAGAATCATCATTCTCCCTCGATCTACAACAACTTGCCTCGACGAGAATTCAACTCCATTATGCAATTCAGCCACTAGCGGCGATCGCTAACGTTTATCCCGATCCAAACCATAGAGGATTAGGCTGGGACGAGCAACTGGGATTTATCACTCATGTCGTTATTATGGAAAAAACCTATACAGTTGCTCTCGATCCGATCTCTTTAACCCTAGAATTTGTTACCGACCCAGATACAATTATTTCATCCTTTGCCTTGAGCGATCGTGCCTTATCCGAAGCTTTTGTATGGATAAAAGAGCTTGTCAGTGAATTAGGAGGTTCGGGAGATTTAGTCGTTCCAATTACTTATCCACCCGATGACTTCCCAGATAGCGATCTCGCTCGCGGCGCGACATTCAACCTCGAAAATATATCGTCGCTTTTTGCCGAATATTATGCGGCAGCCAATCATATTCTTCAATATATTGTTGAATCTGAATCGATGGCATCATCCGTTCGCCTCTGGCCGCATCATTTTGATATTGCGACCTTAATTTCTATTCCTGCCGCGATCGATGGAGAAGAAAAAACCGTAGGTGTAGGATTGTCCCCAGGTGACAGCAGCTATGCCAAGCCTTACTGGTACGTGACACCCTATCCCTACCCAGAAAACACCGACGATTTACCTGTCTTAGCCAGCGATGGAATTTGGCATAAAGAACATTGGGTTGGTGCTGTCCTAACTGCTTCTCAATTTGGCGATCCGATCGAAAGTGAAGAGCGAGTTAAAACTTTTTTAATTTCGGCGATCGCTGCTTGCAAAAAACTACTCACTTAGGGAGAAATTTAATTAAGTGAATTCTCATCGTCAAGATTCTTTTTATTATAACAATGTATCGATCATTGAGTTTTAACCTCTCCAATTCTTGCCAATTTAGCCGTTTATATAGAGTCTCAGCAGTATGAGTGAATAGAAAAATTTCTTTTAGTCCGAGGTCTTTTGATACGTCTTGAATTTTTTTACATAGCAATTTGCCATAACCAAGATTTCTATGTTTAGGTATTGTCAAAACCAATGTCAGCCAGGGCTATAAACTCTATATCTTGGTTCTCGGTCAAACAGTCCAACATGATCGTAAATCCCCCCAGCAGTGATCGGTACACCGTCAATTGTCATCATGATTTGAAACGGAATACTGTCAATAGGAAAACTTGAAATCTTCTGAATTGTTTGCTCTTTAGGAATATTCCATTCTTGTAAATACCAATCAGTAATAAGGTCAATTAGTTCTTTGTTGTAAGGAGTCACTTTTTGAAATGAGATATTCATTCTATCAATGTTTTTGTGTATTGCAATGTCAACACAAGTCATTTTAGCTCAAGAAAAGTTTCTATAATAATAAGGTTAAAATCATGTCAAAAATTAATTGCCTACCTGATAAACGTTCTGTCGAAATCAACAAATCCGATACAGTATTAGAGGCTTTGTTAGCAAATGGAATCGAGCATACCCATGTCTGCGGTGGGAATGCCTATTGTTCCACTTGTCGCATCATGATTTTAGATGGAGTGCAAAATTGTAGCCCCCCAACCAGCGCTGAAAGAGCTTTAGCCAAAAAACTAGATTTCCCCGTCCATGTGCGGCTTGCCTGTCAAACCAAGGTTACGGGAGATGTTTCGATTCGCCGTATGGTGATTGACAATGAAGACATTGACATTCTCGAAGGTCATCTTGCCACTGGTGCGGTAAATAGCGATCGCAATGTCGCTTTGCTAGTTGCCACAATTCGCGGAGAGACTAATTTTGATGAAGTAAACTTTCACTACGATATTGTCTATATCATGAGCCGCTATTTCCATCGCGTCCAGAAAGTCATGGCTCAATATGGTGGGATTATTCCTAATGTCATGGGTGTCAGAGTCATGGCAGTATTTGGATATGAGAAAAACAGTAGTTTAGCCGCAGAAAGAGCGGTATGGGCGGGATTGGAACTGCTTAAAACCATAGCGGAATTGAATGTTTTTCTAAAGAAATTATCCTACAACCCACTAAATGTGAGTATTGGCATTCACTATGGTGCTGCTGTCCTCATTCCGATAGATCCCAGCAAGCCCAATGTTCTTACGCCTTTGGGCGATATTGTAAATTCGGTCGGTCGAATTGAGGCAGCTAATCAAGAAGTTGGCAGTGATTTATTAATATCTGAATCTATTTACAAACAAGTCAAAGATAAAGCAATTATCAATCGCAGTGGGAACTTCACCTTACATAAAGCCGAGTTTAAGGTTTACGAAGTTATTGAAATGCAAGGGAATCCGCCTAAAGTCGCCAAGGTAGAGGAATCTAATGCTCCTGCACCTAAGAGGTTCATGTCTTTCCTCCAAAATTTCTTTAAATAAATCCACGTTCTCAAATATATAAGAAAATCTATGTCTACTGAACATTACGATGTCATTATTATCGGAACTGGCGCTGGCGGCGGAACCTTAGCCTATCGCTTTGCTTCTAGTGGCAAGAAGATTTTGATCTTAGAAAGAGGTGCATTCTTGCCTCAAGAGAAACAAAATTGGGATACGGTAGAAGTCTATAAAAAAGACCGCTATCACACTGCTGAGACTTGGGTTGACGATCGCGATGGCAGTCAAATCCATCCAGGAATTGGCTATTGGGTCGGCGGTAATACCAAGGTTTATGGCGGTGCTTTGCTGCGGTTGCGGGAGCGCGATTTCGATCGCGTCGAACACAAAGGAGGAATTTCGCCCGAATGGATTTTGAAATACCAAGACTTTGAACCCTACTACACCGAAGCAGAAAAACTTTACGATGTACATGGACAACGCGGTCAAGATCCCACCGAACCACCGACAGACTCGCCCTATCCATTCCCACACGTTTCCCATGAGCCGCGCATCCAAGAAATTCATGATGATTTAGTAAAACTGGGATTGAATCCAATCAATCTGCCTTTAGCAATCAAGCTAAATGAAGTCAATCGTCGCTTAGGAGCCTGCATTCGTTGCAATACCTGTGATGGATTCCCCTGTTTAGTAAATGGCAAAGGCGACTCGGATATAAATTGCGTGCGACCTGCGATCGCTAAAGACAACATCACCTTGCTTACCGAGGCGGAAGTACTGCGCCTGCATACAAGCCCAACGGGAAGAGAAATCACCAGCGTCGAAGTAAAATTAGACGACCAAATTGTTCGCTTCTCCAGCGATATTGTCGTTGTTTCCTGCGGCGCGATTAATTCGGCAGCACTGCTATTGCGATCGGCTAACGATATGCATCCGAACGGCTTGGCTAATAGCTCAGACCAAGTGGGCAGGAACTTCATGAAACACCAACACGGCGCGATCGTCGGTATCACACCCAAGCCAAATCCCAGTGAATTCCAGAAAACCCTCGCGGTTCTCGATTACTATTGGGGCGAAGATGGATTTAATTATCCAATGGGATTGATCCAACTTCTAGGAAAAGTCAATAAGGATATGATCGCCCTCGACGCACCTGTATTTGCTCCAGGGATGGCATTGGATCAAATCGCCCAACATTCTGTCGATTGGTTTGTCACTGCCGAAGATCTACCCGATCCCAACAATCGCGTCACCTACAAAAATGGAAGCGTGCATCTCCGCTATACCGAAAACAATACGGAAGCCTTCGTTCGTTTGATGGATCGCTGGGGCAAAGTGTTAAAATCAATCGATTGCGGCGATCGGATTATTCCCGTATCTCTATATTTTCGCAAGAAGTTGGATATTGCAGCAGTGGCGCATCAAAATGGAACCTGTCGGTTTGGTGAAGATCCCAAAGATTCCGTTTTAGACGTTAATTGTCGAACCCATGATGTAGACAATCTCTATGTTGTTGATGGTTCCTTTTTCCCCTCCAGTGCCGCCGTCAATCCCACATTAACGATTATAGCTAATGCTTTACGAGTGGGCGATCGCCTGATCGAACGCATGAAATAATTGACGCAGAACACAGTTAGGTCTCTCAGTAGAAATTAATCAATTCCTCATTTTTGTATTGGCGAGCATTCAGTTTACTGGTTAATACTTTAGTCATGAAGTTCAACTTCAAACAATCAAGTTCATAACGGGAAATAAAATCATGAAAAAGTTGCTTCTATCCTTATTGCCAGCATTGTTACTTTCTACAACTGCAATTGTCCCAGCATCTCAAGCGGCCGACGATGCCATGCAAATGCCTTCAGTAGAAGTAAAAATGAAGGTAACTTTGACTCCATTCAATCTTGCTTATTTGGCACACCAAGGCTTTTTTAAAGAGCAAGGAATTCCAGATTCAAGCGATCTAATGAAAGGATTCAATGACGGTTCGATTACAGCTGCACAGGTCGTGAAAGCTGCGGTAGATAGCAACAGGCTTCCATCTGCATTTCTTAAAAACGACTCTTATATTGCTGCTGTCAACAATCAACTTTTTTCCCTTGCTTTATCGGCACGCTAATATACGCAACCGATTTTTTCCAGCAAATGCGGTTGTCACTTTTTTTGAATCCATAAAATTCTCTTGTGATTTTTTGCTGTAAGAGTATGGAAAATTCATAGATTTCCCATACTCTTTGAAATATTCTTCAAAGTATTTTTTTATAGAAGAATTTGGAAATTTCCATTATAAAAGCTACACTCATTTACAAAACATTTCCAGCACATTGTTGTAGAGAAATATGACCAACCCAGAGCAATTAAGATTGACAGATTCCCGTAATGGCAAGCCTTGGAGGAAATGGGGTTGCTATCTCAGCGATCGCCAATGGGGAACAGTGCGAGAAGATTACAGCCCCACGGGAGATGCTTGGGATTATTTCTCACACGACCAATCGAGATCGCGTGCCTATCGATGGGGCGAAGATGGTATCGCTGGTATTTCTGACGATCACCAGTATCTCTGTTTCGCGATCTCGCTTTGGAATGGAGCCGATCCGATTATTAAAGAAAGATTGTTTGGGTTAACTGGTAGTGAAGGCAATCATGGCGAAGATGTGAAGGAGTACTACTTCTATCTAGATAATACGCCCACGCATTCCTACATGAAATATCTTTACAAATATCCTCAAGCAGCTTTCCCCTACGAACAGCTAGTGAATGGAAATAAACACCGCAGTCGGCAGGAACGAGAATTTGAGTTGTTGGATACGGGAGTATTTGATAGCGATCGCTACTTTGATGTGGTCGTTGAATATGCTAAAAACTCGCCTCAGGATATTACGATCCAAATTAGCATTACCAATCACGCTCTCGAATCGCAAACTATCCATCTTCTGCCTTCGCTTTGGTTTCGCAATACTTGGGCTTGGGACAATAGTAGGAAACCATCACTTAAGGCTCATTCCTCGGACGTGATCGCCGCAAGCCATGAAGATCTAGGGCAAATGTGGCTCTATTGTCCAGAGAGTAAAGAATTACTGTTTACAGAAAACGAAACCAACTATCAACGCCTTTTTGGAACTGCAAATAGCTCCCAATATGTGAAGGATGGCATCAATGATTATATTGTCAATGGTGAAGCTTCGGTAAATCCTCAGCAACAAGGCACAAAGGCTGCTGCTCATTACGAACTAGAGATCGCTTCAGGTGAAACCAAAGTTGTCAGATTACGACTCAGCGATATTACGCCAGATGCCCTTAAATTGGGAACAGACGCAGAAATTATTGGAACCCGATTGAGAGAGTCAAATGAGTTTTATAAGCAAATTTCACCGTTTCCTATGTCGGATGACGTGCGAAATGTCCAGAGACAGGCTTTTGCAGGGATGTTATGGAGTAAGCAGTATTATAACTATTCTGTAAAGCCTTGGCTAGAAGGCGATCCAGCTACGCCCACACCACCAAGCGATCGCCTCAAGGGACGAAATGCTCAATGGTTCCATTTGGAATCCGAGGATATTCTTTCGATGCCCGACAAATGGGAATATCCTTGGTTTGCGGCTTGGGATTTGGCTTTCCATACGATTCCGATCGCGATGATTGACCCAGATTTTGCTAAGCGGCAGCTTGATGTAATTACCCGTGAGTGGTTTATGCATCCAAATGGGCAAATCCCTGCCTATGAGTGGGCTTTTGGCGATGTCAATCCTCCTGTTCATGCTTGGGCGACCTATCGAGTTTATAAGATCGAGCAGAAGATGTATGGTAAAGGCGATCGCAAATTTTTAGAGCGCGTTTTTCAAAAACTTCTATTAAACTTTACTTGGTGGGTAAATCGAAAAGATCGTGATGGCAAAAATGTTTTTGAAGGCGGTTTTTTGGGATTGGATAACATTGGCGTGTTCGATCGCAGTGCTGAACTTCCCACGGGTGGATATATTGAGCAAGCCGATGGAACTAGCTGGATGGGCATGTATTGTTTAAATATGCTAACAATTGCCTTAGAACTTGCCAAAGAGAATCATGTTTATGAGGATATTGCCACGAAATTCTTTGAGCATTTTCTCTATATTGCTGATGCGATGAACAAAGTCGGTGAGAAGCATACAGAGCTTTGGGACGAAGAAGATGGCTTTTACTATGATGTTCTCAATCTACCCTCTGGTAATCAATTAAAACTAAAAGTGCGATCGCTAGTAGGGCTGATTCCCCTCTTTGCTATACAGACATTAGATCCAGAATTACTAGATCAATTGCCCGAATTTAAAAATAGAATGCATTGGTTTATCACCCACCATCCTGAGCTAACTCAAAATGTTGCTTGCATGGAAACTTGTGGGATGGAAGCTAGACGGTTACTTGCTATCTGCTATCGCGATAAGCTCCAACGTATTTTAACTAAAATGTTAGATGAGAACGAATTTTTAGGCGACTATGGCATTCGGGCGATCTCTAAATTTCATAAGGATCATCCCTATATTTGGCGAACGAATGGCAGTGACTATCGAGTTGATTACGAACCAGCTGAATCTTCAAGCGGACTATTTGGTGGAAACTCTAATTGGCGCGGTCCAATTTGGATGCCAGTAAATTTCCTCATTGTCGAATCCTTACAGAAGTTTCATCATTTCTATGGTGATAGCTTCAAAATTGAGTATCCCACTGGTTCAGGGAAATTGATGACGCTATGGGATGTCTCGGTAGAACTATCTCAGCGTTTAATCAATATTTTTGTTGAAGATGATCATGGCGATCGCCCTCTAAACGATCAGCAAGATGGTAAAAAGTCAAAATTCCATACCGACCCTCACTGGAAAGATTTAGTTTTATTCTATGAATATTTTCATGGTGACAATGGCTCAGGCATTGGTGCTAGCCATCAAACAGGTTGGACAGGGCTAGTAGCCAAACTAATCCAGCAATCAAGCGAATATTCTGATAAAAGCCCAGATTAATCACTCTCAAATAGTGAGTGGATTATGGAATGGCTCGAACATTTAGAACTTGGACTTAGCAGCATTGCCAAACTAGATCAGCTTTGGATAGAAGCAATATCGATTTTCTGCGTAATAATGTTTGTTAACGCGCGAAGTGCACCAAAAACATTCCATAATTTATAACTTTATACCCCTAACTAGATAGCAATGAGTATTAATTTCGGAAGAGAAATTTGTGGCGATCACACTAAGGCAGAAGAGTATGAATGGCTGGTGACTAATGGTATTGGTGGCTATGCTTCTGGTACGCTCTCAGGAATGCTGACCCGTCGCTATCATGGCTTACTGGTCGGCGCGCTTAAACCTCCTTTAGAGCGATCTCTTTTACTCTCAAAACTAGATGAAACCGTAAAATATAGAGATAAATATTATCCTATTCATACTAATCGCTGGGAAGATGGAACTATCGAGCCATCAGGCTATCAAAATATTGAAAGCTTTACATTGGAGGGAACCATACCAAAATGGAGCTTTGCTTGTGCTGATGCACTGCTTCAAAAGCGCATATGGATGCAGCATGGACAAAATACTACCTATATTCAGTATGCTCTAGAGCGCGGTAGCTCTCCTATAAAACTCTCGATTAAAGCATTAGTTAACTATCGCGATTATCATGGCAATACAATAGACTTGTCGGGAAACAAAAGCAAGTTATAGAGGCGACTTCACATTTATTTCTGTACTTCAATCCCCACTTAAACAAACACACTCATCGAAATAAATTGAAGCATAACAAAGATTCAATTGCGGTTATCATCACCCAAAAACAATCAAAAAAAGATGCTCAATCTAGAAAAGATATTAAAACAAGATAGGCAAATACGAGCAACCACAGGGCTAAACCGTCAAGCATTCGAGGCATTGTTAGCAAGCTTTGAAGAAGCGTACCAGCAAATGCTCATGAAGAAAAGACGATGGCGAACATTAGGAGGCGGTAGAAAAGCAACATTGAGAAGCAGTGCAGACAAATTATTTTTCATCCTGTTGTACTGCAAATGCTATCCCACCTTCGACTTAATGAGTGTGTTATTTGGATTTGACCGTTCCTGCGCCCATGATTGGGTTCATCGACTAATGCCAATACTGGAAACAGCATTGGCACAGAAACAAACACTACCAGAGAGAAAGATTCATAGCATTGAGGAATTTTTAGCAAAGTTTGCTGATGTCCAAGAAGTAATCATTGATGGTACAGAAAGACCAGTGCAACGTCCGCAAGATGCGGAGCAACAAAAAGCACATTACTCAGGAAAAAAAACGACATACGCGGAAACATACTACAGGTAGCACCCTTAAAAAGCGGATCATTTTACTGAGCAAGGCTAGAGCAGGAAAAATACATGACAAGAAACAGTTGGATGAAGAGGATTGNNNAGTAATATCCCCGACCTAGTAGTGATTGAGGGTGATTTGGGATATCAGGGTTTACAAAACGAGTTTGTCAATGTACGTTTACCCCACAAAAAGCCAAGAGGTAAAGAGTTAACTGAACATCAGAAGCAGGAGAATCGAGAATTTAGTGCTCAAAGAGTTAAATGCGAACATGCTCATGCAGGTATGAAGCGTTATAACTCAGTAACGGCAGTTTATCGCAATCGTGTACCTGATTTTGATGATCGTCTTATGTTGAATGCGGCAGGCTTATGGAACTTCTATTTGGACGCTTCTTAAATACAGATGGAAAGAGCAAAATCTGCTCTAAACATTGCTTTTGTTTCCCAACAGGTCTAATAGGTGATAATTGGCAAATGCAAGTGGATCTCATTGAGAAAGGAGTTTGTATAAAGGCTTTCTCGACAGCGACTCCATTCTATTTGCTTAGTGATCGCGGCATTCTCACACTCGCTCACGATTGGTATCGGGGATTTGATCTGGCGATGGAACGAGAGCGGGGTTTAAGTGATCGCGAAGATCATATGCATGTTGTCACCTTTGAAGTAAAACTAGAGGTGGGCGAGACTTTAACCATCATTGCTAGTACAAACTCAGACAATTTAGTTAATGGGGAAATCGCGTTGCAAACTCAGCGCGATCGCGAAACGAAGCTCTTAGAAGCTTGGTATTCCTCCTATACTTTAAATTCTTTTTCCAATGTCCAACCTCAGTTAGCGCCAGATTGGATTAAGCATTTGGTGCTAGCCGCCGATCAGTTTATCGTGGATCGACCAGAGCTAGATAACGGCAAAACAATTATTGCTGGATATCATTGGTTCTCTGACTGGGGAAGAGATACGATGATTAGTTTGTCAGGATTGACATTAGCAACGGGTCGTCCTGAAATTGCGCGTTCCATTTTACTTACTTTTGCCCAATATCTTGATCGCGGAATGTTGCCAAATCGTTTCCCAGATATTGGAGAAACGCCAGAATATAACACTGTCGATGCCACGCTTTGGTACTTTGAAGCAATCCGTGCTTATCATGCGGCAACTGGCGATGATCAATTATTATATCAAATCTTTCCTGCTCTAGAAGAGGTTATCGATTGGCATTGCAAAGGAACTCGCTACAATATCCATCTCGATAGTGACGGATTAATCTATGCAGGTGAAACTGGAGTCCAACTAACTTGGATGGATGCCAAGATTGGCGACTGGGTAGTCACGCCTCGGATTGGTAAGCCTGTAGAAATTAATGCACTTTGGTATTGCGCTCTCGCGACAATGAGCATGATCGCCCAAAAGATTGGCAAACCCCACAATCGCTATGAGAAACTCGCAGATCGAGCCAGAATTGGATTTCAACAATTTTGGAACTCATCCACTGGCTATTGCTATGATGTCCTAAATGCTGATGACAAAGCGGATTGTAACGATGATACTCTGCGCCCCAATCAAATCTTTGCAGTCTCTCTTCCTATCTCTCCGTTATTAACCCAACTCCAACAAAAAAGTATTGTTGAGGCATGTGGGCGATCACTACTCACTTCCTATGGATTGCGATCGCTATCCTCAAATCATCCAGACTATTGCGGACATTACGGCGGTAATTCTTATCAACGGGATAGTGTTTATCATCAAGGCACTGTATGGGGTTGGCTGATAGGCGGATTTGTGCGAAGTCATTTGCGTGTCTATCAAAATCCTGAACAGGCTCATGCTCTACTTCAGCCAATGTCAAATCATCTCAAAGCTGGAGGTCTAGGTAGCTTGAGTGAAATTTTTGATGGAGATGCTCCGATGCGATTGCGTGGTTGTATTGCCCAAGCTTGGACTGTGGCATCGGTTCTGCAAGCTTGGATGTTTATCGAGCAAGAAAGTAAAAATACAAACTAAAATCGTTAGTAAAGTGATTTTTGCAGGTTTAGCCAAAAATAAGACTATGGTTGAAATAAATCGAGTGATGATCAAACTATTTTAAACTTTATAGCGGATTTCAAATGACTGCTGTACAGAAAAGCACAAAAAATGTAGGGGCAATTCATGAATTGCCCCTACATTTTTTGTGTTGCACTCAACTAAAAACTGCTATAAAGTCAGCATTCCGAGAGACAATGATATTTGATATGGAAGAGAATTCTGTGGACATGAGAAGCTCTCTGAAAACTTGCAACCAGACACTTTTTTCGCAAATCTATATCATGCATGGGAGTGTGGATTGAATGAATATACAAATGGGTTGATTAGAGAATTCTATCCTAAAAATGCAAATTTCAAAATTGTAAAAGAAGAAGACTTTTAGAGGGAAGTGGATTTTATAAAACACAGACAGAGAAAATTTCCTGACTATCGTATCCGTTACGAAGTAATCTTTGCTTCATTAGAATCCGTTACATTTTATCCTTTGGCGATTAATTGTTTACATTTAAACGTAACGATGATCTACCATCCTGCGGTAATTTGATGGGAGTCAATTCACTAGAAAGTCCTGATAGGACAGATAACCTGATTCGCTCTTGTCCGATTTGCCATTTGGTAAACAGATATAATGCGATCGCGTTGTATCGTGATTTTTCAAAACTGAATGACTCTGAATTGCGCCGAGAAATTGATATATTGAGATTGAGTGAAGGATAATTTTTGAGTAAAGCGCCGATTTTGTCTAATGTGCTATTTGCCGATAATGGAAGGATAGATTTATCCTCCTCAAATAGAATTTCTCCTGCTGATGTATTGATATGTTCTAACTTGACATTCGCATCTTTGATATCTAATCGAGTGCGAATATCTTGAATCACTAAGGAACGAGCATCATCACTCAGATCCCGATCGCTGAGATAAGTAATCGAAACAACTATTGCCTGAGCTTTACTCGTAGTGACTGCATAGTCTAGTAACTGAACTTTGGGAGGTAGGGCAAGATCGACCAGAGAGGCATTTAGCTTTTGAAAGAGATTGACCTGTAACTCTTGAAAATTAGGCGCAGGAGTTTCTACTACCGTTTTTACTTCTTCTTGTTTAGTCAGAATTTCATTGGAGGCGATCGGAATCTCGTTGAGGGTTAATTGAATTTGTTTGGGTTCCTTGTCAATTTTTTGAGCAAGTTCTTTAATATATTGTTCTTTTTCTATAGGTGAGTAAAGTTTGCTGGTGAAAATGTTTAGCTGTAAATTGATCAGCCGATCCTGTTCACGAATGGAAACTCGTTCAATTGTAGAGCGAGGCTGTCCATCGGGAAGAGTTCCAAAATCTTTTTGCCAGATCTCCGTGACATTGCGTCGTAAAAAGTTCTGTCGTTGTTTTTGAGCGACCTCATTACCTAAGCGGCCAAAGGCATTACTTAGGGGAACTAAAAGCGCTAGAACCGCTAACAACCCTACCAGTAACCTTCCTAGTAAGCTACCGATGGGGCGTAATTTTTGTAAAAATGGATAGTTACCAAGAAATGTTTGAATGATGTCGCTTTCAGGATCGTTTGCTTCCCAAATTCTCACTTTTTCACGCACTGTATCTGTATCAATATGTAGAGCAAGAAAAACAAGCAATGATGAAAAGGCGATCGCTACCAGATTAGTGAGAAATAGCAATCCTCCGCCCCTTGCAGTTTGGAAGCCATCAGATAGATTTAGGCTTAAAGCAGTACCGATGCCATAGCCAACTACGCATAGAGGTGGCATGAGGGCGACAGCGATCGCGGCTCCTGGAATGGAGTTGACTACGCCTTTAATGGGACGACAGGTAGCTAATGCGCCGACGGCTCCCGAAAAAAGGGCGATTACCAGATCGAGGGTGTTCGGTTGAGTCCGCCCGACGATTTCGCTGGTAATTTCCTTAAAAGGCAGCGAGAAAATCAGGATGACGGCAAAACTAATTGCCACCGTGCAACTCAAGGTGAGATTAGCGATCGCCCGAGCTAGCAAGACAAAGTCCCCAGTTGCTAGAGAAAGCCCTAATGAGAGAATCGGTCCCATTAGAGGAGAAATTAGCATTGCGCCAATAATTACTGCGGGGCTGTTGAGAATAAGCCCAAGGGTGGCGATACCTGCCGCAAAAACAACCTGAAGCCAGTAGGAAGCATCGCGTAATGTGGCAGCCTGTGAGATTTCTAAATACACCTCGGCTTTACGATGTTCGTCTACGCCCATTTGCATTCCTAGCCAATTCCGAGAGTTTTGCCATAGGGTGGGAATATCTTCGGGTTTATTCATGGGTGCTTGCGCTCTTCCCTTCGCGATTTCTACTCAAGTCTAAACTTAAAACCGAAAATATTACACTGCCGCGTGGTAGGCGGTACAAGAATTTGAGCTTTATCTACCTAATTTCGCTTGTATATCGCTCAAGTGGATGCCTATCAAATTTGGGAGAACAATACTTGCAGCCCCGTTAAACTGATCGCTTAATAATTATGGGTCTTTGCGATCACTAATAATTTATCCAAATTTAACACCTAAGCCAACCATCTATAACTTGCCAAAGCACAGCTTATAGAAATCCACCATCACAATACCAATCACTTACTACAAGTGCCTGTAACATAGCCGTTTTCCAAGAGTTACTATGCTGTTTAGCAGAAGAGTTAGCTTCTATCTTTAAGAGATCTCTTACTGACTTTGAACCGAATGACTGACAATAGCTGATTAAGACATCTCTCAAGGAAACTAGCGCATCGCCCGCCTCCACTGAATATCGTGAAGACAAATTAAAATTGCAAAAGTGCGCCTGAACTCTTGCTTTAGATATCTCGTCCCATTGCTTTGGAGCTTTCACAAAAAAATAAATAGTCGCAGGCTTAGTTTCATTTACTTTTGCGTAGAGCCATTGATCATTAATAAAAATCTGGTGATCAAAGTAGGGATGTAGGCTTTGCGCTTCTGCTGTAGTCGCAATTGCCGTGTTTTTACCTGTATTACAATCTCTACAGGATGGTACTAAATTAAATGGGAGAACTGAGAATTGAGGATATTTAGCTTTAGGTAGATAATGATCTAAGGTTCTAGTCTGACCAAAGCCACAATAAGGACATTTACCTAAATGAGCCTGCGATAACAATGAGTCATAGATATCCCTTGCTGGTTTTGAACTCACTACCATATATGAGGTGTAAACTTCTTTGAGTTCCTCTTTAGTTACTTTGCCTAAAGCAATTTCATTATTCTTACAGTTGTTTTTGGGAATAGTATAAAGCAGTTGAGCCTTAGCCTTTTGCTCGTAATCCTTGGCTGCAAAAACAATTTCGTCAGTTATATTATTGAGTCTGTCGATTAAGCTATCGTCTGTAACGCCATTGATGCATGTTTGGTAAACTGTCAGAGGATCGTAATTTGGTGCAGTTAAAGCTCTCATTCGATAGCCCCCAATTGCGAATCTCTAACCATTACCATTGATCGTAAAATTGTTTTCCCCTCAAAACCAAGTTGACTCTGATATTCTTGTTCTATTTCTTCGTAGCTTTTGCCTTCAGCAACAGATTTCGCCAGTAAGTTGTGAAATCCAGATTTAGAAACTTCTAATCCGAAAACCTCTCGCGTTAAAATCCCCACATTCTCTGCAAATGTCTCACTTTCTGGTCTATCGACATTTGCAATAAGCCTAGTTCTTCGGAGTATCGAAACGCAAGATTTAGGTACTTCTTGTAACACTACTGGCGAATGGGTGGCGATGATCGCTACACCATTACGATTAACCAGCAAATCAGATAACGCTCGCGTAAATGCTGATAATAATGGTGGATGAAGATGGCTTTCAGGCTCATCAAGCAGAACTAAGGTTTTTTCTTCAACCGTTTCAACTAGTTTTGTAATAGTTAAAAGTACGATGGTGTGACCCGAACTCATTAGTTGGAAAAGTGCTTTTGCCCTTTCAGAAAACATCTGTTTATTATCGGATTGATCTACTTCATATACATTAGTAAGGTCACACAAATCCATTTCAGCAAAATTAAAATCTGACTCTAATGTCCTAACCGCATTTATCCAACGAGTTTTCTTCGCTGTTAACGCAAAACATATGTTTAGACTATCTACGAAATCGCAACACAAATTGTCTTTATCTTTCAGCCCCAAAATCACTTGGTCTTGTTGAGAAGAACGCTTTTTTAGCCCTACATAGTAATAGCGCATTCCAGCATCAGCATCAGGCTGATCGTTGGGAGGAGTAAAAGGATCAAAAGCACTAAAGGAAACAGAAACAACGCCAGCAAAGTAATCATTATCGATTGTGGCAGTTTCATTCGATTGTGATGGAGTAAAAAAACTGCCAGTTTCTTCTGTAGAACCTCTATTAGGAAGAAGTGCATTAACCATATTATTAAGCAGGGTTGTTTTTCCCACTCCATTACGGCTGATTAGTATATGAATATTAGAAGAAGGCTTAGTATTTGGCTCAACAGTGAAGTCAACCCTGATTCCTGAATAACGTGCATTAGCGACCTTTTCATAGAAAAAATTATATTTAGTGAGTTGGGCTTCATGGCGCAGAATTCTTCTAAACTGATTGTCAATAGTGGTGTGGTTCACAGACCTAAGTAAGGAAATCCGAAAAGCACGTTCGTTTTCAGCAATTTCAAGGCGATCAGAATTATGCACAACATCGCCGAGAGCAGTGAGAACATTAACAGCTATTTCTTGAGAAAGACTTTCTACTATATTTTTGTAGTAATCAGCATCCTGACCAAGAGAATAAAAAGTTTCAGGCAGCACATCAAATTGCTCTGGAATTTGCTCTTCAGTCCATCCCCCATTTTGACCAACAAAACCTATTTTTATGTTACCAATAGTCTGCTTGTTACCCTGCTCATCAAAAACAGTGAGGCTAAATAAGGTCTTGTGATCGTAATCATCCCAATTTTTCGGTTTTAGATAACCCGCGTTACTAGCCTCACTTGGGAAATCGGCTGATCTTGCTAACTTTTGAAAGGTCAATGCCATTATACAGTCCCTACTTAATTGCGTTGTAGTTTTGCCGTTAACTGCAAATCACTAAAAAATTTAACTCTAATTCAAACGAGATGATATCAGCAATCTGTCTCCTCAAGGCGATCGCTATTACTGTGAGGCGTGATTTTTAGGCGATCGCATCAACAATCTATCTTTGAAACGTGATCGCTAGTACTGTGAGTCGTGAGTTTTAGGCGATCGCTTAACATTTTTTGTCTTTGAATCGTTACGCATCTAGAAAAGAATCGCCAATAACTTCTCTCAACTCAACTAATTCTGCTTGCCTAATATCGCCTAGAAACAGATAACCTTAACGGAGTGATCGCTTCTTTATGAAATGTCATCTCGAATCAAGCGAACCTCAACTTCTCGCTCCACATACTCCCACTCTATGCTTGCACGCATCCGCATCAGTAATTCATCAAAAGCCTTAGTGTGTTCAGGCGCAAATTCAAACCAAGTGAGAAAATCAAATGGTTCTCCGAGATCGCGACAGTGCATCAGCCGCCGTGCAACCTCTGGAAGATAATCCAATCCAACAGCCGTATGATGAGACTGTTCCTCAAAAATTGCCCGTCGCTCATCTTGTGCCATTTCCCACCACGCGACAGTTTTTTTAATCGGAATTAGCACCGCAGAGATGGCTTCCGATCGATTCAGTACAGGCTGTACTGCCCGAAGAGCCGTAACTTCATCACGCATAGCATAGCGAACATTGCTGGTAAAACTTTGTAGAACCCATGAACTGTCCAATGGCAATTCCGCGACAGCATCATTTACTACATTTACTCTTTCAACGAGATCTAAAGAAGATCCAGCTATGCCCCGCACATCTGTTACCTGCCATATGCCTTCCTTGCCGCCAACAAACGAATATCTATTATCCATTACATCCTCTTAGGATTTTGATTCTTGATTGGTCAGTTTAAGCTGCCAAAATGAGTTGCGGCTGAAAAATCTTGTCAATTACGATGAGCTATGGCTGAAAAATTCTATATATCTAGAGTTTATGACGTAACTGCGATTTGGTTCGATATTTAAGGACAAATTAACTCATATCCTACTTTTAGATTGACTCAATTATCCATCAGCTAAAGGTTTTGCTGTATGAGATCTCTAGAACTGTGAGTCGTAATTTCTAAGAGATCAGCAATCTATCTCCTCATGGCGATCGCTATTCCTGTGAGTCGTGATTATTAGGCGATCGCATCAACAATCTATCTCCTAAAGGCGATCGCTATTCCTGTGAGTCGTAAATTTTAGGTGATCGCCGATCAATTGTATGTTTTGCTGTATTGCGATCGCTATTTGATGTTTGTTACAGAAATCGGCAGTCCTAAAAAGGAAAGGATGAACGAACAGGCAAAGAAGCGTTGTAATGATGAATAAAATTCCAAATGGCTCCGATGTGGTTTTCCAACTTTTTAGAAAAGGGTAGGGTCTTTCTAACTAGTCTTGATACCCGTTGTCGTAACGTACAGTTGAATCTCTCAATATAGTTGGTCTTTCCCGTTTCTTTACCCACTGCCCTATGACGTTTGCTAGGAAGAACAACTGGATAAGGTGTGTAGAAATCAGTATAAATAACCGCGCATTGGCGATAGACACTAGGCAACGATTCCCATAATTTTTGAGCTGATTCGCCAGAGCGTTCGCCGATATAACAACCCACAATTTCACGAGTCTCAGCATCAATGGCAAGCCATACCTACTGTTTGTTACCTTTGTCATCCACAAAAGACCATAATTCATCCATCTGTATAGTCAAACGGTGTTTTGGTTTTGTTTCTACCTCAACCTGTTGGGGAATGTTTTCATATTTATGATTCACGTAGCTCTGCAACCATCGTTCTGAAATCTTGAGGACTCTGGCAATTCCAGTTAGTGGGATTTTTTCTAGTAGTAGTCTCTCTAGAAGGTCATAAGTGTCTTGGATACGCTCTGAAATTCTCTGCCACTGAGGATTTTCTACAAATTGACGACCACAGTCTCGACATTTATAGTTTTGCTTCCCATGTCTTGTACTACCGTTCTTAACCACGGATACCGACTGGCAGGATGGACAGGATGGCATTGACTCTGACATTGCTTTACTTTGTATCAAACATCTTGATATTTTCCTATATCCTTTCCTTTTTAGCACTACCTCAATTTCTGCTACCAAATTACTACCTTACGGAATAAGTTTTGTTAGTAGTAGTTTCCATTCTGAGTACAGATGGGAATATTGTAAATACGGAAATTCTCATGCTAAGTGCTGCTCCAAAGTTAAGCGATGGCATCGAGATCGTTATCTTGATAAGAACGGATGAGAGTTTGAGTTAAAGCCTGTGGTATTCTCATATTTCAAACTTAGCGGTAGATGATAGTTCTGTATCTAGTGAGCAATAGCGCTCGATACAAAAATCTTCAAATTCAGCAATCGCCTGTTCAAAAATTTCCTCAGATACGCGCCAACAGAATCCATAGGCTCGTAATTTAAAGAAACTCAAGAGTTCTCTAACCGTATTGCTAACTGTCCATTCCTTAGCGATCGCGTAATTGGATTGATAGCTTTTGTTGAGGAAATATTGGTCTATGTCTATGTTGATTTTAGCGATTGGCTTAGGTTCAGGCTGAGAATCCTGAGCTTCATACTTTGCCAAGATTGCTCGAAAATAGTTCTCAAATTCCAGCCTTGCAGGTGGTGTAATGCATTGAGCATTGAGATAAAAGCCGTTGGGGTTTAACACGCGAGTAATCTCATCGAGAAACCTTTGCCAATTAGCAACAGTGTGAACCATATGCACAGTTAAAACAACATCAAAACTCCGATCTGGAAAATCTAATTGAGAAGCATCACCACAGACTAAGTTTAGATTTGATGGAACTTCTGGCAATTTTTGGCGAAACCGATTGAGCATTTCTTGAGAAACATCAATTCCTGTCACCTTATAGCCACGCTTGACCAGAGGTAAAACATTTACGCCAGTGCCGACACCTGCTTCTAAAAAAGAGGTTTCAGGTCTTGCCTCAACTAATTTCAAAATAAAATCGGCGACCTCTTCGGCAATTGGTTCTGTCAACCAGCGCGTTTGGTCGTAGTTCTGAGCAATGCGATCGTAATAATTGAATTTTGCCATTTAATTACTAGAAGTGCTAATAAGTCCAGTTTTGCTTAGTTTGCAAACTATAGGAACCATCCCTGACATTGATTCGTTCAGGAATGAGATTGAGTTCTCTAAATATATTGGCTTGATGCTGAAGAGCCGTAAGGGATTGATCATCAATGGGAATAATCGCTCGTTCCGAACTGCGCTGCTGCAATGTTTCCACAATCGATGGATCGATTTCATGTTGAGCTGCTAAACGTTGCACAGATTCTAATTCCTGCTTCTTCGCCCATGCGCCAGCCTCATTAACTTCCTCTAAGATTACCTTGAGTAGGTCGGGATAGTCACGGACAAGTTCAGGAATCGCATAGTAGTAAGTGGGAACTTCCACAGAGGCTTGATCGCCAAAAATGCTTTCTAAATCAGCGATCAATCGCCCTGGATAGGAACTGCGAGCTTGAGTCTGGGCATAGGGAACCCAAATCACCCAAGCATCCGCTTCGCCTTGCCGAAATAGCGATAGAGCCTGTGGCTGAGTCAGGTAAATTGGCTCAATGTCACTAAAATCTAGACCAACCTTATGCAAGGCGCGGATTAAAATATAATGGGCGCTGGAACCTTTATCAAAAACAATTTTTTTGCCCTTGAGATCCGCAAGGGTCTGAATTGGTGAATCTTCTGGTACTAAAATCGCTTGACCTTTAGGAGCTGTATATTTCTCTTTAGCTACGCGCACAAATATATGATCGGCGGCTTGCGAAAAAATGCTTGCCGTACCACCACCACCGCAGAAGTCAATTGTGCCATTGCTCAGAGCCTCAATCAAAGCGGAAGCTGATAGAAAACTTGTCCAAGTGATACTCAGTCCAAATGGTCGTAACCGCTCTTCTAGTAAGCCTTGAGTTCGTAGTACCTCCAGATTTGTCATGCCCTCTGGATAGCCAATTTTGAGTTGTTTGAGCTTTTTGGCTTGCTCCGCTAAGGGAGTGTTATCCGATGGGGAAGAACGCTTCGAGAACCAGCGATCTAAAGCAATGCAGAAAATAATTCCACCCACAAATAGTCCTACCGTCTCCAGTAACCTCACTGGCGAATCTTTAACTGGTGGGTTAGATGATGAGTTATTTTGATTTGGTTGACTTATCTGAGCAATCAATGGAGAGTTACTGCTGATAGATTTAGGAACTGCCCCAACCTGACTATCAAAAGTTATCCCCATCGCCAAACTTGAAGCAAGCCCAAGACAAAATTGCATGGTCAGTTTTTTCAGGTTGGATCTAGAAGAGATATTGGGCGATCGCTTAATACCTTTAATATTTCTTCTAGTACTTTGATGTTGCTTGGGGCGTTTAGGTAGAAGATCAAGCAAAGACCTAATCATATCGGCTCCTTTGATAAACATAGATAATAAATATTGCTAAAAATAAACCTGAATAAATCTTGTAACCTATACAGAGCATTATATTGAAACAAAGTCTAAGAATTTTTTATATTTCTTTAAATTGGCAAAATTTACCAGCAAATTTTACGGATAAAACGCTGTAAATAACGCAAATAAAGCGTTATATCCTAGTAATACTGCTAGAATGTTAGACTTTTTGCAGTTATTTCTATATTATTAGAACTTATGCAAATCTTCTATAAATTTCTATAGCTAGTGACTAATTTCACTAACATCTTAAAGATCTTTGCGCTGGATTGGGGCAGAAAACTTTAGGTTTACAAGTAAAGTATTGCGTGAGAGATATTAATGGATTGGCTGATTGAGACAATTAAAATTGGATTGGCTACTGCTGTAGCAACGACATTTGACGATAATATCTATCTGACTTCCTTCTTTAGTCAGGTCAATCGTACTTTTCGTCCCAAGCACGTTGTTGTGGGTGAACTGCTAGGATTCACAGCTTTGGTATTGATCAGTTTAGTGGGTTTTTTGATTGGGTTAGCCATTCCCTCAACTTGGATTGGGTTACTGGGAATTTTACCAATCCTCATCGGATTGAATAATCTAATTAACCTCAATAAAGATGATTCCGATGAAGACAAGTCTGAGAACTTGAAGAGAAACGCCAAAATTCGTGGCTTTGACTCACGTAAGCGATCGCTCTGGGAGGTACTTCGCGATCCCCAGACCTATCGCGTTTCCTCAGTAACTATTTCCAATGGTGGCAACAATCTTGGTATTTATATTCCCTTATTTGCCAGTAGCTCAATTCAAAATCTATCAGTAATCATCCCTGTTTGTTACAGTACAGTTAGCTTCTGGCTATTTTTGTCTTATTCCCTAACCCATCTACCAGGTATTACCTTTATTCTCAGTCGCTACGCCCGTAAAATTTTCCCTTTTGTCCTCATGTGGTTAGGCTTTAGAATCCTGATGGATAGTAAGTCCTATACTCTTTTTTTGCCAAGTTCCTAAACGTAAAGCCAAAGAAGCTAATTCTTCTGCGAAGCAGAAGAATTAGCTTCTCTCATAGCCAAGCCCTTTGATATTGCACAGGATAGTTAAAATCTTTGGTAGTGATCAAGAGGGAATGGTATAAAAAAGAAAGCAAGTGAACAGGAAAAAACGATGGAACAAGAATGTCCTTACTGCAAATCTAAGAGAGTTATCAAAAATGGCACAACCCGTCATGGAAAACAAAATCACAAATGTAAGGACTGCCATCGCCAATTTGTGAGTAATCCTCGAAATCAGCCCATACCTGAAGCAACAAAACAACTAGTTGATAAGCTGCTGCTAGAGCGCATGTCCTTAAGAGCGATCACTCGCGTTGCTGGTGTTTCGTTGCAATGGGTGCAAAGCTACGTCAACAGTAAATCTCGTACTGTTGAGCGGAAAGTAAAAGTAATTCCTAAAAAAAAAGTACGTCTCACTATTGAATGTGATGAACTATGGTCTTTTGTTGGTAATAAAAAATATAAGGTGTGGGTGTGGTTAGCTATTGACCGTGACACTAGAGAAATTGTTGGGGTGTATATCGGCAATCGAGATCAAGATGCTGCTAGGGAATTATGGCAATCTTTGCCAAGTGTCTATCGTCAATGTGCCGTTTGCTATAGTGACTTTTGGCAAGCTTACTGTTGTGTATTACCCCAAAAGCGTCATCGGGCAGTTGGCAAAGAGTCTGGACAAACTAATCACATTGAAAGGTTTAATTGCACTTTGCGTCAACGGGTTGCTCGTCTAGTCAGAAAAACTTTATCTTTCTCTAAAAAGTTCGATAATCACATTGCTATGATTTGGCTTTTTGTCCATCACTACAATCCTCTCATCCAATCTATGATTCTTATCATTCCCTCTTGATCACTACCAAATCTTTAATACCTAATTCCTTGGCGGCTCTAGCAGCCCAGTAAGGATCTCTCAAAAATTCACGCCCGATCAATACAAAATCTGCTTGTCCTGTACGCACTATATGATCCGCTTGTTCGGGAGCAGTGATTAAACCAACAGCAGCAGTATTCATCCCTGTTTCGCGGCGAATGCGATCGCTAAAAGCTGTTTGATAACCTGCACCCACGGGAATCTTGGAGCCAAGACCATTGAGAATTCCCCCAGAAGAAGAGTCAATCGCATCAATACCTAGAGATTTGAGCTTATGGGCAAGTTCCACACTCTGGTCGATATCCCAACTGTTCTCAATCCAATCAGTTGCGGAAATTCTTACCCAAATCGGATAGTGATCGGGAACTACATCTCGAATGTCACTTGCGACTTCCACTAATAAACGGATGCGATTTTCAAAACTGCCGCCATAGGCATCCTCACGCTGATTGCTCAAAGGCGAGAGAAACTCATGAAACAAATAACCATGCGCTGCGTGAATCTCAATTACTTGAAATCCTGCTTCGACAGAACGTTTTGCACTATTAATATAAGCATTTTTAATTCGCTCAATTCCTGCCAAATCTAGAGCTTCAGGTAGAGGACTATTTTCAGAATTAAAGGCGATCGCACTAGGTGCAAAAACTGGTCGCCAGCCGCCTTGAGTCTCATCAATCGGTTTACCACCTTCCCAAGGTACAGAATTACTTGCTTTACGGCCTGCATGGGCAACTTGAATACCAGCGATCGCACCTGCTTGATGGATTTGCTGATTGATTTTGGCGAGGGTTTCAATATGTTGATCTGACCAAATACCTAAGTCTTGGGGTGAAATTCTCCCTTCAGGTTCTACGGCGGCGGCTTCGGTAAATACCAAACCTGCTCCTCCCACTGCACGGCTGACTAAATGGGTGAGATGCCAATCATTAGCAAATCCGTCAGTGCTGGAATATTGGCACATGGGCGAAACGCCAATGCGATTACGGAAAGTTACGCCACGTTGTTGGAAAGGAGAGAATAGATGAGTCATATTTTTTAATAATTCGTGCTAGTTAAGGGGATAGCGGCGCTCTAAACCGAAACCGACCAGAGAAACTTCTGTAGGTGTTTGCTGAGAATCAGGTTCGCGCTTGTAGGTGACGATTGTGCGTAAACGGAGATCGGGCGCAAGGAAACGCATTTGATCAACAGCCACGGAACGTCTGTAATAGGTGGTCATTTCTAGGGTTTGGCGCGTGGGCTGATAGGTAAACCGACCTGCGATCGCCCCTGCTTCGGAGTAACCCTCGTTCCGTAGGTAGAAACCTTTGATAATTTCCTCTTCTATAGTAACTTGTGCGGCGGTGGGTGGGTCGGGATAAGTTACGCTTTTATCTACGGATAGAACATAGAAATAGGGTACGAATAAAGCCTTTAACTGCATTGAAAATTTTTCGCCTTTTTCAGAAACCGTATCAAAGGCGATCGCAAATCCTGGTAAGTGATTTTCATTGTCCTTGACTTGTTCTAAATCCACTTGTAACGCTAGTTGCTCATTGGGGGTAATTAGATTTTGTTTGTCGGTAATGGTTAGCGGTATCGCCCAAAACTCAGTATAGGAGCGTTCCACCTCGTTATCAAGGGGGGTATGGTAAGTTCTATCTGTTTTCCATAGCCCTGTACAATTAGTAAAAAAATCTTCTATACTTAGCATGATAATTTGCTGAATAATTAATCTGTTAGTCAGTTTAAATTTAAATTGGGAAATATTAATATAACTCTCATTACATTGCTAAGATTAATTACTAACCCGACGTAAAGGTTCCAGATTGACTTCTAGCTTCTCCCCTAGCCATAATGCATGATCTGTGTGATCGGCGATCGCATTGCCAGTATTGGGATGTACTAAAACCGCTAAACCTTGACGATTAAGTAATAACCAAGGCACAAGGCGATCGAATTGGTCAACAGCAAAAGCAACCTGATACATCGATTGCGTATGAGGTCCCACTAATTGATCGTGCCAACGTCCTAACTGCACCTCAAAGCGATCGCCTAATCCTTGGCGCACCTGTTCCGCAGCAGCAAGGTTTTCAGGATGGTAATAGATATGGGCATGGTAGCTAGTAATTATGTTTGTTTCAGTCATGAATTTTTTTGGATTTAGGCTTTTGAGAATGAGAATATCTTGAAATGGATAATTGCGGCGAGTCCGATTAGAGTTATAGCGACAGCACAAACACCATGCCATTGCCACAGACTCCAACCAACAGCACCTAAAAAAGAACCGATCGCACCACCAGTATAGTTTGTCACCATATAGACTGTATTCAAGCGGCTTTCGGCATTAGGAACGAGGCTGTAAATACGGATTTGATTGAGAATGAAGGACGAGTGCATTCCTAAGAATAGAAAGAGAACGCCGATGATTAATCCAGAGAGATAGGTTCCTGCGATCGCTAAAATTGTAAAGGCTGTTAATGCTAAGGAGATCGAATAGCTGAGGATTTTGCGGGGAGTGTATTGATCGGCAAGTCTGCCAATTAGCGGTGTGACCAAAGCGCCGACAATGCCTACTAAGCCGAATAGCCCTGCAACTTTGCCATCGTAATGATAGGTTGATTCGAGAAAGAAGATCATCGTTGACCAAAAGGCATTGAAGGAAGCAAAGATGAGAGCGATATTTAAGGATGCTTCGCGTAATATGGGTTGCTCTCGAATCAATTTCAAAATACTTCCCATTAATTTGAAATAGGACAATTGGGATGCGGGTGGCACAACGGGAAGTTTTCCTCGCACGGTAATGGCTAAGGTGACGATTAAACCTGCGGAGAGCCAATAGATCGATCGCCAGCCAAAGGTTTCGCCGATAAAGCCACTAATGGTACGGGTAAATACAAGACTGACGGATAATCCACTCATCAAAATCCCCAATGTTTTACCGCGCTCTAAGGGACTGCACATTTGCGCGACCATGGGTATGATTAACTGGGCGACAATGCTGAGACATCCGAGGGCAAGGCTGGCGATGGTTAGTGTGGTTAGGTTTGGTGAAATTGCGACAGCGATAATTGCGAAGACTAGCAAGCTCAAAACGGTGACGATTAATTTACGCCGTTCGAGGCGATCGCCAAGGGGAACGAGTAGTAATAAGCCGATGGAATAGCCAACTTGAGTTATCGCAGGAACAATGCCAATCTGATGTTCGGAAACTTGAAGATTGCGCCCGATCTGGGCTAGTAAGGGCTGATTATAATAAACATTAGAGATGGCTAGTCCACTCACAATTGATAGCAGTAAAATCAAGTTGTGATCGGTGGTGAAGTTCTCTACAATCGGTTCAGAACTTTGCGATAAGATTTCTTCAGGAGACTCGACAAAATGGGATTGGGGCATTGAATCAGGCGAATAATTGGGGTTTGGCAATTTGTGATCATACTCTAGAGCTTCTTCGTTGGGGTTGAAGTCCAGTAGCGATCGCGATGGATAATGGAGCGACCAGAGATCTTCTAACCCAGTGCGTTCAAAGTTTCTGAAGTTCATAAGATACACAATTATAGAAAATTACTGTAGAGGCAGAGCATTCCCGCGACAATTTCTAAATTCTCAGGTTCTCTTAATTTGGGAATGCTCTGCCCAACACCTCAAAACGCATGGACAATTTAACGCGGGGACAATTTATCGATAATGGCGCAGAGGGTAGAGCATTTGCGAATAGAAATTTTTGGCGGGAGTTGATAAATTAATGATGCAAATGCTCTACCCCTACTTGAATTGCTCAAGAATAAGAGGTATTTCATTAAGTTCATCAATGACTGCATCGGCTGCTTCTGACTGCTGCCAATATGGATTGCGTTTCCAAATAGTCTTCATGTTTACGTTCTTTGCTCCCAAGATATCGGCTTCAGGATGATCTCCAATAAAAACGCTGTTAGATGCTGAAACTCCTAACCTGTCTATAGCTCGCTGAAAAATTTCTGGTTGCGGTTTTCTGACTTTCTCTATTTCAGAAATTAGAATCACATCAAAATAATCTTTAATCTTTAACTCTTCAATTGAACGAGTTTGAAACTTTCCTAATCCATTCGTTATTATCCCTAACAAATAACCTTGCTGCTTTAAAATATTTAAAACGTCAAAGAGAAAATCAAATGGAATACAATGAAATTGAAACTGTGTCTCGTAATCATCAAGCAATTCTTGCCAACCTATACCTCCAATCTCAAGTTCTGCAACCATAGTTTGATAAACCTTATCTTTCCAAACATGACCACGACAGTCTAACTCAATAAATCTGCTAACATAGTCGGTTTTGCGAATATGGCTTAGGTGAGCGACAAGTCTATCGTATTGTGCTGCGATAAATTGTTCGACCGAGGCTTCGCGATCGAGTAATGTTCCATCTAAATCAAAAAGAACCGAATTTACCATTAGTTTAATCAAGGAATACTATAAACTAGCAAATGTGGCTGCAAAAATTACAACCACATTTACGAATAGGATTTATTTAGAAGCGATCGCTAGACAGCTACCAATTCCTTCTCAACCACAAATTGATTAGTAGGACGAGGCAAACCGAGATTTTCGCGGAGGGTCTTTCCTTCATACTCAGTACGGAATAGACCACGCTCTTGCAAGATCGGAATTACCAAATCCACAAACTCTTCTAATCCAGTCGGTAAATATGGAGGCATGATATTGAAGCCATCAGCAGCATCGTTGATGAACCATTCTTCAAGGCGATCGGCAATCTGTTTAGGAGTACCAACAATTTGATAATGACCTCTCGCTCCCGCAATCCATTGATAGAGTTGGCGGATAGTTAGATTCTCCCGTCGCGCCAATCTAATCAACAAATCTTGACGACTCTGCTGTAACTCAGTTTCAGGTAAATCAGGCAGAGGTCCATCAAGGGGATATCCCGACAAATCAACATTACCCAACATACTGCCCAACAAAGCCAAACCAACTTTAGGATCGATACCATCCTGTAGCTTTTGGAACTTCTCTTGCGCTTCCTCTTCGGTGTGACCAATCACAGGGAAGATTCCTGGCATGATTTTAATGTGATCGGGATTGCGACCAAATTTTGCCGCCCGTTCCTTCACATCTGCATAAAAAGCTTTAGCATCCGCAAGGGTTTGGTGCGCCGTGAAAATCACTTCCGCCGTTTCCGCCGCCAGTTGCTTGCCATCTTCCGATGAGCCTGCCTGCACAATCACAGGGTAGCCTTGAATGGGACGCGCCACATTTAGAGGACCGCGTACCGAGAAGTATTCACCTTTATGATTGGGAACATGGAGTTTATCAGGCTCGAAAAAGATACCCGATTCTTTATCGCGAATGAAGGCATCATCTTCCCAACTGTCCCACAGCCCTTTGACCACATCCACAAATTCACGGGCGCGTTGATAGCGTGGCGCATGATCTGGATGCTTGTCCAGATTGAAGTTTTTCGCTTCACTATCGGTTGCCGATGTCACCAAATTCCAGCCAGCCCGACCACCACTAAGGTAATCGAGTGAAGCAAATTTACGCGCAAGATGATAGGGTTCATTATAGGTAGTGGAAACCGTGGCGATCAAGCCAATATGCTCAGTAACGACAGATAATGCCGAAAGCAGCGTAATTGGTTCAAAATGTGCGACATGCCCTGCACGGCTGATGATGTCTTTGTCTTGACCGCGATCGCGAACCGACACACCATCAGCGAAGAAAATCGTATCGAATTTTCCTCGTTCGGCAGTTTCAGCGATTTTACGGAAGTGGTTAAAATCTAAACCGCCATTAGCGTTAGCATCAGGATAGCGCCAAGAAGCAACGTGATGTCCTGAACTCATCAGGAATGCACCAAGTCTTAGTTTGCGTTTTTCAGTCTGTTTTTCAGTCATAGTTTTATACCACACCCACAGCAGCTAGATCGGGAGTATAGGCGGAAGAATCACCTTTAACGGCTTGACTCGTTCTGCCATCGATGCTAACGGGAAGATCGCCAGCAATGGTTACACGCTGGACTCGGCGGGGTTGAGTGCCATAATCAGCGATCGCATAATGTTGTGTGGCGCGGTTATCCCAAAAAGCAACATCGCCTTCCTTCCATTTCCAACGCACGGTATTTTCTAGACGAATGACATAGGATTGCAGCAAGCGAAGAATGTCATTGGATTCGGTCTGAGAAAGTCCCTTAATCTGACGCACAAAGCCGCCGATAAATAGACCGCGTTCGCCTGATTCAGGATGCACGCGCACGACAGGATGTAGGGTTTCATAAACCGTGGAAGTGAAGGTCTTGCGATATTCCTTCTGTTGCTCAGAGAGATCAGCCGCAGCTTCAGCATAGTCATACTTGTTGCTATGGACTGCCCAGAGGGTATCAGCGAGATCACGCAAATGAACGGGTAAATCTTGATAGGCAGTTACGGAATTTGCCCAAACCGTATCACCACCAACGGGAGGAATAGTAACGGCACGAAGTACGGAACCTAGAGGTGGGCGATCCACGAAGGTGACATCGGTGTGCCAATTGTTCGCACGGCTTTCGGTTCGGCTGTAATCGAGATCGAGAACATGGGGCTGATTAGCCAGTGATGGAACCGTGGGATGGGCGGTAGTGGTTTCGCCAAAGCGACGGGCAAAGGCAAGTTGTCCATCTGCGTCCAAATTTTGATTACGGAAGAAGATGACTTTATAGAATACAAGGGCTTTGCGAATGTCAGCAATGACTTCATCGCTAAGATTGGTGCTAAGGTCAACACCAATTAATTTAGCGCCAATGCGACCTGCAACGGGTTTAATTTCAAAATGTTTGGAACTCATTTTTCTCTCCTAAAGGTTAAATGTTTCGATCCCCTAAATCCTCCTTGTAAAGGGGGACTTTTTTATTCTTTTCCCCCTTTACGAAAGGGGAGCTAGGGGGGATCAAGTAGAAATTATGCGAAAGATAGAAAGCCTTAAAATGAATGCACAATTTAATACAATGAAGCCAAAACTTTATCCGCCGCAAATCGGAACGCTGTAGCAGCACCCGCACTCAAATCACGGGGCGCACAGAGGCGATTGCGAAGATAGGCGAAGGTAATCGCCCGATCGCAGCTTCGGGTGTGCCAGTGCCTTCCTTACCGCCAGTATTGCCACCAGCAAGGATTTCGCCATTGCCATAGAGCAGATAGTTGGCAAGAAATCGCAAATGGCGATCGACAATTTCCTTGATTGCCTCAAGATCGTTATTCACTGCTAAAGCGGCGACCCCTGAGTTTTTGAGAATATCTGCGATCGCTAATTCATGGTTATCACTCAGACGTTCAGCGGCTTCTGCACGATTGGCTAAGAGATTGGCTCTATCAGTATCAAGGGGGGCAGGATTGCCAACGGGGTCAATTCCAAAGCGGCGGCGCAATAGTAAATTGTTGGTGGTGTTATCGGAGGCGGAGCGTTGGTAGGCAGGACGTTGGGCGATCGCCTCAAACCAAGCATTGATACTGGGGAATCGAGAATTGCCCCTAATGTGATAGCCACGATAAACAGGGAGATTGGCAGCTAAGCGATCGAGGTGAGGACTGTAGAGAATATCAACGATGCTAAATTCCGAAAGAAAGAAGGGGCTAGGATATTTACCAAGATTGGCTTCTAGGGTATCCAGTTGCGCTTCAAACTTCGCTCTTAATTCCTCTAATTCCTGTGGATCTTCAGGAGCTTTTCGCAATAATTGATAGGCAAGATCTCGAAAACCGTTAGTTTCCGATTCTTCAATCCAGCGATCGGCTACAGCTCTTTCTTCAGGATCGCTTGGCAATAAAGGCACTTCAGGAAATCGTTTTTCTAGAGCCAACAGAATATCTTTGGATTCGTAAACCAATTCGCCTTCAATCTTTGCCGCAGGAACAAGGGTTGTCGGTACGAGATTGGTGTACCATTTGGGCTTATCGCTGAGATTGATAAATTCCGTTGTAAAGGGAATCCCCTTTTCTTCAAGGGCAAACCAAACTCTTTCGCAAAATGGGCACCAAGAATTCGAGTCACGATATAGGAGTACTGGCGCAATGCCATCGGCGGGTAAATTATCCCAACTACTAGGAATAGGTTGGGTAGAAGGATGTTGACCCACGCGGCGAATCCTTCTTACATCGGTATATTTACGGGCAGTTTCTAAGAGATATTCCCAACTAGGTAGGGAAGTGGCTGGTTCTACGATCGCTGGTGATGTGATAGTTGCAGTTGACATTGAATTTTCTCCAGTTGATGACGTTTTATATGTGATGGAGATTGAGATCTCAGACTTTTTCTACTTCATCAAAGGGGATTTGTGAATTCACAAAAAAAGTCGGAGATCTGGGCATTTAAATTTTTCTTTGCTTACTTCAGAATCAATAACCCGTAGACTTATCTACGACATTCCGCAAAGGCTGACCTGTGCGATAGCGTTGGAAATTATCGAGAAAGAGATTGACAATGCGATCGATGCTGCGGGGTGAAGATGCCGAAGTATGGGGTGTGATAAACACATTTGGCAAAGTCCAGAGGGGACTTTCTTGAGGTAAAGGTTCTACGGTGAAGGTATCAAGCGCCGCACCTGCAATCCGTTCTTCTTTGAGAGCCTTAATCAACGCATCCTCATCCACGATCGCACCTCTAGCAATGTTGATTACAAAGGCTTCAGGACGCAAAGCATTGATTGCCGTTTCATCAAAGAGCTTGGTGGTTTCAGGAGTGAGTGGTGTAGCTATGACCACATAATCAACTTCAGGCAATAGCGATCGCCATTCATCTTTACCAACAATCAAATCAAAATTTTCAAGCGGTTGGGGATTACTCCGTGAGCCAATCACCTTGAGTCCAAATGCTTTAGCACGTTGAGCGATCGCTTGACCAATATTGCCAGCACCGATAATCAGGATTGTTTTGCCATAAATCTCACCAAGCTGCAATTCAAACCCACGCTTCCAACCACGTTGCTCTCTCAATTCGATCAAAGTATCGATTTTCTTAGCATGATAGAGAATATATGTGAGAACAAATTCGGAAATCGGAATTGCGGAATTGCCTGCACCATTGGTGAGGATGATATCGCGCTCTAGATATTTCGGTGTGAGAATGTGATTTACTCCAGCACTAGGAGTTTGATGCCAACGGATTTTGGGTGCAACATCAAGAACTTGATGCAGAATTGGCGGTTTGAGATAGAACCAATTGAAATAAACCTCGGCATCCGTAGGATCGCCTTCAATATTGCCAGTTGAGTCTACCCATGCTTTTTCGAGATCGGGGTAGCGATTGCCTGTCAAATGCGGTTCTAAGCGATCGGCAAATTCTTTAGGTAATAACGCTTTCATTGATTTTGCTCGCTATTTATTAGTATTTATTTTGATAGAACGGCAAAGCCGCTCTATCAAAATTTGGTTCTTTACTTTAGATTCTCTTGAAACAATTCCAAAACATGAGTCCAAGCATCTGCTGCCGATTCGGGATGGTAACTACCGCGATGATTACAGAAGAAGCCATGTCCAGCGTTAGGATAGCGGAAGATTTTATGGGAGATCTTCGCCTCTTTCAGCGCTGTTTCCACCTTGTCCACATCTGTTAATGGAATCCCTTTATCCTCTTCGCCAAAAAAGGCATAAATTGGTGCTTTAATGTCTTTGGTAAGCGTAATTGTCGGTTCGCCACCACCAGGGTTAGAGCTAGGAATGCCACCACCATAGAAGGAAGCGGTTGCTTTAATCTCTGGCAATGTCGCGGTCAGGTAAACAACGTGACCACCAAAGCAGAAGCCAATCGCGCCGATCGACTCACCCTTGACATTCGGCAAAGCTTGGAGATAGGCGATCGCTGCTTGGATATCGCTAAGGATTTCATCAGCCTTAGTTCGATCCTTCAAACCTCGTCCTACTTGAATATCTTCAGGAGCATAGGTTGACTCAAAATTTGGGGCAGTGCGTTGAAATAGGGCAGGTGCGATCGCCACATATCCTTCCTTTGCCAAACGTTCCGCTACATCACGAATATGAACATTCACGCCAAAGATCTCTTGTACAACAACCACTGCGGGGAAAGTACCTACGCGATCAGGTTCGGCGAGGTAAGCATCAATTAGCAAATCACCATTAGCGATCTGCACGCGAGATGTACGAATTGTAGAGTTATCTTGAGTTTGATTGATAGTTGCAGTAGACATGCCTTTTAGAAGAATAAAGATTTGAATCAGAATATTTAGATAGGTTTAAAAGATTTCAACAGCAATTATGTATCTTTTAATAATGCAACTGGTGTAATTGCGGCATAAACTTCAGCAGGTAATAATGCATCTTGGATATTAATTTTCTTAGGAATCACACCTTCAGTAAAAAACAGATCTGCAACTTTTTGCTGTTCTTTAATTAACTCTGGAGTCAAACCTCTACGTCCTGCATAGGGGCGACGTGATACTACCTTTTCGGCTACGCTAAGCTTAAGTTTTTGTTCTTTAACTAAAATCTGGGCAACCTCAGCACGATTACTGTCTGCCCACTTCTCTAAAGCTTCAAGTTCCTCAATCACAATTTTTAACAAACCTAGGTTCTCTTGGGCGAAAGGTCTATTAGCGACATAGTAGGCTCCAGGCGTGTCTAAATTACTCGAATCTTTAATTACCCGAATCCGACCTAAGTCTTCGGCGATCGCATAGTGAGGATCGTTAGATACCCAAACAGGAATTTTTCCTTCAATAAACGCTCCTCTAGTTTCAACAGTCGGCGCACTTTTAACCTTGATATCTTTGATCGTTAAGCCAACTTCCTGCAAAGCTCTGACAATAAAATAGTGGGATGCAGAACCCTTTTGAAAGTATACTTCCTGACCTTTAATATCCTCTAATTTCTGAATTGTCGATTCGGGTGGTACAGCAATAATAGAAGCTTGACCTGTTAATGGTGTTCTTTTGGTTCCCACTACATAGACAATATTAGCTCCTGCTACTTGAGCAAAGATTGGTGGTGTTTCGCCAACTAAGCCCAGATCGATCTTACCCACATTCATCGCTTCCATGAGCTGTGGTCCTTGAGCAAATTGCGCCCATTCCACTTTGATTCCTAGAGGATCGAAGCGTTTTTCAAGAATTTGTCTAGCTCTTAGTAGCTCACCTGCCTGTTGATATCCCATGCGGAGAACCTTAGCTTTGATTCCTAAGTTTTTTGGATCTTTACTGGCAAGGCTATTAACGGTAGACGAATTAGCTGCTGTAGTTGAGGTTGATTCACCACAACTTCCTAGTAACAGTGATACAGCAAACCCTGTTAAACCTTGTGCAGTCAAAGTGATAAAGCGACGACGCGGTATATCGAATTCGGAAGTCATAGTTGTTATTCTCCAAAACTAGTCAAGACCATTATTTTCAATCGACTATTTCCAAGCAACCAAAGCGGAAGCAGACAGTTCTTCGGTAAAGGTTCCAGTGGGCGCAACTTCTAGTAAAGATGCTCGTAAGTCCGCTTCGAATTTGTCGCGATTTTCACCAAAAAATGAAGGTAAACCAAAGGCAGTTGAGTAGATATAACCCAAGTAGGAATCGACGGTCCAATCTTTAGGAAACTTAAACTCAAAGAGTTTCTGACGCGCAAATTGGGACTTAGCAAGTACTTCTGTGTGAGGAATAGGCAGAGGTTCCCATTTGCCTTCACCTGCTTTGCCTGTGCGCCGATCTTCACCGAGCCAGCGTTTGACTACAGCGATCGCTGTTTTCTTCCAAGGCAATTCGCTATTCCAAGGATCGTCACCTGTGGCAAGGATAGCGACACCACCTTGCTCGGTTAGCAAAGGATAAAGCTTCTCAAGCACAAGTTCCCGTTGTGTCCAATGGAAAGAACGTCCAAAGGTTGCCAATTGAAACCGACCGAGTTCGGGCGATATAGATTCGGCACGATCTTGAATCCAGCGAATATTGGTAACACCTTTGGAAATAGCTTCGGCTCTGGCTTCAGCGAGCATTTCAGGATCGGGATCGATCGCCACGACATCGGTAAAGCGATCGCTAAATGGAATCGCTACAACACCAGTACCACTACCAAGATCGAGCAAACGTCCTTTACCGTCAATTTGAAATAGCTCAGTGAGCTTATCAAATAGGGCTTGGGGATAACGCGATCGGTAGCGCACATAGTATGGTGCTGCGCCTTGAAATAAAGTGGGATCGTAGACTTTGGTTAATGTTGTAGGCATGATGATAACTCCTAAATTTTTTAATATAGGGGCAATTCATGAATTGTCCCTACATTGATGACTGTATTTAAAATGGACGGCTACCAGAAAGGCTGATACGCTTCAGAACTCTACGCTCGCTAGGATCGAAGGCAATGCGACGATGCAGAGTTGATTGGTTATCCCAATACACAATGTCGCCCACAGACCACTTATGTTCGTAATAGAACTTGGGTTGGTTGAGATGCTCTCGCAATTGAGCAATTAGTGCCGAACCTTCCTCTGGATCGACTCCCACTAAGGATACTTCTGTCGCATAACCGAGGCTGAGAATCTTTAATCCACTTTCAGGATGAGTACGTACAAGTGGATGTGCAAATACAGATGCAACTAGTGGTGTACTAGTATCGTAACGATACAAGCGCTTAGGTGAATCAGAATCACGCACAAAGGGATTGTAGGTAATTAACTGTAAATCTTTAATCTGTTCCTTAGTTGCAGCATCTAGAGATTCATAGGCAAGATTAAGATTGAGCCAAGCTGTTTCACCACCCTTAGTTGTCACTTCTTCGGCATAGAGAAATGAACCGCTTGAAGGATAGGGTGTCCAATGGTGATCGGCATGAAAAGAAAGTTCTCCAGTCCCCGTAAAACCACCTTCGATATTTGCTACGGGAATGACCACTGGTGTAACCCCTGTTTTAGAAGCGAGGACGGGAGTTTCGTCAAGGGGAACGAATAAATCGCCAAAGTAATAGGCAAAATTCTTTAGCTGCTCGTCAGTTAACTTCTGATTTTTAAAAATGAGAATGTGATAATTGCGATGGGCTTGCTTCAGTCGTAAAATCGTGGCGGGATCGACGGGCTTACTAGCGTCTAAGCCAGTAACTACGGCTCCTAAAGGTGCATCCAGAGGAGTGATTTTTACTTCTTGCTTAGTAGTAGAATGGCTAGAAATTGTTGTGGTCATAATTTTAATTAGGGTTAATAAGTTTATGTAATTGATTAGTAGGGGTAATTCATGAATTGCCCCTACCAATCAATTAGCAAATAAATTAGGACTTGGGATTCCCTGCAAGTTTGAGAACACCTTTAGGTGTAATGAAGGCATACTCTTCAGGTGTGAGAAATCCTTTGCGAACATCTGGTTTGTTAGGAATCAACTTCAAACGGAACCAGAAGTCAGCAACCTGCTCCTGTTCTTTGATGATCTCTTCAGTGATGGGACGCAATCCGTAGGTGTATTTACCGTGCATCTTTTCCAAAATCGGTACTTCAATTTTGGTGACAGTAGTTAGCAGTTCTGATACTTCTTTGGGATTTGCCTTCACCCAAGTATCAGCCTTTTCCAGTTCTTCAAAGAAAACCTTGATTGCTTCTTTATTACCTTCATAGAATGTACGGGTGGTAGTGTAGTAGTTGCGAGTATCACGCAGTTTTTCACCATCAAGTAAGATCCGACCTGTACCACTTAATTCAGTCCTCGTCACAAAGGGTTCCCAAATGAACCAAGCATCAACTTTACCTTGACTGAAAGCAGCACTAGCATCGGATGGGGGCAAAAAGACCGATTCAAAATCATTGATCGTTAGACCTTCTTTTTCAAAAGCTTTCACAGCTAGGTAATGACCAATGGAAGCTTTTTGAAAAGCAATCTTTTTGCCTTTAAGATCCTGTACAGATTGAATGGGGGAATCCTTGCCCACTAACAAGGCGATCGGCTTACCATTAGTGGCACTTGCGCCAATATAGACAATCGGATTATTGGCAGCTTGAGCAAATACAGGTGGTGATTCGGCAGTAGAAGCGATGTCCAGCCCGTTAGCATTGAGTGCTTCCTGTTGCTGTGGACCTGCGGCAAATTCCGCCCATTTTACTTCATAACCAATTTTATCTAGTTCTTTCGCTAAATCTCCTTTTTTCTCCAGCACAGCAAGAGGTGTAAGCTGCTTAGAACGCACAATCCGAATTACTTTTTTCTCGCCACTAGCAGCAGGCTTGGCTGCGGTAGTTGTCTTAGCATAACTCGCGACGGTTGATGGATTTGTGGAATTCGTGGAGTTGGTTGCGGTATTGGTTGGAGTAGTACCGCAACCGATTAAGGCAGTTGATACAACAAGGCTGTAGGCTGCGGAAAAAAGTAGCGATCGCCGTTTAATCTTTGTTCCCTTGTGAGAGCTTTCAAAAAATTGAAATAAAGTTGTTAAAGGTTTCATAAATTTAATTTTCAATAATAAATAACAAAATAAGTTAGTTGCGCTACCAAGCAGCGCAACTAACTTATTTAAGGCTTTTTAGCAAGCGCCAATACTTCAGATGGTGTAAACGAAGCATATTCTTCTGGAGTTAGAAATCCCTTTTTGACATCAGGACGCTTAGGGATCAATTTGAGCCTGAACCAGAAATCAGCAACACGCTCTTGCTCATCGATAATTTCTTGAGAAAATGGACGCAAGCCATACTGATATTTAGGATGCATTTTTAGTAAAGTTGGTACATCAATTTTCGATACATCAGTCAACAATTCTGCGGCTTCTTTAGGATTGTCTTGAATCCATTTTTCCGCTTTTTCATACTCTGATAGAAAGATCTTAATTGCTTCCTTATTATCAGTGTAATAATCTCGTCTAGTTGATATAAAATTACGAGTATCACGCAATTTCTCACCATCAAATAGTACCCTTCCAGCGCCGCTTGCTTCAGTGCGAGGAACAAAGGGATCCCAAACAAACCAGCCAGCAAGTGAACCTTGACTAAAGGCTGCGGCTGCATCAGGAGGTGGTAAAAATACCGACTCGAAATCATTAATAGTTAAGCCCGCATTTTCAAAGGCTCGTACTGCTAAGTAATGTCCAATTGATGCTTTTTGAAAAGCAATTTTTTTACCTTTTAAATCTTGGATACTTTTAACTGGTGAATCCTTCGGAACAAGTAAAGAGATACCTTTACCATTAGAAGCCGTAGCCCCAATGAAAATCAGTTCATTCCCTGCGGCTTGATAAAATACTGGTGGAGATTCGGCAGTGTAAGCAATATCTAAACCTTTGGCATTCAATGCTTCGAGAGCTTGAGGTCCTGCGGCAAATTCTGCCCATTTCACTTCATAGCCAAGGGGTTGAAGAGCTTTAGCTAGTAATTCTTTTTTTTCTAGTACGGCTAAACCGCCAAGTTGCTTAGACCTAACAACTCGAATTACTTTCTTCTCTCCAGAATTTGGACTATTTGTTGCGACGGATTTATTGTCAGGAGAGTTGGTAGCTGTGTTAGTTGGTGCGCCACTGCAACTAATTAAAGTGGTAGCTACAATAAGCCCATAAGCGGCAGAAAAAAGTAGCGATCGCCGTTTAATTTTTTGGACTTGATCGGGGCGAGTGAAGACCTTAAACAATGGAGGCAGTTCTTTCATGGACTTGTCTAGCGAGTTATGGGAAATTATTGAAATTCTGTAGATCCTGTGCAAATCAAAGATCTTGACTAATCTACTAAATATACACGTAAATACCGTAGTTTATAAATGTGATCCTCACATGGGTCGAACTAAAATGCAAGTTAACTGCTATACAAAATGGGATAGAAACAAAAAACTAAAATTTATGATTTGGAAGGAGAAGCGATCGCGCCAATTGGAAACCCGTTTTTAGATCCGTTATTTTGAGCATTATTGCCAAAATCTTGATCGCTCAGATTTTTAGGTAAGAATCCGCCTGCTTGCATCTGCCATAGTCGATGGTATGCACTTTTAGTACCAGCAAGTTAGCGTGGGAACCATCTTCAATTATTTTCCCATGATTAAATACGAGGATGCGATCTAAATGGGAAATTGTGGAAAGACGGTGCGCCACGACAATTACGGTTTTACCATTCATTTCCTTATGGAGAGTGTCTTGAATGGCATGTTCGGTAATTGAATCAAGGCTCGAAGTCGCTTCATCAAGAATTAGAATCGGTGCATCTTTGAGAATGACCCTCGCGATCGCAATTCTTTGGCGCTGACCACCCGACAGCTTTACGCCCCGCTCACCGACAAGGGACTGATACCCCTCTTTAATTTGGGCGATAAACTCATGGGCATTTGCTTTGCGGGCTGCTTCGATAACCACATCATCAGTGGCATCAAGACGACCATAGCGAATATTTTCCAAAAGAGTGCGATGGAATAGGGAAGGATCTTGGGGAATCAAGCTAATCTGTGCATGGAGATCATGTTGAGTGATGTCGCGAATATCGACACCATCAATTAATATTTGTCCAGATTGGGGATCGAATAGGCGCAATACTAAATTCACAAAGGTAGATTTACCTGAGCCAGATAAGCCCACCAGCCCTACCCTTTGCCCTGATTGAATCGTGACCGATAAATTCTCAATGACCTTTTTCTCTTCGGAATAACTGAAGTTAATATCCCGAAATTCGATTTTGCCTTGGCTAATCTGATGGGCAATAGGTCGATCTTGATCGATAATTTCGTGGGGCTGAATAATTGTATAAACCCCATTGCTGACATTGCCAATCTGTTCAAAAAAATCTAAGAAGCGGCGACTTAAGTTTCTTGCTTCCGAAATAATCAAAAGCGCGAGACTGCTTGCCATGACAAAGTCAGCTACTTGAATCTGTCCATTTGCCCATAGAGTGAGGGCATAATAGAGCGTCCCAATCTTGAGAACGGCGGCGGCGATGAACTGGAACCATTTCACCTGCTCAGAATACCAATTTGACAGCCGAACATCTTTTAGTTCCTCTACATGGCGATCGCGTAAATATTTACGTTCAAAGGGAATCCTCGTAAATAGACGCACACTACTAAGATTTATAACCGAATCGACAATTTGCCCAAGGGTTCCAATACGGGCTAACAAGGCTTTGAGGTTATAGGGGTGACTTCTCTGAGCTAACCAATAGGAAATCGTAATGAACGAAAAAGTCCATAAACCAACAAAAGTACTTAAGCCTGCATGGGATGGATTCAACATAGCCTCAAGCGGAGCCGTATTTTGGCTAGGAGCTCTAGTGACACCGCGCATAATCTCGCTAATGGTATAGGGAAGCATGATTCCTGAAACCGCATGCAGAATTTCTAGGGAAACCATGCCCACATAGAACCAATGATAGTGACTGGTGAAATGCCAAATAAAGCGGAAGGGTGTCGCTGACCGATCGGGGGCATCGGCGGCGCGTTGAAAATCTTACGATCTGAGTTGCGATCGTCATTTTTGGCTCCTTTATTCTCTCTGTCTACGTTTCAAGGTGTAGATGCCCCTCAATCCTCCTAAAAAGGGGGGAGAATTTTTTCCTTTCTTCTTGCCCCTTTTTAAGGGGGATTGAGGGGCATCTTTAGTAACTCATGAGCCTTACAGGGAAGTTATAGACGAGGTGGTGAGGGAATTTAAACTGTCACTAATTCCTTCTTCTCAACCTTTACTGATTCAACATCAGGCTTGACCCAAACTTGATCCAGACCGCCGCTAAGTAGGCGGTAATGCTGGTTTGCATCTTGCTTGTTGAAATCAGTACGACGGTGCATACCGCGAGTTTCAGTACGGGCTAAACCACTGTTATACATCCATCTTGCAGTCGATACCATTGATGCAGCTTCACGGGCGCGGACAACTTGATCTTTGCCCTGTACCCCACTGTTGCGGATTTCATTCCAAACGTGATCGAGATTTTGGAGAGAAGCTTTGAGAGTGGCTTCAGAACGGAACCAGTTGCGATCGTAGGGGAAGACTTCGCCTTGTGTAGCCGCAATCGCTTCTTCAGGATTAAAGGCTTTGCGTCCATCCAGTTGTAGCCCTGCATCACCGACCGCACGCACTTGGCGATCGCTAACTTTTGTACCTAAGCACACCGCATATTCCGCCGCCGACTGCCCAGCCCAATAGCCCGAAGAGGTTGCCCAAGCGGCATTATGGCTACCGCCGCCAGTGAAGCCACCGCAAATTAATTCTCGAGTAGCAGCATCACCTGCGGCGTAGAGTCCTGCCACGGAAGTCGCACAGGAGTAATCAGCAATGCGAATACCACCCGTACCGCGTACCGTGCCTTCTAGACGCAAAGTGATCGGGAATCGGTCAGTAAAGGGATCGATGCCAGCGCGATCGAAATAGATAAAGAAATTTGGTTGAGAAGCTCGCATCCAATCTCTGATCTCGTCGGTAACTTCGTTATCGAGACGGGCATAAACAGGTTGATCAATTAGAGTCTTAGCAATGACAGAACGACCCTTTGCCGATCCTGCACCTTCGACGATCGTGCCATCTTCGTAGGTAAAGGAAGCCCATGTATAGAAGCGAGTTTTAGTAACCGAGGAATCTCTAGGGGCGATCGCATAGGCATTGGAAAATTCCATCCCTGAGAAATCGGCTCCTGCTTCGGCTGCCATCAAGTAGCCGTCACCAGTGAGAACATTGCAACCAAGGGATTTGCTCAAGAAAGCACAGCCACCCGTCGCAATAATTACCGCTGCGGATTTCACAGTCCAACTTTCACCAGTTTGGCGATTAATTCCCTTTGCGCCAGCCACTGCACCTTCACTATCAACTAGCAATTCCAAAGCAGGGCTATTGTCGAGAATTTCTACACCTGCTTTACGAATTTTTTTACGCATTAGGCGTAGGTATTCAGGACCTTGTAGAGATCGCTTAATGGGCTGACCATCGACATCGGCTTGAAAAGGATAGCCCCACTCAGAAAGAGTATTTACATTGTCATAGGTGCGATCGAGTACACGCTCCATCCATTTGCGATCGGCGAGAAAACCGCCCATCGCTTCCCGACTTGCCATTGCTTGTTCGCGCTGCTCAGGATCGGGTGGAATGTACCATACGCCATTGCCTGCGGCGGCGGCAGCACCACTGGTTCCACAATAGCCCTTATCTACGAGAATCACCTTTGCGCCACTTTGTGCAGCGCTCCATGCTGACCAAGTACCTGCTGGTCCACCACCGATGACTAATACATCTGCTTCTAAATTGATTTCAGAAAGAGTTTTTGTTTGGCGAGACATAATGTTTTCCTCAATTAATAATTTGGCAATAAGTTTGAGATCTGTCTACGGTTTAAGGTTTCGATCCCCCTCAATCCCCCTTATAAAGGGGGAAGAAGATAAAAAAATTCTCCCCCCTTTATAAGGGGGGCTGGGGGGGATCTCTGCTAAGAACTAGGCGACTGCCATTCTTTAATCTCAAAGTTGGTTTTTAACAACTTCTGATCGGCGAGAAACTGCTTGGTGGAATTGAGTAGCTGCAAACCTTCAGCAGGAAATGATTCTTGCGTGAACAACTCAATGGGATAAGCCTGTTTGATAACTTCCTCAGAATATCCACTTGCCTTAGCTGCAAACTTATAGAAAGCATCAGGATTTGCTTTGATATCCTCTAGGGCTTTGAGACGAATCTTTTCCCACTTCTCTACAAACCGAGGATTCTTTTTCAAGAAATCTTCAGTAACCACCGTGACACCTGAGCCAACCAGTTCCTTATGGTTTTTGGCTCGATCGATCGCAGGATAGCCCTGAGCGATTAACTCCAAGCCGATCGCAATCGAAAAGGGATAAGCCGCAATGTCACCCCGTTCCAAAGCTGCTTTAGAATCCGCAGTGGAAACCTGTACGAGCTTGACATCCTTAGCAATACCCGCTTTCTCTAAGCGACCCAGTAAATAACGATGTAAATAGGTTCCTTTGGTAACGCCAACCTTTTCACCCTTTAACTCTTCTACTGTTTTCGCGCCATTTTTCTTAGTAATTAAATATGCATCATTACCAACGCGATTTTGATTGATAATGACGGTCTTCAAACCTGCCGATCGCCCCGCCAATGCGGGAGTATCGCCATATATTCCTAAGTCAAGACGATTACCTGCGATCGCCTCATTTAGAGGTGGCCCCCCAACAAAGGGAACAAATTTAACTTCGCTAATTCCAAATTCCTTGAGTTCAGGAACTAACCAGTTTTTTTCTAAAGCCCAACCTTCAGGGCCAATGGGAATCTTGCTTTCAGAACTAATAAATCCAACATTTAGTACCACGGATTCCGTAGATGTTTGCTTTGCGGTGGCGACCTTGGGTGCATCAGCATCTTTGGTTACTTGTACTGTGCCTGTGCTACAGCTACTTGTAGCTAGCGTCAAAGCAATAATAGCTATTACGGCGATCGCTGATTTTGTCCATTTAGGTAAAATTCTATGTCCAGATTTTGGTTGCATTACCCACACCTCTTAAATTTGCGATCAATTGCTTTATTAATTTTTGGCTAAAGAAGTGTTGCGCTTTCCGTAGCAATTCTTTACTGCTATTAATTTTTCGATGTTGACGTGGAGAGTGGACGTTCTTGACTCCAGCCAATACTCCTGCGATAGCTGCCGAGAACTCCCGATGCAATGAGAGTTTTTTCATCCACGACTACATGCTCATTAGCGTTTGAGTCCACATAGAGCGCATCAACAGGGCAGTACAACTCACACATAAAGCAAGTTTGACAATTACTTTGCCTTGCGATCTCTGGTGGAGCATCGACAACGCGATCGAAGACATTGGTGGGACAAACGGAAACGCAAATATTGCATTGAATACAACGGGTAGCGCTGACAAGCTCAATCACAGTTTTCTTAGCTCCTAACTATTTACTAGCAATACCCTCGTTATCCGATTGGTTTGTCGTAGATTGTTAGCATAACTTTGCCACAGTTAAGCGAAAAAGATATGTCATCTGGACTACAATTATGCGAAATACTAATTATTAGTTCATCTAAATATTTTGATCGATGTTGAGCTTATAGCTACTGCTAAATAAGTTAAGACATAAAACCCAGAGGAGAGTGGTGGAGCAAAGCTCCACCACTCTCCTCTGGATTTTGGTTATTATGAAGCGAAATAACCAAAAAGCTTACATAGACTGTCTTCTACCAGTAGAACATTTGTTCTATAGTGCAAAGTTTCACATTTATCAACAAAAAAGATTGATTTTTTTTACACCTAGTGACATACTTAGCTTTACATTCTACGGTAACTACATGATAAAACCGTAGATTA
>QBML01000037.1 GCA_003242085.1 Pseudanabaena frigida | reverse complement strand
GTTATGGAAACCATCGGACGCTGGACGAACAAATTTTTGATGTTCAATTTGTTCTTAGTATTTTTCTTTTTTGCATGGTTGCTGATTGCCCTCGGCGGTGAAAGCCTCAAAATAAATCTCGGTCTAGAACTTTGGCGACAACTATGGGAGCCATTGATTCAGCCTGTTCTAGGAATTGTTATGGCTGGGGCGATCGCTAGTGGGGTAATCTCCAAAGTTAAGCAAAAGCTAACTAAATCTTAGACAGAAACCACGAAGTAGCCCCGCAATTAAACATGTCGGACCCAACCGTTGATCGTAAAGCGACTATCGGCAAAATATTCCGTTGGGCAACTCACAGGTAGGACTTCATGCATACATTGGCTGGGAAAAAACACGATCGTATTGTTAGTCGGCTGAATGACTTTATGTGATTTTGCTGAAACAGAATAGCCATTTTCGATTTTGCTGTCATAGATCACTAATTCGCCGCCAGTAAAAGATTTTGGCTGTCGATGGTAATAGTAGACATAGGTCAAGACTCGCGTGGCGCTGTCAGGACTGCCATTATCATTATGGACTTTATAAAAATTTCCGTGATTATGGGCAGTCATTTGCGATTCAATCTGCCCAATTGTAAATTTTTTAATGTCTAAGTGCGTAATGATTTGTGGTGCGATTTTTCGGATCAGGCCAATCATTAGCTCTGAGAACTCAGGAAAATTTGATAGAAAAAACGATCTCCGATAGTTTGGGTCATTGGCTGAGTTGCTTGTGGGAATAAATTCGGGTTGTTTATTAATGCTGTAATGCAATAACTCTTTTAGTTGAGTTGGAGATAAAAAATCTTCGATTAATGCATAGGGAGAGGGAATAATTTCCGCATCTGTAGGAATTTTTAAGGTTATTGTTTCATTGATCGTTGATGGCTTTGGATCTTGGATCGAGAGATGGTTCTCAGGGCTTTGATGATTATTAGTATTTTGTAATACTTGTTTTCGATTTCTAATTTCCCAAAATCCTTTTTTTAATTGACGATCTACTAAAACACATTCAAAATTTCGCCAAAAAAAACTATAGCTTTTAGTTTGAGAATTAACTTCTAAATCTAATGTGTCAATAAAAATACTTTCTAGATTTAGTAATACTCCTATTTCATCAGTTGATAGCCAGAATCCAGACTCAGCTATGTGTTTTACTTTGTCAAGTTGATGCACTAAGCGATCGAGAAAATCGCTATTGTCTTCAGAAATTATTTTTGATTTCAAATGCTTAGTCTGCATAATCTTGATAAATAATTTTTGTTTTTTATTAGTTAAAAATAAACTATCAAAGCCTTAGACACTAAGATAAGTCCTGTACTATCGCTTCTTTACTCATCTATCATTCTACGGAGGCTGAGAGAAGTCGAAGCCTATTCTTAATATCGCTAATGATTGGAGATTGCCATATATGCAACTCTTTGCACAATATTAATTATATAAACTGAAGTCACGTAACGCTAATTAAGTTGATTAAACCAACTTGGCATTAATAAAATTGGTGGATCGTAATTGCCTACTTGCATATTTTTACCAGTTAACTTAGAGGTTAGTTTCTCAGCGATCGCGCCATAAATTGCACCATTATCCGCAGCATCAAAAAATGGTAGAGCGATGCTAACGCTAGATTGATTGAGCAACTGATCTAGTAGCCTTTCAAAAGATGCAAGAGATCTTCGAATAGGAAGTTCCTTTGATTCGGGTAAATTGAATTTTTTCCTAGATAAATTGCGGAGGTCAGCGATCGCTTCATCTAGGGTTCCTAGCTCATCAACAAGCTTATTCTCTTTGGCTTGTTTACCTGTATAAATTCGCCCATCTGCTAGTTTACGTACCGCTTCTAAGTCCATTTTTCGTCCTTTAGAAACGTCGCCAATAAATTCTTGGTAAGTACTTTGCAAAAGCTCTTGCAAAAGTTGACGCTCTGGATCGCCTAGCTCACGGAATGGCGAAAAAATATCCTTGTAGGGGCCAGTTTTGATCGTTTGTGATTGGATACCTACTCGATCTAATAATTCTTTAGCATTAAAACCACTCAAAATCACGCCAATGCTGCCTGTTAATGAGCCAGCGTTAGCATAAATTTTCGTAGCTGAACTCGCTGCATAGTAGCCGCCACTGGTTGCTTGATCCAGCATACTCACGACAACGGGCTTTTTCGCGCTTAAGTCCTTAACGGCTTCGTACAGTTCTTTGCTTGCCCCAACGGTTCCCCCAGGGCTATTTATCGACAGCAAAACTCCCTTTACGCTTTCTTCTTCAATTAACTCGCGTAGGCGATCGCGTACAGCCATAGCCCCTGAAGCTGAAGCTCTAGAACCCGTAATTGCACCGTCCAATGACACTAGTTCGAGGCGATCGCGATCGAGTACTTTCTTTAAATTTAGCGCCTCATCCATTTGGCGACGCTGAATACCAAATGTGGCAGAGATAAAGCAAACAGCGACTAAGGCGAGAGCAATGATGCGATTGAGTTGCATAGAAAATTTTTCTGACGGCTGCTTTAGTTTAGTATAAAACCCAGAAAGGAGAGTCAGTGCGATGCGCTGCCTCTCCTTTCTGGGTTAAGATCATTTTTTTGTAAACTTTCTTCGCAATCATGTCTAACAAAGCTTTCAGCAAAACCTCAACTAAAGCCGCACCCAAAGATAAAGAAATAGTTCGTGATTATTTTAATTCCACTGGCTTCGATCGCTGGCGGCGGATTTATGGCGAAGGTGACGTTAACCGTGTTCAACGTGATATCCGCACAGGACATCAGCAAACTGTCGATTATGTTTTGGCATGGTTTAAAAATGATAAAAATGCCGCAGAGCAAACTGTATGTGATGCGGGTTGTGGTACGGGTAGTTTGAGCATTCCTCTAGCAGCATTAGGTGCAAAAGTTTACGCTAGTGATATTTCCGAAAAAATGGTGGGCGAAGGCAAAAGTCTCGCCGCCGATCCTGAAAATCCTATTTTTGCTGTCAAAGATTTAGCTGCATTATCTGGAGAATATGACACTGTAATTTGTCTAGATGTTTTGATTCATTATCCCGATCGCGAATCTGAAGAAATGATTGCTCATCTTGCATCCCTTGCCAAATCCCGCCTAATTCTTAGCTTTGCACCTAAAAATCCTTACTATATCCTGATGAAAAAAGTGGGCGATATGGTTCCAGGCCCTAGCAAAGCAACTCGCGCCTATCTGCACAAAGAGTCTGATGTGCGTCGCGTTCTCCAGAAGCTAGGCTTCACGATTAAGCGCAAGGAATTTACTGCCACCTCATTTTATTTCTCTCGCCTACTCGAAGCTGTCCGCAATTAAATATAGCTATAAAACCAAAAAGAGAAAGGCGGCGCGAAGCGCCGCCTTTCTCTTTTTGGTTTTTGAAAATAACTGTCACGCTAAAATTAGGATAACTACCCACCACGCTAAATCTTGCTTTTAACATGGTTGCTTTACCCGATCGCCTGTTGATGAATTATGAAGAATATCTTGCTTGGGAAGCAACGCAAGAAGTTCGCCATGAATACTTTAATGGTGAAGCTATCGCTATGGCTGGCGGTACGCGCAGTCACAATCGAATTTCAGGTAATTGCTTTAAATTACTTGATGATGTCCTCGCTAATCACCAATGTGAAGTCTATATATCTGATGTCAAAGTCCAGATTCAGCCACGTAAGAAGTACTTCTATCCTGACGTGGTTGTTACCTGTGATGAGCGCGACGCGGAACCTCAGTTAGTTTTATTTCCATGTTTAATCATCGAAGTTCTCTCACCATCAACGGAAGCCTGCGATCGTGGGTTTAAATTTGAGCAATATCGCAAGTCTGAAAGCTTGCAGGAATATGTCTTAGTGCAAGTTGAGCAGCCATTGGTGGAGGTATTTCAGCGCAATCAAGAGGGGAAATGGTTGTTTTCTGAGTATGGTTTAGGCGATCGCCTTTTCCTACAGTCGATAAAAGTGGAGATTGCTGTCAGCGATTTATATCGACAAATCCAGTTTGAAAGCCTTTCCATAGGTTAGCGCTGTAAGAATTCTTTACATTTTATATTTAGGCGATCGCATCGAAACCGTAGCAAAACCTGTTTGAATAGAAAATGGTGCTTTTATCTCGATTTTTATAATCTTTTTACATCTTAAAAATCTCACCTTACAAATTCCACCTTACAAAACTTTTTTAATCATCCACCCTTTGTCCTATGGTTGCATCCTCAACAGTTCGCATTAGTTCTCGCAAAAGTCAGCTAGCACTGGTACAAACGCATTGGGTACAGGCGGAACTCAGCAAAGCACATCCCGATCGCCAGTTTGATGTCGTCACCATGAGTACACAGGGCGATAAGATCCTTGACGTGGCGCTAGCCAAAATTGGTGATAAGGGTTTATTTACTAAAGAATTAGAAGTCTCGATGCTGACCAAGGAATCTGACCTTGCAGTACATAGTCTTAAAGATTTACCAACTCATTTACCCGAAGGACTAATCCTTGGTGCAGTGACCGAGCGTGAAGATCCTGCCGATGCCCTAGTTGTCCATGAAAAGCTAAAGGACAAAACCCTCGCAAATTTGCCATCGGGTACTGTAGTCGGCACGTCTTCACTGCGTCGCTTAGCTCAGTTACGTCATTACTATCCTCACCTCACCTTTAAGGATGTACGCGGTAACTTGAATACTCGCTTGCAAAAGCTCGATTCTGGTGAGTATGATGCCTTGATTCTTGCTGCCGCAGGTTTGCGCCGTTTGGGAATGGGCGATCGCGTTCATGAGGTAATCGATGGAGAAATTTCGCTCCACGCTGTCGGACAGGGGGCATTAGGCATTGAATGCCGTACTGAAGATCCTGACATCTTGGCTTTGTTTGCACCAATCATCCACTATCCGACTACTCAACGCTGTCTTGCTGAGCGTGCTTTTCTGCGCGAACTCGAAGGTGGTTGCCAAGTTCCCATTGGGGTGAATACTTCCATTACTGCTGACAAGTTGACTCTTAAAGGAATTGTCGCCAGTCTTGACGGGAAGACTCTAGTTAGGGGTGAAGTAACAGGCGATTTGACTAATCCTGAAGCGATCGGTGCAGAACTTGCTGACGACTTAAAATCTAAGGGTGCTCAAGACATTCTCAATAAGATTTTTGCAGAAGTAAGAGCATAAATAAAAAAAGAGACGATGCTATTGCATCGTCTCTTTTTTATTTATGCTTTAACGTCACTTTCCCCACGCATAATTTTGAAAATATCTTTAACAAGTTTATCTCGAATATTGATAATACTTTCCTTGGTCGAGTTTGTTTGAATGTTCCTTTTTTGTTTCAATTGAGCGAAGTAAGTTTTAGCCTTGTGAAATTGGCTATCAAAATGACCGTTATATCGAGCTTGTTCGAGAACTTCTCTAGACTTTAAAGATGATGGTTCACAACAATCGTGAAGGCTATCGATCAGACTCTCTACGTCATCCCATGTTATTGGGGCTGTAGAATTTTCAGATTCGTTGTTTGATTGATTTGATTGATGGATGAGTAAAATAGCTTGGCATAAAGCCGCAAATATTTTCCCTAAATCTGCAAAGTCAGTTAATCTATGCGGGTATAAACCCATAACTAAAGAATCACCAGTTTTATCGTGGTTTTGCTCAAACTTTCTGTCCAAATAAAATTTCCGATCATTATCTTCACCATGACTAATGGTGCCATCTTTAGCGATCGCCCAAGAATATGTAAAAATTCGCAAGGCTTTGGCAATTTTGCTTTGAACTAGTTCTTCAGAGACTTGTTCGCCACATAGCTCATACATCCCGATCGCAAAGAGTAAAAGCGCTGAGTGAGTACCAAATAGATAAACTGTCTCACTTGAGACTGAGCTAGGATGTTTTAAGATTGACATATCTATGCTGAGCACATGATTCGATGGATCGTAGCCCTGAAAATAGTGAGTATCACCATAGGATAAATTGATGGGTAGTTCTCTAATTAGCGGAACTACCTGTACTTCAACCGATCCATACTGTTCATAAAATTTCGGGGAAATAATTCCGCTTTGTTGACTAACGGAAGTAATTTCTTCAGGTTCAGGTCTGGCAATCCCAGTTACTTTACCACCATTGTCTTTAATTTCTTGATAGCATTCTTTACCTATCGAAGAATAGCAAAGCAAGGCGTGATCGATTAATCGTTTTGCCCAATCTAAACAAGCTTCGCGACTAATTTGAGAATTCCGTTCAAAGTCTCCCAAGTAGGCAAGAGTCAGATAATTCCAACTTTGGTAGGCAGACCAATAAGCATAATATGATTCACTACCATCCCTTGCCGCATAAATACGTGCTTGCTCTAATAGACGAATTGGCTCTAAAAGAGATTCCCACCTACCACCAGAGCGGCTTGTATAGGTAGAGGCGTACATATAAATCTTGGCTCGAAATGCAAGTACTCTGGATAGAATATAAAAAAATGGATGAAAATTACTTTGAGAAAACTCGCCAATTTTATAATATTTATGCAGCCGCCGTTTTACATAAAATTCGGCGCTATCTAGGCTTAATAAAGCATTTTGGATCGATTGATAGCGATCTGAACCAGTATTCTCAGAATCATCTAGATCCGTTAAATAATGATAACGAAATTGACAGAGCCAATACTTAGCAATTTCTAAATCGCTTAAGTACTTCTTTTCGATATGTGGCTCAATTACATCTAAGTATTTTTTGCCCACTCTATATAGACCTTCTTGAAGATAACCGTCAGCTATAGTTAAATGTGCCTCATAAGCGACTAAGCTCCAAGGTTGCCCTAGCTCTGTTTCGGTGAAATTAAATGCAGCATCTTTGCTCCGATACATGCCATTGGCAAAAATTGTTTCTTCTAGCTTCCCTTCCATCGCTATTAGCGAAAAAGGATAAAAATTTAAAAGTCTTTTGGACTCTCTAAAGATGTATAACTCTTCAATTCTGTGACAAAGCTGTGTGAGATATTTTTTAGTATCAATTCCCGTTTGTTTAATAGCTCTTAGCCTTGCTAATAATGATGATTTAGCAACTACTTCTAATAGATCGAATCCACAATATTCCCCACAGGCTAGTTCTTGATTAGTACTTGTTTCGTCATAGGTGCAATTTTCGTTAATAGAATGCTCTACATCATCTCTTTTACACATCCTGACAACTGTTTTACACCAAACTGGACTATGACTACTTTGACCAATCACTTCCTCGTAACAAAAAACTTCATTAGCGATCGGCATATAATCTTTGAGAACAGGAATATCCCAAAATAGAACTCTGTTAATAGCGCCTAAAATATTTGACACTGGACTACCAATACCAGTTATCTCTTCATAGAAATTTAGACTGCCACCATGAGAATTTTTGGTTTGCTTTTCAAACTCTTTGGGGAATCTAGATTCATATCCATGGGGAGGATTAATGTAAAAATGAACTTTAACTTTATAAGCAAATTGTCTCTCTAACCCATCGATACTTTTAACGATTTCTGAGTTCAAATCTACATTTGAGTTTCTGTCAATCTCTAGTAGCTTTAAATTTAGCAGCCCGATTTGTTCTTCCTCCTGTTTGATATATAGAGGTAATGGTTGCTTATTTTCAATTTCAATATATTTAAGATATATAGGGAACTCATCAGTCAATATTTCATTTTCGACTACTGACTGAGTGAGTTGTTTCACAAAAGATTTTGATAAAACATTAGATTGATGCTTATCTAGCTTTATCTCATCGGCTAAGAGAGAACGCATCTGGTTAATACCACATTGAAACTCTACTCTATTGATTTCACGCTTAACTTTATCGACTAGTTCGCTCACTATGTTGTTTAACTGTGATGATGTTGGGAAATATTCATCAAGTAATTTAGTCACAACTTCTTCAATAAAATCATGCCATGAAATGTTTTCAGACACAGAAGAATCCAAATCATTGGTACGTAGAGACTGATAGATATTTAGCGTTAACTTACATAATCTAGCAATATTTTTATTGTCTAATCCTTTAATTGGATCGGTAATGTCTTCTAATAATTTTTGAATGAGAACTTGATTGGGGTTAACTTCAATTTGTAATTGCTGCCGTTCATCAATTGATAATTCTACAAATTTACGAAGTGCTCTGAGCTTCTCTACTCTAGTTAGAGATTGAGGTTTAGTCTTGAGATCGTCTACATCTTTAGCATTGAGACTTTTTTGTGCTCGATATTCTTGAATACCATTGAGTATTTCAACTAATTTGCTAAGCGTCAATCCAGGAACTGCGATCGCTTCTTCATCTGGATAATATTCTGGCATTACCGAACGTAAAACTCGGCGTACAAAAATACGATTATCTTTCTGTCCCCATTGATTGGCGATACTACTTTCGTTTGGCTGTTCATTGCCTTTGCTGTTTTTTAGCAAAAACAATTCGGTTAAACAGGTCAGTAAATACCTATAAACGCTTTGATCGCGTTCTTCTTGACTGGTTTTCGGTATATCTTGACCATCTTGACTAATATCTAAAGCAGTTTTTTTAGTTTTTTTCTTCATAGAGCTATGTACATTTTGTTCAGCCATTTTCTTATTTTCTATTCAAAACTTACTTGTTATCTATTTTTAATGCTCAAGATTAGATTGGATCTCCGTAAATTTCTGTGTGCAGAATTTATATATGTACAATTAGCAACGATGTTTGTGTACAGGATTTACATTTCTATTGTAATAAACTAATATGATCGGGTAAGAAATCTTTCTTGTATTTTACTTACTTTTGCAAGAAGTTACTTTGATGTTCAAGTTTTTTTCTTTGAGAGCCTATTTATTGTTTATGTAGATATCATTCAACCCTTCGAAGAGCCTCAAGCTAAAGACTGAAGCTTTTGATCCCATTATCCGATCGGGAGATATTTATGAAAGGTAAAGACAGTGGCAATTATCCAGATCGAGATAGCCAGCAACTAAATGTCAGACTGTCTTCTGGTTTTTTTGGTGGCGATCGCATTGAGCAAGTTCATATTCCCAACGATCGAGATCATAATTCGTTTCATGTTGAACGATTGTTGCGGAGACAGCTAGAGATTCCACCAATGCCCGAATTTATTGCTGTTACTGTTGTACGGATGGCGATCTCAACTTTTGCGGTATCGATCGCGCTAGAAGTGGCAAAAAATGCTACCGATCTGACTGGCATTTTAGTTTTAGGAATATTTACGCTAGCTATTCTGGTCTTTCTTTGGGTTTATTGTGTACGCGCGATCGCTAGGCAACCACAACTCACCTATGGAGTTGTCTATTTATGGTTGTGTGTAGCACTTGGCGCTGTATTCGGAATTATTGGAGGAAGTCATGTCTAAAAACTTTTCTATAACTCTCAACGCTGAAACTAATTTACGCATTAGCTGCGCTATGTGGATGAGTATGATTTCCAGTGTAGGTATATATGTTATCGGAATTTATCTCGGTGCTAGTATTCTCAAGTTAAATTGGCTGCGTCCATTTTGTTCTGCTCTGACAGTTGGCACGGGTATTTCGGCATTAATTCTTCGTAAAGTGACAAGAGGACAGGAGAATCTACAGCAATCTGAGAAGAATATTCTGCTTCAAGTGCATCAAGAAGCGCTCTATCAATCTCATTCTCTTAAGCCTCCGCTTAATATATCAGCGGAGGAAATTGATAAAGATATCTATTATCAAGGTTGGTAATTTAGATCGATTATTACTATCTTTAATCCAAGCAGCACAAAGTGCTGCTTGGATTAATTAACTCTTTGAGCAATGCGTAGTTTTGCCGATCGCGATCTCGGATTGGCTCGAATTTCCTCGTCAGTGGCAATAATTACTTTTTTTGTAATAACCTGTAAGCGATCGTCTTCGCGAAATGTATGCTTAACGATGCGATCTTCAAGACTATGGAAGGTAATCACCGCAATTTTTCCACCTATTTTTAGCCAATTGGGAGCAACGGCTAGCCATTTCTCAAGGCTCTCTAATTCACGATTAACAGCTATTCTCAACGCTTGAAACGTTCTTGTGGCGGGATGGATTCTGCCATGACGATAACTGGAAGGAACGCAAGCAGAAATCGCATTAGCAAGTTCCAATGTAGTTTTAAAAGGACGCTTCTCGACGATTTGACGGGCAATTCTGCGGGATAATCTCTCTTCGCCAAGTTTAAAAAAGATATCCGCGAGTTCCACTTCCTTATAGTGATTGATGATTTCTGCTGCTGTCAAAGTTTGACGATTATCCATTCGCATGTCGAGATCGCCAGATTCTCGAAAACTAAAGCCGCGCTCCGCCACATCAAACTGAGTAGAACTTACACCCAAATCTGCAAGAATGCCATCAAAAAGTAGATCTGGTGATGGTTTGTATTCACAAAAATTACCGCGCCAAAAGGTAACTTGACTTGCATAATTTTTTAGATTTTCACTTGCGGCAGCGATCGCCATTTCGTCGCGATCGATACCCACTAAGCTCGCATTTTCCGCCGCTTGCAAAATTAACGAGCTATGTCCACCGCCCCCAACCGTGCAATCGAGATATACGCCACCTGAAATGATTTCTAAACCTGCGATCGTAGGCTCGGCAAGGACGGGAACATGATGAAACTGAGCAGTCATATTTTTGATATTGGAATAGATTGACTAAAGGCGGCACAAATCGTCCTCATTTAGTTTTGAAAAATAAAGCACCTTAATCGTTATCAATATGTATCTTGATAATCGCAATAAGGTAACCAAAGTCATTAATATAGTCTACTGTGCTGTTTATTTTCCGACTTTGTCACCATGAAACATACTCTCTCCGTTGTCGTCCAAGATGAGGCAGGCGTACTGACCCGTATTGCTAGCTTGTTCGCCCGCCGAGGTTTTAATATCGAGAGCCTTGCGGTCGGGACTGCTGAACAAGATGGATTTACGCGCATTACGATGGTTGTCTCAGGCGACGATCACACGATTGAGCAAATCACCAAGCAATTGCATAAACTGATCAATGTGATCACAATTCTTGACTTTACCGATATTCCTTGTGTTGAACGCGAGTTGATGCTTGTTAAAGTAAATGCTGCCCCAAATGTGCGATCGGAAATTATCGAAATAGCTCAGATTTTCCGCGCTCGTATCGTTGATGTGGCTGATGATTTCTTGACCATCGAGGTTGTGGGCGATCCAGGGAAGATGGTGGCAATCTTGAAAATGTTGAACAAGTTTGGTATTCGCGAAATTGCTCGTACTGGAAAAGTTTCGCTTACTCGCGAATCAGGCGTTAACACTGAATACCTCAAGGTTAATCGCCAAGGAGCGCGTGGCGCTTTATCCAATCTCTAATATTCATAAAGGCGGCGCGAAGCACCGTTTTTTAAGGTTTAAAGAAAAAGCACTCCATAGGGTGCTTTTTCTTTTATGATGCTGTCAGCCCACAGCCAACGATCCCGTGCAGTCATAACTATGCGTATCGCTATATTTACCGAGACATTTTTGCCAAAAATTGATGGTATTGTTACCCGCCTCAAATATACCGTTGAGTATCTGGTCAAACTCGGAAATCAAGTACTGGTGTTTTCACCCGATGGTGGACTTAAAGAATATTGTGGTGCAGAGATTTATGGCGTATCGGCATTTGATTTCCCACTATATCCAGAGCTAAAAGTAGCTCTGCCGCGCCCTTCGATTGGTCATGCTCTAGAGCAATTTAAACCTGACATCGTGCATATTGTAAATCCTGCAATTTTGGGCATGGCGGGTTTATATTATGCCAAATCGATGAATCACCCGCTGATGGCTTCCTATCACACGCATTTACCACAATATCTACAGCATTACGGCTTAGGATTTCTTGAAGGAGTGATGTGGGAATTAGTCAAAAATACCCATAACCAAGCGGCTCTAAATCTTTGTACCTCGACGGTGATGATCGATGAACTGCGATCGCATGGTGTTGAGCGTCTCGATCTCTGGCAGCGTGGCGTGGATACTGTGCAGTTTCATCCGCGCTTTAAGAGTGCTGAGATGCGATCACAACTGACACAGGGACATCCTGAAGACACCTTATTTCTTTATGTGGGCAGACTTTCAGCAGAGAAAGAAATTCAGCAAATTCTACCCGTACTCCAAGCAATTCCTAATAGTCGGTTAGCGCTGGTGGGAAATGGCCCCTATCGCCAAGAGTTAGAGAAAATTTTTGCGGATACCAATACCAATTTTGTGGGCTATCTGCGTGGTGAAGAGCTTGCCTCCGCCTTTGCTTCTAGCGATGCCTTTCTATTCCCATCACGCACAGAAACTCTCGGATTGGTCTTACTAGAGGCAATGGCGGCTGGTTGTCCCGTAGTTGCTGCCAATTCTGGCGGGATTCCTGATATTGTCACGAATGGGATTAATGGCTATTTGTTCGATCCTAATGACAGTAATGGTTTAACTCAAGCAACTCAAAATCTCTTGCAAAATCGCGATGAATCAATGTGCATAGAAGCGCGGTTAGAAGCGGAAAAGTGGGGCTGGGATGCCGCAACCCGACAATTACAAAACTACTACGAGCAAACAATTGAGACGAGCAAACCAGTTTTAACGATGTCATAGGCATAGGCTTCGACTATGCTCAGCCAACGATCTCCGCTCAGCCATTTGTAGACCGTTGGCTGAGTGGAGCCGAAGCTTCTCTCCTATAGCCATTAAAAAAGAGAGTTGCGGTGCGAAGCACCGCAACTCTCTTTTGGGTTTTGATTGTAGCTATAAAGACATAGCAGTTGTTTTAAGCTGCTTCCAAGCTGAGACTACAGACTGTAAGTTTTTTGGTATTCCGTTTTGAGAGATGTCGTTGTACTGAAATGTACCTTCTTTACTGGTGAGTGTGTAGGTGATGTAATCAGCAGCACCTCTAGGTGCTGGATAACTGAGGTTCTTGAATCTAGCAATTGTCGGTTTATGCAACAACTTTTCAAACTTTTTTACTTGCTCTACAGAAACTCTACGCACGCTACGCTGAGAATCATTAGCATCACCAATGCGTACGCGGATCAAAGTTCCATCTTTAAGTAAAACTGTTTGATAGGTAGCTCCTGTAATGCCACCACTAGAAATTTCTCGGAAGACGATATCTTTATCTAAAGGTGGTGGTAACTGATTTTTAGGTATTACTACAGGTTTAATTTCGCTATTTTTAAGGCTGTTATATTCAGCATTGATAGAATCAGCAAAAGCTCCAGCATTACTGAAGAGAGTTAAGCCACTACCTATTGATAAAACAGTAGTTAATATCAAGGAGACTGCGATTTTACTTTGATTAATATTGGCTTTTAAATTAAAGAAGTTTTGCATATTTATCTTGGTTAGGTTACTAATTACATCAATTCTGTAGCTTGCCTGTATAAATTGTGCAAGGGTTCGACACTTCGGCAAGCTCAGGGATTCGACACTTCGACAAGCTCAGGGCTTCAACTACGCTCAGCCATCATTTTACGCTGGCTGAGCGTAGTTGAAGCCTTATCCAAATTAGGAGAATTACTTTAGTTCCTAATAGTTTTGCCTAGTGATTAGGAAAGCTACAGTACTCGTTGATGACGTTGAGCTTTCTACAATCGTTCCAAGCGATCGCTTGCCCAAAACATTTCAATAAGATAAAGGCGGCGCAAAGCGCCGCCTTTATCTTGATTTACAAGTCAAAACCAATTACCAAAAATTGCCTAAATAATTCTTAAGTAATACTGATTAACAACTTAATGGCATTACCTAACCAAATTAAGGCAACCAAACCACCTGCGATCGCCAAAGGCACAATCGCCAGAGTTTTCAGACTTTTAATTCCTAAGGCGACAGATGCACTCCATACTTGCCAGATGACGAACCAGATGATTACAGCGATCGCGGCTAGAAAGCGAGACTGTGGCGGCAAGCTGAGAGCAGGAGCCATAAAGATCCAAGGCAGACTAGCAAACCCCGTTAGGGTTAGCAATTCAAGCATCGTGACCTGTTTTTGAAAAACACCAGCTAATTGCTTGAGCAGAAACGTAAAAAATACCCAGCCAATAATGCCACTGATCGCCGACCAGACAATTCTGTAGATGGCAAATTGATCGAGGCGTAAGGTTTCCAGAATATTTACTAAAGCAATGACGATCGCAGCTTGAGGAAAAGCGGGATTAGCCTTCAGTTGTTCAAAGGTCGCTTGGGGCAGAAACAAAGTCCCATAAAGGCGATCAAGAAACGTCCCCAGATTTTGTGGCGGTTGGGGAGGCGTATCAATCCCTGTCATATCGTCTGTAGCGATCGCATTTAAATCAGCAGGATTGGGCTCGGTGGGATTCATAGAAGCTGGTGGTGACGTTGATTAAGTCGAATTTTGCCGTGATTTTGTCTTAATCTAATATTAATTGCTAACTGACTCTAACATGATTGACCTCGACACTACTCAAACCCATCACCTCCTAAATATTGATGCAAGCCAATTGCCACAGGGATTACGCGGACGGATTACGATTCCTGGGGATAAGTCGATTTCGCATCGGGCGTTGATGCTTGGTTCGCTGGCTGAGGGCGAAACAACAATCCGAGGTTTATTGCTAGGTGAAGATCCGCGTAGTACTGCGGCTTGCTTCTCGGCTATGGGGGCAGAGATATCAGAACTTAATTCCGAATTAGTTACGGTTAGGGGAATTGGACTCGGCAATCTTAGAGAGCCGCTAGATGTCTTGAATGCTGGCAATTCAGGGACGACGTTACGTTTGATGTTAGGAATTTTGGCAAGTCATCCCGATCGCTTTTTTACAGTTACAGGCGATCATTCTTTGCGATCGCGCCCGATGTCCCGCGTGGTCAATCCATTGCGTCAAATGGGGGCGCATATCTGGGGTAGAGAGAATGGAGCGCGCGCACCTCTTGCTATCTCTGGACAAAACCTCAAAGCAATTCACTATCAATCACCCGTCGCCTCGGCACAGGTCAAGTCCTGCATTATGCTGGCTGGCTTGATGACCGATGGAGAAACGATTATCACCGAGCCAGAGCGATCGCGCGATCATAGCGAACGCATGTTGGCTGCCTTTGGCGCAAAAGTTACTGTGGATATTGACACCAATACCGTTGCGGTGAAAGGTGGTGCAAAACTAGTTGGTCAAGAAGTAACCGTCCCTGGGGATATTAGTTCGGCGGCTTTTTGGCTTGTGGCAGCTTCTATTGTTCCTAATTCCGATCTAGTAATTGAGAATGTCGGCATCAACCCTACACGTACGGGTATTTTAGAAGTTCTTTCCGAAATGGGAGCCGATATTACCTATGAAAATCAGCGTGAAGTTACAGGCGAACCAGTTGCTGATTTACATGTTCGTTCTGCTGCACTCAAGGCATGTAAGATTGGCGGTGCGGTAATTCCTCGTTTGATCGATGAGATTCCCATTTTAGCGATCGCTGCTACCTGTGCAGAAGGAACGACGATCATTGAAGATGCAGAAGAATTGCGCGTGAAAGAGAGCGATCGGATTATTGCAATGGTCAAGGAACTAACTAAACTAGGAGCAAATATCACAGAGCGTCCTGATGGGATGACAATCGTTGGTGGTAAAGCGCTAACTGGAACTGAAATAGAAAGCTATGACGATCATCGCATCGCAATGAGTTTAGCGATCGCCGCTCTAGTTGCCAAAGGCAAAACTTCAATCAATCGCGCCGAATCCGCCGCTATTTCCTATCCATCATTTATTCCGACCTTGCAAAGCCTATACTCCAAATAAATAGAGAGGCGCTTTGCGCCTCTCTATTTATTTTATTCTTCAATTTTGGTTTCGATGGGAGCAATGTAAAAGCTGCTAATGATTGCGATCTCTAGCCACCACAGTAATTGCACTTGAGGACGATACCAGACTGTATCGACTAAACCGTGAACCATCATCCCAACGAGGGTGGCGATCGCGGCGATAATCCATAATCCGCTAGAGTCTCGCTCCATTCTCAGTCGATTAAGCGCAATCCAAGCTTGCTGAAAAACTGTGAAGATTAACCAGCCATAGCAAATCACACCGACTATACCTGTCTCAACTGTGATCTCCAATGGCACAGAATAAGTTCCTAGAGCACTATAGCCCGATCGCTGATATTGCGGATAGACGAGGTTAAAAGCTTTATTCCCAGGCCCAATTCCTAAAATTGGTTTGGCTTTGATCATGTTTAGTACGGACTGCCAGACATTAACTCGAAAGGCATTACTACTATCTTCGGTTCCAAAAATACTGCCAACCCGTTTACGAAGTGTTGGTACGAGAATTGTGCCTAAGGCGATCGCTCCTGCGGTTCCGCCAAAGGCGACAGGCAAAGTCCAAGTTGGTAAGCGCTTGCCCCACCAATAAACCAATAGCAGCACCAAAGTAAAACTAGCCGCAGCCAATCCCATTAGTCCGCCGCGACTTTGTGTTTGGGTAATGCAAAATGCACCCAAAATTGCCACGATCGCCCCCAATGCTTTCATTCCCCAGCTCCGCCAATGAATTGCCGCGATCGCACCTAGAGGTAGAGCGGGCATTAAATATCCTGCGAACAAATTAGGATTACCCAGAAAACTATAAACACGAGTAACACCTGCGGTCTCAGAGGTAGGATCTGTCCATGTGGCTAGTTCGGGCGCTCCGAGATACCATTGCTGTAACCCATAGGCACAAGCTACCAAAGCTGAGACTAGATAAGCTCCTACCAAAATTGATCGCCATCCCAAGCGCATCAATCGACTCATGGATACAAAGGCAAGCATATATAGGGTTAGCTTCACCATGCCATCGATCGCTGCAACACGCACAGGTGAAACTAAAGTAGCAATTAAGGCGATCGCCCAGTAAATAACCAAAGGCAAATGGATTGGTGTCCAGATTGGAACTGTCCGATCCTGCCGATCGCTGAGCCACAACATCAACCATGCGATCGCTACTGCCCCACCAATTACGCCTGTTTGAGCATTTTCGAGGAAAGGTAAAGTTGCTAACAGTACCACTAACAAACATCCCAAAAATTGCGCGCTCAGTAAGCGACTACCTTCACGCCAGTCTTGCAATGTGCTAATTAATTGAAAAAATCTAGTTTGGCTGTGATGCCACCATGATTGCAAAAATTGGGGGATTGGCAGTTTGATCTTGGAATTCATACAGCAGGCATTAGCTTTATAGGCAGATTAGAAGGGCGTACATCGTACGCCCTTCTAATTTCTGGGTTTATTGCTATATCTTAGGAGAAAATTACATTGAGTAATTGCACTAATTATTTTTTAAAGAAATGACGGATAAACTAGATTCCGCTGAAGCCTATAACGAGCGCGGCATGGAACGTGCTGAAAACGATGATTTAGCAGGAGCGATCGCTGACTATACTGCCGCGATCGCCATCGATCCTAACTATGCCGAGGCATATTACAACCGTGCCTACGATCGCTCCGAGATTAGGGATTATGCTGGGGCGATCGAGGACTACACCAAAGTAATTGAGCTAGCACCTGACGCTGCACCTGCTTACTTCAATCGGGGCATGGCAAAAGCAAAAATCGGTGATGCTGAAGGGGCAAATGCGGATTGTGAGTATGCCAAAAGTTTGGGTTTATAGAAGGTACGTAACATTTAGTTACAATAGGTTGATACTTCTGCCTAACTTCTCCAGCAAACCCTATGACCCGTGACCTGCGATCGTTTCTCAATCTCCTCGAAGAACGCAAACAACTACATCGTGTAAAAGCCCTCGTTGATTCTGAATTAGAAATTGCAGAAATCAGCAATCGCCTCTTACAGTCAGCAGGCCCCGCGCTGTTATTTGAAAATGTCAAGGGTTATAAAACGCCTGTAGCCGTAAATTTGCTCGGTACGGTGGAGCGCGTCTGCTGGGCTATGGGCATGAAGGAGCAATCAGAATTAGAAGTGCTTGGCGTGAAGTTAGGAAAGCTTCAAAGTCCGAAGCCACCGAAAAAAATCTCACAGGCGATCGAATTCGGCAAAATTCTCTTTGATGTGGTCAAATCTCGCCCACAGAAACTTCTATTTGGTAACGCACCTTGTCAAGAAGTAGTTTTACAAGGCGATGACGTCGATCTCGATCAGATTCCCATTCTCAAACCCTACCCTAAAGATGGCGGACGTGCTGTAACTTTAGCTCTAGTAATTACCAAAGATGTGGAGAATGGCATTCCCAATGTTGGCGTATATCGGCTACAACAGCAGTCAAAAAACACAATGACCGTGCAATGGCTTTCTGTACGCGGTGGAGCAAGACATTTACGAAAGGCGACAGAAGCAGGGAAGAAGTTAGAAATTGCGATCGCGATCGGCGTTGATCCAGTATTAATCATGGCAGCAGCAACTCCAATTCCGATCGATCTTTCAGAATGGATTTTTGCGGGTCTCTATGGTAATGAAGGCGTACAGCTTACTAAATGTAAAACCCTAGATTTAGAAGTTCCCGCCTGTGCAGAATATATTTTAGAAGGAACAATTACACCTGATGAAGTGGGAACTGATGGCCCATTTGGCGATCATATGGGCTATTACGGTGGTATCAATGAGCAAGCGCCTTTGATAAGATTCCATTGCATGACCCATCGCAAAGATCCAATTTATTTGACGACATTTAGCGGCTTGCCTCCCAAGGAAGAAGCAATGATCGCGATCGCCTTAAATCGTATTTATACTCCCATTCTGCGCCAACAAGTTTCCGAAATCACCGACTTCTTCTTGCCAATGGAAGCGCTTTCCTATAAGGCAGCAATTATTTCCATTAAAAAATCTTATCCAGGACAGGCGAGACGTGCGGCTTTAGCATTCTGGAGCGCTCTCCCACAGTTTACCTATACCAAATTTGTGATTGTCGTCGATCACACGATCAATATTCGCGATCCTCGCTTAGTGGTATGGGCACTCAGTTCTAAAGTCGATCCAACCCGCGATGTGTTCATTTTACCCGACAATCCCTTCGACTCTCTCGACTTTGCTTGTGAAAAGGAAGGATTAGGGGGACGGATGGGGATTGATGCGACGACAAAAATTTATCCTGAAACTGATCGCGATTGGGGCGATCCCTTAGAGAGCGATCCTGATGTAGCGGATATGGTAACGCGGCGTTGGGCTGAGTATGGCTTAGCCGATATTAGGCTTGATGGAGCCGATCCAAATCTATTTGGTTACGATATTCATTAAAACCAAAGGAGAGTTGCAGCGCTACGCGCCGCAGCTCTCCTTTTGGTTTTTTAATATGACTGGTGACAGTTACAAAAGGTGCATCTATTTTTCAGAACTTATGACAAAATGGGCTGGAATTAGTTAATAAAAACTTCTATGTCAGACGTTACACAATCGCAAATCTTGCAAAATCGCCTGAGCTACCGAGGCAGCAAATTCTCCTTTCACGTCGATCGCATTAAATTGCCGAACGGTATTACAGGTGAATATTCGTATATCAAGCATCCAGGAGCAGGGCTGGCAGTTCCTGTGACTGCTGACGGTAAATTTGTGTTGGTGAAGCAATATCGATTTGCTATTAAGCGCTATCTCTTAGAATTTCCTGCGGGGACTTTAGAGATTGGAGAAGAGCACGATGTGACGATTAAGCGCGAAATCGAAGAAGAGACTGGATATAGCGCCAGTAAATGGCGATATCTCGGTGGTTTCTATATTTGTCCAGGCTATTCCGACGAGGTTATTCATGCTTATCTGGCGCAAGATTTGACCAAACTAGAACATCCACCTGCCCAAGATGAAGATGAAGAGATAGAAGTAGTATTACTCAGTCGTGAAGAGATAGAAGCTTTATTGCGATCGCAAAGTGCTGACACTAGCCTTGATGCTAAATCAATCACAGCATTTTATCTGGCTTTGCAAGCACTAGCTGATTAAAAAAGACAGGCGCTTTGCGCCTCTCTTTTTTAATCTTTAAAGCTATTAGAAGCTAAATCGAGGGTTACCTGTCGAAGTTGTAAATAATCCATCGGATCGACAGCAGTTCTGCCATCGGGTTGAACTTCAAAATGGAGATGAGGCCCAGTACTGCGACCTGTCGTACCGACTTCTGCGATCGCCTGCCCTTTATTTACAACCTGCCCTTTGGATACATAGACCTTGTTGGTGTGCGCGTAAAGAGTTAATACGCCATTGTCATGGCGCAACTCGACAACATTGCCATAGCCATCATCCGTCCATCCTGAATAGGTGACAACGCCATCTGCCGCCGCAAAAATTGGTGTGCCAGTGGGAGCTGCAAAATCAACTCCTTTATGCAGTTTTCTTTCGCCCGTGATGGGATGCACGCGCCAGCCGAATCCAGAACTAATTGCACCTGTTACGGGTAGAGCAAAGCTCGTAATACTATTCAAATCGATCGCCGCAATATTTTGGGGAAGTTGCATTGTCCACCGCCCTGGCTGTCTGGACTTAAGACGTAAATCTTGCGGATTGAGAGTAACTTCAGGCGAAAACTCGACCACCATTCTGGTTGTATTCGCATCAACCTGTCCAACTCGAACTGCCTGCACGCCGCGCCCTACTCGTCGTCGCACTGTCGGCCCTTGATAAACAATTCCAGGAAGATCGATCACAATGCGTGTGGGATTGCTAATTACAGTTCCTTTTGGCTCAATGTCATTTTTGAGCGAAAACTCAATCTTGCTATCGGTCAAATCGTACACAAAGGTTTCTAGACGATTTGCATGTGCAGTAGGAGTTGCGATCGCTAAACTGCTAGTCAACCCACAAAGGGTCAGTAATAGCAGGCGAAAATTAAGAGATTTTGATTTATTGCGTAATCTAGGATCGCGCAATAAATTTGATGTGTGGGAGGAGGGGGAGACAGGGTTTTGCATTGAAACGTTGCGCTGTAGGACGGTTTGAGAGCAAGCTACAAGCAGTACAAAAAATGCTCAAGAAGCTTTCTAATGAAACAGGGACAAAGCTTTGAAAATTTATGTAACCAGAACGAGTGAGATTCTACATCAATTTTGTGGAAATATGACAACTCGCGATCGTTAATAAGATAAAAAGTTGCTTTTACACACAAGTACTTACATGCAAAACCAGATTTTTAGACAGATTTTCATGAAAACTGGTTCAATTTTTTTATTATCGATCGCTAGTTTGATCGGGACAAATATCCACCTAAAGACGTATTCTTTTTTCCCTAGTAGTTGGTGGATAAGAGCGGTTAAATAGTGAAGCGGCTTGAAAAATTGTTGGCTGAACAGTTGGAGGAGTTGGCGGAGGTGGTGTTAGATTTTAAGAAGGTTGCCATTTGGAGGCGTGGTTGAAGGCGCGTTATAGCAATGTAGGTTTTATGTCCTAAGTAAAACCTACATTGCTATAGGAGAATGAAAATAACTGCATATGGTTGGTGCGCTGATATGTATGTAAGATCGTAACCACGCAAATCGGTGATGTTGCTATGAATCTACGCGATCTCTCCAGACAGTCGTTGATGGCTATTTCTCTGACTGTTTGTCCATTGGCGGTGTCTTTTCTGCCATTGCCACAGGTTATTTTAGCGGTGATCGCCCAAACCACAACTCAAACTCAAGCATCAGAGAGCAAACCGATCGCACTAGTTTTGCAGCAAGCGATCTCTAGAGATTTAAAGGGTGGTGAATCTCATAGTTATGTAGTGAGTCTGAAGGCTGGTCAATTTTTTCATGCGATCGCGGAGCAGAAAGGAATCGATCTGGTGATTTTGTTGTATAGCCCTAGTGGAAAGCTAATCGCAAAGTCGGATACTCCTAATGGTCGTTTGGGATTGGAGTCAATGTCTGTGCTCGCTGATAGTGATGGTATCTATCAGTTAGAGATAAATTCGCCAGATAGTGAAGCTCCTGCGGGAAAGTATATTCTCACGGTCGAGGAGCTGAGGGCTGCTAGCAGTCAGGATCGCAACTATATTGTGGCGGAACGAGCTTTTATGGAAGCAGTTCAATTAGACCAAGCTAATGCACAGCAAACAGAAGTCCGAAAGCGGCAGGCTCTTTCTAAGTATCTAGAATCGATTCCAGTGTTTAGAGTGCAAGGCAAGCATTATTGGGAAATGCTGGCAACTCTTCAAGTGGGAAGTATTATTGCGGATATTGGACAGCCAGCAAAGGCAATTGACTATTACCAGCAAGCCTTAATACTTGCTAATCAAATTGGCGATCGCACTGTCGAAAAAGATGTATTTACTAGTTTAGGTAACGCTTCGTATTATCTAGGAAAATACGAGGAAGCGATCAAATATTATCAACAAACATTGGAAATCGCTAAGCAAATCGGCGATCGCAAAGCAGAGGCGAGTTCTCTCGGTAATTTGGGTAATGTATACAATGCGCTGGGCAAATATCAAAAAGCAACTGACTTTCTCCAACAAGCTTTATCCATTATCAAGCAAATTGATAATCGCAATGGTGAAGCGGCTGTACTTAATAATTTGGGTCTCACATATAATTATTTGGGACAGTATCCAAAAGCGATTGATTATTTTCAACAAGCCCTAATTATTATCAAAAAAATAGGCGATCGCAGTTTTGAAGGAACATCTATCAATAATTTGGGGGTTGCTTACACCAGTTTGGGAAAGTATCAGAAAGCGATTGATTACTTTCAGCAATCTTTAGCGATTTCTAAACAGATTGGCGATATCAACATTACAGTAAATTCGCTGAATAATCTGGGGGCTGCTTACATGAGTCTAAGTCAGTATCTGAAAGCGATTGATTACTTTCAGCAATCCTTGACGATTTCTAAACAAATTGGCGATCGCAAGGGTGAAGGAACATCTCTTAATAATCTGGGACTTATTTTTTATTATTTAGGACAGTATCCGAAAGCGATTGATTTCTACCAGCAATCCTTAGTTGTCTTCAAACAAATTAGCGATCGCAACAGTGAAGGGCTTAACCTCAATAATCTGGGAGCTGCTTACATGGGGCTAAGTCAGTATCCGAAAGCGATTGATTATTTTCAACAAGCCTTAGCGATCGCTCAGCAAATTGGCAATCGAAACGGTGAAGGAACATCTCTCAATAATCTGGGCGGTGCTTACATGAGTCTAAGCCAGTATCAGAAGGCGATTGATTTCTATCAGCAATCCTTAGCGATCACTCAGCAAATTGGCGATCGTAACGGTGAAGGGCTTAATCTCAATAATCTGGGCGATGTATACGCTCATCTCGGACAGTATCAGAAGGCGATTGATTTCTATCAGCAATCCTTAGCGATCACTCAGCAAATTGGTAATCGTAACGGTGAAGGAAAATCACTCAACAATTTAGGACTTATTTACGACAATTTAGGACAGTATCAGAAGGCGATTGATTTCTATCAGCAATCTTTAGCGATCTCTCAACAAATTAGCGATCGCCAAGGTGAGGCAGCATCACTCAATAATTTGGGCAGTGTATACAAAAATCTCGGACAGTATCAGAAAGCAATTGATTTCTATCAGCAATCCTTAGCGATCTCTCAGCAAATTGGCGATCGCAATAGTGAAGGAGCATCACTCAGTAATTTAGGACTTGCTTCCGACAATTTGGGACAGTATCAGAAGGCGATTGATTTCTATCAGCAATCTTTAGCGATCAAAAAGCAGATTGGCGATCGCAAAGGTGAAGGAACATCTCTCAATAATTTGGGTTCTGTACACGACAATCTCGGACAGTACCAGAAAGCAATTGGTTTTTATCAGCAATCTTTAGCGATCGCTCAACAAATCGGAGAACGCAATGTTGAAGGAACATCTCTTAATAATTTGGGCAGTGTATACAAACATCTCGCACAGTATCAGAAAGCGATTGATTACCATCAGCAATCCTTAGCGATCTTTAAGCAAATCGGAGATCGAGAGGGTGAGGCAGCATCGCTCAATAATCTAGGTTCTGTATACGACAATCTCGGACAGTATCAGAAAGCAATTGATTTCTATCAACAATCCTTAGCGATCAAAAAGCAAATCGGAGATCGCAATGGTGAAGGAAGATCTCTTAATAATTTGGGTAATGTATACAACAGTTTAGGACAGTATCAGAAGGCGATTGATTATCATCAGCAATCCTTAGCGATCGCTCAACAAATCGGCGATCGTCACGGTGAGGCAACGTCACTCAATAATTTGGGAGAAGCATACAGCAGTTTAGGGCAGTATCGGAAGGCGATTGATTACCATCAGCAATCCTTAGCAATCTCTCAGCAAATTGGCAATCGCAGTAGTGAAGCAACATCTCTCAATAATCTGGGTGCTGTCTCCTATCGTTTGGGACAGTACCAGAAAGCGATTGATTATTTTCAGCAAGCCTTAGCGATCAAAAAGCAGATCGGCGTTCGTAATAGCGAAGGGCTTACCCTCAGTAATTTAGGCTCCTCATTCTCCAAGCTCAATCAACCTGAACTCGCGATTCTCTTCTTTAAGCAATCCGTCAACGTTACAGAATCCATTCGCAAAGATATCCGTGGACTAAGTAAAGAAGAACAAAAATCCTATCTATCCACTATAGAAGATACCTATCGCGCCCTTGCAGGTATCCTGCTCAAACAAGACCGCATCCTCGAAGCGCAACAAGTTCTCGACTTACTTAAAGTCCAAGAACTCAGTGACTACCTCCGCACCGTGCGTGGCAACAATGACACAGCCAAAGGAGTCGATCTACAACGCCCCGAACAAAATATCATTGCTCTGGCGATCGAACTTGACGAACTCCAAAAACGCAAACTCGCTAATAACATCACAGCATCAGAACAAGAACGGCTTAATCAACTTGTCCAATCCGAACGCGAACAAAACAAACAATTCACCGCCTTCCTCAATAGCCCTGCTGTCCAAAAACTCGTTGACGAACTACGCCGCACCGAAGAACAACAAAATATCGACACCAAAAACCTTCGCAACCTCCGCACCGATATACTCACTCAACATCCCAACGCTGTCCTCCTCTATCCCCTCATCCTCGATGACCGCCTCGAACTCATCCTGATCACCGCCAAAACACCGCTAATCCGCCGTACCGTTAACATTAAACGCGAAGATCTAAATCAAGAGATTTACGAATTTCGCGTTGGACTGAAAGATAAAACATCCGAAGATGTCAAAAAACCTGCTCAGCAATTGTATAAATGGCTAATTGCTCCCTTTGCCTCAGAACTAGCACAACTCAAAATCGATACGATTATCTATGCACCCGATGGACAATTACGTTATATTCCCCTCGCCGCGCTCTACGATGGCAAACAATGGCTAGTCGAAAAATATCGAATCAACAATATTACAGCTGCTTCGCTCACCAAATTTAATAAACCTGCGATCGCTACACCAAAAATCTTTGCAGGGGCATTTGGCAATGTAAATAAAGCAGGATTTGCCGAACTTCCAGCCACCCTCAGCGAAGTCAAAAAAATCGCCGATCGCTTTCCTAACACCTCAACTTTTGTGGAAACTGCCTTCACTAAAAATGTCACTGAAAACAACGCTAACTCCTACACCATTTTACACCTAGCCACCCACGGACAACTTTTTAACGGCAAACCTGAAGATTCCTTCATTCTCTTTGGCGATGGCACAAAAGCGACAATTTCTGATATTAGGGATTGGGCGTTAACCAATGTTGATTTAGTGGTTTTAAGTGCTTGTCAGTCTGGACTTGGTACTAAGTTAGGGACTGGTGTAGAGATTCTCGGTTTGGGTTATCAAATGCAAGCAGCAGGGGCAAGAGTAGCGATCGCTTCGCTTTGGAAAGTTGATGATGCGGGTACGCAAGTTCTAATGGATGTATTTTATGGTGAACTAAAAAAAGGCGATGTCCCTATTGCCGAAGCTTTGCAAAGGGCGCAGATCGCCATGATTAATAGTGATAAGCAGGGGACAGGTAGCGATCGCGCTGGCGTTAGAGTTGTGGGAACTGTGCCAAGTTCCTCGTCATTATCGCATCCCTATTACTGGTCGGCTTTCTTTGCGATCGGTAATGGCTTGTAAGAATTGCTGTAAAGGGGTCATATGCGCCCCCTTTTAATTAACAACGCGAATTGTTTCGAGACTGTCATCGCTTGCACCGTTAATAATGCCGCCCGATCGCAAAATACATTGCAACATTTCCACAACTTCCAGAGTGATTTCTTCACCAATACAAAGTAGCGGAATCCCAGGAGGATAGGGACAGAGTGATTCCGCACTAATTCGCCCGATCGCTTGATTGAAAGGGATGCGATCGCTTTTGGCAAAATAGGCTGCACGAGGTGTGAGGTGAGATTTAGGAATGGTAATTGGTAATTGGTAATTGGTAATTGGAACTAGTTTTTCCCTTTCCCTTTTTCCTTTTTCCTTCCCAATTTGTTGAAATCCATAAATCAACCGATCGATATCATTTTGGGTGTTGCCAAGACTAAAAATAAAAACTAATTGACTGAGAGTGGGCATTTCTGCCATGACATCCAATTGGGAATGCAGCCAAACATCAGCCGCAAAGCCTGTCATACCCATGCGTTCGACCATAACCGTAAGACGGGTGGGATCGAGAGTGGGAACTGCTATTTGGTCAAAGGTTCGTAGATTAGGGATTTGACATAATCGCGATCGCGCTTCTGTCGCTAATCTTAAGGTTTCAGTTAAAAGCTTTTTACCCTCAATCGCCATTTGTCGCCGTGCGACATCAAGGGAAATGAGCAACAATAAATTTGGACTACTGGATCGCAATATCTGTAAGGCTCGATCGACTTGTTCGGATGCTATGCGATCGCCTTGCAAATGTAAAATCGATGACTGAGTAAGGCTGCCTGCAACCTTGTGGGTAGATTGCACGACTAGATCTGCACCCGCTTGCAATGCTGAGATTGGCAGATCGGGATGAAACCCCAAATGCGCTCCGTGAGCAGCATCAACTAGTAATGGAACATTAAAAGAATGGGCGATCGTTACTAGCTTCTCGATCTCGCCACATACTCCAAAATAATTTGGACTGACTAACATTACCGCTTTCGCATCGGGATGCTTTTGCAGAAATAATTCTAGAGTTTCAGGACTTACACCCAAGTCCAAATCAAATTCTAATAAATAATCAGTTGGCAAATAGATGGGGGTTGCTCCTGTCAAAACTAAAGCGGCGATCGCGGCTTTGTGACAATTGCGCCCGATGAGAACCTTGTCACCTTGTCCACAAGTTGCTCCACAAATTGCCAATAGCATTGCCTGTATGCCACAGGTAGAGCCATTGGTGAGGAACCATGCGCGATCGCTGCCATAAGCCTGAGCAGCCAATGTCTCCGCGTTAGCAACTGCGGCCTCAAGTTCAGGCAGTTCGGGTAAATCCAGACGGAAGATGGTTTCACCCATAAGTGCTGCAAATCGGCGATCGATTCCTTGACCGCGTTTATGCCCTGGCATATAAAACGGCGCATGATCGATATCAAGATATCGCTGCGCCGCTTCTAATAATGGAACTGAATGCTGATTCAACGCCTATCCCAAATATTTCTCCAAGGCAGTTTCAACGATGTCCTTCATAGAAACACCTTGTTCTTCGACTGCTTTTTTGAGCATCTCAAATGATTTAGCTGAGAGGGTGACGCGATGCCTAACATCTCGGCGTTTGCCCTTAGATTCTTGACTTTCATCGACTTCTGGCACATAGGCATCAGCAAACTTCCGTAAGTCTTCATTGCCCTTGCGATCGCAAAAATCACCAAATCCTTCGCCATCTAAGCGTTCGTTTTTGAAATAAACAAATAGTGGTTCTAAACCTTTTTCAAGATTATTGATATGTAGGCGTTGCACGTAGGGCTGAGCTAGACGGGTCGAGTCAAAGTTACCACCGAGCCAAATTTGATATTCATCCAAGGCACTGCCAACAAAGGCAAGTTCTGCCATGTAAGGACGAGCGCAACCGTTGGGACAACCTGTCATCCGCGTAACAAAGGTTTCATTTTCTAAGCCCAATCTTACTAAGAGCTTACGAATTCTAGCTAATACATCTGGTAAAGCGCGTTCTGACTCAGCGATCGCCAAGCCGCAAGTTGGGAAAGATGGGCAAGCCATCGAGTAACGTACTAATGTGTCAATCTTGTCTGGGGCAAGCACATGGCAGCGATCGAGAATCTTCTGAATCTCTTCTTTTTCATCAGCGGCAATTTCCGTAATCAATAAATTGTGATTAGGTGTCAGCACAAAATCATGGTGAAATTTTTCACCAATTTCCCGCAATGCAGTTTTTAGTTGCAAATCTTCGCGATCGCTCACTCGACCATTCTCAATCGAGACACCAACAAAATACTTGCCATCTCCCTGTTCATGCCAGCCTAGATAATCTTGATATTTGAAATCAGGCAATTCACGAGCCTCTTCAAGTTTTGTTGGATAGTAATCCAACAAAACTTGCTTAAATTTCTCTACGCCCCATTCTTCCAAAATATATTTGAAGCGAGAATGACGACGATTGTGGCGATCGCCATAGTCCCTTTGCACCGATACGATCGCCTTGATTACATCATAGATTTTGGCAACAGGTACAAAGCCAATACTGTCAGCAAGGCGCACAATTGTGGCATCGTTATTATGAGCACGCCCCAAACCGCCACCGACATAGACATTAAAGCCTTCTAACTCATTTTGAGCATTGGTGATTACTACCAGAGCCAAATCGTTGGTATACAGATCGACTGAATTATCACCAGCGACAGCGATCGCAATTTTAAACTTGCGGGGCATGTACTGGGCACCATAGATTGGCTCAACATCGCTAATATTGGTCTTGGCAGTACCTGCGCCTTGACGATTACGTGCTTCAGTTACCTCTGGCGCTTCTGAAGAAGTAACTGCGACTTCGCCATCAAGCCAAATATCGTAATAAGCTCCTGCTTGTGGAGCCAGAAAATCGGCAATTTTTACGGCATATTCACGGGCTAAAATATATTCAGGCTTATTCTTAAATGGTGCAGCAGGAGCCATTACATTACGATTAATGTCACCACAAGCTCCAACAGTCGATCCCAAATTTTTGGTGATATCGGCGATTACCGTCTTCAGATTTTCCTTAAGAATGCCGTGAATCTGAAATCCTTGGCGAGTAGTTGCTCGCAAAGTATGGTTGCCATATTTATCGCATAGTTTATCCAGCGCCAAATATAGTTGCCAAGGAATTACTCCTCCAGGGCTACGAGTCCGCAACATCATGCTGTATTGCGATTCTTCTCCCTTTTCCTTTGCCTTGTCAAAATCTCGATCTTTTTGTTGATAAGAACCATGAAACTTCAGGATTTGAATTCCGTCCTGACTGAAAAATGGGTTTCCATCGGTTAGTTCAGTGTTGATAGGGCCTCGTAAAAAGTTACTTTTTTGCTTGAGGACTTCAACCTTAGATACTTTTACAGTGTTCGTCATGGTTCAAATATCGAGACTTAAATTTTATAATTCTATGCCCCACCATTATACCCCGATAATCCCATCGGAATTAGGATGAACTTTACAAAAAGCAAAAGGGGGAATTTATGAATTGCCCCTTTTGCTTTTTGATGTATAGCTGTCGCCAAGTGTATTAGTAAGAAGAGAAAGGCGGCGCTAAGCGCCGCCTTTCTCTTCTTGGGTTTTGATTTTGTCCTAGCGCGATTGGCTACAGCTATATATAGCAATACAAGTTTTAATTAAGACATAAAACCCAAGAGATGAGGGGCGGCGCTAAGCAACGCACTTCATCTCTTGTTACTAATGCTAGTTAAGGCTAGCTATAAAGTGAGTAAAGCTACTAGCTTTCACCTTCTTTGCCAAAGCCAGAATATGCTTCCATACCATGTTCTGAAATATCAAGTCCGATGAATTCTTCCTCCCTAGAAACACGAATCCCCCCAGTTAATACAGAAATTAACGACCAAGCAATAAAGCTAAAAACAACTGTAAAGCCTGCAACAGCGATCGCGCCGACAAATTGATACCACAACTGCTCGGCTCCGCCACCGAAGAATAAACCAATTTTAGGAAAGCGGATTGCTCCAAATGCGTTTGCTTTGCTAAAAAGCCCAAGGGCTAATGTCCCCCAAATTCCACCGATAAGGTGAACTGATATTGCACCTACTGGGTCATCGATACGAATTACATCAAAGAAGCCAACCGCAAATATAACAACTACACCAGCAACTGCACCTATAATTGCTGCGCTAGATATATCTACAAATGCACAAGATGCAGTAATACTAACTAATCCTGCCAAAATCCCATTAATAATCATTGATAGATCGGGCTTACCTAGATACAGCCAAGCAACAATTGTTGCAGCAAGACCACCTGTAGAGGCAGACATATTTGTTGTTAGCACAATGTGAGCAATTAACTTGCCATTAGCGTCCATGGTCGAGCCTGGATTAAAACCAAACCATCCCAACCAAAGAATCAAGCAACCTAAAGTTGCTAGACCCATATTGTGACCTGGGATCGCCCTTATTCTGCCATCTTTGGTATATTTCCCCAATCGCGGGCCAAGAATAGCTGCTCCTACAAGTGCGCTCCAGCCACCAACTGAATGTACAACAGTAGAACCAGCGAAGTCATAAAACCCCATTTTGGCTGCCCATCCACCACCCCAGATCCAATGTCCTGTAGTCGAGTAAGCAAATGCAACCAGTAAAAAACTAAAAATCAAAAAAGCAATAAATTTAATTCGTTCGGCAACTGCACCTGAAACGATAGTTGCAGCGGTTCCAGCAAATACTAATTGAAATAAAAATTTAGCCTCCAGAGGAACGCTTGTCCAATTGAGTGCAGAAAAATCGCCTTTATAGGCTTCGCCGATCGCTGGACTATTATCATCACCTGAAATTAGAAATCCTTTTAAGCCAAGTAACCCATTACCATCATCGTTACCAAACATAAATCCAAATCCGATCGCCCAATAAGCAATAGTAGCGATCGCAAATACAATCAAATTTTTAGTCAGAATGTTAACGGCATTCTTACGACGACAAAAGCCAGACTCAAATAATGCAAACCCTGCATTCATAAAAAATATTAGGAATGAGGAGATGACTACCCAAAGCGTGTCTAAGGTTGTGTCAAGAGCGCTTAAGCTTTTTTGAACATCATCAACTATAGGCGATGGCTTAGGAACCTCAGATTGAGCGCAAGCTGCATATACCCAAAAGACGCATATTGTTGCCGCTAGAGGTATACAAGCACGCCAGTTAACAGAATTCTTCAGCTTTCTCCTTTTGTTTGATTTATAAATCAACACCTTATACTCCTCCTAGGCAACGAATACAAAAATATCAGGCCTAGAGTCGCCCTAAGTGCTTCCCTAAACCTGATATTTTTTAAGAAAGTTCTTTAACCTTCAGAAGATTTTGAGCTTACGAATACACCAGAGCCAAAATCACTACCGTAGCCTTCTTCACCGTGAACAGGTAAGTCGATACCTTGTTCTTCGATCGAAGGAGCAACTCTCAAGTCCATAAATAACTTTAAGATTTGCAGAATGATAAATGTAGCGATCGCTGCAAACACATAGGTAGTAGCGACACCAAGGAACTGGATCCAAATTTGACCAGCATTACCATCTAGCAATCCAAGGTTAATTTCAGCACCCTTAGCATCTTTCATAAGATTTGCAGCTTTGGTTGCAAATACGCCAGTTAGCATCGCCCCGACGGTTCCACCAACGCCATGAACAGAGAAGGTATCGAGGGAATCATCAAACTTGAACTTAGCTCGCAAACTTACAGCAATAAAACAGCATACGGCGGTAATTGAGCCAATTAAAATTGCTCCAATTGGAGTAACAAAACCAGCAGCAGGTGTGATACCAACTAGTCCAGCTAGAAATCCGCTAGCAATACCAACCGCAGTTGGCTTACCACGAAGAACCCACTCAACCAATAACCATGTCAAACCACCAGAAGAAGTTGCGACGGTAGTTGCCACAAATGCAACCGCAGCGATCGGACCAGCACTGAGGGCACTACCAGCGTTAAAGCCAAACCATCCGAACCAAAGAAGTCCAATTCCTAACAGTACATAAGGAACGTTATGGGGAGTATGCGGTCTAGTAGCGAAATCTTTACGAGAGCCAACAACCAAAACGGCTACAACTGCTGCAACACCTGAGCTAATGTGTACAACCGTACCACCAGCAAAGTCTAAAGCTCCAAGTGCTCCTAAGAATCCACGTCCCCAAACCATGTGAGCTAGAGGAGAGTAAACAAAGGTAGACCAAAGAAGAATAAACCAGAAATAAGCCTTGAAGCTCATGCGTTCAACGATTGCCCCAGAAATCAGGGCTGGCGTGATGATGGCAAACATCATCTGGTAGACCATAAACACAGCATGAGGGATCGTACCTGCATAACCAATAGGATCGACATCGTCAAACTTGACTTTGTTGAGAAACGTCCAATCAAGTCCACCAATAAATTGTTCGATACCCTGACCAAAAGTTGCATCAGCCACTTTTGCGGTTACGTCAAAGGCTAAACTATAACCCCATAAAACCCAAGTTACGCCAACAACAGCCATGAGCAACAAGCTCATCATCATCGTGTTCAGTACATTGCGGGTACGAACTAAACCACCATAGAAAAATGCTAGACCAGGAGTCATTAGCAATACAAGAGCGGCAGCTACCAACATAAATGCCGTATCACCAGAATTAATTGGTGAGGCAGCTGGAGCTGGAGCAAGAAGCTTATCAAGAGCTTCCTTTTGCTCTTTAGTTAAAGTCACGACATCTGCACTTGCTGGAACTGTAGGCGCAGGCGAAGCGCTAGCTGAGGGACTTGCGCTAGAAGTAGGTGAAGCACTAGCTGAAGGACTTGCACTAGAAGTCGGAGAGGCAGTTCCTGTCGGGCTAGCTGTAGCAGACGGAGAGGTGGTTGCTTGCGCCCAAGTCTGACCTGTAAAAGGAAAACTCACTAACCACAAGACTAGCAACGCACTCAGTAGAAATTTTTTGATCACAGACTCAATCCTTTCACAAAGTTTTTTGTCATCACAATAAGGCGACATGAGTTCAATATGCGCCGTTTCGAAGCACCCCAAAACCGAGATACTTAAGAATCTATGGCGCTAAGGTACTCATTTGTGTAGTTACCATAGAGAAATTATTCAAGAATGATTTCATCAAGTTATACGTCTTTAATTTGTATTAGAAGTTACATTCACTATTTAGAGGGCTTAAAATCGCCTATATTTTAGATTTAAATTATTAAATTTTAGGTTTTTGGAGGCTTAAAGATTTTCAAAATCCAACTTTAGGTGCTTCCCAGAAACAAACCTATAGCAATACGAGTTTTGTTTAGGACAGAAAACCCAAATAAATAGAGACGGCGTTTTGCGCCGTCTCTATTTATTTGGGTTTTCTATCTCTTTTACTGCTACAGAGCCATTTATTTAGTTTGCAGAGTTAGCTCTTTTGGCAATTTAATCACACGCTCAAAAGCTCCTGTGCTAAAGTTGGTGTACTCTTAAAATCTCGCATTTCTCACTCACATCACCTCTCAGGAAGTTGACATGGCAAAAGGTGGACTTGTACTTGGTACAACAGCAGCGTTGGCTGCGGCTATCGCAGTTGTTGGTTTTCAGCTAGCAAATCCTAGCATCGCTGCATTTCGGGATAGTCCCAAAGAGATTGTTGACGAAGCTTGGCAGCTTATTAATCGGGAATACGTCGATGGATCTTTCAATAAAGTAGACTGGCGGCAAGTCAGACGGCAGTATGTCGAGAATCGTGATTATTCATCCAAGGCTGAAGCTTATCGCTCAGTTAGAGAAATGCTCAAACTGCTTGACGATCCTTATACTCGCTTTATGGATCCCGAACAGTTCAAAAGTATGCAAATTGATACTTCGGGGGAACTCACGGGAGTTGGTATCCAATTAGGCATGGATGATGCAACTAAACAACTTACTGTTGTTGCGCCGATTGAAGATTCACCAGCTGCTCGCGCTGGTGTTTTGACAAAAGATATAATCACCTCGATCGCCAGCAAATCTACAGACGGCATGGATATCAACCAAGCAGTCGCGCTGATTCGTGGGCCTGCTGGCACGAAAGTCAAGCTCGGGATCAAACGCGGCGATCGCCAGTTTGATGTTGAGCTTGAGCGTGCCAAGATTGAAATTCATCCTGTCAAGGCTGAACTTCGCGATACCAGTATTGGTAAGGTTGGCTATATCAGCTTGCGCCAGTTCAATGCTAATGCGGCAAGCGACATGCGTAAGGCTATCCAAGATCACGTAAGCAAAGGTGCGGTTGGATTTGTCCTAGATCTCCGTTCAAACCCCGGTGGATTGCTATACTCCAGTGCTGAAATTGCGCGGATGTGGCTTGATAACGCGACTATTGTTTCCACGATCGATCGCAAGGGCGAAAATGAACGTTTAACGGCTAACCGTCAAGCACTCACCAATAAGCCACTTGTGGTTTTAGTCGATGGTGGTTCGGCAAGTGCTAGCGAAATTTTATCTGGCGCTTTGCAAGATAACAAACGGGCTGTAATTGTCGGAACCAAAACTTTTGGTAAAGGTTTGGTGCAATCAGTTCATTCTTTGAGTGATGGTTCGGGTATGGCGGTAACGATCGCCAAGTACTACACCCCAAGTGGTCGCGATATAAATCACATGGGTATCGTGCCCGATCGCGTAGTTGAACTAACTAAGGACGATCTTGAAAAGCTTAATAAAAATCGCGATCTAGTAGGTACAATTGCCGATCCGCAATTTGCCAAGGCGATCGATATTCTGTCGGGTGAAGTTAAAAGCGTAAGCTCTAGTCAGTAAACGAATTACTCATCAAAAAAGGCGGCAATTGCCGCCTTTTTTGTTTTTATTTTTATGAGTCTATATGGCGAGTTAGAACGGCTTCCATCGTACTTTCTAAATTTTGCCCAGCAATAATGCCACTTGCCAACGAATAAACGTTATTATCTCGACGGTAGAGTGTCTGAAAGCCAGTTCGCATCTTCTTATCACCCATTACCCAATACCTCTGCGTGATTGAGTCAGGACCAATTATGCCTTCACCTTCTACTTTGCCTAGGGAGCTATCATCGACGACATAGGTAAATCGACGCTCGTCTGAGTCAATTCTGCCCTTATAAGCCATAGTTAATTCTTCGCGATCGCTATTGGGGAAGGTTAACTTTGTCACCATTGTGAACCAAAAATTATCCTTTGACCAACCTACTAAAGTTCTACCTTTGACTCCAATTGGCATGGAGTCTCGTTCTATCCAATTGCCTTCGAGAGTCCATTTTCCAGGTTGCACTAAAAAGGTGTGTGCCACAGTTTTTATCGCCTAAGTTATTGCTTATTATCGCTTATTTTATCGCCCTCTAGCAATTAAAGCCCAAAAAGGCAGAGGCGATACTTAGTATCGCCTCTGCCTTTTTATTAATTCACCAAACCCGATCGCAAAGCGACGACAGCTGCTTGCACGCGATCGTCAACAGAGAGTTTATTCATGATCCCACGAACATGAGTCTTAATCGTGTTTGGACTAAGATAAAGAATCGCTGCAATTTCAGGATTACTTTTACCCTCAACAATTAATTTCAACACTTCTAATTCCCTTTGAGATAGGTGAGAAGTATTTTCGGATTGGGGTGGTGGTTTAAGGCGATCCATTACTTTACGAGCAATTTGAGGATCGAGATATGTAGCTCCATCTTTTGCGGCGGCAAAAGCAGCTAGAAGGCTGTCAGTACTGGCTCCTTTAACGCAGTAAGCATCAGCTCCACTCGATAGTGACGCAATAATCTCAGTATCGTCTGTATGCGAGCTAAGCATCACAATGTGAACATTAGGTGAATTGGCTTTGATTTTCTGTGTTGCCGAAATTCCATCAAGCCTCGGCAATCCAATATCCATCACGATAATGTCAGGATTTAATTCCTGTGCTTTTTTTACACCGATATAACCATCCTCTGCGATGCCAACTATAGTGATATTTGGCTGTTGAGAGAGTGATTGTTCGAGTCCTAGTTGGATTAAAGGATCGTCTTCAACAATCAGAACTCTCAAGGGTTTCGATGTTGTTCCCACAGTCATAATTCTAAATTTAGTTTATTTTCATTGATTATATAGCAATGCAAGTTTTGCTTAGGACATAAAACCCAAATAAATAGAGGCGGCGCTTTGCGCCGCCTCTATTTATTTGGGTTTTGATTTGTCTTAGCTATCTTATGCATTGCCATATAGCAACAAAACCTAGAAATTAGTAGGGATGTGTCGCACTCCTTCCAATTTCTAGGTTTTGTTTTATACTAGCGATCGCCATCGGCTGTGTGAAGTAGAGGGAACTAGAATGAGTACGATAAATTTGGAGATGATAGAGCAGCTCATCTCAGAAGGATACATCACCAAACGCCCTCATTCTAGCGGCGAACTCTTTATCTATAACTACACCGCTAAGGCTCAATACGATCGCATGTGGACACCTGAGACTATGCAGTGCCGAGGCTTAATTTTGGATGGCGATGGGGCGATCGCGGCTCGACCATTACCTAAATTTTTTAATTTGCAAGAGCACAAAGAATCTTTGCCTACCGAGCCTTTTGATGTTTATGAGAAGCTTGATGGTTCTTTAGGGATTTTATATTGGTATAAAGATCGGCCTTATATTGCTTCTAGAGGTAGCTTTAACTCCGATCAAGCTATAAAAGCTAATCAAATATTAAATGCCCTTTATAGCGAAGCTATTCCTTTACTAGATAAATCGCTAACTTACTTGTTTGAGATTATCTATCCTTCTAATCGTATAGTCGTTGATTATGGTACATACGAAGCTCTGGTATTGTTAGCAGTCATTGAATCAGAATCAGGTACAGAAAGACCAATAGAGTTGTTTACACATTTAGGATTTCCTATTGCGAAAAAATATGATGGATTAAAAGACTTAGAGGCGATCGCTAATCTTAATGTGCAAAATCATGAAGGTTTTGTGATTCGTTTTGAGAGTGGGCTGCGGCTTAAGTTTAAGTTTGCTGAATATGTGAAGTTACATCGCGTACTCACGCAAGTCACTAGCAAAGTGATTTGGGAAATGTTGCGTGACAAAACTCCCTTTGAAGATATTTTAGAGCGGGTTCCCGATGAGTTTTATAACTGGGTTAAGGAAACTAAAGCGGCTCTAATTTCTCAATATCAGCAAATTGAAGATACGGCAAAAGCTGACTTTGAGAGGATTGTGGCTGTTGTGGATCGTAGCGATCGCAAAGAAATGGCGAAACATATCTTGACTTGTCAGAATCATACGATTCTATTCTCTCTATTAGATGGCAAAGACTATAGTGATTACATTTGGAGAACGATCAAGCCTGCTCACGAAAAGCCATTTATGGATAACGAAGATAATTAATTAACTTACTAAAATTCGCTTTACAAAATTATGCTGACAGTTTATTTCACTATCGGTTTACCTGCATCTGGCAAATCTACATGGGCAAAGAACAAGGTCGATAAAGCACCCAATAGTATCAAGCGCGTAAATAAAGACGAACTTCGCGCCATGCTGGACAATTCCTATCACTCGAAGGGAAATGAGAAGTTTGTTCTCGACATTCAAGACCAAATTATTAAAGCAGCTCTAGAGAATGGGAAGCATGTCATTGTGGATAATACACATCTTGCGCCCAAGCATGAAGCTCGAATTAGAGAGCTAATCAAGGGTTTAGCAGTTCTAGAAATAGTAGATTTTCGCCACGTATCTCTGGAGACTTGTATTGAGCGTGATTTGAAGCGATTTAATTCGGTGGGAGAGAAGGTGATTCGTGATATGTATAACCAATTTATTGCACCTCCTAGAGCATCAAAACCTGCTTATAATCACGATTTGCCTGATGCTATTCTCTGCGATCTCGATGGCACGATCGCTTTAATGGGCGATCGCAGTCCCTATGATGCGGCTAAATGCGAGCAGGACTTGGTGAATGAACCAGTGCGATCGATTTTAGAAACTTCTGGTAAGGCGATCGTGTTTGTGTCTGGCAGAGAGGATAAATACAAGCCTCAAACTCTAGCATGGCTGGAAAAGCACAATATTTCTTTTGATGGTCTGCATATGCGAAAGTCGGGTGATATGCGTAAAGATAGTATTGTCAAGAAAGAAATTTATGGTGAGTTTATTCTTGATAAGTACAATGTTGCCTTTGTCCTAGACGATCGCGATCAGGTAGTCAGAGTTTGGCGCGATCTGGGCTTAACTTGTTTGCAAGTTGACTACGGCGATTTTTAATTTTTAACTACTAGATATTTAGGAGATGATCGCATTACTCTCAATTTCATAGGCGATTGCAAAAGGATTATCAATCCTCTTAGAAGCTTGAAGAATCTCGATCCCAACTACATTACCATCTATATCAAAGTCCATAATTACACCAGCCTTATCTTCTCCACTTTCTTCAATATCTGTATCTTTAAACGTAATCCGCAAAATATCAACTTCGCGATCATATTTTATCTTCATGATTTACTCCTATATTTTCCAATATTTTTTGATTTGGCTTGTTCGATAAACGGTAACAATAGCAGCGGGATCGATTGTTTCGTTAACAAAAATTCGTAATAGATAAAGTTTGCCTGTGCCTAAGTTAACTTGGGATTGATAAATCCGAATATCTTTGTCCTGAGTTAGGACCTGTTGTGGATTGTCTACGACATATTCAACTAAAGCTATTGGAATTTTGCGCTTTTGAATTTCCTCTAAAGCATGATTAGTTATCCTAAATTTCATGATTTTGTTTTAAATAAATTAATCTTCTTCATCCACAAATTCACTCGTCCCTGAATCATCTGAAACTAAAACAGGTTTCCCCATAGCTGATTCAATTTTATTCAGTATCTTACGTTGGCGAGATAACATGAAACCCTCAAAATCATCTTGTCGCAATGTGGTTGGATCTATGTAATGTGTCATGAGAATAGCGTTCATATCTTCTTCATTAAGTTGAACACTTGGATGATTTTGAATGTGATTCAGATAATCACTTGGTGCTTTCCCTCCGATGGTGCGGTTGGCTTTAAAAGATATTGGAGTTTTGTTAATTATTGAGTTATAGCGAGATGCAGGAATACCTTGTCTCTCACACCAACTTTTTGGAAATATGTGATGAATATCAAGTTTGCGCTCTTCCCAATCATTTTCGTCTAGATCTTTAATAGCAATTTTCCAAAAAAAGTCTTTAGCTCCTTCTCGTTGAAGTAAAACATTGATTCCTTTATAAGCAGCACTATTACGAGAGCGTAAAGTCTCTAAACGCATAGGTTGAAAGTTGGCATCTCGAATAGTTGAAGGTTCCTTGTCACTACCTTCAATCCAGTCTATAAGTTCTTGGATATCAAGAGCCATGCGAGTTTCTACAGCACCACCATACAACTCACCAAGAATTCCACACCAAAACCAACGAGCTATTTTTTCGTAAACTTTATGTTGGAGCCAGCGATCGTCAAGTAGCGCCATTACTGATGCTAACGGGACGAGTTGAGTACGATATGGTAAATCATTGGTAGAAAAAAATGATTCTTGCCGCAAAAACTTAGCAGCTTTCCAGTAACCATCTATAAGTGGTTGCTTCCATTTTTTGTATGCATCTAATGGTAATGACAAAACTGCTTCACGCTTGGCTGTAACACCCGTGACTTGTTTTCCCGTCTTACCAGCATTGATATCTTCCTTTCGTCTATCCCAAGAGTTTAATAGAGTTAAACCTTGTAAAAACTCGGTGGGTTGAATCTCTCGAAGCAAATTTTGTTTTCTTAGGTGGGGTTGGATTCCTTCAATATTCTCTTGCCGATTGCCAAACCATTCATCCCTTAAATTGACGTTGTCAGCAGCATATGTAGCCGTCATAAGTTCAAAAACTGTTAGAGGCTCTCCACCCGTATTAACTTTCTCAAAAACAAGACAAACGGCTTCCTTAGTATTCTTTTTACTCAGTTCTATAACTGGAACATCATAGTGTTTAAATACTTCAATAACTTGTGTGCGAAATTCCATATAACGGAAAAATTTGTCTTTATTATGGTTGATAAGCCCACGTTCCCAAGCATCATGATCAAGAATTTGATTACAGGGAAAAAAGAAATTCTCATATTCTTTTTCGGGCGTGCTTAGATCCAGTTTGATATCTCGACCAAAGTTTTCTCGCTGTATACGATCAGCATCAATACTAATAATTGCACTTTCATAATTTTCTTTACCTGACATTGCCAACTCAATGTCTATGTAATAGTAACGTTCAATTAGTTTTTTCTTTGAGTCACGAGTTTTAACAGGTTCCTTAAACATGAGAACTTGAGTCAAGGATGTGAGTCTCTGCTGTCCATCAAGAATGAGTTTTTCTAACTTATTGGGGGTTATTTTTGTTAGATCTACACCCTCAACTGGTCGGGTTTTAAATTTGGCATCCCCTCCAGACTCTAAAAGCATAATTGCACCAACTGGGAAAGCACGAGCAATGCTTACTAAAAGAGATCTAATATGTTCATCATCCCAAACCCATCCCCTTTGAAAATCAGGAAGTTGAATTTTACCTGCCACAATATCATCCAGTAATGTAGCAAGCCTCGTTTTTGTAGAATCAAATGTAGACATATCGGAAATCTTTTACTGTAAAATTAGCTTTTTGGCAAAATTCGGTATTTTTTAGCGATTAAATCTAAACTAATCCTATCCTTAAACCAAGCAGAAAAACATAAGAGTCATCTCCAAAATGTTACTCAATGACTTAAACCTATGACAGTTGCGTTAAACTAAAAAGCTTAGTCTCTATAATATGTAGTTGCTTTACGATGGAGTCACTGTTTTCTACTCAAGGCATCATGGTCATGCTTCTTGGTGCATACGCTGTTGCTATGTGGATGTTCCTCACCAGCGCACCTAAAGTACATACGATCATGGTGTCAAATCTCGATCAAGCGCGATACTTTTACGAAGGCGAGCTAAAGCTGCCGACCGCCGATGTACCGCTACATTATTACTATGGCTATGAATACGGCATGGGCGCACCAGCCGATCCGATTTATATCCCCGCCGCCGCTAGAACTGCTAAGTCTAAGTATTCCGCAGATATGGAAGGCGCATGGTATCAGCTAAAGAAAAATGTGCAACTGCACATCGTCCCTGGGGCAAATGCCACTGATGCTAATCGAGGAAGACATATTTGCTTTAATCGCGATTGTGTGGAGCAACTCTTGTTGCAGATTCAGGTGCGTGGCATCAAGCACAAAGTTCGTAGTGAAAAGCCCCTTAATTTTTTAGTCAAAGATCCTAATGGACAGGTAATAGAAATCGCTGAAGTGATTAGCTAATCCAGAAATAATCCAAAACAGGGCTTGCATTGCAAGCCTTCTTTTTTGATCTTGTGACCTAGATAACGTTTAGAATGATCGCTAGTGTCCAAAATAAGTATCTGAATAGTGGACAGCAACGAACGAGTATTTGAAGATATGGCAACAAAGCAAGCAGCGATTTTGGTCTTGGCGGATGGTACTTGTTACCGTGGCTATGCGTTTGGCGCATCTGGAACCGCGATCGGCGAAGTAGTATTTAATACAGGTATGACTGGCTACCAAGAGGTAATGACCGATCCCAGCTACCGAGGTCAAATTGTAACTTTTACCTGTCCCGAACTTGGCAATACAGGCGTAACCCCCGAAGATGATGAATCCGATCGCCCACAGGTGCGTGGCGTAATCGCTCGTAACATTACGGCATTACCTAGCAACTGGCGATCGCGTCAGTCTTTGCCCGACTACCTCAAGGCACATAATGTTGTCGGCATTGCAGGGATTGATACTCGCGCTCTTACCCGCAAACTGCGATCGCTTGGTGCAATGAATGGTGGCATCTCTACGGAAATCCTCGATCCTGAAGTATTACTCGCTAAGGTGAAAGCAGCGCCTTCAATGCAAGGTCAAAACCTAGCCCAAGCAGCTTCTACCGATCGCATTTATGAATGGACTGAAAAAACCATCTCTGAATGGGAATTTGTAGAACCATCACAGTTAACGGGTGAAGCGCTGACCGTTGTGGCGATCGACTTCGGTGTAAAACGCAATATCTTGCGCCGCCTTGCCAGCTACGGTTGCCGCGTGATAGTCGTTCCCGCCGACACCCCCGCCGAAAAGATTCTCTCTTACAATCCCGATGGCATCTTCCTATCCAACGGCCCTGGCGATCCCGCTGCCGTTACCCAAGGCATTGAAACTGCTAAGGCTTTGCTTTCATCTGACAAGCCCATGTTTGGAATTTGCCTAGGACACCAAATTTTAGGTTTATCGATGGGTGGTGATACCTTCAAACTCAAATTTGGTCATCGTGGCTTAAATCAACCCGCCCAAAACCAAGCTGAAAATGCCGATCGCCGTGTGGAAATCACTAGCCAAAATCATGGCTTTGCTCTCACAGGTGAATCCTTTGATGCATCTCCCGCGATGTTGACCCATATCAACCTTAACGATCGCACTGTCGCTGGTTTAGAACATAAAACCTTGCCAATCTTCTCGGTACAATATCACCCTGAAGCTAGCCCAGGGCCTCACGATGCCGATTATCTCTTCGAGCGTTTTGTGAACTCCATGCGCGAACATAAAAATAACTCTAAGCAAGTCGCCGCTTAACTCACCCCAACCCCTCTCCCGCAGGAGAGGGGCTAAAAATCCATTTATAAAAACACTATGCCAATCATCCCAGTACCAACACTTCCAACCGACTCTGAAGGACTTTTGAGACTCTTACGCCATAAGGAAGGAACTTGGGTGCAGTGGGGAATTTCTTGCCAAATGTTGCAAAAAATGGGAGAGAATTCCCTCGCTATTTTTGAAAATACAGGCTTTGAGCCAATTCAACAAAATCAGATTGTTGTTGCTTCACAGGTTTATGCCAGTCTACAGGCAGGTAGTGCTGCGGATATTGTATTAGCTCATTTTGAACAGAAAGGGAGTGACATCCTTAATGAGTTGCGCGTGCTCAATCAGTCTGAGCGAGTGGCGATGGCAACCTTTGCTCTCGAAAAAAATCTTGATGTTTTGGAAGCTAAAGATGTTGTCAAGGCAATAAAGGAGGCTGCATCTGTTGCTAATTTGCCAGAAGGATTTACCCGCCATCCAGGGGATGCTGTGGTGTTACAAATCCTAAAAGCAACGCAAGGTAAAATCGACCCTCAGGAGCGTACTAGATTGATTGCGCGAGGTTTGCGCTTTGCCCATAGTGAAAAAGCTCGTGCAGCGATCGAACGACTATTAATGGATATGGGTAATCCATCGAAGAAGAAAGCTCCGAACCTTCCTAACTTCCGTTACGATGGCGAAGATAATATTCCCCGTATTTTGCCAGTGGCAGGATCTCTACCACTAACGATTGAGAAGTTTCAATCGGTTCCTCAAGTTCAAGAGTTAGCTCCCTTTGGCATTGTCCAAGGATTGGGCGCAGATGCTTGGGCAACTCTTCCTGGTTGGTTTGTGGTGCATCAAGCAGAAGATGGAGTGATTGTTGCTTGTAACACTGACACTTTGCAGGCGGCGATTAATCAAGAAGTTTTGAGCGCTGTTCGCGATCGCGCTGAGGATATATTGGTACTAGTCGATCGCTCTCAACGCGATTGGGATGAAAATAGCTATTTTGCGATCGCTGGTGAAGATGGAAATCTCAAGTTTGCATGGTTTGACTTACCACCTGAAGTGGAAATCTTAGGAAAAGTTACTCTAACTTTGAGACCTAAACGTTTCTTTGATGAAGCTGCCTCTAAGGATCGCTGGCAGTTTGAAGAATAAGCAATAAGGTACCGTACTCCGCACGGTACTTTATTGCTTATTGGGTTCTGCCTAGTTGTTTTTTGCAGGAGGCAAAGCCAATTTGACATGTAGCTCTTTTAACTGTGAGTCATCGACACTAGATGGCGCATCGGTCAACAAGTCGCGTGCTTGCTGTGTCTTAGGGAAGGCAATCACATCTCGGATCGAGTCTGCGCCTGAGATTAGCATTACTAGGCGATCGAGACCAAAAGCCAATCCACCATGAGGCGGAGTGCCATATTCAAACGCTTCCATTAGGAATCCAAACTTCTCTTTTGCCTGTTCATCGCTTAGTCCGATCGCTGCAAATACTTTCTCTTGGACTTCACGCTTGTGAATCCGAATACTGCCACCGCCAATCTCTGTACCATTTAGCACGAGGTCATAGGCAAGGGCGATCGTATTTACATCAATGGGTTGACCATTGGCAATATCCTCAGGACGTGGTGAAGTGAAGGGATGGTGCAAAGCTTCCAACCTTTTCTCATCAGCATTCCACTCAAACATCGGGAAGTCAGTAATCCAAACAAAATTAAGCTGGTCGCGATCGATTAGTCCCAATTCATGACCGAGAGCTAAACGCAAACGATAGAGAGATTCATTAACGATCGCCTTTTCACCAGCACCGAATAGTAGGATTGTGCCTGCGGTTGCACCCGTGCGTTCGAGCAATTCTTTCTTAACTTCTTCGGTGATGCTATCTTTGAGTGCGCCGATGGTATCGATTACGCCGCCTTCACGCACGCGGATAAAGGCTAAACCCTTAGCACCGTACTGAGCAACGAGATTGGATAAATCTCCACCTGGTTTGATACGAGTATTAGAAATTGCTTCGTCGCCACCGAGAACGGGGAGGACTTTGATAATGCCGCCATTAGCGACAGTGTTGGCAAACACTTTGAATCCAGAATTGGCGAACAAATCAGTGACATTGACTAATTCCATGCCAAAGCGAGTATCAGGGCGATCGCAGCCATAGCGATCCATTGATTCGGCATAGGTGAGACGTGGGAAATTGCCAAGTTCTACACCTTTAACAGTTTTGAAAACATAACGAATTAGATTCTCATTTAGCTCGATAATTTCTTCCTGTGACATGAAACTCATTTCCATGTCCAGTTGTGTAAATTCAGGTTGGCGATCGGCGCGAAGGTCTTCGTCGCGGAAACATCGCGCAATTTGATAATAGCGATCGCATCCGCCCACCATTAACAATTGCTTGAACAATTGTGGCGATTGCGGCAAAGCATACCATTGACCAGCATTTACTCGACTTGGTACGAGGTAGTCTCTTGCGCCTTCAGGAGTGGAACGGCAAAGAATTGGTGTTTCCACTTCCATAAAACCATATTCATCTTCAAGGAAGCGACGAATCGATTTAACAACCTCAAATCTGAGTTTGAGGTTGCTGGATAGACGTTCACCCCGCATATCGAGATAGCGATATTTCAGGCGTAATTCTTCTTTAATGGTGTCAGCTTCAGAGATTAAGAATGGTAATGGCTTGCTGACAGCATTTAGTAATTCAATCGATTCAGCGTAGATTTCGACTTCACCTGTGGCAAGTTTCGGATTAAGCGATTCGTCGGGACGCTTAGAAACTTTACCAATGATTCTGACCACATATTCATTTCGCATTTCCCCTGCGAGTTCATAGGAGGCGGGAGTACGCTGGGGATCGCTGACGATTTGCAGGACTCCTGTGCGATCGCGCAAATCTAAAAAGATCACACCACCATGATCCCGTCTGCGATCGATCCAACCGCACAAGCTTACTGTTTGTCCGATCTGTTCGGCGTTGAGGTGACCGCAATAGTTGCTACGCATCATGATGTTATTGGCGAAACTTTAGATAAAAAAGTAAAAATTGTAATTTTGACCATTTATCATCATAACTTGTAACGCGGTAGCTATCAAAAAAATACCGTCGATAAATGCAGTGTAAAGTAGCAATCTCTATTTATTCAGTCGTATAGCAGTAGCCAGTTATGTTAGGACAAAAGCAAAACCAAGAAGAGAGTTGCAGCACTTCGCGCTGCAACTCTCTTCTTGGTTTTATGTCTTACACTTATTTGGCTATAACTATAAATTGCTTCAAAAACTTTCCCCAATCATGCTCTTGAAATTCACCATTAGGCGGATAGCGGTTTTGCTGTGGTTGCAAATATAAATATGCACATTGAGATTTTGTGAATTGAGTATACGCATCCAGTAACCATCCTTCGATGCAGATTCCTGTCAGTAGAGAAAAGGAAAAGTCAGTATTCGCAATGAGTGCATGACTAAAATTTGCCTCAGTTAAGTTCGCTTTTTTAAAAGAAGTTCCAGTTTTACTTTTAATTGCATCAACCAACCATGTGAAGACTTTAAAAGTCACGATCGCTGAAACGACTGTCGGAATCAAAAAAAGAAACGATCCAGAAAAACCAATTACAGCAAGCCATACTGTGAGAAATAGCATTAGTAACAAAAGAATGCCAATACTGGCGCTACCTAAAAGGTTAGAAGTTTTGGGAAACGCTTCTAAAATGTTGTTCTGAAAGAAATACAGCACAAAGAGAAGAACACTAGATGCAATACCGCTCATCCTTCTATACGTTTCTCCAAACCAAGCAAACAATTGATTGTCAATCGTTATGACTACAAAGGTGATTATGGCAATGATGACGATCGCAGCGATCGCGCCAATAATTACAGAGAGAATGGCATTATTGAATTGTTGGGGAGTTTGTCCAGTAATTACGCGCTCAAAATTCGCCCCAATCAAAGTCGCTCTTGTAAAATCACAGCCCCGCAAGTCTGAACCACTGAAATCAATTCCCGTCAGATCTTGACCGATAAAAGATCGATCCTGCAAATTTTGACCTTTGTAATCGTAGACTTGATTACTCATATTAATAAACAAAAAACTTTGTTTTGATTAATTTTCTGTTTTTGTAAATAATTAGGGGCAAAGCATTTCTGTTAATGTACTTTAGGAAATTAATAACATTAACTTTTTTAAAGATTGAAAACACAAAGTTAATAAAAAACTTAGTTAGTCCAAAAGAAGTGATGATATGTCTTTATAAGTATGACAGATCGACACTTCTTATCACGAAGAAACCATTTTTCTGTTTTGGATATTTAGGTTGAATATCGCATCAAAAGAATATCAATTTTATCTCTGATATCGTCCCTGATTTGTCTGTACGATTCTAGAGACTCATCCTGTATTTGTGGTAAAACCCATTCATCAAAGACCCGTCTGAGCATCCAGTCTTCAGAAAGCCTCATGTTACTATTACATAGCGAGATCACAGCATCAAAATCCTTAGGGTTGTAATCACTAATTAGCTTCGTCTTCATCCCTCTAATATTAAGATCGACTTCGTCCATAGCCTGCACAAATTTAGGACTTACTTGCCCAACACTTAATCCAGAACTGGTTACAGAAATAGCACCTTTGGCAATGTAGCGCATCCACGCTTCTGCTACTATCGAACAGGTGCTATCCAGACAGACAAACATTACATTCTTCATTACTGAGATTCTCTCCATAAAATAATTAGATTGAAAACTGAAACTTTGCGCTCGAGATAGACATCACAAAGTGATACCCGTAGACGTTCTAGAGTAGAACACACATTGCTTTTGTGGTAGATAGCCGACTTACTTAATTTCCAATTACTGATAGTTCCTAAAAATTTAGGACTTATGCAAAAATGCCTTGAGAACCTTATTTTATGGTTGGGACAATTTATGAATTGTCGCTGTAATTTGTCGTTTTGTATAAGTCCTAAAATTAATTGCCTAACTAATTAGCAATGGGATAGAAGCAATCTTCGGAAGCAACATATTTCCAAGCAATCCCCTCTAGGTCATGTTTCTTAGCCCAATTAGAAAAGGTGCTTTTATCTTTTTTCTGATTTAGAATACGTACTTCAACATTTAATCGAGTTGCCAGACTTTCTCCTTTTAAAGCTTCTAAATCGTTGGTTTGATGTTTCTCAATGTCAGGTGCAATATTTGCAACGGACATTGTAGTAGATGATGATTCTTCAAGAGTAGGTATCTCAGTCTGCGTAGAAGTGTTAGCTTGAGCAAATACTTTAGCTTCTAGCGCTTCGATACGTTTTACCAGACTATCAACGTGATCTTCTGGAGGGGCTGTATTTTCAGAAACTTCTTGCATCTGTAATGCTTGCACCAGAAGAACTTCTACCATCGCTGCCATCCCCATCTTGGTTTTCAGTACGCGGTCTTCCAACTGACTCAACAAAGCATCGGGGAGCCTTACGTTCAACTGTCTTTTCTTTGCCATTCGAAACACCTTATTCTGCTATCAAATGCTAGTATAAGCTATCTTGCTATAAAAAGCTAGTATTTGCTAGCAAAATATTACTGGCTAGAAAAAAGAGTATTGCTGATATTTCTGCTTTGGGCTTCATCCTCACTACATAGGCGACTGTTACTAATTGAGCGGTGGTCAATCATCTTCATGATTACAGTATGATGGCATTAAAATTTGTTAGCCTTTATGACAGAAGCACCAGCAGTTCGTACTCTTCATCTAACTAAACAGTTTGACAATCATATTGCAGTCAATCATCTTGATTTACAGATCGATCGCGGTGAGGTCTATGGACTGATTGGTCCTAATGGTGCTGGCAAAACTACATTGATTCGGATGCTAGCTGCTGCTGAGGAGCCAACGGCAGGCGAAATTTATATTAACGGTGCCCGTTTTTTGCGCGGACAAAATAATCCTGAGCTCAAGCGCCAACTGGGATATTTACCTGACGACTTTCCACTTTACGATGACTTGACGGTTTGGGATTATCTGGACTATTTTGCGCGTTTATACTTTCTTCGAGAGCCACAGCGATCGCAAAGATTGCACGAAGTGATTGAACTCGTTGAATTACAACAGAAAAGGGATGAAGCGATCGCTACTTTATCGCGTGGAATGAGGCAGCGCTTGAGCCTTGCAAGGAGTATCATTCACAATCCGACTTTACTACTACTAGACGAGCCAGTATCAGGACTCGATCCTCTAGCAAGGGTGCAGGTTCGTAATATCATTAAATCTTTGCAACAGCAGGGAATGACGATTCTGATTTCTTCACATATCTTGAGCGATCTTACGGAAATCTGTACTTCGATTGGGATTATGGAATTAGGTTGTTTAGTCGAGAGTTCTCGGCTACAAGAACTTTACGATCGCAGTAATCAAGATCGCCAACAAATTCTTATATCGACATTAGGGAACATTGAAGAACTCCAAACTGTTTTGAATCGGTCAGAATTAGTACAAGAAGTCGAAGTTCTATCAGGTATGTCGAGCGTGCGAGTTCAGCTTTTGGGCAGTATTGAAGACTGTGCGGCGTTGTTAAAATCTCTAATTGAAGCAGGGATTCCCATTTCTAACTTCCATCGTTCTCAAGAAACTTTAGAAAATATTTTCTTGAAACTAGGCTATAAGCAAACTAGTTAAGCTGTTTCTAATTTACAACGCTTTGCGTTCAAACCCAAACTAAGGAAAGTTTTAAAAGCGTTGAGATAGCTAGGATAAATCAAAACCCCAATAAATAGAGGCGGCGCGAAGCGCCGCCTCTATTTATTGGGTAAGCAAAACCTTCATTGCTGTAGAACTTACACAAAATAACGAAATGTCGGCACAATTTATAAACTGCTCTTACGCTATAGCTTTCCCTACATTGGCTCTAGTCGAATTAGTTGCCCCGCTTGTTCGTCGGTCAGAATATAAATAAATCCATCTTTCCCTTGCCGCACATCACGCACCCTTTGCCCAATGGGAATAGTTTCTTGAATGACTGTTTTATTTGCTTCTATTTTGATGCGAACAACTTCTTTAGATACTAATGCTCCCGCAAAGAGATTGCCTCGCCAATCTGGAAAGCGATCGCCACGATATAACATTAACCCAGATGGTGCGATCGAAGGAGTCCATACCAATTTGGGATCGACTATATCAGGACGAGATGTTTCTTTGGAAACCTTTCCACCAGTATATTCTTGACTAAAGCTGACAGCTGGCCAGCCGTAGTTTTTGCCAGCTTCGATTAGATTTAATTCATCACCACCCCTTGCTCCATGCTCCGTAGCCCAAACTTGCTGCGATAAGGGATCGGCAAATAAGCCTTGAATATTGCGATGCCCATAGCTCCAGATTGCAGGATTAGCACTAGTGTTTTTGACAAATGGATTATCTGAGGGAATGGAGCCATCATCTTTGAGTCGTAGGACTTTACCAAGTTGACTATCTAGTTTTTGTGCTTGCTTGCGAATTAGTTCACCATTCAACTCTAAAGGTGGATTACCACCATCGCCGATCGCAATCAGCATTGTTTCGTCAGGTAGCCAAACAATGCGCGAACCAAAATGCTGATTTCCTGACTTTGATGGCTTGACCTCAAAAATTACTTGTGGCTCAACCAGAGCTTTCCCATCAAACTTGGCTCGTAAAATACTGGTGTGGTTAGATTGGAAATTTCCAGAAGAGTAAGTAAGATAAACCAAACTATTTTGGTCAAAGCGTGGATGTAACGAGATATCCATCAAACCTGCTTGCCCAGATATGAATATATTCGGGATGTTCGCGATCGCAATTTTCTCTAGTGACCCATTTCGCAGAATTTTGACTCTGCCAACCCGTTCGGTAATCAGAATTGCACCATCAGGCAGCCAAGCCATTCCCCAAGGTCTTTCTAAATCTTTGACTACGGTAACTTTTTTGAAACTAGTCGGAGTGAGCTCTTTATTAATTGCCTTATTAGTGGCGATTGCTGATGCTGTCGGTTGAGCACCTATCAGTATATTCAGATTAGGTTCTGGAGTGGTGCAACTTCCTGTGAGCAGAGCGATCGCGCTAATTGTGAGATTCAATGGAGAGCGTAAAGTCTCGATCGCTTTTGGTTGGTAATGCATAAACCCTCTATATCAGGAGCATCAGCAATTTCATAGACTAGTATAACTTCTGGGTCGTAATCAATGGGCGGCGCGAAGCGCCGCCCATTGATTACGAATTGGGCTCAGCTTGGAGTCGATATTATGCTATTAGCGATCGTCTGCTCTGCGGCGGCAGATGGTAAAGGGCGTGAGAATAAATAGCCCTGACCAAATTCACAACCTAACTGTTTTAAGATTTCAGCTTGCTGATGCGTTTCTACACCTTCAGCAACTACACTCATATTTAAAGTATGGGCAAGCACCGTAATCGTCCGCACAATTTCAATATTTTCACCTCCATCACCCATTTGATTCACAAAAGCTCGATCGATTTTAAGAATGTTAATGGGAAAGCGGTGTAAATAGCTAAGCGAAGAGTAACCTTGACCGAAGTCATCAATGCTGAGCTGAATATTTCGGGCTCTCAGTTGTGCAAGCTTAGTAATTGTTTGTTCTCCTTGATCCATTAATGTACTTTCAGTAATTTCTAAGCGAATAGAACTTCCATCAACTCCAGTTTGACTAAGAATGTCATCCAATTTATCTAATAGATCTGGTTCTCTAATTTGATGACTAGCTAAATTAATGCTCATCTTTAAATTAGCAGCCTCAGGAAATTTATTTAACCAAGCTCGAAGTTGTTGACAAGCTTCTTTCATAACCCAATCCCCCACCGCCACGATCAATCCTGTATCTTCTGCAAGCGGAATAAATTCTATGGGAGAAATGAATCCGCGTTTGGGATTTTTCCAGCGAATTAGTGCTTCAAAACCAGATAATTCAAGGGTTTTTAAAGAGACAATTGGTTGATAGTAAAGTTCAAATTCTTGATGCTCTAATGCATAATGCAATTCGCTTTCTAGCTGTGTCAATCGGAGTGTTTGTTCGTACATCTCCTGATCGAAAAGCGTATAGCGTCCTTTACCTAGGGATTTAGCTCGATACATCGCAATATCAGCATCTCTAAGTAAATCAACACAATTATCGTAATCTGGGGTACTAATCACAATGCCAATACTGGCACTAGGAAAAATTGCCTCACCTTCAATAATTACTGGGGAGAGGAACCTGTTGAGAATCCGATTAGCCACCACCAGAGCTTCGCTGACATCTTGAATATCATCAACGAGAATTGTAAATTCATCACCACCGAGGCGAGCCACAGTATCGATAGACCTTAAACACTCCTGCAAAACTTTAGCGATCGCTTGTAAAAATAGATCGCCAACATTGTGACCGAGACTATCGTTAACCATTTTAAAACGATCTAAGTCAATGAAAAAGATCGCAAATAGATACTCAGGATGGCGTTTGCTGTATCTAATCGCATGTTCGACGCGATCCATAAATAGATTGCGATTAGGTAAGCCTGTGAGCGCATCATGGGAGGCATCATGGGCTAGAAGTTCGATTGAGTCAGAAAGTGCGGAATTAAGTTCTCTCAGTCGAGCTACATATATGTAACTCTGCATTACTAGCATGGAGCCAATATAAGTAAATAGACAAGGTGCTACGGGTATCCACCATCCCCCAATGAACAGTAAATATGTACTGCCAAACAGGAATGCTGTGGAGAAAAATACCGAGCCGACAAGAAGATATAAGCGTTTATTCGCAAATAGCCAAATAACGGAAGCGCCAATAATTGACCAGCTTGCAATCCATAGCTCTTCCCAAACATCTGTCCATACTTTTATAAGCGGTCGGTTGTCAAGAACTGCTCCTATGACTGTTTTGATAATATTTGCCTGAAATTCTACCCCAGAAATTTGGGTTGGTGAGGTAATAAAATTACTGCTGTAGGGTGTGTAGAAAATGTCATTGAGACTCGGAGTTTGAGCGCCAATTAAAACAATGCGATCGCGCAGCAAGGTCGGAGAAATTCGATTTTCTAAGATGTCCTCAAGAGAAACTTGGCGAAACTTGAGAGATGTTCCATGATAATTCATCATGATTTGATAGCCACCAGCATCGGTGCGAATATATCCACCATCAGTATTTTCTAGAGGCTTGAAAATAGTTTTGCCGAGTTGCAGATATCCTTCCTGTGAAGACTGCGGTTCTATACCTTTATCTTTTAGATACGCAAGTGACACAGCTAAGCCAAGACTCGGTAATCCTTCATTACCTTCTGGCGTTGGATAAAGAAAAGCCCGTCGCAATCTACCATCAGGATCGACAATTACATCATTAGCGGATACCTGACCTAAAGCTTTCAAGGTAGGCGGTGGTGCAATAACTGTATTAAAGCGATCGCCGATACTTTTTTCGATTCCAATTAAATTTGGCGTAGTTTTAAATACTTCCTCTAATTCGTCATATCCTTCCTCCACACGAATGTCTCGATATAAATCCAATCCAATAACTTTTGGCTGTTGAGCGCGAATTTTTCGTAAAACTCCTGCCAGTAAGCGGTCAGAAGCAGGCCACTTTCCTAAATAACGAATATCTGACTCTTGTACCCCAACAATAATAATTCTTTCGTCAACTGGCTCAGAAGGTCGAAGCTGAATGAATAAGTCAAAAGCTGCCCATTCACTGGGTTGTAACCAACCTAACCAACGTAGTCCAAAGACTAATAAGTAGACACTTCCACTAGAGAGGAAAAAGCCACCCCATTGCTGGAGTTTCAAAGGTAATTTTTCCCAACTGGACTTTAAAGTTTTAATAGCGATCATCTAAAGAAGTTTAATAGCACTTCTGAAATTGAAGCGATTGCATCATACCAAATTCCCGCTCTAATATATGCAAGTGCTTTGTCGTAGACTGGTGCAGTTATATTAAAAAAGCAGAGAGGAATGCACTGCATTGCTCTCTGCTTTTTGAGTTATTTTCTAAGCCTTTGAAGTATCACAAAGTACGATTTTAATAGCGATCGGAACCAAGAGAGGTTGCAGTATCAACCTTATTAGCTAATTGCAGAAAAGACGCAGATCTTTCATACAAGCGAGACCCACCGCCTTGAGTGCGTTGAGGCTTAGGACGATCTGTTGGTGTATATCCTACTTGAACATTTGCCAATAATACTTCTGGTTGACCGACAGCGAAAATCATCCCCCCGACGAAGGCAATGGAAGCTGGCAGAATATTTTTGTAGGATTTTAACAACATAGTAATTCTGGCTTTTTAGCTACTATCACATCTTACCCGATCTTTTGAAAAAATATTACTTTATATAACTATCGAATAACTTTTTCTACAGCCAAATGTCTTAGAAAACTAAAAAAATATGAATTTTATTTTATTTATCCTAATTTCTATAGCAATTGCTACATATTAATCTTTGTCTGAAAATTGTATAAGTCTTACAGAGCAATGCTTCTAGCGATCTAAGTTAAAAATTATTTTGCAATGAACTATATCTAGGCTATTACCTGACTATCTCAAACCGACAGTAGATAGTGTTAATGAATACAGTGTAAACCTAGATACAAAGCCGTTATAAAATGTAGCTATAAATACAAACAATTCTGTTAAGGTATCGTCATATACAAGTGTATATAAATGTAAATTTCTAAATTTTGGGCTAAATCAACTGCTACAGCGACGCTATCAAGAAATAAGCTGTTTTGCTTGATAATGCAAAGTTAATTAGCCCAAAATGACGTTAGTTAAAAATTTATATATAGCAATGAAAGAGATAGCTAGGACAAATTAAAACCCAAATAAATAGAGGCGGCGCGAAGCGCCGCCTCTATTTATTTGGGTTT
>QBML01000036.1 GCA_003242085.1 Pseudanabaena frigida | reverse complement strand
GAGCGGAGTAGAAGCCTTCTATAAACTATTTAAGATTGCTATAATGCTAAGCCATAATGAAAATCTTCTTTTCTGCAATCTACAATCTCCCTCGATTTGCCGTTGCTATAATACAGACTCAATATGAACTAGGATACTCATAGAGAAAGACAAAGTTCCTAAATATTCAAAAAATTCAAACCAATATCTTTGATATCGGTTTGAATTTTTTGGGTTGATGCTCACCTTATTTGGCTTTCAGTTGTGAGGCAATAAAAGGATATCTAGGAGCTAAAAGAAATCCGACCATACTCGCAAAGAGCACTGGGGTAAATATACTTAATCCAGCTAACTTAGCGAGTATAAGAGTCGTACTAATTGGCGTTCTAGTGACACTGGCATTGAGAGCAGCCATCACACAAATCATGGCAAGTGTTTCATTAGTATTCGGATTAGCGATCGCAATGGCTCTACCTAAGCAGGCTCCAATAAAAAAGAGAGGGATTATTATTCCTCCTCGCCAACCTCCCGTCACAGTTACGCTAATTGTGAGCATTTTAGCGATCGCTAAAACCACAAGGACTGTAATCGAAAAGTTGCCATTAATGATTTCATCTAGTTGATGCTCGCCAAAGAAACGTGTCAGTGGAAAGAGAATAGCTAATCCACCTAGTACGAATCCCGCTAATGTAGTGCGCCAATAGATGGGAATTGATAGGGATTCTAGTAGCCGATCGCAACTGCGGAATATAGCGACAAATAACCAACCTGCGATCGCGCCCACCACACCATAGAGCATAGCTTCCGCAAAATTAAAAAGATGGTCAACGCTGTACTGAGGAAAATGCCAAGTTGGTCCCAGCCCAAGATTGGTAAGCATTACAAAAATGGTATAGCTGGCACAACTAGCGACGATCGCGGGTAAGATTGCTTCTGCATACTCCGCAACATGCTGATGATGCAGAATTTCTAGGGCAAAGAAGGTTCCACCCAATGGAGCACCAAATAGAACTGTAAAGCCTGATGCCATACCTGCAATACTCAGAGTCCGCAATGATTCTCCAGTCAATCGGAATCGATCCGCAAACCAAGTACCTATGGAACCAGTTATTTGTACCATTGGCGCTTCTGGTCCCGCACTACCACCACTAGCAATACTAATCAGCGATGACAGAATCATTGAGGGATTCTCACGAGTAGCTAGCCGTCCTTCATTAAGGTGGATGTTATCGATAACTAATCCAATCTCACCTGGGTTCCCTAGCCAGTGAATCACTAAACCAATTAATAACCCAGCTAATGGCATGATAATTAATAGGACGAATCCACTAAAATCCTCAAGGGTTTGCATTAAGTGGGATAATACAATCCAATAAGCTGCCCCAAATAAACCACAAGTAACTCCTATAATTGCCCATAGCAGAACTGAACGAGTCAGAGTTAGGGGATTTTTTATCACGAAACGTCTCTCCTCGCTAATTGTATAAATTTATACAAAATGATCATTGTATCTAAATTTACATATTTTTGAGTCAAAGCGTCAACTTAAAGAATTTTAGTTACAGCTGTCACCAAGTGCACTAAGACTTAAAACCCAAGACTTGATTGGCGGCGCAGTGCGCCGCCAATCAAGTCTTGGGTTTTAATTTGTCCTAAGACAAGTGACTGTAGCGATAAAACCGCGATACTTCATGAAATCTACGATCGCATCGATAAGCTAATCCTTTTGAGAGATTCATTTACCTCTAACACCCTCACTTTTACGACCTGACCAACCTTAACGATTTGCTTCGGATCGCTGACAAAGCGATCGGCTAATTGCGAAATATGGATTAGTCCATCTTGGTGCACCCCAATATCTACAAATGCACCAAAGTTAGCCACATTGGTGACAATTCCTTCTATCTCCATACCAATTTGCAAATCGGAGATTTTCTGAATCGCATCGCTGAAAGTCGCATACTTAAACTCAGCACGCGGATCTCGTCCTGGTTTTTCCAGTTCCCGTAAAATATCGCGCAGGGTTGGCTCACCGATCGCATCCGTCACATATTGCTTGAGGTTCACTGTTTTCAGCTTATCCACCGCTTGCGAGATTTCCGATAGCGGTACATTCAGGTCACGGGCGATCGCTTCAACAACTTTATAACTTTCAGGATGCACTGCGGTATTGTCTAAGGGGCGATCGCCGCCACGAATCCGCAAAAATCCAGCCGCCTGTTCAAAAGCTTTTGCACCGAGTTTCGGAACCTTCAGCAAATGACGGCGATCGCGAAAAGCACCATTTTGATTGCGATAGTTGACGATGTTATTGGCAATAGTGGCACTCAACCCTGAAACAAAAGTAAGTAGTTCCTTTGAGGCTGTATTCAGGTCTACACCAACAAAGTTAACGCAACTCTCAACGGTTTCATCGAGCTTTTTTTTCAGTAACTTCTGATCTACGTCATGCTGATACTGTCCCACGCCGATTGATTTTGGATCGATTTTTACTAGCTCTGCAAGGGGATCTTGCAATCGTCGCCCGATGCTGACTGCTCCACGCACCGTCAAATCGAGATCGGGAAACTCAGAAATTGCCACATCACTTGCAGAATAAATCGATGCACCCGACTCGTTGACCATTACTTTGATAGGAGGATTCTGAAGTCCTTGAATTACTTCCATCACAAAAGCATCAGTTTCTCGTCCCGCTGTACCATTGCCGATCGCAATTAGTTGGATTTGATACTTCTCTATTAGATTTCTCAAAGTACGCGCAGCCTGTTCTCTTTGGGCTTGGGCTTGATGCGGAAAGATAGTTTGATATTCCAAAAACTTACCTGTCTCACTAATTACCGCTGTCTTGCATCCTGTCCGAAATCCAGGGTCGATCGCAAGAGTTGGCTTCATCCCCGCAGGCGCAGCTAGCAACAAGTCTCGCAAGTTGGCTTCAAAGGTTTTAATTGATTCCCCATCTGCCCAAGCTTTCTTTTCGGTGATTACCGAGGCGATCGCGGAAGTTTTAATCAAGCGACAAAAGGCATCCTTGAGCATCTCTTGATAAAACTGCCGCACGGCTGGAGTTTTCGCCCGAATCTGCTGAGACTCCAAGTAGTCAAGCACATAATCTTCATCAAAATTGAGTTGCAATGTGAGAATTTCTTCGGCTTCACCACGCAACAGAGCGAGAAGATTATGGGGTGCGATCGCCTTTACTTTGGCTTGATAGTCGCGGTACATCTCAAACTTAGTCGTGCCAACAGGATGCGCTGTTTTAATTTGTGAGACAAACACTCCTGACTGCATCAAATAGTCTCGAATATGGGCGCGATATTCGGCATTTTCTGCAACTTCTTCCGCAAGAATATCCGATGCACCTTTGAGAGCTTCTTCAACGGTTTTCACCTGTTCCGATACATACTTAGCGGCTTCCTGTGACAATGCCGCTGTATTAATATTCGGGCGATTGAACGATTTAATTGCTTCTGCTAGAGGCTCTAATCCTTTTTCTCTAGCGATCGCTGCTCTGGTTCTGCGCTTGGGGCGATAGGGAAGATAGAGATCTTCGAGTTCTGTCTTTTGGATACTTGCCTCGATTTTGGCTTCGAGGGTCTCAGTTAGTTTGCCTTGATCGGCGATCGATTGGAGAATGATAGCTTTGCGATCGCGCAATTCGGTCAGGTAGGCATAACGATCTTGCAAATCCCTTAATTGAATCTCGTTCATCTCTCCAGTGCGCTCTTTCCGATAGCGGGCTACAAAGGGAATAGTTGCTCCTTCAGCAAAAAGTTCTAGGGCATTTTTGATGTGTTCGACGCGAAGAGAAAGCTCTTGGGCTATGAGTTGAATTATTAGTTGTTCAGGGTTTTGCATTGATCGAAGCAACTCCATAGGGATTCTGCGATTTTAAGGAACCGATTTTTTATGGCGCGGCTTCGCTATACCACAAAAAAATCGGTTCTTAATTTTACAGTAAGTCTTTAGTCAGTTTATTAAAGAGGTTGCGATCCTAGCATAATATCAATTTACCAACCGCTATATAATCCTTGGCATAATTATTGTTGCGATCTTCAAAAGTATGCGTGTATTTTTCACGTCCTCTCTTTTAGCTAACATATCTGCTGGCATAACGACAGGACTAGTAAACCTTGTTTATAGCATTTCTTTCGCAGCTCTAATTTTTTCGGGAACCCTTACATACTTTTTCCCCCAAGGTTTAGGCATTGCCTTGATTGGAGCGACCATCACTGCAATAGTTGTTGCTTGGCGCAGTTCCTTTCCCTTTGCATTAGCGGGACCAGATCCGAATTCTGCGGTCATTTTATCGTTGGCAGCAGCAGAGATTGCTAGCACTATTCACAAGACTAATACCGAAGCATCTTTATATCCAACTGTTTGGGCTACGATTATTTTTAGTACGCTGACAACGGGTTTATTTCTATTTCTCTTAGGCTGGTTTCGATTGGGAAGATGGGTAAGATTTATTCCCTATCCAGTGATCGGTGGTTTTCTGGCTGGCGCTGGTTGGCTGATTGCGTGCAGTTCTTTCAAGGTGATGACTGGATTTTCACTCAGTCTGGAAACATTGCCTAATTTTATCCAAACAGAACCTCTATTCCAGTCAGTTTTAGGAATCCTGTTTACTGTAGTTCTCTTATTTATGCTCGATCGCAATAAACACTTTTGGGCTTTACCTAGCCTATTGCTTGCAGGAATTGCTTGTTTTGATGGGCTATGGGGACTGACTCATTTATTTTCAGTGCCTCTTAATTCAGAAGACTATTTTTTTAAGCCCTTTCCACAGGAGCAAATTTGGCAAGCTTGGCAGTGGTCTACATTTACCCATATTAATTGGTCAATTTTCATCCACCAAAGTAGCACCGTAGTGGCGATCGCGGTTATTGTCATGTTCTCGATCCTTTTGAATGCAACAGGTATAGAACTGGCCACGGCTAGAAGTGTAGATTTAAATCGTGAGTTGCGCGTTAATGGCATTGCCAATTTAATCAATGGATTTTGTGGTGGTGGAGTCAGCTATCTTTCAATCCATCGTAGTCTTTTAAATCAGCAAGCAGGAGCTAATAGTCCTCTATCAGCGATTATTGCAGGTGGATTTTGTGGAGCAACGTTAATTTTTGGTTCTTCCTTTCTTGCCTACTTACCCAAAACGATTTTGGGAGGTTTGCTCTTATATGTTGGGTTAGGCTTGCTAATTCGTTGGGTTTATCATGCTTGGTTCGAATTTCCAACCGTAGATTATGTTCTCATTGTTTTGATTTTAATAATTATTGCGATTTGGGGATTTTTACAGGGTGTCGGTGCGGGGATTCTAATTGCTTGTTTTTTCTTTATTTTTAACTACGGTCGTACTTCGGGGATCAAATATACGTTATCGGGAACAACGTATCACAGTAATGTGCAGCGCTCTTTTCCACAACGCATGTGTTTGCATGAAGAAGCAGGTTGTATCTATATTCTCGTTCTCCATGGCTTTATCTTTTTTGGCACGGCTAATGATTTGATTGACGAAATTAGCGATCGCCTTGCAAATCAAGAATTATCACAACTTCAATTCGTTATTTTTGATTTCCGCTTAGTTAATGGAATAGATTCATCAGCCGTTCTTAGTTTTATGAAGCTAAAGCAGTTAGCAACAAATCTGCGCTTCGATTTGGTGTTTACACAACTGCAACCAGCGATCGCGCACCAACTAAAACAAGGCGGGTTAATTACCCAAACATCAAGTATTTGTTATGTGTTTGACGACTTAGATCGGGGAATTGAATGGTGTGAAAATCGGGTTTTAGAAAACAAACAAATGGGCGATCGCGAATTAATTCCTTTTCAAGAACAACTCCAAGAATTTATATTAGATGATGCATTAGTTGGTAAGCTAATGGGCTATCTCGAATTCTTAGAGGTTCCTGAAGGCAAATTTCTATTTCATCAAGGTGATGAATCGAATGGGTTGTATTTTTTGGAATCAGGTCAAGTCAGTGTAGTTCTAGAACTCTCTGATGGTCAAACCAAACGTCTACGGACATACAATCATGGGACAATCTTAGGGGAGATGGGGTTGTATACCTATGCAGCTCGTTCCGCTTCTGTTGTCGCCGATCGATTGAGTCTTCTCTACTATCTTTCTACCCAAGCCTTTGAAAAAATAGAAGTGGAAGATCCGCAATTAGCAGCTTCAGTGCATAAGTTTATTGTGAGCTTGTTAGCAGAGCGTCTAAAACGCTGTGAGAAAGAATTGAAAGATCTTCTTCAATAAGAAAAAGTAAAACTAAATTGTATTTTAGAAATCATAAAACATTTAAGCCACACCGTAGTTAGTGTAAGGACGCTTGTATGGGGGATGCAAGCCTAAGACAATATCTGAGGCTGGTAAGCCTTTTTCAACTAGCTCTTGACCGAGATCGGCTTCGGTCATATTGTGCTGAATCCAGATTTTGTTGTCTTTAATGTCTAAATGGATATAACAGGCATAAATACGGGTTAGTCCTTGCCAGCCAAGATCGAGTATTTGGTAGCGATCGTGTTCGGTGTCAAAGATGAGTTGACATTCGATGTTTGGCTCGTTTGTAGTGGCATGAGCGATTAGTAATTCGCGGACAATTTGGCGATATTTGGCTAGTTTTTCCATTTGGTTATTGGTTTTGATTAAATTTTACTGGAAGTCCTTCTTGAAGTTCCCCTCCTTGCCATTCGTAAGGCTCATAGACAAATCGCCCTGCAATAAATTGCGGGCTGAAAGCTTAAACCCGTTGAAACGGGTTAATTAAAAATCAATAATGATTTAGTCAGTTTTAACTGACTTTAGCTTTTAGCCAAGAACTAAAGTTCTTGGTATTCTTGGTTGATAGCCGACAGCGCTCAATGCTCTTCTATTTCCAGTAATTTGATTATCTTTCCCTCAGCGTGATGAACTTTTTGATTTTCAACGTATTTTTTAGCTGTCTCAAGTTGTTTACTACCCAGAGTAAACACACCATAACCTGACTGCCAAGCAAAAGCTAATTCAGCAGCAGAAGGCAAATGATTCATGTGATAAGCACTACTCCCTTTGATTTGCTTTACAAAATCAGCGATAGAAATTTTGGGTGGAATTGATGTAACAATGTGAATGTGATCTTCGGTTCCATTAATCGCATGGATAATGCAGTTTAATGCATCAGATTTGCCAATTATATATCCATACAACTCCGATTCTTTTTCAGGTGTAATCAAAGGTTGACGTGCTGATGTAGCCCAAATCAGATGATAGTAGGTTCTCCAAAATGCCATCTCTGTGTAGCTTTAAACTTTTTCTGATTATATGTCTTTTTAGCTTTAATTTGTAATGCCAATAAAAACCCTGCAATAAATTGCGGGCTGAGAGCTTAAACCCGTTGAAACGGGTTAATTAAAAATTAATAATGATTTAGTCGGTTTTAACTGACTTTAGCTTTTAGCCAAGAAATTTATTTCTTGGTATTATTGCCATTTGCTGTGGTGTAACTTCGTCATAGAAATCACAGCTATTTGCTTAAATATATTATTTCGCTCCTTCAAAATTTAATCGCCTAACTGCGAGAGGAAAAAAAGGGAAAGAGTGTAAAGAACGTAAGTCCTCACGCCCAAAAACAAGAAGAGTGAAACTCAAACTACAACTCGAAAACCGATACCGTAGTTGCGTTCGCCTGCAAGGTTCCTACCGCGATACGCTGAACGACAATAGATACCGCCACTGAAACACGAGCCACCACGAAGGGAGCGTATATTTGGTTCGCCGTCCTTTAGCCAAGCAGTTCCATCTGTTGGTGCACCCTTATAATTTCCGTGCCATAAATCTTCGCACCATTCCCAGACATTGCCATGCATATCATGCAATCTCCAAGAATTTGCTAACTTCTCTCCAACTAGATGAGCTTTACTTCCTGAGTTCTTATCATACCATGCATACTTCTCTAATTGATTAACATCATCACCAAAACAATACTTTCCTGTACTTCCAGACCGACAAGCATATTCCCATTGGGCTTCGCTAGGTAAACTTAATTTTTGACCCGTTATTTTTGATATCTTCTTACAAAAGGCAATTGCATCATCCCACGACACTTTCTCAACAGGAAGATTGTCACCTTTGAAATTCGATGGATTATTTCCCATCACCGACTGATATTGCTTCTGCGTAATCGGATATTTTCCAATCTTAAAAGCTGGCAAAGTAACTTTATGAATTGGCTTTTCACTATCATAGTCATCACTTCCCATTGAGAAACTTCCCGCAGGAATATCCACTAACTCTAATTTCACGCCATTGGGTAAATCCAAAATAAGATTTTGCGGTTTGTATTCTTTAACAATGATCAATTCATTATTAGCCAAGTTACGAATCTTAGAAGAAACTATTAATTCATGTTTGCGATCAATATCCGCAACATCCTCATCGCGCAATCGCAAATGATCTTTCTGATAATCTCGCAAATCTTTTAACTCTTGAGTCGATGGAGGATTTCGTTCGGCAAGCATTTCCTTTAGCAGTTCCTCATACTCTTCCAGTTTCCGCACCTTAGCCAGTATCGGCTTCAAGACATCTGACTTAATCCCTTCAGCATCCTCAGCCGACAATTCCAATCTAACTCGCAAAGAATCTAGCAAACGTCTAGCAGGAATCGACCACTTTCCATCCACAATCCGACTTTCTAACTCGCGCCTATAAATCAAGCGCGGATCGTCATTCGATTGAGCAACCTTCGCAATATAAATCTTGCCACCCTGCTCCACAGGATAAAACGCAGGAGTCATATTTGGCGACTCTTGCGACACTTTTAGCGCCGCATATTCATGCAACTCATCAACAGAGATTTTTCTGTCTCCATCCCGATCCGCCGCCCCCGTCTCAATCCCCTCCACCAAATAGCGCGTATAGATCGACATCTCCCCATCAGGCTGAAATGAAAACTGGGTTGAGCTTGAAGAAGTCAAAATCGCTCGTCCTTTACCTCCCAACTGACTCTTGAGGTTCACCGAACTATCATCCATCACCGTCATACCCTGAGCAAATGCACCACTAAAGCAACAGTTAAAAATCAACACCTGATGCTGTGACTTGCTATCATTCATCGCTTCTTGCAAATAATTTGCCGCCACAGTTGTGGGCTTAACGATCTTATTTCCCTCCTTGCGCGTGCTAGGCGTACCCAAAAACAACTTGTTCGCCTCATCAACGATCCCATGCCCCGAAAAATAAAACAGCACCAGATCATCTTTTTGGCGATTGCGCCCATTAAACAAATTGTGAATCGCATCCTCGATCACCTGTCTCGAAGCATTTTTTAAAACCACAACATCTTCTGTGGCAAACTCACCATTTGCCACCAACACGCGCTGCATCGCATCCACATCCAGCAAAGAGCCATGCAAAGGTGGAAGTTTTTCACGTTCAGGATATTCACTTGTGCCAACCAACAAAGCCAAACGTTTCATGCAGACTTAATTTCCTTACTGACCTTGATTTGCCCACTGTGCAATCTGTTCGTTAGCTTTTTGGAGCGCATATTCAAATTCTACTTGACTACTACCCTCGATCGCGATTTTCTTACCATAAGCCTCAACCGACATTTTCAAGTTTTTGCCAACGATCCGATCCTTGAGAAATCCGCCCAATTTTTGTAAATTCGCCGCACTAACCTCAGCAGTTAGCAATCCCACCACAAATCCACCCAAAGCCATCGCACCTTCAGGAACATCAGTTACAGCAACGAGATCAGCTTCTTCGACACCATCGACTGCCCTAACCAGTTTCAGCAAATTACGCGCCGCCGCTTGTAAATCCTCAGCATCCAGTGAAGAATCAACTAATTGCAAGTTGACGAAAACGTTACTAGTCATAATTCACTGATTGGTTAATATTAAATTAGCTTATCAAAATTTTCTTAACTTTGACTCAAAAAGTTTAGTCATGTTACAAAGTGATTGTGCTCAGGATATATGGTGCTTTAGCAGTCCTTTGATTTCTTGCAAAATGAGTAAATAAATTACCCAAAACAAACGATCCAGACTGGAAGCATAAAAATTAATCCGATGAAAGAGAAGGCGATCGTGCTGATGAGTAGATCGCGATCGAGATTATAGACTTCCGCCAAAATTAATACTGATAGTCCAGTTGGAGTTCCAGACATCAGAGTAAGAATTAACCTTGGATCGCTTTTTAATCCAAAGGCAGTAGCTCCAAGCCCGATCGCTAAAGGCACAATTCCCACACGCAAAAAAGCAGCGATCGCCGCAGGTTTGAGACTTTCCCACTTCTCGATTTTGCCGAGACGTAAACCTACTAGAGATAAAGCAAAGGCGATCGTTACCCATACGCCAATGTCCAGCCCTGCCTCGATTGCATCTGGCAAACCAATAGGGCGCGTATACCAACCAATCGCAAAAGCCCAAAGACTTGGCACAGTAGCAACATCGAGCAATAACTTCCACCAAGTCGGCTTCACATCACTTTTGCCAAAGTAACTAGCAATAAAAACTGCAATTCCATAATTACCCGCAACATTACTGGCAATACTATATAAAACCGCCCAATCAGCAAAAGTTGAACTGGTTAGAGAATTGGTCAGCGTTAACCCGACAAACCCAGTATTACCGAGCATCGTGGCTAAAATAAAGCTTCCCAAACTAGAGCGATCGCTATGCTCAGTTTTCGCAAACTGCCAACCGATCAATGCTAATAGCCAACTCAAGATTAAAGCTGCGATCGCCACATAGGGAATGTATGGCGTATCCGAAAACTCAGTATGTCTGGCAAGCACAAACAACTGTAATGGCACACCTACCCAATAAAGAGCGACACCTAGAAATTTAGAAGTATTTTTAGGAGCAAATCTGGAAGCTATAAGACCAACGCCCGTCCATAACATTAACGGAATATAAGCATCGATCAGATCGCCCAAATGGAAAATAGACCAGAAATTATTAGAATCATTTAGCAGCATTCAGAATCCATTCGGTAATACCATCGGCGAGGGTGGTGGCAAGTAACTTTTGTTGTTGCCGATCTATAATCCATTCAAACTCAATAGGATTAATCATAAAACCTAATTCTAAAAGTACAGATGGAGCTATTGTGGGTCTAGCAAGGGCAAGATTATTCCAATAAACCCCATAATCATGTCGATTTAACTTTTGAGAGAGGTAGGTATTAATAAACTTAGCAAAATCCTGTGCTTGTGGATTGTACCAAAAAGCTCCAACACCTGACGTATTAATTGCATCACCATTATCAGGTAGAGAGTTGTAATGAATACTGACAGAAATCGTTGGAGATTCTTGCTCAATTTTATTCACTCTCGTTGCCAAATCAACATCAGCATCATCAGTGCGTGTCATTATAACCTTTGCACCACGATTTTGTAATTCATCTTGTAACAGTTTAGAAGTAATGAGAGTGGCATCCTTTTCAGGATAACTAGTTGGACTTCTAGCTCCTAAATCCTCATTACCTCCATGCCCCGCATCTAATAGGATCTTGATATCCTGAAGTGGTTTTGACTCCTTAAGAGAAGATGATATAGGAGATAGAGTTGGCGGATGCTTAAGAGCCAAGATTAAATTTGTACCTTGATAGCGAACTTTATATCCCCATTGCTGCTTGGGCTTGAGGCTAATTGTATAAGTTACTTTGTCGGGTTCTGTCTGTACCCAGTCAATCTTGTTAATAATCGAGTCAGGATCGATGGAAATTGTATCAGTCTGAGACGTGACATTATGGAGAGTAATTGCAAAGTTGCGATCGCCTTGAACGATTGAGATAGGAACTGAAACTTCTAAAGGAATCGTTAACTCTGACCAAGCATTATTAAGGTTGTTTTTATCAACAACTTGTTTCGTGTTAATACTTCGCACGATCGAACGTGGCGGTGCTTCTGCATCTTCTACCTTAACTAGGCTCTCTCTTACCCAACCGCCATAATCAAGCCTCAGCCAAGCGCCTTGTTTCCCAGTGATTAGTGATTTAGTACCTTTAGGTAATGGAGTGAGTCGAGAGAAGTCAGTACTTGCTCCAGTTCTCGGATCGGCGCTAATAGAAGTTACTTCTGCAACTTGAATATTTTTGTCTGAGAGAATTTGCACTTTACCGACAGCTTTCTCTTTAACGATGCGATCGCCTAGACGCATTTCATATATGGGACTGTCAAATTTACTAGCGACTTCAAAGGTAGTACAACCGCGAAAATAGCCTGAGGGAGATTCTACAGTGGCTTCGTTATTGCCTGTAAGTACTGAGGAGTTTGGCGGTAATTGAATATTGCGGCGGCGTGGTAGAAGTGGAATTTCGCGATCGCCAACTCTCACTAGAACCTGTGCATTAGGAGTAGCGATCGCATCAAAGCAAATTCGTTCATTAGGCTGTCGAGCAATATCTACAGTGGGGAATAGGGAATCCTTAATAAAACCAATATCTTTCGGCGGTAATTTAATTAGTGATTCGCGGAGAACCTTGACATTTATTTGCCGCTCACTATCGCGTTCTCCAGCTAAATTAACATATCTGATATTAAAATTATTTTCGCCCATCTGAAGCGGCAGACTTGGCGCAAAATGTCCTGCATCGCTGCGCGATATCAATTTACCGTTGATGCTAACATTGCCATTTTTGGGGGCAGTGCCAATAAAAAACAGGCGATCGCTTGTGGTGGTATGTTGTAACGGTGGATAGGTAAGATGCAGTTGTGAAGGTGGAACAAAGGGCTGAGCACCTGTGGAAGCAGCAAAGATAAAGCTCAATATCCCGATCAAAAAAATCCCTATCAGTCGCCGCATAAGTTCTAATTACTCGTCTAAAACTAGCGATGCAGTACATCGTCATCTAATACTATCGCTATAGCGGTTTTCAAATAAGGCATCCAAATAACTTTTTCAAAGCCTTACAAAACAAGGCTTTGAAAAAGTTATTTGGTTTTAGTGCGGACGCAAAACGATATATTGTGAATTTAGTAAATAAGTAGCTCGGCAGAATTAAAAAACAGATCGAAACCTGCGCTGCCCGCGCAGTGGGCGGCGCAGGTTTTTAGGTTTTATATTTAATTGCACCTAGCTACTCACTAAGAAACTAATTAAATTAATTATAAAAATGAAAATTTTAGTAATGGGTGGCACGAGATTTATCGGTGTGTCACTAGTGAAGTTGTTGGTATCTCAAGGACATGACGTAACCCTATTTAATCGTGGTAAAAAGCCTTCTCCAGTTGCAGGGCTGCGGACTATCATTGGCGATCGCACCGATCCTCAACAATTGCAAGACCAACTTAGTGGCGAATCCTTTGATGCGATTTTTGATAATAATGGTCGCGAACTTAGTGATACTCAACCTCTAGTCGAAATTTTTCGCGATCGCCTCCAACATTTTGTCTACATGAGTTCCGCAGGGGTATATCTCGATAGCGATATTTTGCCCTACCATGAAACCGATGCTACCGATCCTAAAAGTAGACATAAAGGAAAACTTGATACTGAAGCCTATTTGCAACAAGTCCGTGCCGAAAATGGATTTCCCTATACTTCCATTCGTCCGACCTATATCTATGGGCCACAAAACTATAACGATGTTGAAGCTTGGTTTTTCGATCGCATTGTGCGCGATCGCCCGATTCCCATTCCTGGTAATGGCAAGTTTATTACCCAACTCGGTCATGTCGAGGATCTTGCGAGTGCAATGGCGGCAGTCTTAGGCAATCAAAAAGCGATCGGTGAAATTTATAATATTTCCGATACTCGCTATGTCACTTTTACTGGACTTGTCAAACAATGCGCGATCGCCGCAGGTAAAGATCCCAGTCAATTAAGCTTTGTCTATTACAATCCTAAAGATTTTGACTTCGGTAAAAAGAAAGCATTCCCATTCCGATTGCAGCATTTCTTTGCTTCTGTACACAAAGCTACCCAAGATCTAAACTGGCAACCTAAGTATGATTTATTATCTGGCTTAAAAACTTCTTTCGAGCAAGACTATATGCCTGCTAATCGTCATCAAGCAGATATTGATTTCTCTACAGACGAACAAATTTTAAAATAGATTTAGCCTAGTTTAGTAGTGACACTTCATTGGTATTACTACATAGAAATCTTTAATGAAATAAATGAGGCTTCGACTACGCTCAGCTAACGCAGACTGTTGGCTGAGCGTAGTCGAAGCCTAAGCGGAGTTGAAGCCTGAACTATTCCCATAAACAAATTAGGATCGCTATAATTTACGAATGATTTAGGGTTCGTGTAAACCTATTTCTTTAAAATTATGAAGTCAAAATTCATACCTTACGACTCAATTATTTATCTCATAGTTTTATTCTTAGGATATGTGATTGGTGGCTATCTCCTTGCCGCTTATAATGTCAATTATTTTATTTTAATAGGAATCTATATAGTTACTTTGCGGTTAGCTCAAACGGGAAGCTCTTCAATTGGCTTAGCGATCACATTTCTCTCTATATGGGTTTGGGGCGGTGTATTTGTATGGGCTAAGCCTTTAATTTTAGGGAAAGTGAACGCTAAAACCGTTGCTTTATCATTACTTTTATCTTGGATATTAGCTACTGCCATAATTTTATTACTAGCATTTGCCAACCAAAGAATGTATAAATTAGGATTAGATAAAAATAAATCTATTTATGGATTAATTATTATTGTATGGGGAGCAATGACAATTGGTTGGCATTTATATCAATGGGTTTCAGTATATTAATAATTACGGTCAAACAATATGTCTCAAGCTTCTCAAGATTTTAATTCTAGGGATACTGAATATTACATGCATCAAATCCCTTTATATGTACTAGAAAAACTAAATGAAGACGAAATTGATAGCATCAGATCTGTAATTTATACAGCAGTTCCTAAGTCAACTCCTAAATTAATCGATTTGCGTTTTGTCGTCGATCTTATTGTTACTCGCTACTTCGTCGTATTAATGATTGGAAGAGATATTCGCAAACAACAAAGACAATATCCAATAAAGGGCATCACCAAAATCGCAAATACAATAGCTGCAATCTTACTAATTATTGCCATGAGTTTGCTGATTAGTGCAGTTACGATCTTAATTCTCTATCTCATCAAATCGGCGCTAGGTATCGACTTGTTTAAAGGGCATATTAATGAGGTTTTATTCAATCAGAATAAATGATCGCCAATTTCTACATACAGCCACCACTTTAGAAAATAAAAGAGAGTAGCATCACTAGGCGATGCTACTCTCTTTTATTTTTGATTTTGTCCTAATGCTCTACAGCACTTTGCGCTTAAACCCAAACCAATAACAACCTTGAAAGCATTGCTTTGCAATGCTTTCAAGGTTGTTATTATGTTTCGTTCGGTAATTGCTATAAATGGTAGGCGGAAGCTTCGACTTCACTCAGCACCCTATCTGCGCTGGCTGAGCGAAGTCGAAGCCAAAATGATTTAGGAATGCTATAGCTATCTACAAATAATCAATAATCGAATCTGCCACACGATTAATCGCACCTTTTTCACCTAGGCTTTCTCTGACTCTTGTATATCCATCCAGCATCGTTTGCCGAGCTTGAGGATTGATTAATAAATCTAAAGCAGTCTCCGCGATCGCTTCAGGGATTGCTTTGTCCTGAACAAATTCAGGCACAACTGACTCCATATTTACCAAATTCACTGGCGAAATAAATGGTAACTGAAGTTTGACAATATACCGCGCAATCCAAGCTGTAATCGCGCTAACTCGATATAAAATCACCTGTGGCACATTCAGCAAAGCTGTTTCGAGATTGACAGTTCCAGATTTGCTGAGTACCAAGTCCGCAGCACTAATCGCAATTTGCGACTGAGCAGAAATAATTGTGGCTTTGATGTCATATTCCGCAAGTAACTTCTCAACAGCAGGGCGATAGCGCTCCAAAGATAGCGGTAACCAAAATTTGACATGGGGTAACTTGGCTTGGATGATTTTGGCGGCTTTGAGAATAATCGGCATGACTGATTTCAATTCCTGCGTTCGTGAAGCTGGCAGCAGTGTAACGACCAAATCATCAGCAGCGATCCCAAGCTGTTTACGAGCTTCAGCACGATCGGGAACCTTTGCCATTAAATCTACAAAGGGATGTCCGACCCATTGCACATTTGTGCCTTGCTTTTCGTAATAAACTGCTTCTTGAGGAAAAATCGCTAAAAGTTTATCGGTGAAAACGGCGATCGCTTTAGTGTTTTTGTCATTAAATGACCAGACCCATTCTTGAGGCGCAATGTAATAGATAACAGGAACTTTAAGAACCCGCTTGGCAAAATAGCCCATCCCTTGATTTGGCATCATGTAGTCGATCAATACGACCACATCGGGTGGCGATTTTTTTAACCACTTCTTAGCGTCTTCCTGCACGAGAATTGTTGGCAAAATGTAGGGCAATGCTTCAACCGCCCCAATCGAACCAATACCGACGGTATTTCCTAGCAATTTTGTACCTGTCGCCTCCATGCGATCGCCACCAAGTCCAACAATTTCTAGCTCAATCCCTTTGGCGATCGCCCGTTCGTGTAATGCTTCAATTAAAATTGCCCCATGCCAGTCACCTGACACTTCCCCTGTACTAATAAATATGCGACGTTTCATCTTGATTTCTGAATTAGATCCCATACTGAGTTTTAAGAGCAGTTTGTGCAATAGAATTTCACCAGAACTGATTTTAGAGTTTTCCGTGTCGTAGTTATGGAAAGCCCTAAAATCAGTTTCAAAATGATAATTATTGTAATTTCACAGTAAATGCAATATATCGAATCCCTTTATGGTACACTCGTAAAGGTCAAAAAATTGGACTAGAAAGAAGTGCCTAAGCTCAAAACTCGTAAATCTGCCGCCAAGCGATTCAAGGTGACGGGTAGCGGCAAGTTTGCTCGCCGCCACGCTGGTCGCAACCACCTACTAGAGCATAAGCCTACTGTTCGTAAGAGCAGATTGGGTCAGATGGCTATAGTTGATGACACTGATAATGACAGAGTAAGCGCAATGATGCCTTACGCCTAATTGAAGATTTTTTAGGGCGTTTTTCGCCCTAAAAAAATTAAAGAAAATACAACGATTTTACGATAATAACCAACTGCCATGACGAGAGTAAAACGCGGTAACGTAGCTAGAAAGCGCCGCAATAAAGTACTGAAATTAGCCAAGGGCTTTCGCGGATCGCACTCCAAGCTGTTCCGCACTGCTAACCAGCAGGTAATGAAAGCTCTTCGTAATGCCTACCGCGATCGCCGCAAAAAGAAGCGCGATTTCCGTAGTCTCTGGATTACCCGCATTAATGCTGCGGCTCGCCAACAAGGTCTGAGCTATAGCAAATTTGCAGGTCTGCTCAAGAAAGCAAACATCGACATCAATCGCAAGATGCTTTCTCAAATTGCGATTCTCGATCCACAAGCTTTTACTGCAATCGTGGAAAAAGCAAAAGCTGTCGTATAAACCAAAAAAAGAAAAAAGCGGCGCAATGCGCCGCTTTTTTCTTTTTTTGGTTTTTTGAGATTTTAAGGAGGTTGTGTGAGAAAAACTCAGAGCAATACTTTTGTATTAACAACGATCGCCACGATCGCCTTATTTGATGGGGGGAATTATTTCCAAGTACTTCTGCCTCATAATTTGGCGATCGCCGCAGAAACAAACTCAGCCATCACCCCAGAAATCAATACTCTCGATAAAATCCAAAAACGGGGCAAGTTAATTATTGGGGTCAAAGATAATTTACCGCCATTCGGATTTCGCGATCGCACTGGTAACTTATCAGGGTTAGAAATTGATATTGCCCGTGAATTAGCCAAGGAGCTAAATATTCCGATTGAGTTAGTACCATTAAAAAACCGCGATCGCCTAGCAGCATTACAAAATAATCAAGTTGATTTAGCGATCGCGCAAATTACTGTCACTTCTAATCGTTCTCGCCTAATTGATTTTTCGTTACCCTATTACACCGACAGCACGATTGCGATCGCCAAGAGTGGGACAACCTCTCAAGATCTCAAGCAACCCGTAGCGATCGCAGTCATCAAAAATTCTGCCACGATTGCCGTAATTCAATCGCAATTTCCAAAAGCTGCCATTATTGGGGCAAGTTCCTATCAAGATGGTCTAGCTGCATTGCAATCTGGAAGAGTTAAAGCCTTTGCAGGTGACAAGAGTAGCCTCATTCAATGGATTAAAGAAAACCCTGAATATGAGAGCATCGGGCAGCCTTTAGCGGTACATAGTTTAGCGATCGCTTTACCTCGCGGTTTACAGCATTTAGACTTGCGCGATCGAGTATTTGATATTGTCGAAAAATGGCGTAAAAATGGATGGCTCAAAGAGAGAGCAAAATATTGGGGGCTATAAAAAAAGAGCGCTAAGCGCTCTTTTTTTATTAATTACGAGCTCCAGTATAACCCGATGCATCAGCTAACTCATCTAGAGTCCGCTCACCAGAAAGCATCTTTCCATTGATTTCCCAAGTCGGAAACCCAGTAATGCCCTTTTGTTGACATAGTGTAGTTTGCGGATTCGCGCCCTTAGGATCGCACTCAATATAAGGAATAAGTTTTTGAGCTTCTCCAAACTTTTTCTTCTGATCCATGCAGTGTGGGCACCAATATGCACCATACATTTTGGCATTGGTTACCGTTAAGTGCTGGGCAAGTCGCCCTGCAAAAGAATTACTCTGCGCCGCGAGTTTACCTTGGCTAGCATAAATTCCAAGAGTTGCAGTCAGAGTAACAATCGCCACGATCGCACCAGTAAAGAATAACTGCCCAACATCTTTCCATGTATTGCCAAACACTGTTAGCAACCAGATTGTGGTCATGGTGACGGCTGAGGAGATGCAATACAAACACACCTGAGGCTGTCCACCGATACTACCTGATGCAAGTAAATACATCAGGTATCCACTAAACACAAAGGTCGCCGAAGACACCATAAACATCAAGAAGTTAGCTAATTCCTTGATTTGGATCTGTGCTTTAGGATCTTCGCGTTTTAATAATAATGGCAGTCCCGCTAGCAATCCTAAAGTGAGATACCCCAAAGCCCCAAAGATGGTCAGTGGAATTCCAAAAATTTTGGCATACTCACTACTCAGTACTAAGTCGCAGCCACTACCTTCAACGTTGCAGAGCGCGACTTTTTGCCCAAAGAAATGAGTTACAGTCAAATAAGTTGTAAGAGAAAAGCCAAATAGAGACAAAGCGACGATCGCAGGGCGCGACCACCGATGCAACCAAGGCTCAGATCGTTTTCTTGTAGCTGTTCCTGACAATTTGCACCTACCTGCTAATAACCCATTTAAAACTCACAGTGCGTTGTCCTGTGAGTTTTAATTATAAGATTTTACCCAATTGATAAGGGCGGCGATCGCCGTATTTGCTCTTCAGCAATATGCTGATTTTTTTTGTTGGCAATATCCAAACGCACCGCATCGACAAAGCGGCTGACCCTGATTGGATCGATCGCCTGTTGAATCTGACCATTGCGCTTGAGTGAGCTAGAGACAATCACACCGTCAGCATATTCCATCAACTGCGGTACATTGTCCCAAGTCGCGCCAGAGCCAACAAATAGAGGTGTCTCGCCACAGGCAATTTTGGCTTCCTTGAGATCTTCTGAGGTCGGTGCATGACCCGTCGCCCATCCCGACAAAATTACGGCATCAGCAAGTCCGCGATGGACTGTATCGTGAACTGCGGCGGAAATCTGTGGCACGGAAATAGGCTGAGCGTGCTTTACCAAAACATCAGCAAAGATTTTGACATCTGAGCCTAGTTCACGGCGATAGCGCAAGAGTTTGTAGGCATCGCCTTCGATAATGCCTTGATCCGTTGCCATTACGCCCATGAGAACATTGACCCGAATAAATTTTGCACCAACACAGGAGGCGATCGCTAGGGCACTGTGGCCATCATTTCTTAAAACATTAATGCCTACAGGAATGCCAACCATCTGTTTGACACGATGGACAACCAGACTCATGGAACTAACTACCGCAGGATCGACGCGATCTTTGGTAAAAGGAGCATCAAAAAAATTTTCTACGATAATTCCATGTACACCGCCTGCGGCGAGTGCTGTCGCTTCCTGTTCAGCACGATCAATGACCTCTTTCAGGCTGCTCCCCCAACGCGGCGAAGTAGGCAGTGGCAAAAGATGAATGACCCCGATGACGGGTTTTGGTGTATCAAATAAACTACTTAAATCCACATGCGTGACGCTTATAAAAAACTTGAGTAAAAAATTGGGGCAAAAAGCTTGGTAACTAGCTTTTAATTTAACTTGATCGTAAGTGCATAATTTTATCGTGAATTCGATCCCGTCATTTCAATTTCTGACAATAAACCCATAAAGTAGAGAGGGCGGGAAGTTCTCTGTCTACTTTACAGGTTTATTAACTATGATTAACGCTCCTCATCTCACCGATATTTCCACAGATATTTTGATTCTGTCGAATGGTCCTGGGGAGCTAACGACATGGGTATATCCTTTTCTCAAAGCTTTAGAAATAGCGCAGCGATCGCCTGAAAATTTAGCTCAACCACACACTCGCATCTCGATCGCCCTCTCACCTTGTCAGAATGCAAGTGGACAGGAAGCCCAACTGGCGCAAAGTTTTCCCAATGTCGATCGCGTGTTACCGCAGGATCAATTTTTTGATTTTTTGTTATGGGGCAAAACACCTAACTGGGAATGGGCAAAAAAAGGAATCGTGATTTTTTTAGGGGGAGATCAGTTTTTTGCGGTGGCAATCGCCAAGCGGCTAGGTTACAAAACTTTAATTTATGCGGAATGGGAAGCCCGATGGTATCGCTGGGCGGATTTGTTTGCGGTTCGTAATCAAGCGATCGCCGACAAGATCCCCACAGAATTTCGAGCAAAAGCGACAGTGATTGGGGATTTGATGGTTGATCGCGTAGAACCAGAGTCACTAAGTAGCTCTGGTTCTAATTTACGAATCTGCTTTATGCCAGGTTCCAAAGGACATAAATTACAGATCGGTGTGCCCTTAGTTGTCGCGATCGCCGATATTCTCAATCAACAGCGTCCTGATCTGGAATTAGTGATTGTCCTAGCACCAACGACTACACCCGAAACCTTAGCGCAATACGCTCAAAATAGCTTTCCTACAAACGACAGTGAAGGAGCAACAGCAGTTTTGGCTGACGGAAACTTGTTAACCGCCAAAGGCACAGTGATCAAGATTCACCGTGAATTTCCTGCCCATGCTCTGATAACCAGCAGTCAGATCTGCATTACGACCGTCGGCGCAAATACTGCCGAGCTTGCCGCACTCAATCAGCCGATGATCGTATTATTACCCACCAATTTTGTAGACATGAAAGTGGGATGGGATGGTTTGCTCGGCTTACTTGCGGCTGCGCCATTCTTGGGAAAATTCTTCGGAATTTTAATTAATTCCATCCTGATTTCGCAAATTCAGAAAAAAGGTCAATTGTTAGCTTGGCCGAATATATGGGCAGGTGAAGCGATCGTGCCAGAACTTTTAGGAGAACTCACACCCACTCAGGTAGTTAATGAAATTTTGTTTTACCTCGATCGCCCCGAGGAACTCACTAAAATGCGCGATCGGCTAAAGAAGGTATGCGGTGAAGCTGGAGCAGCAAGTAAACTTGCCGCAATGGTTTCAACACCTGCGACTGAGTCAGCGTAAAGCACCAACCGACTACTAATAAATAACCCCGCCGCAAGTGGGCGAGGTATTAAATTCTCTTTTACTAGAATGTACTTACACCGCTGAGCAGTGGAGTATTTACCCTCCTAGTTGAATAAAGTAAAGGCTCCGCATTGCGCCGCTTTTACTTTACGGATTTGAAACTGCAACAGCAGGATAGCAAACATTTGTACCGCCCAAACCACAATATCCACCAGGATTTTTGGCTAAATATTGTTGATGGTAACCTTCTGCATAATAAAACTCACCAGCATCACGAATTTCAGTTGTGATGCCTTGCTTCATCCCTGAGGTCTTAAGCGCATCTTGGTATACTTCCCGCGATTCCTCAGCCAACTTTCTTTGGCTATCATTGTAGACATAAATGCCTGAACGATATTGTGTCCCTTTATCATTGCCTTGCTGCATTCCCTGTGTGGGGTTATGAGATTCCCAAAAAACTTTTAGTAAATCTGCATAGCTAATTACTTTGGGATCGTAGACAACCAAAACCACTTCATTATGTCCCGTCATGCCAGAACAGACCTCTTCGTAAGTAGGGTTAGGAGTCAATCCTGCGGCATAACCAACAGCAGTAACATAAACACCTTTCTGTTGCCAGAAACGTCGTTCTGCACCCCAAAAACAACCTAAGCCAAAAACAGCTGTTTCCATGCCTTCAGGGTAAGGCGGCTTAAGCGCATTCCCATTTACGAAATGATGAGATGCGGTAGCAATCGCCGAAGGTCTTCCAGGAAGAGCATCTACCGCAGTTGGGAGCGTTAATTTCTTGCCAAGTCCAAATAACATATGCTCACTCTAAAGAATAAATTTTTTAGGATAGGAGAAGGCATTAAATGCCTTCTCCTATCCTAAAACATTCGTCGTTTGACTAATTTTAGGGGATCACACCAAGAATTTAGAAAATCCACAAATTGCAGCAATTACTAATCAAACGAACCACAAGAAAAAAATTTTAAAAGCGTGGCTAAGCAATGCTTTCAAAATTTTTTCTCGGTTTGGTTTTTATCGCAAAACTCTGTAATTAGAATCTTCAACATGCAGATGCATATCAAAGAAACTTAATTATGCATTTATCTCATTAATTAAGTTAGGGAAAATTAGGGAACCAGCCCATTAACCAATTCATCAGTTTTAAGATTAAAGAGTCTGACCGCTAAATGCAGTAAAGCGGTCAAACTTAAAATCCAGTGAATCATCATAGACCGTTAGTGCATCAGGCTTGCAACGCTTTACCATCACTGAGAGACCTTTGGAACCTTCAGATTCCAAATCTTCTATATAGCCAAATTTTGCAGCTTCAGCTTCAGCCTCACTAGTAAAAGGGCCGAAATAATAAGTACAACGTGGTGAATCTGTAACAATTTCGATCCACACAGCTAAACCAAAAGTCTCAAGGATTGATGTAAAAATATTCTTAAACAAGTTACCACCCATGATTTTAAACAGATAGATTGAATGGTTAAGGTGAATGTTCAGACCTTTAACTCAAGGACACCTTTCTATATCTTTATATAACTTAAAACATGACTTCAAGACAAATTGTTCAGGTTTAACGTATTTACCCAACGTTGTCTAAAAATCTCGTATAGAGCCATTCCAGTTGCAACTGAGGCGTTTAAGCTATCTACTTTTCCTTCTAAAGGTATAGATACAAGGAAGTCACAATTTTTCTGAATTGAGAGACTCAATCCTTCTCCCTCTGCACCAATTACTAGGGCAACTGGACCAGAAAACTTCGTTTTGTGAATCGCATTTCCAGAGTCCGCCATAGTTCCATAAACCCAGAAACCAGCTTCTTTGATTTTCTCAAGCGCACGATTGAGATTGACCACCCGCGCAACTGGAAGTATTTCCAATGTCCCTGCGGCAACTTTGGCAACAGTGGCTGTTATTCCTGCTGCTCGACGCTGAGGAATAACGAGAGCATGGGCTCCGAGAGCTGCTGCACTGCGAATAATTGCCCCTAAATTATGGGGATCGGTAATTCCATCAGCGATAACAATCACAGGCTGAGCGGATTTCTCTTTAGCACTGACAATTAACTCATCAAGATCGGCATATTCGTAAGCTGAAACCTGTACGGCAATGCCCTGATGTCTGCCATTTTCGGTAATGCGATCGAGGCGAGTATTATCAACTTCGTCAACTACAGCCCCTGCTGCCTTCGCTTCATCAATTAGGGGTAAGAAATCAGGCGCGTAACGCAGTCTCGCAGTAACCCAAACACGGTTAATACTGCGATCGCTATTTAGTACAGCTTCAACTGCATGACGACCATAGACGATATCGGGATTCTCAGGAGTATGAGCTGGTGGGGCAATCCCTAATTCACCATCGGGATCGAAATTGCTCGAAACTGGCGGTAGAGAGCGGCGCTCAAAGTTTGGAACGCGATCGCCAAAATTGCGATCGCGTTCAAACTTACGATCTCCGAAATTGCGATCGGGTCGATCGCCAAAGTTGCGATCGCCGCGTTCAGAGCGATCGGCACGATCGCTGCGTTCAAACTTTTTATCGCCGAACTTTTTGTCACCAAATTTCTTGTCGCCAAATTTCTTTTCAGCGAACTTATCACCAAATTTTTTGCCAACTGGCTTGTCAAATTTACGTTCAAACTTCGGCTCAGCAGATGATTCAGCACGCTTCTCAAAGGGCTTGTCAAACCTCTTTTCAGGACGACGATCTGCGTACTTGTCTGATTTACCTGAATATTTAGATTCAGAACGGTTATCGGAGCGATTGTCAAAATTTCGATCTGAGGACTTGTAAGGCTTATCAGATTTGTAGGGTTTGTCAAAGGATTTTTCAGATCCTCTCTCTGCGCGGCTGTCATTTCGCTTATCAGTATATTTGCCAGTACTGCGATCGGAGCGATTATCTGAACGTTTATCTGAATATTTATCAAAAGACTTGTCGGAGCGTTTCTCGTAACTCCTATCTCCGTCTCTATCGGAATTCTTGTCGGATTTGGATTTCAGTCTGGGTTGCGTTGTCATGGCGGCGCTGGGGTATCGATGTGGCTAAGTAGCTGAGTAAAAATTTGGTCAAGTCGATCACGATCGGTTAAATAAAGGTAACCAATCAACGCCTCAAAACCAGTGGCACTTTGATAAATATTGGGATTGACTTTACGTGGGGCAGATCCCGCAGCATTGCGTCCACGTCTGACTAAATCGTACTCAAAATCTGTGAGATCGAGTTTTTCGAGGAGTTTTGCTTGTTGCTCGGCTCTAACTTGACTAACTACAAGTAGGTGATATTGCTTGGCGGTGCGTTGCGGTAGTAAGTAATGCAACCGCATTTGCATTTCGTAAACAGCATCACCAATATAGGCTAGAGCAGATGGTGGGATCTCAGCGATGTTACTAACTGTTGGATTAAGAGACATTACAGAATAATGCCATTACAAAATAACTAGTTTGTTCGATTTATGTTTAGACAAAAATGTTCAGACGTTGAATATTTTAGATTTACAGCACTTTATAAGTTTTCTAAGCCCGTAGATTCTTCTAAAAACCTTTGTAGAGCAGAGCTTTACAAAGGTTTCTGGCTTGTCATCAGAACTAAGCTCTTCACTTCAGACATTTATGGGCAAGCTATGCCTGCCCATAAATGTTTGTAAATTTTGTCTTATTTACATCATAAGTTGATTACGACTGATTTTGACAATATCAAAATAGATCGAGTTCATGAAAGTTTGCAAACATACTGTCATCCTCAAATTTAGAAATTTGCCCCGCTTAATTTTTCTCAATGTCTAATGAAAAATATTGCTCAGTTTTGATTCAGCTCAATCTAAAGCTTTACATTTTTATCTCGCTAGATGGGTACTGACTTTGCCTAGTCTTTCTTAGTTTGATCGAGCTTTGCAAGAGCATTTTCAATTGATGTCTGAAGCGACAAGAATTGATCTAGTCGAACCAGTTTGACTGTTTGGGTAACTCTAGGATTGGTAATAATCTGGAGAGTACCACTCAGGGTCTGAGTTTTCTTTGCCATTTGCACTAAAACCCCAAGTCCCGAACTATCGATAAAATCAATGGTTGATAGATCTAAAATCACATTTGTAGGACCATCTTCGACGCACTTGCCAATTACCTTTTTAAAGGCAGGCTCGGAAAAAGCGTCCAGTAGCCCTGTGAGGCGAATCAATTGATAGGTGTCCTTGACTTCGCGGCTGCCTCGTAAACTCACAGTCAGGGTTAGCGGTTCAGGAATAATGACCTCCAATGGGTGCGAACGTACCTTAATTTGCGGGTATATTGTATTTGCTTTCTCAGCACTTGTCCAGAAAATTGTTAAATTTCCCTGTCGCTAGCATTAGCTAGTTTGGTTTTATTATCAAGATTTGGCTTAATAACCCTAAGATTGTTTATGTTACTGATGACATTTGTGCCGAGTTATTTGTCAAAGAGAACGCTCTGTTTCCTCAATACCTTTAAGAACATTTTGATACCATTCTGTATTTCCCTGCTGCTGAAATAGTTGTGCTGCCCTACGAAAGTCTGCTAAGGCTCCATACTTATCTCCTGTTATAAACTTTGCATTCCCACGCATACTATAAGCGTATGCAAGGTTCGGGTTGAGTCGGATGGCTTCGTTGTAGTCAGATATCGCTCCTTGATTGTCTCCTAGTAAATACTTTGCTCTACCTAGACCATAGTGGGATTCGGCAAGGTTGGGTTTGAGGCGAATAGCTTCGTTGTAGTCAGATATCGCACCCTGATTATCTCCTAAATTGGACTTTGCATTCCCCCGAACAGTGTAGGCTTCGGCAAGGTTAGGGTTGAGGCGAACAGCTTCATTGGAGTCAGTGATCGCTCCTTGATTGTCTCCTAGTAAAGACCTTGATCTACCTAGACCATAGTAAGCTTCGGCAAGGTTAGGGTTGAGGCGAATGGCTTCGTTGTAGTCAGATATCGCACTCTGATTGTCTCCTGTTAGAGACTTTGCACTCCCTCGACTGCCATAAGCTTCGGCATAGTTAGGTTTAAGACGGATGGCTTCGTCATAGTCGGTGATCGCACTATAATTGTTTCCTAGTAAAAACTTTGCTCTACCTCGACCATAGTAGGCTTCGGCAAGGTAAGGATTGAGGCGAATAGCCGCATTATAATCAACTATTGCTTCTTGATTGTCTCCTAGTAAAGATTTTGCACTTCCACGATTGAGATAAGCTCCTGCAAGGTTAGAGTTGAGACGAATGGCTTCGTTATAGTCAGCGATCGCCCCATAATTGTCCCCCCTGTTCTGTTTTTCCAATGCACGATTAAAGTAATCCAAATAAGCCTGCGCTAACTTAGGTGAGACTTTTGTTGATGATTGGGCGACAGGTTCAGCATAACTAGATAATGTTTCCCTCCCCAGAGAAATCGTAAATGTTAAACTCATAAGAACCAGGAAACGCCAAGACATAGACTTAACTCCTCAATATTATGAAAATTTTCATAATATTAACATGAACATTTATAGTCAGATAAGGGTTAAATAGTTGGTCAATTAAAGTCAAAACAAAATTGAATTGTTAATTGATCAAGATACGGTAGAAGTATCTGATTCTCAAATTGCTATAACTGTTACTAATGCAAAACCACGAAAATTAGGTAGCTTGGTTTTATAATTGGGGTTCTGCCCAATAACCCTTCAGATTGTTTATGTCATCGATCGCCCAAATTCGCCAAACCTTACTAAATAAAGAGCGATCAGCAACTGAAATTGCTCAAGAGTTTTTAGCTCGCATCGATCGGCTAGAACCGAAATTACATAGTTTTGTGACTGTCACCCCAGAAGTGGCGATCGCCCAAGCACAGGCAATCGATGCCGCGATCGCCGCAGGTGAAAAACTTCCACTCCTAGCAGGCGTACCCATTGGCATCAAAGATAATATGTGTGTCAAGGGGATGCCCACTACTTGTGGCTCCAATATGTTGAAAAATTTTGTTCCACCCTACGAAGCGACAATCACGGCAAAACTGCGATCGGCTGGAGCCGTAATGGTCGGAAAAACTAACCTTGATGAGTTTGCGATGGGCAGCTCCACCGAAAATTCGGCGATCGCCTTAACAGCTAACCCTTGGAATACAGAATATGTGCCTGGTGGATCGTCAGGTGGATCGGCAGCAGCAGTTTCTAGTGGTGAATGTGTAATTGCTACTGGTTCAGATACTGGAGGATCGATCCGTCAACCCGCCTCCTATTGTGGCGTGGTTGGGTTAAAACCCACCTATGGTCTAGTTTCCAGATTTGGACTAGTTGCTTTTGCTTCGTCTCTCGATCAAATCGGGCCTTTTGCAAATACAGTTGAAGATGCAGCGATATTTTTGGGGGCGATCGCAGGGTATGACCCCAAAGACTCGACTAGCATTAACGCACCAGTTCCAGACTATGCCGCTTTACTGACACCAGATTTAACCCAGTCACTTAAGGGCAAAAAAGTTGGTGTAATTACGGAAACCTTTGGGGAAGGTTTGGATAGCGAAGTTGAAGCATCGGTTAGAAAGGCGATCGCGCATTTCGAGAGTATGGGTGCTGAAGTAATCGAAATTTCCTGTCCTCGCTTTCGTTATGGCTTACCGACTTATTACATCATTGCTCCTTCTGAGGCATCAGCTAACCTCGCTCGTTATGATGGCGTAAAATATGGCTTCCGCGATCGAAATGCCGATAACTTACTTAGCATGTATGAAAATACTCGCGAGCACGGCTTTGGGACAGAGGTAAAGCGGCGGATCATGATCGGTACGTATGTACTATCGGCTGGCTATTACGATGCTTATTATCTAAAAGCGCAAAAAGTCAGAACCCTGATTGTTCAAGATTTTCAAAAAGCTTTTGAACGGGTTGATGTTCTAATTAGTCCGACTGCTCCAACTACCGCTTTCCAAGCTGGTAGTAAGACTGAAGACCCTCTTGGGATGTATCTCTCAGATTTGATGACAATTCCTGTTAACTTGGCTGGGCTACCGGGAATTAGTATTCCCTGTGGGTTTGACTCCAAAGGAATGCCGATCGGATTGCAGCTTATATCTAATGTTTTGCGAGAAGATGTATTGCTGCAAGTTGCCTACGGCTTTGAGCAGTCAACTGAATGGCACAAGAGTCAACCTTCTATATAAAAAATAAAGCCCTGCAAAGCAGGGCTTTATTTTTTATATAGAAAAGAAGAGGTTGTAATTCGTGCCGCCTCTTTTTTGTTAGATGATAGTGTTATCCGCAATTACAGCATTTTTGACAACAACGACAATGCCATTACAAATGCAATAACCTTGCTCTTCACGATTCACATCTTGAACGCGATCTTTATTGATAATCTGCACGTTTTTACCAATTCGGGCATTCTTATCGATAATTGCATGACGAATGATCGTATTTTCGCCTATTCCCATTGGTACTGTATTATTTGCGAGATCTGACTCCCTTTCTTCTTGGGGCTGATAAAAATCACAACCCATTAGTAGCGTGTCCTCGATCGTACAGTTTGCTTCAATATGCATCCGAATACCGACAACTGAATTAGTAATTGTGGATTGGTTGAGGAGACATCCTTCACCAATGATCGAATCTTTGACTTTACTGTCATGCACTTTACTAGGTGGCAAGTAACGAGCGCGGGTATAGATCGGTTTTTTTGTTTCGTAGAAATTGAAGCCAGTTGCAGGATGACGAGTTAGTTCGAGATTAGCTTGATAAAAAGACTCGATCGTTCCAATGTCTTCCCAATAGCCGTTGTATAAATAAGCCTGAACATTCAAATTGTGAATTGCTGCAGGAATAATTTCTTTGCCAAAATCGGTGTATTCAGGATTTTCACTAAGCAGTTTCAGCATTGCTTGCTTGTTGAATACATAGATACCCATAGAGGCAATGAAAGGATTGGCGATCGCCTCGGCTGCATCTAAACCAAGCTTAGTAGTATCAACACGCATCCCATCGAGTGCTTCACCTTTAGGCTTTTCAAGGAAATTAATTACCTTTCCTGTGGCATCAGTTTTGAGTAATCCAAAGGCTGAGGCTTTTTTCTGATCGACTGGTAGCACTGATAGGGTGATGTCTGCCCCTGTTTCGCGGTGATGTTGGACAAATTTTTCATAGTCCATGTTGTACAAGTGATCGCCAGATAGGATCAAGTACTCGCTAACATCCCATGATTCTAATAGCCATGCATAGCGACGGACTGCATCAGCTGTGCCTTGGAACCAGTCTGGGCTATCGGGGGTTTGCTGCGCCGCCAAAATTTCTACAAAGCCATCGGAATAGGATGCGGGTCGATAAGCCTGATTGACGTGGCGGTTAAGCGAGGCGGAGTTGAACTGTGTCAGGATGTAGATCTTTTCAATGCCTGAGTTGATACAGTTACTCACAGGAATGTCAATCAGTCGATATTTGCCTGCTACGGGGACGGCGGGTTTAGCGCGTGTTTTAGTGAGGGGATATAGTCGGCTTCCCTGTCCGCCGCCCAGAATGATAGCCAGTACATTTTTCATAAATTCTTCGGATTATCTTGGCTTTTTTATACGCACATTTTTCTGAATGCAACCATTCTCTATCTTTGCGGGGATCGTTGCAAGTAATGTTAAAACACAAAACCGAGAAAGTTTAAGCTTTGACTTGTGTCTTTATGATGCTTTAGCTAGTAGATCGCTAAAATCAAAAAAAGATGAATGCTTAACGTTTTATGGCTTTTGGGGAACAATACTGACAATAAATACGTCTGGCGTTAACGTTAAACCTAAGAGCCTAGGAAAATTTTTAATATGCTTGTAAAAAAAATGCTGGCTAGTTCAAGTTTTGCTCTACTAGGTCTAGGCACTATAGCGATCGCAGCAGTTTCTTTTTTGCCACAATCTGCGATCGCTTCAGAGCAAATGAATCTCGATAGACTCGTTCAACAAGCTGCTTCAAAAGATCGCCCGACATCTCAAGAGGCGATCGCGAAGCTACGTGAATTTAAAAATGCGGGTGTTGATGCGTTTTGGAAGGCTTATCAACAAGAGTTACCAAATAATCCCCAATTGCGAGCAACTTTAGATGCAATTTGTCAGCAAAAAGATTGCGATGCATCGCGTTTGTATTGGTACAAAGATTTAGAGGCAGCAAAAATTGCCGCGAAAGAAACTGGTAAGCCGATTTTATCTTTGCGACTACTGGGCAATCTCAACGACGAGCTCAGTTGTGCCAATAGCAGATTTTTCCGAACGGCGCTTTATCCCAACGTAGCTGTGTCGCAACTGCTGCGCGATCGCTTTATTTTACATTGGCAGTCCGAGCGTCCCGTTCCTAAGGTAACGATTGATTTTGGGGATGGTCGTAAACTTGAACAAACTCTCACTGGCAATAGCATTCACTATATTCTCGACAGTGAAGGTCGTCCAGTTGATGCGATTCCTGGTTTATATAGTCCACAGGCTTTTATCGATAATCTCAAGGATGCTGAAGAAGCAGTAAACTCAGTTAACAATGTCAATGGTGATTTGAGCCTGCGTCGCGAAGTTTTAATCAAATATCATCGCGATCGCTATGCAAAGTTAGAAAAAAAATGGCAGGCAGATCTAACACGTTTACGTTTACCCACCCAGCCATTACTACCTTTAGCAGTTACAGATCCAAAGGCTAGTGCGATGTTAGCGAGTCGTTTAACTATCGGCAAGGCGATGGTTGAATTACCAACTCTAAGCCGTACTGCTGGTGATCCTCTGGCCGAAGTTACGCCGCCTTCTCAATTTTCTAAACTCAGTGATGCTAATTGGGCAAGATTAGCAAGGCTTTATCAAAATCGGGTATATCTCGATCGAGGTAGTCTGAACGTTATGGAGCGCAAATTATCACCTAGTGCCTCAATGCCAGCTGTGGTGAGTAGTTTTGAGCGAGCGATCGCGCAGGATACTGTCCGCAATGAGTATGTGTTTCACGCGCAGATTCATAATTGGTTTGCTAATGGTGAGTTTATGAATAGTGACGCGACTGCTCTAACGGCACTTAACCGCCGCGTTTACGATCGACTGTTTCTAACACCTGCTAGCGATCCTTGGTTAGGCTTAGTAGATGAGAATGTCTATACAGGAATTAGTAAAGTAAATTAATATAGTCATCGCTTCGCGCTGACTATATTAATTTTGGGATTAATTTGGGGATGTTTATGGCAAATCGAAATATTCGCGATCGCATTCAGAGATTTAATCTCAGTCAACCACGCGATCCCAATCTTCTTAAAGTGAAATATGCGTATATGCGTGAGGATAAAGAGAACCCCTTTGTCTTTTTTCGCGCTACCTGTCATCTTTTTTACGAAGACTTACCAATTAGTTCGTGGTTTAAAAAAGCTCCACTGACATGGATTTGCGGCGATCTTCATGTGGAAAATTTTGGGAATTTTAGAGCAGACAATCGCCGTGTTTATTTTGATATTAATGATTTTGATGAAGCTGTGCTAGCTCCATGTACTTGGGAAATTGCACGTTTATTAACCAGTATTTTTGTAGCTTCAGAAACTTTTGCTGTAGAACAGAAAGTTGCCGAAAATCTCTGTCAGCAATTTCTCAATGCCTATACTAAGACTATTTCCGAGGGCAAATCTTACTGGATGGGCGAAGATACGGCTCCTCAAGTAATCGAAGATCTGTTGTCGCGCAAAAATCAGGTTAAACGCCGAGAATTACTCGAAGAACGTACAGTTTTCGATAAAGAGAAGCAAAGGCGATCGCTGAAAATCGATTTCAAAAAGTCACAACCAATTTCTGCCGAACAAAAACAAAAAGTAAGAGGTTTCATAGAATCCTTCGCTGCACGACAATCTAATCCTCAATTTTTTAAATTACTAGATGTAGCCCAACGCATTGCAGGCAAGGGCAGTTTAGGGGTTGAACGTTATGTGTTGTTGGTAGAAGGTAAAGGTTCACCTGATGGTAATTATCTGCTCGATTTAAAGAAAGCATTACCTTCTTCTCTTTCTCCTTATACTATTTGGGAACAACCTAAATGGCTGAGTGAAGCAGAACGAATTGTTTCGATTCAGAAGCGATCGCAGGCAATCCCAATTGCTTTTCTCCATTCTGTGATTATTGGTAAAGATTCATTTGTATTGCGCGAACTTCAGTCCACTCAAAGTTCAACTGATTACTTAAAAATTGAGAAATGGGATGATAAGTTGGAGAAATCCGAGCAATTAATGCAGTCTTTGGGTAAAGTAGTTGCTTGGTCGCATCTGCGTAGTAGTGGCAGACAAGGCTCAGCGATCGCCGATTGGCTAATCGATTTTGCTAATAAATCAAAATGGAAAACTGAAGTAATGGAATATGCTAAAGCATATAGCCAGCAGGTACATCAGGATTGGCTCGAGTTCTGCAAATAAAAGTTTAGGCAAGTTTAGGGTATGCGAGTCAAGATCGAAAATGAAGTTCTATTTATTCATCGCGATGATGTGCCGAAATATAACAAGCAAGGCTCAATTGTCCGTAATAGTTACTTTTGGGCATTGCGATCGATCGCGGGTCGGGCAAACTCTCGCTATGATTGGGAATTTGAATCAGAAGTGTGGATTGCCCTACAGAGAATGTTAATTTCCTTTGGGGAGTCGGGATATTTGCCCACTCGTGAAACTCAGCTAGAATTTGCCCCCGACACAGATGAAATCCCACAAGTTTTACGACTAGTTGCCACAGTCCAAGAAATATAGTAATCATCGTAAAATAAAGAAACCGATTTTTGATGGTGTGGCTTCGCCGCGCCATCAAAAATCGGTTTCTTTATTAAATTGCAGAACCCTAAAATTAGCGATACTCAAAACATAAGCCTAGAGAGCTATCCCGATTTGTGTTACAAATTGTTAAAATAATCTATATATTTAAGTCTAAAAATTGAGTCTACGAGAATCCTATGTCCGCAACCAAATCAGACTTTGAGTTAGATCGTTATGACATCAATGCGATCGCTAACTATTACCGCAATCAACCTTTGCGGGTCTGGTGGCGCTGCATAGTGATTTTTGTGCCACTGATTTGGTTGTTTCTAAGACTGCGACTCAGTGCCAAGTCTTCAGCCGCAGAATTAAAAAAACTAGCGATCGAGTCGCGAAAACTATTAACTCGTCTGGGGCCAGCCTTCATCAAAATTGGTCAAGCACTATCGACCCGTCCCGACATCGTGCCGCCCGTATTCATGGACGAGCTTGCCGAACTGCAAGATCAGTTACCTCCGTTCTCTAATGATATAGCCTTCCAATTTATCCGCGAGGCGCTAGGAGCCGATCCGTCGGAAGTTTATGCAGAAATTTCTGCCGATCCGATCGCTGCTGCTTCTCTAGGTCAAGTCTACAAGGGCAAGTTAAAAACTGGTGAACTTGTCGCTATCAAGGTACAACGACCCGATATTGCCGCAGGTATTGCTCTCGACATGTATATCTTGCGCGGTATTGCTACATGGCTAAAAAAGACTTTCAAATTTGTGCGTACTAATTTAGCAGCAATCCTTGATGAGTTTGCTAGTCGCATTTTTGAAGAAATGGACTATACCTTTGAAGGTCAAAATGCGGAAAAGTTTGCCAAATACTACGGGGAGTTAGAAGGAATTTATGTGCCTAAAATCTATTGGCAATACACCGCTAAGCGGGTTCTGACAATGGAATGGATTGAAGGCATTAAGCTGACCAATGTGCAGGGAGTTAAAGAAGCAGGCTTTGATAGTCGCCACATCATCGAAGTTGGCGTGCAATGTTCTTTACGTCAACTACTTGACTATGGATACTTTCACGCAGATCCGCATCCAGGCAATTTATTGGTGATGGGTGATGGCAGTCTTGCTTATCTTGATTTTGGGATGATGAGCCAAGTTTCGGCAGAGCAACGTTTTGGGCTAATCGAAGCGATCGTGCATTTAGTCAATCGTGATTTTAAGGCGCTTTCTAAAGACTACGTACGCTTGGGTTTTTTGAGTGAAGATATCGATTTCGGAGCGATCGTGCCTGCTTTGTCGGAAGTATTTAATCCGCCTGAGGGTCAGAGCCTGACGGAAATGAATTTTAAAGACATGACCGATCAGCTTTCGCAGATCATGTATGACTATCCATTCCAAGTCCCTGCTTACTATGCGCTAATTATCCGATCGCTTGTAACTTTAGAAGGAATTGCCTTTAGCGTCGATCCGAACTTCAAAGTATTAGCTGTCGCCTATCCCTATGTGGCAAATCGTTTGCTGAATGATTCTGCTCCAGAATTGCGGATGGCTCTCAAAGATTTATTATTTCGTGACGGTGAATTTCGCTGGAATCGTCTAGAGAATTTATTAAGTAACGCTCAAACAAATCCAGACTACAACTTGAATGGAACGCTTGATAAAGGAATTGATTTCTTGCTTTCCGATCGCAGTGAATTCATGCACGATCGTATTATCGATGAAATCGTCAAAGGGATTGAGGTTGAGGCTAGTAAGCGATTGCCTGCCAATTTACAAACTTCGCTCATTGGCGATATTGTCGTTGATGCTAAAGTCAAAGCAGAAAGCGCTAAAAATGAAACTCCATCTAGCTTGGGTTACATAGTCAGATTATGGTCAATCCTACAGCGCGATAAAGCGATCGCTCCAACTGATATTTTGCCCTTAGCAACGCGTATTCTCAGCAAGCGTCAGACCTTCACGCTTGGGCGCGATGTTGTATCTAAATTAGCTCAGCGATCGCTGGTAAGAGCAGTTCGTGGCGTGCTACTTCGCGACGAGAAAAATTATCAGGATGATAAGCAGCAAGATCTAATGAATGAGCTTAATTCCGATCGTAATCTTAAAATTGAAGAAAGAGAATTAGTTGGCTCTGGTAATAATGGTTCTGGTTTAAGGCGATCGGTAAACGGTCGCAGTTGGTAGATAATTGGTAGATAAATAGAGGCGGTGCAAAGCACCGCCTCTATTTATACTGGATTAGCAGCAAACACAAAAATCACTATGCCCAAGCCTAAGACCACTCCGATCCTTAATCCCAAACCTCAATCTCAAATTACCCTTAGCGAATATATCACCGCGATCGCATGGTCATCTAATAGCAAATATCTCGCTGCGGCGACTGCGTCAGGGGAGTTAGCTTTATTTGATGAAGCTAAAGTCGGTAACGATCTCGCGCAAAAGTTGCATAAATTGCAAGAGCCAACGGAAATTTCGGTGGATTGTTTGGGATTTTCGGCAGATGGGCGCTGGATTGCGGCTGGGGGACAGGATGGTAAAGTACGAGTATGGGACTTAGAAGGGGAGAACCCCGCGATCGCTGCAACCCTCGATCTCGGCAAAACATGGATCGAACATCTCGCTTGGCATCCAACCCGTTCCGAATTTGCGTTTAGCTTAGGTAAGTACGTGCAGATATGGAGCGCGGAGACTCTGGACATTGTAACGACTTTGCATTTTGAGCAATCGACTGTATTGGCGATCGCATGGCATCCAAGCGGCGAATATCTCTCTGTCGGTGGTGATGGCGGCATCAAAGTTTGGACATCAACAGATTGGTACGAAGATCCAATTCTATTTGAGATGCCCACCGCCACCGCCAAAATAGTTTGGGATCGCAGAGGAGAATATTTAGTCGCTAGCACCCTTGATAATTTAGTTGTAGTCATGCAATGGATAGGAAATGACTTTGACGCTTCACCTTGGCGAATGCAGGGCTTTCCTGGCAAGATTCGAAGCTTTGATTGGTCATTTAACAAAACTTCGCCATTATTATCTTCCTCTAGTGGTTCTGATGTCGTTGTCTGGGAAAAACATGCCGATTTGAATGTTGGTTGGGAAGGAGAAGTGATTAAAGGTCATAACAGCGTGGTGGGCGCTATTGCCTTTAAGCCCAAATCAGAAGTACTCGCCTCCGCCGATGAAAATGGCAGAATTGCCATTTGGAAAAATGCTAGGGATTGGGTACAAGCTTTAGAAACACCAATGGGTGAGATCACGGCGCTGCAATGGCAACCACTGGGCAAAAAATTAGCGGCATCTAATGCTGATGGAGAGCTAATGATCTGGACTGAATCTTCACAGGGTAAAGGTTTCCGCTAATCAAAAGAAATATGGATTGCTACCTGTACTTTCTGGGTTTTAAAAGCATACATACTGTGGTAGTATAACAACTGCTTTGCTTACCAAAGAAACTACAAAACATATTTGGAGAGGTGGCAGAGTGGTTGAATGCGTCTGACTCGAAATCAGATTTAGGGTCACACCTAACGGGAGTTCGAATCTCCCCCTCTCCGTAAAAGTCAAAAAGCGCTTGCTGTCTATCAGTAAGCGCTTTTTAGTGTGCAAAAGATGCTTGTTGCAGCCTTTTTGTTTTTTGTCGTTACAAAAATTGCAACTGACAAGCTAACCCTTATTAATAGTGGGAGACTCAATCTCAGGAAATATTAACAGCTTGCCGAACTGCTTAGCTCAAGGATGCAGCAGGCACTGAGGAGCGAACTTACTATGAAATCGATCAAGCCTATTTATATCGCTATCCCTGTTGCGATCGCTCTTGTGGGTGCGATCGCCCATCGCACATTAGCGGAGTCCACTATGAATAAGCCTCTGCCAACTCCTAGCTCAATGATTACATCGGGGATTATTGAACCAGTCAGCGATCGCAGTGTACCTAGCCAGAATATTAAAGAGCGTCCTGTCGGTGGGCTATATGTACAGACTACGGATCGTGGTCGGCAAGCATTCACACTTACTAATACCGATGTTAAAGGAAAAATATCAGGCAACATTTCGCGAGTGGAGGTCACACAAACCTTTCAGAATCCCTATGATAAGCCTTTAGAAGCAATTTATGTATTTCCATTGCCCGATCAAGCCGCCGTTGATGATATGGAAATTAAGATCGGCGATCGCGTGATTAAAGGCAATATCAAAAAACGTGAAGAAGCGAAAGAAATCTACGAACGTGCCAGACAAGAGGGACGCACCGCAGGGCTACTAGAACAAGAACGCGATAATATCTTCACCCAATCTCTCGCAAATATCAAACCAGGGGAGCAAATCAAGGTGACGATTCGCTACACCGAAAGCTTGAAATTTGAGCAGGGTGATTACGAATTTGTGTTCCCCATGGTCGTGGGGCCTCGTTATATCCCAGGCGTAGCGATCGATGCCTCTGGAAACACAAATCAAGTTCCTGATGCCTCGCGGATTACTCCTCCTGTGCTGAGACCTGAAACACGATCTGGAAACGATATTAGTGTCAGTCTCCAAATTGATGCGGGTGTTCCGATTCGCAATCTCTATTCCACTTCCCATCGGATTGATGTCAAAAACAACGGCGAAACTGTCGAGCTAAAACTCGCTAATGGCGATAATATTCCCAATAAGGATTTGATTGTGCGCTACAAAGTTAGCGGCGATCGCACCAAGCCCACAGTACTCACTACAACTACCGATCAAGGCGCACACTTTGCTAGTTACCTAATTCCTGCGATCGCCTATCGCTCCGACCAAATTGTGCCGAAAGATGTCGTTTTCTTGATGGATACTTCAGGTTCCCAATCTGGCGATCCGATTGTGAAATCAAGGGAATTGATGCGCCGTTTTATCAATGGCTTGAATCCCAACGATACCTTTACGATTATTGATTTCTCCAGCACTACCCGTCAGCTTTCCAGCTATCCATTGCAAAATAATGCGATCAATCGCCAGAAAGCGATGAAATACATCGATCAAGTTGATGCCAATGGTGGGACTGAGTTGATGAACGGAATTAATGCGGTGACCAATTTCCCATCTCCCACGGATGGACGCATTCGCAGTGTCGTACTGATTACCGATGGCTATATTGGCAACGATAATGAAGTGATTGCTGCCGTTCAGAAAAATCTCAAGCCAGGTAATCGTCTCTACAGTTTTGGTGTTGGCAGTTCTGTTAACCGCTATTTGCTAGAGCGCATTGCCGAAATGGGACGCGGTACATCGAGGGTTGTCCGTCAGGATGAGCCAACGCAAGAAGTTGCCGAGAAATTCTTCCGTCAAATTAATAATCCCGTACTCACGAATATTCAAGTGAAATGGGAAGGTGAGGGTTCGGCTCCCGAAATCTATCCTAGCAATGCTCCTGATTTATTTGCCGAACAGCCTCTAGTTCTATTTGGGAAGAAAAGCGATCGCGCTAATGGCAAGCTCAAAATCACAGGTATTGCCGCAGGTGGTGAACGCTACGAGCAAACCCTTGATGTGAATTTCGAGAATGGTAATAGCAATCTTGGCATTGCCCAGTTATGGGGACGCGCACGCATTAAAGATTTGATGAATCAAATGTTTGGCGGCGAAGTAAAATCCCTAGTCGATGCTGTCACCCGAACTGCACTCAACTATCGCTTGCTATCTCAATACACCGCCTTTGTCGCTGTTAGTGAAGAAGTGCGCGTTAACCCTGATGGCGGCAAGGTAACGGTACAAGTCCCTGTGTTGCTACCTCAAGGCGTAAACTTTGGTATTGTTTCTGGAGAGAGTGCTGATAAAAGAGCTTCTGCTAATGCGCCGATTAGCACTATTGGAAATCAAAATAGCTCTCCAGTTTCCCCACCAGCTTCTAAACCTTTTTTATTTTCAGGCAAGGATCAACTTCAAACTAGGCTCAGGAATGAAGCTCAGGATGGTAGCATCGCGCGCGAAGCTTTGCCATCGCCTGAGCAACAAATCCCTAACTCAAAGATTCAAGTAGTCAGTATTACTGGTTTGACTGGAGTTGATGTGGCGATCGCTCAACAAGCAATCGAGCAACAACTGCGCTCAATGAGTGTTCCTGCTGGCTTCAATGGTACTGCGATCTTTGAGATTTCACTCCAAAATGGCAGACTAACAAGAATCATTTTTGATGACATTGCTTCAACATTGAAAGATAAAACTTTTGTCGATATGCTGAAGCGATCGCTCCAAAATGTCGTACTCCCATCTACGGCAAAAGGCACAATCCGTTTGACGCTAGATGTGACATCAACGAAATAAGTAGCTGGGCATAATTAAAGACCTATGGCGCACGCTGTGCGTGCGCCATAGGTCTTTAATTTTAAAACGGTAGATTCCTATGAATGTGATGATGCAACCACACTTGTATAGCAGTATCATCACAAAATTGTTTTAAGGAACTTGCTATTAATTAAAGTACCTGTGGCTTCGCCTATGCTCAGCCAAAGTTAGCTGAGCGTAGTCGAAGCTATATAACTTGGTGGTACATTTTTTCTCAGCAAGTGACTAAGCTAAAACAGCAAAATAGTTTAAAGATTTTTGACAATCAGCTTGAATCTGGGATTTGAGAGCATCAAGGGAACTAAATTTCTGCTCGGGTCGAATAAATTTGATCGGGGTTACGCTCAGCTCTTGCTCATAGAGATCGCCTTGCCAATTTAGCAAATGCACTTCTACAGTGCGCCGATCTCCATTTACGGTTGGACGTAAGCCAATATTCATAACACCAAACATTGGTAATTTTGGGTTGGGATCTAAATCGTTAATTGCTACCTGAACTGCATAAACTCCATCACGCGGCAAACATTTTTGAGTAGGAACTTCTAAATTTGCCGTGGGAAAACCGATAGTACGTCCTAATTGTTTTCCTTGTACAACTTTGCCGACGATATTATATGGACGACCGAGTAGAGAATTGGCTAAATCCATGTCACCTTGGGCTAAGGCAGTGCGAATGTTAGAGCTACTGATCCTTACAGGAAGATGATTTACTCCACCAACATTCATGGTTTGCTCGGGAATTATAGTTAGGCGATCTCCCCAAAGATTTTGGAGATCGGCGACATTGCCTTGACGTTGTCGCCCGAAGTGAAAATCAAATCCCACACTGATTAATTCCACTTGCAGCGAATCAATCAAAATTTTCTGAATAAATTCAGATGCCGATAACTTCGCAAGATCGGCATCGAAAGGTAGCAAAACCAACTGCTCTACGCCAAGAGACTCCAGCAGAGCAACTTTTTCATCAAAGGGTGCAAGCAATAATCGCGGCTTTTGGCTAAAAAATTCCTGAGGATGCGGCGAAAAGGAGACAACAGTACTGGTTAAATTTCTAGGATAATCGCGCAATGCGTTTGGCAAGATGGGCGCAATCACATGGCGATGTCCTACATGTACGCCATCAAAGTTACCGAGGGCGATCGCAGTAGGACGAGAAATTTGGGTTGGGTCAAATATTACTCTCACGCTTAATATTTTGACACAATTCTTGTATGTCATCTCAGAATTATAGCGATCGTCAATATCTCGTAATTGGGCAAAAAGAGCGCTTAAGCTCTTGCCCTACGCTTATAGCGTTCGCGATAAAAGTTCGCGCATATAAAGCATCATCGCTCATTTATAAGTAGTGATGAATTGTCATGACATTCTGGTATGTTTGAGGTTCGCCGTTAGCTGACTATCCATGACCGTTAGAGAAACTTTTCGTCGCACTAAAATTGTGGCTACTATTGGCCCTGCGACCAGTAGCCCCGATATGATTCGCCAGCTTATCGAAGCTGGTGCAAGTACTTTTCGTCTTAACTTTTCCCATGGCACTCATGCCGATCACCATCGCAGCATTTGTAATATTCGCCAAGTATCTAGTGAATTAAACCAACCTGTTGGTATTTTGCAAGATTTACAGGGTCCCAAAATTCGCCTTGGTGTATTTAAAGATGGCCCGATTAACTTAAATAAAGGTGATAAATTTACACTTACTAGCCGCAAGGTTGATGGTACTAATGAAATTAGTTGCATTACCTACGACACCCTCGCAGAAGAAGTACCAATTGGTGCGGTGATCATGCTTGACGACGGCAAAGTGGAAATGGTCGTCGAAGATGTCAATGTTGAATTAGGCGATCTTTACTGTCGGGTTGTCATCGGTGGGACACTTTCCAATAATAAAGGTGTAAATTTCCCCAATGTACACTTGCTAGTCAGTGCAATGACCGATAAGGATCGCGAAGATTTGCGATTTGGACTATCGGAGGGGGTGGACTGGGTGGCTCTTAGCTTTGTCTGTACACCTGAAGATGTGCTGGAAGTTAAAGATCTCATCGCAGCATCAGGTCGTAAGGCTAGCGTTGTTGCCAAAATCGAGAAGCACGAAGCGATCGCCAATATGGAAGCGATTCTCTCGGTATGTGATGGCGTGATGGTAGCGAGAGGCGATCTTGGTGTAGAGATTCCTGCTGAAGATGTGCCGATCGCCCAAAAGCAATTAATTAAAACTGCTAATCGTCTCGGTATTCCTGTCATCACCGCTACGCAAATGCTCGATAGCATGGTCAGTAATCCCCGTGCAACTCGCGCCGAAATCTCAGATGTAGCAAACGCAATCATTGATGGAACTGACGCAGTAATGCTTTCTAATGAAACTGCGGTTGGCAAATACCCAATCTTGGCAGTGGAAACGATGGCAAGAATCGCTGTTCGGATTGAAAGAGAACAAGATCTCCAAATGCAGCCCCTTGAGAGTATGGGTCGCGCAGTTCCTAACGCCATCAGTCAGGCCGTTGGTAACATTGCCATGCAATTAAATGCAGCCGCGATCGTTACGCTTACAAAAACAGGATCGACCGCTCGCAACGTCAGTAAATTCCGTCCCCCAATTCCGATTTTGGCAGTTACGCCTAATGTGCAAGTAGCAAGGCGTTTGCAAATGGTATGGGGAGTGCAGCCATTGGTTTTAGTGTCTTTGCCATCGGCAAGACAAAACTTTGAAGCAGCACTCAACCTCGCTCAAGAGATGAAATTGCTAACTGCGGGTGACCTCGTCGTCATGTCGGCGGGAACCCTGCAAGATGTGGCGGGTTCGACTGACTTAATCAAAGTTGAGTTTGTCTCATCGGTAGTGGGCAAAGGCTTAAGCATTGGTTCTGGCATAGTTCACGGTCGCGCTAGAGTTGCGTTCCATCATCTTGATGTCCGAGACTTCAACGAAGGAGAAATTCTGGTAATCGATCGCACTGATGCTGATTTTATCGAAGTAATTCGCAAAGCATCAGCTGTAATCACCGAGGAGTCTAGTCTCGATTCTCATGCAGTGGTGATTGGTAGAAGGTTAGGTATACCAGTTCTAGTAGGTGTCAGAAATGCTACAGGCTTTATTCGCGATGGTGAACCCCTTAGCGTTAACTTTAGCAAAGGGATGATTTATTCTGGTTCGCGATCGGACGATCTCACGTTTTAGCTATATTGGATAGGTACGTTTTTCGCACCCTATCCAATTCCTTTTTGAGTTAGTCATGGAAAATTTTGCTTTTTACAATCCCGTCAAAATTCTATTTGGCAAAGGTCAAATCGCGAATATTGCGACAGAAATTCCTGCTGATGCCAAAATCCTGATTACCTATGGTAGCGGAAGCATCAAAATCAATGGTGTTTACGAGCAAGTTACAGCATCTTTATCAGGACATAACTTTCTCGAATTTGGAGGAATTGAAGCTAACCCTCATTTGGAAACTCTTCTTAAAGCGGTTGAACTAATTCGCTCTGAAGGGATAGATTTTTTGTTAGCTGTCGGTGGTGGTTCGGTCGTTGATGGTACGAAATTTATTGCAGCGGCAGTTCCCTTTGATGGCGATCCTTGGGATATTTTGGCAAAACAAGCACCTGTAAAAACAGCGATGCCCTTTGGAGCAATATTAACTTTGCCTGCCACTGGTTCGGAGATGAATACAAGTTCGGTTATAACCAAGTGGGAAACTCAAGAAAAATTGTTTTTTTCTAGCCCCCTAGTATTTCCTCGCTTTTCCATACTCGATCCAGAAACAACTTTCTCGTTACCACTCAGACAAGTTAGTAATGGAATCGTTGATGCCTTTACCCATGTCATGGAACAGTATTTGACCTATCCCGTCAATGCGCCATTGCAAGATCGAATGGCCGAATCAATCCTGAAAACCCTGATCGAAGAAGGTCCCAAAACATTTGCCGATCTCCATAATTACGAGGCAAGAGCAAATGTAATGTGGTGCGCGACAATGGCACTAAATGGGCTGATCGGTGTGGGTGTTCCTCAAGATTGGGCAACACATATGATTGGACATGAGCTGACGGCTTTACACGGTCTCGATCATGCTCAAACTCTAGCGATCGTTTTGCCAAATTTGCTAACGGTCAGACGCGATCGCAAACGTCAAAAGCTTTTGCAATATGCAGAAAGAGTTTGGGGTCTAGTCGATAGTACTGAAGAATCGCGCATCGATCTAGCGATCGCCAAAACTCGTGACTTTTTCGAGGTTGTTGGTATCCGCACCAAGTTATCAGATTATGGCGTGGGATTGGATGTGATTCCCCTCATTACCGATCGTTTTGAGAAACGAGGATTTGTGGCTTTAGGAGAACATCAAGATGTCACACCTAAAGTTGTCGAACAGATTTTAGCGCTTTGCGCCTGATATCTTTTATTAAAGGCTGTACAAAGCGCAGCCTTTAATATGTTGACTTAATTTTAACTAACATGACCCAGAAACTTCTATTTGTTTGCTTAGGCAATATCTGCCGATCGCCCGCTGCGGAAAATATTATGAATCATCTAATTGCACGGGAAGGATTAGGCGAACACTTTATTTGTGACTCCGCAGGCACTGGCGGATGGCATGTTGGCGCACCCCCAGATCGGCGCATGAGAGCAGCAGCCAAAGAACGCGGTATGGATTTTGTCGGTTCTGCAAGACAATTTCAAGCGATCGATTTGCAAGAATTTGATTTGATTTTGGCGATGGACAGAGACAACTATCGCAACATTCTTGCCCTCGATCCCCAGAAAAAATTTGCCGACAAAGTAAAAATGATGTGCGGCTATTGCGAAACCCATTCTGATAAAGAAGTTCCCGATCCTTACTATGGCGGTGCAGATGGATTTAATTATGTAATCGATTTGCTTTTCGATGCCTGTAGAGGACTTCTCAAATCTTTAAAAAACTAGTAAGTAAAGGGCAGGGCTTCGCGCTACCCTTTACTTACTGTCAAATAAGCTTCAATAGAAAGAAATGACAGAAACAAAATCATTGAAATATGCCTACTATTCAGGATGTGTCGCTAAAGGTGCTTGCAAAGAACTTCATGCATCCACAACAGCGATCGCCCAAGCTTTAGGCATAGAACTAGTGGAATTGCAGAAGGCAACCTGCTGTGGTTCGGGAACATTCAAAGAAACCGACGAACTAATGGAGGACGTAATCAATGCCCGTAACATTTCTCTTGCTGAAGAATTAAATTTAACTGTAATGACTCAATGCAGTACTTGTCAGGGTGTACTTGGGCGTGTCAACGATAAACTTAAAAGCTCAGATTCCACACGCAAAGACGAAGTAAATGCGCTTCTGAACACTCAAGGACATAATTTCCAAGGTTCTACGGAAGTTATGCATTTACTTTGGATTCTAATTCGCGATTATGGATTAGAAAAGCTTACCACTAGAGTAAATCGCTCCCTATCCAATCTCAAATGCGCTGCGTTCTATGGCTGCTATTTATTGCGATCGCAAACAGTGACACGCTTTGACGATCCCTTCAAGCCTGAATCCCTCGAAAATATTTTTCGTACTGTAGGCGCAACACCTGTCTATTACGAAGGTCGGGTGCAGTGTTGTGGCTGGCCAATTTCTAGCTATGCGCCCAAAGAATCTTTCTCAATGGCAGGACGACATCTCACCGCCGCGATCGCCGCAGGAGCAGATTGCATCGTTACACCATGCCCTCTCTGTCATCTCAACCTCGATTCGCGCCAACCCGAAGTCGAAAATGTGATTGGTCAAAAACTTGGTATTCCCATTTTGCATTTACCGCAGTTGATTGGTTTAGCGATCGGTATCGATCCCAAAGTTCTTGGCTTAGATCGCCATATTGTTTCTACAAGTCCTGTCTTGCAAAAGCTTTAGATATCAAAAAGGATTCTCACTTCGTGAGAATCCTTTTTGATGTTTATGGGCAAAGAGAGAATCGAACTCTCATGACATTGCTGTCGTCAGATTTTGAGTCTGATGCGTCTACCAATTCCGCCACTCGCCCTTTTTTCAAGATTTATATCTTACAACAATGATGGTACATTTTGTCAAACATTTTTTATGCGCTCATATACCAACAAAGAAAGTAGGGACGCTTCGCATCCCTACTTTCTTTGCTATACAATCTAATTTTATTTTAAGTCTACAAATGGCAAAGCTAGAACGTCTAATTATGATGGCAGAAGATGAGTTAGTGCAATACAGCACAACTGCCCGCAAAATTGAAAAACTACGCCAAAAAATCGGCTTATCTCTCAATACTGCTGAACAAAAACAAGCAAAATCTGAATTACTGGCAGAAATGCCAACTGATGACATTAGCCAAATAGTAGAAAAAAACCGTCAGTCCGTCTCTTTACCGTTATGGGGTATTGCTGGACTAGGATTATTACTAGGAATATCGATGGAACAACCATTAGATTTTATTGCTACTGTCATTGGCGCGGGTGGGGCGATCGCTATTCAAAAATGGGGTTGGCAACTCCAAGCTAAGCGCTTAGTCTTACAAACTCTAGAAGATATTGAGGAACGCGCTAAACTTTAGTAAAGGATTTCACCTTTGATTTCTGAGTTATATTTAAAGACTGTGTTAACAACACAATCTTTAAATATATATTTATGGTCAATGCTGCAAGTCGCCCTCATTTATCCTGAAATCCCGCCCAATACTGGCAATATCGCTCGTACCTGTGCCGCTACAAATACACATTTACATCTGGTTGAACCTCTGGGCTTTGAAATTAGCGATCGCCAACTCAAACGGGCTGGTATAGATTACTGGGAATATGTAAACGTCACAGTCCATCCAGATATCGAATCTCTGCGCCAAGCCTCCAGAGGAGGAAGATGGGTTTGTTTTAGTACTCGCAGTCCGCAGCACTTTCGGGAATTCCAGTACCAAGATGGCGATTGGTTATTATTTGGCAGTGAATCAAGCGGTTTACCAGCAGAGTTAATCGCCAATAATCCCTCTGTTTATATTCCGATGGAACATCCAAAAGTCCGTAGCTTAAATCTCTCAGTTAGTGCTGCCCTTGGCTTATTTGAAGCTAGACGACAATTAGGACTTTAAAAAAAGAGCGGTGCTTCGCACCGCTCTTTTTAAGTAACTAATGCATCATAAGTTGCTTTAAACCCTGCTTGTTGTAACGCTTTAACAGCAGTTTGCTCGTCTTGCACCCAAAATTGATTGCCTAAACGGACTAATTTGGGCATATATTCGATCGCCGCAATTACAGGGATTTTGTTAGAAGATTCGGGTTCATTTCTGCCATAGCTAGAATTACCTTTACCTTGATTGGAATTGCCATAATTGGGATTAGGATTTAAGACGGTTTTAAGTTGTTGCAAGACTTGCCGATCGCTTGCTTGCTCGCGAGTAAGTTCGACCCGCACCATTCGCACGGACTCAATCGGCTGCATATCATCAATAATTAATTGTGTTTGCTCATCACGGCGATCGATTTTGCCCCAAACCATTAAACGTTTATCCTTTTCCAAAAGATGCTTGACCTTATCAAAGGTTTTTGGAAACACTACAGCTTCAGTACTACCTGTTAAATCTTCAAGTTGTAAAATTGCCATGCGATCGCCTTTTTTGGTGACCACTTCTTTAATTTCCAGAATTAAGGCGATCGCCGTGACGATTTTAGTTTCTGAAGACTCAGGAATATCGCAGAGATTGATCGGAGCCATCACTTTGGCTGAGCGACTAACCACGCTGAGGGGATGATCGGAAATGTAAAAGCCCAACAACTCTTTTTCCATCCGCAACTTTTCTTGCGATGAATAGTCTTGTACGCGAGTAGTAGTAGGAGCAGTATCAAAGGTTTTCGTATTACTACTTTCACCAAAAAAGTCAAAGATATTTCCTTGTCCCGAAGCTTGCTCCTTCGCACGCCGTGAAGCCCATTCCATCGTGATATCTAGATCGCTCATCAACTGATGGCGATTTGGTTCTAGTAAATCGAGCGCTCCAGTTTGAATCAGCGCTTCTAAAGCTTTTTTGTTTAGAGATCTCGAATCTAAACGACTGCATAAATCCGCTAAAGATGTAAAAGCGCCATCTTGACGGGCTTGTAAAATTGCCGCGATCGGTCCAGCTCCAAGATTTTTAATCGCGGCTAATCCAAATAAAATTTGTTCATCGTGCGGGGTAAAGTCTTCACCAGAGCTGTTAACATCAGGAGGAACAACTGAAATACCCATACTGCGGCAGTTAGCAATATATCGCTGAACCTTATCTTGGTCGCCACTGACCGAAGACAACAGCGCCGCCATATATTCAACGGGATAATTTGCCTTAAGATATGCAGTCTGATATGTGACATATCCGTAGGCAACGCTATGGGATTTATTAAAGCAATTTGAGGCAATATATCCTTTATCTAGTAAAAAATTATGATCGTGCTTTAGCCCGATGTCAAAAACACATTGCACACCTAAGGATTTACGACCAGCAATTTTCATATTTATTCCCTAAAACAGTAGATTAAAGATTACTATTAAAACCCAATAAAATAGAGGTAGCGCAAAGCACTACCTCTATTTTATTGGGTTTTAAAAAATTTATGGTTCAAAACCTTCTAATTCAGGTACTTCGGCAACTAAATGTACTCCTTGAATATACAGAGAGCGACCGTATTTACCAACGTTTTCTAAGCGCAACTTGCCACCTTGTTTTTTGGCTTGAACTGCCATATCGATCGCAGCACCTACGCCCCTACTAACAATTTTAGTTACACCTTCAAAATCTAAGACAATTGCTACCAACTTGCGGTCTATAAATGGCTGTACGGCTTGTCTAAAATATGGAACTGTGGTTACACTCAAAGCACCATTCAGTTTGAGAATAACTTGGTCGCCATCAATTTGTTCGACGATCTTGAGTTCATCTTGTAAAAATGAGGATTGAGTCATGATTGGAGAATGGGTTTGGGGATAGACAGAAACTTACTCATACGGACTGTTGTACCTTGATCGGTAGATTCAATCTCGACCTTATCAACCAGCGCTTTGATCATATGTATACCAAAACCGCCATTTTTGACACCAATCTCGGATATCAAATCAAAATCAGGTGGTGGCACACTATCAACATCAAAACCTGATCCACGATCATGGACTTCTACGGTTAGGCTAGTATTTGCTGCAAAAACTACAACTTCCACGTCAAGGTCAGATGTACTGTAAAGAACCGCATTAACTAAAGCTTCCGTAAGAGCTTGTACTACGTCTTGCACAGCATTAGGACTAAACCCCATTTTTGTAGCGAGTACTTCGACTGCCGCGATGGGAATGTCCTCGATTCCCTCAACGGGTGGAATTGAGATTCGCAGCTTTAAAGGCTTCTCACTCATGGGGAGTCATTCTTTAGCTTTGATTAGCTTTGCCAAAAGTAATATAACACAGGTTCTCAACCGTTGTTAGGAAAACCAATTAAATTTTGATAAGGGTTTAAAGAAAATTTTGCAAAACCAAGTGTTGTATGGATCGTAAATCAAATAAATCATGTAATTTATGGCTTAAATTTATCTCAATAAAAAAGGTATAACCAACTCAATCAAAGATTTTTTAAACTTTACTTACAACCACTTTAAGTCTTATTTATTTTATTTAGTTTATGGAAATTGACATGATCGCTAAAATAAATTCCGTGTAAATACAGGATCAATGCTTTACTTTATCTCTAGATTCTCCAGAATGTTAATCGTGACTACCCCAACTTCTAACAGCTTCCGCGATCGCCGCCATTGAAGCTGAAGCGATAATTAGCAATACACTGAGCGCATTTAATTCAGGAGTAACACCACCATTTCGCAATGATGAAAAAATAGCGATTGGCAAAGTAGTCGATCCAACACCTGCAGTAAAGTAGGCAATTACGAAGTCATCCATACTTAGAATGAATGCCAAGAGACAGCCTGACAAGATACCAGGTAAGAGCTGAGGCAACAATACTCGTAAAAAAGCTTGTACAGGTGTAGCGCCAAGATCGAGAGCAGCCTCTTCGAGCTTGGGATCGATGCTAGCAAGGCGACTGGATACGACAACAGCAACATAGGCTAGACAAAAGACAATGTGAGCAATCACAATTGTGCCGAGGCTAAGTGGCAACTTAATAGCAGCAAAAAATACAAGGGTTGCCACAGCGATCGCAATATCAGGAACGATCAAGGGTAAATAGGTAACACCTCGATATAAGCTCTTGCCAGGGAAATAATATCTAGCTAAGCCAACTGCCGTAAGCGTTCCTAGTACTGCGGAAACTGAGACAGCGGCTACTGCCACACTCACACTATTTTTTAGAGCTGCAAGCAAGATTGGATTTTGCAGAAATTTGGAGTACCACTCCCATGTAAAGCCCGTCCATTGTGATGGGGATGGAGACTTATTGAAACTAAAGATGGTGAGTACGGCGATCGGCAAGTACATGTAAAAGAAAGCAAGTACCGTATACCAAGTTTGCCAGCGCTTAACTGGTGGAACATTTATGTCACTAGCCATCACTTACCACCCGCCGATCGCCATATTTGATTAATAGTGCGATCGCAATCGTTACTGCCAGAATCAGTACCATGCTAATTGCCGAACCAAAACCGCGATTGCTACTTGCACCTAAAAATTGCAACTCAATAATTGAAGCGATCGTGCGGCTACCTGGGCCACCTAATAGTTGAGGATTTATATAGTCGCTAAAGCTAGAGATAGACACAAGCGCTGTTCCCGCAATAATACCTGAAGATACTTGCGGAACTGTAATCTGCCAAAAAGTCTGTCTGGCATTAGCGCCGAGGTCAGCCGCTGCCTCTAGCAAACGTAGATCGAGACGTTCGAGCGAGGTATATAAGACTAAAACCATATAGGGTAGGTAGGTATAAACCATACCGATAATTACACCCTCGGCTTTATTTAGGACATTAATACCTGATAACCCAATTAAATTAAGAAAACTATTTAAAACGCCTGTTGGTCTCAAAATCGTAATCCATGCATAGGAGCGTAGCAATGATGAAGTCCATAGAGGCAGCACAAATAGCAACAATAGAATGTTGCGCCATCGCTTAGGAGCAATCACAGCTAACCAATAAGCTACAGGAAAGCCAAGTAATAGACAAAACCCTGTAGTAATGGTTGCGTAGAGCAGCGATCGCCATACTACGGTTAGGTAGATAAAGTTACCGCCAACGTACTCAAATACTCTCTGATAGTTTTCTAAACTGAACTCAGCTTTGCCAAGGGGTACAAGGCTCTGAATTAAGATAAAAACTGTGGGAATAATCAGAAACGTAATTAGCCAAAACCCACTTGGGAAAAGTAAAGCAAGAGGTTCCAGAAATTTAAGGTAGCGACCTGAGCGATGGCCAGAGGAAGCGTTGCTATTTGAGGCGTTATTTCCAGTCATTTATTTCCAGTCATATTTAGAAGTAAAGAACTCGTGAGTCAACACCTTGCGATCGCAGATAACGTGACACAGATTCCGCAGAGTCACGACTTTGATATGCGCCCGCATGAATATAAGTACCACGTCCAGAACTTGCTAAAAATGCATTAGGAACATATTGGCGCACCCGCGACAACAAAAACTGGTTATTTGAGTTGGCTGGCACAGCGGCAACATAGCGAAAGTTTGGATTTTGGGTTGCTTGAGGTAATAGTTGATCGTTACTCAATCCAGTAGAGAGTGGTTGGGAGGCTACATTAGAGTAATTGCTAGCAGTAACGATGGAGTTGTCATAGGTAGTTGGGGCGGCTAATACCGAAGACGATTGAATAAATCCTGTCTGTGGCTGCACATAGGTGGTTGTCGGTTGCACATAGGTCGTCGGCTGCACGTATGCTGTCGGCTGTACAGCAGATGATTGCACATAGCCAGTTGGGACAATCTGCGTTTGAGGTACGACTGTCTGGGTCATAACCTGACGAGTCTCTGGAACTAGTACCTGTTGCCAGCGTGGGACGAGTACTTGCTGGGTTTGAACTTGTGGGATCACAGCATTAGTTGAAATCTGCTGGTATTGATTACTTGTATAGGCTATGTTTTGTTGAGGTACAGTCGTAAAAACTTGCGGCTGAGATTCTGTCTGGATACCTACAGGCTGAGAACTAGGAGCCTGTTGAATAACAACTTGCTGTGGGTTAGGTAAAGCTGTAGTAGTTGTAGTCGTCTCAGAAAAAGGAACTTGTACAGTACTTTCCTTTCCGCCTGATGTTCTGAAATATTTTTGAGCTGCCAATCCCGACTGTTGTAGTGCGATCGCCATGCTATCAGCACTAGCCTCAGAATTAAACGTACCTGCTTGAATCACAGGTTGGTCATTAATTTTTGTCCTAAATGCAGTTGGTGATATAGATCGAACTCTTTGTAATGTTGCAGCGTCATTACCTGAGACAAAAATCACAAAATTTGCTGATGCCGATTGAGCGATCGTCAATGAAGCAATAGCAAAAGTTCCTAAAATACTAAACCCTTTGAGCCAATTCACAGCAGTACATCCCCACACTTGAATGTAATAATGGTTAAGTTTAACTCAACTAGATAAAGTCATATTTTTATCTAGTCTAAATTAATTGGTTTATTTAAGCATTTAAATACAGCAATCGCCAGTGCAGTTAAAATATAAAATCCAGAAAGTTACAAATTAGATACTTAATTCTCCATTTTTTTCTAGGTTTGCACAAAAATGGAGCACACAAACTAAGTAACTTTTATCTATTCTCTTCAATTAGGCTATAAAAATGGAAAAAATTAAGGCTGGTTTAAATATTGCAGTTTTTGTCTTATTGGCAAGTTTTATCGGCTTAGAAGTCTGTACATTAATTGCACATTTCTTAAAAAGCTAAACCCCTCAAATTATGGGCGGCTCTTGTTCTTGTTACGGCTAATAATCCTTAGATTCGTTAAGCCTTGGGCATGGCGCTTCTAATCTCAGAATAAAAAGTTGAACGTTGGACTCGAGGATCTTGCGAATTATTCTTTTGCAGTAAGGTTGCAACGCGAAATCGCAAGTTAGGGTTACCATACCAAATCCGCTCTTCGATCGCACCTTGAGCTGTAAGCGTCTGGATTGCTAGCGATTCATCGCTACCAAGCTCATACAGACCTTTATTTTGACCGCTTAAGATCGATCCCTTTTGAGGTGTAGCAACATCATTTGGAATCGGCACAAATAGGACATTACCTTTAGGTTTGTTACTACTCAAAGATTCTTCTTCCCATGAAAACTTCATAGGGTGAATTGCTAAATTGGGATCGACATCATGCTTTTCGCAAATAGCAATTAATTCGGGATCGTCAAGCTCTAAGGCTGTAATCTCAATCAAAGATCTGGCATCACTGCCATTCCCCTCTCCAAATTGATGATCGCTACGTTGCGATCGCCAGCGACCGACAAAGAGTTCGAGAAATTGATGAATATCCATTAACGACAAAGTGAAGAAGGGGCTAGTAAACTTTAGTAAATTTTGACTCAAATCTTATAGCAATTTGCAATCAAAGCAAAGGGGGGGCGCGAAGCGCCTCCCCTTTGCTTTCTGAACTTCAAGGGCAAATAAAGTTCTGTTTTAAGCAACTTACCCTTTAAAGCTAGATTTAACGACGAGGAACAAGACGTTCGTAGTCGAGATTTTGAGCAGATACTGGAATTGAGTTAGCAGGAGCAGTACTAATACTACGTGCCATATTCAAGAACAATGCTGGATCGCCTGTTTGTGGCTTTCTGTCGGTAACCACATAGCTGCGGACAGAATTTTGCCAGATAAGTTGAGGGAATCCTAACTGTGCACGATAGTAAGCATCGTAGCGAGGAGACTTGAGGTTAAAAGGCACTTCTCCAACTGCTTGGCTGGGTAAAATACGACGACGTTGGTAAGGTAGCGTGTCATCACCAAAAGCTTCAAGATATTCTTCGCTGTTAAGAAGAGCGTCGATGAAACCTTCGATCCCTTTAGTTGCAACTACGATCGACCATGTAATTTTTTCACGTTCGCTGTATACATCACGACCAAGAACGCGCTGCACAGTTTGCTCTACGAAGCGATAGTTACTGTTCTTTTCGTAAAAACTTGATCTGTAGGTATTAGATAGAACTAGTCCGCGAACGAACTGTCTAACCGAAATATTGCCAGAACGCAATTGTGATTCTAGAAATTTTTCACGATCTGCAGCAAAAGCATGAAAGAAAATTTGACGATAGGCAGCTTCGATCAAATCATCTAGCTCGCTGCCAGAGAGTAGGTTTGCAGTAGTGTAGATGCGAGGTGTGTTGTCACTACCGACTGTAAAGCCAGCTACGCGAGTGTTTTGCGATGCTGGAGCGTAATTCAACAAAGGAAGAGCCACGTTTAAATCTCCAAAAAATTATCGAAAAGTTCTAAAATACTTATTTTTAAATCCATTACAAATTTTAAGTTGTTGTAGACAATTTAAAATTTGTAAAACCTAAATTTATATTGTATTGCGGTTCTCACATTGTATAAGTCAATGTGAAAATTACGGTACAACGAGTTTAAGGCTAAATAAGCTAAATAAAATTACAAGAGGCTAACCTCTAGTCAATGATAGGATAGGCGAAATTAGCTAGTTCTAATTGCTTCATATAAGTTTACCTTTACTAAGAAAGAACCATCGCAAATTTTCGTTTCTCTCAGCGGTTCTCATTGCAAAAATATGCTTTTGGAAAGACAGCTTCCGCATGGCTTTCCAAAAGCATATTTTGTTGATTTAAGCACCTAAGACGTTGAAATCTAAGAAATCTGCTTCATAATGAGAATTGCTACGTTTCTCTCTAGCTTTAAAATTAAGTTATCTCAATGGTTTTTGATTATCGTAAATTTGCCGATCGCTTTTGGACGTGGCACGGTTATGAGATTGGCTATTGTGCAGAAGGATTAGACAAAAATTTGGATCGGCCTGCGATTGTCTTAATTCATGGATTCGGTGCATCAGTGGGACATTGGCGGAAAAATATCCCAGTCTTGGCACAGAGTAATAGAGTTTATGCGATTGATTTGATTGGTTTCGGTTCTTCAGCACAACCTAAACCTAGTGAATTAGCCTATACCTTTGAGACTTGGGGAGAGCAAATTGCTGATTTTGTGCGGGAGATAGTAGGAGATCGCGCCATATTGGTGGGTAACTCTATAGGAGCTATAGTGGCAATGCAAGCGGCGATCTATGCACCTGAAATAGTCGTAAAGACCGTACTAATTAATTGCTCACTGCGGTTATTGCAAGAACAAAATCAGTTAGATATGCCTTGGCTGAAACGGATAGGTGTAAAAACGGTGCAAAATATTTTGGGCGTAAGGGAGATCGCTAAAATATTTTTCGATCGGGTGCGTAATCGGAGAGCGATCGGACAGATTTTATCCCAAGCCTATATCGATCGCAGTGCGATCACCGATGAACTAATCGAAATATTGCTGAAGCCAGCCCAAAACCCCAATGCTGTTGATGTGTTTATGGCTTTTGTGCGTTATTCACAGGGGTCAAGACCTGAAGATTTGCTAGAGATTTTGCCCTGCGAAGCGATCGTGCTGTGGGGCGATCGCGATCCTTGGGAGCCGATAGAATTGGGGCGCAAATCTTTTACCAAATTTGCTTGTGTTAAGGAATTTATTGATATTCCTAATGCTGGGCATTGTCCACAGGATGAAGTACCCGATATAGTTAATGATATTTTGCTAAAGTTTGCAACTATATAATCGTAAAAAAGCAGTTAAGTGCCTCGCGCTGCGAGGCACTTAACTGCTTTTTTATTACTACCTAACTATAGCGATTTTTAAATGAGTAAACAATCATTTAAAAATAAAAAATCAATCTCAGTAAGGTTTTTAGATTTTCATTGTGCCTACGGCACAATGAAAATCTCTATAGTTTAATTATTAGCACCCGTACTAGGAGATGGAGTTGCTTGCGGTTGGGTTGTTGCTTTTGGAGCAGGGACTGGAACTATTGGCTGTACCGTCACAGTTGCTCTTGGTTCGGGAACTGGCGCTGAAGGTGGCTGGGTGATGGTCACGGGAATATTAACATCCACCGTGGGCGTAGGTTGAGGAGTTGCAGGATTAGTTTCTTTTGTTGTTGTATTATTTCGCTCAATCACTGTTGATTTGTTCTCTTTCACAGTATTAGTTGCGCCAGGAACTAAAATTTGTGCAGGAACTGGGCGATTGTTCATGAAATAGGCAATTGCTCCACCACCTACAGCCAAAGCTAGTAAAACACCAAGTATTAATCCATTAGCACCATTCCCATCACTCACGTTGGAAGTCCGTTGCTCGGATACTTCATATCCATTCACAGGAGTGTTTGAACGCGAGGTAACCTTCTTTGTTGTAATTTCTCTATCGATTTCATCAGACATGATTTTTACCTTTATTTAATTGTCAATTGGTTACGTAGAACTAGTACAAACAATTTTGTGTGTTGCCTGTAATAGCTAATTAAGCTGACTTGATGAGTCGCAAACCGACTAGAAGTACAACTGCTCCTATCGTTGCCACGATTAGACTGCCGAGTAATCCGCCACCTGTGGATACACCGAAAGTGGTAAATAGAAAACCACCAAGCAATGCACCAATTACACCGACAATGATGTCGCCTCCCAGTCCAAATCCACCACCTCTTACGAGTTGTCCTGCCAGCCAACCAGCAGCTAAGCCAATCAAAATAAACCAAATAAAATTCATATATTTATATCCTTTCGTACATTAAGTTAAGAAGCTTTTTCGTCGCAAACATTTGAGAATCTCTCAATCTCCTATGTCCCATTCAAGGAGATTTCTACATTTCAATAGGAGTTAAGTAGAGACTAGCTCTTACTCAAAATCACTTCTACTGGAATATTTCTTTGACTTTATCTTTGGCATCTTCAATCAAGTTACGGGTCTTTGACTCAACTTGTTTTGCCTTGCCAGCAACTCGATCTTGGCGATCGCCCGTTATATTTCCCATTGTTTCTTGAGCTTTACCTTCAATATTTTTGTTGATCGATTGAATGCGCTCTGGCAACTTCACACTTTCTTTGACATTTTCAACATTATTCCGAACGCTAGCTTCTACCTGTTTCGCCACGCCAGCTAATCGATCTTTGCGATCGCCCGTTATATTACCGATTTCTTCTTGAACTTTACCTTCAAGACCTCTAGTAGTGGCTTTTACCTTCTCAACTGTAGCGATCGGAGCGTTGAAAGAATTAACTAGCTGCGTAAGCGGATTTTTTGCCCAAGCATGATCGACATCTAGCCCAAGGACTAAGGTAAATGAGAACAAAGAAATCAGACTAACAGTTAGTAACGATCTGTAAATTTGAGCAATCATTGTAGCTTCCAGGAAATTAAAAATTGGGTAAGGTTTTGATTATCTAAAATAACCAATTAAAGGCTAATTTTTATTACAATAATCAACAGCAAAATTTAGAATTTCGAGACAGTTTTATCAGATAAAACTGTCTCGAAAAATTTAAAATTAACTAATTTATTGTAAAACTAATCAATTTTTTCTTTAATACTTTTAGTATTATTTCTTTAAGGCATCAGCCACATCTTTAGCCTTGTCTTTTACAGCATCAGCCACATCTTTAGCCTTGTCTTTTACATCTTCTGATGCATTACGAACATTGGCTTCAACCTGTTTAGCTTTGCCCTCAGCTTGTTTGTCAGTATCCCCAGTGATATTGCCAACAGCTTCTTCAATCTTGCCTTCAACATTTTTGGCAGCCGCTTTAGCTCTTTCTTGTAAACTCATAGTTAATATCCTCTTTTGTATTGATAAATTAGTAAAAAACTATAAATTAATAAATTAATTAATGTCTTATTTACTAACATAATCAGTATGCTTTATTTAAATATTTTATTCATCCACCCAAAGATATAAGA
>QBML01000035.1 GCA_003242085.1 Pseudanabaena frigida | reverse complement strand
TAAAAAGTTCGATAATCACATTGCTATGATTTGGCTTTTTGTCCATCACTACAATACTCTCATCCAATCTATGATTCTTATCATTCCCTCTTGATCACTACCCTAAATCTACCTAAACTCAAAGATTAGCTCTCATAAAGCATTAAAGCTAGAAGCTTTTGAGTAGTTGCCTGATATAGCGATCGCGAATCTTTACCATTACTTCCAATAAGCATAATAAAGCGATCGCTTCTTGTTCAATAGTGATATCTACATTGTAAAAACTTATATTTGAGAAGTTTCTGCATTCGTTCTAGCGCGACTAATAGCATTTAACAAACGTTCCGCATTTTTAGGCGATCGCAAAAGATGCATAGTTTCCAACAAACTTTCTAACTCATCAGCAGCAATCAGGGCAACATTCTCCCCACCTTGACTTTTGATGTAGATAATCTCGCGATCGTTGACAACGCGATCGAGTAATAGATTTAAGTTTGGTGCTATCTGTGCATCGCTAGTTTCAACAATCATGATGACTTCCTGAAATCTTATTAAGATTATAGTGGGTTCTTTAAGAAATATGGAATAAAGCTTTAAATGCAGATGTAGTTAAACGATCGCCTGATATAGCGATCGCGAATCTTTACCATTACTTCCAATAAGCATAATAAAGCGATCGCTTTATCTACTCACAACCTGAGTACGCGCATGAGAACGCGATTTAGGCTTGTCTTTCACTACAATCTCCACATCACGACCAAGAGAATTTAAAAATCGAAACAACCTCACAGTCGAAAAGCCTGATAATTTGCCATTAATCAAAGCCGACATCTTGGGCTGATCGATTCCTAGCAGTTTAGCTGCTTCAACTTGAGTTATTCCTAACTTAGTAATGATACTGCTGACTTTATAAGCAAGTTCTGCTTTAACCAGCAACTCATCAGAATTCTCTAATCCCAAATCAGCAAACACATTACCACTACTTTTTTGTACCTTAATCTCTTCAGTCATTTTGCACCTCTATTTACTTCCTGTTGTAATGCTCAGAGTAGTGTTCTTTAGCTCGTTTTAGCCTTGCTTCAATCAAATCCATATCTTGTTTCGGAGTAGCAATACCCTGCTTCGATTTCTTTTGAAAGGAATGCAAAACATAAACCACATCAGCAAATTTGATTGTATAAACTGCCCGATAAGTATCTCCATCAAAATCTTCTACTACTTCCACAACGCCAGCACCTTTAAAACCCTTAAGTGGCTTAGCAGTAGGATGTTTGTCGCCACATTGAGCGATATACAAAGCATAGCCCACAACTTGCTGAACCTCGTCTGGGAAATCTTTTAAATCATCTAGCGAACTCCCAATCCACTCAACAGGCTTCAAAAATAAACTACTCACATTACAAATATGCCAAGACTAGCATATCATGCAAAATCAATATTCCAGACTAAAGCTAAAGCTTTACTAAGCGATCGCATGATATTGCGATCACTAATTTATTTCATTATCTCCAGTAAACAAAGCATCTAAATCCCTGTATCCACTCACCACGCGCACAATTTCAACTGAACTATTGTTACTCGATAGAAGATGATATAGCCACTTAAAGGAATACCGCGCAAAGAAGACTCTATCTCAGTATAGACGCGACCAATATTAGGAAAAGCAACTAAGTTACGACATTTCTTATTGAAATCCTCAATAAATCTTTCGCCAGCATCAACACTAAACTCAGCAAAATAGTCAAAGATATCATCCAAATCTCGACTTGCTAATGGAGAAATAATGTAGCTTGTCATTGATGATTCTCACGAGCGTTACGAACTCGCTCTTTCAATCTTGCCATAACAGTTTCACTATCCAACCCTTCACCTCGATCTAGTTGGTCTAAACCATCAGCCACTTTTTGCCGAGTATCTTGAAGCCATTGCTCGTAATGCTTATCTCTTTCCTCAAGCAACCGAAACGCCTCAAAAATCACCTCTTCAGCAGAGCCATACTTACCACTATTGAGCTTTTTTTGAATAAACTGCTCTTGCTCAATTTTTAAGGCAATACTCATGATTTACATCCTAAGCCATCTAAATTATCAGTAATTATACCAAAAGCTTTAAAGGTGAAGATGCTTAAACTATTGTCTGAGTATGGCGATCGCTAGCCTATACCACTACTTCCAAATCGATATTACGTAATCAATGAATTTAATCTCGACTTGCCAAGTTAACATTAATCTATAACACATATTAAAAAACAGCCGAACACAAGATTCCTATGACTAGAACTGAACGCGACTCGATGGGGGAAATGTCCCTGCCCGATGATGTTTACTATGGTATTCAAACTGCTAGAGCGATCGATAACTTTAAAATTAGCGGACTTAAGCCTCTCCCCACCTTTGTTGATGCTTGCTTACTAATCAAAAAAGCAACCGCATTAGTTAACGCCGAACTCGGTTGTATCCCTGTCGGTATGGGCATGGCGATCGCGGCGGCGGCAGATGAAATATTAGACGGGCAGTTACGCGATCAGTTTGTTGTCGATGTATATCAAGCAGGAGCAGGCACATCACACCACATGAATGTGAATGAAGTTTTATCTAACCGCGCCCTTGAGATCTTAGGTGACGTAAAAGGCAATTACAAAAATGTTAGCCCTAACGATCATGTTAATTACGGACAGTCTACTAATGATGTGATCCCTACGGCAATTCGGATTGGGGCATTATTAGCTCTCGATCATGTGTTATTCCCTGCTTTAGCAAACTTGAGCGAACAGTTACGAATTAAAGCGATCGCCTTCGCAGGAATCGTCAAGTCTGGACGTACCCATTTACAAGATGCAGTCCCAGTTAGACTAGGTGATGAATTTCAAGCCTACGCTCAAATTATTAGCGATCATGTTCATCGCATTCATCTAGCCGCAAATGACCTGAAAACCTTGGGCTTAGGTGGTAGCGCTTCAGGAACGGGACTAAATACACATCCCCAATACTGCGATCGCGTTGCCGAAAAGCTAAGCGAGATTACAGGATTTGAACTGAAACCCGCTAGTAACCTCATGGCAGCGATGCAGAGCATGGCTCCCTTTGTGAATGTATCAGGTTCAATTCGCAACCTCGCCCAAGATACTTGCAAAATTGCTAACGACTTACGCCTAATGGATTCGGGACCTAAAACAGGATTACGCGAGATTCAATTGCCACCCGTACAACCAGGTTCTTCAATCATGCCAGGAAAATATAATCCTGTGATTGCCGAAATGACGAATATGGTTTGTTATCAGGTCATCGGTTATGACACAGCGATCGCCTTTGCTGCTCAAGCTGGTCAATTGGAACTAAATGTGATGATGCCTCTCATTGCTTACGACTTGATTCAGAGCATTGAGATTTTGGGCAAAGCGATCGATACTCTTGCGACGAAATGTATTAGAGGTATTACGGCTGTTGAAGATCGATGTCTTGCCTATGCTGAAGGTAGTCTTTCATTAGTTACAGCGCTAAATACACACATTGGTTATCTGAATGCTGCTGATGTTGCCAAGGAATCCCTTGCTTCGGGCAAGTCTTTGCGTCAGGTAGTTTTAGACAAAGGCTTGATGACCGAAGAGAAGTTAGCCGAAGTTCTCAATCTCGAACAAATGAGTCGTCCGAATGGTTAGTACGAGTTCACCTTTAAGCTTGAGGTACAGCCAATGATTACTTCTATTTATGCAGCTTTGCTTTCATTTTTGATTGTATGGCTATCACTCAATGTAATTAAGATGCGTCAAGTAGGTCAGGTGATCTTGGGTGATGGTGACAATCCTGAACTGCAAGCCGCGATTCGCACTCAAGGTAATGCCACAGAATATATTCCCATATCACTGATTTTGCTTTTGTTATTGGAATTGAATAAGGGGCATTGGAGCCTACTGCATATAGGTGGTGTTTTGTTGCTGACTGGTAGATTGATCCATGCACGTGGGCTACTGACAGGAAACTTACAGTTTAGGGTGCTGGGAATGCAGTTGACCCTTTTTAATATCATCTATCTGGCGATCGCCAATCTTGTTTACCAGTTTATAAAATAGAAAGGAGGAACAAAAAATGTTAGCAGTAGCAGTATTGGCAGCGGGGAAAGGAACGCGCATGAAGTCAACTTTACCGAAAGTATTACAACCTCTCGGTGGCAAATTCTTAGTTGAGCGCGTTCTCAATGTGACTGATGCACTTAATGCCGATCGCCGTATTGCGATCGTGGGTTATTGCAGCGATCGAGTCCGCGCTGCTTTAGCCGATTATCCTCATTTAGAATTTGCGGAACAAGCAGAACAATTAGGTACAGGACATGCCATTCAGCAATTATTAGAACCATTAACAGGCTTTGAAGGTGAACTAGTTGTACTTACTGGCGACTCGCCTCTGATGCGGACAGAAACCATTCAAGCCTTAATCGATAGTCATCGCCAACATAAAGCTTCGGCAACGGTACTTACCGCTATTCTGCCGAATCCAACGGGTTATGGTCGGGTATTTTGCGATCGCGATATGAAGATCGAACGCATCATCGAGCATCGCGACTGTACGCCCGAACAGATTCTCAATCAGAGAGTTAGCACTGGAGTTTATTGTTTTGATTGGCAAGAACTTGCTCAGGCTCTACCAAAACTCACGACTAACAATGCTCAAAAGGAATATTATCTCACCGAGGTTTTTGATTATCTTAATTCTGTTTATGCCAGCGATTTAGAAGATCCCGATGAGAGCTTAGGAATTAACGATCGCCTTCAGTTAGCCCATGCCTATGAAGTTTTGCAAAAAAGAGCGCGAGAAAAATGGATGCGTGCAGGTGTCACTATGCTTCTACCTGAAACGATTACGATTGATGATGAAGTAGAACTCGCACCCAATGTAATTATCGAACCACATTCTCATTTGCGCGGTAATACTAAAGTTGGAGCAGGTACAACGATTGGCCCGTCGAGTATGTTGTCAAATAGCATTGTTGGCGAGAACTGTACTGTGCAATTCTCGGTCATCGAAGATAGTCAAATTGCCGATAACTGTCGAATTGGGCCATTTGCGCGGATTCGTGGCGAATCGATGGTTGGTGAAAAATGTCGGATTGGGAACTTTGTGGAACTGAAGAATGCCAAAATCGGCGATCGCACTAATGCTGCCCATCTTAGTTATCTAGGCGATGCTACCCTCGGCAAACAGGTTAACGTTGGCGCAGGAACGATTACTGCGAATTATGACGGCTTTAAAAAGCATCAGACTGTAATTGGCGATCGCAGCAAAACTGGTTCTAATTCTGTTTTGGTTGCTCCAATTCAAATTGGTGAAAACGTAAATATCGCCGCAGGTTCGACAATTGTGGAGAATGTTGGGTCTAATGCTCTAGCGATCGGTAGAGCTAAGCAGATCGTTAAGCCTGATTACTATGATTCGGAAGGAAAGAAAAAGCATTAGTTACGGAGACTTGTTTTTACTACAAGTAATCGTAGAGGCAATTCATGAATTGCCTCTACGATTACTTGTATAGCAATGAAAGAGATAGCTGGGACAAATCAAAACCCAAATAGATAGAGGCGGCGCTTCGCGCCGCCTCTATCTATTTGGGTTTTATGTCCTAAGCAAAACTTGCGTTGCTATAGCTATTTCCAGATATTTTCCCAGAAGGGAGTTTCGACAGGATCGGGCAAACTAGAGATATTCATCTTGCGGCGAATATCGGCAAGATTCCAGCCTGTTAAACTTGCTAGGGTTTGGGCTTCTTTCTCAAAGCGTGGACGTAGCGATCGCTGATATTCTTTACCAGCGTCACAAGATGTTTCACCTTTAAAGGGATACCGCAAAACATAGCGCCCTTGGAAAGATTCCTGATTCGAGGTTTCCTTAAAGGCTAAATCTTCAGGAAAATTACTGCGGTTATAGCGGATATGTAAGCGCGTGATAAAAACTCGTCCATCATTAGTAGGCGGAAATGGAACAGGACGAATGCGGCGACCAGATGGCTTGCTAGAGTCTGGAGAACCTATCCAGAATACTCCTGCTTTGCGAAGCTCTTCCTGCGATAGTGGTTCAGCCGAGCAAGGATCGCAGCTCGACATATCCCACGCATATTCTAAAAAGGCAACTTTGCCTCCTTCTTTATTGTAGGAAGTCTTAAACATCGACTTATAGAAGTCTCCAAATTCATTCTTCACGTAAACTGGAATATCAGAACCTGAAGGCACTTTGATCGTGCGATAGTTAGCAACTTCGGCTTGTCCTTTGGGTGAAAGAATATAGACTAGTAAATCTTGGTCACCATTAGCATTGAGCATTCCTAAGCGGATAGGCAACATAAACTTTGGTGATTCGTATGCCATCATCAAAGGTCGTAGTGATTGCGAACCTGTTTTGCTTAGTTCGGCAATATTTACCTTAGCAACAAAGAACTTCATGTTTTGGCGAATATAGGGCTGAAGTAAGTCTTTTGCGCCTTGAGGAATTTTATAATCGTTATCAATCAACCAAGCTTCTAAACCATCGGAATCTTTGGCACTAAGAATGAGAATATCGTATTCGCCAACCGCAAATTTAGCTTCGATCGTAACTTGATAATTATCGCGCCGTGCTTTTGATTCCATCATGGGAGCAGCAGATCTGGTCGCACCACTAAGATTGATACTGTCGTAGGCTTCATATCTAGCACAGGGATCGGAGTCAAAGTACTCAACCAAACGAGGAGCGCTAAAGGAATCGAGGCGATCGATTATTTTCTGTTCACCAATCCGAACTTGTTCTTTTTTGAGCAGCACTGGCACTGGCACAACCAGCGCGAAGTCCTTAATATCACCTTGATAGTCATTCGCCATCGTTAAAACGGTACGCTTACCATCACGGGCAATGACAACTTGCGAAGCTTTGTTAAAAAGGCTAGCATCGGCTTGTGAGACGTAGAAACCACAGAATGCAAAAACGGCTGGTGAATAGGCAAAGACAACCAAACAAGCAAGGGCGGTACTCACCAGTACACGCATCCAAATCAGAAATTTTTTCATATATCTATCCTTAAAAATTAAATAGATAACTAAAACTAATACAGTGGGGTCTCCACCATATTGGTTTTAGTTAGACTGCAAGGCGCTATAGCGTTTGGGAAGCCATTGAAATCTCGGCGCATTCCAAATCCGATCGCATAAAACTGTGAGCGGCGAAATAAGGAATAGCGCATAAAACATCGCATCCACATTAAAGAAAACATTGCGGAAGATAAAAGCTAAAACCGCGATCGCGATTGCCCAAATTAACCTTGCACTTTTAGCATTAGGAATAGAACGCGGATCGGTAATCATAAATAGAGCAAATAGCAACAGAGAGCCACTAGTAAGGCGATGGGCTAAAACATCCCAAGTCCAACCCAGCCAAAGGTTTCGCAATCCTTCTAAAAGGGAATAGGCTACTAAAAACACGAGGCTTGTATCCCAACGTCCTACTTTCTTAAGAACAATGCCACCTAAGCCAAGAAATATCAAAGCATACAAGCTATCTTCGCCCCATTGTCCGTTGGAAACCCATGCATGATTATTCCAAACGTAATTGTCTAGCAGTAAAACCACGACTATGCCAAAGTTGGCAGGATTAAACCAATGCTTGCCATTGGTTCGGAAAATAAACTTGCTAGCGATCGCTAAAAACGCAGCACAAGCGATCGCGCCATAGCTATCGGAGCGCAGTAACAAACTTAAGCCCAAAGCAGTAATTGAAGCACTTTTAAGCGATAGCCAACGTTCATGCTTTTGCGCTGTTGCTGGTGGAAATATCGATATCATGCATATTTGCGTTAACCAACAGGTCGCAAAGGTAAGAGCGATCGCGATCGGCTTAAGCGACCAATCGCGGGTACTTACACCTAGGAGCAAGAAAACTGAAAGAAACAGAATCTGATAATCGCGAGCATCTTTAAAAAGTTTGCTAGCAGAGAACAAATTGTCAAGCGATCGTGGTATCGCCAAAGGGAACTTCAAGGATTGCATAGCTTTTTGATTAACCTAAAGTTTGGATCAGTATAACTGCCTAAAATTTAGGAATGCCATCCGTTGCACTTTTTGTAACGATCGCTATTATAGCGCTTTGTACTTTCTCACAGCCCGAAAAATTTTTTTTAAAGTTCTACTTTGCAACACTTTTAAAAAATTTCTTACATTACATAAAGCCCAAACAGTCCGTATTTTTAGCGAAATTGAGCTATAGCAACCCTAAATGATATGGAAATGTCTCGGCTTCACTCAGACAGCGTAGAATTTTGGCCGAGCAAAGTCGAAGCCTTAAATCTAAATCAGCAATGATCTTTGAGTAATAAAGCACCGTACGACACTTCATTACTTATTTAGAACTACTATAGTTTTTCTTTAGAAATTGTGCGTTGGTAATTTAATACAAACTGATGTCTGCTTACTATGCGTATACTCAACTGAGAATTCTCCACCGTATAGTTCTACAATACGCTTAGCAATAATCAAGCCTAAGCCGCTACCTTGCTGTTCATGGTATTCGCGATCGAATTGCATACATGCACCGATATTAGCGATCTGCTCGTTGGTCATACCTCGACCGCAATCGATAATATTCAGCCTAAAAAACTGTCCATCAACTTTACCGATCAGTCGTACAGGATTACCAGCTTTAGAAAATTTAAAGGCATTTTCAACAATCTCTTCAATTACTTTAGTAAAATGCTTAGAAGCGATTTTTACGATCGCATCTTCTAAATCTAGCTCTAAATCTTGTACTCTGTTTGCTGATTCTGCACAAGTATGCGCGACTAGACCAATAATATCTTTGATATCAAGACAAACTGGAACATCTCTCCACGTTTGAGAACTTGCAGCGATTACCTCTAGCTCTGAAAAGAGTATAAAGTTTCGCATTAGTCTATGTAACCTTTGTCCACTATTATAGATGGCACGAATTGAATCAATAGATTCGTCAGTCGTCATAAGTTCATAGTTATGGAGCAACAACTCTGACATACCCAGAATGCCATGTAGTGGAGTCAGTAGTTCGTGTGGCAAAAATTTAGCAATGTTCAATCTCAAGCTATCTAGTTTCGCAGCACTTTCTTTCTTAACAATCTCATACTTCTCAATTCGAGTTTGAATTGTCCTCATTAAATCTGCAACTGTAAATGGTTTAGTTAGATAATCATCAGCTCCAAGATTCATCCCCTCACGGATATCATAATGGTCGGCTTTTGCGGTTAGAAAAACAACTGGCATAGCAGCAGTTAAAGAATTTAGACGCAAAGCTTTCAGAACTCCAAATCCATCTAGCTCTGGCATCATCACATCACATAAAATTAGATCGGGATGCTTTTCCTTTGCCAAGTTCACACCAACAGTTCCATTTTGTGCGGTAATCACATGAAAATCTCTTAGCGTTAAAATATCCTGAATATCCTCTAGAAGTCTTGGATTGTCTTCAATAACTAAAATCCGCTTCATAATATCTCATTCTCAATTACAACATTAACAATTACCCAGTCGGCAAGATAACTTTAAAGATAGTTCCACAATCGACCTCACTTTCAACCACAATTTCACCGCCATGAATATCGACTGCTTGCTTAACTATAGCTAGACCTAATCCCGAGCCTGTTACATTAATTATATTAGAGGCACGATGATAGAGATCGAATACAAAAGGCAAATCATTTTCAGGAATACCAATACCTCGATCTTGGATTGAGAATATGACTCTAGGCGGATCTCCATTCTCATATAGCAAATCAAATTGAATATTGACTTCATTATCGGAATACTTAATCGCATTAGAAAGCAAGTTGGTGAGAATGTACCAAATCAAATCTTTATCTAAATATACTTGTTGGCGTTCTCCCTGACAGGAAAAATTGATTTTTATAGTTTTTTCTTGTTGATTAGCATCAAGGAGTTGAATTTCTTCCACTATTTCCCGACAAAATCCTTCTAAATTTGTTAAGGTCGGATTAAAGTTAGATAAACCCAAGGCAAATTTGCCAAGAGTTAACATATTTTCAACTAAAGCTGTTATCTGTGCAACCGAATCTTTGATACGTTTTAAGCGACTTAATTTCTTCTCCCTTGGATAATTGATTTCTTCTAGTAAATTAGCAGAAAGCAGGATATTAGTTAGTAGAGTGCGAATTTCATGAGATGCCATAGCCATAACCTTAGATTTAAGATTACTAATTTCTTTCTCATTACTTAGCGCCCGATTTATTGCTATTTTTTCCACTTCTAAGGATTCAGCTTTACGTCGATCGCTAATATTCCAAAGCACTAAAACAGCTCCATCAACTGAGTTAGAAGTCTTACGAATAGGTGAAATACTATCACCTACAGCCTTTTGAATTCCATTGCGATCGACTACCGCAGTATATTCCTTTAGGTAAGTTACTTGTCCAGTTTGTAAAACATGGGAAACAGGATTAGCAATTTCATCACCGCTATTTTCATCGATCAAACGGATGACCTCAGTCACATCTCTTCCTAATGCTTCTACTCTCGACCATCCTGTCAAATTTTCCGCAGCAGGATTCATATAAGTGACAGTAGCAATGCTATCTGTAGCAATTACAGCATCGCTAGTTGACTGCAAGATCGTAGAAAGGAACTCCTCTCGTTCAGCAAGTTGTCTTTCCATTCGATGTTTATACATAGCTGTTTCAATCACAACTCGCAAATCTTTTTCATCAAATGGTTTCACTAAATAGCCAAATGGTTCTGAAATTTTTGCGCGTTCTAAAGTAGCCTCATCCGTATGAGCTGTAATATAAATTACAGGAATTTGAAATTCTTGACGTAAAATCGAAGCGGTTGCAATCCCATCTTGCTCCGATCCTCTTAAAATAATATCCATTAGGACTAAGTCAGGTGCGTTTTGGGAAACACTAGCGATCGCGTCTTCAGAAGAAGTAACTGTATCTGTAACAACATAGCCCAACTGAGTGAGTTCTTCCAGAATAACTCTGGCAGTAATCACCTCATCTTCAACAACTAAAATTTTTATTGCTGACATTACAACAGTCCCCTTAATCTCTTGATTTAAATGATGATAGTGCTAAATAGAGATTAGGTATTGGCGCTTCGCTCCTCTACCTAACCTCTAGATTTCTATCTAAATTATTAGCATAGGCTTAATTGTAAATGAAATTTTAAATAATAGACCATGAAAGTTTTCTAAAATAACTTTTCCCTTTAGCTGTTCGGTAGCCAGAGAGTAAACTAGTTGAAGTCCCAAGTTTTTAGCATACTTGAGGTCGATTGCTTCAGCCATCCCTACTCCATTATCACGGACGATCAGCATACAACTATTGGCTTCATCTCTAGAGAATTCAATCATAATTTGCCCAGAACGCCCTTCAGGGAAAGCATACTTATAGGAGTTAGAAACTAACTCGTTAATAATCAGACCGCAATAAATCGCCGTGTCTATATCAACTGTAATAGGATCCGCATCAATATTCAAAGATATCCCAGTAGAATTAGATGCATAGGAATTGCTCAAGTTTCGAGTTAGTCCCTGCATATAAGCAATAAAATCAATATTATCTAGATCTTTAGAGCGATATAGCTTTTCATGGAGTAGTGACATTGCCTGAATGCGATCGCGGCTGCTATGAATGATCTCACGAGTTTTTTTATCTTCCACTTGTCTTGATTGAAGATAGAGTAGTCCTGAAATAATTTGCAAGTTATTCTTCACTCGGTGATGAATCTCTTTCAGCAAAACAACTTCTCGTTCGTATGCCTCTCTTAGCTGTGATTCAGATTGTTTGCGCCAAGTAATATCTAAAGAGACCGATCCAATTCCATTAATTTCTCCATTTTGATCGTGATGGGGTTCAACAGTCAGATCGAAATATCGCTCTTGACTATTAGCGGTTATAAGTACCTCCTCGCGAATCCCTACACCACTTGCAAGCACTTGTTGTTTGAGGTAGCTCAGTCTTTGAGCATCTTCATTAACTTCTAAAATCTCGCAATCCTGCTTCCCTAGTATTGATTCAGAGCTATTGCCTAGAGCAGAGTTATATAGCCAGATATACCGCTGATCTCGATCTTGCATCGAAACTGTAATGGGTGAATTTTTCAGAACTAGGTAGAAGCGTTCTTCTGTTAGTTTGCGCTCATTGATTTCTATCTCTAGCTCAGCATTAGCTTTAGAAAGCTCAAGGGTACGTGCTTGTACTTTTGCTTCTAGCTCGATATTCAGCTTACGGATATATTCGTCAGCATGTTTGCGATCGCTGATATCCTTAACTCGCACCATATTGATCGCTTTACCAGCAACATTAATTGTTTTTGCTGCTAGATTGCCCCAAAAGAAATTACCTTTTCTCGTAACATATTCTATCTCGCTGCTCCAAAAGCCAACCCGATTCATCTGTTCGACTATCGAGACGATATCTTCATCGCTAAACTGATGTTTTTGCAAAGTACGTCCCTCAATACCGATCATCTCATTCTTACTCTCAGTTTCAAACATTTCCACAGCTCGTTGATTACAATCAAAAATCAACAAATTTGTAGGATCGACCAAGAAAATAGCATCGGCTGATTCGTTATAAATTGCTTCTCTAAGATCTCGACTGCGCGTTAGTTCTAGTTCTGTTTGCTTACGTTCGATAATTTCACTAGCTAGAGTGGCGTTTATAGCCTCTAACTGAGAAGGACTAGGAAGTGCAAGCACCTTAGGAATCAAAGGAATCAAGCTAGTAGCTGTAAAAACTGAAATAATCGCTGTAAGGGATTTTACAAATCCTGAAATCCAATAAGTAGGATGCCAAAGCGTCCATATTGCCAATAAGTGGGTAGTTCCACAAAAAACGATGAACAGACCAAACAATAAAAAAATCCATCTAAATGGCAAATCTTCACGCTTATTGACAAAGTAGACTAAGGCGATCGGAATTGAAAAATAGGCGATCGCAATTAGCGAGTCTGATAAAATATGCAGCCAGACTAGAGACGGATTCCATAGATAGCAATGTCCGTGGGGAATAAATGCACCAGAATCAAAAAATTCTTGAAGTAGTTCCATACTTTAGGACCTGCGATCTATTGCAATTATTGTACTGATTTTACGCGGAAGGAGTTTTTGCTCTAGCGGAAGTCTAGGGCGGAGCCCTACAGAATCTAAGCGATTAGCACTCAAATCCAAATCAAGAGTAATGTTGAAAGCATTGCTTCGAAACACTTTCAACATTACTCTTATGGTTCGTTTGATGGTATAGCTGTCGCCAAGTGTACTAGAACATAAAACCCAAGAATTGATTGGCGGCGCAGAGCGCCGCCAATCAATTCTTGGGTTTTGATTTGTCCTAAGACAAGTGACTCTCCCCCGTAGTTACCATGTTACGCTAGCAACAAAATTCATCATGTGAGTTCCACATAACATTAGTTATAAAGAAAGAGGGGGCGGAATGCGCCCCCTCTTTCTTTATAAATTATCCGTAATTTCAGGAAATACCCACTCATATCGATTAGGGAAAACGAAGTTAGTAAAGGACATAGAAATGCTGATATCAAGAGACTTAACAGTGTGCCACCATCCAACAGGTACAAATATGGCATCCCCAGGATTTAAGATTACTTCAATGATTGGAACTTTTTGAAATAATGGATACTTCTGATAATCAGGATTTTCACAATCCACTTGGCTAAAAACACCACGATAGTTATAAAGCATATGGGTATAGTATGGCGGAATAATTTTCCACACCTTACGCCCATATACTTGAACAAATATCAGATTTACAGGATCGTGATGTAAAGGCGTAATCGTTCCCTCAGGACCAAACCAGAAAAAAGTAGTGCCATTAATATTCTGTGGATCGAGATATTCAGGAAATATTTCAATATCTTCTAGCAATCCCCGTAGATCGGTCTTTTCGATATTCCCATTATTTGCCACCATGTAGTAGTTATTGGTTGCGCCCCCATTGACTACTACATCAGCATAGTCAGACATGCGGATTTTTTGGCGATGTTGCTCGACATTAATTTCATATAGCCGATCGCTATTGCGCTCGCTTTGCACTTCTATCTCAACCTGACCGTACTTTTGTTTTAGATATTCAGGATTCCAGAGCGAAAGCGCCGCCCAATTTTTAGTAATATCTGTCAGGATTAGGGGAGTATTTTTGACATAATAATTTTCCAGAAAATCCGTACGCGAAATATTCGGCTTGCGATCGATGACTAAAGAATGAGGCGAAAGAGCAGCAAGATCGGCAAGAATATTTGCGTGAGATTCTAACTTTCTCAGCGCATGGACAAATTTATGCCCCGCTTGAAAATAGGCATTTTGATTTAGTGAGCTTACTTCCAGTCGAGCTGCGCTAGGGCTAATCCCATGGGAAATTAGCTGCTGCTCGATCAGGCGATCTTCCATGCCAGCAAACTTACTATCAGCAATCCAGCGCCGCCATTCATTAGTAATGGGCTCAGAAGTAACTACAATCTGAGAAAAATAGCGCGGATCGAAAGTAGAAAACTTAGTTGGAGCGTTTTGTCGGTTCGGCTTTTGCTGCATAAGACTCTATTTTCAGAATTTATATAGCGATCAAGCAATAAGGGGACGCTTTGCGCCCCCTTATTGTCTTCTAGGACAATGCCTGAATAATGTAATCAAAATAAGGCTCGGTAGTGTTGGCATCTTCTTTGCTCAACAATGCCAGAGATGCATTTTTGAGGCAGCGTACTGCATCAGCCATGCCAACTAAAGGTACGCCGAGAGAGTTATACATTTCGCGGGCACCGATGATACCGATTTTTTCGATCGGATCTTTATCACCTGCCAATACCCCGTAGGTAGTGAGGCGAATGTACCATGTGAAATCTCTCAGGCATTGATTGCGTTGCTTCTGACCATAGGCATTGCCACCAGGAGAAATATAGTCAGGGTGAATTCTAAACAGTTCTTCGGTGGCTTTTTTGACGATTTTATCTTCGCTTTCTGCCAAGATTCCTGCAATCCGAACCCTTTGAGCGCCCGTGGAGAGAAAATTTTGGACACTTTGCAACTCGGAGATGCTGGGATAACGGAGTTCTTCGTCGGCTCTTTCTAAAACTTGACTAACTACACTCATGATTAAAATAGGAAGTTTAATATATTCGCCATCTAGTCTACCAAAAGCGGTGGATGAGCCAAGAATTTGTAATAAAAACATAAAACTTCATAAAATGCTCTACCCAAACCTAAAAAGAGGTGGTACAAAACACTGCCTCTTTTTTAGGTTTATTTGTTAGCTTTTAATCGGTCTAACAGAATTTTCAGCTCTGAAGAATTATGAAATCTGGCATCTGTCCGATCGCCATAGCGCCAATCTTGATAGATCTGCGTAATTTGGGCGATCGCCTCTGCCTGTTGTTCGGAAATGCGATCGTGTAAACTCGCCATATATTCTTGGGGAGTCTGATGGGGCGATTTGGGTTTGTCTTGCTCCGATAGCCATTGCAACATTTGTTGATAGGTGCGCTGCGGCATCGGCATTTTTTGTAAGCGCTGCAATTGCCACCACCAAATCATAAATTGCCACAATGCCCACCCCCCAAGCCCAATTCCAAAGGCGATCGCCAATCCAAAGGCAATCCCAATCCAACCCATCTCGAACAACCAATTGATCGCACCGATCAAAAATTTACCGATATTGTCAAATAAAGTTGCAAAGAATTTGGTAACTGAACTGGGCAAAAGGTTGGTGAGCCAACTCCAGAAAGTTTGAACTACCCCAAAGGTGCGATTGTTCTCGATTGATGATGGAAATATAGGACGGTTGGGGACGGGATCGAAAGCAACCCAGCCATAGATCGGGAAATAAACCTCCACCATAGACTGCGTATCAATGTTTTGCACCTCGTATAACCCTGTAAATGGGTTAAATTTTCCGGGGGCAAAGCCGACCACATAACGGGCGGGAATACCCAGCGATCGCAGCATGACCGTCAGTGTGGAAACAAAATGGCTCTCTTCGCCACCGCCCTGCTCGACAAATTGCGAAACCAAATCACCATTTGCAACGTCAAACTTGAGCGGTTTCACGACAAAGTTTTGCTTGATTCCCTGCGCGAGTTGCACTACTAAATCGTAGGCATTATCTACAGAGATCGGCTTACCATCATCATTTTTAGCATTTTCGATCAAACTCAGAGCCGTGCTACGAACTTTGGGCGATAGATTGGCAGGGACTTGTAAATAATAGTTACGAACCGATCGCGGATAGTCAGTGGGCATTAGTCGTAATTGCGACGGATTGCGTTCGACCACATTGGAGATCACTGTATAAGTGAGATCTTCAGGCAAAGGACCAGGACCGCGAATCATGCCTTCCTGATCGATATCGAGTTCTTCGCTAGGAAAAAAGATCCGATTTGGCACTGCCGCCGCAGGGACTAAGTTAGGAAAATTTGGTGATGTAATCGTATAGGTTTGCACTACCTCTTGATAGGTTACAGGCTGAAATTTTTTCTCAGCGCCAATCGAAGCATAGTTCTGTATGGGTAGGAAAAACTCGTAATTAATTGGATTACGTTTAATTGTGCGAATTTGTTTGGGATCGTTGCGAGAAATGCGCCATCCTTTCCCTGTAAATTCGTCATACGCCATTACTCGCCAAAATAGCTCTGCTTGCGATCGCACGCGCATTACTAATTCAGGCTTGCGCTGATTTTGTTGTTTTGCTGTAGCTGAAGCGGTATCAATTTCTGGCGCAAACAATGGTGGCAGGGTCTCTTGATCCTTATTGCTTCCAGTACCCCCCGTGCCAGTGCCAGTGCCCCCTGTGCCAGACTTTTGTTGCTGTTGCTGCTGTCGCGTCAAAATCTCACCTCTCGGCAGTTGTCGCTGCACCGAGAGATTGACGCTGACAGGAAAGTTGCGTAGTTGGAAACCTGGTAAACGCGGTAAAAAGGTGAAAATCGTTAAGCCCAACACCAACACGATCGCCATTAGCCCCGATAGAGGCAAAAGCGAGATCCCCATCTTTTCGGGTTTAAAGCTCTGAGTCTGAATATTTAAACGAGATCGGTGATCGAGCAATAAAATCGGAATCCCCACCACCAAAAATGCCATCAGCCACAGCGCAAATATCATCGTCTGGCTCAAGGTCGCCGCTAATGCCATCAGGATCAATCCAATCACGATCGAATATCCCAAGTCCTTGCGGCGCGGTAAGTCAAAACTATGCAAAACCTGCAACTGAATCAACAATCTCGCTAGCAATAGTCGCGTTTCTTCAGTATTACGTACTAGATCGTTGAGGAATACGACCAACATCGCAATCATGGCGATCGCAATGAATAGTTTCACGATGACATTGCGTTTGCGCCGCGCATACCAAGCCCATGCCGCTGCGATCGCGCTCAGAGGTATTGCCCAGACACTGTTATTAGAACTTGCTACCGAGTCCATTGCACCAATGCTGATAAATACAAAGATTTGCACCAGTACTCGCAACGGTATCGAATCTTCGACTCCCGCGATCGTGAATGCTGAAGCTTGTCGCAATTTCTCAAATGTCCCAATCTTCGCCTGTGGCTGCTGAATCGTATCCATAGCTCTGTAAAAAATTTAGAGTAGATGGTGCAAACGCACGCCCCTCTACTCTAGCGCGATCTTTTGAATCCTATACCTTGCCTTGTAGCTCTGGACAAAGAAAGTCAAGTTCAATGCCATGTTCTTTGAGGATTAGCTCGTAATTTCGCCAGTCAGAGTCAACGGCATTAGCGATCGCAGGTTTTGCATGATGAGTTAGTGCCACGGCGACAAATTTGCGATCGGATGGATCGAATTTTGCAAGGGCAGGCGATCGGGGGAATTCGGCAAAATCATTTTCGGCAATTTGCGTAATAGAAACTTTCTCACAGCGATCAGTATTTGTATGATTTAGCAGAACCCATTTGAGAAATTTATCGCCAGCATTGGGTTGTCCACTCTGAGAGTTTTTGTGCATATATTCTTTGATGATTAGCCAATGGCTATCAATTACTAAAACTCCTGCGTTCATAAGGTTTTGAAGGTGTTTTTCACAGGCAAGTTCACAGATTTCTGAAGCTTGAGATGCTTTTTTACTAGCGACAAGCAAGACATTTGTATCGACAATGTGATGCATTTTCACGCTCCAACATTCATCTGCCGATTGATCGCAGCTTCAGTCATAGCAACAAGATCGCTCATTTCATCACCAAAGAAACCTTCTGGATAGTTACAAATATTGCCATAGGTATCAATCTCAAGTGAAACCAGTTCAGAATCTCCCCGATCGTTCATTTTGCAAAAATATAGAGCCGCATCTTCATTCGTAAATCCATCTTTTTCTTCTGCCATGCGCCTTTGCAGTCGTCTTAGTAAATGTTCGCTATGGCTTTCGATGATGATTTGCATGTTGCGGGTTTTAATGACTTCGATAAATATATCGGCGAGTCCTGCTTGGACTGATGGATGTAAATGGATTTCTGGTTGTTCAAATATTAGGGTTGCGCCTTTCGGTGCGTAGTAACATAAAACTAAAATTGGTAAAACTTGTGAGACTCCAAAGCCAACATCAGTAATTAATACTTCTGCTGAATTAGGTGATCGCTGTACTAATATTTCATAATCACCACGATTTTGAGTAATTCTATTCAACCGAAAATTTTCAATCAAGCCTAGTTTCTTAAGGGCTGTTGCTACAGAAAGTTCGACTTCTGAATCTTTTTTCTGGGAAGAAAGAAGAGCATTAACTGTTAGCTCTCCTCGATTGCCAACATTCTGAGGACTTTCACCAGACCATTGATAGGTTCTTTTCGGATATTCTCGTAATGGTGCAAGGTATAAAGTGTTTTGAAATAGATCTTCATACGCTCTTGTCATATTTGTTATGTTCTCCAAGGAAACAAGAGGGAATGAAGATGTAAATCTAAATCCATAATTCTTATAAGTGTCAAGTTTCATGTCAAATGACTTACTGATTTCCGAAAACCAATTTTTCACCCATCCTTCAATAAGCTCTCCTTCTGTGAAAAACCCATAACTAATTACTTGATTGTTGACTTTATTTTCACTAATTTTGATGGAATTCCATTGACGATCCTGTGATTCAAAAGAATATTTAAACAGATCAAGGCTTATTTCATCACCATCAATATTAATGACTGAATCAAATTTTAGATATGAATTATAAGGATTATTTTTATAGCTAGTGCCATCTTCACTTTTTGCAACTACTTCTGGAAGTATTATTAGTTCTTTTTGGAAAATTAGTTTTGGAGTCCATGTTAGTGAAAACTCAACCTTATCAGGTAATTTATGTCTATGACTAATATCGTAAGTAGTGCCTAAATCAACATAGCTATATTGATCGCCGCCTAAATGCAAAATACGATTGCGATCGCTTGACTCGACAGTTTGCTTGAGCATTAATATAAATTGCAAAATCGCCGTTTTGCCAGAACTATTTGTCCCAAAAAAGCCAGTCAAAGGAGCCATCCGAAACTCCCCCGTATCGGCCCAAGACTTAAAGTTCTGAATTCGCAGTTGTGTAAACATTGGTTTAAGAGATAATTGATATTTCGGGCTAGAGAGAATGTTAATAAATACACTAGCATTCTCTCTAGCCTGAGAGATTAGCAGATACTACTTTGGTGATTTTGTGACATCGAGATTAAGAAAGGGAACTGCACCATTTCCTCCTAAAACTTGAGGAAACTTACCATCCCACTTCTCGATCGCTTGTTTTTGCAAAAGCTCAGAAGTCAAGGTTTCGCGCAAGAGTCGCTGAGCTTCCGCTTGTCCCTTGGCTCGGTTAATCGTTGCCTCAGCTTCCTGTTCCGCTTCTCTAGCAATATATACAGCCCGTTGAGCGCGTTGTTCGGCAATCTGTTTCTCTTCAACCGCCTTCGAGAACTCAGTCGAGAAGTTCAGATCGACTACGCTCGTATCTAAAACAATGATTCCGTACTTGCTCAAACGCTGACTCAAAGCTTCATCAAAATCCAGTTTCAACTCATCGCGTTTAGTAATTGCTTCCTCAACTGTACGTCTTGCCGCTGCAACCTTAAAAGATTCTTGAGTTTGGGGGGCAATGATTTTGGCAACAATATTTTGTAGAGTGCCTTGAGTACGACGAATTGTGACGACTTCAATCGGATCGAGGCGAAAGTTAATCGCAAAACTCGCCGTAAGCTGTTGTAAATCCTTGGTAGAACTTTGGGCTGGCACTTCAAACTTCTGTACGGTCAAGTCATAAACATCGACTTGCGAAATTACAGGCGGCTTAAAATGCACACCTTCTAGCAATACGCCATCTTTGGCTTTTCCCAAGATGCTCAATACTCCTGCCTCACCAGGATTGATAATTACGAATGCGTTAAAACTAATAACCGCTAAAATTCCTACTATTGCTACTAGGATTAGTGATTGCCAGCTTGTTTCTTGGTCTTGCATTGCTTATTCCTACGATCTACGGCTTTCGATCATATAGCAAAGTAGAGGAAGCACTTCGCGACACCTCTACTTTATTAATCTTAGGGACGCGCAGTAAAATCGCAAAACCCTTACTGCTTACAAATTTGTTTTTGTTCTGCTGACAATGTTGGCGTGTATTCGAGATAGTTTGAGATCAAGCTACAACCTCTCTGGACTAGTGCATTGAAATCCAGTATCTCTGCATTCCATACTTTAAGTGTACCGTCTCGACTAGCAGAAACAATATTTTCACCATTGGGACTATAGGTCACAGCATAGGCCTCGGCAGTATGTCCAGACAAAGTTTTCAGCAATTCTCCCGTAGCCCGATCCATAATTCTGACTGTTTTATCGGCATTGGCTGCGGCGATCGCCTTACCATCAGGGCTAAAACTAACACCATAAATCCAAGAATCAGCCGCAACAGTGATAATTTGTTCGAGAGCTCCCGTTTGAGCATTCCATAATTTCAAGTTACCGTCTTTGCCAGCCGAAACTATTTGTTTGCCATCAGGTCTATACACAACTGCTAATCCTCCATTAAGATGAGCTTCCATTGTATGTAGATTCCGTCCATCGCTCACATTCCAAATTTTGACAGTTTGATCGTTACTAGTAGAAGCTAGCGACTGACCATCAGGACTAAAAGCGATCGACCAAACTGTTTTGCTATGCTCTAACACATGCAGCAGCTTAGGATTGTCAGTGTCGTCCCACTGCCATAGTTTAATTTTGTTATCCCATCCGAGGGTGGCTAAAATTTTGCGATCGGGACTAAAGGTGGCATAGATCAGTTCAGCCCCATGAATATTCAATGTATGTAATAGTTTCCCTGTATCAGCATCCCAAATCTTTACTAATTTATCGTTACTAGCAGAGACTAACTTCTTTCCATCAGAACTAAAGCTCACACCATAGACTGTATCACTATGACCTTTGAGTTCTTTACGGAGAGTGCCATCGGCATTCCACAAACGAATGCTTTTATCAACGCTACCCGAAGCAAACACCTTACCATCAGGTCTGAAGCCAACCGACCAAATGGTATTTGTATGACCGTAGATAGTATTAATTAATGCAGCTTTTAGATCCCAGAGGCGGGCAGTACGATCCTTACTAGCAGATAAAAGATAGCGACCATTAGGACTAAAACTTACATCAAATATGCCATCAGTATGACCGCCTAAGATCATTTCATTCCCTCCATCCAGATTAACAATTTGGATGGTGTTGTCTTGAGAACCAAAGGCAATCCGCTGACCATCCATACTAAAATTCAAACTTAAAATATCAGTCGAATTTCCTTTGAAAACTCGTGCCAATTGAATTTGATAATTCCCCAGATTTTTTTGGGATCGGTCAGGACTTTGTTCGTTTGGGAGATCAGAAGGTAAATCACCAGCAACATCAGGCGAGTTAATAGGTTGCTCAATAATGTTCCATAGCTTTACAGTTTCGTCTCCACCTGACGAAGCCAATTGCAAACCATCGGGATGAAATCGAACGCTATGAATTTTCTTTTCATGGGCGATCGCACTTGCCAATAAATTACCTTGCAGATCCCAGAGTGAAATCGTCCTATTCTGCGCCAAGACAATCCAATTGCCATCGGGATTAAAGCTGGCATCTTGAATAGTTGGATTGTCCTTACTTTTAGGATCGTTACTAAAATTTTTCGGTCTGAAGGTCATAATTTCAGTACCGCGATCGCTATCCCACAGTTTTGCAGTTCCATCTTTACTAGCGGTAAGCAAAATTTTGCCATTAGGATGAAAACTCACTCTAGAGATATCATCCTGATGAGCATAAAACTTACCAATCAATTTACCTGTAGCAATATCCCAAATTCGCACGCTTTTACCTTTGCCTGCTGACGCAATTCTTTTACCATCAGGACTAAAGCTTAACCCTCGTATTTCCCTTGTTTGCAATCCCACCAATCGCGAGATTGGCTTCCCATCACTTTGAAATAGGTAAACACTACCGTCAAAGCTACCCAGCGCTAGCATACTGCCATCAGGACTAAATTTTGCCGCATAAAATGGAGCATCCCGATTAACTGAATAAAATCGATATCGCTCGCGAATGTTATAGACAATTGTTTGGAGAGTTTCAAAAGTTAATTTTGTAATCCGTGTTTTATCCATTCCCGAATCGATAGAACTTAACTTTTTAGCAGATTGAACGACAGTAGCAAGTGCTTCTGATTGACGATTGAGCAGAAAACTAGAGTTTGCAGAAGAGACTAACGCTTCAATTTCACCGAATTCAGCAAGTTTGCGTTGACGATTTGCTTGAAAGGCTAAACCTGCCATTATAAAGAGTCCCACGATAGTACCGATCAAAGCGAATTTAATGAGGCGATTGAGATTAGCTTGACTACGTTGAGCGGAAAAACGGACTTTTTGCAATTCATCTAATAATCCCGTCGCTTGGTTGACACGAATAAATGGAACTAGATAATCATGCACGAGTTGATAGCGATTGCTAGGAACTTCTGGGAGTTGGAAGATTAAACCCGATCCAATTAAAATTTCTAGAACCAGATCGAGATCGGCAGTATTGCTTGAATATGGCAAAAGCCCTGTCCGCAAGTCGTTGTAAGTACATAATGGACGTTTGTTTTGTTCATCAGTCAGCAAGATCAGTACTTGTTGAGCAATAAAAGACGACTTACCACAGGCTTGCACTACTTCTTCGACGCATTGTTCAACAAGGCGTTGTTTGCCACCAGCAAGATTGTAGGCAGCAAGGGTGGTGATATTACGGTCTTGGAGTTGGGAGCCAACCAATTGCAGCTCGATGGGACGTACTGAGCCGCGATCGCCTGCTAGATCCATTACCAATTCATCAATCAATGTTGGCTCAAGTGGAAAATTGGCTTGTTCGGTGAGATTCTCGATCAGAGCCTTGGCATCAAGCACAGAGAGATTGCCGAGCGCATAGCGAAAATTGCGGCTCAAAATATCGACTTCATCGTGGTTGGATTCTAGCTCTAATAGTAAATGTAGGTAATCTTCACGAATCGAAACTACTAACTTTAAGGTGGGAATTTTGAGGCAACTGTGCCAAAAATCAATAAAAACTTGCCTTTCTTTCGGTTGCGTAAACGTAAAAAAGAATTCTTCAAATTGATCGAAGACTAAAATAATTTGATTGCCTTGAGACGCTAATTGCTTGAATTTATTCAATAGGATAGCTGTATCTTGGTTTCCAATCTTGCGCCTTTCTTGGAAGCCATTGAGAGATGCAGATTTTTTGCTTGAGTTTGCGACATAGCCCCTAAAATCAGAACTATCTTGCTCTTGACTTGCATAAAGAGTAGAAGAGATAACATTGATCCAATCTGTGTAAATACGAATCTTAATTGGTAGCAATTCCTGACCTGTGAGCGATCGCTGCAATAAAGCAGGCATTAGCCCTGCATTCACTAATGAGCTTTTACCTACTCCCGATTCACCATGAATTACAGTCAGTTGATGTTCGATCGACAAAATCCGTTCAACTAAGCGCTCAACATCATGATTTCGTCCAGAAGCAGCAATTTCACTAGCATTAACATCAAACTTGCTGGCATCTAGCTCGGCAATACTCGAATTTGGCGAAGGTTGTTTGGGCTGAAGCACACCTGCACCAATAAACGCTCTCAGTCCATATTGCTGCTCCATCGATCGCTGCTTCTTGCGGGTTTGAAAAGCTTTGAGATAGAGTCCCTGAGCAAAAGAAATATCATGTAAAGTATCGAGAAAGCGAATATAGAGTTTTGGTTCGTCATTGCGGTTAAAGTTGGCGATCGCCACATCAATTTGATTTGATGCCAGCTCTAGCTGACCGAGCTGAAAATAGCTCTGAGTTAGCAATAGTTGATATTGACCAAATTGAATCTGGCGCAAGCGTTGCCAAGTTTGAACGAGGTCATCTTCATCAGAAACTACGGCACTTTCTAGAGTAGAAAGTGCATTGCGCGCATAATCTCTAACCTTCAGCCATTCTCGTTTTTCTACAGCAATTTTGGCTAAATATCCATAATCTTGAGCAAGTTCAAGCGGCATCTGTTGATGTAATGGCAGCAGCGATTGAATCCAGTTCTCTAGTTCTTCCCATTGCTTTAATTGCTCTAGAACTCCACTATAAGCTCGACTGTATTTAGCAATCAAGTCATCTCGCTTTGCTTTTTTAAAAGAGGCGATCGCCTCTTGAAAGAACTGTCTCGCCTTCAGCCAAGAAGATTGGGCTTGCCGCCCATTTGCAAAAGAATGATACCACCATAAATTCCCCAAATAAAATAGAACTATGCCACTCTCAATCGGCATGTTCGCTTTTTGCCAATAGGCAAGACTGCATTGATAGTAGATTTGCGATATGCTATGTACTTCGCCTTGTGATTCCTCATGGACTTCCCTAGCAGATGCCTCAGGCGATCGCCACATCAAGCGACCCAGCACAAAATCAAGTTTTGCTTCTAATTCTGAAGAAACCTGTTGGCGATTATCTTTGTGAGTATCGTAATGAGCAATTCTCAGTTCGCGTCTGGCAGTCTCTAACTCACTGTAAGAGAATGATTCGCGATCGGCATCGATTTGGGTATCTTGCCAAAACAATGGTACCTCTGGATCTTTGGCAATCTCAAACAATCTATCTACTTGCTGATAAACTTCGCGGTTTAGCTCAGTAGTTGACAATCTAAATTTAATCGGTGGAGCCGCCAAATTAGCCAGTTCGGGAGCAGTTCTCCATAATTGTTGCAAATCGAGATCGCCAAGCCAGAGCACTATTGGACATTTAAGATGGTGTTTGAGTTGATCGCGAAATAGGTTGGCATCTACAAATAAATTTTCTAAACCTTCCGAATTTTCATCTCTAGATTGCTCTAATCCTAAACACATTAATGCTGTAATCTGCTCGTCTCCCCGCTCTCGCATCAGATTTTGTAATTTCCCATATAGCGTTTCATGGGATTCGCGCCACCAGATTTCACGATACGAAACGCCAGTTTTAGCAGATAGGGCTGTCAATATTTTCTGTCTGAGACCACGATAGTTGCAGTTGACAATGATCAATGAAAAAGATCCCTGAAATAAATAGATCGCTCTAGCCAGAATATCTAGCGATCGCTCGTTGAGGGAATTCACATCTTCTAAATACTCGATCGATTTTTCGACCTGAACCACTTGCTTTGTCTAATCGCGATGGCGATATCTGTAATCTACAAAGACATATTACTACACAGACACTTTGAGCTATAGCAATTCAAAACCCAAATAAATAGAGGCGGCGCTTCGCGCCGCCTCTATTTATTTGGGTTTTATATCTTAAGCAAAACTTACATTGCTATAGCTTACATAACTAATCGTGCATCGAACAATACAGCGAAGAGCCGCTACAATCATTAAAAATTGTAAACACTTTTCACGCATTTGCATCAATCTATTACAAATCTATGACTGAATTCGCTACAAAACTTGCTGAGTCACTCCAGCCAATTTCCGATCAATTTAAATCTCTCAATATTCCCGCACCAGTTACCCATTGGGGTCATCCATTTTTTATGGCGATCGTCATTTTTGCCATGGGATCGTTTGTCGCCATTTCAGGATGGCGGGGTCGTACTGCTACAGACACTGAGGTTGCAGTCAAAAATAAAGCCGATCACCGCAAAGTTGCTCCACTGATGACAACATTTCTAGCCGCAGGCTACACTGGCGGGCTACTATCTCTGGTTATGCAAGGCAAGCCTCTACTTGAGAGTCCTCACTTCATCACGGGATCGGTCGTATTGACCTTACTCGCCATCAATGGCACGATTTCGCTGACTGGGTTTGGTGGTAACCAGCCGATTCTTCGCAACGCCCATGCTTATCTAGGCAGTGCGATCGTCTTGCTATTAGTTGGTCATGCATTATTAGGGCTTAAATTAGGGCTTTCCATTTAACAAAAACTTTACCCAAAATATGAGAGGCGGCACTTCGTGCCGCCTCTCATATTTTGGGTAAAGACTGGCAACAGGTTATAGCAAAGCAAATTTTGCTTAGAACATAAAACCCAAATAAATAGAGGCGCCGCAAAGCGGCGCCTCTATTTATTTGGGTTTTATGTTCTAGTGCTATGGCGAATTATAGAAATCGCTATAATTGCTATACAAGCCCAGATGGGTTAGTATTTGCCATAACTAAGCACACTTAACCCGCGATCGCCGCATATGGAAAACTGGGAATTTTTGTTACAACGCAAAGGTGACAAGTCCTGGTTGCCCTTAGAATCTCCCACTGTCGAGATTTTGGAGGGGCAGTACAGACTCGCTGCACGCTCTGATTTGGCGAACGTGCTAGTTGGGATTGCGATCGCCTATCGCCCACTCGCGGATGTGCGCCATCAGCCTCTTCAACAAAAAATTGTAAAACGCATTAGCCATGACGGTCTACTGATCGTGATGCCCTACACCAATTTTGTCCCAGGGGCATGGCAGATAGACTGTTGCGCGGCTGAAATTGACAGTAACAATGAAGTTCCCCCATGGAAAAAGACAGTTAAGTTTGATGCCATTCAAATATCCTCAGACTTTGGCTCGGATTGGCAATATAGCGATCTAGAAAACGATCCAGAAGGGGATTTAGAGAATCCCGCCGAAATCCCATCAGATATTCATGCCAATGCTTTGGGGATAGCTCAGACTGAGCCAACTCCACTTAACTATAGTTCGCCAATCCTCGAAATCGCCGAGCAGAGATCGACAGAACTCGTGCAGTCAATGTTTGATGAGTTTTCGCTATTTAATGACGAGAATGACGAAACTAGCGATGAGTTTGAGAAAGTTGATTCGGAGAAAGAGAAAGAACTTACAAGCGATCGCAGCACTCAAACTCATTCAAATCTAGAAAACACAGCTGTAGATGCTGAATTTGAGCCTCCCCTTCAGCCGAGAATACTACTCAGACTACATCAGCCGCAATATATTATCAATGAAAACAATAGCTTTCTCCTTACAGGAGAAGCCTATGCCCATGGCGAGATTGAAATCAGCCTTAAAGATCCTCAATCTCTTGATATTGTCGTCAATCAACGCTATAAGATCGCTAATTTAGGCGATCGCAATGCTGCAACTGGCGCAATTCCATTTAACTATCAAGTCATCGTACCGCCACCATCGGAAATTCAAGTACTGATTGGTGAAGTCCAAATCCATCCACAACAAGACTTTCAGCAGTATGGCGACTTATTTGTAACGCAACAGGCGATCGCTGTATCCTATCCTGCGTCGCGAGTTTTACCTGAGATGATTAAAGAAGCTCAGAAATATAGCTCTCAAGATATCTCTCAAAACAGTTCTCAAACTAACGCAGAATCAACTAATTCTTCTAGTTATCCACAGACTTCGCAAAGTTTTCCACAGGTGTCGCGACGAACTGAGCAGGTATCGCCAAAACCAAAGCCAGCCAATTCGCTTAGTCTTCCACCATTGCCTTCTAATAAGCCCAAAGCTGCTGAGACAAAGTCGCCAGAGCAACAATCTTCTAAAAGCTCTTTATCATTACCACCACTATCACCCTTACCTAATCAGACCTCAAACTTTACAAGTTCGGAAACATTAGATGATAGTCTGCAAAGTTTTCCACAGGTAGAAGTAGATGAACTTCAGAAAATCGAGTTAGAGTTTTCCCTAACAGATTTTTCAGATCTAGCTAACATCGAAAGCCAATCCTCGTCAGCCTATGATGATGAGCCAGAACTGCTTTACAGCTTTGAAGAAGAGCTGCCACAGAATTATGAAGAGATGCTCGAGCAACCCTCTCTCAAGACTCCACAACTGAGTAGTAATAACTTTCCACCCCTAAGCAATACTCGTAACGATGCTCACAATCGTGGCAGTAATTTTCTCAATAAACTGCAAACTCTATCTGCTGAGGCGATCGCTGTTCAAAAAGCCAATCAACGCACCGAAGAACTGCTACTAGATACATTCCCACCCAGCGACCCATTAACATCTTCTGAAACTTTATCGGGCGTATCCGTAGATCTCAATAATCCAGATCGACCTACGCGCACGATCGCCGAAGAAACTAGCCTCGCCAAACTAGATCGCGAACTCGATCTTGAATTCGATCGCCTACTAGCTCCCGAACCCGACCTAATCTTAAACGAATATGTTTGGGAAGAAACTGTCGATCCCAATACTTTTCCTGTTAGCGCTGTAACAAATAGTAATGCAGCAGCTTCTGCACTTTCAGAAACCGCACAAACAATCCGTAATATTCAAGACTCTACACCGCAATCTCTATCCGAACAAGAGCCAATTCCCGTTCCTGAGATTCTCGTTCCTGAAGGTGAAATTATTTCAGGTACGCCGATGATCGTAAAAGTCCGCTTAGTGGCGATCGCACCTAAGTTTTTCGTCAAGTTCTGGATTAAAGACTTGCAAACACGCACGATTATTGATGGGCCAAGGTGGTTATTAGATTTTAGCGTCGTTCCCGACACCGAATTTATTGAAACCCAGACAAATATTTCCATCCCCCTCAGCAGTATCGATGTTGCCTTTGAGGCGATCGCGATCGAAGCTCAGACTCAACGCGAAAGCCATAAAGTTAGAGTGACTCGTGCCGTTGCCCCACCAAATTTAGCACAGGATCTCAACTTCGATCTTTAATAAAAAAGGAACGATTAGCGTTCCTTTTTTATTAAAGATCTTTTTAAGGTTGGCTCTGCAACCAATAATAGGTAGCCATTGGCAGCAGTGTTGCCAAGATTAGTAAAATAATCACAACTACATTAGAAGAACTCGCCTCAGTTTCTTCTCTAGTAGCATAATTACTTGTCTCAGTTTCTTCCACAGCCAAAAGAGGTGCACCAGGGTCGGGATTACCTTTCAACACAGCTTCTAATCGAGCCATCCCCTCATTTACTGCTTGATTATAATTAGCCTTACGAGCAGGATAGAGCATCGTCTCATCAGCAATACTTGTGGCAATGCTATCTGGCAAAAGTTCTTTTACCTTTGCACCAGTCTGAATCGCAGTACGGTGATCTTCTGTCGCTAGAAATAGTAGTACTTGATTAGCTCTTTCCGTCTCTGTGGGGAACCATTTATCGAATAATTCTGCCGCAAATTCTGATGCAGGCTGTCCTAGATCGATACGCTGAATAGCTACTACATGAACTCTAATCCCCGTTAATTCTTCAAGTTTTGTCGCTTTACTGGCGATCGAGCTTTTAGTTAAAGTGCTTAACACATCGGAGTCATCAATCACCCAAGTCTGGTCGGCTAACGTTTCGATCTCTGCTAAGTCGGGAATATCTGATACTTGCAAAGCCCAAGCCGTTGCCGTAAACAAATGAAAACTAATCAGTAAGGCGATCGCGCCAAAACCTAAGCGCTGAAGTCCAATCAGACTTGATGAAAAAGGCTTACTAAGAGATGCTTTGACTAAGCCCAATAATCGATGCAATAAGTTAATAATAATCATTTTTTAAACCTAAAAATTAAACGTAAAATTAAATCTGCAATATATACCTAAACAATCAACAAGATACAGATTTTACCTGACTAGATAGAAGCATCTTACAATCCTCCAAACACTAAAACAATACTAGTCATTTTCTCGAACTCCTAAATTTAATCGCGATCATGGAGTCATAACATCACCTCTAACCAATCTATGGATTAGGCTATTTTTCAATCGCCACCACCGAGAAAAATAGACAATACTGCCAAACCCACTGCCGCTGCACCAATACCTACCGTAGTAGTTACAGCTTTTTCAGTTTCTTGTTCAGCTTTTGCTTCTAATAGAAGCTGTCGCTCTTCTTCACTCAGACTCTCTAAATATTCAGGCGTTAATTCCGATAGATTGAGCGCCTTTAATTCTTCTTTCCGCTTTTGTCTGGCTTCAGCTTGATTCTTTAGTTCCATCTCAGCCTCTCTTTGCGACTTCAACGTTTCAAGTTCGGCTCGTCGATGTTGAGAAACAGGAAAAATATATACTACTGTGCCATCTTCCATATCCACATCTTTACTATTAACAGAATTAGCAGCAACTTCTCTATTCAAAAAATTTTCGGCAGTTGCGATATCTAGATTGGACATTCCTGCAAAGAATTTTGCACTAAAAGGCTTTTCTTCTAAGCGTAGTAAATCGAGCGTGTTATGCATTTGTTGGAGTTGAAGCTTTTCATCATCACGAATACCAATCCATGCCAGACCAGTTAATGCCCCCAAGCCGATCCCTCCACCAATCATCCATCGATTATCTTGGTGGACTCCTAAAGCTAAAACTCCTGTAGCAATCAGACCAAATACGATCGCCGTCTTTTTGCTTCCTTGAATATCAGATGTCATGGGATTTAGATTCCTTGGTTGTCTAAGGTTTCTGCACGATCTAATTATACATATCTCTACAACAATCCTAATTCATCTATAAAAAAGGTAGAGGCTACGACACTTCGGCAAGCGCAGTACATCACTTCTCTCAGCCAGCAATAATTATTGGTTGGAAGAAGTCGAAGTCTCTCAAACAAGCTATTTAGGACTGCTATATCAATACAGCCTATTTAGGCTATGTAATACGAGCTGAGACTTCTCGATCGCCTTCGCTAGTCTATAGAAAAATGGATATTGCCTAATAGGCAGATCAAAGCGTCGTTTATCCTAAACCTAAGATCCTGTCATCTTTAGTACTACCAAAATATGAAAGATGAGAATCACTTTGAAAACGTTTAAGAATTAGAGAATCTCGATCTTGCAATAGATAAGTTTTGTTCTGTAGTCAACCAACTCATGCATTAGTTCAACCGCGATTCTGTAATTGTAAGAAGGCAGAAACTAATAAAAATAACATCTTCAGGGATTTAAGACCATGCAAAAATTTGTTCTAGGTTGCTTTTTTACAGTGTTTTCGATCGCGCTCGCTACAACAACATCAGTTACATCTATCAAAGCCGAAACAACTACTGAATATCTAGATAACACTACTCCTCAGGTAATTGAAAAGATTTCTGGAAATATCATTACCTTCAAAAATGCGATGGGAGAATCTCACAATTACTTTGTTCCCTCTTGGATGATTGAGCAATACAGTCTTAAAGTAGGGACTTCTGCTAATCTTTACAACCGCAATATTGTTCAAGGAATCTATCGCGATCGCTATATTGATGTGGCAAGTCTAAGCCTGCCCGAAAATATGAGTGCTTTTACAATTCACGAGACTGAAAGAAATTGCACTATTCCCCAAAGTCCTGCCAGTGAAGGATTAACATCAGGTAAGCGTGTTTGGTATAAAACTGATAGTTGCCCCTCTGCTATCCCAATAGTCGGCTCTATGTCGTTTTATCAAACAAAAACTGCATCTTCAGAACAAAGCGATCGTAGCGCAACTTTTCCTTCCACAACACCAGAAACCACCAATCAACAAACTCCTGATTCGAGTCTCATAAGATAAGAATTATTTTAGGCGTTTGGTATAGCAATGCAATGGTTACTTTTTTGTTTTACAGCGATTACCGTCGAACGAACCACAATAAAAATCTTGAAAGCTTTGCAAAGCTTTCAAGATTTTTATTGGTTTGGGTTTAAGCGCAAAGCATTGTAAAGGGAAATTACTGACTAGCAGCAGCAAGGACTATACTGTAAGCAAAATTAAGCACATAACAAATCGAACTCATCGAGTTCACAATCAACCACAAAAAGATTTTGAGGATCTACAAGTGGCTTTAACATTTGTAGACTTGGTATCAATATTATTTTTGATGAGTGAATATGCCAAAATCCACTACTACTTATTGGAATCCACTAAATCCAGACCTTGATGGGAAATGGAATCCGATCGCTGGATTAGAAGGAATGGTAGAAGAACTAACTCTAAGCCAAGATCCAGACACATGCGAATATACGCGCTTAACTCGGTTTTATGCAAATGCTGATACCAATGCTTTGGGTGGTAAAAGTCATCCCTATCCTGAAGAGGTATTTATCGTTAGTGGGCGGCTTTACGATCGCGCATTTGATATGTGGCTGGAAAGTGGACATTATGCTAGTAGACCTCCCCATGAAATTCATGGGCCATTTAAAACCGATATCGGATGTGTTGTCCTAGAAATATCGTTTCCCAATCGAGTTGTATAAAAATGAGAGATCGAGTTTGGTCTACTGCATCTTTGCTCGCAATCTTGGGTTTGATTCGATTTGGAGTGGGTGCGATCGCACCCACTTTTATCTGCTTGTATAGCGATAGATAAAAACCCAAAATACAAGTGGCGGTGCAAAGCACCGCCACTTGTATTTTGGGTTTTATGTCCTAAGCAACCCTTTCATTTCTATAGAGAAATTTTCATAGTGATTTGTAAATAAGTTTGTACTCATTTACAAATCACTACATCTGGGCGATCGGGTGAGGGTGCGAAACTTTTTATAATATAAAATCGTCTCTCGTTGTATTAACGGAATAAGTTGCAGACAAATTAATAAATCTAGACTAAATTTAAAACAAATATTTAGATTTAGTGCAAATTGAATTTGTCAAAATGTTTAGAATTACAACCTAGACTTTGCTAATCATTAAAGATACTCACCTAACTTGTAGCCTGAATTTTTCGGGGAATTTTATGAATCGGCCTTTGAAACTTATATCTGCATCTGTATCTGCATCCCTATTAGCTGCATTAGTCACCGCCGCGACAGCAATGCCTAGCTTCGCCGCCGATCCTTTTCGCTCCACAAATGCTAGAGCGATCGGTAGTGAAACCCAAAAAGCCTTTGAATTAATGTTCAAAGAAGGAAATTATGTTGCCGCAGTAAAGCAGCTAGATTTGGCAGTCAGGACTGAGGCCAGCGAACCACTTTTATTTGCTCTGCGCGCTTCTACCGCCTATGCAAAAGAAGATTACATAGGAATGCAGCTATATGGTAAGCGAGTTCGTACTAATGCTGAAGCCTTAAAAGGCAAAGACGACCTCCGTGCATATCTGTATATTGCCGCTAGCGATTTGATTGAAGCAGGGTATATTGTCAAAACTGAAGGTCTATCTAGTGCTCCTAGAGCTTTGCCCCTTGTACAAAGCGTATTTGACAATATCAAGAAAGCGCAGGATATCGACCCCAACGATCCTGAGCTAAATTTGATTAAGGGTTATATCGATATGCTAATCGCATCGGTATTGCCTTTGTCTGACCTTGAGTCAGCATTAGCCAGTCTCAAGCAATATGCATCTCCCGATTACCTCAAATGGCGCGGTATTGCTCTCGCCTATCGCGACGCTCGCAAGCCCGAATTAGCTCTGGATGCTGTTAATAAGGCGATCGCGGCTGCACCGAACAATCCAGAGTTAACTTATCTCAAGGGACAAGTTTTGTGGATGCAAGGTGGTAATAACATTCCTACTGCTAAGAAGCAATTTGAGCTGGCTCTAAGTAAATCTAAGCAGATGAACCCAAGCCTATTATCAGAAATCCGCGAACAATGTCGCAATATATCGGGTGGTAAAAGCTGCCCTGAATCCTAAAACCCAAAAGAGAGTTGCGGCGCAACTCTCTTTTAGGTTTTGAGTTTGCTGAGCAAGCATTATAAAAAAGACTCGCAATGCGGGTCTTTTTTTGTGAAAATTTCCGCGAGCATTGCTTGCTACATCTTGATTGTTGCAATTTTCGCTACACTGTTGCCAAGCAATCAAGTAAATAAGCAAGCTAAGACCAAGCAAAAACAAAGCAAAAAACTCATGGCGCAAAATATTAAATTGGTTGTGGTAGATATTGATGGCACAATTAGCGGTGATGCAAATCAAGTCAATGATGCAGTTAAGCAAGCCATAAAAGCAGCTCAGGCAAAGGGCGTAAAAGTGGCGATCGCCACAGGCAGAATGTATCGCTCGGCTGTGCGATTTCACGAACTGATCGGCTCTGATATGCCATTGATCTCTTATCAAGGAGCATTTATTAAAGATCCGAAAACCGATGAATTAGTCGGACATTGGCCAGTCGAACTAGAACAGGCTCTCTCTTTACTGGACGATCTAGGAGAATTTGCCACCAATGACCAGCTTTCGATCCATATCTATGTGAATGATGAACTCTACGTAAGGAAAATGACCGCGCAAACCCAGGCCTATGCGGAACGTTCTAAGGTAGGAGTTAAGGTGGTTGGCGATTTACGCAAATTCTTAATTAGCAAAAGTACAGACCATCCGCCGACAAAGATTTTGGCATTGAGTGACACGGCGGAACTAGTGACAGAAATGCTACGAGTACTGAAAGATCGCTATACACCTCAACAACTCTATCTCACCAAATCCGTGGCAACTTTCTTTGAAGCCACCAATCCGATCGCCAATAAAGGTACAGCCGTAAAACATTTAGCAGAAAATATTTTAGGATTCGATCGCTCACAAGTTTTAGCGATCGGCGATAATTTCAACGATCTAGAAATGATTGAATATGCAGGAATTGGTGTAGTCATGGGAAATGCCCCTGAAGGTTTAAAACCTTTAGGTGACTGGGTTGCACCTACTGTTGAAGATGATGGCGTAGCTGTAGCGATCGAAAAATTCGTGCTATAAATTCTGAATCAAAGAGTGCTTTAGCGCTCTTTGATTATTAAAATCTAAGGCTATAGTTATGCTAGAACCTCAAGCAATTGTGAATAAACGCTATCAGCTAGAGCGTCAGCTTGGTCAAAATGCAGGTCGTGATACTTGGTTAGCTAAGGATTTGCAGAAAGAGAATGAATTGGTTGTAGTCAAGTTATTAGCATTTGGGGGCAATGTCCAATGGGAAAACCTAAAACTATTTGAGCGTGAAGCCAATGTACTCAAGCAGCTAGATCATCCACGCATTCCAAAATATCGCGATTATTTTTCGATTGACGATCGCTCTTTGTGGTTTGGCTTGGTACAGGAATACATTCAAGGGGATTCGCTACGAGAATATATAGCCAAAGGATATAAGTTTACTGAGTCACAGGTTAAGCAAATTGCGATCGCCATTTTAGAAATTCTGATCTATCTCCACGAACTTAGTCCTCAAGTTCTCCATCGCGATCTTAAGCCTTGTAATTTAGTTTTAACTGGCAAAGAAGGGGAAGCAAGAAATATTTATCTAGTGGATTTTGGTGCGGTGCAAGATAAAGCGGCAGCTGAAGGCAAATCTTTCACTATAGTTGGAACCTATGGCTATGCTCCGATGGAACAATATGGAGGTAGAGCGGTAGCCGCTTCCGATCTTTATGCGTTAGGGGCAACACTCATTCATTTACTAACGGGGATCTCGCCTGCGGATTTACCACAGGATGACGATGCGCGCATCCTCTTTAGCGATCGCACTAGTGCGAGTCCTCATCTAGTCCAATGGATTCAAAAGTTAGTAGAGCCGATAGTCAAAAAACGCTATTCTTCCGCCAGAATCGCTTTACAAGCTCTACGCGAACCCTCTCAATTACAACCTGTTCCCACTTCAATAAGTGCTGACACCCTCGCTCCTAATCCTGTCAACCGAATCAAACGATCGCCAAGTTTTAGTTCTGCCGCATTCAAGCCCTATTCTGTTGCTTTTCCCCCAAGCGATACTAATATTCGGGTTGAACAATCTTTAACCCAACTCAGGGTAGTGATTCCCTATCGTCTCTGGACAGTGATTTGTCTGTGGTTATTATCGGGAATAATTTTTCTTTTTATCCAGCCATTTCTCTCAGCTATTTTTGCAGGTTTAGCTTCCGTCGGGAATGCATATTGGCTCTATCTTGGTGCTGCGGCGATCGCATTCGTAACGATCGCGATTTCTTTAAATGAACTAACAACAGTGACTCTAGAGGTTGGGGAGAAAGAAACTTGGTTGACGCGATCGATATTTGGCAAAACTTCTTGGCAAATGAAATTCCCAACTAGCGCATTTCAAGGAGTTGAGCCAAAGTGGAGAATGCTAGAAAAAAGAAATAGTGGATTTTTAGACAATCTAATTTGGATGAGTAAAGAACATAATGAAGACAATTCTAGAAAGGTCAATATTTTTCTGTATTTACAAGGAAACAAATACACCTTAGCAACCAGTGATATTAGACCAACAGAAGTTATTTGGTTGATTGATGTGATTGATGAGTTTTTAAGTCAGGTTAGGATTAATAATCCTTCGCTCTATTGAGCGCGATCGCTTTTTGCTATGTCTGAGAGTTATTCTACTTAAAGTGCATTGCGCTGGTTACTCGTAAATTGTTGGATGTGATGTGGTGATGGTGAATGTAATGCAGAGATCCTTTTTAAAAAACTTTCAATATGGGTATACCTCTTGGCTTGGCATTTGCTGTATTGCCGCGATCGCTACTGCTTGCTCCAATCCATTTGCGACTGCAAATTCACCAGATCGAATTCGCTTGGGTACATTCAATCTCGAAAATTTTGATGGGCTGAATACGGAAAAAGTTGACGCAGTTAGCCAGATTATCGAACGCAATTTTGACGTGATCGGTTTGCAGGAGGTGAGTCCGATCGCTGCCGAAAAATTAAAAGAGAAACTGAATAAATCCAAACCATGGGAATTTATTCTAGGAGAAACGGGCAATAAACAAAGGATCGCTTTGTTCTATCGCAAAGATTTAATCTCAGCGCAAAAAGTGACTGAATGGCGAGATGTAAATATTACGGGGACTTTGCGATCGCCATTAGTGACCTATCTCAAAACAGAGCAAAAGGATGGTAAGAGCTTTGATTTTACTTTGGTAGTCGTGCATCAAAAAGGCGGTTTTGGTAAGGATGCCGATCGCTTACGTCAAAATCAAAGCGATCTTTTACGCAAAGAAGTTGATAATTACCAAAAAAATACTCAATCAGATCCCGATCTGGTTCTCGTAGGAGATTTCAACAGTCCCACTTGGGCAGAACAAAACCGTGGATTGCGCGATGCTCCACTTACATTCTTGACAAGAACTATAGAAACCGATGCTAAAGAAAACTGCTTAAGGAAACGTGGTGAGCCGAAAACTGCCGATGGTCGTCCCCGTTTTTCTAATCGCGGTACTGGTTGTGTAATCGATCACATTGCAGTTTCTAAAGCTCCTAAAGGTGCAGAAGCAGAATATATTTCTCAATCAGTACAAATTCTCGATCCTCAAAAAGATTTAGGCTTTGATAGCGATCGCACCTATTTTTCCAAGATCTCCGATCATCTGCCCGTCAGAGCGATCTTTCGCACAAGAGAATAACAACTAAGAGAGGTGCGACGCTTTGCGTCGCACCTCTCTTAGTTGTTGGTTTTATAGCTTCATTTATTTCTTACGTTCTTTAAGTAAGTGTAAAACTGAAGGAACAACTGAAATCACCACAATTACTAAAGTGATTGGCAACAAATATTTATCAACATCGGGAATACTTTTGCCTAGGACAAACCCCAGTAGAGACAAACCAACTGTCCATACCAGCCCGCCGATTAAATTGAATCTAAAAAATGTGGCATAGTCCATCCTGCCAATTCCAGCTACGATGGGAGCAAAAGTACGCACGACGGGCAAAAATCGCGCTAGCACAATGGTTTTAGTACCATGTTTCTCATAAAACTTTTGGGCTTTGACAATATGATTCTTATGAAAAAACAGAGAATCCTCTCTAGAAAACAACTTATGTCCAAAGCGTTTTCCCGTAGCATAACCAACGTTATCGCCAACTACTGCACAAACGAAACATCCTATAACTAACGCAAAAATATTTAGATACCCTTGAGAAGCTAAAAAACCTGCGGCAAATAGGAGGGAATCACCTGGTAGGAAGAAACCGACAAGTAGACCAGATTCAGCAAAAATAATTGTCCAAATTGCTAGATGTCCACCCCAAAAGCCAAGAGACTCTACTAATTGTTTCGGTTCTAATATACTCACTCAGTCGTATTACCCTTTAGTAAATATTTTTAAGGTCGCTTTTTGTAAGCTCTCAAAGGGATTCAACTTCGCTCAACCAGAGTAACTGATGTTTAATTGAAGTCGAATCCCTCGACAATACATTCGGAAATGCTATAGCCCAGAAGGTAAGCCCGTTGGTTTACCCTTAATACTGGTGACAACTCTGCCCCAGCCTGATTCACCGCCACCATCCCAAAAAATTTGCTGCATTACATCATAGCCATAGGGATCGTAAGCTCCACCAACACCAACATCATAACTATCACTAGCACCATGACGAGTACCGTAAGGATCGTGAACAAGCCAAACTTTTTTGTTAGGATCGTGTCCAACGATCACACAAATGTGACCACTTCCTTTGTAAGCAAATCCGACAACTACAGGAATATTAGCTTTAAGAGAAAGTAATACATCTTTAGAGGAAAGGGAATAGCTGAAGTAAGAGTTAATGCCAAGTTCTTTTAGAGCCCATGTTTGAGCATCATGATCGGTAGTATCACCATACTTACCAACTATTCTCATATATACTGACTCTGGCTCTGGAAATCCCTGAGCTTTCGCCATCGTCGTCAAAGCCCCAGATAGTAAATAGTCGGCTAGCATCGTATTACTAGTCGTATTGCACTGGCGCCAACCAGGACCAAAGATAGCCTGATCGTTATCTAATTGCGAACAATATCTGACTGGTAACTTGATTAGCTGATTGAGATCTTCTCCTTCAATCTTGATATGCGGATCGTAGGCATAGACTTTTTGTAGTTGGGTTTTGCCGTCCATCGCAGGGAAGGGAGATGCAAGCGTAAGTAAAATGTGTTGATTGCGATCGGGGTTATATTCAGTGACATAAAACGCCTGATCTTTTTTAATGAAAATCTTCTCAGAATCGGCTAAATCCGTCGAGCCTAGCAGCTTTTTTTTAAGAAAAGTGTCTGCTTGAGCGATCGCTTTGGGCATAGGACAACCTCGGAATAAATGCGATAACGCTATAAATCATCGCATATCGCAATCAGGAATTATTTATAGATTTTTGTAAGATCTAACTTACAGCAATTACCAATCTGACGAACCACAAGAAAAATCTTAAAAGCCTTACAAAGCAAGGCTTTTAAGATTTTTCTTAGTTGTGGGTTCAGCGCAAAGCGTTGTAGATATACCCAAATGTAAATTCAGCTACATTTTTTAGGACTTTTAATTCCCCTACTTCAGCTAGAGCGTATCCCTACAAAGCCGATCTACAGCTTTTAAAATTGTTGGCAATCTGTTATCGCCATGCATCTTTTTAATGAAGTTTCTTGCTTCTGTTTCATCTATGCCGATCGCAGTTACAAATAATGGTCGGTTACTGTCACCTCTAAAGACTTCAGCCTCAGTGGGAATATCTTTGAAACGACTTTTTGCCACACCGATGACCGCTACTTTGCCTTCTAGTGCATTGTATAAATGATGACCTAAGCCAGCTTTTTTATAGCGATCGAGATAGACATAACCATCAATAATTATAATTTCGGGAAGTTCTAGAAGTTTTTCCAAAAGCAACAAAATAATTGGTAGCTCGCGTTTATAAAACTCCCCTGGCTGATAATCTTCGACCTTATCAGTTTGCTCGATAAACGTATTAGCAGGGATGCTATCTTCCCAATCATTAAACCCAATTCCCGCAGCTACAGCCTTACTATCACGATAATCAACATCAACTGCAAATATCATCTATTAGCACCTTCATTTTTAAGAGAAAATTTATAATTTCACTTTGCGATCGCCGATCTCGTAAAATAGATTAACTCCAATACCAAGCCATTCAATGCAATACGTTTTAATCATCCACGAAGTCGCCGACTATCCTGCTTGGAAGAAAGTTTTTGATGAGGCGGCTGATATTCGGAGAGAAGCAGGTGAGCGATCGTATCAGGTTCTCAAATATGAGCATGACCCAAACAAAATTGTCCATTTCTCTGCATGGACTGCGATCGCCGATGCTAAGAGCTTTTTTGAGTCTCCCAAATTAGTAAAAATCAGAGCCGAAGCGGGTGTCAAATCGCCTGATTTTATTTACTTAGAGCAACTCGAAGCGGGTACGCTCTAATTCTGAACTGTTAACCAAGCTCTTGATTTATCTCTTGCATAGCTAACTTGGGAAATAGAATCACAAAAAAGCCCATCCATGCAGTTATGGGGATTGCCACAAGAATCGATAACCACACTATTTTAAACAATAACCAACTACCACTAATAATCGAGATGCCAGTCAAGATAATTGACCAAGGCTGACACCACCAAGGCTTATGATTCCAAACACTATCAGGTTTTTCTAAAGTCATTTTTTTAGTTCCTACTTATAAAGAGGTCGTGCGAAGCACGACCTCTTTATATTTTACATGCGTTCTAAAACACGAATACCGAGGAGATTTAATCCTAGTTTGAGGGTTTTGGCGGTAATATCACAGAGACTCAGGCGAGAGATTCTTTCTGATTCTTCTGCTTGCAATACTGGGCATTGCTCAAAAAATTGATTGAATTTCTGACTGAGTTCAAAGAGATATTGACAAAGACGATTTGGGAAGAGTTCTTCGGAAACAGCATCGATCGCTTCGGCAAATTGCAATAAGTGCTTGGCTAAGACAATCTCTGGATCTTGTGTGAGATGGATCGCATTAGCATCCAAACTCGCAAAATCAATCTCACCTTTACGCCCAATCCCCTGCACGCGCACATAGGCATAGAGCATATAGGGAGCAGTGTTTCCTTGCAGAGCTAGCATCTTGTCAAAACTGAATATGTAGTTGCTGGTGCGATTTTGGGATAGGTCGGCGTACTTGACGGCTCCAAGTCCAACGGCTTCGGCGACATCCTGCTTAAACTCTTCTGAGGCTTCAGGATTGCGGGTTTCGATATCGGCACGAGCACGAGTAATTGCTTCTTCTAAGAGGCTCTTGAGGGCGATCGTGTCACCCGATCGCGTTTTAAATTTCTTGCCATCGTCACCCATCACCAAGCCAAAGGGAACGTGGGTAGTCTGAACAGTGTCAGGAATCCAATTAGCGCGTTTGGCAACTTGGAAGACTTGGGCAAAATGTCCTGACTGACCGATATCGGTCACGTAAATGATGCGAGTGGCTTTATCTTCACGAATGCGATAACGCAAAGCGGCGAGGTCAGTGGTGGCGTAGTTGTAACCACCATCGGACTTCTGGACGATTAGCGGCAAGGGTTGCCCATCTTTATTGGTGAATCCTTCCAAAAAGACACATAATGCTCCTTGGTCTTCTTGCAATAGTCCTGTTTCGCGCAAATCAGTGATTACATCCGACAGAAAGGAATTATAAAAAGATTCGCCACGTTCTGTTAATTGGATATTGAGTGCGTCATAAATCTTTTGGAACTCACGGCGCGACTGTTCGCAAAGTAATTGCCATGCTAGTTTTGCTTCCGCACCTCCCGCTTGTAACTCTACTACAGCATTACGAGAAGTTTCCTTAAAGGCTTCATCTTCATCAAAGCGTTTTTTGGCGGCGCGATAGAGTTCTACTAAGTCACCAATCGCGATCGCATCGGCTTTAGTCAACGCATCGGGATAAACTTCGCGCAGGTAGGTAATCAACATCCCAAACTGGGTTCCCCAATCACCGACATGGTTTAGGCGCAGGACTTCATGTCCTTGAAATTCCAAAATCCTCGCAATGCTGTCACCGATAATCGTCGATCGCAAATGTCCGACATGCATTTCCTTGGCAATATTCGGACTAGAGAAATCGGCAATTACGCGATCGGGTTTCTCTACTTTAGCGATCGCGAGGCGATCACTTTTTTGCATTTTCGCTAATTGTGATTCTAAATAACTAAGTTTGAGCTTTAAGTTAATAAATCCTGCTCCTGCGATCGTTGGAGGCTCAAATATTTCATTTACAGTTTCATCGGCTAGTAAATTTTCAATTATTTTTGCTGCCACATCTTGAGGCTTTTGTTTAAGCTTTTTGGTTAAGCCCAAAGCGGCATTACATTGATAATCGCCAAATTTAGCATCCTTAGAGGGCGCAACGGCAGGATCGTGGTTGGCATATTCTGCACCAAAGGCGGCAGTGATCGCCTTAGAAAAACGAATTTTTAAATCGGATAAAACGGAGGTGGTCATGGGTTAGTAGCTGAGATCTCAGGCTAATCAATATAGCTTTTTTTATGCTCTACTCAATATTATGGGCGATAAGTAGGAAGGCTTAATTATTTGTAGGATGCGTTAGTGCAACGTAACGCATCAATTAAGCATTAATTATGGGTTACGCGATCGCTAACCCATCCTACATTTAACCTACGCAGTCAAGGGAACTAGAAATGTGATACATGCTTCTGAGTTTTAGAAACCATTTAAGAATTACTTTCTACGGTTAAAAGCTCTAAGAGATCCCCCTCAATCCCCCTTTTTAAGGGGGAAGAATTTAATTCTCCCCCCTTTTTAAGGGGGGCTGGGGGGGATCTAGACAATTCTTAAATACTGGCAAAATGCATAGACTGGTTTACGGTAACGACAAAAATATGAAAATTTTAAAAATTCAAACTTTCAAGCTACTTCTAAAGCGACTAACTTTAAGTATTGGTACTTTAGCGATCGCGCAATTATCTGTATTTGCAAATCCTAGTTTTGCCGCGCCAAACAATCTCACGCTTAGTGTTTATCCTATGGACTCAGGTGCAGCTTTCCCGATATGCCCTACAGAGGTGACTTTGACTGAAACCCCACGTCCCTATTATGAAGGCGGCTATACAATTGATGGCACAGCAGCTTCCCTTGGTTGGTTTGCCCGACCGTTTAAGATTGAGAAAAGCGATAAGTTTAGTGTGACTTGGGTGGCAAAACTCCAGATCAAGTATCACAACTGCCAAGCAACCGCTAGAATTACGAAGATTAATGGCGATCGCTTTGAAGGTCATTCTTATTTGCGAATGCAATTTATCAATGACAGTGCCTATCTGATTTTGGATATGACGGGCATGAATGATGCTAATAGACTAACGCCTGTGATTTTGAAAAAAGATGTTAAAGATGGAAAGCCCGTTTGGACATGGGGAGGCACAGATTAACTTCCATGATGCCTACGATGTATGGAGAGATAACGAATCTGTTTGTTAAGCCTAAACATGGCTTGGCGATGGTGGAACGTGAGGCGATCGCGATCGCCTCTGGCTCTGGGATCGATGGCGATATTAATACAAATCCCATCAGTCCCAGACAAATTTTAGTAGCGAGATATGAGGATTTGCAGTCATTTTCGATTCAACCATCGGAATTAAGGGAGAATATTGTCGTTAGAGGAATCGATCGCCAACTATTTACTTCAGGGACAGTTTTAAAAACTATGGGTGGGGCGGCGATGAGGCTGACTTTTCATTGCGAACCATGTAAGCGAATCGCGCATTTGGTAGATTCGCTCAAGTGTATTGAAGGTCGGCGGGGAATGTTGGCTGTGGCGATCGCAGATGGTGTTTTAAAAGTAGGCGATCGCCTTTATATCGAACCCAATGTTTTTCCGCCGCTATCAGAAATTCCCTACGAGCGATTTCTAGATTTTGTGGCTAAGATTCCTATGGGTAAGGTGGTGACTTACAGGCAGATCGTTTCAGGTATTGGCGTTCTCGATGGGCATTTTCGGGCGATTCCTAATTATTTAAAAAAAGCTGCGATCGCAGGTTATCCAGTCCATAGAATTTTGGATTCTAAGGGTTTTTTGACGGCTCATGTTGAGGCTCAGAGGGAGAAGTTAGAGGCTGAGGGGGTTTTGGTTGCTGAAGATTTGAGTTTGTCTGGCGATAAGCCCTATGTGTCCCTCGAATCCTATTTGTGGGAAGATCCAACGATTTATTTGGCTTAGTTTAAGGAGGTCGTGGTAGAGGTTTAGTCTTCAAACCTTTTTCTTCATTAAGAGAAAAGATTGGGAATCTCTACATTTACAGCCTTTTCTTTTTTGTTCTTACTTTTGCCTATGGTTTTCTCTTTTGCTCGTTCTTTTTGAATGCGTTCTAATAAAACCGATGCTGGCTCGTCGTTAGGGTCTTGCTCAACAAGTTCGCCTCTAAAGGCTTTAGATAGTATGGATTGATCGAGATTAGAGAAATTCTTCAATATTGATTGATATTGATGTTTCAGTCTTTCTAGTACATCAAACTGAGAATCTATGAATGATACTATTTTGATTTGTTCACTAATTGGAGGAATAGGAATAAGTATTTCTCTGAATGAATCTTGTGAAATGTTTCTCATAGAAAGTTGGTTGCCAGTAGCTCTACTTTCTATTTCTGCTCTTCCTAAGCTTGATTTTAAATACCAGTTGACATATCGCTTATCTATTTCAGCAAATTCAATTCTCCAAATTTTGTCACTGAGCATAATTTTATGAGATATTTCTTCTACAATTACCGAAGCGCCAACTAACTCAAGTGTGTTAGCTCTTGAAATAAGAAAGTCACCCCTATTGATAAAGAGTTTAGGATCAACTTTTTGAGGATCGTCAACTGTTTTAGTTTCTTGAGGATTGAACTTTCCCCAAGTTACAGCACTTATTTTGACTAATCCAATAGTGTTATCGTTAACTGGCATTTCAGGACAAGTAAAGTTTTTACCTGCTTGAATTTTTTTGATGCATGTTCCCAATTTTGTTAATCTCCAGCTTTCTGGAAAATACTTCTCTTTATCTATACTTCTCTCAATCTCTAAATTTAGACCTCTTGATATTCTCTCTAACAAGACAGAAGTAGGCTCGATGTTAGGATTTTGTTCGCGCCAATCGGCGGTGAGGTCGCCACGAAAGGCGGCGGCGAGGACAGACTGACGAAACTGCTCGATTAATTTGGGGATTGCGTCTAATGCTTCTTTTGCTTTACGCGATCGCGCCATCAACGCCTCAACCTTCTCCACAATCCGCCTCTGCTCATTAAGCGGCGGAAGAGGAATAAGTAAACGTTCTATTTCGGATGGACTAATATTTGGTTGAGCGCCACCGTAAGCTTTTTGAGCAACTTTACTAGATAAATTCTCTATTAGTTTTGATAGGTATGGTTTGTCAACAAGAGTTTTATCTCTTATTATAAATCTTCCTACTCGTTGATTTAATAAAGCATCTAATGAACATCGAAATACTGCCATTTTGCCAGTTGTAGCTCCTGACATCGCTATTAAAATATCTCCTTCTCGAAGACAGTAATTAGAGTGACTGATACGATAGCTTTCTGGAAGAAAAATTGGATTGGAATCTAGATCTACATTATTGTTTTCTACGAGATTGGATATTCTAACTAAAGGAATCCCATTTTCAGTATAGTCTTTACTTTTAAATGCATATCCTCCCTGTACAGTACATACATTCTCTAATTCTGTAATTACCCACCCCATTGGTAAATCATCATTATCAGAAAGAATAGAAAAATCAGAACTCATAGACACCATAGGGCAAACACAAAAAACGCGATCAGACTTAGATTTTCAACACAAACACAAGCCTCTAAAATATCATCATCTCACCGCCCCGCAAAACAAATAGCAAAACGCCTAAAATAAAGGGTTTGGAAACCAAACCCCTACATCATAAATATTTGCGCGGTAGGGGTTTGGTCTCCAAACCCTCTTTAAATAAAAACACATTATCTAAACGCGATCGCCCCAAAAATCAGCAGCAATTAGCGATCGACCCCATGCACCTTTAACCAAGCCGTCAAATCTCTCCCTGACTTAAAATCACAAATCGCATCTAGTAAATCATCCAACTTACTCTCAGGTAGACGATTTATCTTTGCCTTTGACTCCGCAGAAACCCTCTTAAAGCGACTCTTTAACATAAGCAAAATAGCCTCTAGCTTGCCTATTTTCTTGCCCTCTCGCCTCGCCTCTAGCATGATCTCTCGGCTGTAATCTGCTGCTAGCTCTTGAAATAGTCTTGATTGTTTCATCTCATCAAAAGTCAACATAGTCTCTATTTCCTTCCGACTCAAATTGTTAAACTTATTTAACAACACTCCTACAATTAATTCTACCGTTTTTTTACTGACAGTAGCTTCACGCTCTTGGTTACGCAACTTACGCACCAAATCCCGCGCCATATCCAAAGTAACCGCATCATCCGCAATCATTAACTCCACAATGCCAACTTCTAACGGATTGTCAGAGCGATCGCGCAGCGTATCCAGATAAACACAACGAATCCTTTGACTCACAAACAACTCATGAAATTGTCTGGGAATACCCTCATCCAAATTGCGATCGGCAAAAACTGCCACCGCCTTCCAATCCTGCAAGGGCTTATATTGACTGAGATATAGAAATATTTCGCCGACAAAGCTCCAATAAAAATCAGGATTTTTTTGAAACTGCACCTCCACAAAATAGATCGGCTTCTCCACATCCGCCGTCAAGAAAATGCCATCAAAACGAAAAGCCTTTTCCTTAACCTCCACAGACACAAAATCATAGCCCTCCGCATTTGACGCTGGCTCGTCAATTAGCTCAAACAAAAGCCCATGAAAAGTCTGAAATAACTGATAAAAAAGTGTATCGGTTCGCATAGCGAGACATGGTAAGAGTAAAAATAAAGAGGGTTTGGAAACCAAACCCCTACCGCAGATATATTAATGATGTAGGGGCTTGGTCTCCAAGCCCTTTATCGCATTAAACAGATTAAAGAGGGTTTGGAAACCAAACCCCTACGGCAGATATATTAATTATGTAGGGGCTTGGCGACCAAGCTCTTTATCCCATATCTTGCCAAATCTCCTCATTAATACTCTCCAACACCGCCAACAACTCACCATTAAAAGTCCTATTCAACCGCACAAAACCACCATACTCAGTCTTAAACGCCCCACGATCCAACGCCTCGCGATCGACGATTGTTTCCGCCTTTAACTGCTTACCGATCCTCTCCAACAACTGACGCTGGGGCGCAGTCCATGACCGACTACTCATGATTTTACGAACCGCCCGATCCACCCGATCGCTATAGGGAATCAACGCATCACCGATCGCCGCCTGACGGATAAATCCAATAATTGAAGCCGCAATATCCTCATTCTTGCGATCGCGCCAAGCCCCTTGTAAATCGCTCTCTCGAAAACGATTCTCCTCCAATAACATCTGTAACTCCTTCAACTGAGCGCGAGTCAAATCCTTGGGACTCTGCACCGCCACCATCAACGCAGGAATCAAATTGAGATTGTCCGCCAGAAACTTCTGGAACAACTGCAAATACTCATCAGGACGAGTGGAATAAATGCTGCCATCTTCCGCCACACCATAGCCACGCTGCACCGCAACTAAGCGATCGGAATGGTAAGAAATAAACACAGGCATCGTGCGATTGTCGGGCAGATCGATCGCCGAGGCAAAATCTGGGCGATCACGAAACCAATTGGCTAATTGCGAAGGTTGGCTAGCGCGGAGATCATCTAATAGATGCTCAAGAGGCAAACCTGCGATCGCCTCCAGTTGTTCGCGCTTAGCCAGATTAGCGCGACGTATTTTGCGCTGGATTCTCGCAAAGAGTTGCGGCAAGATCGCCTGATGATGACGTGGATCGCTAGTGCGGGTGAGTTCTTGCACCAACTTCTCACAACTGATTTTAGGAATTACTGCCACAGGCTTCATTTCCGTAAATTGCGACATCACCCCAAAGATATTCACCGCATCAAATACTCTAAAGCGATCTTTGCCAATCTCAGGACAAAGGCGCGTAGCCCGACCAAGCATCTGCTCAAACAAGATCCGCTAATTCACCCGCCGCAAAAACACAATATTGCAAATCTTCGGCATATCAATGCCCGTAGTCAGCAAATCCACTGTCACCGCAATGTTCGGCAACTGCTCATTTTTATATTTGAGAATCAACTGCAACGGGCGATCGGATGCTCCTGTAATTTTCTGCACCGCCTCATCTTCGACCTCTCCATACTTAGCAATCAGCGCCTCTTTGAGCAACTGCACCACCAAATCCGCATGATCGTCCGTCGCACAAAAAATTAGGGTTTTCTCCGCCAACACAGGATCGATCTGTTCCGCCAAATACTCACAAACCACGCGATTAAAAGCAGGTGTAATCACTTTCTTATTGAAGTCCTTAATTTCTACCTTCACCTCATCCGCCGTTCTGCTCAGATCGCGCTTGCCAGTGCGCGGATCGATCGCCTCGATCTCAGCACCCTTTTCCCAAACGATCCCCGATTGGGCAAGTTCTGTCTGAATTAAATGCGGTGATTCATAATCAACAAGAAACTTGTCAATTACCGCTTCCGCATAGGTATATTGAAAAATTGGCTCACCAAAAATCTCGGACGTATGCAGCGCAGGTGTCGCCGTAATTCCAATTCTCACCGCATCAAAATATTCCACCACCCTTCGATATTTAGAAACATAATCCTCAAAATCACGAAACTCAAGTTCAACTGTGCTGAGTTCGCGATCGAGTAAATAGCCACGATGACATTCATCAATAATCACACAGTCATAATCATCCACATTCGGACTGGGCACACTATCGCTCGGATACATAAGCCGTCGCACAAAGCTCTGCACCGTCGCCACATGTACCTTCGTCTCGCGATCGCAAGTTGCATCCTTCAGTTCTTTGACTTCATAGATATCCGTAAATACTTGCAGAAGCTCCATTTTGGTTTCTTTAAAAGCAGCGATCGCCTGATGCCCTAGGGAAGTGCGATCGACTAAAAATAAAATCCGCCGAAACCGCTTCGTTTTTAATAATCGATAGATCAGCGCAATACAGGTTTTAGTTTTGCCCGTCCCCGTTGCCATCGCCAGCAATAGCGATCGCCGATCTTCTTGTAAAGCTGATTCAATAGCAGCGATCGCCTTAATTTGGTACGCCCTCATATCAAACCCATAGTTAAACTCCTCTTGGGCAAGCTGCTCATGGGCGCGATCGAAATCCTGATCCAATAGATCGATTAATCCCTCTGGCGAATACCAACCTGCGATCGCCCGTCGTTGATTCGTCGCCCGTCGCACATCACGAAACCAAATTCCACTTTTAGTATCAATCTGGGCATGGTAAGGTCTGCCATTAGTGGCAAATACAAACGGTACTTGAAAAGGTTTAATTTCGCCCCAAGGTGCACCATTTGTTAATTGAAAATCGTCACAATTTGCCTTAATTGACCGTGCATAGCGTTGAGCTTGATCGATCGCCCCAGACACATCTTTACGCTGTCTTTTTGCTTCAATGATGCCGACCAGTTGCATCCCTACAAATAGGGCATAGTCGGCTGCCCCCGTTTGCGTTGGATATTCAGCGATCGCGAGATTTTTCCCTCTCATCGGTCTTGTCCCTTTACCATAGATCAACTCTTCCGAATCAGCCTCCCAACCCACCTCTCGCAACTGCTCGTCGATCAAAAGGCGAGTGGCTGGCTCATCTAGTTCGACTTTTTCTTCCGCTTTTTGCGATTTAGCGATCGCAGTTTTGATCGTTTTCTCTAAATTGACAGTACTATTTTGGGCGACTATTGCTTGCATCTCTGCTAAGCGGTGCATTGCCTCTTGCAGAGCCTTTTCTGCTTCAGCCGCTAATTGTTCCGATTGTGTTCTTGCTAGACGTTCATTTACTAAAGCCGACTTAAGTTGTCGCTCTGTCTCTTCTGACGGAATCGGTTCGCAATATTCAGATAGTTTAAAATCCTTGGCGTTGCCAAAGGTACGGTGATACCAAATCCCTAATTGCTGAGCATATTTAAGAATGTTTAAAGCTGTGCGGCGATCGCCAACACTATCATGTACCGCCCGATTTCCCGTTTTGCGAAGTTCATGAAACAGGCGATCGATCTGTCCGTGAATAATTCCGCGATCGCGTAGTCGATTCAATAACTGCACCTGCGATTCTTCCGTATCCTCATAAAGCCCCACCCTCGCCGCAACTAACTTTGCCAAAAATTCACCAAACACCCGTAACCGAAATAAGCAAGCCACAGGATCGTTATGATAAGACCGCTCGGCAAGCGTCCCCAATCTCACCAATTCGACATCATGCTCTCTCAGAAACGCAAAATTCGTCGATGCTTTCATGGCATAGCTAAAACACATTATCTAAAATTATAGCGAAAAACCCAGAGATTAGAAAAGGGCGCAAAGCGCCCTTTTCTAATCTCTGGGTTTTTCCAAGACTTTTCCTAGATAATGATAAGAGGTGGCGCATTGCGCCGCCTCTTATCATTATCTAGAAGCTCAATGACCGTAACCTCTGATATCGTCCAAAAACTCTGGAATCTCTGCAATATCTTGCGTGACGATGGCATCACCTATCTGCAATATCTAACAGAACTAACCTATCTCCTGTTTCTAAAAATGGCGCAGGAAACTGATACAGAGTCAAGTTTGCCAGAAGGCTATCGGTGGCAAGATATCGCTTCCAAGGATGGAACTGAGCTATTGGATTTCTATCGATTGCTACTCGTGCATCTTGGCTCTAGTGCATCATCTAAGCAAGTAGAAGCAATTTTTGTTAATGCCCAAACCTCTCTCAAGCAACCGCGCATTCTCAAAAAGCTGGTTCAAAGTATTGATGAACTCGACTGGTTCTCTGCCCATCGCGATGACTTTGGCGACCTCTACGAAGGACTACTGCAAAAGAACTCCGAAGAAAAGAAATCAGGAGCAGGGCAATACTTTACCCCTCGACCGCTCATTGATAGTGTGGTCGCACTACTCAAACCCCAAGCAGGAGAACTCATCCAAGATCCCGCCGCAGGGACAGGCGGATTCTTAATTGCCAGTCATGCCTATATCAAGCAACAACTAGGCGGCGATATATTCGCACTCTCCGAAGCCGAGCAAGAATTTCAACGCAAACATGCCTTTTACGGCATCGAACTAGTTCAAGATGCCCATCGCCTGTTGTTAATGAATTTACTGCTTCATGGCATTGAAAGCGATGTCAAACTTGGAGATTCCCTTTCTTCAGATGGACAACGCCTAGCCAAAGCCGATATCATTCTCAGCAATCCCCCATTCGGCACTAAAAAAGGCGGCGGAATGCCCACTCGTGACGACTTCACCTTTGCCACATCCAATAAGCAACTTGCCTTTCTACAACATATCTATCGCAATCTCAAACCAAAAGGACGGGCTGCGATTGTCCTTCCCGATAACGTGCTTTTTGAAGATGGTCAGGGCAAATCCATTCGCGCCGATCTAATGGACAAATGCAATTTGCATACAATTTTGCGCCTACCTACAGGAATCTTCTACGCACAAGGCGTAAAAACAAATGTATTGTTTTTCCAACGCGGAACAACCGAGAAAAATAATACTAAAGAGATTTGGTTCTATGATATGCGAACCAATATGCCCAACTTCGGCAAACGGATTCCCCTGACTCGCGATCGCTTTGCTGATTTCGAGTTAGCCTATGGTGAAGATCCAAATGGTAAGAGCGATCGCAAGGAACAAGAAAGATTCCGTTGCTTTAGCCGAGAAGAAATCAGCAAACGTGGCGAAAACCTCGATATCTCATGGTTACGCGATGACAGTCTCCAGTCCAGTGAAGACTTACCCGAACCCGATGAAATTGCTGCCAATATTCTCGACAAATTACGCACTGCGATCGCCGAAATGGAAGCCCTAAGCGATTTACTAAACTAATCAACAGAAAGCGTTGTGCAGCGCTTTATGCTGCACAACGCTTTCTGTTGTTAATTAGAACCAAGTGCGATCGCTAATTGCTGCTTGCATTTTACTAATCGCCTCATCAATGGAGATTGCTCCAAGTTCACCATGCTTGCGGCTGCGGATGCTGAGAGTACCTGCTTCGACCTCTTTCGCACCAATTACCGCCATCACAGGCACTTTTTCCAGTTCAGCTTTACGGATTTGCTTCGCCATGCGATCGCCGCTACGGTCTAGCTGCACGCGCAACCCAGCAGCTTTCATCTTCGTTTCTACCTGTTCTGCATATTCCATTTGACTGTCGGATACTGCAATCAAACGTACTTGTACAGGCGCAAGCCAGAGCGGAAAATCACCAGCGTAGTTTTCAATTAGCACACCGATAAAACGCTCGACGGAACCAAAAAGTGCACGGTGAATCATGATTGGTTGATGGCGCACACCATCTTCACCGACGTACTCCATCTTGAAGCGATCGGGCAAATTGAAATCTAACTGAATCGTCGAACATTGCCAACGGCGACCGATCGCATCTTCGATCTTAATATCGATCTTTGGCCCATAAAATGCGCCGCCGCCTTCATCAATCACATAGTTCCAGCCTTTATGATTGAGAGCCTGTTTGAGAGCCTCAGTGGACTTTTCCCAAATCTCATCAGAGCCGACATATTTTTCGGGTCGGGTCGAAAGATTGATCTCATAGTTCTCAAAGCCAAAGGTTGAGAGAATCAGTTCCGCTAGATTGAGAACGCCGATAATTTCCTGCTCGATTTGTGCCTCAGTGCAGAAGATATGAGCATCATCTTGGGTAAAGCCGCGCACGCGCATCAAACCATGCATGGTTCCAGAACGCTCATAACGATAGACCGTACCAAGCTCAGCATAGCGAATGGGGAACTCCTTATAGGAATGGAGAGTATCTTTATAAATCAACACATGGAATGGACAGTTCATCGGCTTAAGCTGATAAACCTGATGCTCCACTTCCATCGGCTGAAACATACTTTCGCGATAGAAGTCGTTGTGTCCTGAAATTTTCCACAGGTCGAGGTTTGCCATGTGAGGAGTGGTCACCGCCTCATAGCCATTCTGAGCATGGGTATCTTTCCAGAAGGTTTCGATAGTGTTGCGTATAATCGCGCCGCGTGGATGCCAGAATACTAAGCCACCACCAGCATCTTCTTGAATACTGAATAGTTGTAAATCTTTACCAATGGTACGGTGATCGCGCCGTTTGGCTTCTTCGAGCATTGCATGGTACGCCTGAAGTTGTTCAGGATTTTCCCATGCCGTGCCGTAAATACGTTGCAGCATCGGATTTTTTTCGTCACCACGCCAATAGGCTCCTGCAATACTCTCTAGTGCAAAAGCATCAGGATTAATATCGCCAGTACTGTCGAGGTGGGGGCCAGCACACAAATCCCACCAAAGCTGTTTTTCTAGCTTTTCAGGATCGCCGATGAAATAACGGCTAATATTTTGCCCTTCAGGAATGGCAGCTAATAATTCAATTTTGTATGGCTCATTTAGCTTTTCGATTTCGGCAAGCATTTCAGGACGGGGCAACTCCTGACGCACAAGAGGCTGATTCCACTTGATGATCCGCTTCATTTCCTTAGCGATCGCCTTGAGGTCACTGGGCGTAAAATGCTCTTTGCGATCGAAGTCGTAATAAAAGCCATTCTCAGTTGCAGGGCCGATAGTCACCTTAGCATCGGGATATAACTTTTGGACTGCCATCGCCATCACATGGGAGCAAGTGTGGCGAATCCGCGCTAATTTTTCGGTATCGGCTTGCCGCAGGATATCGCTAGGTTTAATATCACTAGGTTTGCTTTCACTGGGCTTTACTGCAACTGCATCCATAATTTGATGTCGTGACCTTTATTGATTTACAAAATTACAAACTTAATTTCAGACTACCATCTTAACTTTTTTTGCTGAGTATATGATTAATGGTGTAATTAGCACTTGTAGCAAGTGCTGCCAATACCAACCCATATTTGCCAATTGCTATGGTTAATTCTATTTCTGAGCAATTACCAGACCTTTTCAGCGAAATCATTACAGTAAGACCTGATAGTGAAACTGCCACCCTGCAAAGGCTACCCTATTTCGTGGGTATTTCTGGAGTTACAGCAGGATCGAAGGGAATTTCCATGAATCTGGTAATTATTCCCGCAGGTGGTGCTGCCGAGCCTCATTTTCATCGAGACTACGAAACCGCCATTTACTTAGTCAAGGGAAGGGTGGAAACTCGCTATGGCAAGGGACTGAGCCAGTCAGTAATCAATGAAGCTGGGGATTTTATCTTCATTCCCGCAGGTGTTCCCCATCAGCCTCACAATCTCAGCGATACTGAAGCCGCCCATGCGATCGTCTCCCGCAACGATCCTAACGAGCAAGAAAATGTCGTTCTTTACAATCCCAATATTGAGTAGTTAAAAAGTAATTAAAACAATGGATATTCATGCATTAAGAGAAGATTATAAAAAAGGGGAACTTAGGCGTAAAGATCTTCATGATGATCCCTTTAAGCAATTTGAGAAATGGTTTCAGCAAGCTTGTAATACTGAGTTGTTAGAACCAAATGCGATGACTTTATCGACAGTTTCCGAGCAAGGTCAGCCATTCATGCGGACAGTACTGCTGAAATATTTCGATAGTAATGGATTAGTATTTTTTACCAATTACGAAAGCCGCAAAGCACGTCAGATTGAAATAAATCCCAAAGTCTCAATTTTATTTACTTGGTTACCTCTGCAACGTCAAGTCCACATTACAGGGACAGCCGAAAAAGTAACTACAGCAGAATCCTTGGAATATTTCACATCTCGTCCTAGAGGTAGCCAATTAGGCGCATGGAGTTCTCAACAAAGTTCCATAATTTCTTCACGTCAGCTTTTACTAATGCAATTTGAACAGATTAAGCAAAAGTTCTTAGATGGAGAGATTCCGTTGCCCGATTTTTGGGGTGGATATCGGGTTTTTCCCAATAGCTTTGAGTTTTGGCAAGGCTGTACTAATCGCTTACACGATCGCTTCCTATATACACCACAAGAAGATAGATCGTGGCAAATTCAAAGGCTAGCTCCTTAGAGATTCGTGATGAGGCGGCGCAAAGCACCGCCCTATAACTGTCTGAAGATTAATTCTGGAGATAAATTATAATGACGTTTAGCATAATTCTATTTATTGGGCTTGCTAGCTTTGGATATCCTCCGTTACGGCTATTGCATCCATTAGATGGCGTTCAAAATTCACAGATTCAAGGCAATGTGCCCAAACAGTTTCACAAGATTCTTAAAAGAGAGCTCACAACCTATTTTCAGGAAATGTACAAAGAAGCCGTAACTGTTGAATATGAACTATTGCGAGACGTACCAACCCAAGTTGGCGTTGCTTTGCCCAAATATTACATCTGGGTAAAAATATATAGCCAAAAAGTATTACTTGACGAAGGTGCAGTTAAAGTTGCGGCAGTAGAGAGAAAACTATTTACAGTATCGGACTATTTAGCGATCGCTGATTTAAAAAAATCTTCAGAGAAAATCAATCAAGTATTTCCCTTAGCTTTGGGCGATAAAATCCGAGCGCGACTCAAATAGAGCTTGCCGCATAAAGCATGGCTCCAATTAGTCCCACTTCTGGATTAATAACGATATGAATCGGAATATCTTCTAAAATAGGGCTAACTCTTCCTTTATTTTTGAGAATCTGCAAAAACGTCCCATCTTGAAGCAAAGGCAATATTTTCGGAGCAATGCCCCCCGCAATATATAAGCCCCCATTAGGAATTAATTTCAAAGCTAAATTTCCAACCTCGGAGGCATAAGCTGACACAAACATTTGCATTGTCTGCGTAGCTAGACGATCAGTATTAGTTTCACTATTAATTCCACAATTTGTTAATGCGGCATCGGCGATCGCTGAAGCTGCACCAGAGGTGAGATCCCCTGCTTCCCATAGGCGCACCTTTTCGGCAATTTCTGCCGACTCAGGCGGAGCAACTTGGCGATCGCGTAAAAACTGATAAATCGCCACAATTCCCGTCCCAGAAGCCACTCGCTCCACCGATACTCGATCGTGACGCTTGAGCAGATATTGCAACAATTCAATTTCTAGCTCATTCCTTGGGGCAAAATCGGCATGTCCGCCTTCAGTGGGATACACCTCATAGCGATCGCCATTCCAGCCTAAAAAAGCTTCACCCAAACCCGTGCCTGCACCAATTACCCCAATCGGCGATCGCTCCACCACTTGCCCATCTTGTAAGGTATGCAAATCATGGGGCTGTAATCCTAAAACCCCATAGCCAACCGCCACAAAATCATTAATCAAGCTGACCTTAGCGATGTTAAATTCTTCAGCAAGGCGATCGCTATCAAAAGACCAACCGAGGTTAGTTAATTGCGATCGGCGATCGCGCACGGGGCCTGCAATCCCGAAACAAGCCGCCGATAATGTTGGCAATTCACCCAAATGTATTTTTGCTGCTTCTAAAAATGCGCGTAAAACATCTGAAAAGCTAACGTAATCAGCACCAGCAAAACGCTGTTCGTACAAGATCGTTAAACCATCATAATGTTTCTCTGCAAGGCGCAAGAGGGTTTTAGTACCGCCAATATCACCAGCTAAAATCTGCGTCATGTCACTAACCTTTTGATTGCAAAGTCAACCCAAAACAGTGCTTTTCGTCCTCTACAATTTTTTGAGACTTGCAAAATTATATGTATAAGTTACTTAATAGCTTCAAGACGCTCGATCGCATATCTTGCCGCTGAGGCAACTTGAGGATGTGAATCTTTTACCAAATAGTTTAAAGCCGATAAACTCTTATCACAGTTAAGATGACCTAAAGCTTCAGCTAAGCGTTGTCTTGTTAGCCAATCATCGGACTGAGCAAACCTCAAAATTCGATCTACACAGCGCAAATCACCCACTTCACCTAAAGCAGCGATCGCGGCTTGATGCAACATTGTCTCCTCGCTGTCTAAGGCTTGAATTAGTGCGTCATAGGCACGCACATCGCCCAGATTTCCCAAAGATACCGCTGCGCTGAAACGTACCAACCATTCAGTATCTTCGTAAAAAGCCCGTAACAAAGGCTCCACTGCGCGATTATCCTGCAAATAGCCCAATGCACCCGCCGCATCAGCACGAATCCCATAGTCATTTTCAGTTTCTAAAATCCTTGCTAACACAGGGAAGCAGTCCTCAGTATGCTTTAGCCCCAAAGCAAATACAGCCATCGATCGAATTTGCAAATTTTCATCATCAATTACCTTCAAAATTAGAGGTACTGCCTCATCAGGCGATAAATCTCGCAAAGAGACTAATGCGCGTAGACGATCTCTCGAATTTCCACTCTCTAATTGTTGAGAGATATTACCTGCATCAGCATTCAAATCGGTAAAAGACATAAAAAACTCATGTTTAAAAATTCTATTAGATATAGCTTTCGTCAGTATAATTACTTATTCCAACTCCTAAGGTCTGGCGATAGAAATACTCATCCTTTAACTTATTTAAATCCGCAGCCTGTTCCTTAGGATATATTTTTCAGATAACAACACATTAGTCTGAAAATTTAAATTGTATAACTTGTAGCCATCCTAACCTAAGATTTCTCAAGTTTAGATTGGTATGACGCTTTAGTGGTAGCCAAATCAAGCAAGGGTCATTACCATTGTGATATCTAAAAATAAACTGTATTTTTCAACGCAAGATGCCCCGATCGGATGACCCAACACATGGGTTAGGTATGCTAAGATACAAACATGGTGCTACTTAATGTAGCTAACTTATCAGTATCAAACGCAATCAACTTGTACTTTATGTACAAATACTCGCAGTCATAAACTGTCACAATCAGTCAATACTGTATTGTGTAGAGAGTAATGACATTGATTTACATTGAACCTAAAATTTACTCTCGTGAGGAGTGGAATATGAAAAAAGTATCTTTAAATTTGGCTGGTAGCTTAAGCTTGTTGGGCGTTATCGGTGCTGTAGCAGCTAGTCCTTCATTTGCTGAAACAACAGGAGTTTCTCAAATGAGCCAAGCCATGAGTAACGATCCAGTTGCTCAAAATGTTACCTCAGTATCTCAACTCAGCGATGTCAAGCCTACTGATTGGGCATTTACCGCATTGCAATCCTTGGTAGAGCGCTACGGTTGTATCGCTGGTTACCCCGATCGCACTTTCCGTGGCAAACAAGCAACCAGCCGCTACGAGTTTGCTGCAGGTTTGAATGCTTGTTTAGACAAAATCAACGAAATCATTTCCGCAGGTTTGGCTGACAAGGTTAGCAAAGAAGACCTCGCTACCTTACAAAAGCTTCAAGAAGAATTTGCAGCTGAACTAGCAACTCTTCGCGGTCGCGTCGATGCTCTTGATGCTAAGGTTGCTAAACTCGAAGCACAACAGTTCTCCACCACCACCAAGCTTTCTGGCGAAGCAATCATGTCAGTACAGGGTGCTAGTGGTAATTCAGGAACTCCTAGCAGTTCCAATATTTTCGTATCTAGCCGTGTCCGTTTAGACCTCAACACCAGCTTCACAGGCAGTGACTTGTTGAAAACCAGACTAGAAGTCGGTAATGGAACAACCAATATTCCTGGAACTTTTGGTGCTGGATTTACTAATGGAACCGCTGGTGTTACCAGCAATATTGGCTTCCAAACTTATGGTCAGGATTACGCAGGTTTGACTGGTGGTTCTAACTTTGTACTAGCCAAGTTGCGTTATGACTTCAACGTGGGTGATGCTCGTATATCTATCGGACCTGTAATGCACGCCTATGATCACATTGACACCAACAGCTACGCTAACAACGAAGCAGTTGATTTTGCCTCTACTTTCTTCATCAACAACCCTTTAATGGTCTTGATCAATGGTCAAACCGGTGGAGCAGGTGCTGCCTTTGATTGGAATCTTGGTAAGAGTGCTTTCACAATTCGTGGTCTTTACCTCGCAGGTAATGCAAGCAGCCCTACTAGGCTTGCTGCTACTAACACTAATGCTGGTCTATTTGGTGATGCTTACCAAGCAACTGCTGAATTGGAATTTGCCCCTAAGAACGCTTCTGGTGACAAACCTTTTGCAATCAAGTTTCAATACACCAACGGTGCTGTAAACAATGCCAACATTAATGCTGGCGGTGTAAACGTTGAGTGGAAGTTTGCTAAAAGCCTCGCTATATTTGGTCGCTACGGCTTTGGCACAATTGATAACCGCGGTGTTACTCCTGGTAGCTATACAAGCACACTATTCACTGGTGGTGCTACAGCTACAGCAGGCAACTTGAGTCCTCAAACTTGGATGGCAGGTATTGCCTTCCCTGATTTGTTTAAGGAAGGCGCAATGGCAGCAATTGCTGTTGGCCAGCCTTTTATCGACCGCTTTGTTGGCAATGCAACTCAGACCAACTTGGAATTGTTCTACAATTTCCCTGTAACCAGCAATATCAGAATTACTCCTGATGTTCAGTTCGTTTTCAATCCTAACAACACATCTGGAAGCACCATTTTTGTTGGTACTTTAAGAACTGTATTCTCGTTCTAAAATCAACCTAGACTAAAAATAAGAGGGGACGCAAAGCGTCCCCTCTTATTTTTTTACTTAATTTTTTAGTTTAGAGATCGCTATAGC
>QBML01000034.1:27150-60114 GCA_003242085.1 Pseudanabaena frigida | reverse complement strand
GCAATCAGCGCAAATATGATTTTGTTTGTCTCCTCGTTTCCCATTCTTACGAATATGTGTTGAACCACACTTTGGACATTTCATTGCTTTTCATTGCTTAAACTCGTTATCTTTTATTTACTCATTCATCTTTCATTTGTGCAACGCCATCGCTTGGTAATCGATCGCGAAAAAGCGGCTCTGAATGGCATTAGTCCCACCCAAATCTCCCAAGTCCTGCAAATGGCAATTTCGGGTCAAAATGTGGGGCTGCTCCATGATGAAAATGCCCATGAGGATGTGGCGATTAATCTCCGCTTTAATCAGTCCAGCCGCACTAGCCTCGCCGATCTCAAAGCGCTTAATCTCAAGGGTGCAAATGGTAATCTCGTTCCCTTAAGTTCCTTAGTCAAAACCGAAAATGCGATCGTTGACACTAGCATCTATCACAAAAATCTTCAGCCTGTCGTCTATGCGTTAGGTGATGTTTCTGGCAGGGTCGAGAGTTCGGTCTATGCGATGCTAGCGCTACAACCGAAGATCGATAAACTGATTCCGTTCAGACCTTCCTCACCGAACAACCACCGACTACGGAAACCTATGGGATGAAGTGGGATGGTGAATGGCAAGTCACCTATGAGGTCTGCCGCGATCTGAGTATCGCCTTTGCGGTGGTCACGATCTTAATTTATGCCCTAGTAGTGGGCTGGTTCCAATCCTTCACAACGCCCTTAGAGATTATGACTGCAATTCCTTTTTCGCTGATTGGTATTATGCCAGCCCATTGGTTGATGGGTTCCTTCTTTACCGCAACTTCCATGATTGGCTTCATTGCGGGTGCTGGGATTGTCGTGCGAAATTCGATTATCCTCGTTGATTTTATCGAGTTGCGATTAAAGGAAGGGATGCCTCTCGAAGAAGCAGTCATCGATGCGGGAGCCGTGCGTTTCCGTTCGATGTTGCTGACGGCGGCGGCGGTCATTGTCGGCTCGGCAATTATTCTCGCTGACCCAATTTTCCAAGGACTAGCGATCTCGCTGATGGCGGGTGAAGTAGTCTCTTTACTACTTTCGCGATCGGGGGTTCCCATTCTTTATTACAAGCTTTGGCGGAATAAAAAAGAGTTCTCAAAGATGCTAATCCTGGATCAGAGCAGCCTACTGCTAAGATAGTTAGTGATTGGACAATCTAGCGGGCTTCGGCTACGCTCAGCCACCAGTTTATGCTGGCTGAGCGTAGCCGAAGCCCATTAAACTTAGACTTCATTTTCTTGATTTACACCTCAAAAAATAATGGAACCGATTCGCATCTCGTACTTTTCCGATCTTCTCTGTGTTTGGGCATATATCGCCCAAGTTCGCCTTGATGAATTAGAAGCCAATTTTCCAGACAAGATTTCTATCGACTATCACTTTATCTCTATCTTTGGCAATGCTCGTGAAAAGTTGGAAACCCGTTGGCGCGATAAGGGAGGTTTGCAAGGTTACAGTAATCACGTACAGGAAGTGGTGAAAAAGTTCAATCACATCACCGTCCATCCTGATATCTGGACAATGGTAACTCCTGCTTCATCAACATCCTGTCATTTATTTCTCCATGCGATTCAACTTCTAGAAATCAAAGGGATCGTTCCCAAAGCAGATCGCATCTTTGAGAAGACAATCTGGGCATTTCGAGAAGCATTTTTTACGCAGCTAGCAGATATTAGCGATCGCAAGGTACAGTTTGAAATCGCCAAACAACTAGGGCTAAAAAAGAAAATGATCCAATCCCAAATTGATAGTGGTGAGGCTTATGCGTTGCTATCGAAGGATTTTGATTTGGTGAAGGAGCATACCGTATCCGTCAGTCCGACCTTAATTTTTAATGAGGGACGGCAAAGGTTGAATGGTAATGTTGGCTATCGAGTGATCGATGCGAATATTCGAGAGTTGCTCAATAATCCACCTGAAGAGCAGTCTTGGTGTTAGACGCTCGGCTTTTCATGGGCTAAGTCTTAGTTGTTTCGATCGCACCCTAATCTAAAAAGTCGATCTGTTTTTTGTCCAATTACCCTACCTTCGGTTGTACCGCTTAGTGTCAAAATTTCTTTAGAAGTTAGGTAAACATCAACAGCACTAACGGCAAAACTAGAAGTTTGTAAGACTTTGCCATAATTTTCACCAGATATGCGTTTTCCGTTTTGAGTAAGTGCCCATAGCTTTGTTTGACCATCATCACCACCACTGATCAAATAACAACCCTGCGAGCTAAATGCTACCGATCGCACTGGTTTTCCACTATGCACTTTTTGCCAACCTTCGATCAATTGACAAGGGCTATTGTTTTGCAAACAAGTATTTAAATTCCAAACAGAAATATTGCCTTGGGTATCAGCAGCAGCGAGTAGATTCCGTTTACGATCTGGTACAGCAATGCTTTGAATATAATCATCTTGTCCACCCGCAATCGGATAAGGAATCGTTTTAACAGTATTATTAACCCAATTCCACAGGACAAGTTGGTTATAGCGTCCCGCGATCGCTAAAGTGCTATCATCTTGACCAACTAAGGCGATCGCATTAATTGCAAAATCGAATTTTTTGACTTGGCTTGGTTGGGTTGGAGGATTGGTAAAGAGATTTTGCAAATCCCAACGCAGAACCGTACCGCTACCATGACCACTAAACAAAGTCCTTGCATCAAGCGTATACTCTAATCCAAAAACGCGATCGTCGTTTTGATTGCTGAAAGTCGCTAAAGGACGGTCGCTTTCAGATTGAGTATCCAATATTTGAATTTCACCATTTTCCAATCCTGCTGCCACTAAATCATTGTTAACAGGGCGATATCTCACTGTCCGAATTGCTTTTTTAGCTTCAGTCAAAACCCCCAAATCAAAGCTAGTAAATGGTCTATAAAAGCCTAAAGTGTTCCATTCCCGAATTGTGCGATCGTTAGAACTACTAACAGCATGAGTACCACTTCCATCATATTTAATCGATGTAACCGCACCTTTGTGAGGTGGAAATGGATTATTGGGATTGAGTCCAGAAAGCCAACCTAATAGAAATAGAATTACTGCAAAGATAACGACTAGTAAAAAGATTGGAATTACTGGTTTAACAACAATTTTAATCGCTTGAACTTCGTCAATCGTATTAACTCTCGTATCTTCCCAATTAGCTTTAACTAATAAATTTAGATGCTGAGCCTTGCCAATCCAAGGTCTTGATTTACTAACTTGGAGGTTCAAATCTGTTTTACTGAATGGCTCTACTTCAGCATTATTTGGTGAAACTTCAAAAGAAAAATCCTCATAATCACTGGAGCTAACATTCTCCAAATCGAAATCAATTTTCTGTGGAAGATTGCTTTCATTGGCAGCAGTTAAAGTAAATATCGCAGGTGTTGATTGCCAAAACTTCCACCATAACTTCCACGAACGCTTGGCAGGAATAGTTTGTAATTTAGGCAGACAGGTAACTTCTAAAGCCCCTTTTGGGAGGACATCTAGACTACAAGGTAGTTGGGAAGGTAAGCCATTAGTATGGGAAATATCGATAGTAAAGGGATAAATTTTGGCGATCGCATCACTATCGAAGGGCAAAGTACATAAAAATGAGGTCTTAAATTGAGCTCCTGGCTTGACTGAGAATTGCAATGTATTTCCTCTAGGAAACCATGACGCAGGTAGATCGAGACAGGTTAGAGTTACATTAGTAGTTTGTTGACTGGGATTCCCAACTAAGATCGGAATTTCAACATCATCGAGGGGAATTGCTTGTAGCTTCTGAGAAGGTACCTCCACCTTTAATTGCGATCGTCCAGCCCCTTCTTGAAGATTAATTCGCAGTACTTCTCGATTTTCCTCGCGTAGTTCGATCGAAAAAGCACGTACGGTAATATTCATAATACCAGTGAAGCCTGAGATCGGAGTTTCAAAAATAGAAACTACAAACTCCACTAAATCTCCTGGAGGAATTTTTACACTTACATCGGGAGAGATGGTATACCATTCATAGCCAACTGCTTCAGTATCTGCTCCCGCAGCAATTAGCTCAATTTGAAAGCTAGCAAATTGATTACTATCATTAATAACAACCACTGGAAAAGAATTCTTTTCCGAACCAATTTTAAAGTTTAATTCTTTTTGAGGAATCTCTAAGCCAATTTGATTTACTGACATCGCGGTTTTCTCCTAGTTATTGCGAGCAGCTCTAGAACGGCTCAAAATTGATTGCAAGGAATTTGTCTGCCCCATTTGTGAGGCGATCGCTGCTTTTTTGGCTTCATCCTTTTCTTCGCGAAGTTTGCGCAACTGACTCTTCATACCTTGTTGCCGTTCGGCGATCGTACTTCCCATCTCTTGGAATACCCGCGCCATTTGTCCGAGCTCATCTTTACGCTGAGCTACAGATGTTAATTCTTCAGGATCGAAAGATTCTTCTTCAATTTGTTTAGCCGCATTCATTAAGTTTTTGATGGGACGTAGTAGCCATGTGGCAATTGCTAAACCAATCAAAATGTTGATGCCCAGCATAATTGCGATAATCACAACTGTCACATTGTTATTGGCATCAATTTCCTGCATAAATATTGACTTAGGAACAATAATACCTACCGACCAATCTAGCTTCAAGTCTTTGGATAGCCTGTGAGTACTCACAATATATTTTTCGCCATTGGATTCAAATTCAATCAATTCTGAACTTTGGAGATTTTGAAATCCACCAAACTTTTCTTGCACAGCCAAACCAACCTTCTGTAATCGAGGATCTTTACTTTGAGAGACTTCAAAGCGAGTAATTTGATTGCCATCTTTTTTGAATACAGCTTCATCGGAAGTAGTTGACACAAGATTACCATTCGCCTCAACTAAAAATACGTTCCATTTGTCATTTGGGCGAATTTCTTTCATAAACTGTTTAATCTGTTTGAGCGAAATATTAATGCCTGCCACACCCTGAAAACTGCCATCGGGACTGTAAATTGGGGTGGCTTTTGTCGTAGTTAATTCACCATCAACCGTACTAACAAAAATTGAACTCCATATTGGTTCACCTGATTTCTTAGCAGCTGTATACCAAGGGCGGGTGCGATGATCGTATAGTTCGTTCATGACTAGCTTGCCGCGTTCCCCATTATCGCTCAACTCATAAGTTGGTCGATTAGGAGCTGTACTTTCATCGCGGATTCGTAGTAAAAACTTTGAAGTATCTTGTTGGCGATCGATGCCAACCATAGCCCCTTTTTCATTTCCATAAAATATAATGTTCTCAATATCAAATTCCCGTGATTTATTGAAGAGATCTTTCTGAACTTGGTTGATATCACTGGTATTAACGCTGCCATTACTGAGAGAAGTTCTCACAGCTTGACTCACTTGCACGGACTCTTCAAAATAGTTCGTAATTTGCTGCTCAATTCGAGAATTTAAGTTGTCGCAAAGTTGTCGGGTTAGTTTCTGAACTGCGCGTTCGCCACTATTAAATGAAATCCAACCTGTAATGCCAACAGCTACAGTGATTTGAATGCTCAAGACTATGGGAAAAATTTGGCGAATGGAAGACATAGATAGATAACCTTAATGATAAGTATGAATATCTAACAAGAAATTTGTCCGTAGCAATTAAATAATCCAGAGCTAATTACCACTCAGATTGATTACTAACAAAATAACATTATGAGGATTTGTCGATCATATTAGTTACACGGCGCTGTTCGGGTTCAATCAGGGAATTATTCGTATCTATATATTTTGGATTGACTTGCATTGCCATTGCGATCGCATACCGTTGAGCAGCATAGTTAAGTATGTTAATTCCCAACTCTTGGCAAGTACGGATATTCTCGCGCGTGAGCTCTAGATCTGATTGTCCACCCCATACTGGTGAGAGATCGCCCAGCACGATAATTACACCTCCGCCAGCCAAAACTTGAATTGATTGATCGGAGATCGCAGGTAAGCTAGAAAATAGGAATGGCTGACTGCGAAGAAGATGATCGCGTTCTAGATCTGAAAAAGCTATGAGCGGTGTTTGTTGTGGAATATGGCTGTTAAAAGAATTGAGTATATTTTGGGTCTGAGAATTTACTTCGATCGCGATCGCATCTAATTCGGACTGTAATTCCACTTGAATGCTAGATTGTTCGGCAGTACTGGCATTGGGCTGGTTACTGAACTGGGAAGCCATTGTTTTTTTCAGTTTTGTACTAGCACTTTGTAATTCTTGCTGAATTGCTAATAGGTTCTCTAATTTAGTATTACGAATAGATGCCTCAATGAGAATGACACCACCAAGCGCTACATATTGCTGTAAAGCCAGTTGCGTAGACTCATTAAGTGCGAGGACTCGTTCGCCAGTTAAATAAATTAGATGATAAGGAGTTAGGCTGCTTAACTCAAGTTCAGTAAGAATATTGAGACTATCAATAGGGTCAATTGTACTTAAATGAGGAGCTAGGCTAGTCAAAGCTTGTCCGAGAAGTTTAAAGTTTTGTTGAATAGACTTTTGATTGCTATCATCGCTAAAACAGGCTATACGAATTAAATTTTGAGGACGAAGTTTGGATAGTAAACGGTAGCGCATATCTAGTTGAGATACGCTAGGAGAAAAAATATCAACTGGTCTCTGGATTTCTAATTTTCCTCCCGCGATCGCGATGCGACAGATCTCAATATCTGTGTCAATCGGCAAATCTGTCTTTTCATTGACTCGAAAGGTTTCTACCAGTATTTCATTACTACTTGCTCGTTTGAGTTTCGCAGGATCGACATAACTAAGTACTAAATAAACCATCTCAACTTTCAGATCGTAAGCTTCAGAAGAAATCCGAAAATCAAGGGGTTCAGGTACAACAATAAAGTTTCCCTCCAGGTCGATCGCAATTCCCGGTTGGATCTGTACCCAGCGTCCATCCCTAAATTTGGCTGGTAAGTCTTCAGGGGCAGGAATCGGCGCAACACCTAAGCCACAAATAATCCCTGGCAAAAATAGCGACTGATACATCATATTTTGACGTTGCTGATGATATTCATGAGCAAGTCGCCATCGCTCGCTATTAATCATCAAGCCATCGGATACCTGTAGGCGCTCAAAAGACTTAATCTCGGGATAAGGAAAATCATTCATACAATTTTATCTACACGTTTTTAGATTTAGGGCTAGGGCTAGCGGCGCGATACACCACAGATTCTAAATTAGTCTCAGGTTTAGGGCTAGAGGTGTTAGCACCATGTTCTGCAAATTTTAGATTGTTTCTAGATCGTAAGTACAAAAGGCTGGTTTTTCACGTTCGATAATCCGATGAACTAGAGCTAAATTGAGTCGATTTTGTAGATCGTTGCGAATCCTCACAACAAAATGAAAAGGTCTACCACCTCCTGTAGACGCATTCTGTCCTAATTGAGCTTCACCAAGTACAAAGCCACGTCCTGAAATTTCAAAAATATTAATGTGTTTTTCCCCCTCAGGCAGATGTTCGTCAAGAGGCAATCCCGTAAATAAATGGATATAAAAGCGCAGTCCCCTTCGCGTTCCACGCCAACGATAGATCTGCATGGCTTGTTTGATTAAATATCGTTGACGGTCAATGTCCAAAGCAGGAGATAACTCCCATCCCACCCAATGCGCGATAAACGGTAACATCGTTTCAGACGTTAGCATGGGATCGAGATAAGCCCAGAGTGAATCTAAAATTTGCACGTCAGGTTCTAGAGATTCCTCAAAGATTTTGAGAAATCGGGCGACAAAATCAACTTCGCGGTAAATATCAGGTAAGAAACTCAGATAAAGACTAGATGGTCGCACATAAATCTTAAACGGCTTAATATCAAATAATTCTAAATCTGCGGCTGCGTCATCATTAGCGTAACCACCATATACCTGTAACTGCCCCTGATAGTTAATTGTTAGTGGGCTACCCTGCACAATTGCTTCTTGATTTTCAAAAAAGTCTGTAGGAATTTGAAAATAGAGTACCGCTTCCATCTCTGCTTGGGGAGGCAATTCATTGCCTTCCATACCAATTTGCAGCCATTGCGTTGGGAAGTCTCCTTCTACTCTTAAATTAGTAAGTAGCGATCGATTACTTGAATTCTTGAGCTTGACGACAATTTCGCTCGGTTCGCCAGGATTAACTACTAGTTTGCACTTAGTAGGCGATCGCTTGGCATTTAACTGTTGCAGATCGCTGTGCGAGCTACCTAATTTATCCGCACTTGTCAGAGTCTCTTCTTTGGCATCAGGAGACTTCATCGATATTAAGCGAACGCTTAATGATTGGAGCTTACTTTTTGGAGCCATAGGTAATTCTGAGTTATTGTAATGAGTTGAGTTAAGTAAAACGCTTTCTCAACTCACAATGTTAATCACATGACTAGAACGCAAACGTGGACTTCGCCAAGAACAAACGAGACCAAGGGGACCTGGATCGACGATCGGTTGAGGTGCGAGTCTTCTAATCCATTCACCATTTTCATAGCGCAACTCAAATAGTTGTACTGTACCTAAAAACCTTACTCCTTGGAAATTTTGTAATAGTTTTACAATATCGGAAGGATAGACTGGACGACCAAATTCCCAGCCTTCACCTTTAATGCCTCCAGAAATCGGATTAAGAAAGCGGTAAAGCATCACTTTGAGCTTTTGGACAATACTCTGTTCTACTTGAGGATTGTTGTAAGCAGATTCTAGGGCGATTTCTGTTTGGACACAAACACCAGTATATTGAGGTTGCTCCAGATGGATCTGAATACCTAACATTTTGCGTTCATCTAGATAACTCAATACACGATCGCTTAGCTTCGGTGGCAAGATGAACTGCTCGGGGGCAATACCCTGCCCTTGATCGATACTTTCAGTTCTCACTCTTGGGACTACGAGCAATCTAACGATTCCTGCATCTTCTTTGCGTCTAGTTGGTGCACATATAACTCGGGCAACTGCCCCATCTCCCGCGATCAAGGTGAGATATTCAAAGTCGGATTGTGTAACAGCGCGATCGCGAGTTTTCAGCATCTTGGGGACGCGGACTGCCACATCATCAAGGGATTCTGCATCGGCTCCATTGCTGGCAGAAATATGATTAGTGAGACTGGCTACATAGGGAATTGCATTTTTGGCAATCCGAATACTGCCGCGTTGAACATTGCCCTTAAATCCACCACCTGTTCGGTATTTGAGCATTTGAACGATCGAACCTTTAGGTGGTACTGCTCCATATTGCGATCCAACTGCTCTTGAGATTGAGGCGATCGCCTTTGTCTCATCAGCCGCAACCCTTTGCATTGGTTCTCCTTGGAGCCTTAAGCGCTGCAGAGTATGTTGGCTTTGGTAGTTGGGAGTTTGCACAAAAGGACCAAACTGGATAGTTCCAGAAGTTGAGTCAATCAGATAATGCGGATCGTTAGGAGCAGATTCTGAAAAGTCAGGAACTTCTTGCCATACTTGTGGCAGTCCTACGGGGGGAGTGACTAGTAAATATTCGTCTTCTTGTCGCGGTAAGATCGGCGTATGTAGCAACTGAAAGACTTGTCCTGACTTGCCATTACTCTCACCAACAACTTCATTAAAAACTGCACTGCATTGAGTTACTTGGACTGTGCCACCGATCGCGCGTGCGCTCATACCAATAATATGTGGCGATCGACTATAGCCAGACTGATTGACTGTTGGCTCAACATAGCTACATCGTAACCAGCGCCCCCGATATGTAGAAAATTGCGCTACATCCCACGTTAGCGGTAAATGTAAAATAACTTCTGCGCCTTGCTGTGGATTTGTACCTTCATTAGCTAATTCGCTAAAACTAAATCCCCTAGTGCGATCGTCATTCTCTTGTAACAACACAGGCTTCCATGCATAACCATCCCAAGCCTCCCAAAATCGCGGTGGATTGTTAGGGTTAATCCCTGTCGTAGTAGCTGACTCTCCCTTAAACTTGAGAGCAACCACATTGCCAGATACCGGTTGCGCTCCATCAAATACGACATAAAAACAATTACTCGGCTGTGGTGGATCGCTAAATAGAGCAATTTCTTGTCCAGACCATTCTTCCTCACGATCTTCTGTCCACACATCTAAAAGCATATCTCGTAAAAACTGAGGATTTTCTTCAGTTCTAGGCGCAGATAATAGATGTAAAATTCGAGGCTTACCAATTACCAATGGCTGGTCGGTACTAAATACGATCGCTTCTTCAGACTCCGTCCGCAACGTCGCTACCTCGATTCCTTCAGGAATCGTATAAGCCTCTCGCAAAGAGGCACTCAGGTAAAATGTCACTTCAGTTTGAGCAGGTGCGGGCGGTTGTAAACGGATGCCGAGTAATTCTAAAAAAGCAACATAATTACGGCGCGGCACTTGATTGAACCGCATCAACATCTGATCGTTCAGCCAAGCAAATAATTCGATCAGAGTGACGCCTGGATCGCTAGGATTATAATTTGTCCATTCTGGACAATAGCGCGGAATCCTGAGAAGACACTCATTCACCAATTCTGCAAAGGTACGATCGTCAAGATCGGATTTTGGCAAATTTGGAAGGAAATCAAACTCTTTCGTCATCACACAATGCTCTTAGGTGAATTATCTCATTGCTTGAATTTTACTGTCTGCTTTAGCAATTTGCTACTAAATATCAAAATATTTTAAAAGTCTGAATATAGTAATCGCCATGATGCTTAATATGAAAATTAAAAAGAGCCACTTTGCGGCTCCCTTTGATTAAAATTACTGACTATTCGGTGGCAATAGATAAAACGGATAAACCATACTGCGGTTATCATGACCATCTTTAAGTCGAAAAAGAATTTTTAAATCTAGCCGACCTTTAATTGGATCTGGTTCTGCATAAACTCCCGTAACCACAATTCGAGGTTCCCATCTGTTTAATGCCTCTTCGACATAGACTCTTGCAAGCAAGATCGTTTGAGGATTCATTGGTGCAAAAACTAAGTCAGAAAGTCGGCTACCAAAATTAGGTCTATATACACGCTCCCCTAATTTAGTATTCAAAATAGTAGCGATCGACTCTTCCAAATTGCGATCGCCGCTGTCAGTCTTTAGTTCGCCTTGAACATTAACTCGCAGGGGGAAAGCAATACCAGTACCAATATAGTTGGGATTATTAACTTCTGGCATATTAGTTTCTAGCTTTAAGGGCACGTAGCAATATTTGTTTTTATCAGCAAAATTTAACCAATCGACGGTTAAGTTATAACTTTTATCCACCAATTAGCACAGTTGGCATTCCTAGCGCCACCACACTAGTTAAGGGTACTCCTGTAATAGTATTAGCTCCAACTACTTGAGATGTAATCCTTGCTGCGGGTCGTCCACAAATTAAGACTGTGACAGACCCCATGGCGATGCTTCCTGTAATTACAGGCCCTGCAACCAAATCCCCAACACATGCTGCAGGTAAACTTCCAATCAAAACGTTTGGTGCACCAGGACCAGTAATGGGATCGCCTGTAGCAGTAATGTCAGTCAATCGTGCGGCTGGAAACATAAGACAATTAGATATTAATAAAAGAAAAAATAATGAATAGTGGCTGTCAACTAAACCATAGTAGTCCTAAATTATTCGTGAGATTCAGGGCTTCGACTCCGCTCAGCTAATATTCTAAGCTGGCTGAGCAGAGTCGAAGCCTCTCATCAACAATTAATTTAAGCGTATAATACCGCCTGTGATACTTACAGATGGTCCACTGATACTCACACTACCACCTGAACTCGCGCTAATTGAAGAACCCGAACTTGCACTTAACGAACCACCTGCGGATGCGCTCAATGAGCCACTAGATTGTACGCTCACGGAAGCCCCTTGCACGCTAATAGTTCCACTAGTTTTTATAGTGATGCCGCTAGGAGTTAGTTCTATACTACTGCCACCAACAGTTATAGAAATTTTTTGGGGAGCAGTGATGTTCATTTGACCAGTTGATTCAATCGTAATAGTTTTATTAGTATCATCACAGCGAATTTTATGTCCTCCAGTAGTTTGTAGCTCTATAAACTTCTCGCTATCATTCATGCGGAAATTATGTCCACCTGCGGTGCTGGTATAAACACCTTTCTTCGTATCTTTGTCTTCTTCTACAAACTGCAATTTATGACCCAAGCGGGTTTTAAATGTGCGTAGACGGACTTTACCGCCAACAATAGTGTCAGCGACAGCTTCGGGCGGTGCATCAGTGCCATTCCATACACCGCCAATCACATAAGGGCGGTGTATATCGCCATGCTCAAAGGCTACTAAAACCTCATCATTAATTTCTGGCAAACAGTCAAACCCTCTACTTGGTCCTGCTCCCGCTCCCACGACTCTAGCCCAATTACTTTCATGCGCTTCTGTCAATGTCGGAAATTTGACTCTGACCCTTCCCCATCCTTTGGGATCTTTGTTATTGCTAACTATCCCTACCATCATAGTTTGACCTGGCTGTAGATGAGTCTTGGATGACAAAATAGATAACAAACTACCACCACGTAGACTGCGAACGCTAAATTTTGTGATGTACTTGCGTTCGCTAAATAAGTGATGGGTGTCAGTAACATAGTAGCTGCCGCTATAGGCTGTACCCATACCTGTTAATTTTACTACTCGTCCTGGTCTAATCTCAGGATTCCCTTCTCCATCAGCATCAGCACTAACAAATTCTCCCCCTAGCTCATTACATAGTGACTGTGCCATTTTCGTAGCTTCGTCAGCACTGAAAACTGGCTGATCGACAACGATCATTTTAGGTTGAGTACTAAACTTTGTACTACTAGCACTGCCTTTACCACTGCCAGTTGAGGTAATTACTGATTCGGTTGTGGCAGTCGAAACTATCGGTACCTTTGTGGCGTAATTCCAGCCTCTTACTTCAACTGAGCTAACCTGCTCAGAACTACTTACACGCACTCGGAAGCTATCTATATCTTTTAGCCACTTAAGCTCCAGTTCTTGATCTTGTGTAGGTTGGCGAAAGTTTAATTTTGCGTCTTGGACATATAATTCAAAGCCTAGGCGAGCAGCTCGTTCTCGCAAAAACTCCATATTTGTCTGGTTCTCTTGAAAAATATAGTCATGGACAATAGTTGTAGAAGTAACAGTTCCAGAAGTAATTCCAGCTTCACCAATTATTTGACTGACAACATCACTGTCAGTAACATTTTGAAAAGAGCGATTATAACGACCTCGATGTAGTCGGTGAGAAATATCATATCCACGAATAATTATTGGAGCCTGAGATTTCTCATTAAACTCAGTTTCTATGCCTGTAATCTCACCTTCTAAGACATATCCAGTCTGTGTATCTGGATCGACTCCTTCTGTGGTGCTAGAAGCAAATCCAATTTTTACCTTTTTCCCAATAGCAAATAAGCTTTGGTGCTTCCAAGTTGTGTCTACACTTCGTCCTGGATAGAAATCATTCCTGATAATTAGAGTAAACATTCCAGGCATGTTGAGACTTTCTTCTACGGATATCTGAAGGATATCTTCAAGGAGATCTGCAGATGCGTCTGTGCCATCAATTTGGATTAAAGGTTTGGGTATGTATGATGCTGGCATATGCTGTTCTAACTAATATTTTTGAAAGCAAATCGATCGCTTGAATCGAGCATTTTTAAAGTCTTTAGGCTTTATACCTAAAGGTAAAATCTCAGAAACTATATTTTGTCGTAACACCTTTAGAGTTGGGTACTATCGACTTCTTCTAAGGACATATCAACTATTGCCCTTACAGGTGTACCGTCAGCAAGAAACATTGTTAGTTTGTAGCTAACTGATTTCACAAAGCATTTTAAATATTGAGTTTGTCCCCACGCAAATACATATACTGGAGGCCGCTCCAAAGAGCCTGTAAAGTCTGTCGCTTTGATAATTGGATCGATTAATGTTAAGACGCTTGTCCCTGCTTCGTATGTATCAAAAGTTAAATTACTTAGTGACAGACTAACTGGTTCGGGATAAGCAAAGGTAACTTTTGGTAAGCCTGATGCAGTTCGAGCGCCTTCAGAACGATTGAGGCTGACCGATCGCTGAAATTGCAGCTCGGTCGGATTGAATTGAAAGTTTATAGCTGCCGCCCCAGCATCGGTAGTTGTGAGCATTGCTTTTACAAGTTGACCTACTGACATAATTTGTCCTCCTAAAATTTATTGCATTCCTAAAGGGTGCTTATTTTACAAGTATTGCAAAAGTTACCAAGGTAACCTTCCTTGATATCCACCTCCCAGTCGATCTTTCTCAATTTCTAAACGCTGCCGCAATAATAAGTATATTTCTTGGGCAAGAGCTTCTAAATTTTTTGAAAAGTTTTCTTCAGAATTACTATCCTGAGTGCTTGGTGGATTAACAGATACATTTGCTTCTGGTAGACCCTCTTTTTTCTGGATGTGTTGGATTTGATTGGATAGGTTATTGGTAGTTTTATTGGGGTTGCCTTTTTGTAAGCCTTGTGGCGTTAAGTATAGATCTCGATCGTCATCGTTATTTACATTGGCATTATCTGGCGATCGCTGAATAATAGTTTGATTTTGATTACTAGTTGAGCGGGTGGAATTATCAGCTAAAGGACTGCGCTCTGTCGAGCGTTTTGTTTGGATATTTAATGAGTTTGTAGACGAACTACTAGAACTCTGCTTAGAAGGTGGTAAATTTGCTAGCAACTCCGCTATATTTGACCACCCCATAGAAATAGGCTCACCACGTGTGTTGCTATTATCCTGCTTGGTCTGAATTGTTGGAGGTAAGTTACTTAACAAGCTATTTGGACTGAAGCTATTTGGGCTAGATATTTGTGAGGTTTGTGATGGAGAGCTAGTATCTTTATCTAGTTTAGGTGCCGATATGAGTGACGAGAAATTGCCTAAACGATCTGTCTGACCAAGATTTTGTATAACCGTAGGAAGTTGTAGATCGTCTAAAGCAGAATCGTCCGCCATCATTTGAACGAACGTTTTGTTTTCATTTTGCTCTACAGAGATGTCTGGATTGGTTATGTCAGATTTAGTCTGGACTAATGAGGGGCGATCGCTTTGGGGAATAGTACTATCTGCAACTGGAAGTGAATTAGATTGAGTTGGGGTTACTTGTTGAGGAGCAATCTGTGCAATATCACTAACCAGATTTTCAGAATTAGTTAAATTAGATTTTCTTTGCAATTCTGGAGCGCGATCGCTGAGTGAAGTAGGATTATTGGCGATAGTTTCAGGATTTGCTACGCCAAGGTTTTGTTCAAAGTTTTGTTGAATTGTAGGATCGAGATCGCTTTGCAAAACACTGTTATCTAATAAAGATGAGGCAAGATTTCTTTGTACTTCTGGAATGCGATCTCTTTGTGAAAAAGTATTAGATGTATTTGATTGCGTCTGAATCGCCTGAGAAATATCAGCTTGCGGAATATTACTTTCTATAGGATTTTCAGAACTAATTACATCAGAGCGAATCAAATCAGACTTTCTTTGTACTTCTGGAGTGCGATCGCTTTGTGCAGTAGATTTATAGTCAGGAATCTCAGGACTAGCCGAACTAAAATTTTCTTTAGTCTCTGGAATAGAAGATGTTTGTGAAATAGTACTATCTACTGGAGATAAATCTATGTCACTTGACACTTCTAAGATGCGATCGCTGTTTACAAGAGAAGTCTCTGAATCTGTCAGATCGGATTTCCTCTGAATTCCTTGTGCAGATCTTGGCTGTAAGACAACAATATCTGTAGGAATTTCAGGACTAATTGCACCGTCAATACTTTGTGCATCTGGTATGAGATCGTTTTGCTGAATACTACTATCTGCAAAAGACGAGGTAGATTTTCTTTGTACTTCCAGCGTTTGATTACTTTGTGAAATAGACGATCGATCTGCAACAGGTTCAGGACTTGTTAGGTCAAAAGTTCTTTGAATGTCGGGATTGATATTACCTTGCGAAACATCATTATATGTAGAAGTTGTAGAAGACAGATCGGATGCTCTTTGTATTTCTGGAGATCGATCGGCTAGAGGGCGATCGCTACTTCTAAAATCACTATCTACAGGCAAGTCTGATTGGGTTGGGGGTGCTTGTTTACGGTCTAATTGTGAAATATAGCTATCTATAGAACTTTCAGGATTTTCAGTACTATTTAAGTCAGAGACTCGTTGCACTTCCAAAGTACTGTTATTTTGCTGAGTAGAGGTGTCTGTAGAATGAGTAGATATATCTGTAGAAATTTTTGGTTTTGCTAAATCAGACTTTCTTTGAATCTCTCGTGCAGTTAGTTCCTGTGAGACAGTACTACTAGTCATACTGTCAATGTTTTGTGATTGAGAGATGCGATCGCTTTGCTGAACAATGTTATCTAAAGAAATTTCTGGAGTTACCAAATCAGACTTTCTTTGCACTTCTGGAGTACGATCTGCTTGAGAGATATATTCATTTACAAAAGATTCTGAACTCGTTAAATCAATATTTTTCTGGATTCCTGAAACGCGATCACTAGGTAAAATATCACTATCTATAACAGACAAATCCGATTGAGTTTGAATTGATTGTAGAGGATCGATCCGTAAAACATCACTATCTAAAGGGTTTTCGGAACTAGTTGAATCCGACTTTCTCTGTATCTCTGTTGTTAAATCACTTTGCAGCAAAATATTCTTACTTTCAGAAGCTTCAGGAACAGTTAAATCAGAACTGCTATTAGATCGATCGTTTTGTGAAGTAGTAGATTTATTCGCAAAAGTTTCTGGAGTTGTCAAATCAGATTTTCTTTGGATTTCTTGAGCACTCTGGATTTCTTGGGCAGCAGGTTCTTGTAAGACATTATTATATGTAAAAGATTCAGGACTACTTATACTGTTAACATCCTGTGATTCAGGAACGTGATTATTTTGCTCCACATAGCTATCTATAGGAGTTTGAGAACTAGATAGATCGGATTTCCTTTGTAATACTGATGTGCTATCGCTCTGTGAAACAGAATTACCCATGTCAGTTCTAGAGCTTACGGCATCAGAAGTTTGTTGAACTTCTGGAGCGTTATCACCTTGCCAAATATGGCTATCTACAGAAGAGATTTCAGCTTGTCTCTGTACTTCTAGTGTGCGCTCGCCCTGAAAAACAGCATCATTTTCAACAGATAAATCAGATTTAGCTTGTATGGTTTGCGATGTCTCGATCTGTGAAACACCACTGTCTATAAAATTTACAGGACTTGCCAAGTAAGGCTCTCTTTGCACTTCTGGCGTGCGATCGCTCAGTGGGGCAGCTCTATTTACAGTAGATAAATCTGATTGAGTTTGAGGTGTTTGTAAAAGATCGATTTGCGAAATATTATTTCCTATAGGATTTTCAGAACCACTTGAATCAGATTTTCTTTGTAATTCTAGAATACGATCGTTTTGTGGGGCTGAGCTATCTACAGAAGTTTCTGGATTAACAAAACCTGAAACTTCTTGAATACTTTGATTGGGAATATTTTGCGAGATAGTTTTATCTGCAAAAGTTTCTGGACTAGTCAAATCAATATCTCTTTGAATTCCTAAAACTCTATCGCTCTGCAAATTATTACTATCTGTAATAGGTATGCTTGATTTAGATTGAATTGTTTGGGAAAGTTCAATTTGTGAAACACTTTTATCTGTAGTATTTTCAGCACTAATTAAATCGGATTGTTTTTGAACATCGGGGGGTAAGTCGTTTTGTAAAATGGTAGTACTTACAGGATTCTCAGAGCTTATCAATTCAGAATTCCTGTTTGATTCCTGTACGCGATCGCCTTGCAATAAAGTGCTGTCTGTAGAAATTTTAGAAGTCACCAAATCAGATTTTCTTTGCAATTCTGGACTGCGATCGTTATGTAGAGGCGAACTATCTACAGAAATTTCTGGGTTAACAAAGCTAGAAGTTTTTTGCATCTCTTGATTAGAGTTACCTTGCGAGATAGTTTTATCTGCAAAAGTTTCTGGACTAGTCAAATCAACATCTCTTTGAATTTCCGAAATGCGATCGCTCTGTAAAATAGGGTTATCTGCAATAGTTTCAGAACTTGACTCGTCGAGAGTTCTTTGTACTTCTGAAACGCGATCGCTCCGTAAAATATTATTATCTAAAATTTCAGGACTCACTAAGTCAGAAATTTGTTGAACTTCTAAAGCGATATTATCTTGCAAAACATTGTTGTCTATAGAAGACGAATCAGATTGTCTTTGCACTTTTGGAATGAGATCGGTATTACCAATAATAGTTTTAGGAGGTTCTAAATCATCAGCTCGTCGAACTTCTGGGATACTATCGTTTTGCAAAATATTACTGTCTGCAAAGTTAGAGTCAGATTGCCTTTGAACTTCTGGAGTGCGATCGCTCTGTAAAATAGTACTATCAGCTATAGGTAAATCAGGTTTAGATTGGATTGTTTGTGGCAGATCGCCCTGTAAAATATTAGTAGCTGTAATTTCTTCAGGAATATTCGAATCAGATTTTTTTTGAACTTTTGGGGTGAGATTACCTTGCAAAGTGGAGTTATCTACGATATTTTCGTGACTTGCCAAGTCAGAAACTTGCTGTACTTGTGGAACCGCAATATTACTTTCTAAAATACCACTTTCACTACCTATAGAGAATACATCAGATTGTCTTTGAACTTCTATAGTGAGATCGGTTCGCGAGTCAGCATTATCTAAAACAGATAAATCAGATTTGGTTTGAATTGTTTGGGGAAGACTGCTTAGCGCAGTATTCCAATCTGCAAAATTTTCAGGACTATTTAAATCGGATTGAGCTTGAATTTCCAGAGTGCGATCGCTCTGTAAAATATTACTATCTGCTACGGGCAAATCAGGCTTAGATTGAACTATTGGTGATGGCTCGATCCGTGGAGTTGCATTACTTAAAATAGCTTCAGGATTATTTAAAGTAGATATTCTAGATATTTCTAGAGGAGAAATTTCTGGAATATCTACAATAGTAGATCTCTGTATTCCTTGGTTAGACTTGTCTTGCTGGATAAATCCATCTATAGATTTATCGGGGGTGTCAAGATCTCCAGACGTTAATGGAAAGATAGAACTTTGATGGGTGGATAGATCTATAGAAGTTTCTGGGATATCTAAATCAGTATTTCTTTGTATTTCCTGAATATTAATATTATTGACTATTGGATCGCTATCTGTGGCAGATAAATCCACCTTTCTCTGAACACTTGAGGTGAGATTGCCTTGTAAAGCATTATTAACTGCATCAGAATTTTCCTGCGTTCCTAGATCGAAATTTCGATCTAAAATGTTAGGATTTCCAATAGATAGATCGGAGCTTCTTTGGATAGATTGGGTGAGATTTGTTTGTTCAATATTACTATTTAAATTAGACAAATCAGAGAATGGCTGGTTTTCTTGAACCAGATCGCTTGTTGAAACATTATTAGAAGTATTTTGGTCTGACTTTTTCTGTATCTCTTGAGTGCGATCGCTATTCTGTAAGATAGATCTATCTTCAGAAACTGTAGGATTATTTACAAAAGCAGATCCCAGTGCTTCTGAAATATATCCCTCCTGAGAACTTGCACTAGAGGTATCACTATATACAGAAGCCAAGTCAGATTTAGTTTGGATTCCTTGAACGCGATCGCTTTGTAACGTAGATATATCTGCAATATATTGAGCTTGGGGTAATTGCGAACTCTCGATTTGTGAATTATCAATATCTACAAAAGTTTCGTTGACAGATCGATCGGATTCTCTTTGTACTTCTGGAATGCGATCGATCTGTAAAATCGAATTATCTATGACAACATCAGTACCAGAATTATCGCTAATTCTTTGTATTACTTGAGCATTGCTGCTTTGAGAAGTATTATTTACAGTCGAAGGCTCAGATAGAGGCTCGGAAACTACTTGAGGTTCTATTGCTTGAGTACGCTGCAAAATACTTGTTGGAGACATATCAGCCTTTCTCTGTATCTCTTGAATTGACTCACTTTGATTAGTCTGAATACCTAAACTATCTGGTTTTATATCTGCTTGAAGAATGCGATTATCTTGTACAAGATTACTATTAGAAATATTACTGCTAGAAGTATTTGGATCTATAGAATCTGCGTCAATATTCCTTTGGATCGACGGAGTGCGATCGCTCTGCTCGATATTGTTTATTGCAGAAGGTGAATCAGAAGTTTTTTGTTGCTGATTTTGAATACTTGCTGACAAATTAGCTGACAATTTATCAGAAGCTCTTTGAATTGGTTGCGCGTTCTGTTCGTTTGGTGAGATTCGATCTGAGACTTGAAAATCAGGATTAATTTGATTGTAGCGATCTCTAGGAGAGATTTCATCTGAAGCCGATATTTCAGATTTCCTTTGAAGTGCATCAATAATTTGAGTACTTGGTTTAACATCAATATTGACATTCGATAAATCTGAATCTGTATGGAGTTCTTGATCGCTCTGCAAAATACTATTACTAGTATCAACTGAACTCGTTGAGTCAATATTCCTTTGTATTGACTGAGTTCGATCGCTTACCTCAACTGAATTCTCTGCTACAGGCAAATTAGAAGACAATAAAATTTGCTGGGTTGGAACGTTTTGTGAAGGAATTTCGGAGACTCTTTGAATCTGCTTAGTACTTGGCTCATTTGGAGGAATTTCTTGAGGTTTAACATCTGAAATAATTGACACAGGATTAGGGTTAGATATTTCAGGCTTTCTTTGTATTTCTTGAATGCGATCGCTTCCTAAATTAGAACTACTTATGCTTTGAGAATCAATATTTGACTGAATAGATTGCAGATTATCATTACTATAAATAGGACTATCTATAGAAGTATCGCTCTCAGCTCCAAAAGAATTAGGAGAGCCCTCTATTTCTATGTTGGCGTTGCTAACTGTCGGCAAGTCTTCATATCTCTGAATGGAGATATTCTCCAATGTACTAGCTTCGATTGGAGTATTTGCAACTAGATTTTGATTTGGCTGGTTTAGAGGAGCACTAAAGCGACTTTCTTGTTGAGATGTTTCTAGCGACTTTCTTTGAACTGATATATTTTTTGAAGGTTTAGGAGAATTTTGAGGCGATCGCTTTGTTTGTCGAGTAGTTGGCGAGAGAAGAGACTTAGCTTGAATATCAGGTTGGTTTGTGGCTGAAGGAAAACTTTTGGACTGCGTAAAAGATTGTGAAGGTTGGTCTAAAAATGGAGAACTTTCAAAAGAATTATTTAATAATTCAAAATCATTAAAACCAATATTATCAGGATTCAAAATTGAAACAGCACCCAACGGATAGATAAATTTGGTCTGCAAGAATGACTGACCAAGAGCCTTTGGAACAAGCAAAGGTGAATGGTTACCTAATGGAATGTCATCGGGTAAATTATAGTTGCTATCATCAAAGGTTAGAGGCGTATTTTCAGTCACGGCTTAAGAACTAGGGAAAGAACCATTTGTTGAGTCTCGCGTAACAACTGTCGCTGCACCGCCACCTGTCGTCGCAACAGTCAAGCCTTCGATCGCTAAGGTTAGCTCTTCAATTGCCACAGCATTACCTTCAGCTTGTAGTGATGGAGCTTGCCAACTGACTGGAATTGCCCCGATAAGAGTCCAACATTGCCTTGTTTCGCCAGCTTGATTAAATAATAAGATGTTAATATTGCGTCGCCGCGATGTTGTTGCGGTAAACCAACCCCAAAAGCTGAGATCGTCAGTAACACCACGTTTGAGGGTTACTTCCGAAAAGGAGGCATGACCTAGGAGAATCTTTTGCTGATCGTTATTTCCACCCTCAAAATAGGTTTCATAATTAACTTTGGCACTTAGACCAGAACATTCTGTAAAACAAGCCACAATCGTCGAGTCAGGTGACATCTCTACATAGAAATGATTTGTAGTAACATAGGAAGCCGCTCTAGGAAAGTCACTATTGGTCATAATCTACCCTCATAATTTCGACCAATACGCTCTTTCTGCTGTCTTAAGTCATCTTTTAGCAGCTTGTAAACGCGATCGCTAAGTAATCGAATCTGTAAGGGTTCCTGTAAAATTTCGGCTGCGAGTTTCTCAATTTCAGCCCTAGCTTTTGATTCATCAGAATGGCTTAACATTATTATCCCTACTGAATTATTTACATTAGTTTTACAGGAACATCAATATTTATTTAAATGCGATCACTTTTCCCAAAGGTGCAATATCATCCTCGATCTTATTGGGTTATGTATATTTACACATAAGTTTATTTTACAGTAAGGCAAATGTTTTTGTACAATCGCTTTTTTGCCGATTTGTGAAGTGGTATCTTGCATCCCCATATCATTGGGCTTTGTCTTCGTTCAGCCATCTTAGACTGCTAGCTGAGCAAAGCCGAAGCCCTGAGCTAGCCGAAGTGTCAAAACCTCTCTTAATATCACCTAAAATTGCTGTAGAAAACATCCAAATTTATTGTTTGAGTGGAAATTTTAAGGGAATTAATCCAGTTTGTTTGAGCAAATTTTGAGCTTCTTCAGTTCTCATAATTGCCACAAATCTCTCAGCGATCGGCAGTCGGCGATTATCACGGGTGTATACCACTGAAATTGGATATGAGAGTGGATAAGTTTGATTGATAAAAGCTGTGTAGTTTTGAATATAGCTACCTTTCTCGTTACAAAGATCGGTATCAGGTGTAATTGGATTTCCAGTTTGTGAAACTAGCGGCGCAATGAAGGATTTATTATCATCAGCTAATGTTAGTGGATAGACCGAACATTGTCCGAAGACTTGACTAATTGAACCAAAGGAAATACTGCCAATATTACGATCCTCAAAGTCTTGAATTACTTGTCGCAGAGAATCAAAAATTGATAACGCCGTAACACTTCCATTTCTATCTTGGATGAGTTGCCTAAAAGCGGCGATCGCAGCTTCATCTTTAAGAACTCGTTTTTCAAAAATCTTGACCGAATCGCCATCTAAAGGCATGTACAATTTGACTGGTAAATCTGGTCCCCCTAACTGCCGCCAATTGATAATTTCGCCTGTATATAGCTGTCGCAATTGCTCAAAGGTAATTTTGCCTTGTAATGCTCTTGGCAAACTATTATTGCGCTGTGCATAACTAAAAGCAACAAACACAGTTATGCCATCATAGGCAATATTTTGGGTGATAAAGTTACCGCCCAGATTGTCTGTAGCACTTGAGATTGCAAAATCTGCTTGATTAGATCGCAATTTTGAGATCGGTGATTGTTCGTCTGATTTATCTATACTTGTAACTGTAGCTACTGGCTGATAGGTGAGCTGAAGTTTTGGTTGACGTTTTTGTAATTCATCTTCGAGAGTTGCACCTTTAGCAATTAGGTTACTTTGTAAAAGCGAGTAATTCCAAGTGCTATTTTTGTCAGCAACATAAGTAAATTTACCTTTAGGAATATCAGAAATTTGACTAATGCAACAAGGCAGATTTAGCTTTGCTGCTTTAGGGGGTTGAGTCAACCAAAAATACAATAGAAAAGCTAGTAGTGCTAAAAGAAGTACGCCAACTGCGATCGCAATTCTCTTTTTAGTTAACCAATTCCGCCACCCCTTTTTCTTTTCTGGTTCTACCTCCTCCACTTCCATAAACTCAATCATTGCTTCGCGCGCGATTGGTAATCTTAGTAATGCTCGACGAGCCACTTCCGCAGAGCTATAACTAGTTTCGCCAAAGCCAATTAAGTTTTGGACAAATCTTTTCAATCCCGCATCGACTTTCTTATCCCAGTGATTTACATCATTAGGGTTTAGGCAAAATCGATTTTCTAAATCAATGACCCCACCATGTAATAGATAGAAAGCAATATACCCCAAATCTTCAAGATCGCGATTGATGGAATAGGCAATTGCTGGACTATCTGTTGCATAAAAACGATCTTCCCAAAGTGCCATGTCATTGAGGTAGACAGTAAATCCCTGAAAATTCGATCTAATAGCGATACTATAAAAAGTTAAATTACCGTGGGGCAACCCTGATGTCACTACACCAGAACGCAATCTATACTTTTGTGAATGTAAAGACTCAAGTGTTTGAAGAGCTTGATTGAGAAATGATTTAACTTGCCAATTATTCATTGCCCCATTGAGAGCTAGATATTCGGCTAAAGTGATTGCCTCTTCAGTTTTTGGTAGTACTACATAACAGCGCTCTTCTCGACTGTCCGCGATCGCCTCTATTGGTGTTACTAACCGTGAGTCTTGAGTCCTACCGTCTGATAGCTTAAGTTCTGCTGAAGATTCAAAATTACGTTTGCAAGCTCCTGTTTCTTGAGCGTTAAAATATTTTTTGGGTATTACGTATTCTTTAAATAAAAAAGATTCTCCATCTGATAGGTTGGTTGCATTGTATAGTCTGCCAGTACCGCGAACCCCGATATATTTGTCAACTTGATAGACTCCTTTGATGCCACGAATCTTAACCTCGGGTGGCAGGGTCGCAGGAAACTGACATTTTTTACAGTATTTATTATTTGGATCGTCGGCAACTGTTTCTTGAGGATATTCACACCGAAAAGGATTAGATTCTTGACATTGATAGCGTAGAAATTGAGGCTTAATTTGCCAAATATTTCCTACTCTTGTTTCGATAGAAATTTCTTTTAAGATTTCTTTCGTTTCGTTTTTTTCAGGTAAGCCAACTCCTTTAAAAGATCCGATTGATGGAGGAGCTATCCCTAAATCGTCTTTTAGAAAGGGAATAAGAAATCTTAATGGAGCAGGAACGGCTTTGTCTAAAAATTCGATGAAACGATTACCAATGAGACCGTCAATACTACTGATAAACTGTCCCCAAACAGCAGTAATACGTCTCCACAGTTTTTGCCAAACATTTGGACTTTTATTAGCCATAAATTGCTTGCCTTATTCCGTAAAACCCACAATAGACTATTATCAATTACAGTTGTGTCGTTTGTAGCAAGGTTTAAACCGCTTAAACATGCTGCTCAGAGTCACATCTAACCACTTTACTCCTAATCAATGTTATGGCAAGAGAGCAAGTGGCACGCCTTTATAGGGCAGCCCAATCTGATTCCCTCCTGAAAGCAAAGTTAAATAAAGCGCCCGACCTTGAAAGTTTTGTCCAACTAGCTCAGGCTGAAGGTTATGACTTTACCATCGAAGAATGGAAGCAAATGACCAATTTTGAGGTCGAAGAACTAAAGTGCCATCTTTCGGAAATCCCTGGTATTTAATATACTCGAGCGCAAGATGCTCACAGCACTTTGTTCTCAAGTATTTACGGTTTTGCTGGTTTGGGTTTTAAGCGATCGATCGCGATCGCTTTGTTAGTTATGGCTTGAGTTTGACTGGGATCGAGCTTAAGGGCTTGCTCAAAGGCTACTAATGCGTCAGCGTTACTATTAAGAGCTAGTAAGGCAAGTCCCCTGCCAGTCCAATAATCAGCATTTTTGACATCAATGGCGATCGCGCGACTGTAGGCGACGGCAGATTCGGCATAGCGATCGACGGACATAAGTGCCAATCCTAAATTAAACCAAGCAGTGTCTGATTTTGGGTTAATACCGACTGCCTGTCGGCTAACGTTTATGGATTCGCGAAAACGATTTAGCCGCCATAATAAAGCTGCCTTATTTGTCAAAATGTCGGCCAAAAATATTTGGCTGCCAATGTTTGCATCGCCTTGAATTGCTTTGTCATAGGCTTGTAAAGCTTCTTCTGTTCGTCCAAGAGAAGCAAGTATGCGTCCATGATTAAACCAAGCGTTAGATGAGTTTTGATTGAGGGCGATCGCCTGATTAGTAGATGAAAGGGCTAAATCAAATCGCCCCAGAGACCAAAGAGTAGCCGCCCGATTTGCCCAAAAACTTGCTTGGTTCGACTTGAGAGCAATCGCGCGATTTGCCGAGGCAAGCGCTTCTTCGTATTTACCTAAACCATTTAAAGCATTGGCGCGTTGATCCCATGCCCATGCTGGCCCCAAATAATCCCATTGTTGGTCGCCTTCTTGGAGTGCAGAGTTACAGGCAGCAAGTGCTTCTTTATATTGGCGTAGTTGGTTGAGTGCGGCGCATGAGTTAGCTAGAGCAAGAGAATATTTCTCTTTGGCTTTGAGTGCCCATTCCTGCGAAGCTAAGGCTTCGGCATAGCGCCCTAAACGCCATAAAATCATTCCCTGTTCAGCCCAAGCCTGAGCATTAGTGGGTTCGATCGCTACAGCCTTATCATAGGCAAACAGAGCGTCATCGTAGCGTTGTAACTGGCTTTGGACTTTACCTTTGGTTTTCCAAGCGATCGCCGGGGTGGCTTTACCCCAGTTAGCATTGACTTTAATCGCGCGATCGCAATCTTGGATGGCATCTGCCGCACGATCGAGGGAGATAAAAATATCACAACGTTCGGTTAAAGCTAATGAATAATTGGGGTTTGAACGAATTGCTAGTCCCAAAGATTCTAGAGCTTCTGCCATTTTCCCAGCCCGTTTTAGTAACGCTCCTTGGATATACCACACCATCGCAGGCGAAGCATCATCCCAGTTTTTGTCGAGTCGTAAGGCAAGTTCGCAAGAGGCAACTGCATCTTCATATCGCTCTAACTCGTTCAATGCGCTACAACGCTTAGCTAAAGCTCCAGAATTTTCTGGTTGTAATTTAATAAAGCGATCGTAGGACACCACTGCTTCGGTATACATGGCTAAGCCGATCATCGCATCGCCACGTTCGAGCCAAGCGATCGGCTCATTAGTATTTAGCGTAATTGCCTGATTGCAAGCTTCAACCGCCTCTTTGTACTTGCGGGATTTAACCAATGAACTACATAGTGAAGCCCAATAGTCAAAGTCTTGCAGCTTTTCTTGAGCGATCGCAGGTACAGCGAAGGGCAAGTTTAACAGCACCATCATCAGCAACCAAAATCGTTTGCCTTGCTTAAATGACCGAAAGAAAGACCGCAAAATCACTGGTACTCCTGAGTTCTCAATCACGATCGCAGATTTGTAATTATTTTTATTAAGTAAAACTCTACAAAAATAACCAAATCAAATCAACATTAATCTATCATCTTATTTTCTACCGATGTCACGACCTCAACCACTTCTTAAAATGTGCATCATACCTAGATTTCTATGTGTGGGATTTTTGGCAATTGGGGCGATCGCCTCAACTTCGCCATCTTTTGCCGATCCTAGTAGCGATCGAATCCAAGCCGCCAATCGACAAAGGCTGATCGAAACTAACCGATGTCAGGGTTGCGATTTGCAAAATACGGATTTGAACGGACTTAAACTAATTGGAGCAGATCTCAGCAAAGCTAATCTCAAAGGTGCAAATCTCCGCAGTGCGGATCTCAGAAGCGCAAATCTACAAGAGTCAACACTTATTTATGCAGATCTCAGTTATGCAGATCTACGACTTGCAAATCTGGGGCAAGCAAACTTGATGGGTGCAAACCTCAGTAATACTTATCTACTTGATGCCTCCTTTCGCCAAAGTAATCTCCAAGAAGCTAATCTGACTGACACTTTTGCGGATGGCAATGTTGATATATTTACGAAAGTGCGACAATTTGTCGATCTTGAAGGTGCAAATTTACTTAAAGCGAATCTAACTAATGCCAAGTTAGGTTTCGCCAATCTCGAAAATGCCAATCTTAGCGAAGTAAATTTAGTTGAGGCAAATCTGGAAAATGCTTCATTAATCAATACAAATTTGACGAATGCAAAGTTATGTAACACGACCCTTCAAGATGGCTCTACCAATAATCAAAATTGTCAATAAAAGAGCTTAGAAATTTTTTAAATTGCGAATAGTTGTCTTAATTTAAATATGCGAAAATATTTGCAAGTACTCAAATACAGCCTTTCAGAAAGCAAATTTAGAGGTTAATGACATGAAGCGCACCTACGAAAAAAAGTCTGCTCAACCTGTAGCTTCTGTAAAAACCACAACTCTCAATTTGCAAACTAGAGGCTTTGCGCTATCTCAGCCAGAGTTAGATGAAGGTGTTTTGAGCCAACCTAGAAACACTTCATCGGAAAATCTATTAGAAAAACTAATATCTACATCAAAACCTAAATCTGCTCTACCAATCCAGAGAAAGTCTCAGAATCGTTTAAAGGAAGCACGGATGCCAATTCAAGCAAAGCTAAATATTGGTGAGCCCAATGACAAGTATGAGAAGGAAGCAGATGACACAGCATCAAAAGTAGTTCAACAAATTAATTCTCCAACGCAGGATAAGCCTGTCCAAAGACAAGAATCAATGGAAGAAGAGAATGAAGAATTGCAGATGAAACCAATCTCTTCAATCCAACGAGATGATTCGATGGAAGAAGAAGAATTGCAAATGAAGTCTTTGGTGCAAAGACGTGAAAATCTTGGCGGGGGAGAAGCACCAACTGATTTAGAGTCATCAATTCAAAGTGCGCGGGGTGGTGGTCAGTCACTAGATGCTGGTCTCCAAACCAAGATGGGACAGGCATTGAGAGCAGATTTTAGCGGTGTAAAAGTACATACAGGTTCACAGTCCGATCAGCTCAATCAATCAATTCAGGCTAAAGCCTTTACAACAGGTCAAGATGTATTCTTTCGGCAGGGAGCATATAACCCTAGTAGCAAGGAAGGACAGGAGTTGATTGCCCATGAGTTGACTCACGTGGTACAGCAATCAACTACAGGAGTAATCCGACGTGACGATGAGGTTAAGGTCAAAGCATTAAAAGATTTAGGAGCCAATTACAATGTGTTTTTGATGGAGGTAGATGGTGAGAAGTGTGTAATGAAGTTCCAAGGGCAGAAATCGTGTCAAGAGGAAATCATGCTAGGACTTATGGGGAAAATAATCGGTCTTGAATATACCGAGCCAAAGCTCGTGAAGCCAGGAGAAGGCGATCATCAATTGTACGTGGACACAATTAAAACCACTTTCAAAATCGACCCTACAGCAAGTAATGGAAGCTGGTTGATGATTATGCCGATGGAGAAGTTTCATGAGAATCAAGTATGTTTGAGCGAAGTGGGCTTTGAAAAGTATGGAATGGCATATGCATTTGACTTGTTTACTTATGGAAGAGATAAGTGGAATGATGATATGTTGTCAAATCTATTCGTAAGCGATACTGGCAACTTTATTATGCTGGACACTAATACTAAGCTTAATGGAACACAAAAAATGAGCGATGAAGGAACGGCAAGGATGAAAGAACGTCTGAGTAGAGTGACTAGAAAGAAATATTTTGAATTTGCGATGAAGTCCGCAGGAAAAGCAGCCGATGATATAACCAAGTCACAGCGGAAGGAGTTGAAGGGGGCTTTTCTAAAGGGAATCGTTAAAGGCATGGAAGAGATTTTGAAGCACAGTGACGAAATAATAGAATTACAAGCTGAAACAAGTAAAAGAACAAAAGAACTTACAGGTAAGGATTCTCCATCAGGATTTATTAGCGATTTAGATATGAATAATCACCTTGAGAATCTAAGCAAAGTGTTGAAATCCAAGTCATCCATAAGTAGTGAAGGTAGGGTGTACAAATTTGTCACAAAATTCTAGATTGCATGATCATATAAGTGCGATTGCCGATCGCGTAAATTGAGATGAAGAATGAAACCCAATCTACTTTCTATAATGTTAGAGAGGCGATCGCCATTCTAGTTATTTTTAGCTATTGCGATCGCCAATAGCCGTTCTAGTTATTGATTTTTTACTGATGCTATCGCCTTCAAAGTTATTACCAGCTTGATATCTCTGCCCAATTGCGCTCTATTTTCGCTAAATGTTCTCCTTTGTAGATTCTGGAGCTAATATTACTGAATTTAGCTTTTGGAGAAGATTTGATTGCTCTGATATTTCGGTTTCACGTTGCAAGCTGTTTTTGCATTAAGACTAAGCCAATTAAGAAGATGGTGAAGGCTGACTTAACTATGAATCAACTTGCTGCTCAATTTGCTTAATTGCTTCATCTATAGAAACGTTGGCATAGACAACAGACATAATGCTTGGTAGATATTTGTCCATCGTCATTGTATTGATAAAAATCAATCTACCGATTATTGGCAAATCCAAAGAATTTTCTGCACCACCAATGCCATAGGTTTTATAGCGCACCTCCCCATCTTGCAGATCCATTTCAAAGTTGCCAATAATTAAGCCAAAGTTAACTCTTGTTAAAAACTCAGCGATCGCTAATCGTTTTTTGGGAGGAATATTCACAGGACAAACTGAATAAAAGACAAATTGAGATGGTTCTTCTCTCGTCCTGACGGTACAAGTCCAGTCCCCATTCTCACCTTGATAACCCATTCGTAAAATCGGTTCAGTTTCGTGTTGCAAAAATGACCAATTGTTTTCTTTAAAGAAGTTAACAACTACATCAAATATTGAGGCTTGTTTTTCTTCTTCTATTTGCGAATCAATAGCTAGTTTAGCCATTTTAATTTTGTTTGAGAAATTAGCTAGGAGGAGAGTAGATATTGTTAGAAAACACTACTATCGTGTTTGACGATTTCTCCGACATTAATTGCATTGCCACCCGATATACCGCCACCGCCTTTAGCTTTATAAGCTATTTTAGCTCCAGTTGATGCTGCTTCCTTAAACGATTCATCAGTATACAAGAACTGAGAATTCCAGTTTTCTAAAGTTCTATTACCTACACTTGGAACTTTAACTTGGGTTGGGAAACGGTTCCTAATTGCAGTAATAGAGTCAGCATCTTCGGGTGTTCCATTGACAATATTAAAGATTGCTTCACGAGACATTTGGGAGGTTTTTGCTGAATACTCTACACCTTTTTGTCCACCTGCACTAAGCATCTTGGCATCACCATAGATTCTACCAATTGAGTCGCCAGCACCAGTAATGACTTCCAGACCTTCTTTACAATATTTATCGTGGAAATACTTTGTAGCACCTTGAATATAGGCATTACTCATAAATTCATTGTAAGCTGCTAGATTAAACTCTTCTGCTTCCTCAGTATAAGCTTCCTCAGTGTAGTCATATTCGCTATCATCATACTCAGGATCATCATCTTCGCTGGAATGAATTTTCATAGCTAATGTGGCTTTATAAGCTCCTTTGCCTTTTAGTACATCAACTTGGGCTTCATCTAGGGAGTAAAATTCAGTTTTCTTGATTACACCACTGGTTTTGATTTTGGCAAAATTCTTAGCAACAAGTCCATCCATTAATTGTTTGGCTTTTACTGCATTATTTTTGACACTCGGTAATGTACATTTTTCTGCGGCTTGATCTGGGGTTAGATGTTTATCCCCTTTGCTATCATTTGCAGCTTTTCTCCACCACATCATGAAGATAATATCCTCTGTTGCTCCCAGACCGACCTCACCTGCAGCCTCACCAACAGAATCAATTTCCCCTCGCATCATCCTGTCATCTAGTGCCTGTGGATTAGATTCGAGATCACTGGCTGTGCCCTGCTTATTGGCAATCATACTCGCCATTGCCCACTGAGACTTAGCCTCATCAGTAGATCCCAATTTTTTGCCATTTGCATTGATCCACTTGGTAAATGCTTGCATTACACCAGTCTTATCAATCAAATGTCCTGCCGCAAAAGAATCTTGCAGATAATGTTCACCAAAAGCATTTTGTAAAAGTGCTTGATTGCTCTCCTCTAAAGCCTGTTGTTCGATACCATCGATCGCATCTTCATCACCCTCCATATCTCTTATATCCTCAGCATTTTGTTTGCCTAATGCCGAGCTAGCAGCTAAAGCTCGTGCTCTTGTGTGATAAGTTTCCCATTGCTGCCAACTATAAGGAGCAAAGTGACAGGCATTTCTTTCTAATGCAGCAAAATATTCTTGACTTTTTTCCTCTTTTTTAGACCGCGTAGTTGCCCCTTGCACTCCTAACTCTGTACGCTTTTCATAGGCTGAATCGTTTACAGCTTGTCCTCTTGGACCTACTGCTCCTTCAAAATCCCCTTGTGTTATTGCTAGATTTTCACGGTTACTGAAGTCAGACAATTTATTTTTATCTTCTCCAAAAATTTCTTTATATAGATTACTTACTTCAACATAAGCTTGCTGACGGACTCCTTGCAAAAGTTTAAGTACTGCTGCCTTAGGTGTATTAGCGATTGTTTCGGGATTACCAAAGAAGTCTGGAAATGTGTTGATTTCACTATAGCTAACAATGATCGAGGTGTCACCAGCTACTGCATCTTTGGCATCACCTTTGACAGGTAGTTTAACAATAGGAACTTGCCATTTATCATCATCACTTTTTTCAACTTTACCAACCTCACCCTCTTTGTTGCTTAATACTTCTGGGTTCGACTTAAATGCCCAAAGACGCTCCATCTCTTGGTCAAGCGTATGACGAACATCCTCTTTCTTCTTCTTAGCATCCTTTAACTTAGTATCCAGAACAAGTGCTTCTGCTAAATTAGAGGTTGACTGTGCTTTCTTTATTTGTTTAGAGATTTCCTCAAACTGTTTTTCTAATTGAGGTATTTCTCTAACCATAGGAATGTTTGATAGTTCCGAAGGATCAACTTGCCCTAGTAAATAGTGTTCGTAAGCTGTGTGCCTTTGAATTACAGGAGAGTCGTTGGAGCTTGAAGATATAGATACAGGTGAAGTCCCATTCCCTTCAAATTTTGCTTGAATTTTCTCGCTACTGCCAGAGCACATCGGGCAAGAACAGCTAGAACCATGATCGGTTTCTGTCTTACGTTGAATTTGAGTTGGTGAGACTCCACAATCGGAACAAGAGCAACCTGTAGCATGAGCTGATGAATCACCAAAACGTTGGATCTGAGTGATATCTTGTTGCACCATATCAATAAGTTTACGATTCAATAAATCTGGTGAGCCACTTATCTGACTAATATTTATTTTTCTCTGAACTGTTATACCTGATGGCGAGCAAGAAGTGCATTGGCATCCTGATGTACAACCTGATGATTCTTTCAGTTGCAAATCTGGCTTCATTTGTACTTCATCTTCGTCTTGATGGAGTTGCAAGTCTGGCTTCATTTGTACTTCATCTTCATCTTGATGGAGTTGCAAGTCTGGCTTCATTTGTACTTCATCTTCATCTTGATGGA
>QBML01000034.1:8782-27140 GCA_003242085.1 Pseudanabaena frigida | reverse complement strand
TCTTGATGGAGTTGCAAGTCTGGCTTCATTTGTACTTCATCTTCATCTTGATGGAGTTGCAAATCTGGCTTCATTTGTACTTCATCTTCATCTTGATGGAGTTGCAAGTCTGGCTTCATTTGTACTTCATCTTCATCTTGATGGAGTTGCAAATCTGGCTTCATTTGTACTTCATCTTCGTCTTGATGCCTTTGAACTGCGTTGCCATTCTGCTGAACAACATGGGTTAGCTCATGGGCGATTAGTTCTTGTCCGCTCTTACTGCTTGGATTGTACTGACCACTCTTAAAGAATAGATCTTGCCCCGTGGTAAATGCTAATGCTCCTACTGAGCGATTCAGCATATCTGCTTGAGGATTAGTGTGCACTTTAACACCACTAAAATCTGCCCCCATGGCTTTCCCCATAGATTTTTGCAGACTATCATCAAGTGAATTTCCACCACCTCTTGCACTATTAATTGCAGATTCTAAATCTGCCGACGCATCGCCACCACCAACATTTTCACGTTTCTGGACTAAAGACTTGGCTTGCAGTTTTCTCTTAACTGACAAAGTTTGCTGGCGTTGGATAGATTTACTCTGAATCGGTGTATTAATTTGCTGGACAACTTTTGCTGCCGTTTCATCTGCCTCCTTTTCATACTTATCATTTGGCTCTCCAATGCTGAGCTGAGCTTGGATTGGTGAGCCGCTATTTCTGCGATCGCGAATTGCCGCAAAGTGAGAATTGATCTTTCTTTGAATTGGATTAGTAGAGAGTTGTTGTGAACTTTCAGTTATTGAATCACCACTAAGGGCATCACCTGCTTGATACCTTTGCTTAATTAAGCCCCATTTACGCTGAATAGTTGCTTTAGGGGATTCTAGCCCTGACGCTGATGATAAGGAACTTAGCTTTTGCAGAAGAGTTGGTTGCTCTGACATGTCTACTTCACGCTGCAAACCATTTTCAGTTTGCGAGACTTCAACTGATTGAGGCGAATTACTGATAGCATTCTGAAGAGGCGCAAATGGTCTGACTTGAGACTGAATCAATGAAGGAGTCAACGAAGATTTAGTTTCTGATGTTCTTGTATTAGTCGATCTCATGGTCTGACACCCTCAAGTTTGCAGTTTTGATAAACAGGAAATATACCCAAGCCAAGATCGCTAATTGGATCGACCCCTAAGTCTAAAAGTCTTCACTCAAACTATTTAAATATTTTGTGACAACTTAATGTAGATGTATTTGGCTTTACAAGCGAATATCCCCAAACAATAAAATTTACTAACTACTAAGTAAAAGAGCTGATAACTGAGCAGATATTTTTTTCAAGAATTTAACAAATTAATCCTCGAACCTGCAAGTTTCAGTATTTTATGCAAGTTTCAGTATTTTAACAGCTATTAAAAGCTATATTATACGATTAAAAATCTTGCATGGATAGCGGCTAGGATTTTGTAAGGCTTGTTGCCAGTATTTAATCTCTATCTTTATGATCGCCATTCATTCTTATATCTATTTTTCCTAAAATACTATTGAGTTTGAATTGCGATCGCTATAAAATATAAAAGTTACATATTATTTACCATCAATGTGTGCTAGCAAACACAGACTTTCAAAACATTATAGTATTTTGGTTTAAAATAAGCGCTAATTAGCATCCTGATTACAACCAATTTAGATGATTAATTTGCTTGTCAGAGCTTAGCTTGATTCTGAGACGATTAGATTAAAACAGTAAAGATTGAAAGAGAGTGCTGACATTACTAAATGATTCACTCTTATGCAGCAACTTCGGCAACACTCCTGAATTATAAATAAAAATCTAGTTCCTAATGATATGAGACGCACAAAGAACAAGTCCTATCAATCCGAATCGTCAGATAAGCCATTATCTATAAATCTTCAAACTAGGGCATTTTCTCCATCTGAATCCCCCGACATAGCGTCTTTAGAAGAGTCAGATCCAAAAAGCGAGGCTAAGACGGATTTTTCGGGAAGTTTACTCGAAAAACTAATCTCTACATCAAATCCTGAATCAGCTAGACCAATTCAAAGAAAAACACATAATCGGTTAGAGGAAGTTCGCTCACTGAGAAGAGGTACTCCGATTCAGCCAAAACTTAATATTGGTGAGCCGAACGATAAATATGAGAAGGAAGCAGATACAACGGCAACAAAAGTCGTTCAGCAGATTAACTCACCATTACAAGCTAAATCTATCCAAAGAGAAGAGATCCCAGAAGAAGATTTGCAGATGAAACCTGCAATCTCTGCCATCCAAAGAGAGGAAATGCCAGATGAGGAAGAACTACAAATGAAATCTCTCGTACAAAAGTATGAAAATATTGGCGGGGGAGAAGCATCGACTAATTTAGAATCCTCTATTCAACAAGCAAGGGGAAGCGGTCAACCGCTAGATACTGGTCTGCAAGAAAAAATGGGAAAAGCTATGGGAGCAGACTTTAGTGGCGTAAAAGTACACACTGACTCTCAGTCTAACCAATTAAATAAGTCGATTCAAGCCAAGGCTTTTACAACAGGGCAAGATCTATTCTTTAGTCAAGGTACTTACGATCCAGAAAGTAGAGGTGGACAGGAGCTGATTGCCCATGAGTTGGCTCATGTCGTGCAGCAAAATGGGCAAAGAGTGCAACGCAAACCTTTGTCTAAATCCATTCAAGTAAGTCAAATTCAGGACGTTCCTAGCAATAAAGTTCAGCGGCTTTGGAACAAAAAGACATTTCGCGAACATACCAAAGATGGTGTATTAGATAGAAGAGGTAAGACCATCAAAAGTATTGAAGAATTGATCGTTCATTATGGCAAGCTTAATCCATATAGTACAAAGGATTTAAAGTCGGCACAGGATCTCGTCAAAGAAATTAGAGAACATGTCAATAACTGGGTAGTGGATCATACTGGAGATAAGTCTAGAAGTACTCGAATGTTAGGCATGAAAGATTTCCTCAACCACCTTGATACAGAAGAGATACCGAAACTCAATAAAATTGAGACGGATATTCTGGATAAAACAAACACGACTGGCGGCACTTTAGAACTTGACAAGAGTAAGCGTGAAGGAAACCTTACAAAGATCAAAGAAAAGCATGAAGGCAATATGAAGTCTTCGCTGGAAAAATTCGGTCATTTGATCGATGCTTCTGTTCCTAATCTAGCTGACAAAAGTAAACTGGAAATTGAACTTAAGATTCCTTGCGATCCATCAGGCACTGGATTTGTAGGGTTTCACCTAGTTTGTCAAAACGAACGAAAAAAAGCAAAGCAGCTTAATACAAGGTGCGAACTTACGGTTACTGGAGGTGCTAAGTTTGCGGGCCTTGCCGAACTAAAAGCTGAGATTGGGGGTTACTTTGAGTCTGAAGGCGAAGATAGTAAAATGGTAATGAGAATGATTTCTTACGCCATTTACCGTCGCTTTGTCGAATCAAAAGTACTGCCTGTGGAAATGTCAAATTATATGTGGGGTGGAACTACAACCAGTGTTGGCTACAAACGTGCAGAGAGATGGGCTTCAAAAGTTGAGAAGGATTCTTTTGGATTGGATGACAAAGGACAGGCTAAAAAGAATTTTGTCGAAACTGGTCTTGTTGGGGGAGGAACTGCTTCGGGAGGGATCAAAGATGTTGGAGGCGTTGGTCTGTCTGGAAAAGTTGGAATTAAAGGCTCTTATGGGACTAGGTATGACAACAAATCAATCACAGAAAGCAGGAAAGGGAAGATTGGCGATATCCACGATTATACTGGTCGAGGAGATGCTCAAAAGAAAATAGGTCGAACGGTTGTCCAAGTTGAGATTCCAGCCGAAGGGAAAGTTGGAATTTTTAAATTTACTGGTAAAGGTAAGTTTATATTTCTTGCAGATCCCACGCAAAAGACATTTAAAATGAAAGATTTTAAAAAGAAAGAGGATAGGCTAGACGAAGCTTCTTTTGAAGCTGCTATGCAAGTTTTAATACCAGTGCAAAAGAATCTGCTTGGCGGTTTGCCCGAACTGATCGGTCAATTTATAAATGGAGTTGCTACCAATATTCTATCTTCGCAGAGAAATGACTATGAAGATAATCCTCGAATCATGGGTTCGTTGTTATCTATTGGCTCAGATGCATCAATGTCAGCAGTCAGCATTGCTAATCTTACAGGTAAGCAATTGGAGCCATTTGCTAAAGGAAAATCCCTTAACGAAATTCAAGGGTTCTCTGGAAGCAGTGGAGAGATAGGACTGAGATTAGGATATAAAGTAAAATACAAACCAGGTGATGCCCAAAAGGACGGCGATGGCGATCGCATCAGGAAGACAGGAATTTCTCAAGAGATACAGGTCGATTATGTCAAGGCTGGTACGATGATGTTAGTAGATCGGATATTAGAAGTGCAAGAAAATGCAATAGATTTGCTCTCAATTAAGCAAGAAACTCTAAGTCGCCTTTTCACTATGAAATATGAGAAAGGTGGAGATTGGGTTATTAATCCAGAAACTAAGCTCGAACTTCAGCTTAGGAATAAAACCGCAAAAGAACTCAATGAATCTGAGAAGGGTGAATATGACAAATTGACCGATGAAAAAGACAAGAAAGAATTTCTAGCGAAAACCAAGAAGAAATTCAGAAAGCCCCCTGCAAAATAAATGTCACTTGACTCGTGAGTTTGAGGATAATAAAGTATGAAAACATCGCATCATCCACTAGATTGCGAACTGCAAATGCGCGATCGCAAAGGTAATTTGATTACAGTCAATACATTAGAACTAGCAGCCGATCTCTTAGATGGTACTGCAAGTATTGTTGAATGCTTTCTAACTTTCCTCGTCAGTCCTGCAACATACCATCACATTGATATTAATGAATCATTTCACCTGCATCCAGATGCGCGCGGTCAAGTCTTTGGCGGCAAGCTAGAACCTGATATCGATGTTGAAATTGAAACGAAGCTAGATCCATCGTTCATATTTGAGATTTCCACCAAAATCAAAACACTCGATGCACTATCGCAACATCTCCAAACAATCAATCAGAATCAACCAGATCATCCTCTTCTAAATACCGAAAGTTGGTTTGCTCTATACGTAAAGCAATCGGTTGAATTACCTCCAGAATTTGGCGAGGGTAAACTTAAAGTTGGGTATAGTACAACTTGGGCTGATACTTAAATCTAGGTAACGGCGATCGCTTTAAACTTATATTTTGCAGTCTAAAAGCTGCAATTAGCGATCGACAATTGAGCGTATTGACTTGTTTTTATTTGTTATAGAAACTTAGATTTGCTATTTAAAAACTAGTTGTGCGAAAATATTTTGTTAATATTACTGGCAATTTTTTGCGGCAAAAACTTAGATGCTAGCGAGTTCATGAGATTATGAGTCATAAAAATGAAATCTCCTCTCAAGCCCCATCTACAGTAAAGCCTATTTCCTTAAATTTACAAACTAGACCTTTTGCTTCACCTGAAGTTCAAGAAGCCGAATCATCATACGAACAAGATGATTTTGTGAGTGGTAGTCAGAGTTTTTCCGAAAGTTTACTAGCTAAATTAATTTCTACGCCAGCACCTGAATTCTCTGCGCCAATTCAAAGAAAACCAGAGAATCGTTTAAAGGCAATTGGGGCAAAGAAAATAGCAATCCAAACAAAACTTAACATTGGTGAGCCAAATGATAAGTATGAGAAGGAAGCAGATAGCACTGCAGCAAGGGTAGTTCAGCAAATTAATTCCCCAAACAATCCACCAATTAGTCCGCCAGCCAATTCACTGACTAATTCCCCCAATCAAAATCAACCAGTTCAACGAAAAGAAGAAATAGAAGAAGAGAAAACTGAAGAGGAGCAGGAAGTGGGGGAAAAGTTATCAACAAATCCCGAACCACCACCCATACAACGACAAGTAGAAAGTAGAAATCGTCTGCGAATGAAATCTTTAGTGCAGAGGCGAGAAGATATTGGCGGTGGAGAGGCATCATCAGATTTAGAATCATCAATTCAAAATGCTAGAGGCAGTGGTCAGCCTCTAGATGCTAATCTGCAAACAAAGATGGGTCAGGCGATGGGTGCAGATTTTAGCGGTGTAAAGGTACATACTGATACCCAGTCCGACCAGTTAAATAAATCAATCCAAGCTAAAGCCTTTACGACAGGACAAGATGTGTTTTTTCGGCAAGGTACTTACGATCCGAGCAGTCGCAACGGACAAGAGTTGATCGCCCACGAGTTAACTCATGTAGTACAGCAAGACCAACAAAAAATTCGGCGAGAAACTCAGCCTTCACCGCAGCAAGGATCTAGTGACTTAACAAAACTCTATGAAGAAGCATCAGAAGCCCAAAAAGAACTATATCCATTAGTTACATCAGTTGCTTCTAAGACAAAGGGTCAGCCGAAACTTCCTGATAGCCTAAAAGGTATGGAAAGAGCAAAGCAGAAAATTGCTACGGACTATGGAGGCGATGCTTCGCGACTCGTTGATATTGCTCGTGCATCAATTGTATATACCTCCTTCGCTAGCGTGATGGATGGACTTGCTCAATGCACTCAAAGCATGAATGTTGTCCGAGAAAAAAATCGTTTTGTTGAGGCAACTCCTGCGGGATATCGGGACATTTTATTGAATGTCAAGCTTTCTAATGGTCACGTTGCCGAGCTGCAATTGCATTTACAACAAATTTTAGATGTTAAGAGTGGTGTAGGACATAAGCTGTATGAAGAGATTCGTACATTACAAGCTGAAGCCGAACAAGCGAAGCGACAGTTAACTGCCGAAGAACAAGCTAAGGTAGAGGAATTGCTCAAGCAGTCAAAAGAACATTATGATGCCGCCTTTGCAGAGTCAGAGCGTGTTTGAAAAGTTAAGCGAGGCGGTTGAGGAGAATGTGAATCATGCCAACATAGAAAAAAGCCTCAGAAGTTTCAGGTAAAATTTCATACTCTCTGTTCAAGCGTCGAAAACGAGAAAACCAAGCAAATGTCCGTTCAACAACCCAACGCTTTTGTTGCACAACAAATCCCTTTTGCCCAGCAGCAGGAACAACGACCTGTAAACACCAGTCAAAAGTATGCAGAATTGCCAGAATGAAAGCTTTACCTCTATAACCACGATCTACCCATATTGTTGATAGACGGGGAAAACGGTCACGAATTTGGTTGATTTTTTCTAGAAGCATAGTTGCTCCCTTGCGATCGTCAAGATTCGTCACAGTAACTACCACTATCAATAGCAACCCCAATGTGTCCACAAGAATATGTCGTTTTCTTCCATTGACGAACTTGCTGCCATCAATACCAACTGCTTCTGGTGATGCTAATCGACTAGCAATTTTGGTTGATTGGCTGTCAATACATCCTGCACTGGGTGTAGATTCTTTTCCTTCACTGACTCGATACCATTGTTGCAATTTAGCGTTGATCTCTTGCCATGTGTTGGTAATTCGCCAATGTCGAAAGTAATGATAGACAGTTTGCCATATCGGAAAGTCATGGGGTAGCATTCGCCACGCACACCCTGAGCCGTTGATGTAGAAAATGCCATTGAGTATGGCTCTAATATCGACTGTTCTTTTTCGTCCTCCTTTGCCTGCGACAGGTATCAAGTCTTTTATCAGTTCCCATTGGTTATCGGTTATGTCTGTGGGGTATGATTTTTTTGGTGCTTCCATAGGACTGTCTTTGGTTTCTATATTGACAGGCTATACCTTTGGAAGTTTTTTTTCACCTTTTTTATTGCCAGAAACTTCTCAAACACTCTCTCACTTGAGAATAAGCCTACCTCAGCTTAGGTAAAGATCCTAAGCAAATAATTCGATACGAGTAGACTGATTTAGTACTATGTACTTATGCCGCAAAATAATGCAGGACTTACCCTCATAGTTAAATAAAGATATAGTGGAGTAAAAAACGATGGATTTACCTATGTACTGCATTGTTGGCAGAAGACCTGTTAAATTGATTGCAACTGAAACAGGAGGAACAGATGTCTTAGCCTACAACTGGGAGACAGGAGAATTTCAAAGAGAAATGAGTTATCTTACAACTGTTCTTATGGGAGAAGGTGAAGTTGATTATGTCTCCGAACAGGAGTTCAACTCTTTTGTAACGCAACTACAAAATAAAAAGTGAACTACCTCGTCCGATCGCTGTGGGGAAGTTCATGATAAAAAATTTACTATGGAGATATGGAAAATTGGAGCAATCGAATATGCTTCAACTATGTACTAAATTCACAAATTCTCAGAATAAACAATGAATTTTACAATCAGAAAAATCACTGATAAATCAAGGATATTTCGCCATTATTTTTTATTTAGCGCGATCGCCTTACCTATATATCTTTCTTTAGTTCAAACCGCGATCGCCGATCCTGTTGAGCAGTTACTGGAAACTAGAGCCTGTCCAGAATGTGAGTTAGGCAGCGCAAATCTTGTTGAGGCAAAACTTAATGGTGCAAATCTCAGCTTGGCAAAATTGCGGGGAGCTAACTTCCAGAAGGCAAACTTAATTGGAGCAAACTTGATTGGGGCTTATTTAAAAGATGCTAATTTTCAGGATGCAAATTTGCGCTGGGCAAACTTTACTAACGCAGATTTAGAAAATGTTGACTTTCGAGGTGCGGATTTGAGGGGAGCAAAGTTTAATGCTGCCTTACTCAAGGATGTTAATTCTCAAAAAAGCATCTTCTGTCGCACGATTATGTCCGACGGCAAGCTAAATAATCGAGACTGTCGGTTGTCTGGGGATTGACTGCGACTATGATTCATACACATGCAATTCTTAGGCTTCGACTCCGTTCAGCAATCAGTACCATCGTTAGCTGAGCTTGTCTAAGAGTCGAAGCTAGCGCAATCGCACGATCTCATCAACCCAACGTAAACGTTCGGCATGGGTGAGGTTGATAATATCTTCCCTTGACCAATGGAAGTAAAAAGCGATGAAGGCTATCTCCTCATATAACCTCTCCGAGGGATAGCCTATAATTCCCCCGATGCATTTACATTCTGGGGTTGCAGACTTCTAAATAGATTTTGCAAGTAGAAAAAGTCTGGCAAAAATAGCTGCTCTAGTTGTTCAGATGTAACTTTATTTAAATTGCCTAATTTAGCGATCGCCTGAGAAAGTAGTAAAAAAACTAAATCTGTATCTGGATAACGGCGAGACAACTTCTGCACGATAAGTTCATCTTTAGCAGTCAGAAGTTTTATTTTGCCTTGATGGTGCAATTCACCATTTGCACCGATCATCCCTTTGGGCAACCTAAATTCAAACTCTTCTTCCATCACGACACACCTATTACCACAAAAGGTATCATAACCCAGAAAGCAAAAGCAGTGCTTTACTCTGCCTTTGCTTTCTACAATTCTCATTATGAAACCAATTTTGTTATTTTCAGCGTCGTAGGTGCTGAAAATAACAAAATTGGTTGTTTGAAAGCCAGACTATGGCTGGCTCTCAAACAACCAATTTTTATAATGAGAATTGCTGCTTTGCTTTTTAGGCTTTATTTTTGGTTAGGTGGAACCTCTGATGGGGTGAGCGATCCTCTTCGCTTATTTGGATCGGCACTAGGCGCAGGAATTAGAGGCGAATCGATCTCAGGTATATCAGGAGGTAAAGCGATCGGTGGCGTAGTTTCTGCTTTAGGAGCAGGTGGTGGTGCGATCGTTTGGACGATAAAAGATCGCATAACTATTTGTCCATCAGGATTGGTAACCTTTAGCGTGTAAGTTACTTCCGCAGATTTAGGGCTGAGGGGCAAAGCTAATTGCCCGACTGCCGCAATATTTCCAGGAGCAGGTAGCAAATCAATTTTTGCAGATGCTGAAGCTTCGACCTTCCAAGCCAGAGTCAGAATAACTGGAACGTCGGGATTGAGATTGAAGGAATATTGTGGTAAGGCATCTTGTCCATTTACCTTAAGTTCTAGAATTTTGGCTGGATATGGCGCAATTTTGACAATCTCAGTTTTTTTGGTTACAGGAACTGCCTTAGGATCGGCGGATGGCTTAGATGGAACGATCGCTAACTCAAAAGTATAATTACCCGATCCCTTTGCCTCAGTAGGGACATTTTTGCAAATCAGTTCTTCATTGTTAATCGTGCAGTAAGGACGCAGCGATCGCGGTAATCCCTCGGCTAGTAAAAATCGCAAGGGTGGGCTTTTCACCTCACCTTCAGGCGATCGGCCAACTAAGGTTAATTCTTTAACTTGGCTAACATTTGATATGCGCCAGTTTAAGCGCACTTCGTTATCTAGATCGGGTTTCGGTTTTACTAGTCTTAGTTTTGCAGCACTGGCACCGATGCCTAGTCCAGTTAAAAATACTCGCTTTTCAATGGCAACTGGAATATCTTTGGAATCTATTGCCGTATCTGAAGACTCACTCGATGGGTTAGCTGATTGTGAATCAGCTTTTTTAGGTGGTATGTTCGATTCGGGTATGGATGGATTGCTTGTTGCAGAACCCAACTGTTCTGCCTTGACAACAGGCGTAGGAACAACAGTTGGCAAAATAGGCTTAGACTCAGTATAAAGAGGTTTAGTGGAAACAAATTCCAAAATCTGTGCCTGAGGAACTGGCTCAACCAAAATCTTGGTAGTTTTTACAGGCATTATCCTAGTTTTGGGATTTTTTGAAACCAAGTTCATCTGAAAAACATACTGGCTGGGCTTACGAGCATCAGTAGGAACGTTCTGACACAGTAACTCACGATCGATTACACAATATTCTTTCAACTCCAATGGAATCCCATTTGCAAAGTTGTAAGTTACTGGCTGACTGATAACTTTTTCGTCTGCCGAAAGGCCTTCAACTTTTAATTCACGCAATAAGTCGGGGTTAGTAATACGCCAGCGGAGACTAATAGCCTCATTGGAAGCCTCACGATAAGTAGATGACTCAGATGTAAACTCAACGACTTGTGGAACATCAGGTGGTCTGAAAAAGAACCACCAGATTAAAAAGATAATTGCCCCTAATATCCCCAAAATACCAATTACTACTAAGACGAGCTGCCACCAAGGGCGGGCAGGAATAACTAAATTCCCTAAATAGCGATCGCTAGCCAGAACCACTCCATGCTTATCTTGAATTTCGACAATAAAATTGAAGTTGCGATCGCTAAAAAAGCGGGGTTTGCATTTTTTAGTTGGTTCTACCTCCAAATTTATTCTTGCAGTTCCATAGGGAGAGATGCTGACATCTTCAGCATTAAAGCTATAAATCAATAGCCCATCTTGCTCGGGACTACTCGCTCGTAATATTAACTCTCGAGCAATATTGCTACTACTTTTAAATCGCATCTCATAGAGAGAGGGTTGTTGCTCGACCTTAGTCAGCAAAGTGACAAGTTGAATGTCAAGTTGATAAATCGGTAAGATTTCAAAGTAAGCGATATCTAATAGTGCTAATTCAGGATTATTGGCAGAATGAACGCGAATGGTCGGCGAATAAATCCCCGCCCAAGCATTTAAAGGTGGCTTAAAAATCAAGGTGATCATCCCTTGAGTGTCAGGATTTAGCGGTAACCCTTCAGCCGCCTCGACAATCCCTACTAGGGCTAGACCTTCAGGATAGTGAATTGAAAACCATTTGGGATCTAAATCTGGAATCGTAACCCGAAAGCGATCGACCCGTTCTGAGCGATTCATAACCGAGAGCAGAATTTGCCAAACCTCACCCGATCGCATTTGATGTGGGTTAGCTGACGAAGTGCGCGGCAAAGCGACAAAGGTGGGGTCATTTACCCTGATTACTTCTTGGATCGAGGGAAGGACAATAACTCGACCTTTGTACTGAATTGGGGTGTCTTCTGGATAATGCTGGGGAGCGTCAATAATTAAGGTATAGCTATATTCATCAGGAAGAATCGTCGGTGGGACTTGAATCAGAAAGACCACTTCACAGCTTTGCCCCACGTTAAGCCCTAGACGCTCCGACGGAAAAGCACACCAAGGATAAATCGTGCTAGAGTCTCGATCGAGTGCCACGCTGATTACAGCACTGCGATCGCCTTGATTGGTAACCGTCACACATAGCTCAAAACTTTCACCAGTTGAGATCGAGACAGTCCCCGACGGGTTGAGAATGATAGACAGGGGTCTAATTGCAGAAGTTGACCGCAGCTCATCGATATTTTTAGTACTTTGTTGACGGCGAAAATCGATTACATAATAAGTAATGTCCTGAATCTTTCGGGCTTCTATAAACCCTTGATTAATTAAAGATTCAATTTCAGTAAGCGTATCTTCTAGCTCGGCTTCAATATATGTTGAGATCGCTTCAAGAGTTGCCTCGCGATGACGCATAATCCAATTAACAATCTGCTGCTGTCGAGTAGATAGCGTCAAAATATCCACCATACTCAATCCTAGTTTTTGCTCTGCATCGCTGCTATTGTCAACATTTGAAGCAAGTATGGTAGGTTCACTCCTCATAATGTGCAGGATTTTGGCTTGAATTGGATAATATCTACATTAAGAATACAGCCCAACGACTTGCGAAAAGTTTTAGCGATCGCAAATTATTGAATTGGTAGCCATGATAGGCTGAAATCATACATCAACTTGCAATTATACATAGTCATAATTTGCCATGAAATATGACATAAAAAACTCACTAAATTTAGGAAAAGATAATGAACGAAGATGAACTCAGACAAAGCATCAATCTAGAAATAGAAACGATGAGCATCAACCAGCTTACAGAAACTGGTAACTTAGCAGTATCTATGGGCTTAATTGCGGGACATGGGTTTCGAGGAAGCAAATATGAAATTTTACATCAGGGGCAGGTTATATTACTCCCAGTTAATGAGGCAACAACTTATCTGGATCGACTGATTAATAATGTACAACCATGACAATATATCCAGCTCAATCTCTTAGTAAAACTGATTGGTTAAATCTCAGCCAGCACGATCTATTTGCTGCGATCGCCAAGGTTCGTTATATCTTAGAAATGAAGGTTGCTGAAAAAAAAGGGGAAATTCTAAATAATGAATTCTCATACCCAACCCAATTAGAACAACTTGATAGTTCTTTATATCAATTATGCGAAAACTTTAACCTTTCTCAATTTGAAAGAGATGTGTTGATGTTATGTGCGGGGATGGAATTTGACACGCAATGGGGATTACTATGTGCTGAAATTGTCAACGATCCTAAGCAAGTTTATCCCACTTTTAATCTCGCAATGTTAGTGCTAGATAATGCAGATTGGTCGGCACTTTCACCCGCCTCAACCCTACGTCGATGGCATTTAGTAGAAGTTGGCTCGGGCAATGCGCTCACATCCAGTCCATTAAGGATTAACGAACGGATTTTGCATTATCTAATGGGAGATCGACATTTGGATGAAAGGTTACTTAGTCTCCTATCCCCAGTAACTACCAATTCAGTCCAAATCGATTCCCATCAACAAATTGTGAATCAAGCGATCGCAACTTTGCTCAATGCGGATTCAGATAATACAGAGATGCTGCCTATTTTGCAGCTCTGTGGTGAAGATGTATCCAGCAAAGTGGCGATCGCCTCCGATATTTGTGCCGATCTTGGCTTAACGCTGTACAAAATGCCTGCCAATGTTTTGCCCCACGATCTGAGCAACTTACAACTCATTGCTTCGCTTTGCGATCGCGAATATACGCTTGATGATATTGCGCTATTTCTTGATTGCGACCGCGATGAAGCGCCTAATCACAACCAAGATATGGCGATCGGCTATCTCATTGAGATACTGAAATGTCCGATGATTATCAGTAGCCAAACTCGTCGCCGCCAACATCAACGAACGATTATCACTTTTGACGTGCAATCGCCTTCTATCAACGAGCAACAAATCCTTTGGGCAAAAGCCCTCAAAAATCTCGATCCTGATATTCAAAGTTCGCTTAACGGATCGATTCATCAACTTGTATCTTATTTTAATCTGTCCCCTACCCATATTCAAAATGCGGCTCTCAAAGCCAAAAGCTTGCATCAACAAGAAGAAAACGATCCATTCCAAAAATCACTGTGGAACGCCTGTCGCGCTCAAGCTCGTCCGCGCTTAGATGAACTAGCCCAAAGTGTAGAAACTGCCTCAACTTGGCAAGATCTGATTTTGCCTTCCAAGGAAAAATTTGTCCTCCATGACATCGCCGCCCATGTCCGTCAGCGTTTGACGGTCTATGAAACATGGGGATTTGCAGGTAGAAGTCGGCGTGGATTGGGGATTAGCGCTCTCTTTGCTGGCTCTAGCGGAACGGGCAAAACGATGGCAGCAGAAGTGCTCGGCAATGAATTACAACTAGATGTCTATCGCATTGACCTTAGTTCTGTAATTGATAAATATATTGGTGAAACTGAGAAGAACCTAAAGCGGATCTTTGACGCAGCTGAAGGTGGTGGTGTGATTTTGTTGTTTGATGAAGCTGATGCTTTGTTTGGCAAGCGTACAGAAGTTAAGGATAGTCACGATCGCCATGCCAATGTGGGCGTTAGCTATTTGTTACAGAGGATGGAGGCTTATCGCGGTTTAGCGGTACTGACCACAAATCTTAAAAACTCTCTCGATCAAGCCTTTTTAAGACGATTGCGATTTGTAGTGCAGTTCCCTTTTCCTGATGCCGAGCAGCGTGCTGAAATCTGGCGCAGAGCTTTCCCCAAACTAACTCCGACACTCGATCTTGATTATCTCAAACTTGGTAAATTAAGCGTTGCTGGTGGTAATATTCGCAATATCGCTTTAAATGCTGCATTTATCGCAGCCGATCATAACGAGCCAGTCCAGATGAAATATATCTTGCAAGCGGCAAAAATTGAATATATTAAACTTGAAAAGCCGATGATGGATACAGAAATAAAAGGCTGGGTTTAGATAAGCCCGATGGGTGAGCAGCCCTATGGGTTCGACTTCGCTCACCCATAGGGTTTAAAGAAGTCAAAATCTGATAGTCAAGCCAGTAATCAACGGATAAATTCTGAACATGAACATAGATAAGCTCAGTATTGTATTTGGCAAATTATTTAGCAAGGGCGCGATCGCTATTTATCTAACAATGGCGATCGCTTCTGCGACATCAGTGCTTGCTGCTAATCAAAGCCATGTTGAGCAATTGATCAAAACTAAAGAATGTTCGGAATGTGACTTACCCGATGCCAGATTAGCTGGCGCGGACTTAATCGGTGCAAATATCAGAGATGCCGATCTTCGCAAAGCCGATATGCGCGGAGCTAAGCTAGATGGGGCAAAGATGATGCGCGCCAATATGTTGGGAGCAGATCTGCGATTTGCACTGCTATCGGGGGCAGACTTTTTAAAAGCAAATTTACTCGAAGCAAAATTCGAAGGTGCAAATTTATTTCGGGCAAATTTTAAATATGCCAACCTCGAACGGGCAATTCTCAGTCAGGCTTCTTTAAAAAATGCCGATCTGCAATTCGCCAAGCTGATTAGCGCAAAACTCGAAGGTACAAACTTAGAGAATGCCAATTTAGGTCTAGCAGAACTAGAAAAAGCCGATCTGACCAACGCTCGACTCAAACGGGCAAATCTCCGCAGAGCAAATTTTAGTGAGACAAATCTCACAAGGGCAAATCTGGAAGGAGCAAGTCTGGAAGGAACAACTTTTGCGGGTGCGAACCTATTCCATACCGATCTGCGATCGAGCAAAATCGATAGCGATACATTTTTTGAACCAAAGTGGTTTCTCGTCTGGAAAATCGTCAACCAGCGCGTAGATGGTCAAACCTTAGTGGCAGCAGATTTATCGGGTGGAAATTTTGAGAAAGCCAATCTTGCAGGTGTGAACTTAGAGGATGCTAACTTCACCGAAGCCTATCTATTCATCACCAATTTACGGCGGAGTAATCTAGTTCGGGTAAAGTTCAACAACGCTAATTTACGTTATGCTGACCTCACAAAAGCGAATCTCACGGAAGCTGATTTTGCTGGAGCGCAGCTATCCGATGCTAACCTAGGAGGCGCAAATCTCCGCCTTGCAAATTTGCGTGAAAGCATTATTAATGAAGAGACAGTCATCGATCGCAAGTGGTTAACTGTTTGGGAAATTGTCAATCGTGGTGGAGAAGAACGAAACTTCAACAATTTCGATCTATCTGGAGCAAATCTGCGGCTAGCTCGTTTGCGCGGTGCGCGACTAATTGACACCAATCTCAGCCAGTCTGACTTGCGTGGGGCGGATTTTGTTGGAGCAAACTTACAACGCGCTAATCTATCGGGGGCAAATTTAAGCGGCGCAAATTTGCGGGGTGCAGTTTTGCAAGGAGCAAATTTTTGTGGAGCGACATTATCAGATGGAACTGTAGGGAAATGCAAGTAATATAAGCTGTGAGGGTTTAACTTGATGGCTTAGGTTCCTCGGTGGTCATTGCCACCTTTGGTTAAACTTTCAACCAAGCAAAGATATCGCTTGCGGTAATCTGCCAAGTTTCTAGCCCCGCCAAGACGGTTAATGGTTGCTGAGGTTCGGTTTCGGCAAAGTAAATTTGGGTTGAGCCATTTTGAAAGATCATGATGGATTTAGTGGCAGGATCGATGAGCCAACCGAGTTCGCTCCCTTCTTTGAGGCAATGGAGAATCTTTTCAATGACTAAAATGGGTGACTGGTCAGGAGATAGAATTTCGATAATCCAGTCTGGAGGATGACTAAATTGGTTGCTAATTTCACCGTCGTTGTCACGGGGGAGGTTCTGCCAACGGATTACTGCAATATCAGCAACGATGGATCGTCCCGTAAAGGTACAACGTAGCTCGGTGAGCGCAAGAGCAATTTGGGGTTCTTCGACAATTAGATCGATCGCTCTGGAGAGACGGGTTTGTAATCGGCTATGTTTTCCTTTGGGCATGGGCTTTGGGGTGATGATTCCGTGGGCATATTCGCTGGCGGGTTCGGTTTCGGGAAGGGAGAGAAATGCTTCGAGGGAAAGGGTTTGTTCTTTTGCTAGCGTCGTTACCATTGAATCTTTTCTCCGACGTTATGTAGTGTAATTATAAATTAGGGTATAGAGTGGGGATGCGTATTCGATAATTTGTTTGGGCAAGATATTATTCCTTTGTCATAGCTTACTTTTGAGCGACTAAAAACTATCTCAATTTATTATACCTATGCTATATCTAGTAGCGATCGCCAGTAATCACAAATAGGCGATCGCCCCAACCCTAACCCAGTTTTTTCCTTGAGTTCTTTAATGGATTTGTCTCTCTATAAAGCCATGCTATTGTTAAGCCAGCATACTTGTCGAGGTTAAAGTAAATATGAAACTACGGGCGTTAATTCATGCAGCAGAGGAGGGTGGTTACTGGGCGGAAGTACCTGCTTTGCGTGGTTGTATTACTGAAGGTGATACTTGGGATGAGGTGATTTTAAATTTGCAAGAGGCGATCGCAGGTTGGTTAGCAGTGGCTGATGAGTGCTTGGATGGGAAGGACTCTAGTGAAGTGGTGGAAATTACGGTATGAAGTCAATCTCTGGTAAGTCTCTGTGCAAAATTGTAGAACAGAGGGGATGGATACTGAAGCGTGTAAATGGTAGCCATCATATTTATCAAAGTTCGGACAATGTAGAGATTATTTCTATTCCCGTACATGGTAATCGGGATCTAAAAGTCGGTACTTTAAGAGCTTTGATGAAAGTGATTGGTTTAACAGAATCTGACTTGACATAAGCTCATTTGAGTCTAAAGAAATCCTCATACAGGCATCGCCCCAACCCCAATCCCAATTTTTACTTTTACCTTTTTACTTTTTCCTTGAAATCATGTTGCCATCAGAATTAGAAGAACTTATTGAACGGGCGGTGCGGGAAGAGTGGGAAGAACTCGATCTGGCAAAGAAGAAGATTGAAGTATTGCCAGCAGCGATCGGTAATTGCAAAAGTTTGAAGAAATTAGATTTATCGGGTAACAGTCTCAGCTTCATTCCAGACTCGATTACGCATTTAACCAATCTACAATCCCTTAACCTCAACTCCAACCGTATCAGTGCTATTCCAGACTCGATTACGCAGTTAATCAATCTCCATTCCCTTTTCCTTGGCAACAACAGTCTCAGCGAGATTCCAGACTCGATTACGAGGTTAACCAATCTCCAATCCCTTTTACTTATACTCAACCGTATTAGTGTCATTCCCTACTCGATTACAAGGTTAACCAATCTCCGACACCTTGACCTTCGCCACAACCTTATTAGTGCCATTCCAGACTCGATTACAAGGTTAACCAATCTCCAAGACCTTAACCTTAGCAACAACAGTCTCAGCGAGATTCCAGACTCGATTACAAGGTTAACCAATCTCCAAGACCTTGACCTTAGCGACAACAGTCTCAGCGAGATTTCAGACTCGATTACAAGGTTAACCAATCTCCAAGA
>QBML01000034.1:0-8772 GCA_003242085.1 Pseudanabaena frigida | reverse complement strand
ACAACAGTCTCAGCGAGATTTCAGACTCGATTACAAGGTTAACCAATCTCCAAGACCTTGACCTTAGCGACAACAGTCTCAGCGAGATTTCAGACTCGATTACAAGGTTACAAAAACTGACTCGTTTAAATCTAAATGAAAATCCAATAACAGAACCACCCTTAGAAGTAGTAAAAGAAGGGATCGAAGCTATTCGTCAATACTTCAAACAAATAGAAGCCGAAGGCGTAGACTATCTCTACGAAGCAAAACTCCTGATTGTCGGCGAAGGCGGCGCAGGTAAAACCTCCCTTGCTAATAAAATCATTAATCCCAATTATGAACTCCGAGAAGAAGACAGTACCAAAGGCATCGAAATCAAGCAATGGAAATTCTCCCTCGACAATGGTAAAACATTCACTGTCAACATCTGGGACTTCGGCGGTCAAGAAATCTATCACTCCACCCATCAATATTTCCTCACCAAACGCTCCCTCTATGCCCTCGTTGCTGACAACCGCAAAGAAGACACCGACTTTTATTATTGGCTCAACGTCATCGAACTGCTTGGTGGCGACAGCCCGATCGCAATTATCAAAAATGAAATCCAAAAACGCAAGCGCGACATCAACCTTAACCAACTGCGGGGCGAATTTGGCAATCTCAAAGACTACTTCGCCACCAACCTAGCCGACAATCGAGGCTTAGACAAAATCCTCGAAAACTTCAAGATCTATCTTAAAAACTTACCCCATATCGGCTCGGCACTGCCCAAAACATGGGTCAAAGTCCGCACTGCTCTTGAAAGCGATCCACGCAACCACATCACGCTCAATGAATACCTACAAATCTGCACAAATAACGGCTTTAAACAAGAAAAAGACTCATTACAACTCAGCGAATATCTCCACGATCTTGGCATTTGTCTCCATTTCCAAGACGATAAAACCTCATCCCTTTACAAAACCGTCATCCTCAAACCCAAATGGGGAACCGAGGCAGCCTACGCCGTTCTCGATCATCCCAAAGTAATCAATAAAAAAGGTCACTTCAGCCATCAAGACCTAGATTTAATCTGGAGTGCTGATGATTATGCAGGGATGCAACCCGAACTACTTCAACTAATGATGAAGTTCCAACTCTGCTACGAAATTCCACTGGCAAAAGGTAACTACATCGCCCCCCAACTCCTCAGCGGAAATCAACCCGATGATTATACTTGGAACGAATCCAATAACCTGATCCTCCGCTATACCTACGACTTAATGCCAAAAGGTCTCGTGCGTCAGTTTATCGTCGCCATGCACCAAGACATCGAAGACCAAAATGTCTGGCGCACTGGTGTAATTATCAACGCCAAAAATATCAGCAACACCCGCGCCGAAATCATCGAAAGCTACGGCAAACGAGAGATCACAATCCGAGTTTCTGGAGAAAACAAACGAGATCTATTAACCGTTGTCACTCGCGAACTTGATAAAATCCACGACTTGTATCCACGATTCAAAGAAACCAAAGAAAACAAAAAAAAATATCAAAAGCTTATCTCCTGCAACTGCTCTACCTGCAAAGGCAACCAAAATCCCCATTTCTACGATTTCGACAAACTTGAACGCCGCTACGCCAACCGCAAATACACCGTTGAATGTGAAATCAGCTATCAAGATGTCGATGTATTAGGCTTAAGTGATGATATTGGCGCAAGAGCGCAACTTCAAGATTCAAGAAGAAGCCCAGATCTAGAATCTTTGACAGAGTACGATTCCAAAGATCGATTTAACATTGTTAACCAAATTTATCTAAACAACACAAATCAACAACAGCAACAACAAGGAGGTTCAATGGATAACCAACAACGGCAACAACAAGGAGGTTCTGATAACTCTCAACAACAGCAACAATCTAATACATCACCTCGTATTAAAAGTGCATGGGCAAACGGCTTATTTTATCTATTCTTGTTTGTCGTTGTCATTGGTGGAATCGGATATTTAGCAGGTACACTCAAACTCCTCAACCTAATTGCTGTAATTGTTGCTGGCATAGTGTTTATTCCCCTCGTTAGCGCACTCCAACTCCGTCAAGACGATCGCCTCTCCGAGCAGAACTTTATGGAACTAGTCAAACTCGCGATCGCTCAACTTCCATTAATTGGCAATATTTTTAAGCCATTTTTAGAGAACAACAAAACAAAAGATTAGTTTAAGTAGTTTACATTTGGATGAATCTACTTGTCTTGATATACCTCCATTTTACAGAATCGTAATTTTAGGACTGTCATACCAATTATAAGTAGGACTATCAGGATCGTCATCTACACCTAACTGACTTTCTGCACCATCAATCCGAATCCTTACCAAATACTCACCCGTTGTGATACTCGGAATCGGAATCTCGATAGTAGAACTAGTGCTTGGCTGCGGGGGGCGATCGAACATGTAGATCGCGGGGCTATCAACTGTCCATTCATTAAGCGCTAAAACCACTTTTTGCTTTTCGCGTACTAATACATCCAATTGAACGATCGCCATCGCCGATCGCAAATTGTCTTCAATTACTTCAAGGTTTTCCACAGTAACGCTCACAATTGTCGGACATAGGACAAATGCCAACACATTAGAGGTAATTACATTAGTAATCAAAGGCGAACTACTAGCGACTTTATGCACTACCTGTAAACTTTGGACTCCTGCTTGGATGGCAGGTAAAGACAGCGAGGCAAGAGAAAAAACTATTTCACGATCTTGCACTGAGGTTGGTGCGATCGCCAAATCACCAATTTGAATTTCTACCGTCTGGCTTTGTAAATTGCGCCCGCGAATTATCAACACACTACCCAGCGTAATCGGCTCAAACCGACTACCTTGAACGGAAACTTGCTCGATATGTGGAGACGCAGGGAATGGAGCAATACCTGCAGGAGAAAGATCGCGAATCGGAAGTGGTCGCTGAAAAGCCTCGCGCCCCTCCAAAATAATCAAGCAAGCTTTATAAGCAACCGAGACAACGTAAGGAACTTGATAAAATACCGACCAAGCCTTAGATAGATCTTCCAGCGATATATTCACAGGAACGATCGTAATGTTCTGAATCTGATCGGCAAGATCGGAATCAACCAAAAAAGGAAATGTAGGATCGCTACAAGTCGAACGAATCAGTTCAGGGGTTAAGATGCGCTTGTCAGTTAGAGTGGTGATAATACTTCCTAATACCCTTTGGGGCTGTAGTTCAGCATCATTGCCATAGCAACTCATCATATAGTGCAGATCCACCGCAACTTGACGATTTAAAGGATTTCCCTTCATACGATTAGGCGTAGAATCGAGATTGGCTAGAGAAGGGTTATTTGAAATTTGATATAAAAATATATTTACGCCCACCTCAGGCGCACCTGTGGAAATTCCTCCTGGAGGTAAAGTTGTGGCTCTTGCCCCCTCAATATCCTGTTGAATTACTGCCTGCAAGATTCTTTGAAGAGTAGCCGTCACAGTCGCGATCGCTAAATAATTACTCATCCGTACTCACTAAACCTAATTTCAAAGCTCTTACAATTGCTTGCGTGCGACTAACCACACCCAACTTCTCAAATACACTAGTGAGGTGCGCTTTGACCGTAGCGATCGTCACATGTAGATAACGAGAAATTTGTTCGTTTGATGCACCCTTAATCAACAAGTTCAGCACCTCCTGTTCGCGATCGGTCAAATGGATCGTAGTTTGCCCCTGTAGCGATCGCCCTGAATAAAAGTGAAAAATCCGAAAGAAGCTCGTGGCAATATCGGGTGGCAAAAAAATTTCATCGTTCATAACCGTCGAAATAGCGTCATAAAGCTGACTGCCGATCCGATCCTTAGCAACATATCCTCTCGATCCTAATTGCATCGCTCTAAATACTAATTCATCTTCACGATGAGATGACAAGATGAGAACCTTGCCATGATAATCCAATTTTTTTAAATCCATTAAGACTTTTAGCCCACTGTCTTCAGGTGATTTTAAATCTAGTTTTACATCCAAAAGAATTAGAGCGGGCTTTTGCTCGATCGTCAGTTTAATTGCTTGCTCGCAAGAAGTAGCTTCTCCAACAATCTTAAACTGAAGATAACAATCATCACTGTAAAAACTCAGAAGTGTATGCAACCCACGACGAAAATTTGAATCATTTTCTACTAATAAAACCGATACTATTTGAGCCGTTATTGTCATAGATCGTTCTTTGGATGGTTTCGCCAACATGAATAAAAATTCTTTGGGAATAGGAAATTCAAGAAAAATATTGAATCGATTATGCTTTATCAGCCTTATTGCTTAGGCAAGTTGCACATTCACAAGAGCTGAAACAAAAATGTTAAAGCAGATACTTTTTTAATAATTTCTTAAATAGTTTTTGAATTGAAACAAAACGTAATACATAGAAAATTTCACATCAAAGTTTTTGAACGATTCTTAGCAATTGTTAATATTTTGGTCATTAATTCTTTGACGACTAATTTTTTAGTGACAAGAACTTTAGAACAATCTGCTTTTGTTAAAAGTATAGACTAAAGTCTAATAACCCTTAAATTCGATCGTACTTACTGTATACGTCTATAGACATAGTTAGAGAGTGGCATTATGGCACTAGACTACTTCGCCCCGGGCGTATACGTCGAAGAGGTTGATAAAGGCAGTCGTCCGATTGAAGGCATCAGCCTCAGCGTAGCGGGTTTCATCGGTTTTACTGAAGATGTACGTGGAGATGCTGAACTGTTCAAGCCGATGATGGTCACATCATGGGATCAGTATCGCGAATATTTTGCTGCACCTGGTTCCGATGGATATACAGATTTTGATGCTTACTTGCCATTCGCAGTTAGTGGCTGGTTTGTAAACGGTGGGGGACGTTGCTGGGTAACTAGCATCGGTACAAAACTTCCTGGTTCAGAACCACCAGCACCTGATGCAACGGCTCTGCGGATTGGCACATCAAACAATAAGCCAGCATTGATGTTTAACATCAAACCTGCTGATGCTTCCGAAAGCCAGTTGGCGCTCCCATCCAGTGGCGATCGCATTAAAGTGGTGATTCAAGAAGGCACACCTAAACCATTGCCTGAGGACGCTCCTGCTGATGCGGAGCCACCTCTAAATACAGGTGAGTTTTTCAATGTCCTCGTTGTCCAAGGCGGTCAAGAACTGGAGAGATTCGAGAACGTATCGATGAATCCACAGATTGCCTCAGATGTTGCTGACTATGTAGTCACGGCGATCGCTGATTCTGAATATGTGACTATTGCCGACATCTCTACTAGTGGACAGCCACTCTCTCGTCGTCCAGCCAATGGCGCATACGAAATTGCTCCTCCTCCTTATATTTCCTCGATTGATCGCTTTGCCCGTGACTTGTTAGGACAAAGAGATGACCGTACTGGCATCCAAGGCATGTTTGAAATCGATGAAACTGCGATGATTGCCTGCCCCGACCTCATGCGCGTCTATGAAGCAGGACTAATCGACATCGATCAAGTACATGGGGTCATGGAAATGATGCTCAGCATGTGCGAAAACTCCTTCCCAGGTCCCGCCTTCCGTATGGCAGTCATCGATCCACCACCGATCAAGCCATCCAAAGGTATGGAAGCCGTGCCTCCAGATCGTCAAAAGCCTCAAGACGTAGCTCAATGGTTGAGTATGTTCAACCGTCGCTCTATGTTTGGCGCACTCTACTACCCTTGGATCAAGGTCGCTAACCCTCGTAAGGGCGGTAAGCCTTCCTATGTTCCACCTTGCGGTCACGTTATGGGTCTATGGTGTCGCACTGACCAATCTCGCGGTATCTTCAAAGCCCCTGCTAACGACACCCCCAGAGGCGTGCTTGGTTTAGCCTATGAAACCAACATGCGCGAGCAAGAAATGCTTAACCCCCTTGGCATCAACTGCATCCGCAACTTTGCTAGCTACAATCGGGGCTTCAAAGTATGGGGCGCTCGCACTCTCGTCGAGCCCGATAATATTCAATGGCGCTACATCAGTGTCCGTCGCCTCATCAGCTACATTGAGAAGTCGATTGAAATCGGTACCCAGTGGGTTGTTTTTGAGCCTAATGATATGGATTTATGGGCGCGCGTAACTCGTACTGTCAGCAATTTCCTCGAAGGACTCTGGCGTAATGGCGCATTGTTCGGAGGCTCCTCCGCTGAAGCGTTTTACGTTAAGTGCGATGCTAGCCTTAATACAAACGAGACCATGATGATGGGTCGTTTATACGTTGAAGTTGGCATTTGCCCAGTCCGACCTGCTGAATTCGTGATATTCCGCGTAAGCCAGTGGTCACCAAATAGTTAATTTTCAGTATTAATTTTGATAGCTCTGGCTAGCCCAGAGCTATCAAAATTGAGTATTAATGCATCTTTTGATGTAGATTGACTTAATCTATATTTGTCTAGTTCTTAAAATTTTGTTGAGGTTTGTAAAAACCGATTGGAGCAAATTTTAGAATAATAGAGCTAACTGCTCAGACTCAAGGGACTAAATTATTTTAGGGAATAAATATGGCTGATCTTAAACCAATTCCTACTAGTAGGTTCTACGTAGAATTTGATGGTCTTACTGAAAGGTTGATTAAGAGCGTAACTGAAGTTACTTTTACTGGGCAAACTCAAGGTCATGAAAAACCACTTGCTTCAACCAAAGGTGGTAAGACCGCTTGGCAAAGTACTTCGGCTGGCTTTGAAGAGAATCCAAATGTCACTATTGAAGTTTTCCTCAGAGAAGGTGATATGGACTTCTATAACTGGATGAAAGCTACCATGCCAGCAAGTGAAGGCGGAGATGGGAAGTGGTCTGAAAACCGCAAAAATGGCTCAATTGTTGCCTATGACAGTGGAGACCAAGAGGTTTTGAGATGGAACCTCACCAATTGCTGGATCAAAACGTACAAAGTTTCTGATTTTAGCGCTGAAAGTAACGAGTTAGCGGTCGAAACTTATGAAATTATTGCAGAAGAAATCGTTCGTGCTGGCTAGAATTATTTAGATGGTCGTCGCTACGTTCTATTAAAAAGTTTTGAGGTTACTCAATTATGGCAGACAAAGAGATTTTATCTTGCTCTAAATATTATTTTCAACTTGATGGTCTTGAAGATCTGGTTGTCAAAAAAGTTAGTGGCATTAGCGCTACACTTCAAACTGCTGGTACCGATAAATCCTATGGAGTTACCAAAGGTGGAAAGTCTTACATTCAAGCTACTGTAACAGGTGTAAGCAATTCTAAGATTACCGCTGAGTATGTCGCTACAGTTCAAGACAAAAAACTTTATCAATGGTTTTTTGACTCGCATTCTCAGGTTAGTTCTGGTGGTGGCTCCACAGAGGGTGGAGCGAGAAAAACTGGTTCTATCATAGTTTACAATCAGGCTGGCACAGAGGCAGCGAGATGGAATCTAACTGGTGTGATGCCTGCAAGCTATAAAACAACCAAGTTGGAAGCTGGCACTGAAGGAATAATGTCTGAAACAGTTGAATTCGTCTACGAGTCTCTACATCGCGTAAAATAACTGGTATAGCGGTTTTCATTTTGCCTACAGTAAAATAAAAACTCAGAATTCTTACTAGGATTGGTTTTCGGTTTTCAAATGAGTGCGTACTCATTTGAAAACCGCTATAGTACTAGAGTGATAAGTGTGTGTTCTCTGAATTGCGGCACATACTCATCAAATAGTTATTATTGGCCAAACTCAACTAACCTATGGTGATTTCATGGCAACTGAATCGCAAGAACAGAAGATTGAAATTTTAGCTAGCTCTAAATTTTATGTAGAAATCACCTTGCAGGGAAGTCTAGAAAAAATTGATGGTTACTTTATGGAATGCAGTGGGTTATCACGCAGCCAAGAAGTAATAGAAATTGTTGAGGTTACGCCTCAAGTATGGGGTAAGGCTGGTTCTACTAAGGGAAGGGTATTAAGAACTAAGATTCCCGGTCAAGTTAAGAGTGACAATATTGTCCTCAAGCAGGGATTAAATATTTCTATGACCATGTGGAAATGGCTAAAAGCTGTTGAGGATGGTGACTGGTCATTACAATTGCGAGATGGTGATATTACGATTTACGACCAATCACAGACAGAGCAAGCAAGATTTCGATTTAATGGCGCTTGGCCGATTCGCTACAAAATTTCCGACTTTAAAGCTGATAGTAGTGAGTTTGCAATCACTGAGGTTGAGCTATGTGTTAGAGATTTTCTAAGGGTTGACCCGATGACACAGTCAGCAACACCTACTGCTGCACAAACGTCGGGAACAAGCTCAGCACCAGCATCAACTTCTAGATAAGTTAAATTGCATTTGTCAGATTCAACATTAATATTAATAACAAAATGATTCAAACTGAGTTTGAATTTACTTTACCCAAAGGCTATGTAGATAACGATGGAAATGTCCACCGTAAGGGAATCATGCGACTTTCAAGAGCGATCGATGAAATTACGCCCATGCGCGATCCTCGCGTAAAGATTAATCCCGCTTATGCAACTGTAATTATTTTGTCGAGGGTAATCACTAAGTTAGGGGCATTAGAGGAGGTTAGTTCGCTGGTGATTGAAAATCTGTTTGCTAGCGATCTGAGTTATTTGCAGAAATTTTATCGACAGATAAATGAACTAGAAGATACGGAATCGAACAATCCTCCAGTTCAAATACAATCTGCGGATGATGATGCATAGAGCTATAAATTACAACGCTTTGCTCTAAAACCCAAATAAATAGAGGCGGCGCGAAGCGCCGCCTCTATTTATTTGGGTTTTATGTCCTAAGC
>QBML01000033.1 GCA_003242085.1 Pseudanabaena frigida | reverse complement strand
CTCCTTTTCATTCTCTTGGATTTGCTCAGTTCTCCATTCTCTGGGTTACTTTTTCTTGCTCTTTTTCTGATTTTCTTAATCAACTTAGTCTAAACTCCAGTTACGAACTCGCAAAATATAACAATGGGCGATCGCGATCGCTTCTACTCATACTTAATATCACCAAACCCAAAATAACCGATCGCGCGATTTGATGACTTAGATCGCTGAATCAACTTCCAGTCCTACGCTGCAGCGATTGTATTTTTGCTATTAGTGATAATTCTCTAAATCACGAGTTTTTAATATCTACTTAAAACATTTAAAGTACCCTAGCCAATCGGTTAAGGTGCTTTAAATTTGTGACAGCGATCGCATATTCACACGCTCAACATCACAGGAGCATAGATTTGAGATCGCAGTGCAAACCTTGATAGAACGCGATACTAAACCCATAGAGAAACCAGTTCACAAGGCAAAGACAATGATTCTCAATTCACTAAACCAAGTTCGCTTGATTGTTATCAACACCATTGCTGGCACTGAAAAAGCGATCGTGTTTCTAGGTAAAACCTTTGTCGTCGATAGGGCTTATAACTCTCTAACCGATGCGATCGCAGGATGTCGAAGCGATCTAGATTTGGGCTTTGCCGTATTAATCGCCCCTGAAGCAAACCAGTTTAAGGTTTGGGTATCAATTCCTAACGAAATGATTTTACAAGCTGCTTAACTCTTGACCACTAGCAATTCATCCCAACAACTCGTATATCTAGGCGATCGCATATCAGTCGTTGCGCTCAAGCGATGGGTCAAACATTCGCTCACAGCTATCGTAGAAGCAATTACAGTCAACTAGAGCAAACATTTTTGATGTCTGTGCGTTAATCTTATTCTAGCAAGACTCACCTAGAGATTTATTGATGGTTCTAAGCAAGCTGTCAAATTTGCGATACCGTTAAGAAAAGATTAGAAGCACTGAGAGATATGTCACAGGGTAAAGAAACAATAGTTTTGGTGCTATCGATGCTAGTCACAGCAGGAGTAGCAGGTGGTGGTTACTTGTACTTCTCACAGCAAGGCAAGCAAGTTCAGTCACCACCACCAACTCAATCAACTACCCCAGTAAACTCAAGCAATCCCCCAAATAATTCTGCATCAGTTACTAGCCTGAACTTTGATACATCCTTACCGAATCCCAGTATTTTGAGCATGGACGGCAGTACGACAATGGTTGCCCTCGTCAAAGATTTACGTAATGCTTACAGTCAGGTTAATCCCAATACTCCAACAACCTATGGTGTCCCTGACGGAAGTCCTACTGGTTCGAGCCAAGGCTTAAAAAATTTGATTAACGGCTCTGTAGCAGTCGCTGCAACTTCTCGTCCACTGAAACCCGAAGAAGCAGAAGCAGGGATTCAATTAGTACCGATCGCTAAAGATGCGATCGCTATAGTGATTGGCATTAATAATCCGTTTAAAGGTGGATTAACCAAGGATCAAGTACGCGATATTTATCAGGGTAAAATCACGAACTGGTCACAGGTTGGTGGCACAAATTTACCGATTAAAGCAATCAATCGTGCCTCATCTAGTGGAACTAGACAAGCTTTCCTCGATATCGTTTTGGCAGGGCAGCAATTTGCTCCTGATAGCGCTAACTTCATTACATGGAAACAAGATGAGACGACAGCAATTTTGCGCGAACTTGGAGACAACGGTATTAGTTACGCAACTACTACTCAAGTAGAAAAGCAAGAGATCGTGAGGATTTTGCCGATTAACGGTGTAGCTCCAACGGATATTAATAGCGTGAAGGCTGGGAAGTACCCCATCAGTCGTAGTTTATTTTTAGCGGCAAAGAAAACAACTAGCCCTGTTGTCAAACAATTTATCGAGTTTGCGCTTTCTCCGCAGGGGCAACAAATTGGGCAGAATCTGGGATTTATTTCCGTGCAATAATTCTTCGATCGTGAATGAATTAGGTAAAAGCGATCGCTACCTTTGGAGATCGTTTTTGTATGGAAGTCCATAAAACTAATTTCGCTAGAACTATCTAAACCTTATATCTCAAGACTTTAACTGAAATACCCTTAGTTCTAGCCTTGTCAATAGTATCCTGTGTCCCTTGTGTGTCATTGACATGAAAAGCAATGAGTTCGTCAGCAATATTGATGATTTTGGTAATGCGATTAAAATATGCCTCTTTATCAATAATTTGAGCCATGCCTTCAACTAATGAACCCATTGACCTCACTGTTTCCAACTGAAAAATCAAAGTTTCCGCCTGTTCGCGAGTGATTACACCTTCTCTAGCACGATTCAAATAGTGAGCGCTGTATATTTCTAATTTAGACGGGATAATAATTTTTAATTGGCTAGCATCAATACCCGCTTGTAAGGCTTCATCAGTCGCAAGAAAATCCACACCCAAAGCACCACCTGAAACAAGCCCATTGCCAAGGACAAGTAGCGATCGCACCTCTTCACGGACTTGGTTCTCAATGTCAAAATTAGTATGTCGCCAGCTTCCCGCGATCGCAGTCCATTTCATAGGTTTTTAAGCTAACTCCTTATCAATACCAATAGGAAAACTTAAGTCCAAAATTTGCTCAACCGTATAAGGACAGTCTTTTGGTAAATCTTTAGCATCGAGAGAAGTTTCAATCATCACAAGATACAAAGCCGCTTCATAACTATCTTTGATGATTTCACTGAGATTATCTTTGAGGCTAGGGCTATCTCGTAATATCCAGAGAATTTCTCGGCGTTCGCTGTCAATTGTCACTTGCCAAAGTTTACTGCGCTCTTGTGGTAGTAAATGCCACTTTAGTAAATGACCAAGTACAACATTAAAATGAGTCCTTAGCTCTTTCCGTTCTTGCCTCCCCAACGATGCAATCTCTTCGGCTAGGTTTTTTGTATCAAGCCCTTCCAATTCAATTGATCGTAATAGATTAGACTGCTCTACTGTCCACCGATAAAAATCTTCCTGATACAAACCCATATTCATAGCGTTCCCTTAACTTATCCCCATTTTCCACTAGAACAATTCAAACATGGAACTAAAATCTGCAAAGCCTAAATCTAGACTCAGATACCTACGCCTATTATTTTTCATTCCCGCGATCGCTGCATTGGGTATGATTGCATATTGCATCTGGCAAATATTTCCTTGGTTCGTGGCGATGGCGATCGCGGGATCGATCGCGAGTTATTCGATTTTACAGATTATTCCACTGTTTGTTAAATAAGTAGTTAGACTAAGTTAATTACTTGTTTACATTGGATTGTAAATCAGTAAAAGCAACTAAAGCAAAACGATAACGTGTAGATAATTCTATACATTTAGTTTGCAACCTATTTGTCTAGTTAATTGAGATTAGCGTATTACGAATTCATCTTTAATTTCTAGTGAGATTGCAAAAGATTGTCCGAGATAATCCTGTGATTTTTTATTTTGTCCTAGTTTGCCGTAAACAGCAGACAGACCAGCTAATGCTTGAGCCTCAATTGCTTTTGCTTTAATTTCCTTGCCAATAGACAGAGATGACTGAAAGCTCTCAATAGCTTTGTCGTATTTGCCACGAAAATAATAAATGAAACCTTGACAGGCTAAATCGTAACCTTCACCTCGTTTATCTTGGATTTCTCGATCAATTACTAAAGCTTGCTGTATATATGGCAAAGCTTTTTCAAATTCACTTTTGGAAGCATAAACAATGCAAATGTTTCCTAGTACTTGCGCCTCACCCTTTCTATCTTTGATTTCTTTCATAATTGACAAAGATTGCTGTAGGATTCCATGAGCTTTATCAACTTTGTTGATGGCAGTGTAATTTAACCCCATATAAAGCAGGGTTTTGCCCTCAGAGCTTTTGTCTACAATGTTTTGGTAGATTGTTAATGCTTGCTGAAACGATTGTAAGGCAGACTCAAATTGAGAATTTTTAAGTTTCTCTTTACCTTGCTCAAATAGGCGACTTGCATCATTCTTGCGGCTTTGTATTGTCTGCACTTGGGCAGTTACTAAAGACAAATCTGATGGTAGTCCAAATCCCAAAATGCTAATTACCAAAACAAATGCAATCGAGTAGAACTGCGAAGCCATAACAGTACCTTTGAAGCTACTTCAAAATTTTAGTCTTAGCGAGTCGATTTCCCAACAAAAAAAGCGATCGCCTTTTTTGTTTTCCACTAGAACAACTACTCATTACTTACAAACCATTACCAATCAGGACAAAAGCAGACCAGAAATAAGGATGGTTGAAGTTTGGTTCGTCATTTCTAACTGGTCGATGAATCATGCTTAACTGAGCCTCACGGAGAGATGTGGACAGACTAGGATTACTTTTTCGCAAGTTTTCGTAAAACGCTTGCATCAGTAGCTGAGTACCACCATCCGATACAGTCCAGAGAGAAGCAATAGAAGCCTTTGCTCCTGCTTTCTGCACTTGATAGCCAAAGCCAAGTATTTCGGCTCCATTGGCGGAAGTACCCAAACCAGTCTGACAGGCACTTAACACTACTAAATCGACGTTTTTTAAATTCCAGTCGCTGATAGCAGATAGGGTGACCTTGCTGCCATCGCCGAACAATATATAAGAATCGAGAGGGCTACCCGATTGAAAACTAGCGTGGGTGGCAAGGTGAACGATCGCATTGCCAACGGCTTTGTTTTTACTTGCTTCGGCTGTGAAGTTTTGTTCGGTAATCTCTGTGGTGTTAGTGAATGTGGATTTAATGTTATTTACTTCGGGTATGGTTGCGGGTAATTGGCTAAAACCAGATACGAGTTTTTGATTGCTATTGCCATAGGCTCCTGCAAAGATACTGGGATTGGATTGAGGTTTGCTGTTTTGGTCGAAGAAGCTATAGGCAATAAGATTGTTGATGCGATATTTCTCGACTAACCATTGTTTGCCGTCATAGAGTGCAGCAAGGGGGATATAGCGAAATAAGCCATCAGGAGCATAAAGGATGGTGTTTGCTTTTGTCTGGATGAGGTCTTCTTCAATTGGCTTGATGAGAACGTCGTAGAGTTTTTTGCCCGAATCCTTGACATCTAAAGAGGTGTAGTCTCTCAATTCAACGCGAAAGGTCAATACAAGATCTTCAAGTTCCTTTCTATTGATATTGACGCTGCGATGGATGGCGGGACTATTGGGAGCAAACAGGATGATTTCGAGGCGATCGTCGAGGATAAGGGGATAGAGAAGGGCTGCGCCTTGGGGCAATTTTTGAAGATAGTTAGGAACTTTGTTGATTTCCGATCTTGGCAGTTGCTGAATCTGGCTAACAAGTTGACGATTGATTTCGGACATGCGCTCAAAACTGACACCTATCAACTGTCTACTGACAACTCTTTCTGGTTCTAAAAGTTCAACACCCTTTACCGTGCGATCATTCTCTTTGAAGTTTTTGAGATAGTCTTCTAGTTCTTTGATTTTGAGCAAGTCGAGGACTTGTAATGCTTCGGTGACTCGCCCTTGTTTGAGTAGTAAATCGACGAGATTGCGATAAGTAAGTTCGACGGTGCCGAGGTAGGAGCGCTGTGATTGTTTGTCGAGCTTTCTGATGTCACTGCGGATGATTTCCCTTACATTAACGGATTGTTTATAAAAGAGAATTGCCAGTTCTGGCTGTTTTGCTTTGACGAAAATACTGGCAATATTGCTCAGTAAATTCCCCTGAATCTCTCGGTCTCCAATATTTACGGCTATAGATAAGCCTTGAGTATAGGAAGAAAGAGACTCCCGAAACTTACCACTTTTGTACTCGATCAACCCCAGAGCATTCAGGCATCTAACTTGCCCCTGTAGATCATTCAGCTTGTGCTTGATATCCAATGCCTTCCGAAAATTTTCTTCAGCTAGAGTGTCATTGCCCAAGGCACTATAGGTATTACCAAGATTGAGTAGGCTATCAGCAACACTGGCAACGTCCTCAATTCGTTCAAAAATTTCATATGCTTTAGAGTGAAGTTCGAGAGCCTTTGATAGACGATTGGTTCGATAGTGGGAAATTCCGAGACCGTTAAGGACTATACCCTGACTTTGTAAGTCATCAACCTGAGTAAAAATTTCTAGGGATCGCCGATATGAATCTATCGCTTTCTCAAATTCCCCAAGATAACGGTATACATAGCCTTGCATACCCAGCGAATGGGCTTGGGATTCAACATCACCAGTATTCCTAGCAATAGTAAATGCCTCTTGAAATAATTCGAGGGCGTATTGGTATTTACTTAAGTGTCGATAAGTGATGCCAAGATTATTCATTACCCGACCTTGATTCAAAGAATCATTGGTAGCTTTGAACAAGTCGAGGGACTGTTGATAATAGTCAATAGCTATATCATATTTCCCAATATAGTCATACACAATTCCTAGGTTATTCAATGAAATCCCCTCACCCCAACGATCGGGAATTTGTTTAAATATAGATAAAGCTTGTTTAGCCAGTTTAATAGCACGTTCGAACTCACCTAGATCAACATAATCAGATGCAAGATTTCTCCAAGATATAGCAAAGCAGGTTTTACTGTCAGTAATAGGATGCATACCAAGAGATTGTTGGTGAAGCGCAAAAGCAGTTTGAGAATTCAATATTTTTTTGGCAATTACTTCGAAAGTATTTTGGTTATATCGTTGGAGGGCTGTGCAAAGGTCAAGTGTTTTTGTATGTAGTTCTACGGCTCTCCGAAAATTGCTCAAATGACGAAACGACATACCCATATTGTTGAGTGCATTTGCCTCCCCAAGCAGGTTTTGATTTTTGTGAAAGAGTTCGCGGGTTTCTTCCCAGATTTGAATGGCTTCTCGATATTTCCTTGCCTGATATTTTTTAAGACCGACCTCTTGCAGACTATCTGCTGGAGAAATTAAAGTTGGTGCATTTATATCGAAAGAGGTTTGGGCGAGAAATGGAGATAGTCCAAATATGGAAATAAGAAAAAAAGTTGCTAAAGCTACTGGAAGAAGGTATCTATGAATTTTCATTAGACCTCTTGCAGAACTCTTAATGTAATATGTTTAAATTTTACTTTGTTTATAAGAAATTGTGGTTTTAGAAACTCAACCTAAAACTTTTGATGTGGTTGTGGCTAAAACAAATTAACTCTTTAACCTACTACGAAATAGTTCTATTCCTCAAGCTGTTTTGAAATTGCTGATCTTCTTAAGCAAGCACCCGTTCGGCTTCTTCTTTGGGAACTTTCGGGATCTATTCATTTGCTGTTAAGGAATAGATCATTGGCGTTACCGTACTGCCAACGTCAGATAGAGGTAACATTTAAACCAATCAAGTTCATTTGTACCCGCATAACACTATTTCCTCACCGCTTTTTCAGGTTAAACTCACCCCATTCATTTATTAATGCTTTCAAGGTATTGCGCGACAGATGGTGATGAAAACTGTAGAACATTTTCAACAATTGGGTATCCAACAAATTCGCTTGAATACCTTAGCAAACAATGATGCAGCCTTCAAACACTATACTTCTTGCGGTTTTCGAGCTAGTACGTTTGAAATGTTAGTTCAGTGTAATTAAATCTTTTGAAAATTGATAGGACTGTAAATATAGCTATAGCTAGTCACTACCGTAATGGCGATCGCTTCTTGAGTTCGATGAACCAATGCACTTGACCAAAATTCCTTAACCTCGATAGTTTAGAATTCCTGTTCTGCCATGTCGATGATTTACGCTCAAGGCTTTGAAAAAGTAAGCTTATCTACCGATCGTCACTACTTGCTTCTCCCACATAAATACCAATATCCCGCGCCGTTCTCGCCAAGAAACCTTGAGGATCGACCCGTGAAGGAGCTTTCTTCTCTCGGCGACCCTTTTTAATCTGCTCGATCACCCGACTGATGGGAACACTACTCACCCTGCCATTTTCCCAAATTACCATCTGGTTGTAGTTACCATTAGCAATCAAATTTACAGCTTCCCGACCGAAAGCAGTTGCCAAAAGGCGATCGGTAGAGGTTGGTGTACCACCTCTCTGGACGTGACCCAACACCGTAACACGAGTATCGAAAGGGCTAATATTACTGGTTTCTGGGGAATCGATACTGCAAAGTCTACTGCTACATTCTTGAATTTGACGGGCGAGATAATCACCGATGTAATGCTCTTTTTGACTGAGGTGATTTTTTACACCTTCGGCAACTACCACTAGTGCAAACCTTCTACCATTCTGCTGTAATTGACCGATATGACGACAGACTCCCATGATTGCATTCTCATTTAAAACGGGAGTCAATTCGGGGATTAAGATCACATCTGCGCCGCCAGCAAGTCCTGCTTCCATCGCCAGATATCCCGAATCTCGCCCCATCACTTGGACGATCATCACGCGATCGTGGCTGGCGGCAGTAAAAGTGAGATCGTAAAGAGCCTGAGTAACGCGATTAACCGCCGTATCAAAACCTACGGACGCTTCAGTGAAGGGAATATCATTGTCAATGGTTTTGGGAATCGCCACCCAATTCCATGATGCTCCTCGATCGGCAGCTTTTTGGGCTAATCCATCTAAAATCTCGATACTTCCATCACCACCCATAACAATTAAAGCAGTTAAACCTAATTTCTCGTAGCCATTAATGATATCGTCAGCATGTTGTTCGGGATTCCCTTTACTGATCGAACCTAATACACTGCCACTGAGAAAGTAGAGAATATCTAACCCTTGTACTAAGCCAGGAATGTCATAACCATGTTCTTTGATGCGTAGCTCTTCAGGTTGTCGCTTGCCGACTAATAGTTCGATAAAGTCATCAGTTCCATAGGGGATACCGTAGACTTCCCATCCATACTTATACGTCGCCACTTTCACTACGGCACGAATGACAGCGTATAGATTCAGCGTTAACGAATGAGAAATTGCTTATATCTGATATTCTCGCGTTTAGCGTCCCAAATTCTCTACTTCGACAAAACTTAAGAAAATCTCTCAAATCTTGCAACACAAGTTCACAACTGGTTCTAGGGAATGTATAGCCGTAGCCAGTTATGTTAGGACAAACCCAAAACCCAAAAGAGAGTTGCGGCGCTACGCGCCGCAACTCTCTTTTGGGTTTTATGTACTAATACACTTGGCGGCAGCGATATAATGGAAGTGAATAGGTAATCAGGAATTTGTCGCTTGGTTTACCCAAGATCCTTCTTGAGGAGGTTTTACTCTCCATGCAAGTACTCAGTTTGTTTGAAGATCGGTATACTGCTGGCTGTCAATTAGCCGAACTAATTGTCAAAGACAAGCCTATGAATCCGCTCGTCTATGGTATACCTCGTGGAGGCGTATTAGTTGCTGCTCCCATTGCCGAAAAACTTAGTTGCCCTCTAGATGTGGCGATCGCTAAGAAAATTACGCTTCCCTCTAATCCCGAAACAGCTTTAGGTGCGATCTCATCTGACGGCTTTATAGTGGATATAGGAAGGGAATATTGCACGCCTAGCGAGTGGTCTCATGCTATTCACAACGCACGTACTAAAGCCGAAGGACTACTTCACATGTTTCAGCCCTTCCGACCGCAGCTAGAAATTGCCGAGACAACTGCCATCCTTGTCGATGATGGTATTGCTACAGGTGCAACGATTGCGGCGATCACTGCTGCCATGAAAAATATGCCCTACAGAGAAATTTGGCTTGCCGTCCCTGTCGCACCTCTGAGAATACCTAGATTGCTCACCTCTCTTATCGACAAAATAATTCTGCTAGAACAACCTGAAATCTTCATGAGCGTTAGCTGCTTCTACAAGCATTTTCCTGAAGTTACTACCTCAGAAGCGTTATCCTATTTTCAATCAGCGAATCACGAATTATCTAAGTCCTAATCTTCTCTAATTTCTTCTTGAGCTATAGCAAAGACATAAAGCCCAAAAGATGAGTGGCGGCGCAAAGCGCCGCCACTCATCTTTTGGGCTTTATGTCCTAAGTAAAACTTTAATGCTATTTATTGCCAGCATTAAACTTAGCAAATGCGCGGCAACTGCTCACCACTGAGCATACTCAAAATCCGACTCACTCCTATCTGACCACGTATAGATACTAGGGAATTGCTGCGATCGCCAACTTTACCAATTACCGTCATCTGTCCCCCTGCCTCAGGAAAATTACGAGCAATGGCGATCGCCTTGTCAACTTCCGATTCGGGTAGAAAAGTAATAAATCTCCCTTCATTTGCTACATAGAGAGGATCGAGCCTCAAAATCTCACAGACTGCTCTCACGTCTTCCTGTACGGCGATCGCAGATCCTTCTAACATAATCTGTAAGTTTGTGGTAGTTGCTAATTCATTCAATACTTTTGCTAGACCACCGCGAGTGAGATCGCGCATGGTATGAATTTCCTCACCACTTTCTATTAAAGCCATCACTAATTCTGCTAAAGCCATACAATCGCTTTGAATCTCAGTTTCAAACTCCAAACCCTCCCGTGCCGCTATAATTGCGATGCCATGACGACCAATATTGCCATTTAATAGAATTACATCTACTTCACGAATCGATCGCGGTGCAATATCTAAATCCGTTGTAATTACACCAATTCCCGAAGTATTAATAAAAATGCCAATACCCTTACCGCGATCGACAACTAAGGAACTCGCAAACCCCATGAATGTCCCAGTTTCGGCAAAACCTGTACGCCTGAACGATCTCTCGGCGCACCTATGGCTACTTCTGAAGGTGCTTGTGCTGCCTACTATGGTAGTCGCTAGCAATAACATCTCAAATATTTTGCTTGTAACTTAGTAGTTTCAACATGAGCATTACTAAACACATGTACAAAATCTTCTTCGGAATTAAGTATACTATCCTGCTCTAGAGCCTGAATCAAAACTTTCTTATCAATCACACCAATAATCGAACTTCTATTGCGAACTTGCTCTCGCGGTTTTCGCATTAAATTTGGCAAAGGCTCAATAACCGCTCTAAATCAAACACTATTGACTGACGCACATAACGATCGAAAGCACCATCAGCCACGATCGAATAACCATTTATCGCACGAGAATGCAACTCCTCAAATAGAAAGCTAGAGCGATTGCAAAACAAACCAGTAATCTGATAAACCGCTTCTCCATATATTCACAACAATGACAACTGACCTTTTCGTTCTTTTTTGAGCGATCGCTTTAACGAGTGAAAATTGCACATTAAAATCTTTTGAGCTTTAACCCAGTATAAGCAATGTATGAGTTGAATGAGTTGTATCACAACGTCTTGAAGCTTTACGAACCTACATCCATATTTTCCCTATAGCCTACTAAAAGAGAGCTAGAGTAGAGCAACTCAGTTAGAGCGATCGCCAATTATGGAATTAGGATATGCATAAACTAATCCAAGCAATTTTAAATAGCGACGAGAGAAATACTCTACAGCAGCTAGTTACAAATTTACGCGGCACTGGGAAGCGATATTTCCTACGAAATGAGATTCTCCAAGCATTTACGGAGCTTTGCGAACAATTACCACAGCCCATTCAAGCCTATCACAGTTCTTCTTTAAGGCAGTTGATCAACTACATCCACGAACTAATTTTAGATGAGAAATTTGATAACAACTTAAATGAGAAGAGTATTTGGTTAGTGCTGCGTGCTTGGATTGGCAGCCAACAAGTGTGGAAGCTAACCGCAGATCTCACCAAAGAGACCCAGATGGACGTTCACGAACTACTAAATCTGCGCGATCGCCAAGTTAATCAAGAACAGCCTCACATTCTCAATATTGACTTTAAACCCTTCTATCAAGGCTCTCCACATATCAGCGATCCGCGAAATATGGGGCAGGGGCTAACGTTTCTTAGCAACTACCTATGCAACAAGCTCATGAGCGCTTTCCCGCACTGGTTAGAGGCGCTGTTTATGGCTCTGCATATACTTGAGCATGACAGAATGCAGCTACTGATCAATACTCAAATTGAGTCAGGAATCGAACTAGCAAAACAGGTAAAGCTCGCGCTCAAGCTTTTAAGTGAGGAGGCTGCCGATCTTCCCTATGCAAAAGTTCATCTCGATCTCCAAGCCCTTGGCTTTGAACCAGGATGGGGAAATAAAGTTGGGCGCGCTCGCGAAACGATGGAACTACTCAATCATTTACTTGAAGATCCCGAACCTGCGATTTTGGATGCCTTTGTATCACGAGTTCCTGCGATCTTTCGCGTAGTATCTATCTCCATTCATGGCTGGATAGGTCAAGAGAGTACGCTGGGACTACCTGAAACCCGCAGCCAAGCCGCCTATGTGCTGGAGCAAGCCCGCAGTATTGAGAAACAACTCCATATCAATATTCAACAAGCTGGACTGGATTTACTAGATATTCATCCTCAAGTGATCGTTCTCACCCGCCTGATTCCTAATAGTATGGGAACGCAATGCAATCTTGATTGGGAAAAGATTGAAGGCACGGACAATGCTTGGTTTCTGCGCGTACCCTTTCAAAAACTCAATCCAGCTATGACCGATAATTGGATTCCCAAGTCTGAGATTTGGCCCTATCTTGAAAGTTTTGCGGTGGATGCAGAAAGGGAACTAATTGACAAACTAGGCGGCAAACCAAATTTAATCATTGGTCACTACAGTGATGGAAATTTGGTCGCAGCGCTATTAGCGAATCGTCTCAACGCCATCCATTGCCAAATTGCCCATTCCCTAGAAAAACCGAAGCATCTATTCAGTAATCTTTACTGGCAGGATTTAGATTCTCAGTATCACTTTTCATCCCAATTTACGGCTGAGCTAATTGGGATGAATGCGGCTGACTTCATCATCACCTCGTCCTATCAAGAAATTATGGGAACCCCAGAAAGTGTTGGTCAGTATGATTCCTATCAATGCTTTACGATGCCAAATTTGTATCATGTCACTAACGGCATTGACCTGTTCAGCCCCAGATTCAATCGCGTACCGCCTGGAGTAAATGAGCAAATATTTTTCCCTTATCACCAGATAGAGAATCGCGATATTGAACAGCGTACCCACATTCAATCGTTACTCTTTTATCAGGAAACTGCACATATTTTGGGTCATCTATCCCAGCCAGACCTACGCCCAATCCTTGCTGTGGCAACGATCGCTATGGTTAAGAATCTGACTGGTTTAGTAGAATGCTTTGGGCGTAGTCCAGAGTTGCAGAAAGAATGTAACTTGATTTTAGTTACAGATGCTTTAGAGGTTGCCGATGTCACGAACTCCGATGCCGCCAATGAACTGGCTAAACTACATACTCTAATTTATCAATACAATTTGCATGGGAATATTCGCTGGTTAGGTGTGCGGTTTTCCAATAGCGATATCGGAGAAGTCTATCGGGCGATCGCCGATCGCCAAGGAATTTTCGTACATTTTGCTAAGTTTGAGTCTTTTGGGCGCACCATTCTCGAAGCGATGGTTTCTGGGTTACCCACCTTTGCCACTGAATTTGGCGGTTCCTTAGAAATTATTCAAGATGGTATCAATGGCTTTCATATCAACCCCATCGACTTAGATGGTACTACTAAAAAGATCCTGTTATTTCTCCATCAATGCCAGAGCGATCGCGAATACTGGTCTCAGCTTTCCGATCGCGCAATTCAACGCATTCAAGAGCAATATAACTGGCAAAATCATACCCAAAAGCTCCTACTGCTAGCGAAGATTTACAGCTTTTGGGACTGTATCTACTCAGACAACCGAGAGGCGCGGCAACGTTATCTAGAAGCCCTCTTCTATTTGCTCTACAAACCCAGAGCCGAGCAGATTTTAGCAGAACATATGCAGCGATAACATGAAAACTCCAAGATCCCATGATTTGCTAAGCTCCCCTGATTTAATTTATACAGATTGGACATTGACCGAATCTCAATTCGATCCCGAACAGTTGCATTCTAGAGAAACCGTATTTACCATTGGCAATGGATATTTGGGGACGCGCGGCAGCTTTGAGGAGGGCTATCCCCACGCTTTGCCAACTACCTTGGTGCATGGAGTCTATGATGATGTGCCTGTGGTCTATACGGAGCTGGTAAATTGTCCTGATTGGCTCTCATTGCTAGTGATTGTCAATGGTGAGCGATTTCGGCTCGATCGCGGTGAAATTATCAATTACGAACGTCAGCTTGACTTGCGTTGTGGATTACTGACGCGATCGCTACATTGGCGTAGCCCTAAAGGAAATACTATAGACTTAAGGTTTGAAAGATTTGCTAGCTTTGCCGATCCTCAAGTATTGGGCTTGTGCTGCCAAATTACAGCAATTGATTTTAAGGGAACGATTGAAGTACAAGCCAGTATTAATGGTTATTCTGACAATCAGGGTTTTAATCATTGGGAGCAACTAGATCAAGGCAAGATAGAGAAAGAGAGCGATCGCGATCGACGCTATCGGATTGGCGACGCAAAGTACCGTCAATCCGATAGTGAAGGAATTTGGCTACAGGTGCGGACTCGTGGTTCGCGAATTGAGCTGGGAATGGCGGCAAAACTTACCGTGATTGATGTCGAGGCAAATTTGCAAATGACAAATACCCCAGGGTATCCCACGGCGATCGCTACTTTTAATGTCGTCGAAGGACAGACAATCAACATTGAGAAGCTCGTGACCCTGTTTACATCGCTGGAAACAGAGAATCCCGTTCAAGCAGCTCAAGATAAATTGGCAGGACTTCCATCCTATGCAACGCTCCTAGATGCACATCGACAGGCTTGGACAAAAGTTTGGGAACATAGTGACATCGAGATTGGTGGCAATGTCCAAGCCCAGTTGGCAGTTCGCTACAATCTGTTCCAAATTTTGATCGCCGCATCGCCCCATAACGATCGCGTCAGCATTCCCGCAAAAAACCTATCAGGACTAGGCTATCGAGGTCATATTTTTTGGGATACAGAGATTTTTATTCTGCCCTTTTTTACCTTTACCCAACCCGCGATCGCCCGCAATTTATTGACCTACCGCTATCGTACCCTCAATGGTGCAAGACGCAAGGCATCTGATAGTGGCTATAAAGGCGCGATGTTTTCTTGGGAAAGCGCGGCAACAGGCGATGAAGTAACCCCTCTTTGGTCTATGCCCAACGATCCCTATGCCAAAGCCGTAAGAATCTGGTGTCGCGATCGCGAAATTCATATTAGTACCGACATTGCCTATGCAGTCTGGCAATATTGGCAAGCTACTGGGGACGATCTCTGGATGCGAGATTATGGAGCGGAGATCATTCTCGATACGGCAACATTTTGGATGAGCCGATTGGAATGGAATACCAATCTGGAACGCTATGAGCTTTGTGGAGTAATCGGAGCCGATGAATACCACGAGCAGGTGAATAACAATACTTTCACCAATAGAATGGTGCAGTGGCATTTAGAAAAGGCGGTAGCAGTCCATGATTGGCTACAGCAAAAATTTCCCGATCTCGCTACTGACTTATTTCAAAAGCTCCAACTTTCGCCAGAGCAATTACTAAAATGGAAAGAAGCGATCTCCCAAATCTATATCTCCTATAATCAAAAAGATCAAGAAACAGCAGTAATTGAACAATGTGATGGCTTCTTTCAACTTAAAGATATTGATTTAAGCACCTACGAACCTCGCGATCGCTCAATCCAAGCAGTTCTTGGCATGGATGCAACCAATGAGAGCCAAGTCCTCAAGCAACCTGATGTGTTAATGCTCCTCTACCTGATGCGTGACGATCCCGAATTCAGCGATCGCCATGACTGGCTGCAAAAGAATTGGAACTACTACGCTCCGCGCACCGACAGCACCTATGGCTCATCCCTTACTTCCGCCATTCACGCGATCGTCGCCGCTAATGTCGGTGCTGCATCCGAGGCAGATCATCACTTTTTACGAGCCGCAATGGTCGATCTCGAAGATAATCGCGGTAACACCCCCGATGGCATTCATGCAGCTTCCGCAGGCGGCATCTGGCAAGCTGTAGTTTTTGGATTCGGTGGCATTCAACTGAAGGGAGATAAACCTGTTGCTAATCCGCACCTTCCTGACTCTTGGACCTATCTCAAATTTAAACTGCAATGGCAGAACACTTGGTATAGTTTCAATTTAGCATCCACACTTGCTCACGTCCCTGAGATTCAAGGTTTCATCTTCGATCTTGATGGAGTTTTGACGGACACCGCCGAATTCCACTATCGGGCTTGGCAGAAGTTAGCCGATGAAGAAAAGATACCCTTCGATCGCAAGGCAAATGAAGCGCTACGCGGTGTGGCAAGAAGAGAATCTCTGATGCTGATTGTCGGCGATCGCCATTATTCCGAAGCAGCTCTCCAAGAAATGATGGATCGCAAAAATCGCTACTATGTGGAATCAATCCAAGACACCACTCCCCAAGATGTTTTGGCAGGGGTAATTGAGCTATTAAAAGAACTCAGACAATCGGGAATAAAAATTGCGATCGCCTCCGCCAGCAAAAATGCCCGACCCGTAATCGCTAAGTTAGGAATAGCCGATCTAGTGGATGCGATCGCGGATGGCTACAGCGTTGAGAAGCCAAAGCCAGCCCCTGACCTATTTCTCTTTGCTGCTACTCAGATCGGTATAGCCCCTGCTAAATGCGTTGTGGTGGAAGATGCGCCTGCGGGAGTTGCGGCAGCGATCGCCGCAGGCATGTGGGCGATCGGGCTTGCTCCTAAAGAACATAGCGATCGGTTTAACGGGGCTGCACATATCGTTCTCCCCAATTTGATAGAGTTTGATTTGAGCGATCTAATAACTAGATTAAGACTTACACAAAATCCAAATTGCCCTCATCCCCCACCCCCCTCTCCTCTTCTGGGAGAAGGGGAGTAAGAAATTTTTCTTGTTCTTCTCTCCCTTCTTAGACAACCCTGTACACACAAGTTATTTCTCAACGGTTAGCTTATGGCTGGTTGCGGCTGATGGATTTTATATTAGGCGATCATTCAAGAGCTTCTAACTTTAAAGCCTTTAGTTTCGCTTAATATTTACTTTCAGTCTATGATTATTGCAAAATTTAGGTTGAATACGGCTACTTGACATCATTACTAGTTAAATCTAGGTAACATATAATAAATAAAATAATCAGCAATCCTAAGTTCCTATGAGCCAAGAGCTTGTTTCCCAAACGATCAAAAAATTTCAAGATAAGTTGCTTGATCTGTCGGCTAGGAATAAGCTTTTAAACTTTAAGTTTTCAGAAAAGGTGCGTACACAGATTCGGATTGTTAACGATGCGCCAGATCGGATTTACAAGCGTCTAAACGATGGCAGAAAACTGGTCTTAGAGACCTTGCCTGAGCCAGATAGTACGCCTCCCGATGAGAATAGTGAGCAGTTTCAACAATTGCTCATAGAAATGCGTAGCACTGATGAGCAGTATCAAAATGCGATCGCTAATGAGGATGAAAGCCCAGAAAATTTACAGACAATTGAAAGATTATTACGTGACAAGGTAAGAGCGAAGCTAAAGTTGCCAAAGTTGATCGGTTCTAAGATTGCCCCAACACCTCAGCAACAGGCACAAGGACTTGGGATTAATCCTAACTATGATTTGCCGTCTTCAGTCACAGAGGTCAAGGGGAATAATTCTGTTTTACAAACTCTACTTTTCCCGAAAGAGTTTGAACGCAAAGCGTCAGGTTTATCAACGGGTGCGCGTACATCTATTCAGGAAACGGGACGAAATACGCTTTATCTAGCATTTGGGATGCTGGAATGGTTTGAGTCAGAATCTTCTGATGTGCGCTTTATTTCACCTTTGCTGCTTTATCCAGTGAGTATTGAGCGTGAATCTGTAAGAGGACAATATCGCTATTTTATTAAAGCCCATGAAGATGAGGTTGAAGTAAATCCATGTTTGCGGGAAAGGCTAAGACGGGATTTTGGGATTGAGTTGCCTGATTTTCAAGAAGCTGATTCACCTGATGCTTATTTTCGGGAAGTTGCACAGTTAATCGAAAGGGTGAATCGATGGCAAGTGCGGCGATTTGTGACTTTGAGCTTGTTTTCATTTGGGAATTTTGCTCTTTATAAGGATATCGATCCTGAAAATTGGGATAATGATGGATTAGCAAGTCATCCTATTGTCTCTAGTTTGCTTGGTGGTGGTAATACTGAGACACATGACACATTTAAAATACCTAGCGATTATGAGGTAGATAAGCCAGATATTAGCCGTCGAGTTCCTTTGATTATTTCTGAAACTGATGCTTCTCAGTTTTCGGCAATTGTAGATGTGATGGATGGTAAAAATCTAGTTATTGAGGGACCTCCCGGAACTGGAAAAAGTCAGACAATTACAAATTTGATTGCGGCGGCTCTGGCTAAGGGGAAAACGGTGCTATTTGTTGCAGAGAAAATGGCGGCTGTAGAGGTAGTACGCGATCGCCTTGATGCTGTAGGACTAAGAGATTTTTGTTTGGAGATTCATTCAACTAATAAGCCTAAAGTTGATGTCTACAAAGAAATTAAGACTAGATGTGAGAGGGGAGATGTTACACAATCTGCTAATCCTGATGATATCAAACGCGAGTATTTAAGGAATCGTCAACAACTCACTGACTATGTAGAGTTACTTAATCAACCGTTTGGGGCAATGGGAGATGAAAACAAAATTCACACAATTCAAGAAATTCTTTGGAGAGTAAAAAGTTTAGAACAAGAATTTAAGACAGCAAAGATTCCTGACAATTTACTGGCTCTTAGTATAACTAATCCCCAGTCTCTGACTCGATTTGACTTTGATAAACATCGCACACTATTAAGAAAGTTTATCAAAGTTAAAACTGAAGTAGTAGAAGCCAATCAAGATATCGATATTTGGAATGGCGTTAATGCTTTAGATATCAATCCTATTGAACAAGAACAATTAATAAGATCTTTCGCAGAATTGAGTAAATTAATTTCTGAGACATTAAATCTTTATCAAAAGCAAGCCGCTATATTTGGGCTTTCTCATAATCCAACTATAGGAAACCTAAAACAGCTAGATGATTTACTTATAAAAATCCCTGAACTACCAACGCAGATGGAGACTGCTTTATTATCACCTTTACGATCTCAGTCTTCTGTTCTAATTTGTCGAGAGTTTGTTCAAAAATATTCTGAAACTAAGCAACTACTGAATAATGCAAACAAGTTTTTTGATAATGAGAATACAGCGTTATTTGACCTTGAGGAAATACAAGAATTTGTTTCAAAGTTACATTCCATTAAGCAATCTCGACAACTTCATGATGAATGGAATACTCAACCAATTAGAAATGAAGTACATCAGTTATGGAGTAGTGACCGCAATAATTTAGAGCAGTGGCGACGTGTTTTACCCATTTTTGAACATCTCCAAAAGCTGTTTAATTTAAGTTCAGATATTCAACTTGGGGATATTGTAAATATTAATGCTGTTTTTAGTTTTGTGGAAAGCACCCCAGAATATGTTTTGCGTTACCGTAATCCTAAATTGTGTAATCCTGCAAATCTTAAAATATTATCTAAAGCTGAGTCACTTCAGAAAAAATTTGTATTCTTGAATAATGCTGTTCATCTAAATCGATTTACGGATTCTGCAAAGTTACGACACTACGCAAAAAGAATAGTTAATGCAGGAATTTTCTTTTTTATTGACGGAGAATATCATGCAGCACATAAGACTTGGCATACAATAAAAAACTTTGCTAAGACTAATAGTGATCAAGAAATTTCTCAGATACTTATTCAAGTTGCTGACTTTTGGGATGAATATACTGTCTTAAAAGATAGAGATGGAATAGATGTAATATGTGGGAAACTTTATCAAAAGTTTGAGACAGACTACAAGGTTTGTTTCGAGATAAATAATTTTGGAAAGAAATTGGAGGAATTAACTGCTGAAATTTCTTGTAAAGATAAAATTAGAAACTTTGTTGTAAACTCGTCTTTAGAGGATTTAAGGAATGCAATTAGTTATATTAATTCTTCTGATTTTCAAGGATTATATAAGACCTGCCAAAACTTGATAAATACTGGAGTATTAACTGTTAGTAGTTCAGATTCAGCTTTGACTATTTTAGAAAATCGAAAACAGGAAATAGAGCAAATATATCAAAATTTATTGCAACTAAAAATTAGACCTGACCTGTCTTTGCAGGAACTCCCATTGCTGATGTTGGAAATGGACAATTATCGGCGATCACAAGAAGATCTCGATTCACCATTGTTTACTAGTATTTTAGGAACTTATCCAAAATCAGAATTATTTTCTCTGGAATCATTGCAAGGTTGTCTTAATTGGGCAGAATCAATACACAAAGCACAATTCCCACAAAATATTAAGAATCAATGCCTAAGTCCTAATGTTAGCGTATTCATTACAGGTATTAAGGAATTTGGAAAGCAATACCATTCCTTATTACAGAAACAAGATCGATATTGTGAAACTGCTATGTCTTTAGGAAAGATTGACAGTCTAACAATGTTTGGCAATGCGAAAATCTTAGATTGTAATGCCACTAGGCTACGCGATCGCATACAACAGCTAAATCAACTAGATTCTCTTCAAAGATATCTATCCTATAGCCAAGTCAAAGCAAAAATAAAGTCAGCAAATTTATGGGATTTTGTTGATTTTACTAGTGTTTCTAGCCTGAATGAAGAACAGATTGACTGCCTGTACAGAAACATCTTTTACCGTTCTCTTGTAAGTGAAATCCACAAAAAACATGATAATCTAAGATTATTTAAGGGAGAAGATCAGCTAATTGCACGTCAAAAATTTCAAAAACTGGATCGAGAGATACTGAATCTTTATCAAAATAAGTTAGCTGCACAATTAGCTCAAAATCAAATTCCTGAAGGCAACGGAAGGGGACTAAAAAACACTTGGACAGAAAAAGCACTCATTAAAAATGAGACTAGCAAGCAGTCTAGGTTAGCACCTTTACGAAATCTTCTTCATCGTTCAGGAAATGCTTTGCAATCTCTTCATCCATGCTGGATGATGTCACCTGCCAGTGTGGCACAGTTTATCCCTTCAAATTCCATTCGCTTCGATCTAGTCGTTATTGATGAAGCCTCACAAATGCGCCCAGAAGAAGCATTAGGTGTAATGGCTAGAGGCAAACAGCTAGTAGTGGTAGGAGATCCCAAGCAATTACCACCCACAAACTTCTTTAGTTCTACTGCTGGGGCGACTGATGATGACGATGAAGAGTCTATTCTGGACATGACAATCAAAGCATTCAGTGTGCGCCGCCTCAAATGGCACTATCGCTCACGACATGAGAGTTTGATTGCTTTCTCTAACAAACATTTTTACGATAACAGCCTCACCGTTTTTCCCTCACCTAATCGCAAATTCTCCATTAATTATCATCATATTACTGAAGGAATCTATCAATCGAATGTCAACCCTATTGAAGTCAGAAGGGTTGCAGAAGCAATTTTAGAATTCATGAAAAATTCTCCAGAACTATCTCTGGGCGTAGTAACACTCAATCAAAAACAAAGAGATTTACTACAAGATGAGATGAGTTTACTCATCAATAATCATCCTGAAGTTGCCGATTACATCGCTAAGTGGGAAGAAACCCTTTCATCATTTTTTATCAAAAACTTGGAAAATGTCCAAGGTGATGAACGCGATGTCATTTTTATCTCCACAGTGTATGGTCGTGAACGTCCCGATCTACCAGTTGCTCAAAGATTTGGTCCAATCAATAGCGCTAACGGACATAGACGACTAAACGTACTCTTCACCCGTGCTAAAGAGCGCATTGAAGTATTTTCTTCCATGACTGCTGCTGCTATTCGCCCAACCGAAGCCTCTAATCGTGGCGTTCATGCCCTGCGAAATTATTTAGAATATATTCAGACTCAGCAACTAGAAACGGCAAGGCTAACTGGTAGAGAGCCAGATAGTGACTTTGAAGTATTTGTTGCTAAGGCTATACGAGCTAAGGGCTTTGAAGTTGTGGCACAGGTAGGAGTTGCTAACTACTTTATTGATCTGGCAATAGTTGATCCCAATCGAACAGGAACATATTTATTAGGTATTGAGTGCGATGGAGCTACCTATCACTCATCCAAAGCTGCACGCGATCGCGATCGATATCGTCAAGAAGTACTTGAAAAACTAGGCTGGAAACTGTATCGAATTTGGTCTACGGATTGGTTTAAAAATCCTGATGTAGAAATTGAAAAGTTAATGAAATATATTAACGAGATTGTGAAACCCGCTATCAGTTTACTGTAAATATTATTTACTCAGAGGATAAACAATCATGCTCAAAAGTTATGAAGCAACCTACGAAAACGGACAAATTAAGTGGCTTTCTGAACAACCAGAAATCACCTCGGCACGAATTATTGTAACCATCCTAGAAGAAACCAAACCCCAAATAAAGCGCCGCTTTCCTATTCCCGACATGGCTGGCAAAGTGAAAATCTTAGATGATATTGTCAGTCCTATTGTCGATGAAGAGGATTGGGAATGTCTGAAATAATAGTTCTCGATACCCATATTTGGCTATGGCTAATCAACTCAAATTTCGATCAATTTCCCTCATCTTGGCTTGAGCGCTTTGAGTTAGCCGATATATTAGCAGTATCTCCTCTATCCTGCTATGAGATTGCCTTAGCCCAGAGTCGAGGCAGATTAGAGCTAACTTGTTCATCTGAAGATTGGTTTAATAGGGCATTAGCGCCAGCAAAAATCGAATTATTTCCACTGACTCCCGCAATTACAGTCAGAGCCATAAACCTATCCCCCATTCACAAAGATCCCTTTGATCGCCTAATCATCGCCACCGCATTAGAATATGGCGCAAAACTTGCCAGTGTTGACAGTTTATTTTCTAAATATCCTGAGCTAGAAAGTTATCTCATGTAAAATAAGAAAATAATAAGAAAAAGGTGATCGCAAGGCAAATGAAGCCCTGCGTGGGGTGGCAAGAAGAGAATCGCTGATGCTGATTGTCGACGATCGCCATTATTCTGAAGCGGCACTCCAAGAGATGATGAATCGCAAAAATCGCTACTATGTAGAATCAATCCAAGATACTACTCCCCAAGATGTGTTATCAGGCGTAATTGAGCTATTAAAAGAACTCAGACAATCGGGAATAAAAATTGCGATCGCCTCCGCCAGCAAAAATGCCCGACCCGTAATCGCTAAGTTAGGAATAGCCGATCTAGTGGATGCGATCGCGGATGGCTACAGCGTTGAGAAGCCAAAGCCAGCCCCTGACCTATTTCTCTTTGCTGCTACTCAGATCGGTATAGCCCCTGCTAAATGCGTTGTAGTGGAAGATGCGCCTGCGGGAGTTGCGGCAGCGATCGCCGCAGGTATGTGGGCGATCGGGCTTGCGCCTAAAGAACATAGGGATCGGTTTAACGGATCTGCAAGTATGGTTCTTCCAAATTTGACAGGTATCCACTTGAGCGATATACAAGCTAAATTAAGCAAATAAACCCAAAATATTGCACCGCCCGCTACGCGGGCGGTGCAATATTTTGGGTTTATATAGCTAAAACCCAAAAATACAAGTGGCGGCGCGAAGCGCCGCCACTTGTATAAGGTTATCAAGCCTGTTTTAACGAAGCCATATCAATGACGAAGCGATATTTCACGTCGCTTTTCACGAGGCGATCGTAGGCTTCATTGATGTTTTGGATGAGGATAAGTTCGATATCGGCAGTAACATTGTGCTTACCGCAGAAATCCAGCATCTCTTGGGTTTCTTTAATGCCGCCAATCAGCGAGCCACTCATACTGCGACGACCGAAAATTAGGCTGCCCACCGAAAGTAAAAGCGGATCGGGTGGTACGCCGACTTGAGTGAGGTTGCCATCTCGTCTCAACATCAGGAGGTAAGCGTTGATATCATGTTGTGCAGAAACGGTGTCGAGAATGAAGTGGAAACTATTTAGGTGTTTCTTCATCTCGTCTTCATTTTTAGAATTGACCACTTCATCCGCTCCGAGACGCAGTGCATCTTCAACTTTGTTCGATGAGGTGGTGAAGACCACGACGTATGCACCGAGAGCTTTCGCCAATTTCACCCCCATATGTCCTAGCCCACCGAGTCCAACAACGCCTACTTTCTGACCCTTGGTCACATTGTGATAGCGTAAGGGCGAATAAGTCGTGATCCCAGCACACAGCAATGGAGCCGTGGCAGCAAGATCTAAATTCTTCGGAATTTTTAGCACAAATTCTTTATCCACCACGATACTCTCAGAGTATCCACCGTAGGTTATACCACCAGTGTGTTTGTCGGGAGCGTTGTAAGTCCAAATCGTACCTTTTTCGCAAAACTGCTCTAGGTTTTCCTTACAGTTAGCACAGGTAAGGCAGGAATCGACCATACAACCCACCCCAACCGTATCGCCTTCTCTAAATTTATTGACTTTCGCACCAACGTTCTTGACTCGCCCGACGATTTCGTGGCCGGGGACGCAAGGGTAGGCGGTACTGCTCCATTCACTGCGGACGGTGTGCAAATCGGAGTGACACACGCCGCAATATAGAATTTCGATCTGCACATCATGCTCGCCAAGTTCGCGGCGTTCAAAGATAAAGGGCGCAAGGGGAGTTGTGGCGTTTTGCGCAGCGTAGGCATTCGTTTTCATCGGTTTTTCTCCTGATTATTTGTTTAGATAAACTTACTTAAATGCTTTGACTAAAGCCTCAAACTGCACTAGCAAAGACTTGTCATGAGGTGTAACAGGTGGAATTTTGCGATCGATATCTAGAAATTCATAAACTGCCATCTGCGCTGCTCGTACCGAATACTCAACAGTGAAAACGACATCATCGGGAATTTCCACAAACTGGCTAATTAAAGCAAGGTTCTTAGAGCTACGGGGGATCGGCAATGGTCGATCTGTAGATAAGCGTGGCATAAACATACTAGTAATATATGGCATTCGACAAGGAATGCAGTTTGCAGTTCCTAGGCTGTCTAAATCGAATCGCAGATGACCGCATAGTTCGCGAAGAATCTCCTCACCATTACATTCATCCATCGGTTTCGGTACAAAATTTCCGACGCGATCGGGCAAAAGTCCATATCCCCAAAAAACTTGCACATCTTTGGGTTGATTTATAAAATGGGGCTGATAGGCAAGCACGATTGACATCAGCCAGTTTGAGTCTTTAAAAGTGATCAGCCCACCAGTTCCTGCTTGATTGCCGCTAAAATTAGCAATCAAATCGAAGAATTTGGAGTTCTTCAGCGTAACCGTAAAAGACTCCCATACAGATTCAGCAATGCAGTTATTGAAAACGGCAGGATTCCCAAAATCTAAGTTTTCCGCAGCCAGCTTTTCCCATAGGCTCCAACTGGTACAGTCTTCCTTCGTCAGCTTTTTAGGAGCGATCGTCATCGAACCCAAACTTGAGGCATCGGTCATCGATCCATTTTGTAGGAATACTAGATCGCCACTTTTAACTGCGATCGCTTTACTTTCTCCTCTTTGCTGATAATGAATGCCTGTGACTACTACTTTACCTTCTGAATTAGTACTAACAAGATCTGTCACCTTGCAATCTAGCTCAAAGCGAACATTTTGGGCTGCAAGCCAACTCTGCAACGGTAGAATTAGTGAATCATACTGATTGTAGATAGTGCGTTTAACCCCAGCAAGAGTTTCAATTCGGGTGAATTCGAGCATGAAGCGATGCAAGTAACGCTTAAATTCAACGGCACTGTGCCATGGCTGGAAGGCGAATGTAGTTACCCACATAAACCAAAATTCCGTCTCAAAAAATTCTGGAGAAAGCCAATCAGTGATACAACTTGCAGCTAGTTCAGTTTCAGTAGCTTGGGTGAGCTTTAGCAATTCTTGACGATTCTGCATTGAAAAGCCCATAGAGCTAACAGGAACTTTTGCACGGCGACGATCCACAAGACGCGCCATCGAATTTGACTTGTGTAGTTCGTTAAACTCCATAGTTTCCTCATATACGGATTTGTCTGGAGTATGCAGGGAAGGGATAGATTTAAAAAGATCCCACGTGCATTCATAATTATCAGTTGTTAACATTCGTCCTCCCCTCAGCGAATACCCATCAATGGAGTTACCAGTTCCATCCATACTTCCACCCAGAAGAGGTTTTACTTCCAAGATAAAAATATTCTCGCCTGAAATGTCACCATCTCGAATCATAAAGGCTGCGGCTGCTAAGGAGCCAATTCCACCACCCAAAAGATAAGCCCTAGATTTCTTATCCATATCAATTCATTCCTCAAAAATTATTGAATTTAAAGTACTTCTTCTTCTTTGTGAGTCTCAAATACACAATTTGCTTGAGGGTGGGCAATGCAAATCAACACATATCCTTTAGCTATTTGTTCTTCACTCAGATAACTCCCTTCAGACTGGTCTACCTTTCCTTCAATCATCTTCACGGTGCAAGTCGAACAAACGCCTTGCCTACATGAGTAAGGTAGCGTCATTTCTTGCTCTTCGGCAGTTTCTAAAATGTAGCGATCTTCTGGCACTTCAACAGTTTGGTCGATCCCTTCGGCTTTGTTAAATAGTCTGACTTGATAAGAATTTGCCATGGGATAAAATCTCTAATATTTAAATATTTAATTGATGGAAAAAGTCTCGATCTTTTTACAGCAGTTGTTGATCAAACTCACCGCACAAGGGGGCGCAGGGCGAAGCCCCGCAGTGGGTTTTATATTTTTATTTGTGGCGGTTTTGAAAGCAAATTGCTGTAATACCTTGTTGGTATAGCCTGTCCCTTGGAGAAACAGTTATTTATTATTTGCTTCATAAAATGCCCGTGCCTGAGCCAATAGCTGATTTTCGGTCATGTGTTGTTCGTTCACCACGATCGCACCCATAACTTTTTTAGAAATATCTGGGTGATTTTGTTCGAGTTCATTTACTAAATAATCCATAGAACTGCTGGCTCCAGTTGAACTACCAAAGATCAAAATCTGTTCGGCATCCTTTAATGACTGGGCGATCGCTTCATAGAAAGACTTAAGTTCAGGTTGGCCCTTAACATTATCATTCAGATTGTGGAGATGACGGCGCGTACCGTCTGGGTCGTAGGGTATGATATCCTCTGGCACTGAATCGCGGAGTTCTGTTTTATAGATACGAGCCTCGCGGTGATTAATTACAACCAGCAAATGAGTGCCATCCTCATTTGGGTCTGCCAGTTCAGGCACACTAGAGCGTTCAAGAAAGTGACGAATTTGCATCAATTCTTTAGTGTCAGATAGATCTTTATGCTTGGGAGGATGGAGGACTAGCACTTCGCCATGTCTTGTATATTTGAGATTACCATTATGCTCTTCAGTCACTTCAGCTAGGGCATCTAGCATTGACCGCACGTCATGCCATTGTAAATTATGGGCGATCGGATGCTGAAAGATCCCTTTGTAAGTAGTTTGATGAACCTTGGACATTGATATTTCCATTGACTTTTCCTTGGGGTTAATTTTTGGCTCAGGTTAAGCTGTCACAATTTTTGTTTCTACGACGATAGTCTAGCTCCCCAGTCGACGAGCAGTTGCGGCCTCTAATCCACTACTGGCTTCCGTAATGATTACTACTTTCTTTTGAATCTCAGACATATTTAATTACAGCCGCTTCGCTTATGCTTCTAGATTGTTATTGAGTTACCGTGACAGCTGCCTGTATGATTTATTGAATGATTTACATGAATTGCTTGACTAAGATACAAAGCGTAAGTATTGATTGATATTTCTATCAAGAAAATTTTCAACAAAAAACATTTCTCATAGCAAAATCTAAGCCATGAAATGCCTGACAGGGTTTATTCTTTACTGTTTGTGCCAAGTTTCGTAAGACAGTTGAAGAATCGATCTTGCCAGATTTGATAGAAAGAGCAAATCGCAGCATATCTGGCAAATGAGTTTCAATCAGCTCCTAATTTATCGTATCAGTAATTAGAGAATCGACATGTATTGTATTGAACGGAACGTATAGGACGATAGAAAGTCAACTCTTTCTAGGTGTAAGCTTGAAAGTAAGTAATTCTCCTTTGCCATCGATCGTCAAATTTAATTTAAAACCAAAACACCAACGAACAGATTTCTTACCCCAACCCCATCTCCCGAAGGAGAAGGAGATCAAAACCCATATTATTTTCTTGGTCTCCTTCCCTGCGGGAGATGGGCTAGGTTGAAGGTCTTACAGACTTACATGTAACATCAGTGTATTCTAGACATCGTAGTATTTTCAATTTCCTCGTTCATCTTTTGGCTGGTTGAGTTTCTTATTTCTATCGTGACACTAAACCTACTTTGGATCTTCAGATCAAAGGTTTGCCTGCTCTCCCTCCTGATTACTTTTAGTTCGTCGAACTTACGTTAAAAAAAGTTTGCGACATTTTTTATTTTGGTATAAGTCCCATTATCCTAGAAACAAAAAGATTGTATTCCTACTGCCCCGCCCTCGCGATCGCCACGAACTGCGGGAGTCTAAAGAGTATTATGAGTTACGCAATCAAGCATTAGATTTTCTGGAACGATATCAGTGAAAACTACTACAAAACTCTCTACTGAGCTTCTTGCTTACTATCGTCAGATTAGTACTGAGGTTTTTACTGTAGTCGATCTCGAAACGACGGGTGTAGTGGGAAATAGCGATCGCATTATCGAAATTTCTGTTCTTCAAGCTACTCTCAAGGATGGAATACAGCAAATATTGACCGATTTAATCAATCCTCAAATTCTCATTCCTGAGCAAATAGTCGGATTTACAGGCATCTCTCAGGATATGGTGGATTCTGCCGAAGTTATTGATAAAGTGTTGCCAAATTACTTGCCAATGTTGCAAACTGGCATTCTCACAGCCCATAATTTTAGTTTTGACTATTCTTTCTTACAGGCTGGATACCGCAGATTGGGTGTTGATTTTAAAGCTCAAGCTCAACTTTGTACCGTTGAACTATCAAGGCTTTTACTGGCAAATTTACAATCGCGATCGCTACCTAAGTTAGTTAAATATTTTGGCTTTAATGTCGGAAAATCTCATCGAGCCGAATCGGATGCGATCGCCTGTTGGTTACTTTTAGAGAAACTGTTAACCCAAATTCAAACTGCCGATGATGCAGAGATTTTGGATATGTTTGGACAGCAATGGCTTTCTGCAAAAGATATAAGCGTGATTTTCCAACTTCCTATAGGTAAAGTAGAATCACTTTTGGTAGATTCTACTATCAAGTCTCGATTCTCTCGTCATCGACAAATAAATCTATATCAGCGTAAAGGAGTAGAAAATTTAGTTGACAAGATTAAAATAGAAAATCGGAAAGAGCCCATTGAACAGCTTTCGCTTCCTCTTTATAGCGATTTGATATAGCCACGATCAAAGCCCAAAAGAGAATAGCGGCGCTGCGCGCCGCTATTCTCTTTTGGGCTTTATAAGCAAACCTTATTGCAGATTGTAATGACTATGAGAGGTATGCGCGTCTCAAAGTTTCGATGTCAAGTTTATCCATTTGCAGCATGGCTGCCATAACTTTTTTGGATTTCTCGGCATCTTTATCCTGCAACATCACTCCTAAAGCCGTAGGAACAATCTGCCATGACACTCCAAATTTGTCATCTAGCCAACCACATCTGTTTGTCTTGCCACCTTCGGATAGCTTTTCCCACAATTCATCTACTTCCTCTTGCGTTTCGCAGTTCACAAAAAACGATATGGCTGGTGAGAATTTGAAGTGTGGTCCACCGTTTAACACTATAAATTCTTGTCCTTGAATCTCAAATGTTGCAGACATAACTGTTCCCTTAGCTCCAGGGCCAGCTTCTCCATAATGCATCACGCTCACAATCTTAGAATTTTTAAAAATAGAAGTATAAAAATTCATTGCTTCTTCGGCTTGACCATCAAACCATAAGAATGGGGTAATTTTTTGCATAGGACTTTACTCTTCAAATGATTGTTAAAAAGAATTTATAGCCAAGGTTGACTTCGACTGTGCTAGCCATTGCGGACTGAGCGCAGTCGAAGCCTGAAATCTCTCAAATACCGAGCTAGGCGGCTTCCGAGCAATTAATCATCCAAGGAATTCCAAAGCGATCGACAAACATGCCAAACCGATTAGCCCAGAAGGTTTCCTGAATTGGCATCCGTACTGTTCCACCTTCTGCCAACGCCTGAAATACTCGTTCTGATTCAGCTACATCTTCAAATTGAAGATTGACGGAGAAACCCTGTGGTTTTTCAAAATACTCAGGTGGCGAATCAGAACCCATCAAGACAATGTCGCCAATGGTTAATTGGGCATGGAGAATTTTATTGCGCCATTCTTCGGCAGTTTTTTCTGCCATAGGCGATTCGCCGTGGGTCATCATCATCACGATTATGCCACCCAAACACTGCTCGTAAAACTTAAAGGCAGCTTCACATTGACCATTGAAAGTTAGATAGGGATTCAATTGCATAATGTACTCCTTGGGTTAATAAATGATTGCTAAATCTATGCGTAAGACGCTTGAAATAGTCTGAATGCCTAAACTTTGAGCTTTTCTGCCTCTGCACGGATACGCTCTTCCTGTTCCCGAAGTTCAGGTGTAAATTCGTCGCCAAAATCTGCTGCCTCAAAAAGCGGACGAATCTCAATCTCTGATTCTGATGGCATGGGATTGGGACAGCGTTTGACCCATGAGATCGCCTCTTCCATCGACTGTACTTGCCAGATCCAGTAGCCAGCAACTAACTCCTTTGTCTCTGTGAATGGCCCATCAATGACGCTACGATTTGCTCCTGAGAATCTCACCCGCACTCCCTTTGAGCTAGTATGTAGACCCTCACCAGCCAGCAGAATCCCTGCTTTGACCAATTCTTCGTTGAATTTACCCATATCAGTAAGCAGTTGTTCGCTGGGCATCACGCCAGCCTCTGAGTCTTTGGTCGCTTTGACCATAACCATGACTTTCATCTTTCAATCTCCTGTTTACTATTGCTATGTAGAGTTAAGAGAGCCTCAACCTTTGCTTCACGATCTAGTCGAATGAGATGGCAAGCGATCGACAGGTTGAGCAAATTTTTCTAGAAAAGTTTTTTAAAAGCTGATGGGAAATTTTGGGCGCGTTCTGTTTATGGAGACTACTTTTCTGATGGCAAGCCTGATAGCTCTAGAATCGGTCGAATTTCAACCGTGCCTTTGTGGACGGTAGGAATTCGTTCGGCGATCGCGATCGCTTCGTCGAGATTGGTTGCATCAATCAAGAAGTAGCCGCCAAGTTGTTCTCGTGTTTCGGCAAATGGGCCATCGGTTACTAGTCGTTTGCTGTCACGAATCCTCACACTAGTTGCTTTGGCAACAGATTGTAGAGGTGAAGCGCCCAAGTATTGACCGTTCGAGTTTAGGGCTTGGGTTAGCTGCACCGACTTCGCGTAACAATCTTCCATCTCTCCCTCAGTCCACGCGGTTTCGTCGCTGTAAATGAGCAGCATATATTTCATGATTGATCCTTTTGAGTTATGATTAAAGTACGCTAATCATAACTCAACTTATAAATGAGCTACATATATTTCAGGATTGATCACTAAATATTTACGGCGAGCTAATGTTTGCGCCGATAATGCGCTGTCATGAACTGCTGCCAGTTGCCATCCTCACTAAGAATCTGCGATCGCATGATCCGCTGGTCATCACTAACAAATTCAATGATGTCCTGATATTTGGCGATCGCACTCTGGCTAAAGTTTAGTCCTTCTGTATCGAGTGTAAGAATCTTTTCAGACTCATCAAGAGCGCCATTGTAAATCCAGAGATGCGTCATCATTGAGCCGATAAACGTTCCCACATATCGATTGATTTTGGGGTCATAGCCCAACGTCATAATAGTCTTGCCAAGATTACCGTCAGGCATCTCACTCTCACCTTCTGCCACGACCCAAAGCCCGCCAAGCGATCGGACGATCTCAGTTCCTTGAGTCTTCGATGGTAGTTGCTCAGATCCCATAATACATTCGACTTCAGAAATCCATTCGCCAACAAATTTATCAAGCCAATGATGTTCTTTTTGAGGTTCAGCGTCCATGTTTTGCTCCTAAGTAATTAATCAGGTTTTTCAAGTCTTCTCTTACAGATCTCGCGCAGCAACCATTGCGTTGATCTGCTCATCAGCGCCTCGAATCTCAAAAGGTCCGTTGCGAACCCCAGGATGTTGGGACATCAACTGGATCGCGTGGTTCAGATCTCTAGCTTCAAGAAAGAGGATACCGCCCAGATGTTCTTTGGTTTCGGCGTAGGGGCCATCTGTAATCGTGACCTTACCGTTCTGATACCGTAGCGTTGCGGCATTGCGGATGCTTTGGAGAGCTTCGCCACCAACAAAGTGTCCACCTCGGCGTAACTCGTCGTCATAGGCGAAACATTCCTCCATCAGCGCTGTGCGATCGCTTTCAGTCATCCGATCCCATTTCGCCTCATCCATGTATCCAAGGCATATAAATTTCATCGTGCCTCCAGAGTTTTACCTAAAATTAGTTGCTTTCATCTAGTAGTCGTTCGGTGAAGCTGTAAATCGACAGGTCGGCAAAATATTTTTGGAAGATATCTAGAATCGACGATTCGCGCCGCCTCTAGATATCTTGTTAGTTCAGTTCTTGGAGACGTTTTTCGAGAAACCGCCGCTCTGGTTCTTGCTTCACGAGTGTAAGGGCGCGTTGGTAGGACTCACTAGCCTCGGTTACTCTGCCCAAACGCCTACAAAGATCAGCTTTTGCGGCATGGGCTAAGTGATAGTCAGCTAAATCACCTTTCGATAAAATGTTATCGATCCGTTGCAATCCCGCTAGAAAACCATCGCGCATCGCTACTGCCACGGCTCTATTTAAATCAACCACTGGTGATGGCTCTGCGCGCATGAGTAGGTCATACAATGCGACAATCTGTGCCCAGTCAGTTGCCTCAGCACTTGTAGCTTCAGAATGCACTGCGGCGATCGCCGCCTGAATTGTGTAAGAACCGAACTGTGGAGATGATAACGCTTGCCGCACAAGTGTCCTACCTTCCACAATATATGCTTGGTTCCAGATGGAGCGATCCTGATCTTCTAGCAGAATTAAATCTCCTGTGGCAGATGTGCGGGCAGTACGTCGCGATTCTTGCAGGAGCATCAGGGCTAACAATCCGATCGCTTCAGCATCTGGTAATAGCTCCACTACTAATCGTCCTAAGCGAATTGCTTCTTCTGAGAGATCGGTTCTTGTCAGTGCTGTCCCCGATGAAGCGGCGTATCCTTCGTTGAACACTAAATAGATCGTTTGCAATACTGTGTCTAAGCGATCGGGTAGTTCAGCGATCGCTGGCACTTGATAGGGAATTCGTGCGTCGCGGATCTTTGCTTTGGCACGGACGATGCGCTGTGCCAAGGTGGGGGGCGCGATCAGAAAGGCACTGGCAATTTCTTCGGTGGTGAGTCCACAGACTTCTCGTAGGGTTAAGGCTACCTGTGCTTCTCGCGATAGGGCTGGATGGCAGCAGGTGAAAATCAGGCGCAGGCGATCGTCTTCGACATCTTCATCTTCTGTGACTGTGGTATCACTTGTGTCAAGATGTTGAGCTAGTTCTGCTAAGGATGCATCGAAGCGAGTACGGCGGCGGATTGTATCAATGGCTTTGAAGCGTCCAACGGAGACCAGCCAAGCTTTAGGATTGGCTGGTATGCCATCTCGCAGCCATTGTTTGACCGCTACGGCAAAAGCTTCATGCATGGCTTCTTCTGCTAGGTCAAAGTCTCCGATTAAGCGAATCAGGGTAGCAAAAATACTCCGCGATTCTTGACGGTAAATCTCATTTACGCGATCGCGGATCTGACTAGCATTGTTCTCATTCATAGAGTGCGATTGTGATTGCTGCGGATGCTAAAAGTGCTGATATCGTCCGCACATGGTTCCAGATTGTCCAGTTGGCAAGATAGTTAGCCCATAGACTCGCGCCGTTAGCACTATCTGGATTGGCGATCGCTAGGGCTTCATTTAACGGCACATTGAACAGTATCGTTACTCCAAATGCCCCGACAAGATAGAACAGACTGCCGATAAGTAAGTGTGCGGACTTGGGTTGATACCAGTTTAACAGCGAAGATCCAGCAATAAAAATACAGGTCGCGGCTGTTCCCAAAAATATTCCCATGAATAACGGATTGATCGCCGTAATATTGATGGCTTGCATGGCGGTAATGCCTTCCTTCGGTTGAAGTCTGGCAAGAGCATTCATTACAAAGGTCGAGAAGGCAAAGAAGACTCCAGCCATCAGTCCACAGCCTAGTGCGGAGAGAAGCTTCAATACAAAATAATGTTGTTGAGTGAATTGCAGCATTGTTCTAATTCTCAATCATTTACCATCAACCATCGCTTCCATAAAGCCACAAACTCTCCTCAAATTAAAGGCAAAATATTTTGTCATAGTTCTTTACCTTCAATGATGCGATCGCGCCAACTTGCAGATGCATCTTCTATCATTATTACGTCCACATTCACATTATCATGCAGATCTAGCAATCTGATCGTAAATATAGCGATCGCCTTGAGAAGATGGATTGTTGATGCGATCGCGTATAACGACTCACCGTAAAAGCTATCACCTGTAGCAACTCCTTTAATAGATAGATAATTGAGGCGATCACCTAGAAATCACGACTTACAGTACTAGAGATCGGCTTTTGGAGATAGATTGTTGGTGCGATCGCCCAAAACTTAAGACTCACAGTTCTAGCGATCGCCTTCAGCAAACTCTTTAGCAGATAGGCAATTGATCAGCTTATTCAGTCTTATCTTGGTTTATAACATCAAAATGAATTGGATCAGATATATATTCTGCCAAATTTTGTGCATTGCAATTTATTTCACAAGGTGTGACATTTAAGTTTTTGATAGAGAAAAAAGTTGGTCGAAAATCCCACTGATGAGATCCAAATTTATCAAAAACTATTCCAAATTTCTTTAGAGGACAAATAGTTTTACCAATCCATTCACAAATAATATTAGTTTTTGATTGTACTTTTGGCATGTTCAATATTATTTTTGAAGTGACCTTAAGATCAGATTGGCTGAGCCGATCAAGTGTCTCACACAATGCTCCTGCTACTAGGTCAGGAATTGAGACAAAATCTTCTATTTCAAGTGATCCATCATCTATTTCTGAAAGTCCAAATACGATTTGATTGATATCTTCTTGCGGCATAAACATATGTCTAATTGTTGTTTCTACCAATTTACCGAAAAGCTGTTCATGTTTCTCATTTGCAACTATCGCATCACTATCTGTAAACCAGACAATGTTTTGACCACTAGAAAAAGCAGTCATTATGGCTTGTGCTCCAAAATGTACTACTCTCAACATATCCTCTAATGTACTTTTTTTAAATCAGAAAGTTCTGGCCATACATCCATAAACTGCTCGGCAAACATATATCTTATTTGAGTATCAACTGCAAATGTAATCAGTAATCCATCCATTGCCCCAGCACAAGACAAAAACGCTGGTAATGCTTTGAGTTTGATTTTGTCGTTAAGACCTTTATATGACATACGACGATTCTTAAGATTAAAATCCTCTCTAAGAATTTTCCTAGCACCATTGAAATAATCGGTACCAGAACGTCCTACAACCAAAAAACTGTAAGTCTTGTATTCTCCTTGGACACGACTATAGTCAGAGAAGATAAATATTGTTTTATCCTTTGATAAATCTGGAATTAATGAGGGGTTTTTCCATGCTTCCGCAGCTATGATGTTTGAAACATCGTTAATAAATCCAGCACTTTCATTTTGAAGCCGTCGTGTTTTAACCATAACATTATTTCTCAAGAGTGCTACTGTGAGGATGTTTTATCTCCCCATTTTAAAATTTATGGAATTTGTTGTTAGATCAAAAGCTCCATTTTAGAGTAGCTTGGTTGCTTAATCTTTATCTCATAGCTTGAACCACACTAACACCATTGATTCAAAAGACAATCCTTAGAATTGGCGAATTAATAATCCTCAAATGACAAAACCTACTTCATAGTTTTTGCCAAACAAGCTATCGCTCCTTTAAGGTTGTCTATCTCTAGCCAAGATTCGTCCATCAAAAATGGTTGATTATGTTGGTTTAGAGAAGTTATTGGCGATCACAGAGACAAATAATTATTAAGCGATCGCCTATCAATCACGACTCATAGTAATAGCGATCGCCTTGAGGAGATAGATTGTTGATGCGATCGCCTAGAAATCACGACTCACGATAATAGCATTCAGCTTTAGAAGATAGATTGTTGATGCGATCGCCTAGAAATCACGGCTCACAGTAATAGCGATCGGCATAATCAAAAAATTTAATCCACTAGTTGACACTAAACCGTCTGGACGGTATAGTTACTTTCAAGGCAAGTCCATTGTCTTAATTTTTTAGTATTCGGGCAAAAGGTTATGGCAGAGGCTTTAGAAGTTGGCAAGCGATCGCGATCGGCGACGCGAGAATCACTGCTCAATGCGGCAGGTGAAGTCGTTTTGCGCTTTGGGGCTGACGCTTTGACCCTTGATGCAGTTGCCAAAGAAGCAGGCGTAAGCAAAGGCGGATTGCTCTATCATTTCCCTAATAAAGAATCTCTACTGACGAGCATGGTCGCAAACCTGATCGCCGAGTTCGAGCAATTATTAGAGATAGAACTCACTCGCGAAGGCGATCTCACCGTCAAAGGTGCTTGGTTACGGGCTTACATCAGGGCTGGAGATATATTCGATCGCCAGAATGCCGCAATTCAATCTGGATTATTAGCGGCTGTCGCGAAGGATAGTAAACTCCTCCAACCATACCAAGAAGCTGCTACTCGGTGGCATCAACAAGCCTGCAATTGTGGGATTGCTCCGCTCAAGGCAGGGGTAATTCTCTTAGCTGCGGATGGACTTTCTTGGAATCAGTTATTAGGGCTTAACTGCATTTCTGACGAGGAGCGATCGCAGGTAATTGCCGAACTAATTCGCATGACTAGCGATGACTGAAGCTTGCTAAATTTCTTTGAAATGGATTAGTAAAATATGACATCTCAATCTTTCTTTAACTCCCGCCATCTTTGGCTTGGGGGCATTTTCCTTGCGACTCTAGCTACAGGAATTTCTATTTATAGCGTTCTCTCTTCTAGTAAGCCAAATACTACAAATAATACTCCCGCGATCTCTAGTGTACCTCTGCCCGTAACGGCACTAGGTCGATTGGAACCAGAAGGAGAAGTCATGCGTTTAGCGGCTCCTGTTGCGCTAGAAGGCGATCGCTTAAAAGAGTTGCGCGTCCAAGTCGGCGATCGGGTGAAAGCAGGGCAAATTATTGCCGTACTAGATGCTAGCGATCGCTTTGCCGATGAAGTTGTACAAGCCAAGGCACAGGTGGAGATTGCCCAAGCAGAATTCGCAAGGGTTAGGGCTGGCGCAAAACAATCGGAAATCCAAGCGCAAGAGGCAACCATCGTGCGATTGCAAGCAGATTTGCGCGGTGGCGATGCAGCTCAGTCTGCGACGATTTCCCGATGGCAATCGGAAGTTCGCACTGCGGAGACAGAGTTGGCTCGTTTTCAACAACTTTATGCCCAAGGTGCAATTTCTGCTTCGGTTTTAGATACTAAACGTCTGACTGCGGAAACAACTCGCGCTCAGTTACAGGAAGCTCTGAGCAATCGCGATCGCCTTGCCAATACCCTCCAAGCCCAAGTTCTTGAAGCAACTAGTACTCGCGATCGCATTGCCGAAGTGCGCCCTGTCGATATTGCCACCAAAGCTAGAGAAGTAGACAGCGCCATCGCCGCTCTCAAACGGGCGGAGACGAACCTTGCTCAAGCCTATATTCGCGCTCCTATGGATGGACAAATCCTCAAAATTCGCACGCGATTAGGGGAAAAGGTTAGCAATAATGGCATCGTCGAATTAGGTGCAACCGATCGCATGGTGGCGGTGCTGGAAGTCTATCAAACGGAGATCGATCGCGTCAAAGTCGGACAATCTGCGACGATTACAGGACAAGCATTTCAAGGCGAAGTGAAAGGGATTGTTTCGCAAGTTGGCTTGCAAGTAGAGCGTCAGCGCCAAGCAACAAACCAAGCAGGAGAGAATCTTGATCGCCGCGTCATTGAAGTCAAGGTGCGTTTAAGTCCAGAGGATAGCCGCCGCGTTGCTGCTTTTACAAATTTACAAGTTCAAGGCAAGATTCAACTTTCATCTACAAATTAAGGCGATCGCCTCAAGTTTAATATCAGGAGGATCTATGCTGCATAAACTATTCAAAAAAATTCCCCTTGCTTGGCTGCAACTGACTCACAATAAAGTTCGCTTTGTCGTGGCGCTATCAGGTATTGCCTTTGCCGATATCTTGATGTTCGTGCAGTTGGGATTTGAAGGAGCGCTCTATGATTCGGCGATGAAGCCCTATCGAGAACTAATTCAAGCAGATTTAGCGATCGCTAGTACTCAGTTCCAGACCCTCATCTCCACACCTAGTTTTCAACGCGATCGCCTTTACCAAACCCTCGCCCATCCTCAAGTTAAATCCGTTTCTCCACTTTATATTTCCGTTGCGGGTCAATGGCGTAACCCCGAAACTCGTCAAAATCGAGCGATTCTCATTTGGGGAGTTGATGCGGGTAATCCTAGTGTCAACCTACCCGATCCCGCCCAACAAATCCCGCAGATTCAACAACTCGATCGCGTTCTCTTTGATCGTGCTGGTCGTCCCGAATATGGCGATGTGGCGAATATGTTTATGCAAAATGGAGAATTAGAAGCTCAACTCAACAATAAATTAGTGCAAGTAAGCGGACTGTTTGAGGTTGGTTCTTCCTTTGCGGCGGATGGCAATATCATCACTAGTGATGCGACTTTTTTACGTTTATTTCCAGACCGACGCAGCGATCGCATTGAGATGGGATTAATACATCTAAAAGAAGGAACCGACGTGCAGCAAGTCAAAAGGGAACTCGCTAACCTACTATCTGGAGATCTGCGCGTGCTGACTACCGAAGAATGGGCAGGTGTCGAAAAAAGCTATTGGGAAACGGGAACCAGTATCGGCTTCATTTTTGGGTTGGGTGTGGCTATGGGATTTATTGTCGGTATCGTGATTGTCTATCAGATTCTCTATTCCGATGTCTCCGATCACCTTGCGGAATATGCCACTCTCAAGGCAATGGGTTATAGCGATCGCTATCTTTTGAGTATCCTTTTCCAAGAAGCTCTTTTGTTGGCTTGTCTGGGGTTTCTGCCTAGTCTCTTACTTTCTATCGGACTCTATCAAGTTACCTACGCCGCCACGATGTTACCGATAAAAATGACTCTAGAACGCGCCACTTCTGTCTTTGTGATGACCGTAGTTATGTGTACTGTTTCGGGAGCGATCGCTATGCGAAAAATCCAAACCGCCGATCCTGCTGATATTTTCTAAGGCGATCGCATTGTCTATATGGAAGATGGCAACCTCGTTCCAAATATTGAAACTGGTCATTAATGGCGATCGCATACCGCAAAACTTTACCTCTAGTGAGATCAACGATCTTGTAGGGACGTTAATGCAATGTTAAGCTACCAAGATTCAACTTAATGCTAATTATTTGTGGGTTAAGTTCCACTAACACAAGTTGCTAAGTTATATTTTGCTAGATAAAATTCTGTTCAAGTAAGCTATTCCGCAGAAATCTTGTTATTGTGCTTTTTGGTTGCTTTATCTAACGAGTTATGGAATATTTATTTTGTAATCAGGACTATCGCTCAATCTGCAAGATACTAAATTGTGAGGATGCAAAAAGTTGGATGAAGTTGCTAAAAAATTGGCTGAATGTCGATGGACTTACGCTCCACAAGATCCTATTGCGTATGCAGAACTAGAAAAACGAATCGCGGAAACTGGTAAAAATTTAAGCCTAATAACATACTCTGACTTGGTCAAAGGTATTGAATTTCATTTACCTAATGTTGGTCAAGGAGGTGCATATTACATGAATACCTCAGGCTGGACAGGATTAGATAGACGTATTATTGGTGATTTTTTAGGACAAATTTCATGCCGTAGCTATTGTGAGCATGGCTTTATGGCAAATGCACTTGTAGTAAATCGTGCCGAATATAAGCCAAGTAAGATTTTCTTTGATTGGATGGAGTGGCTAAATGCATTGCCTGACACAAAGGAAGATACTGTCTTAAGGTTCTGGGCGGAGCAAGTTAATAAAGCTCACAACTGGTATAAATCGCAACGAAGGAAACCAATTTGAACTGTTGTATATGGATTGCAGGCTAATAACTATGTTGGAGCGGACTTATGAAAGATTTTAGAGGTGATAAGAAAAATGCTGGCTGATGCTCAACGGAAAACGATACATCCGTTAAGTTAGTCAGTTTTTAGCCGAGATTGGGCAGCCCAAAATGTTTCTTTGATGAGTTCAGAGAAGTTATTGGCGATCGCATGGATAAATAATAATTAAGCGATCGGGGCATAACATATCATCCGAGCAGATAATATTAGAGATTTTGCGCTGATTTGAAAGGCGATCAGTTGCCGCTCAATTAAGTAGCTAGGTGTATGATGACTAACTGATCTTAAGGGTGAACAGACATGAACCACGATATAGAAGCGAACAAAAAGAACGCAATTGAGTTTTATCGCACAGCTTATCTGGGCGATCCAGCCAAAGCTGTAAACCTGTATGTAGGGGCTGAATATATACAGCACAATCCGTTAGTCGGTGACGGAAAGACGGCTTTCATTGAGTACTTCAACGAGATGGCGAAAGACTACCCTGGAAAAGATATCGAATTTGTGCGAGCAGTAGCGGAAGGTGATTTGGTTGCGCTTCATACGCATCAAAAATGGCCTGGTGACAAAGATTACGTGACGATGGATTTCTTTCGCTTCGACGAAAATGGAAAGATTGTCGAGCATTGGGACTCGATACAGGAAGTGCCAGATGAAACGAAGAATGGCAATCCAATGTATTGAGAAAACATCTAACGTCGAAAATCGGTAAGACCTTTAAGGTTGACTATTTTTACCCAAGTTTAAGCAAGCAAAAATGTTTAACTTTGTTGTTTAGTTTCGGGAAGCTATTGGCGATCGCAAAGACAAATAATTTAGAAGCGATCGCCTATTAATTCCAACCCACAGTCATAGCGATCGCTTTTAGGAGATAGATTGTTGATGCGATCGCCCACTAAAAATAGATCAATGGAGATAACGGTAGTAATGCCAGAGTAAATGGGCAACAACGCCACGGTAAGGCGCTAGAGGTGCAATCAAAGTAATAAGTTCCTTGGCAGTTGGGCGATCGCTAAGGTTCTTTAATTTTTGATAAGCCACTTGAAGTGCCAAATCGTTTGCGGGAAAGACATCTAGCCGATGCAGACAAAATAGTAAAAATATCTCTACCGTCCATTTGCCAATACCTTTGATTTGGAGGAGTTGGGAAGCGATCGCTTCATCTGAGAGACGATCAAAAGATTCTAGGTTGATTTGTTCTTCCAAAATTGCAATTGCCAAACTTTGACAGCAAGCAACCTTAGAACGGCTTAACCCCAAGTTTCGTAATTCCTCTTCAGAGCAAGCCACAATATTTGTTGGCGAAATCTCCATCGACTCACTGAGTCTAAAAAAGATGGAATTAGCAGCTTTAGTAGAAAGCTGTTGTCCGATAATAATCCGAACCAGAGCAGCAAAGGTGAGTTCGTAACTTCTTATTTCTAAATCCCCAGCGACAGTTTCGATTTGCTGAAAATCTCGATCTAGTCGATAAAGTTGGGCGATCGCATTGCGGAAATGTCGCTCTGGTTTTATTAAGTCCATCATCATTTTGCATCGTGAAAGATTACACCCAGACAAAATCTTTGTCCTGAGAGAATGCGACTAACTCCGTGCTTTATGTTAACGCGGGAAATACCACGCTTGCTTGGCACAGGCTTATGATTGACAGCAAAAATTACTGCTTGACCTTGTTGCAATCTAACAACTTCTACTTTAGATTGCTTGCGTACCCTTTGTTCCGTTAAAACGAACTCACCACCCGCAAAGTCTCGATCTGGATCGCTCAGTAGAATCGCTACTTGCAGTGGAAAAGTTAGTTCACCATAAAGGTCTTGATGCAAGCAGTTATAGTCTTCAGCTTCATATTTCAACAAAAGGGCAGTGGGTTTCGTCTGTCCTCCCATATGACAGGATTTGGAAAATTCGGATAAGGTTGCGGGAAATATCGATCGCTTCAGGGATGTATGCCATTGATTGGCGATCGCCACTAATTGCGAATACATTGATTGCCTCAAAGAATAAACGATCTCAGGCAGTGGATAGGCAAAGTATTGATATTCTCCCCTTCCATAACTGTGATCTTGCATGATCACTTGCTTGCGAAATAAGCTGCTATCGGTATACATCCCAATCAATTTTTGACATTCATCAACATCAAAAAGTCGATCAGTTATCGCAAAACCATGATGTTCCAGATCAGAATAGATTCTTTGCCAAGGTAATGCTTCCACGCGATCGGCTATCGCTTGAATAGATGCGGTACTATTTTTCATAAATTCTCTAACTTTTCTAGTTCCAATAGAGCTTGTTTGCGTTCCACTCCCCATCGATAGCCACTGAGAGAACCATTACTACCTATAACTCGATGACAGGGAATTGCGATCGCTAGTTTATTTGCCGCACATGCTGAAGCAACTGCTCGAACCGCTTTGGGTTTCCCAATTTGAGTGGCAACTTGTTGATAGCTTAAGGTACTTCCCACAGGAATAGTCCGTAATAATTGCCATACCTGTTGTTGAAAAGCAGTACCCTGAATATCAAGCGGCAAATTCAAGCTGCGCTTGGGCATTTCGATCATTGAGACTACATCGGCAACCCATTGCTGAAATGTCAGATCGGTATCACAAAACTCTGCTTGTGGAAACCGCCTATGAATTTCGCTCGCTAATTCATCTGGATTGTCGCCTAAGGCGATCGCGCAAATCCCTATTTCAGTTCCAGCAACCATTACCCATCCTAAGTTCGTCATCTCAACTGCAAATCGAATTTGCTGGTTCATTGCACCTCTTTTGTATTCGTTGGGTTTCATACCTAATATGTTGTTAGCTTCCGCATAAAAGCCACTACTGGATTCATAACCTGCTGCATATAGTGTGGTGGTAATCGAGCTGTCTTGCTGCAAGCGATCGCGCAGACGTTTTGCCCGTTCTCCCTTTGCATAGTCTTTAGGAGTCACTCCTACAATCTGCTTGAACACACGCTGAAAATGATATGGGCTTAAGCCAGCCATCTGAGCCAACTCATTTAAAGAAAGCTGTTCTTCAGATGTTTCGATAGTTTTGCAAATATTAGCAATTAGTTGTTCTCGTTCCGCCTGTGGTGATTCGCTATTGGGTTGACATCGCTTACAGGGGCGAAAGCCTGCGGTTTCAGCCTCAGTAATAGTCGCGAAAAACTTCACGTTACAAGGTTTTGGCATTCGAGATTTACAAGTCGGACGGCAATAAATACCCGTGGTTTTAACTGCATAAAAGAAAGCTCCGTCAGCTTGCGGATTGTTTGCGACAACCGCCTCCCATCTTCGATCTATCGTGGTAAATTGCGTCATGGCTGAATATATTACTAAATACCATTGTCAATACTTTGATATCCTAAGCCACCAGACTCGAAAGTAAATATCTAATTCTTGCGATCTAATTTGATAGCGATCGCTATCAAATTAGATCGCAAATAGAGATGGCGCGAAGCGCTGCCTCTATTTGTGGTTGCTATACATCATATTAAACGAGACTCCACCAACACGATTTACAATTTTGCTGCCTTCAACCCTAACAAATCCTATCCGTTCGTATAATCTCACGACTGGATTATCCTCGCGAACATTGAGACATATCGCAGGAAATAAACCTTGAGCTTTTTCTAAAATAGCCTTCAACAATTTGCTACCAACTCCTTTACCCCGATATTCTGGTAAAACAGCCATTGCTAGTTCTGGAATAGACGCATCAATATAACCAAAGCCGCGATCGCTTCCCGACCATAACCGCAGCCAAACTGCCCCAATTGGTTTGTTGTCTGCAAATGCAACAGAACCCATATCGCCTTCTCTTCCCCAATCCTCTGCATAGCGGCAAAGATAAGGCTGTTTTTGAACAGCTTCAATCGAACTTTCATGGGCTGCATACATCAGCATCGTCCACACTATCGATTCATCTTCAGCAGTCAAATCTCGAACTTGGTATGAGAACATATTTTTAGTACAACATTTACATTGAAATATTCTGATTGAATCATCAAGAGGTTTTCAATCCCAGAGATACTCCAATAATCAGAGATCGCCCTCAACAAACCTTTAGTAGATAGATAATTGAGGCGATCGCCTAAAAATCACGACTCACAGCACTAGCGATCGCCTTTAGAAGATAGATTGTTAATGCGATCGCCTAAAAATCACGACTCACAGCACTAGCGATCGCCTTCAGCAAACCTATAGAAAATATATCGTTAAAGCGATCGCCTAAAAATCACGGCTCATAGTAGTAGCCATCGCCTTCAGCAACGCTTTAGAAAATATATCGTTAAAGCGATCGCCTAGAAATCACGACTCACAGTAATAGCGATCGCTTTCAGGAGATGAATTGTTGATGCGATCACCAAGAAATCATGGCTCACAGTAATAAAGATCGCCTCATAAACCAAAGTCAAATTGATGTTCTTTCCCGTTTACTTTTCCCCATTCGCACATGAGTTCCATAATCGGTTTTAAAGTTGCACCATGATCCGATAACGAATATTCTACGCGCGGCGGCGATTCTGCAAAAACTTCACGTTCGATCAGTCCATCGGCTTCTAATTCTCGCAATTGCGAAGTCAATACTTTTCGGCTGATGTCTGGCATCAAGTGCATTAGCTCGCCAAATCTCTTACTACCACCTTTCAGCCACCATAGGATTACTGCCTTCCATTTACCTCCAATGCGATCGAGCGTGAACTCTACGGGACAGCTATATTTTTTTGTAGCCATAACTTTCAGATATAAACTCAAAAACAATCGTACTAGTATCTATTTGGTAACTAATAACCTTTGATGTTATTGCTTATTAAGAATAATGTATATCCTAATTATGGAAAAAAATAACGATTAAAAAATGAGCAACCCTATATGCGCGATCGCTGCACCTATATCACCGCCTTAAACGATCGCGTGATCTCACCAAGTTTACAGAAACAGATGTTTACTGAGCTACTCTGCGATCGCGTATTAGAAATTGAGACAGGACATTCTCCATTTGCGGCATCTCCTGACAAATTAACAGCGATGCTATTATCCTAAAGGTGAAAAATCATGATAGAAACATTAACTGACCTAGTCCCCGCCCAAACGATCGCTGAATTTCCTGTCAATTCCTTTTTAGAAAGCGTTGTTATCGATGCAGATAATACTTTATTTATCACCAATCATTACGAAGGTAAGGTCTTTCGCATTAGTGCTGATGGAGTTGTCGCAACCCACGCAACGATCGCAGGTAAAGCAACTGGCTTGGCATTGACACCAAATGTAGAACTGCTGCTGTCAGGTTGGGATGAAAAGGAAACTTCTGTAGTATGGCGTATTGCTAGCGATGGAACGGTCGAACTTTTGACGGAATTGCCCGAAGCAATATTTTTGAATGGATTGACTCGATTAGATAGCGATAATTACTTAATCGCTGATTCCTATCGTGGTGCAATCTGGCAATTGAATGTGCCAACGAAAACGGTTAGCATTTGGCTAGAACATCCCGATCTTGCGCGTACTTCGTCTGAAGAAGTTACTCCTGCGGTGAATGGTTTAAAAATTTACGACAATTTTCTCTATGCTTCCAATACTCAAAAGAAACAGATTGTGAAGATTCCTATTCTTGCCGATGGCTTGGCAGGAGAACCAGAGATCTTTCTCACTGGAGTTAATATCGACGACTTTGCCTTTGATATTGAAGGGAATCTCTACGGTACGACTCACGTTTTTAATAGTGTGGTGAAGATCGATCAAGATGGCACTGTCACTACTATTGCTCAACTAAAACAAGGCATGGCAGGTAGCACGGCTTTAGCATTCGGTAAATCTGAAGGCGATCGCAGCATCTATGTCACAACCAACGGCGGCATGTCTTTCCCTCCTGCTACTGGGGTTGAATCGGGAAAGGTGGTAAGGCTTGAAGTTGGCATTGCTGGACTGCCATTGGTTTAAATCTTGCTACAACCCTCATCCCCCAACTCCTTCTCCCGCAGGAGAAGGGGAGCAAAACCTATAATATTCTCTTGTCCCCCTCTCCTGCGGGAGAGGGGCTAGGGGTGAGGGCTTTACAAACTTCCCCGTAACATCAGTAGCTAACGATCAACTAATACAAATGAATCAAAGCGATCGCATGGAATCAGATGATACTCCCGTAACCGTTGATGTTGCTCTCAATGTTAAACCTTCTTGCGAGCAGGAATTTGAGGGAATCTTAACAGAAATGATTTCTGCCGCCGAGATGTTTGATGGTCATCTGGGAGTGAATGTCTTTCGCCCAGATGACACATCGAATCTTCAGTATCGGATTGTATTCAAATTCGATCGCCTGAGTAATTATCGGCTGTGGGAAAGTTCAGAAATTCGCAAAGGTTATCTCGCCCAGCTCAATCGCTTGATTGTAGATGAAGGTAAGTTTCAGGTTCTCACTGGCTTGGAAACTTGGTTTACTCTATCCACTAATAAAGCGATATTACCACCGCCGCGCTATAAGATGTTCCTTCTCACTTGGGGAATTATCTTTATCTTGATAAATTTCATGAATAGATTGGTAATCCCGAACCTCTCTTTCTTGCCACCAACTCTAGCGACATTTCTGGTTTCAGGGCTGATGGTATTTGCGATGACTTACATTATCATGCCAAGAGTTACTAATCTTTTTGCTAAGTGGCTCTATCCAAAAGCTTCTTAACAAATTCAATCTTTTATCGTCATGACAAGAAATACATAAGGAATCGCTCTCGTCAAACCTTTTAGAATTGAGACGATCGCACTTGACTTAATTATCTATCAAGGAAAGCTACAAAAAGTGTCAAGACTTGTTGTACGATCTTACTGCATATTTAGTTCGCATAGCCCTATGTCTCTAGGAATGAAAGTACTTAAACATACAGAGGTTGAGCTAGTTATTTTTAATGGCGAATATGGATACAGTGAGGGAACTATCCCCAGTGCAAAAAATTTAATTATTCAACCCTTAATTGCTTTTATAGTAATTTTTGGAATTACTATGTTAATAAATTCTAGTAATGTCTGGGAATGTTTCATAGTTGGAATCTTGATTGCAGCTTTTCCTTTCACGGGCATATTGCTGATCAGAATTTATGGTGGGGGGCGACAATCTACATATACATTTGATAAGAATCTAAGAACTTTAAAGTGTTCTACCCCAGCTATCTTCCCATACTGCCCCAACAAAATTACTTGCTATAGCTTAAATGAAATCCTATCTGTAGAACCTTTGATTGAGAATAATGACGATCCTCCACCAAGATATTGGCGTTCAATTGTGGTTAGTATAACAGGTAAGAAATTAAGGCTTTACCCTGGCGACAATGAGAAAACACAAGAGAATATGACTAATTTAATTAGAGGTTTTTTGTTGAATTAAGAAACAAGAGATAGAAAGAGATTTTGTAAGCAAAGATGTATAACAAATCATTAGAGGAATCATTAAGAGATGGACTATAAGGTTCTCGAAGAAAGTCCTAAAAGATTGTCTATCCTGATAAATAATCATAAAAAGCTAGCAATATCAATAGCACTAATATTTACAGGTATACTAATTGCCATTCTTGCATTTCATGGAGCTGTCCCAAGTCTTCTAGCTTCAATCACTGGAATTCCAAAAGATTCTTTAGCGATAGGTTGTTACATTGCGAGTATTTTAGCTTTAGTAAATGGCGTATATGGATTGGCTTCGCCAATAGATTCAACATTATCCTTTGATAAAGCAAGACAACAACTATCCGTACAACGAAGAAATTTATTTGGTTCTAACACTGAAGAATTTCCCTTAAATGAAGTAACTGGAGTTGAGCTATTGCGCCAAAAGAATATTAGTGAGCTTGTCATCTGGATACGAAAAAATGGTCGATTTAGAGGAACCAAGATCGAGTTAGGCAAATCCAATAGCGATATCAAACTTCTTATATCAAGGCGCATAATCTCAGACTTTTTGTCAGATCAGCCAATACAACTTCTACATAGAGAGTGGGTAATTCACAATTCTGAAGATACACTTGCAGTCTGTCACACGTCGGGTAATTACCGAAAGTATTCTATCAAGAAACATGAAAAAATACTTGTATGCGAACTTGATGGTAAGGAAATAAGTAGATTCGATATAAATCAAATTGTAGATATTCAAATTGAAGATGACAAAAGTGATGAGGAACATACCGATCGCATTATTCTCATCATGAAAACTGGAGAAAAAGAACCAATTTCAAATTACATGGATTCTTATGGGATGAATGCTTCTGGTCATGAGGTTGTTGTTAGGGCGTTAAGGTATAGTCTTGGACTTTAATCATGGCTTGATTTTCTATAATATTTAGGAAGAAGTTTTATGCCCTATAAAAAATCATTGCACCCGACCTATGCTAAGATTTTTTCATCATTCAAAACCTCTATTAGCGGGTAAGTTCAGCAGTTAACTTTTAGAGGTTTCTGACTAAATGTTCGTACATAGAAGGAAGCATAATGCAAGAGAAATTTTGTAATTATATTGTAGAAATTGGGGACATTGATGGTACATCAATGTCCCTTGTGGTTTTAAGCGTTGAAGCTGCTGCTGAGCAGAGGTCACAAACGATGGAATACCTATCAAAGTATCTTAAATCGACTAAGAATAAAAAACTACTAGCTGCCTTAGAATCTCCAATGGCTTCAGGATCAAGTAGAGCTGAGGGGAAAGTTCTTAATATATTTCTCTTTTCAGCAGTAAGGATTGATGTAGAGGAGAATCAGGTCGAAATTCTTTATCAAAATCTCATGAATTTTGCGTCAGAGATACGAACTAAAAAATATCTTTTTAAAACGCAAAATGCTGAAGAGAAATCTCAATCATTGTCATTTGTTGAGAAATTCGTCCTTTTTCTTGCTACACCTCTTGTTAACAAAACTAGAACAGAAAGAGTGTATTTAGGTAATCTTTTGGGTGATTGTGGGAGTAATATGACTTCTGTTACGGTTTTGTATGATAAACAAGAAAAGAGTAAGGTCTTCATTGAGATAGATGAATATCAGTTCCCAGTTGATATTTTTGACAGGATGCTAGCAAAATTTGAGCTAGCCCCAAAGGAAGATTGATAACAGAACATTGTAGCGGAAGGTCTGGTGTTTGACTCAGATGTTCCCGACCAATCCATCTCTATCCTGACTTTATCGAAACGATACGCCCGTTAAAATTGTCTATTTTATCCGAGAGTGAGCAATCAAAAATGGTTTGCCTCGTTGACGAGTTTTGAGAGGTTATTGGCGATCGCAAAGTTAGGAAATTGATAGGCGATCGGGACACAACAAATCTATCTAGTTGTTTAGTTCCAAGAAGTTATTGGCGATCGTAAATTTACAATTATTTCTTTCAGTAAGTTGAAAAAAGCCTTGTAATAAGTGTTAAATTGGCTCTATAGGTATTTCGGGAATTTGCTTTAGCTTAAATGATTGAGATGCACTATGCGCAAAAGTTTTAGCCTCGTATATCTTTGATGTCTGAAACGCTCTTCATAAAAAGCATTGAACCGTTTATTATGTTTGACATCCCCGAAATACCTATAGAGACTGCGTATTAGTGCTTAGCATTTGATCCCCAAGTAATTAGCTTTTTAAGGAGGTAGAGATGACAACAAGTAGAAATCTAATGAATACTTTATTTTGCTTAATGACTACAACGATCGCGTTCTTGGGAGTAGGAGTTTGGTCAAGTAAGACAGAAGCTCAAAGTCAAACAATTCCCCAAGGTGTGTTTCAGCTTTCAGGTAGACCTGCTGTCTACTACTCCAATGGAGAAGGTGCCTACTGTTGGTATAATTCATGGTCTGAGTTAGTGAGGCTTACTGGTAACAGTAGACCTGCAATCAATCAGTACGCAATTTCGCAGCAGGGGATGATAGAAGCTTTCCGTAGGATGCGCTACGACGGAATATGTACTGGGGGAGAAAGTATTCCAGCAGCACATCCCGATCCTAAGATATTCCAATAGGGTATGTCACATTTCATTAGCGTATCTACACCTGTTTAAGTACTAGCGATCGCAAAGAAAATATTGGTTAAGCGATCGCTTAGAAATCAAAACTCACAGTAATAGCGATCGCAGTACATTCCTTCTTTTATCTTTTGGGCGATTAATGGGTGTTGATAGCAAAAAGTTTCTAGTAAGTGTCACAGGTTGAATATGCGAAAGTTGAGCAAGGAGATAGATAAACATGTCTAGCATTCATGGTGGTTGCCTTTGCGGAATGGTGAAATTTGAAGTAAACCCACCGTTCCAGAAAATGGCTCATTGCCACTGTTCGCGATGTCGTAAAGGCACGGGCACAGGTCATGCCACAAATCTAACCGTTGAACCCAGCCAGTTCCAATGGATTTCTGGAGAGGACGTTATTACACGTTATGACCTTCCCACAGCAAAGAGTTTTGGCAAATGGTTTTGCAGGCATTGCGGGTGTCCCGTCCCGCGCCTAACGCGCAACGGCAAGATTATGGTTATTCCTGCTGGCTCGTTAGATGAAGCACCGCCTATCACTCCTACAGATCACATCTTCTGGGCATCCAGAGCATCGTGGGGTTGTGCTAACGGAGGGCTTCCAACTCACGCCGAGTATCCAGAGTCATGGTAGAACAAGAAGCTGCTTAACAAGGTATAGACGATTCAAATATAAAATAGGGCTTCTACTCCGCTCAGCCAACGTATATAGATGGCTGAGCGGAGTAGAAGCCTCTTTCAACTTATTTAGAACTGCTATATTCCAGTCGATGTTTCTACTTCCGATAGGGTCTGGTAAAATCATGTTTGAACTTGGCGTTTGCCTGTTCTAGTTTTCAGTTGCTAGACGCATACGAATCTATTGCTGACGATAGAGAAGTGGTAGCAGTCTTCAAGGCTAACATTAGTGTAGAGCAGTTTATTAATAGGAACAGCTATGACAACCGAAAGCCATCAAATTCTAGAAATCACGAAAAATTATCTCAAAGATATTGCAGAAGGTAAAACAGCAGATGAGCTTGCTATTTATTATTCTGAGTCGGTGGAGCAAATAGAATATCCAAATCTCTTACTGCCTAATGGGGCAATAAGAAATCTAAATGATTTAAAGGAAGCTTCTCTAAGAGGTAAATCAGTTCTGATAAGTCAGAATTATGACATTCAAAAGTCTTATGTTGTTGGTAACACAGTAATTTTAGAAACAATATGGACGGCAAAAATTGCTATTCCAATTGGGCAAACTCCTGCTGGAAAGGAGATGAAAGCTTATTTTGCTCAGTTCATTGAATTTGAAGATGGCAAAATAATTCGTCAGAGGACATATGACTGTTTTGAACCGTTCTAAGCATGGTTGAATTCGTTGTTTGGTTCCGAAAAGTTTTAGGCGATCGCAAAGAACAACATTTGTTGAGCGATCGCTTAGAAATTACAATTCACATTAATAGCGATCGCCTTCAACAAACCTTTAGTAGATTGATAATTGAGGCGATCGCCTAAAAATCACGACTTACAGTAATAGCGATCACCAATAGCAAGCCCTTTAACACATAGATAATTGAAGCGATCAGAACTTTAGTGCATAAAAAATCTGTATTCTTCGTATACAGGAATTAAATAGCAAGTGTAGAATAATTGTTGTTTAAATTTTTCAATTCACGCAAAATGCCAACTATCGCAGGTGCAAATATTCCGCCCCCGAAGTCATGGGATGAATTTGAGGACATCGTTTTATCAACCGCAAAACTACGTTGGAAATCAACAAACTTCTTCAGAAATGGTCGTCAAGGTCAACGCCAAGACGGTGTTGATGTCTTTGGGAATTCTGATGAAGGCATGATGATTGGAGTTCAGTGTAAAAATACAATTCATCGTCTATCCGAAGATGTTATTTGTAGTGAGATTAAAAAAGCAGAGTCATTTGAGCCAACACTCAGCGCTTTATATATTGCTACAACATCGTCGAGAGATGCGGCACTACAGGAATCAATTCGGAAGATATCTAAAGAGCGTAAAATAGCTGAAAGATTCTTTGTTGAAATACTTTTCTGGGAAGACATTCAACATGATCTATCTTTGGATGAAATGGAATTCTTCAAGCATTATCCACAGTTCTGTCCTAACAAAGATATTCCTAAGAACGCGCTCCCCAAGGAATATGATAAAAAACTTTATGACGAACTTATCAATCTTCTTCCAACTTTGGGAGTAATTAAGTTTATAGATCAGCAAAATATGGGAGATACATTCAGAGATTCCAATCTTGATCCACTTCGCACTTTCAACAACGAGTGGAATTGTGCAGATCGAGAGTTCATTAATGCGGATCTAGAAACCATAAGAAAATCCCTCTGGCAAAAATCAGAAGAATATCTGATGCTCATTGCTACGCATACGCGCTACCTAGGAAATTCTATGGAACTGAGGTCTATTCCTGTTGATTGGGAATTTGAACAACCAAAGTACTTGAGTGAGGTCGTGGATTCTCTACACTTACTTGCAGAGGAAATAGTTGATTTGCATCGTACACTTATTCGTACAGCACGCAATTACTTTGTTGGGATAATTTAAGCCTCCCCCAATGGGACTCACCACCTTAACATCGCAAATTGATAAACTCTGTTAAGTTAACCGTCGAGTAGTTTTATCTAACGATTTATCTAATTTTATTAAACCAAAGTAATCTGGTTAGTCATGTATAATTTTTAGATAGATTTTTTGGGGGTAGCTGAAAATTCTGTATCAATTAATTTATATAGGAGTTTTTATGAAAGATGAAGATGTCATAATAGGTGGAGTTGCTGGTGTTGCAACATCTGCTGGTGTTTATGGAATTGCAGCTTCGACTGCTAGTGCTGCTGGTTTATCTGGAGCCGCCGCAACAAGTTCTGCTCTAGCAACTATCGGCGGTGGAGCGATTGCCGCAGGTGGTGCAGGAATATTAGGAGGAGTTGCTGTACTGGGGGCTATACCTCTTGCTGCTATTGCGACAGTAGCAGTTGCTGACAAGTTATCTAAAGATGAGGATGTTAGAAAAGTTGGAAGGTTTGGAAAGAAGGTATTGAAAAAACTATTCTAGTAATTTCTTTTTGACTCAGACCACCAAGACGATCGCCTAAAAATTACGACTCATAGTAATAGCGATCGCGCCTTACAAACTTGAGAAGATAATTGTTGAGGCAATCGCTTGATTTGAGGGGGGTGTGAGGAGTGGGGGATTGATGTGCCGTTATAATTTAGGCAATAGAAAATAATATTTTGCTAAATTTATGAATAACACTTAAGGAAACTGACACCTATGCTAACTTTACAAATTACCAAAGATCAGGTTTTTACTTTGATCGATCAACTTTCACTTAATGAGAAGCAAGAAGTTTTACAATATTTAGTCGAAAAAACCCGTGAGAATCTTGATGATACCCCTGATGAGATTGTTATCGAGGGTATTAAACAAGGTCTCCAAGAAGCGATGAGGGGGCAAACTATTCCTCTATCTCAGATGTGGGAGGGGATTGATGTCGAGTAATTCTATCGAAATTTTTCTGACTTCCCGTTTCAAAAAAGATCTTAGTCAATTAGCTAAACGTTATCGTTCAATTCGTAAGGATCTAGAACCTCTAATTGAGCAGCTTAAATTAGGAGAAGTTTTAGGCAATCAAATTTCTGGTTTGAATAATCAAGTATTTAAGGTTCGTCTCAAAAATAGCAATATTCAAAAGGGAAAAAGCGCAGGTTATCGGGTTATTTATTATGTGAAAACTGAAACCAGTGTGGTTTTGGTGACGATTTATTCTAAGTCCGACACGTCAGATATAGAGAATAATGTGATCGAAAAAATTATTAAAGAATTTGTGGAGGAATAGGTATCGTTGATGCGATCACCCAGAAATCACGCCTCACGGTACTAGCGATCGCACTCTTTATGACAAACCCAGAACAACCCAAACTTAAGTACAGGATTTTATTAAACTTAGGGACGATTCAGTAAATAGCGATCGCCTCACAACAAAAAACATAGCTATTTTGTAATATAAATTTAATTGAGATCCCATCATTCCCCCTAAGATGTCCCATGCTCAAGCCTGTAATACTTACCGTTGATGATGACCCCGCAGTATTGCAAGCGGTGGCTAGAGACTTACGACAACAATATGGCGATCGCTTTCGGATTGTACGAGCGGACTCTGGAGCATCGGCACTTGACACCACCCAGCAACTCAAACTTCGCAATGAAGCGATCGCTTTGTTTTTAGTGGATCAACGGATGCCACAAATGAGCGGCGTAGAATTTTTAGAACAGGCTAGTGACATCTTTCCCGAAGCAAAGCGAGTGCTGCTGACTGCCTACGCCGATACGAATGCCGCGATCGCCGCGATTAATACTGCTAGATTGGACTACTACCTATTAAAGCCTTGGGACCCGCCACAGGAAAAGCTTTATCCTGCCCTTGACGACTTGCTCAACGATTGGCAAGCCAACTTTAAACCCGAATTTCAAGGCGTAAAAGTAATTAGCGATCGCTGGTCTCCACAATCCCACAATATTCGCGATTTCCTTGCCCGCAACCAAATTCCCTATCGTTGGCTCGATATTGAGACCAATCCTGAAGCTCAGAAATTTTTACAATATGCTGGAGAGAAAGGTAATCCCTGTTTGCCTTTGGTGATTTTGCCTGACGGCACGAAATTAGTTAAGCCAAGTATTACTGATATCGCGGGAAAAGTCGGACTACAAACGGAAGCTGAAAAACCATTTTACGATCTCGCCATTATTGGTGGTGGTCCCGCAGGTCTAGCCGCCGCAGTTTATGGAGCTTCTGAAGGTTTACGAACCGTGATGATTGAGAAGGAAGCTCCTGGAGGACAGGCGGGAACCAGCTCGCGCATCGAGAACTATTTAGGATTTCCTGTGGGCTTGAGTGGTAGTGACCTCGCTCGACGCGGAGTCACCCAAGCCAAACGTTTTGGTGTAGAAATCCTAACACCCTTAGAAGCAACAGGCATCCGCATTGAGAACAACTATCGCATCATTACATTATCTAATGGTTCAGAGATTAGTTGCCACGCCCTAATTTTGGCGATGGGCGTAGCTTGGCGCAGGTTAGATGTAAAGGGAATTGACCAATTCACAGGTTCAGGTGTCTACTATGGTGCGGCTCAAACTGAAGCAGCGGCTTGTCAAAATGAGGAAGTTTATATAGTGGGTGGAGCTAACTCCGCAGGTCAAGCGGCGATGTATTTCTCGAAATATGCCAGCAAGGTTCGCATGTTAGTGCGCGGCGAGTCTCTCACTAAGAGTATGTCTCAGTATTTGATCGACCAGATTGCAGGAACTTCTAATATCGAAGTTTTACCTTTCCACAGCGTCGTAGAAGTGAAAGGCAGCGACAAACTGGAAGAGATTGTGGTCAAGGATTCGCAAACAGGTGAGGTAAAAACTCTGGCGGCAAGTTCGCTATTTATTTTCATTGGTGCTACTCCCAGTACGGAATGGCTAGGCGATTTGATTCAACAAGACGATCGCGGTTTTGTAAAAACTGGTTTAGATATCGATAAAACTAAGCCTTGGCAATTGAAACGCGATCGCTTCTTGTTAGAGACAAATATCTCTGGGATCTTTGCTGTGGGAGATGTACGTCACGGCTCAGTTAAGCGCGTTGCCTCAGGCGTAGGCGAAGGATCGATTTGCGTGCAATTTGTACATCAACATCTTGCCAATGTTTAACCCTCAAAGCAAAAGGATTACTTCGCAATCCTTTTGCTTTGTTCATAGTCTAGGAGATTGCCATGCTCTGCGCTGATACTCTATTACAACTGGAACTCTTTCAGACTTTACCCATCGAGAGAATTAAGTGGATCTGCGATCGCGTCCAGCCGATGCACCTGAAGTCGGGAGATATTCTCTGTCGCGAGGGCGATCGCCCCGATGGATTTTACATTCAAGTAAATGGAATTACTAACATTAGCCGCATGAGCCAAGGCGTTGACATGCCCATCGGTCGGCATGAAGGATTATCCTTCTTTGGCGAAATTCAAGTCCTCTCTGACGATAATGTGCCTGTGACCTTAGAGGCTGTCAACGAAGTCCAACTCTATCGCCTCTGTACCGAAGACTTTATCGATGTTCTACATTCCCACCGTGAGTTTGAGAAGCTAATGTTTCGCACCGTGCAGAAACGCCTACGAGGTCTAGAATCATTTATTCAAACCCGCGAAAAAATGGCTGCTCTCGGTACGCTCTCGGCAGGACTAGCCCATGAACTAAATAATCCTGCGGCGGCTCTAGTTCGCGCCTTAAAGGATTTAAAGCCAGCAATGCTGGAGTTGCAACGCATGAATTTAGTTTATGGTCAGCGTCAAGTCGATGACGCGCACACAGCCGAATGGCTAAAAATTCGCGATTTAGGCTTTGAGGCGATCGCGCATCCCTCAACTAATCCCTTAGAATTAAGCGATCGCGAAGATCGATTACTAGAATGGTTAGAGGATTATGGCGTACAGGAGGCTTGGAAATTAGTAGAGCCTTTGGCTCTAGGTGGTGTTGAGCCAGAGATATTATCCTCGATGATGGAACGTTGGCGGAATGATTCTACCGAATTAAGAGACATGGGACTGCGATGGCTAGCGCTATCCTTTGACGTGATGGCAATGATTGGCAATGGGCTGAATGGCGCTGAGAGAATATCGACATTGGTACAGTCAATGAAGTCTTATTCCTATATGGATCGGGGCGCACAGCAAAAAGTTGACATCCACGAAGGCATTGAAGATACGCTGCGATTATTTTCGTTCAAACTCAAGCATGGTATTACGATCAAACGCGATTACGATCGGAATTTGCCGCAGATTTTGGCATTTGGAAGCGAGCTAAATCAGGTATGGACGAATTTAATTGATAATGCAATTTACGAACTAGAAAACACAGGCTCCTTTGACGGATCGCCTGCAACGATTACGATTCGCACTTGTCACAGAGACAAATGTTTAGTAGTAGAAATTATCGACAATGGACATGGCATCGCTCCCGAAGTGAAAAACCGCATTCTCGAACCCTTCTTTACTACTAAGCCCATGGGCAAGGGTTCGGGATTAGGGCTAGACGTGGTCAGACGCATTATCGAAAATCGACATCACGGTAGTCTAGCGATCGAGTCTGTCGCTGGTAAAACTTGCTTCATAGTATTTTTACCAATAACAGCTACTTAAAACTAAAGAAGTGATGACGTGCAACATATAGTGCGGCATGTCATCACTTCTTTAGGAAGGCATTTCTGTCTCAAGAATAAATTGAAGAAATGCATAGGTTTCTGCATTAGAAAGCCGTATGCTTTCACCTGCGTAGTCGATAATGTACTCGCCTAAAACTTCGCCGCAAACCGTACAGGTATAGGTACCGAGACTGAGTATATCGACACTCATCTTACGGATTTGTTCTTCTAACCATTGATTTCGCTTTTCTAGAATAGATTTAAAATAAACCGAACTCACTTTTTATCTCCAAATTAATAGGCGAATAGGACAATAGTACAACTCAATAATTGATGAGAATCATTTGTGCAAATATACCTCTACTTAATATAGCAATCCTAAATGGTTTGTGGAAGCGTAACCATTTAGGATTGCGCTTCCACAAGCCCAAAAATCTACAATGATTTAGGACTACTAAATATTAAGTCTTCATGACACAAAAAAAGTAAGCTAAGAAGTCATTAAATCGTCATTTCCCTCTAAGTAAGTTGTTGGAATTAAATGTAGGACGGGTTAGCGATAGCGTAACCCATAATTTTTGCCTAGTTGATGCGTGACGTTGCACTAACGCATCCTATATTTAATTAAACCTTCCTAATAAGCACAGAATTTTATGCTTCTTTTGAGCGGACAATTCTTGAGACTTAAGGGATTATCAGAAACACTAAGTTCATCCAACTTAGTCAAACTATCTAAAGGTTTAAAATTACTAACTTGGGCACTGGTCAGGTAATGCGTGAGGAGTAAAATAAATAGGCAGAGTCAAGGAGAAAGGCATGAAATGTCCCCACTGCCAAAGCGAAAAGACAGTCAAGAATGGCAAGGATTACCATCAAGACGGCAAAGTGATCCAGAATTATCTATGTAAAGGATGCGTCAAGAGGCTCAACGAACGAACAGGAACGCCAATGTCAAGGTTGAGAACCCCAGCAAGTATAGTGTCTTTTGCCATGAAGATGAGAACAGAGGGGATGGGAATCAGAGCTAGTGGGAGAGTGCTAGAAAAATCCCACACTAGTATCATGAGGTGGGAACAAAAATTGGCAACTCAGTCTGGGCAATGGAGTCCAGCCACTCCAACAGGAGGAGATGTCACCATCGAAGGAGATGAAGTTTATACTCGCGTAGGCGAGAACCTTCCCCCCCCCAGTGAGTCAAAAGGATGGACAGTGACATTCATCGAACGTGGCAGTCGTTATTGGATAGACAGGATTCAAAACCAACGAACTATTTGCTATAGCAACAAAAACAGCATAGCAATGGTCAAAAATGAGTCAATACATCCGATGGTTTACCGATGGAGAAAGGCGATATGCACAACAACTGTGGCAAATGGCAAGTGTGTACCTCAAATCCATCGAAGTAAGTCGTGAGTATGGACATCAGAAGGTATGGCAACATGGCTTAGAAGTTGCTATCAAAATCAAAGGTTCACAGGGAAATCGTCGGGTGGAATGGGTGAAACCAGAGCATCCCTATCCCTATACTGCTATTAGCGACAAGAGTGACGTTCATGCTAATCATAATGAAGCAAACAACAGTGCCTTGAGAAGAAGGTGTAGTGCTTATCGTCGCAGACAAAACTTGTATGCTAAGAATGCCGAAGGATTACAACGAGCAGTTACGGTACAACGATTAGTTCACAACTGGATGAGACCTCATGCGGGTTTAGGCAAGAACAAGACTCCTGCTATGGCGATCGGGCTTTATCATCGACCGCTTTCCATGCTGGAGTTGCTATCATTGCGTGGCTTTCACTGCCTCACGACTTAACTGACCAGTGCCTATCTTGGCATGACGTTAATGCATAGCTAATATCTTCTGTGAAGTATAGAGCTTTAACACATAGTGATTATTTACAGCTATTCCATATCCAATGAACCATAAGAAAATTTTAAAAAATTTTCTTAGTTCGGCTTTGAGAGAAAGAAACTGTAAATAGAGCATCGTAAATTAAGATTACTTTTAAAATCTTTGCAAAGATTTTAAAAGTAATGTGGTCTAATTTTTAATTTGATCGCTATATAAATTTCAGAGATTTACAGTTTAGTTATAGGCACATCCAATGACCGCTCTAGAACAACAGTTACAGCAGCTTGTTATAGAAACATGCCAGCATCCATATGGGAGCGTTTTACGGCAAAAGGGGTTAACATCACTGGTTCGTCTGATTAATCGATCGCAAAAACTTTGGAAAGATAGTTCGACCTATTATGAAGACGCTTTACAGCTAACGTGGCTATATTTTTGTCGTAATCTCTGTGAGGCTGTTACAGCAAAATCTGCCTATGACTCTGAGCGGAGCAACATTGTTACTTGGCTAAATGCTTACCTTAAACGCCGATTGCAAGATATGTATATCGAAAATCAACAACAGCAAATGAAATTTTTCTCTGAGGAAAAAGAAGATAGTAATGGAGCTGCAATAGATACAATAGAGCGTATAGTTGCACCTCCACAAGCACCGAATTTACTAGAGCTAGTGAGGCAATGGGCAGAAGCAGATCGAACAAAAAATTTACGGCGTACCTACATACGCGATCGCGCTGATGTCAACGCTCAGGTTTTAATTCTGAAGCGCTTACCGCCTGAAACGAGTTGGCAAGTGTTGTCACAAGAATTTGTACTTCCAGTTTCAACACTCAGCAGCTTTTATCAAAGAAAATGTATTCCTTTATTAAAAGAATTTCACGAACAGCAAAGAGTTGCCTAATTGACTCCGAGAGCAATAACTATGATTAATATTGAAGAAGAATTTCTATCTCTACCAATTTCTATTGAAGCGCGTAATATTGCCCGAACGTTCGCGTCGCAACAACCTTTCTCAGAGGTTGCAGAACGAGTAAAGCATAATACTTTAGCTGTACTCGTGACTCGCTGTTACTTGGAGATGATGGGGATAGCGACAAATTTAGAGACAAGTGATAGTTGGAATCCCATTGTGCAGATGTGTGCGGATGTTGCCGATTTAGAGATTGCAGGATTGGACAAAAAGTTGGAATGCCGATCGCTACAGTTGGGGGAATCAACCTGTTATGTGCCACCTGAAGTCTGGGAAGATCGGCTCGGCTATGTCGTCGTGCGATTTGAGGAAAATTTGAGATCGGCAACTTTATTAGGTTTTGTGTCAAAAGTATCGACAGAATTTATTGCCCTTAATCGCTTAGAACCGATTGAAAATTTATGTGTGGCGATCGCTGCTTTACGAGAATCTAATCAACAAAATTCTGGAAGTACCGAAGCTATTGTAAGTCTTAGCAACTGGTTAAAGAATCTCTTCGAGTCTCGATGGCAAGAGATAGAAAATTTACTAGATAGCAAACAATCTCAGTATGCTTATCGTACAAAAGAAATCTCAAAGTCTCTCCTCAACAATTTAGCTAATTCACAGGAAATTCGACGTGGCATATTGTTTGAACTTGGCGTTACAACGCCTAAATGTTTGTTAGCCTTAATCACGACAATTTCGCCAAAGGGTCAAAATGAGATCGATATTCGTTTATCGCTTTATCCAATCTCAGAAGCTTTTCTGCCCGAATTGATTGAATTAGTCGTTTTGGATGATGCGGGCAATGAATTTTTAAAAGGACAAGCCAGAAGCATTGATAATTATATTAACATTCAATTTAGCGGCAGGATAGGAGAGCGCTTTAGTGTTCGAGTCTCTCTTGATGACAATTCTTTGACAGAAAATTTTACTATTTAGATGGGTAGTGATCAAGAGGGAATGATAAGAATCATAGATTGGATGAGAGTATTGTAGTGATGGACAAAAAGCCAAATCATAGCAATGTGATTATCGAACTTTTTA
>QBML01000032.1 GCA_003242085.1 Pseudanabaena frigida | reverse complement strand
TATAGCTATAGCCAAATAAGTTAAGACATAAAACCCAGAAGAGAGTTGCGGCGCGAAGCGCCGCAACTCTCTTCTGGGTTTTGCTTTTGTTTTGACATAACTGGCTACTGCTATATAAAGCGTCAGCGATCGCTATATTCGATGGTAAAAAGCTCAACATTAGTTTCATAATTAGAGTTGCTGATTTATTCAGGTGGGGAGCTATCAAAAAATATAAATTATGAAAAAAAGAGTCAATCTTACCTTCCCCAAACGCGCGATCAGCATTCCGATTACTTATCGGCTTGCCAAAGATTTTAATATTGCGGCAAATATCATCCGCGCTCAAGTTGCTCCAAATAAAGTAGGCAAGATGGTGCTGGAGCTATCGGGCGATATCGATCAACTTGAAGAAGCGATGGACTGGATGCGATCGCAAGATATCGAGGTTTCATTACATGGACGTGAAATTGTGATCGATGATACTGCCTGTGTTGATTGTGGGTTATGTACGGGTGTGTGTCCTACTGAAGCTCTGACCCTCGATCCTAAAACTTTTCAACTCAACTTTTTGCGATCGCGCTGTGTTGTTTGCGAACAGTGCATTGCCGCTTGTCCTGTCAATGCCATTTCTATTAATTTATAGCCTCAGCTTAAAAATAGATTTAAAAATCTCGTCGTCACTTTGTGCTCATGATTCAAAAAAACAGTGGGATTGCCGATCGATAAACCTATTTTTTGGCTTGTAACCGCCTATAATGATACAAAAAGTAACAATTTTCATAAAAAATTTAACCCACTAAACTTTGAGTTGTAACTCATGCATTTTGAGTTTTTTTCGCTAGAAATCATTCAAGAATGGACGCAACAGTATGGATACTGGATTGTTTTCTTTGGCATTATGCTGGAGAACGCAGGTATCCCATTACCAGGGGAAACTATCACCTTAGTAGGTGGTTTTTTGGCAGGGAATGGCGAATTGAGCTATCCATTAGTTTTACTATGTGCTGTTTCAGGGGCAATCTTGGGAGATAGTGCAGGGTATTGGCTAGGACGATGGGGCGGGCTACCAGCACTAGAAAAAATTGGCAAGTTGTTTCGAATGCCCATCAATGAAATTGAGATCGCTCGTGAAAAATTTCGTGGCAGTGCCGATCGCGCAGTTTTTTTTGGACGGTTTATCGCCATACTCCGAATTTTTGCAGGGCCAATGGCAGGTTTGTCGGGGATGCCTTACTCGCGATTTCTATTTTTTAACGCCACAGGTGCATTGGTTTGGGGTGCTGTAACTACTGGAGTTGCGTATTTTGCTGGCACTTTAATCCCGTTAGAAACATTAGTATCTGGAGTGGTTAGAATTAGCTCGATCATCTTGAGTTGCGTGCTGATATGGTTCGCTACACCGCCTGCATTTAGATGGCTCAAGCAAAGATATGAGGCTAGTCGCGAAAATAAGCATCAAGCATCTAAATCAGGACATCCACAGCTTCAATCGGCGAAAGAGTCCGCTGTCGTTTTGCCTATCGTAGAAGACAAAATAATGATTACGCGATCGAGTGAAAACGATTAACAAAATGAGAGGTGAGGCAAAGCCCCGTATCTTATTTTGTTATGTACAAAAAAGAAGAGTGGTCAAATAAATAACCACTCTTCTTTTTTGTTTATTTACGGAGAGAGAGGGATTCGAACCCTCGGTTACTTTCGCAACATTCGATTTCAAGTCGAACGCATTCGACCACTCTGCCATCTCTCCCGTCGGTTATTTTAAAGCATCAATACGCACAACACAAGTAAAAAGATAAGAGAGGCCATAAAACAATCTCTTTTACAGCGCTTTACGACTAAATCGGAACCAAGAAATTTTTAAAAGTGTTGCAAAACGATATTTTTAAAAATTTCTTGGTTCTGGTTCGATAGGGAATTGCTGTAGTCTTCGAGTAACTATAGCAATCCTAAATGAGAGGCTTCGACACTTCGTCAAGCTCAGTGCATCGCTTTGCTAAGCAGCAATAATAATCTTTGGCTGAGCAAAGCCCAAGATTCTCACAAATGATTTAGGAACGCTGTATCAAAAAACCTTAATACTTTCAACAAACAAAAAAAGAAAGGGTATCTTGTACCCTTTCTTTTTTGTTAGCTCCGCCTTACAGCGCTTAGAGTTTTATGCTTTGACCGCAGACATCGACAAAGTGTAATAACCTAGCTGATTAGGAACTCTCTCCCACTTGCCATCAAGCTTGCCCTTAGACAAATTCTTGGTGACACGATCCTTAGCTTGACGAAAATTCTCAACTGAGAGATCGCCATATAGAGCTTTGACAACGCTATCAGCATTGACAAATTCACCTTTACGCTCCTGTAATACCTTCTCGATCGCGTCGGTCAGAGTATTTCCTTGATAAAGAGGACGCATGACTAGAGAACTCATACGACCAGACTTCTTAGGTTGAGCAGCCTTAGCTGCTAAAGGCTCAGCCTTTTTTGAGGCTTTAGGTGATGCCTTTACAGAAGGCGCTGAAACAACCTTAGCAGCAGCCTTAGGAGCAGCTTTAGTCACCTTAGGGGCTTTAGTCACTTTAGTCACTTTAGGAGCCTTGGTTACCTTGGTTGCTGCTACTTTCTCAACCTTAGTAACAGTCTCAGCTTTGGCTGCGCCTCTACCTCTCTTAATAGTCGAGGTTGGAACTGTCTTCAAGTTTTCGAGGGATAGGGTGTAGTAGCCAAGTTGGGTAGGAACGCGCTTCCATCTATTTTCTCCCTTACCTTTAGATAGGTTTTTAGTGACTCGCTCTTTAGCAACTCTGAAAACAGTCTCAGGAAGCTCACCGTAAAGAATGTTTACTACATCGTCAGCATTAACTGCTTGACCTTGGCGTTCGTTCAAAATCTTTTCGATCGCTTCTGTCAGGGTGAGACCATCGTAGGAAGGACGCATTGTCAAAGAACCACGACGATGTCCTCTCCCTCTTCCTTTAGCAGCGGGTGTAGCGGCAGGAGCTGCTTCAGGCTTAGCGACGGCTTTGGGTTTGCGACCTTTAGCGGGGGCGGGTGGAACTTCAACGACTACGGGAGCAACTACAGGGGCTGGAGCAGCTACAGGAGCTGGAGCGACTTCTTTCTTTTTACTTTTGGCTTTAGGAGTTTCGGCAGGCAAACTTCCGAGAAGAGCTTCAACGTGAGCGAGTTGAGCGCGAGCTTGAGCAACTTTATCTTCGTACTCTGAGAGGAAGCCTTGCAAATGGGATTGCAAAGCTTGTAGAGACGCGCCAAAACCGTCTGGCTGTAGACTTACAGGTAGATCTGTACTCATATTATGGAAACCAAATTGATAGTAAGGATTAATTGATTTGATTGGTTTGTTTCCTCATACTTTTGCTTATGATGGAATAAACTCATCATTTCGTTCTATCACGTTTTGAGAGAACTCGCAATAGTTTAGAAAGAATTCTCACTATTCTTTGCTTTTTGACTTAGGAAATTACTCAAAAGTATTGCCAAACAGAAAGATGATTGATTTGTCGAATTAATATCTTGGTGCCTACCCCATAAGCATTTGGACTACTGATACAGATGATTACCCTCACATATTTCACTCCTACACTTGGCAATCCCTAAAATTAGGGAGGGCATTATTTTTTCACTACATTCTCTAGGAGAAATCTAGCCTCAGCCGCGCGATCGCTGTTGGGATATCTCTCAAGTAAACTTTGTAAATATCGTGGCTGCTCACTGAGAAAGAAGCTCGAAAAAAGCAAGTCATCAATATATTGACTCTGAGGAAACTTAACCTGTAACTCCGTGATAATGCCATCAATCCGTCGCTGATAGTCAGACTGCATACTCTTTTCTCGAAGTTCGTAATCTTGGTAAGAATAGCTACGTCTGCTGGCACTAAGTTGGCGATACGCTCCACTGGCAGTCACTCCTGCGGGAGGATGGATAATTTGGGTTTCTGCGAAAGTGTGGTTTTCCCACTGCTCAAGTAAGGTCATGGCAACCATATATAGCGATTTTTCTCGAATTGCTTTAGGTAGACTTTTGTCTTCGAGCAAATTCTGATAGAGCGAAAGGGCGATCGCATTTTGACTGCCGCCTTGATAGCTCGCTAAAATCTCCGAGCTAGTTCGTTTTGATTCATCACATACCCAACGCTCGCGACAGCTCCAGTCCGTAGGTAATAGATAAGCCCGAATCCCGTCCCAGACAGGTAGATAACCATTTTTCCATCCACCGATACCTGCCCAGTCCGAAGCAATTTGATATCGTGATTCGAGAGTATTTTCGATTTGCCACTGGCGTAGTTTTTGCCAACGTAGTTTTTGTTCGTTCAGCAGAGATTGTGCTTCTTTCTTAAAGTCAGCAGCTCGATCGTCCTCTTGCCACCAGCGACCTTGGGGATGGTAATAGGCTATGAGGATGCGATCGGGAAGTGATTCTAATTGCACATTTTCCGAAATCTCTAGAGCTTTGGCATAGTCGTGCGATCTCGCGTATTGGATAGCGAGCGCATATTGTAAGAGAGGCGCAAAGGGTTGATTCTCAGGTTCTTGTAGGAGTGTTTGCATCTGCTCGATAGAAAGACCAACATCCAACAAGGCACGAATATGGGGAAAAGCAAGGTAAAGAGCATCGCGATCGCCCATTGGTTGCGCCATAATTTTGATCCAGAGACGCATTGCTCCAACCACGTCATTATTATCTTGCAAACTTAGGGCAAGGAAGTAGTAAGCATCATCAGCTCCAGAATGATCGGCATAGCGCTTGAGCCAGTCTTGCCAAGCATTGAGGCGTTCTTTCTCAGAGCGTTTGGCATTACGATCGAGGATCGCTTGACTGCGTGGCTGTCCATCAAAATAAGAACGCCCAGTCAAATCGCCATATTCGCGACATGCCTTGGCAAATTTGGATTGGGGATATTTCTCCACCATTCCTAAGAGCAAGTAGTAAGCATAATCCCCCTTTGGCGCAAAATTTTCGTAACTGACAATGCGAGAGAGCGAATGAAGTTGTGACAGATCGTTATTCAAGATGTTCTTAAGGAGTTCTGTCCCTAAAGCATCTCCATGACGATCTAGTTCGGCGATCGCCCAGATGCGATCGTTAGAATTTGGTTCGTTAATCAAAAAACGGAAGAAGGCTCGACCGAAGGGAGTAATCTCTCCTGCTTTAAGCGCACCGAGACGCTCGACTAAAATGTTTTCTTGGGCATCGCTAGATAGTTTTTGATAGAGGGCGATCGCTGCTTTTACTTGGCTATCTGTCGGTTGCTGCAACTGCTCAAACTGAAGCCATTCCGATAGACCTGCAAAATTCTTACCTTTTTCGTAGGGAGATTTACCATAAACGGCTTCATAACCTAGCAGCCTCGTCAAAAACTCCAAGTTGAACTGACTGTAATATTGAGGAGAATTTTTAGGTTCGAGATTGGCTTTGGCTAAATTGATTAACTCCTCTCGCAATTTTGGATCGTCTAAGCCAAATTCTTTCTCCCAGTCTTTGCTCTGTGTTTCTGAGATATAGGGTGCGATTTCATACAAACTGGGATAAGTCAAACGTCTTTTAATCTGTCCGCGCAGCCACAGAGTTGTGTAAGGCTTGCCCAGACTGCGAATTCCTTCAAGACCATACTTCTGTCGAGCTTCATCACGAGAGCGTGCGTAATAACTAAGTAGAGGATAAGCTTTAGCTCCGTAACGTTTCCAGACAGGATTTGCAACAGGATCTTTCCCCCATTTCTGGACAATAATATCTTGGCGGACTGCTTGCACAATTTCTTGCCATTGTGGATCGAAGCGAAGGCGATCGCGCAGGACATCATCGATTTCTAATTGTGAAATTTCTTCAGGACTGAAAGAATCTGCCAACTTCGACATTTCGGCAGGACTAGGTATTTTGACGGTGCGCGATTGAAAAACTTCTGCTGCTTTGAGTGCTACACCAAATGAGGCGATCGTAATGAATATGGACAATATATATAGATATCGCTTTTGCATATTGGTCTCCAAATTAGTTCTACTCTGGGCAAACTGAAAGAAGTCTAAATAATATTTTTCTTTTACTATTAAACGTGATTTAGGTGAGACAGATATACTTCTCAGTAACTTGCAACAAAAAATAATCAGACAGAAATCTATCGCCAAATAACATGCGACAATCACCGATTAAATGAACCATGAGAAAAATCTTGAAAGCGTTGCAAAGAAGTGCTTTCAAGATTTTTCTTGGTTTTGGTTTGAGCGCAAAGCGTTGTCAAACTAAAAAGAGAGACAGCAATTAGTGCTGTCTCTCTTTTTAGTTTGCGATATTTTGAATGACTCAACGGACGTTAAAAGAATAAATGGCTTTCAGGTTGGATATTAATTTCCATCGGGACTGCTTGAGGATCGGCTGAGAGAGCGAACATAATCGCATTCGCGGCAGTTTCTGGAGAGAGCATTTTACTGCGATCGACTTTTAGACTGACGTTATCCCAAAATGGCGAATCAATTCCTCCAAAATAAAACAGAGTCACTTTAATCCCAAAACGGCGGAGTTCATCCGCCATGCATTTACTAAAACCCACCGCACCAAATTTTGATGCACAGTAAGCTGCTGCCATTGCCATTGGATGTTTGCCAAGAATGCCAATTACATTACAGATATGTCCGATCTTGCGATCCTTCATCACATTTGCCACTGCTTGACTGGTATAAAAATTCCCCTTGAGATTGAGATCGAGCATCTGGTCAAGTTCCTGTGGCTCAATGCGATTGAATTGCTTCATCACCCCCGCACCTGCGGCGTTTACCAATACATCAATCTGTCCAAATTGTGCGATCGCCTTTTGTACCATCACTTCAACTTGTTCGTATTTAGTAATATCCGTAGGAATTGCGATCGCTTCCGAATCACGATCTTCTACAACATCAACAAGTTCATCTAATTTATTCACATCTCTAGCTACAAGCACTAACTTTGCACCTGCTTCTGCTAATTTCGGTACAAGAGCCGAACCAATCCCACCTGTTGCACCGACTACAACAACAACTTTATCTTGCATTCTATTTACAATACTTTACTTTCCTTTACATGATATAGCAGAAAGAAGGGGGCTTCGCGAAGCCCCTTCTTTTATTGTTTAGGCAACCCCATTCTTTTTGAACCAAGCTTGTAGTCGTTTCCAACCATCTTTCGCTTCAGTTTGACGATAGGAGGGACGATAATCGGCATGGAAAGCATGAGGTGCTTCGGGATAAACCACAATCTCGGAATTCATACTGCAACCCTTTAGCTTTTCTCGCATTTGCTCGACTGTATCTAAAGGAATTCCTGTATCCTTGCCACCATATAAACCAAGAATAGGTACTTGCAAATTTTGGGCAATATCAATCGGGTGCTTAGGTGTCAATTCCGTTGATTCGCCAACTAATCTGCCATACCAAGCTACACCAGCCTTCACCTTCGGATTATGGGCGGCATAGAGCCACGTAATCCTGCCTCCCCAACAGAAGCCTGTAATACCAAGTTTTTGACTGTCACCTTTAGAAAATTTAGCTGCCCATGTCACTGCTGCATCGAGATCGGACATCACTTGGGCATCAGGTACTTTACTAACTATAGGACGAATCTGAGCAATATCACTTAGCTTGGATACGTCCCCCTGACGATAGAACATTTCAGGAGCGATCGCCACATAACCTAATTTCGCCAAACGGCGGCAAACATCTTGAATATAGGCATGAACGCCAAATATTTCTTGGACAACCAAAATCACTGGAAAATTTTTACCTAGAGCAGGCATAGCTCGATAGGCTGGAATTGTGCCGTCACTTACGGGGATTTTGACTTCACCTGCGATTAGTCCTTTACTATCAGTAGTAATTACGTTTGCCGAAATTGGCTGTACGGCGATCGCAAAACCAGCCGTAAGACTGCTCACTGCAATAAACTCGCGTCTTGTAAGTTTTGACATTCAAGTTATCTCTCAAAAATATAGATGGCGGTAAGCATTGCTTACCGCCATCTATATTTTGCATCTTGAAAACAAAAATGGATGTATAGAAGACATCGCCTTAAGGACAATCAAAATGGGGATTCGACATAAAGCGCCAACATAGCACTGCCTCCCATGCGATCTTATTTGCCAATTTTGACTGGGGTTTTAAGAGTTTTCACCTCATAGGTAGCAGGTTCGAGTAGCGATACTCCAGTCATTTCTGCGGGTTGAGGGATTTGCAGGATTTCTAAAATCGTGGGTGCAATATCTGCCAAGCGACCGCCAGATAGCTTGAGCTTGACATCCGCACCGTGTCCATAGATCTTGCGCCCTTCGCCTTCCACCAAAATAAATGGTACTGGGTTGTTAGAGTGGGCTGTCCAAGGGTTGCCATGCTCGTCCCACATATATTCAGCATTACCATGATCGGCAGTGATGAGAGCTGTACCACCAGCATTGGCAATACTAGATAGCAAATTGCCCAAACATCGATCGACATGCTCTAGTGCCGTGACTGTAGCGTCAAAGTTGCCAGTATGTCCCACCATGTCAGGATTGGCATAGTTAATGACGATCAGCGAATAAATGCGTTTGGCGATCGCTTCTGATGCAACTCTTGTCACTTCAGTCGCGGACATCTCTGGTTGTTGATCGTAGGTCGAGACACGCGGACTGTTGACCAACAAGCGATCGTCACCTTCACTGGCTTCTTCTAAGCCACCATCAAAGAAATAGGTGACATGGGCATACTTTTCAGTTTCGGCTAAACGTAATTGTTTAAGTCCATGACTTGCTACCACTGGGCCTAGCAAATTTGTCAAATTTTGTGGAGTGAACGCAACAGGCACGGGAAGCGAACTGTCGTACTGCGTAAATGTGGCGTAGGCAAGAGGCTTAATGAGTTTGCGCTCGAAGCCTGTAAAGTTTTCAGCAACGAGTGCTTGGGTGATCTCGCGAGAGCGATCGGGGCGGAAGTTAAAGCAAATTACGCCATCACCCGCGGCGATCGCGCCATGAGCAACTCGCGTTGGTGGCAAAAATTCATCAGTAACTTTTTCTTTATAGGCGGCTTCAAGTACATCAACAGTCGAAGTTAGCTCTGTGGTAATTTCGTCATTTGTCAAAACTTCATAGGCTTTTTGGACGCGATCCCAGCGCTTATCGCGATCCATGACAAAGTAGCGACCGCTAATCGTAACGATCCGTCCAGTGCCAATTTTAGTCAGATGTGCTTGCAACAACTTAATAAAGTTGATCCCTGACTGTGGCAAAGTGTCACGACCATCAGTAATGGCATGGATACAAACATCTTGGACATCTTGTAGCTTGGCTAAATCTACCAATCCCAACAAATGATCGATATGTGAATGCACACCACCATCAGAGCAAAGACCAATCAGATGCAATTTGCCGTTATTAGCCTTGACTTTTTCACAAACTGCTACTAGCGCAGGGTTTGACAGCAAAGAGCCATCATCTACAGCATCAGAAATTCTAACTAATTCTTGGGGGACGACACGGCCTGCACCAATATTCAGATGCCCAACCTCTGAGTTGCCCATCTGACCTTTTGGCAAGCCAACATCTTTACCAGAGGCTTGGAGGAGAGTTTTAGGGTAAGTACTCCACAGACTATCTATGACGGGAGTATTTGCTGCGGCGATCGCATTGCCCTCGGTTTCTTCTCTATATCCCCAGCCGTCCAAAATGATCAGAACCAGTGGAGAAACAGACCCCGTTTGCATAAAAGATAGTTCCTTGTTAAATACACGTTCACTCCTTACTCGGCAATCATAGCATCAGAGCAAAACTACGGATAATCTTAACAATACTTGGCAATCACGAAGAGCGCAATGTATCTTAAAAAACTTTTATTAAAATATAAAGATTGCCAAAGATACTTTTTGCCCCCTGTGAATCTCTAGGACATCAAATTCAGTAAACCCAAAAACTGTTTAAACGAGATTGCCGCAATTCTTATTATGAAACCGATTTCGTGGTTTTCAGCGTTATAAGCACTGACAACAACAAAACAGCTTTTTTGAAAATTAGCCTAAGGCAGGCTTTCGAAAAAGCGGTTTTTATAATGTAAATTGCTGAGATTTACTCAATCAAACTGTTTTAAGTTTCGATCCTAGGTTTAATTATAGTGATTGCTATATGGAATGTATGATAGATAGGCTGTATTGCTTTGCGTCAAATACTCAAATTCGTCATTTAGTAAAGCATCGCAAGAAAGTCTCTCAGGTTTAATATAAAAATTTTCCTAACGAATGGCGTTAATAGTTCAGAAATATGGTGGTTCTTCCGTAGCCGATGCCGATCGCATTAAAGCAGTACGCGATCGCATTAAACGGACAGTAGATGAGGGCAATCAAGTTGTAGTTGTGGTGTCTGCGATGGGCAAAACCACTGATGGTCTAGTTGCCCTTGCTGCATCAGTGTCAGCAAATCAGGATCTGACCCTTGCGGAAATTGCCGCCAAAGAGCGTGAAATGGATCTGCTCTTGGCAACAGGTGAACAGGTAACGATCGCAGTGCTCAGTATGGCATTGCAAGCAGTAGGTCAACCTGCGATCGCCATGAGTGGAAGCCAAGTGCGTGTAGTCACAGAGCCAAATCACACCTGTGCCAGAATTTTATATGTAGAACCCAATCAAATTCAAGAAGCGCTTGCCCTTGGCAAAGTCGTAGTGATTGCGGGGTTTCAAGGCGTAGCAATCGATGAGAAAACAGGCTTACCAAGCACGGAAATCACTACGTTGGGGCGTGGCGGTTCAGATACCTCGGCTGTAGCGATCGCGGCGGCGATTGAGGCTGATATTTGTGAAATTTATACCGATGTTCCTGGGATTTTGACCACCGATCCGCGTATTGTCCCCAAGGCGCAAATGCTTGCCGAAATTACTTGCGATGAGATGCTAGAACTTGCCAGTTTAGGAGCAAAAGTTTTGCATCCGCGATCGGTCGAGATTGCCAGAAATTTTGGGGTGAAGATGTGCGTGCGATCGAGCTGGCTCGATGACGCTGGTACTGTGATTACGTCACCGCGCGTTGGCACGGGCAACCTCAAAGCATTGGAAGTTAATCGCTTTGTTGAAGCTGTTTCGATTGATTACGATCAAGTCAAAATTGCCCTTTTGCAAGTCCCCGATCGCCCTGGGATTGCCTCCCAATTATTTAAACCTCTTGCTCAGCAAGGGATCAATGTTGATTTGATTATCCAAGCAGTTCAGGAAACTGAAGGGGTCAATGATATTGCCTTTACGATCCCCCAAGCACAATTGCAATTAGCCGAAGTAGTTACCCGTAGTCTGGAAATTGGTGCAAATTCAGTCACCGTTGATGCCAATGTTGCCAAAATCAGCATTATCGGCGTAGGTATGATCGGTAGACCTGGTGTTGCCGCCCAAATGTTCTCGGCTCTAGCGGCATCAGGGATCAATATTCAAATGATCTCGACTTCCGAAATTAAAATTAGTTGCGTGATTGCGGCTTCTGATGGTGAAGCGGCGATCGCAGCGATTCAAAAAGCATTTGATGTGCCAGTGCAATTGCATCAACCCTTTACTGGCTTGGTTGATATCACCAAAACTCCTTCTGTACGTGGTGTCGCTTTAGATCGCAATCGCGCCCGAATCGCTGTTCAGCAAGTTCCCGATCGCCCTGGAATGGCAGCAAAAATTCTCAATCAATTATCCGAGCAAAATATTAGTTTGGATACGATCGTGCAGTCACAATCCGATCGCGGTGTTAATGAAATTGCTTTTACGGTGGCGATCGCGGACATGGCTAAAGCCGAAACGGCACTCTCGGAGGTGGCGAAAACTTTGGGCTATGGGGCAGTATCCTGTGATGGCAACATAAGTAAAGTCAGCATTGTTGGTTCGGGAATGATTCATCAGTCAGGGATCGCGGCAAGAATGTTTACCTCACTTGCGGATGCAGGCATTAATATTGAAATGATCGCTACATCCGAAATTAAAGTGAGCTGTGTGGTTCACGATAATCAAGCCGAACAAGCTCTGAAACTTATTCATCAAGAATTCAACCTGTCGGGCGATCGCACGATCGAAGTTCCCAGTGCAATAAAGAGTTAGGATATGTAGCGCTTAGTGCCCTATATCCTAAAATCCTGTAAGCAGGCTTTAAGATAAGTACATATCCCGCGAGCATTTCTATGTCATCTGATAATTCAAGCGATCGCTCTAATAATTCACCATCGAATCCCCCGACCGATCCTAAGCATGCTCCACCCGTGCCTGAGAAAGAGAATTCAATCAAAAGTTTCTTGGCTGACAATTTGCCCACTGTCACAGTGGCAATCTTGTTGGCGGTTGGGGTACGCATATTTGTGGCTGAGCCGCGCTTTATCCCCTCTAGCTCAATGGAGCCAACTTTACTAATTGACGATCGTCTAATTATCGACAAGATCTCTTTTCGTTGGCGCAAACCAGAACGCGGCGAAATTGTTGTTTTTAATCCGCCCAATAGTCCCGTTGTTCCTGATGCAACTAAGGTTTACATCAAGCGCGTAATTGGTTTGCCAGGCGATCGCATTAGTATTCATGATGGCAAAGTGTTTGTAAATGATGCCCCCTTAAATGAGCCATACATTGCTGCGCCGCCAAACTATACTCTGCCAACTCAAGACGATGCGCTCTGTCCCAATTGCTTCCGTCCTGACAATGTCCAATCTGGCAAAGACTTCCCATTTTTTACCGTACCCAATGGTAAATATTGGGTGATGGGCGACAATCGCAATAACAGCTTAGATTCTCATGCATGGGGATTCATGCCAGAGGAGAATCTAGTCGGACGCGCGATGTTTCGTTACTGGCCATTTGACAATCGTGCAGGTAATTTAAGCGTGCCGAAATACAACTAGTAGCCTTTCATCCCCAGCCTCTCCTGTGAGAGATTTCGCCAAAATAAATACTATATAAATATAGATTTCATGACTACAGAAACTAAGCTCGATCCGCAAGTACCAGTCAAACCTTGGTGGCAAAAACATGGAGAAACGATTCGAATTTTTGTTGTTGCCCTTGCGATCGCTTTCTTTCTTAGAGCTTATATTGTCGAACCGCGATTTATTCCCTCTGGCTCAATGGAGCCAACTTTGCAAGTGGGCGATCGCATTCTCGTTGATAAAATTTCCCAACATTGGCAAGAACCACAACGCGGCGATATTTTAATCTTCTATCCTCCCAAATCTCCTGCGATCGAGGATACGAGCAAAGCATATATCAAGCGCTTGATTGGTGTGGAAGGCGATCGCATTGCAGTACGTGGCGGCAAAGTCTATCGCAATGGCGAAGCACTCGATGAGCCATATATTGCGGAAGCTCCTAAATATATGATGCGTCCTGTGGTTGTGCCCAAAGGTCACTACTGGATGATGGGCGACAATCGCAATCACAGTAATGATTCTCACATTTGGGGATTTTTGCCAAAAGAGAATGTCATCGGTAAAGCGACTATTAGGTTCTTTCCTTTTGGCGATCGCTTAGGTGCAATTACAACGAGTAAGTAATATCTAAAACAGCAAGAGAACTGTATGCGATCGCAGAAAAAGTTATCGCTAGAGTGGGGCTAAAACAAATGAGTCGTTTTACTTCAATAAACAATGTAATTGGTAAAGCGACTATGAGTTTTTTGTATTTAGGCGATCTCTTAGAATCAATTACAAATTGACATTAGCCTATCAATTCTTAACAATGGCGACAAAGACTAAATTTCCCTGCTATGAATGCGGCAAAGGTACAATTCGCAAGCACCCAATTCTTGATATGTATCTGTGTGCTAATTGTCAGCGTCAGAATCAAAATAAGTATCAATACATAACTAAAACACGAGCAATAGGTGAGTATCGCCTCAAACCTAATGAACTAGAATCGCTCGGTGTACATGAAGTTGATAATCCCTATTACAAAAAGGCTGCTCCGATGCAGCTATATCTACTGAATCAAGTTGAAGAACTTTCCAAGAAAAAATGGGGAAGTGCTGAACCTTATACCGTAGAACTTATTGAGTTTTCTAGCTCTCTTCTTGCTTGGTTTCTTGAGGATACAGAGCGTCTAAAACAATTACCACCTGATAAGTTCCAATACTTGGTTGCTGATCGACTTGAGAATATGGGATTGAGTGTGCAGCTAGTTGGTGATGTCTACCGTAAAGATGGAGGAGTAGACATTATTGCTTATCCAAATGGAGGCTGCGCTTTCCCTTTTTTGTTAGCTATTCAAGCGAAACATCATCGCTCAAACCGTAAAACAGGCTCTCCTGATGTCCGTGATTTTCATGGAGTGCTTACTTCACGAGTGTCACCATTTCATATGGGTATGATTGTAACAAATACATCTTTTACTGCGGATGCCCAATGGTTTGCTAATAATAATCAAAATTTGCTGAGACTTAGGGACATGAAAGATCTAAGTCGTTGGATGAAAAACGATTTTGTGAACGAGTCTGAATGGCGTGAGATTCCTGAAAAAGTTGAACTTGCACACGGTATAACGATACAAATACCCAAGCAACAGATTTGGCTCACGAACAAATAAATTATTCTGTGCAGTGGCATCGCTATCTAACACTTTGCAAAAGTGCGATCACCTCTTTAATCTATGTTCAATATTTTAAGTTGTCGCATTGAAAAAATAGCATTTAGATCTGGACGATTGGAAACATTGCCTCTAAAGCGATCGCCACATTAGGAAAAGCCTGTAGAGCAACACTATCAGTACTATTCAAAATCAATTCTTCACGATAAGTACCTTCCTCTGGCTGACGAAAAATATACACTTGTCGCTTTTGTAGATCGAGAATCCAATATTCTAAAACGTGATTTTTGCCATAAATACGCGCTTTTTGCTTGCGATCTTTATTAATGGTTGAATCAGCGACTTCTATCAAGAGGTAAATATCAGCAGTTTCAGGATGTCTAAAGGAATATTCATTAGCATCAAGGCGCACAACGGCAATATCTGGCTCTGGTTCCGAATCATTTCCTAAAACGATCGGTAACTGTACGCGAATTTCGGCGCGATCGCTTAACAATTTAAACAGTAATCTACTACTACGTTGCACACTTGCAGCATGAAATGGTCTTTGAGGACTCATACAAACAATTTTTCCCTCTAACAGTTCTACGCGATCGTCCTCATCCAAAACTCCTGCTTCAATCATTTGGTGATAATCAGCGACCGTCCAGAGATGTATTTGTGGTTCGATTTCTTGTTCGATTTCTGTTTCAATTACAGGTGCTTGCATGATGATATTCTTGCTCACCGCTTGGCTATATTATTTTAACAAAAATGAGAAGTAGCCTCTAGGTTATCTAGATAGCCAAGCGATCGCCTCTTTAATCCATGCTTCGATATCTTGAGTTTTTGTGAGAATTGGTAAACTGGCAATCGCATTTAGGGCATTGCTAATTTCTGCTGGTGTGTAACCAAGTGCTAGCAAAGTCATTTCCAATTCTTCTTGCACAGCGACACTGACCATACTGCCAACAGAACGAGTTGCGCCAACCTGAGCCAATCTGCCATCTGCCAGTTTAGTCTTCAATTCTAAAGCAAGCCTTTCCGCCGTTTTTGTTCCTACTCCAGGGGTTAAGCTCAATACTCTGGTATTACCTGAGACGATCGCTTTAACTAAGTCTTGAATGCCTAAACTATTTAAGAGAGCTAAGCCTACCTGAGTCCCAATACCTGAAACACTAATTAATTGCCGAAATAGTTCGCGCTCCGCCAAAGTAGGAAAACCAAATAAAACCATTTGATCTTCGCGGACAATTAAATGCGTATAAATCTGTGTCTCTTGACCGACGAGTGGTAACTTATTGGCGGTACTTGCCGTAATTTGAATATCGTAACCAATCCCCTGTACGTCAAGGGTCAGCCAATAAGTAGGTGTATTTTTTCGAGAGCTGTCGGCAGCTTTGCAAGCTGCGATCGCACCACGCAGATAACCAATCATCGGCGCGGTAACGGTGGAAACTGCGGAAGTTGAACAGCAGCAAGAGAGGTAACAGCTTTACGAGGACTAGAATTAGCGATCGCTAATTGAGCGGGTTCTTCTCGTTCCTCGTTAGAGCTACTATTGGTATTACCGTACAAAGCCTGAATGAACTTAGGTGCTGCGACAGTAGAAACCATCGCTGAACTCTTTACTGCTGAATTTGAAGAGGTTTGAGATTCATCCGAGCCAGCCAAACTAGGATTGTTTGCGTCATTTTCTAGTTGACTGTTGGTCGCAGAGATCGCAGTTTGTTGCACCTTATTAAGATTTGGTGAAATTGGAGAACCTTGAGAAGCTCGGTGAGGACGAACTATCAACGGTGAAATCGGCTGAGTCCTAGCAGGAATCGACAGTTGGATAGGCTCGTCTATTGCTTCAGGTTGCTGAATTTCATCTCTGAAATTTTCTGTCTCATGAGCCTCAGGTAAATCAATTGGCTGCGGTGCAGGCACGATCTTGACAACATTTTGGAGAGGTGAGTCGGCGATCGTTTCAACTGGAGAAATTTTTTCATCTGCAAGCTTAGCAACTGACCAAGACTCCAGCGCCGAAATTGCCATATCCTTGGGCGCAGGTGTCGATGTATCGAGGCAACGTTCGAGGGCGGCTTTTAATTGTGATGTGTGATGTTGTTGGCGCTTAAGGCGATCGCGCAATTCGTCACAATTGGTATGGACATCCTGCAACTCGCGTTCTAGTTGGTCGATCCGAGACTGCAGAGTTTGCGTTAAAGTCTCTTGGCGTTGGATGACTAACTGAGAGAGCTGTAACTGCTCCTGCGCTTGACGTAACAATACTTGAGCTTGTTGACTGCGCTCATTACAAAACTGTAGTTCTTGCTCTAATACTTGTCTGGGCAAGACATTCAAGAGTGTATTTGACTCTCCAACAACATTTGAAGATACACTCTGAGACTGGGATTGCGGTTCTGGGAACGGTGGATTAATGCTCTCTTGTGGTGATGAATCGCCAAATCCTGCCTGACTCATGACTTACCCTTCACACAAAGAATTTTACCTAGTGTCAAATCTTATCTCAAAAATTTGCTTTTTGTATCATTAATTTTCTTGAATTTAGAAAAATCCATGACAATACTGGCTCAAAAAAGACAAATTACGCCATTTATCGCGTTAACTGACAGCAATTTTGATTGTGAAAATTTTTAGATATTAAGCTCGCGTAGCGCAAAGTGAGCTTGACATTTGTTTACAAATATGAAAATGGTTCAAGCCTAAATATCCCAATTTTATGTCGAGCATTTACGGTAAATGCCAAAATGCAAAGCTAGAAAATGACGGTGATACGGAGATCGCTAAGTAACTCGGCATAATTAAAACCTAAACCCAAAACCTGCGCAGCCCGTTGCGCTCTCTAGCGGTGCAGGTTTCAAGGTTTTATATTTAATTGTGACTACCTGCTTATAACATTGTAGGGATATCCAAGTAGGGATATCCAATCTTAAAGATTCACGGGGCAGTGCTTCGGGCTACCGCTCTCGTTAATAATTAATTCCAATTTGAGAGGCATCCGTGAAAATTCGTAAAGCCATAATTGCGTATAAGTCGGGCAGTCAAATTGGCAAAAGCTGGGCAGAGCGATGTAGTTGCGAGCTAGAAGAGCTTGGGGTCAAAGTATTAATCGGACCAACGGGGGCAAATGACAATCCCTATCCTGTTTTTTTAGAATCGATGCATCAAGAAATCGATCTCGCAGTTGTCTTAGGCGGAGATGGGGCTACCTTAGGCGCAGCCAGATATTTAGCAAAACTTGGGGTGCCAATTTTAGCAATTAATGTGGGTGGGCATTTGGGCTTTCTCACTCACTCCATTGAGGAATGTGGAAATACTGTTGAAATATGGGAGCGACTGTTATCCGATCGCTTTGCGATCGAACGGCGGATGATGCTGGAAGCAAAAATTATTAATGTCGATCGTGGTTTAGGTGACAGGTTAGGTCAGCCCAGTGGCCCTTTTTTGTGCTTAAACGAGATGTGTGTAAAGCCTGCATCTCCCGATCGCATGGTTACTGCATCCTTGGAATTAGAGATTGAGGGCGAAGTTGTCGATCAATATCATGGTGATGGACTCATCGTGGCTACCCCAACTGGATCGACCTCCTACACAGTGGCTGCCAATGGTCCCATCGTACATTCGGGAATGCACGCGATCGCAATTACGCCTATTTGTCCATTGAGTCTGTCGAGTCGAGCGATCGTGATTCCGCCAAAATTAACGGTCAGCATTTGGCCGCTCTCTACGGATGACTTTAGTTTAAAGCTATGGACAGATGGGGTAATTGCAACTTCAATTTTCCCAGGACAAAGAGTAGATATTCGGATGTCGGATTGTCAGGCGCAATTTATTGTTTTGCGAGAAGACTATTCTTACTATCAAGCATTACGTCAAAAGCTTTTGTGGGCAGGCGCAAGAGTGCGTTACCCCAATCAACATAGAGCAACATAAACAAAGAAAGCTTCGAAATGCGAAGCTTTCTTTGTTTATGGGGTAGTCCTAAATGAGATGTAAGAATTTGGGCGTTGGTTAAGCTCAAAGCTCAGCCAACGATTATTATTGCTGGCTGAGCTTTGCGATGCACTGAGATTGCAGAAGTTTTGAAGCTTCTCATATCTCAATTAGGATTGCTATAGAGAAAACCCAAATAAATAAAGGCGGTGCTTTGCGCCGCCTTTATTTATTTGGGTTTTGATCTTAAAAGCTAGTCACGAAATGCAATTCTGCCCGTTTTTGGTAGGCTAAAGGCAACAAAAGAGAAGAAGTATAAACAATAAACAATACCTCCAACGGCTCCAAAAAATGCTAAGTTCTCAACTGGTACGCCATGATGAAATAAGTCACTAAAACTTAGCGGAGGCTCAAACCAAGTTTTGCAAATATCACTTAGTTGCTCTGCTTTTACAAATGCACAGTTAGCAAATAATATCCGTAAGCCAACACTAAAGAAGCAATAAACAGTCACTGCCCAACGCCATCCCAAATAAATTGGTTGAAGACTTTTACGCGAAGCTTCAATATCTTCATTTAAATCTTGCCAAAACCAAAGAGCTAAAACAATTAAGATCTCGGCAACAATACCCGATATAAAAGCGATCGCTAAACTACCGATTGCTAAATAAATAGTAATAAGTACTAAACTAGCAACACGCCAGTATAAAAGCAGCGATCGCTTGATCGCTTCGCTTTTACTCTGAAAAGCCCAGCAAAGCAATCCGAAAGGTATAAGCACAATAAATAGCAGAGCTAATCGATAGTCTAGCCATACAAGTTGACGAATAAGGGATGCATCCATAAAAGCAAAAAATTCTGACCAGATCTTTCAAGTTATGTTACTATACTAACTCGCTATAAATAATTACAAATAAGTAGCTAAATAATTAGATTGTTTCAACAAAAATAGCGAGACTTAAACTGGTAGGTTTAAATCTCGCTACAAATGGGCTTAACGAAACATCTATGTTGCTTTTTTTAGCTTCTCAAAGAAGCTACGTTTTCACATCAGCTAAATAGCTTATCTCACAGTGTGGGAATAAGAATAGAAGAGTAAATGATTCATTTATAAGCTTTTCTACTTTTTATTCTAATTTGTCACTAAATAGAATCAATATAGAAACTCTCAAGTTGCTCGAAGACAAAGAGTTCTCGATCTGTTCTATAGCAATGCAAGTTGTGTGTAGTGCAAAAGTCCAAATAAATAGAGGTGGCGCGAAGCGCCACCTCTATTTATTTGGACTTTGATTTGTCCTATCTCTTTTATTGCTATACATCTCAAATATTGTTTAACTCTTTAGAGATCGCTTCACGATATAAGTCAATAAACTTTTGCCAGCCAATGACAATCATTTGATTGTGAGTCAAGTTGTCAGGATTAATATCATCATAGCCAAATCCAATCTCACGCCCATTGAGATCGCAACAAACTAAACCTGCTGCCCTTGCGATCGCTAATGGCCCAACGGTATCCCAAAGTTTAACGCGGCGATTGAGATAGATGTAGGCACTGGCTCGACCCAGTACAACTTCCATTACTTTCAATCCAAAACTACCGAGACTATAAAATTCAACATTTGGAACAGCAGCACGAATCGCATTACCATAGGCGAGGTCATCTTTTTTACTGACGATTACGCGATCTCGACTAGAGCCAATTGGTGCTTGCGGATGTAAAACTTCAGGGATATTGCCATTAGTAACTATAAATAAGCCATTGATAGCAGTCCCGCCAAAGTAGAGGCGATCGCTCTTTGGTGCATAGACCCAACCTAGCACTGGCTGAAATGCTTCTAAAACACCTACCATTACGGAGTAGAATTCACGCCCATGAATAAAGTCATCAGTACCATCGATGGGATCGATAAACCAAAACTTTTTAGTAAGTTCTGATTGCTGTCGCCAAAGTGCTTGCGATCGCAAGTTTTCTTCACTAATCACCACATCATTAGGAAACCATTCCTGAAATCTTTGACTTAAAAGTAGATCGAGTTCGCGATCGACATTAGTCACATAATCATCAAAGCCTTTCTCAGTAACTTGAAAGCCTAATTCTCTCAGATGAATCGCTTTTTGACCAATTTCACGGATGAATTGGCAAATTTCAGTTTGTAATGTGGGATTTATAAGAGTATTTATCATGGCTTGCAGCGTGAAAACATCCGAAAGTAGAGCGATCTCCAAAACTCTTTAATCGGATAAGCGATAAATGTGATTGGATTGATAGTGACGATGATATCGCGAAATCCGAGTTCCGCCAAAGTTGCGATCGCCCAAGCTACAAAACTAGCAGACATCACGCCGTAGGGATTGAGATTACTTTTGAAAGGTCCCAAAATCAATTTGCGAATCGGACAAGGGGCATCAAGACGGCGTAATGTAACCAAATCGCCGATTGCCCGTTTTGAAAGTTCGTACAGAGGACTGAAGGCAGGATTCACTTCTGCTTCGGAAGTATTTACCCAAACTTCTTTAGCTGCGATATGTTTTGATTCATTTATAGATTCTAAGAACAAATCGATCCAACGAAAAACTGAAAAGGTATTAACTTCGTAGGATTTATAAATTGCTTCAGAATCTCTTGCTCCTAATACATTGATACCGTGATTGAGAATGAGAATATCAACTGTTTGTAAACGATCGCGAAGAGCAGACTCATTACCTAGTTGCCATGTCAGCACTTCTATTTTTTGATTACCATTAATTTCAGTGTCAAAGCTCGCATCAGGCGAAGTTGTTAGGGCGATTATCTGCGCCTCTCGCTTGCCAAGCTCAGACACTAAGGCTTTGCCCATTGTGCCTGAAGCACCCGTAATCGCAATACTTTTGCCTTTAAGTGACAATGCTGTACCCAAAACCTTCCTTACCAGTGTAAACCTACTACAAAAATATACCTAACTACGATCAAAATAATGGTGCAATGCAAAAAAAGTGGTGATCGCCGTTTCTCTAAAAACTTGGGAAGAGATAGAATCTCGAATGCCAAGGATATCGATATCTTAGACAGGCAGGCTTCGATAATTCGGCAAGTATTGCTACGCTCAGCCACCGTAAACTGGTGACTGAGCGTAGTCGAAGCCTCAATTTACAACGCGCAGTTTATTGACTTTTAGGGTAAATTTGCCGCCGCTACTGCCACCAAAGGAAGATACTCGGATAGTGTAAGTTCCTGATTGGCGCACTTTAAAAAATATCAGTGAGTTAGTAGTATCACCAACAGCATCATCATTTTCGGCAATTACCTCGCCCTTGCTATCTAACAGACTCAAAACCGTATCAAAACTTCCAGAACTGACCGTGATTTCTAGGCGCTCATCTTTTTGTACGTCAATTGTATAGTCACGGGCAAAGCCTTTCTGACCTGTGGGAATATCTTTGTCCGTCAGGATATCGTTAACATCCACACCACTGCTGAGCGTAGTCGGTTTATATACGGAGTTACGAACCTGTGCTAATGATTCAGGGGGGGAATTGGTTAAGCAAATAGTAATTGTGCCCATTCCCATAATGATCCCAGTGATAAGACTGGTGACAAAATGCCGAGAGCGGTAATAGCCAGATAGTTTTGGATACTTCACGAAACGTCTTTTAATTCAGAGAACTTTAATTGTAGCTGAGTCGAATCTAGGGTGGAATTGGCAGAGCTATTTATAAATGGTACTTCTTTTATAGATGGGATGGATGGAGTTTTGATGGTTGGAACAATCTGGATCTTGCCATAAAACTCTTCTTGAAATAACTCTACCTTTGACTGCGAAGACATCAACAATAATCCCCAAAAAACTCCCACACGATCGTTAAATACTGCGGCTAATTCTGATATCTCAATTTCTTCATCAGGATGCAGTAAAAAATAACGCTCAATTTCTGCAACCATCTCCGATAAATTCTCTTTGTGGGCGAGTTGGGCGATCGCTTTCATCGCTGCCTTACGCGCCATTTTACTCTGAATTGGACGCTTAGCTGGTTTACTAGTTTTACGATCGACAATTTCGGCGATCGCTTCTATCTGGGTGATTAACTCCTCTAGAGTGATCCGTCGCGCTTTGGGGGGTAGTGCTACTGGCAAGCGGCGTAGGCGTTTATCAAAGTCTGTTGGTAATCTTAAGGAGTCGGCAATTACTTCGCCCGAATCATCCATCTCATCATCGGTGGTCTCTTCAGCTTGTTCATAGGCAGTTTGGATGTCTGACAATGAGTTCGCTTTGAGCAATACCAGCATCGAAGCGTAGAGCATTGCCTGCCCTGAATCATATAAATCTCGCCGATCGCTCACAATCAGCCGCGACAAAAAGCGATCGACCACATCGATCACCTGCACATCCCAAGGATCGATTTCACCTCGTTCTGCAAGGTCGATTAATAGGGCAATGGCATCTTTTGTAACTGATTCAGCGATCGATATGGTCATGGAGCTTGCGAGAAGCGAATGCTTAAAAATATCATCGATTGCAGTGAAAAAGCTAATCGATCGAAAATAAAGGGCGCTTCGTGCCCCTTCTTTTCGATCGATTAGCTTTTGGGCTTATCTTCATCAATTTCTACGTCGATCGCTGAAGCTGAAACCAAGCGCTTGCGCTCCTCAATCTCAACGCTTAAATTTTGTACGGTTTCTTGCAGATTCTGGATCTGCACATTTTTGTTACGCATATCGATTGATTTTTGTAACCCTGACCATACGCTGAATATCCAAGCCAAAACTGCTCCTAAGCCCATAGCTAGAATCAACTCAACCGAGATTGGTGCAGCGACTTTAAGCTGAGGAATGATTTGTATTGATGCTGGGGATGTATTTTCCAATGCAAACAACACTAATGCAAGAGCGACGATAAAAATAACAACAAAATTGAGCTGACGCACAGTGGTTAAACCTCATTTCTAAATTCTTAGCTAATGGTTTAGCAAACAATACTCACAATGTCTACATGCAAAAGAGAGGAGATGCAAAGCACCTCCTCTCTTTTGCATGTCTCCTGAAGCAAGGTTCCTAAGCCGAAGCTTTTGTCGCAGTTTTACGTACACCAGATATTTTAGAGTTATTACGCTTAATTTCTTCCTCAGTCAAAGGCACAATATCTATGTGATTGAATAATGTTGTGACAAAGGTAAATAGTAAGAAAGGTAAAGATGTTACAACTATTAAGCCAACTGCTCCAAATGAATAAATTGGCTTGCTCATCAGCGAGAGGGCTGAGGCAAGAGCTAAAAAAATTACGCCTAACCAAACAATTACCTGACCCAAAATATCACTAAGAGTAAGGGTGCAAACAAAGCGGTACTTACCAATATCGTTCATCATATTTCACCTATTAAGATAATGTTTAAAGCTCTATTAATAAATCAATTCATCGTGTTAATTCACAGTATACGAACCGTCTTTAAAATTTAGGGTTACGTTTTATTGAGAACGCACTCTAAATTTCTAACCAAAACCAAAATTGTGAAGGGTCACTTTGTGTCCATTCACAATTTTGGTTAGAAATTTATGTGGGATGAAATTGCGATCGCTATTTCCCAAGCTACAGGCGAGAGATTTACCAGCGATCGCCGTCAAGCGCAGTCAGGTGGATGCATTAATCAGACAACCAAACTCTCTAATGGTAAGCGCCAATTTTTTGTAAAAACTAATAATGCAAATTGTTTAGATATGTTTATTGCCGAGGCGATCGCGCTGAAGCAAATGTCTGCCACTAAAACAATTCGCATCCCGCAGCCAATTTGTTGGGGTATCGCTGATGAAGTAGCTTATCTAGTGATGGAAAACCTCGAATTGGGTGGTAATCAAGATTGGGAAGCAATGGGCAGAAATCTAGCAGCAATGCATCGGATAACGAGCGATCGCGGTTTTGGGTGGGATCAAAACAATACTATTGGCGCGACTCCCCAAATTAATAATTGGACAAATAGTTGGATTGATTTCTGGCGAGAATATCGATTAGCTTTTCAAATTCGTTTAGCTAAGCGCAAAGGTTGGCGTTGCAGTATTCCCGAAGAGCAAATCTATGCGGCTCTACCTAAATTTTTTCGTGATTACCAACCACAACCCTCGATGGTGCATGGAGATCTCTGGGGTGGAAATGCTGCCTTTATCAATGGTGAGCCTGTGATTTTTGATCCTGCGCTATATTATGGCGATCGCGAAGTGGATTTAGCGATGACAGAGTTATTTGGCGGCTTTCCATCACAGTTTTATCGCGCCTACAATGCGGCTTATCCCCTTGATGCTGGCTACAAAGAGCGCAAAACTCTCTACAATCTCTATCACATTCTCAATCACTTCAATCTCTTTGGTGGGGGCTATGGTTCCCAAGCTAGTCGGATGATTGAAAGTATCTGCCAATAAGAAAGAGCGCTTTGCGCTCTTTCTTATTGGTATTTTAAGCGGTTGCTTCTTGTTCGCTTTCGATTAAAGGCGATCGCAAACAGAGGTAAATCAATGCGCCGACTAGGGGAACTAGGGCAATAAATGTAAAAAAGCGATCATCGGTCATGCCGCGTCTTTCCATGTCATCGCTGAGTAACCAAGGAAATAGTAGTGACAACATACAAAAGTCTAAACTCATCACATGGATAAATCGACTAGTTTGCCATTGCTCGATGAAATCAGCCCAGTTACCATTGGCGAATCCATAAACTAAAAAGTAAATGGCGATCGCTGCAAGTCCAATCCCTGTCCAGCGTGACTCTAATACAGAAATCAGCCGCGTTTTTTTGCCGATAAAGGTGGGGTTTGGTTCGCGCAGGGCGAAGTAGGGAAGTAGGGCGAAGGCTCCAACCAAAAATGAGAGGCTGGCAAATAGCCAAGCGGGTACTTTTTGTCCGCATCCATCGCTGGCTAGCATACAGGCATAAATGAAGGGGAATACGCCCATAAGGTTAAACATGGCAACGATGAGGGCGTTTGTGCCTTGCCAGTCTCCTGTACTCAATTTGAGAATTAGTTGCAAGGTATCGTGGCGATCGGGCGGCGCAAAGATGAAGGCATAGACCGAAAATAAAATCCAAATCAACCAAAATCCAAGTTTATTAGGCATAAATCAAATAGTTGCTTACTAGTCCTATTAAAACCTAGAAATAGTTTTGGTGAGAAGTAGCGATCGTCTTGTTTTTCGAAATATTGCTGGGTGTGAGAAAACTGAAAAGTCAGAGATTAAGATCCCCTTGTCAATCCACCAAAAAAGTCGGATATCAAGAGGTTTTTAAGTTTGCCATTCCTTTTCGATACTTTCTAGGTCTTTGATTGAGCCGAGTTTTTGATAGATAGTTTTGGCTTTATCATAATATTGCTGTGCGAATATGAGTCCGTCCAGATAGTTCTAAAAAAACTATATTTCTGTATTTGTATCTGATAGCTCTGAAAATTGAGTTATTAAATTTTTTAGATCAGAATCATTTTCAGCTAATTCAAATAGGAGCGTTTGCATAATATCTTCCATGTCCGCATCAGGAGTAGTAGCTAATCTTTGAGTTATAGACTGTTGTAATGTGGAAGCCAATTCTGGTTTCTGTTGCATTAAACTCAAAATTGATGTCATAAAATCTGCTGCTTGTGGACTATCTTTTATTTGCTGCATTCCATTCAACATCATACGAACTTTTTTTGTTTCTGGATGATTTAAACCTAACTTTTGCTCGCGGATCGTCAGTGATCTTGAAAAATATGCTTCTGCTTGATCGTAAGATTTCTGTTGCTGATAAGTACTACCAAGACTAACAAGTAAGTCAGCAACTTCAGGATGATCAAGTCCCATTAAATTTTCTTTAAATGTAAGTGCATTAAGATAAAAATCTATTGCCGCATCCCAGTTGCCTCGGTAGCGCTCGATTTCTCCTAATACTCCCCAAGAACTTGCCATACCCGCGCGATCGCCTAATTCAGTTCTCAATTGCAAAGATTGCCTGTAGAGAGATTCCGCCGCATCCCAGTTGCCACGATTGCGCTCGATGTCTCCCAATACTCCCCAAGAACTTGCCATACCCGCGCGATCGCCTAATTCTTGTTCAACTGCTAAACATTGTCTGTAGAGAGATTGCGCCGCATCCCAGTTGCCTCGGTTGCGCTCGATGTCTCCTAATAATCCCCAAGAATTTGCCATACCCGCGCGATCGCCTAATTCAGTCCTCAATTGCAAAGATTGCTGAAAGAGTGCTTCTGCCGCATCCCAGTTGCCACGATTGCGCTCGATGCCTCCTAATGCTCCCCAAATCATAGCCCTACCCGCGCGATCGCCTAATTCTTCTGCTATTGATAAAGCTTGATAGCAATAGGATTCTGCTTCATTCCAGTTACCAATATCTCTATGAAAACGTGCCAGTAACAATAGCGAGTCTGATTGCTTAACATTTTCATTGATAGATGCTGCTTGAGACAAGGCTGTTTCTAAGAAATCACCCTGACCCAATCTTATAGAATAATTGAACAGGATTTGTACTAAACTTTCTGCCTCTCTTAGATCCCCTGATAGCCAAGCAAAAACTATTGCTTCTCCTATGCGTTGGGTATCCCTTTGAAAATCAAAACTTTGGAAACTACGGTCAGACTGATAATACCTATAGACGCGGTGAAATAAACTCGGTAGGCTATCAAAGCTAGAAACAGTCTGCACTCCTTCAACTACTACAGGATGTAGGTTATAGAAAAATTCACTTTTCCATTCGTCGTAGGTCTGCTTGACTAAATTTGCTTCTGTTAACAAACGTAAAAGTTGCTTTGTCTCATGCTTTATAGATTCGCTAAACTCAAGAGTTTGTTGTCTCGGCATAAGCATTAATGCTTGTTCGTAGCGCCCATCTTTTTCCCACCCATCATCATAGAGTCGCAAAAAATTTAAGCCGCCTACTTCAACAGGATGACGCAATAAAGTCATGCGGAATAACAATTCCCTAGCTGATTCTGGTTGCCGCAAAAGTTGATCTTGCAAAATGGAAATTGCTCCCTCAGCAAAGATTTCAGGATATTTGAGCAAATAATCTACCTGCTCTACATAGTTAGATAGCAGTTCCATCATCAAAGGATGTCCACCCGTCCGTTCGGCAATTGTTTTCAGGTCTGCCAAACGTTTATCACTAAAACCATATTCTTGCAAAATTTCAAGGCTTGCTTCTTGACTAATCCCATCCACAATATGCACCCGAACCAGTTTTGGGTTAGTTCTTTTAGTGCGTGGATCTGCAAGATCTAGCGGGAGTTCTCGGCTAGTGATTATTACTTTTGCTTGATGCTGGCTAAATGCTAAACGATTTATCAATACACCAAGCTCTGGATCGATTGCTTTGCCTAAATTTTCACTATGAGCAGGATGTAACCCATCTTCTAAATTATCCAAGACCAGCAAAGTCGGCTGCTGGAAGCATCTCAAGATCTCTAAAATTTTTGCTTCTACGGTTTGGTCTGCCAAAGCTTCCTGACCCAATACTAAAGCAACCAAATCATCAAAACTCTTCCCTTCCCGCACCCGAAAATAAAACACCTGCTTATACTGTGGCGCAATCTTTTCCATCAGTTTGATCGCCAAACTCGTCTTGCCAATTCCCCCCTGCCCCAATAACACCAACACCCGCAAAGTAGCCTCTTTCAAAAACTCTTGCAACTGAGTGAGCAACAACTCCCGCCCATGCCACACAGGAATTGACGGCAAAGGCTCATTAGCCCGAAATCGATCTTTCTTTTGAGGTGAACTTAGTGATGCAAACTCATCATTTAGCCAATCTCTTAAAACTTGCCATTTACCTTTACTCTTAGCTTTCAAATCAGGACAAACTTCCTCAAAACACTTATAAACCAAGGTTTGCTGAGCTTCCTTTGTTTTATCACCTTTAAAAGGATTATCTGCAACTCCATGACGTTCAGGGAATGACTCAATAAAAGTTTTTCGCACAGTTGCTGTAGGTACGTTAGAGCTTAAATCTTTAAGATTTTTAATATTCTCATCCGCAAGCTGTGCTAAAAACTCTCGCCACTCCATAATTCACCCTATTTCAATTTTGGCAATAAGTTCACGAATTTGCTCAATCAACGGTGGCAAATCTTCTTGGATCGTTGCCCAGATAATTTTCAAATTAACACGAAAATACTCATGGACTGTAAAATTTCGCAAAGACCGCATATCTTCCCAAGGCACATCAGGATATACATCCAAAATATCAGGCAAAAGGCTTCGCGCCGCCTCACCAATTACCGCTAAATCATACAAAACAGCTTTAACCGTCTTCACATCATCAGCAAAATCAGAAAAATTCATACCTCTCGTAAACTGCATAATTTCTTCTGCTTGACTGAGAATATCTCTTAACCTTTGTTCTAAAGTTCTAGAAGACACGCTTTGATTCTCCCATAACAATATCGCGTAAATAAGGCTGCAAAGAATCTGGAGTCCCTAAATCGATCGCACAGCCTAAAACCCTTTCCAAATAACGCTGCAACCGTGCAAATGTAAACAAACCTACAGGCTTCTCAAATTCCACCAACAAATCTACATCACTTTTGACATTTGCCTCATTTCTACTCACCGAGCCAAACAAAAACAAAGCTGAAACATGAAACTGTGCGATCGCCTCACGATGTTCTTGCAACAATGCGATCGCCTCTTCACAAGACAACACCGTGCTATTTGCATTTACGATTTCAAGATCCAGATCGGCTAATTTCATCTTGCAAAATTATGTTTTTATCGAGCGTTAGCAAAACATTAATTTCAATAATAAGGGCAATCTAGGAAATAATAGGACAACTTCGGGAATATTAGGAAATACAAGTGCAAAGCTAGGAAGTCTCTGGGTACAAGCCTTTGAGGAAAAGCTGTTGAATTAACTCATTGATTTCAATGCGTTTCTCAAATGTCTAAATTCTCTACAAAAGCAGTTTGTAACTTCACCAAGCGCTTCGCCTGCAAAGTTGCTATCAATTCCGCGATCGCCATTGTAACTACTGCCTCTGCTCATGGCACTCTTCCAAATTGGGAAGAACTATCAGACATAGTATGCAAAAGTACCTTCGTAGCAGTACAGCAAGAAGTTCTCAAACACTTGCACCCCAAAAAGCAAAAAGCAAAACCTGCGCTTTCTGAAAGCAAAAATGAAAAAGGCGATCGCTAGTCATCTCCTTACTAAAAAGGAGAAGTAACGTTTTAATGTTGCTTCTCCTTTTTACCTAAATTTAGAACTAATCGCGATATACCTTAAATCCCCAAACGTTGATAAATCTGGTCAAGATTCTTGAGATGCTTATTGGGATCGAAACAAGCGGCTAACTCTTCTTCAGAGAAAGTTTTCTGAACAGTTTCATCTTCGCTAATCAACTTACGGAAATCACCGTCGGTTTTATTCCATGCGAGGTGGGCGGCTTTTTGAACGATCGCATAGCTGTCTTCACGGCTCAAGCCCTTAGTGACTAGTCCGAGCAACACCTGCTGACTGAAGACCACACCACCATAACAATAGAGATTGCGCTCCATGTTGTGGGTATGCACCAACAGATTTTTGGTCAAGTCAGTGATTTCTCGGAGCATGAAGTGAGTGAGAATGCAGCTATCAGGGAGCAATACCCGTTCCGCTGCACTGTGGGAAATATCGCGTTCATGCCATAGGGCAACATTTTCCAAAGCCGTCGTCGCATAGCCACGCAATAAACGCGCCATACCTGTTAGGCGTTCCGAACGGATCGGATTGCGCTTATGAGGCATTGCAGAGGAGCCTTTTTGTCCCTTGGTGAAATGTTCTTCCACTTCGAGGACATCGGTGCGCTGAAGGTTACGAATTTCGACCGCAAAGCGTTCGATCGATGCGCCGATCAGGGCTAATACTTGCGAGAACTCCGCATGGCGATCTCGGGAAATTACCTGCGTCGATGCACAGTCGGGCTGAAGTCCTAACTTTTGACAGGCGATCGCTTCAATACGCGGATCGACATTGGCATAAGTACCAACTGCACCCGAAATTTTACCTACAGCAATCGTTTTATTTAAGTTCAAGAGGCGATCGCGATGGCGCAACATTTCTGCTAACCAGCCAGCGAGCTTAAATCCAAAGGTAATTGGCTCCGCATGGATACCATGCGTCCGACCCGACATAATCGTGTAGCGATGTTGTTGGGCTTGGTAGCGAATGGCTTGGATGGCTTCTTCTAACTGGGCTTGGATGATTTCTAAACTATCGACTAATTGTACTGCTAGAGCTGTATCTAGCACATCGGAACTAGTCAAGCCGAGGTGAATATATCGCCCTGCATCACCTACATATTCATTTACGTTGGTCAAAAACGCGATCATGTCGTGCTTGACCGTTAACTCAATTTCATTGACGCGATCGGCATCAAAGTTTGCCTTCGCCTTAATTTCTTCGACAGCATCGGCAGGAATATATCCTAGTTCTGCCTGTGCTTCGCAAACGGCAACCTCAACTTGCAACCAAGTTTGGTACTTGTGCCGATCTGTCCATAACCGACCCATTTCGGGTAACGTATAGCGCTCTATCAAAACTTACGCTCTTGAAATAATCACAATTTTTAATTATAGCAAGTTTTCCTCAATATAATGTTCAACACTGAATGTGTTGAACATTTATTTATTGCATCATCGTCAGAATACCTTGCTGACCTAGTAACATTTCGCGTAAAAGACTGAAAATACCTACTCCGATTACAGGCGAAATATCGATGCCGCCGATGGGTGGGATCAACTTACGCAGCACAAATAGTAAAGGCTCAGTGGGAAAAGTAATCAGGCTATAGGGAAATTGCTTGAGAGGAATCTGGGGATACCACGTCATCACAATCCGAAAAATATACATCAGGATAAATAATCCCAAAACAATATTGAGCGCAAGAGAGCTAACAGCGATCGCATCCACGATAGTCACCAATTTTCAAAACTTATTGCGATCGATCCTAACAGTTTTACTAATTTTTGCTTGAGTCACTTGCTGAGGAAAATGTCCTTCTAAGTTGTATAGCTTCGACTTCGCTCAGCTAACGTTGGCTGAGCGGAGTCGAAGCCAGAGGCACTTTAATTAATAGCAAGTCCCTAAAGAAGCAATTCATCAGTTGCCCCGACGGTCTGAACTTAATGGCATAATACTAGATGGACAATTAATCAAATTCGTAATATCGTTTACAGAATTTTAGCGGCTGATCGCTTTTTACATCAATCTTGAAATCAAACCCAAAATCATAAGTTCATGGCTAGCCTTCCTTCTCTTACTGGTGCTGAAATTCGTGCGAAGTTTCTCAATTTCTTTGAGGAACGCGGTCATAAGGTATTGCCTAGCGCCTCACTCGTACCTGCCGACCCAACTGTATTGCTCACCATTGCAGGAATGCTGCCATTTAAGCCAATCTTTTTAGGTCAGCAAGAGGCTGAAGTACCTCGCGCCACCACATCTCAGAAATGTATTCGCACCAATGACATTGAGAATGTGGGCAGAACTGCGCGTCACCATACCTTTTTTGAAATGTTAGGGAATTTCAGCTTTGGTGATTATTTCAAAAAAGAAGCGATCGCTTGGGGCTGGGAATTAGTAACTAAAGTATTTCAACTGCCGCCCGATCGCCTAGTTGTGAGCGTGTATTACACCGATGAAGATGCCTTTGCGATTTGGCGTGATGCGATCGGTATTCCTGCCCATCGAATTCAGCGCATGGGTGACGATAATTTCTGGGCATCAGGTGCGACTGGCCCCTGTGGTCCTTGCTCGGAAATCTATTATGATTTCCATCCTGAATTGGGTGATGATGCAATTAATTTAGAAGATGATTCAAGGTTCTTAGAGATTTACAACCTTGTGTTCATGGAATTAAATCGTGATGCTGATGGTAATCTCACTCCTCTCAAAAAGCAAAATATTGACACAGGCTTGGGCTTGGAACGCATGGCGCAAGTCTTGCAAGGAGTTCCCAATAATTACGAAACAGATTTAATTTATCCGATCATCAAAAAAGCTGCGGATATTGCAGGAATTGATTATCACAAGAGTGATGAGAAAGTAAAGACTTCACTCAAGGTGATTGGCGATCATGTGCGTTCAGTTGTACATATGATTGCTGACGGAATCAATGCCTCCAATGTTGGGCGTGGATATATAATGCGTCGTCTCTTGCGGCGGGTCGTGCGTCACGGTCGCTTGATTGGCATTTCTGGAACGTTTGCGTCGGAAGTTGCGGAAGTGGCGATCGCTCTTTCTGAAAATGTGTATACCAATACTCGTGAACGAGAAAAAGTAATTAAAGACGAAATTAAAATTGAAGAAGTTCGCTTCTTACAAACTCTAGAGCGTGGCGAGAAATTGCTTGAGGAGATTCTCGAAAAAGCTGAAGTGCAGTCTAGTAAGACAATTTCGGGCGTGGATGCTTTTACTCTCTATGATACCTACGGATTTCCATTAGAGCTAACTCAGGAAATTGCTGAAGAAGAAGGCTTTACTGTTGATGCAGAGGGATTTGAGAATGAGATGAAAAAGCAACAAGAGCGATCGCAAGCTGCCCATGAAGATATAGATCTGATGGCAAAGGACAACTGGGTAAATATTGCTAAGGAAATTGGTAAGACGGAGTTTCTTGGCTATACAGAACTCAGTAGCACCGCTACGATCAAAGCGATTCTTGTTAACGGTGAGCTAGTAAAAACTGCGATCGCAGGAAACAAAGTCCAAATCGTATTAGACAAAACCCCTTTCTATGCAGAATCAGGTGGACAGGTTGGTGATACTGGTTATCTAGCCATTGGTGAAGCGATCGCGAAGATTACTGATGTGCAGAAACAAGCCGATCTATTTATTCACATTGGACAAATTGAACGCGGCGAAATTGCCATTGGCGATAATGTTAATGCTCAAATTGCATTATCCGAGCGTCGTCGCATTCAAGCACATCACACTGCTACGCACCTCTTGCAAGCTGCGCTCAAGAAAATCGTCGATCCTAACGTTTCACAAGCTGGTTCTCTCGTCGATAGCGATCGCCTCCGTTTTGACTTTAATCTCAATCGTGCGGTCACTACTGAAGAAATTCATCAAATCGAACTGCAAATCAATAACTGGATTGCTGAAGCCCACGAATCCGTAATTGAAGTATTACCGATCGCTGCTGCAAAAGCCAAAGGCGCGATCGCCATGTTTGGTGAAAAGTACGGTGCTGAAGTCCGCGTAATCGATATTCCCAATGTATCGATGGAACTTTGCGGTGGGACTCACGTAAAAAACACCAGCGAAATTGGCTTGTTCAAAATCATTTCTGAAGCAGGTGTTGCCTCTGGTGTGCGTCGGATCGAAGCGATCGCAGGTCAAGCCGTTCTGGAATATTTAACGGTTCGCGACAACATCACTAAGGACTTAAGCGATCGCTTTAAAATTAAGCCTGAAGAAATTAGCGATCGGATTACAGGACTACAAAACGAGTTAAAAAACTCTCAAAAAGAAATTGAAATCCTCAAGCAGCAACTAGCTTTGGTTAAAGCTGACAGCCTCCTGTCTGAAGCAGAACCCGTTGGCGAGTTTAAAATCCTCGTTGCTCAACTTCCCGATATCGAAGCCGAAGCACTGAAGGCAGCAGCAGAAAAACTCTCGGCAAAACTAGGACATAGTGCGGTAGTACTTGGTTCCTTTACAGACGATGGCAAAGTTACACTCGTCGCCTCCTTCAGTAAAGAAGTTAATGCCAAGGGTCTGCAAGCTGGCAAATTTATTGGTGCGATCGCCAAGATTTGCGGTGGCGGCGGTGGCGGTCGCCCGAATCTCGCCCAAGCAGGTGGAAAGGATGCTAGCAAGTTACCAGAAGCTTTAGAAACTGCCGAAGCTCAATTAAGGGCAGCACTTTCCTAAATTATTTTATTAGAGTGGGTGCAAAGCACCCACTCTAATAAAATAAGTGAACGAATAGAATTAAGTAACTATGCTGACAAATATCAAGATGTTGCTTGAGGCTTGCAAAAAGCTATCTATTGCATGTGAAATTTTGCATCCCAATCAAAACTTAGTCAAAGTCATAATTGGCGATCGCGAATATTACTTCACTAACTATTCAACGCCATTAACACCTCAATCTGTCGCTGAAATTTTTAAAGATAAGCAGTATTTTTATCAAGTCTTCCAAGATGTAGTAAAAATGCCACGCACTCTATCTTTTATTTCTCCCTATTGCGATGAGAAATATAAAGAGTACTTACAATTCTCTTCCATTGATGAAATTATTATCGAAATTGAGAAGAATTTTGAACTACCCATTATTCTTAAAAGAAATCGGGGATCGGGAGGAAGCAATGTTTTCAGATGTCACGATCCGCAGCAAATGCGAAAGGCTCTAGAGCATATATTTAATATCAATTCTAAAAGCTATGACTATATTGCACTTGCCCAAGAATCTATCAATATTGTGAAAGAATATCGCTGTGTATGTCTCAATGGAGAGCAAGTGATTGTGTATGACAAAGATTTTTCGCAAGCAGAATTTACTGGCAATCTCAGTCCTTTACATTGGGAAGGAGCGATCGCTAAACAAGTAAGCGATCGCGAAGTTATTAATGCGATCGCTGAATTCATTAAACCAATTTTTCAGAAAATGGCGATCGCTTATGTTGGTCTTGATGTTGCTTTAGACGATCGGGAGAATTACTGGTTAATCGAAGCAAATTCGCATCCGAATTTTGATATTTTCATTAGAGATAATGGGGAAGAAGAGATCGTTAATCTCTTTCAAAGGATTTTAGAATATTTAAAATCACAACAATAAAAAAGTGGTGGGAAGCTTAGCTTCCCACCACTTTTTTATTGTTTTAGTCAAAAACTATAGCAAACCAATTTGAGAAAGAATACCTTGACCAGTGAGCAACTCTGTCGCCAAACCGATAACGAAGCCAAGCATTGCAAGACGACCGTTCCAAGTTTCAGCGAAGTTGTTAAAACCAAATTTAGGCTCTGTAGTGTCAGACATTGCAATTATCTCCTTTGTGTTTTGATTTCTGGACGTTAAAAATCTTTGCTTGAATTAATAATACTTTATATTTCTTAACAGTCCATACTACCAAAGATAGATTCGAGAAAGCTATCAGAGTTATTACCAAAGCCTATATAAATGTAGTGGGCGGCGCGAAGTGCCGCCCACTATATTCTGGGTTGCCATAGCTGCCCAATACAAAAGCCACCTTAATCTTGCGATCGCGGCGGCTTTTGTAAAAAATAAAAATAAATGAGAGCGATAGTAATAGCCAAAGCTATTAATTAGACATCGTAAGTTGCCTTACCAGTAAACTTAACGCTTATAGGATTAGGATTGTCACCAATCTTGCGGCTGACGCTATTAGCGGCAACACGACCAGCATTCACCTTCTCAGGGAATACGCCATCTAGAGGATGGAGATAAACTTGGTCGCCATTAGGAAATTCGCGCCAAATTTTGTAGTTGGTGATCTTAAATTTACGCAACTGTGTACCCAAAGCTAATGCTTGCTCTTTCTTAGCTAAGTAAAGCAAGTTATCGCCTTTGACCATCGTTGCAGCACCGCCTGTAGGCATTTCAAATACTTGCTCTTTGGGGCTATTCCAAGAGATCAGGTACTTTTCTTCTGTGAAGGCGGAGTTGAGCAAACCACCTGTGCTACCGCCCCAAATTGGGGTTTTCCCTGTGGGGGTAGGTGCAGTAAAGGTCGCTGTTTCTTGTTCTTCTGACATTGAGATGTTCTCCCAAATTGCGTATACGCCTTTGTTATCAACTGCAAAGATATCATTTCTATATACCCATGCTTCAAGCTTACTTAACGTTACTTTACGAAGCTTGATAAAACTTTTAAAGAAAACATCGCGCAAAGCGTGATGTTTTCTTTTTTATGAACTAATTAGCCGACTAAGATAGCGCTCGATCAGAATAATGGCGACGATGTCATCGATGGGACGATCGGGCGATCGCATCCCTAGAGGTACTACTCTCATCAAACCTTTAGCAGGATAAATCTGCCAAAATCTTTGTCGAGCCTCCTCACTGCTATAACGCTCGTCTACGGTAATGATTCGTAAGTCGGGGAATATGGATTGCAGTTCTGCTTTCCATTGCTTAGATGCAGTCTGATCGCCCATCACCATTAGCGAAATGGGGCAGCTATCTAATAAATTACCCACTTTGGCGATCGCCTCTTGGCTGGGAACAACTGCCTGAAAATGCAGCTTGCGATCCAAGCCCATGACAGCAACACCACATTTTTGTTTTCCTGGATCGAAACCTAGTAGCACGGATATTTGCTTAATTTATGTATTGATGGTTGGTAATTGCTTGGCTACTATTGCATTTTTGGGTGCCAAAATATAGATACAGCCTAAGCTAAGCCATAAAACCCATAAGAGAGTTGTGTCGCTTTGCGCCGCAACTCTCTTATGGGTTTTGCTTTTGTCCTAACATAACTGGCTACTGCTATAACGTGCACTTTGTCGCTATATCTACACTATAGCCCTTGAATAAATTTGTTAATCCCTGTGCGATAAGTTTCGAGGGAGTCTAAAAAGCCGCTATTATGATCGCCGCGCAGTTTGATTAGCCTTTTAGGTGCATTGGCTACTTGAAAGTTTCGCTCACCATGTTGAAACGGAATAATTTCATCGTCAATGCTGTGAATAATTAAGACAGGGATTTTGATATTAGGTAGCCGCTCAACCGAGTTATAGGAAAACCTTGATAGTAGGCGAATTGGTAAAAATGGATATAGCTCTGAGGCGCGATCGCTAATTGACGTAAATGTCGAGGCAAGGATTAGCCCTGCTGCGGAATTTTTAGAATCTGGCTGCGAATTGGCTTGGGCAATGTAGGAGGCGATCGCGCCGCCTAAGGATTCACCATAAATAATAATTTTTTTTGGTGATATCTTGCGCTCTTGCGTGAGATATTGCCATGCTGCTTCGATATCGGCATAGGTTCCTTCTTCACTAGGATTACCCTCGCTCTTGCCATAGCCGCGATAGTCAAACAAGAAGGTCGAAAGTCCCAAATCTTGAAAAATCGGTAAATAACTTACTCGGTTACTAATATTGCCGCCGTTGCCATGGCAAAACAAAATCACCCCTTTACCAATCGGATCGTTGTCTTTTGCTGGCACAAACCAAGCAGATAAATTGACATTATCTTTGGCAGTTAGCAAAATATCTTCAAACTTTAATCCAATATTTGCAGGCGTTTCTAAAACATCTTTACTAGGCATAAACACTAAGTTTGATTGCCCAACATATAAAACAATTGTTAAGCCAATATAAGTGAAAATAAGAACCCGAATTACTGGCAGCAAAAACTTCTGAAATATTTGAAATACTGGTTGTAAATTCTGGCTCATATTTCCTCTATTAAGTAGGTGGTTGGAATCAAATGTAGTGGACTGTTTCATCTAAAATAGTGCAATAGTCGATCTATCAAAAAGTTGTCAAGACTGAATTTACCAAGTTTTTTATTGCATCAATTTAGATGAAACAGTCCACTACAAATAAATATGCCCAGCTACTTATTAGCAATCAGCTATCAAGTTTGTTGAAATAATCTAGAGATTTTTTTAAGAATCTGAAGGACAGAGCAGAGTTCATTAGTTGTGCGATTATAAAGCGAGAAATCATTGGAAAATTGATATTGAGTAATCTCTCCTTTCAGCACTTTAAGAAATATTGAGAATCCGCCATTGCTAATAAATCCATAGGTTGGTTGTGATTGATTAGGGCTATCCAACATATAGGTAAGTGCTTGAGCCATGCCTGATTCGATACTAAAGGTTTGTCCTCTTGATTCAATTACTAGCACCAATAGTTTTTTATGAATCACAAGGGTATCAATCCGACCTTGATAGATAGTTTCTTCATTGTCATCAAACTCTACCGATTCAATCTGAACGGGATATTCTGCTCTGATGTCAAAAGGCGGATCGTAAAAACTTGCCATTTCGAGCAAAGGGGCGATCGCTATTTGATTAACTAGTCCTTCGCTAATATGTCCATGATGACGATGATAAAGATAGCGTTCTTTTAATAGATCGCAACGTTCTTTTTCAGCTTTGGTTAACTCTGGTAAGTCTTCATACCACTCACTAAAAAAGCGATCGCTAATTGCTTGCTGTGCCGAAAACTTGGTTTCTACTTCCAGCAAACTAGTAACATATTTAGAAATTGCTAATGTCGTTACCATCGTCTTTAGCTCTTATTTTTTATACCGAGTTTGAATCTAAACTGTGATTAGACTTTTAACTGCTTCTTCAATATTTTTTTGTTTGATTAAAGACTCGCCTACTAGTACCGCACTTGCGCCACAGTTTTGGACAAAATCTAAATCTTGACGGGTATAAATACCAGATTCACTCACCCATAGATATTTATTTCTAGTTACTGGATCTAGTCTATCCATCAAAATTTTGGTTTGCTCAAGCTCGACGACAAAATTTTCGAGATTACGATTATTAATGCCGATTAACCGCACGTCAGGAATTTTTAAGACACGGTCTAGCTCTGCTTGAGTATGCACTTCAACAAGCGCTGTCATGCCTAATTGATGGATTAACGCTTGCAATGAGGTTAAATCCTCATTGGTGAGAATTGCTGCGATTAGTAAAACTGCATCCGCACCATGCGATCGCCCCAGATAAATTTGATAGGGATCGATAATAAATTCTTTGCAAAGTAACGGCAAATCAACAGCTTGTCGCACCAGTTGCAAATTGACAAAACCACCCTGAAAAAACTGTGCGTCAGTCAATATCGAGAGACAACTTGCACCACCATGCTCATACTCTTGGGCGATCGCCACAGGATCAAAATCTTCACGAAAAACACCTTTACTTGGCGACGCTTTTTTGACCTCAGCAATTAGTGCAGGTTTAATGCGCGAATTTTTCAGACTGCCATAAAAATCTCTCGAAGGCTGGATATTTGCAAGTCTTGATTTAACTGAATCTAGCGACTCGTAGGCATACATCTGGGCGACCTCGATCTCCTTGTGCCAGACAATTTTTTCTAAAATATTTTTTGGGGCATCAGTGGGGGCAGCGATCGCATAGCCTTTGCTACTAGCGAGATCGGATTGGCGGCGTACTTGCATTTACGAAAATAGCTCTGAATACAAAAGGTCACAAGCTTTAGCATAAAACGATTGTGGGTGATTTTGGTGTTGTTTTCTGCTGTGGTGCTGACAACACCAAAAGCAATTTTGGGACTTTTTGTAAACTGCTTTGTAAATTATGAGGTTTCTTTATAAGTAATGCGGTCATTTTTCGGTATATTTGCCTGTGTAATGTGAGTTGAGCATAGTTTTTATGAGCGCGATCGCAAACTCTAACCAACCCGAAGACAAGCCAAAAACTTCGCGAGTTAAAGCTTATTGGCAAAATATCCCTTGGAAAAAGTTATCCAGTTTGTTGGTGGCGATCGCCCTGTGCTTTTACCTCACGGCTTGCGGCGGTGACAGCAAACCAGTTAGCAAAAAAGACACTGGCAAAAAAGTTGATATAGCAACTACAAAAGTCATTGAGGTTTCGCCACCTACCGAAATTCAAAAGCTCAGCCGCCTGCTCGATAGCTACGAACCGCAGGTCAGCATTGTTAGTCCTAAGCCTGAAGAGGTGCTGAATGATTCTCAAGTAGCTGTGAAATTTGATGTTAAAAATTTGCCAATTTTTAAAAATGCGGATTTTGGGCTAGGGCCTCACATTCACGTCACTTTGGATAATCAAGAATACAAAGCTCTTTACGATCTCAAGCAATCCATAACGTTCGATCGCCTCAGCCCAGGAACCCATACAATTCGAGCCTTTGCCTCTCGTCCTTGGCATGAAAGCTTTAAAAATCAAGGAGCCTACGCACAGGTCTCTTTCAATGTCTTGACCAAGACTGGCGAAAATACCCCCGAGGCAAAAACGCCTTTGCTAACCTATAGCCGTCCTGTAGGAACCTATGGCGCTGAGCCGATTTTGCTTGATTTTTATCTGCAAAATGCACCTTTACACTCACTAGCAAAGGAAGAGACATCGGTTGATGACTGGCAAGTTCGCGCGACGGTAAATGGTCAAAGTTTCACCTTCGATCGCTGGGAGCCAATTTACCTCAAGGGCTTTAAGCAAGGTAAAAATTGGGTCAAGCTAGAATTACTAGAAGATGATGGGGACGCAATTCCTAATGTCTTCAACAGCACTGCCCATGTGATCGATTTTCAACCAAATGGGACAGATACGCTCGCTCGTCTAGTCCGAGGTGAAAAGATTGCCAACATTGAAGCGATCGTTAATCCTAACTATGTACCACCTGCACCAGTGGTTGTACCTGCTCCTGTTGAGTCCGTTAGCCCAGCCCCTGCTGTCACTCCTGAAGCCAAAGCAACCGAGACACCTAAAGCAGTAATTACCAGTCCTGTAACTGAGAGTAAAGAACAAGCTAAGCCTAAAGAAGAGACTAAGTCAGTTAGTAAAACTGACAAAGCCGCCCCAACTTCTGTAGTTCCAGTGCCTCCAGTTTCTGTTAAAGCCACCCCAGATGCGATCTCACCTGTGAAGGTTGTTCCTCCAGTTATCACTAAAGTCGCACCAATGTCCGAGCCAGTAAAGGCTGCACCAATTAAAGTAAAAGCCTCCCCCTTAGTTGAACCAGTTAAACCTGTTGCACCAGTTAAGCTTAAAGCTACACCTCTTAGCGAGCCTGTGAAGCCGATCGCTCCTAAAGCACCAGATCAAGTAACACCTAAGGCAGAACCCGTTAAAGAGGCTGTTTCTGAGAAAGTGCCAACTGCTCCAAAAGATTACTTAAAAAGTTTTGGTTTTAGTTCTCGCAAAGCAATACCTGCTCAACCTGAAGTGACTAAGCCTGTGGAAAAAATAGAAGTCAAAGCTAAGGAGCTTGATGTAAATAAATCGACCTCAGAAGCTAAGTCTGAATCGAAGCCTACAGAAAATCCTCCAGCTTTGACTGATTTGACTACGACTACATCAACGCCGATTAAAGTGTTAACCAAATCTGGTAAATAATTACCAACGCTACACCCAACGCCTTGTAAAAACCAAAAGAGTAGTAGTGATGCTTAGCACCACTACTACTCTTTTGGTTAACTAGAACAAATCAAAACCCGAAAACTAAAGGCAGCGCTTTGCTATGCCTTTAGTTTTTGGGACTAAACAAAAATTTAAGTTTTTAGTTCTTCTTCCTTTGGCAGAGGAGTTTGGGGAGGAAGCAAATAATTGACCTCACCAGATTTGTGCTTGATATCAAGCACGCGGTAAATTCCTGTTTCTTGCTTTTTGCCTTTGAGAGCATATTTGCCGACAAACTCTGTCTCGAAATTGTTGTCCAATCGTTGATGAGTCTCTTCACTCACTAAAATATGATGTGGTCCACCATCAACTTCTTTATTAAAACTTTCCAAACGTGCGGCAATATTCACCGTATCACCCAAAACTGAGTACTCCAAACGCTCTGCACTGCCCAAACTTCCTGCAATCACGATGCCAGAATTAATGCCAATCCCAGTTGAAACTGGCGGCAGCCCCTCTGCTACCCATACTTCATTCATCTGCGCTAATTTGTGGGCGATCGCCAGTGCAGCATCGACTGCCCGTTGAGCATCATGGGTTCGCTCAATTTCATTGCCGTGGGGGATCGGCACTCCAAACACTGCCATCACCGCATCGCCGATATACTTATCGACCATGCCCCCATGAGCCAAAACCTCGTTAGCGATCGTACCTAAATAATTATTGAGCCAATTCAGCGTTTCTCCAGGAGCTTGAGCCTCCGCCGCCGTACTAAAGTTCCGCATATCTGTAAACAAGACGGTGACATATACCTCTTGTCCTTTAATACGTCCTTCTTGCATAAATTGTTCGCGATTTGTCCAAATGATATCGACTAACTCTTTAGAGACATGGCGCGAAAATAATCCCATTAGCACTTTGCGCTCTGATTGCTGAATAGCTAATTGATAAGCAGTAACCAGTACATTTGCCGAAATTAAGCCCAATAGTGATGGGAATAGTGGTATCCACAAGGCTTGACCAAATGCTAAATAACCTGCACCAACCAAACCAAACGCTAGCACACCTAAAAACCCAATATTTTTGAACGCATTGGGAATAAATGTGGCAATGCCACCACCAACGATCGCCCAGATTGCAATCCAAAGGTTTTCAAGATCGTTTGACCAAACTTGAATAAAGCGGCGGTCATCTAAAGTAGCGCTAATTAACTGACTGACGATATTGGCATGAATTTCCACCCCATACATTAACTCTCCATCAACAGTAACAGGTGTGGGATAGCTATCTTTGAGACTTTCGGCAGTCACGCCGATCAACACTATGCGATCGCGCAGTTGGTCTGGAGCAATGCGCCCATCGAGGACATCACTAGCCTGAATATGCTGAAAACCACGCGGTCTTGCTCGATAGCGAATCATCATTTGATAGCCACTATCATCTTCTTGACGATAAGCACCGTAATTTGGAGTTAGCCTAGGAATAATTTGCTTTCCAGCCGCAAACTGAATTGCCGTAGGATTAAACTCAATTTGCTGGTTATGGATCTTTTGTAAATATAAATTTGCGATCTCGAAGGCAAACGATCCTGTATCACCTACTACTGCCGACCGACGGACGATAGCACCTTTGTCAGTGTAGAGATTTACAAATCCATAACGGCTAATTTTTTCTAAATCGCTGGCAGGTTCTACTCCACTGCGACCTTCCACAATCGCCACAAATTTTGCATTGATCACATTACCTGCATTTTTAATCGCGGCAACTAGCTCGCTACGTCCTTCTAGAACTGGCTGATCCAGATATTTATCAATGCCAATCACTGCGGGTTTCGCAACTGAAAGTTGATTAATCAGTTTGGCAAACAGGCGATCGCTAAATGGCCACTTCAATTTTTGAATATCTGCCTCTGAAATCTCGACGATGACAAATCGGCGATCGACTGGTTCGTTGAGTTGCGATCGCATCAAGCTGTCGTAAGTCCATAGCTCAACTTGTTTGAAAGCACCATTTTCTCTTAATGCCAAAACTCCTAATGACACTGAAAAAGTAATCAATCCCGCAACTAGCTGCTGATGATTACGTTTGCAAAACGCCCCAAAATTAATCAAAGAAGGAGGGAGTTTCATTGCGCTTGTCCAAGAGAAAAAGTATTAGCTTGTTTTTTAGTCAAAAATCGAGGTATTTATCTACAACAATAGCAACTGAACATCATTGTTAAAATAGTTCACTTTTCCTCACAAATCAGCTTTTGAAAAAGTAATTGGAAAGCTACGCTGTTTAGACTCTACTTCATCTAACTGCATCTATCTATTCTCATACATCAGCGAAATAGCGGGATTTTTTAAGGATTTTTATTATCAAAAAATACAAAAACTAGTACGAGTTTTCAATCTAATGTTTAGGATAAAAACAAACTTTATAAACGATTATGGTTACTTCCTGCTTGCGAATTTATGTCTTAGCTAGAATACTTCGAGTTATAGCGGTTCTAAATCATTCGTGAGATTTAGGAGTTTAACTACTCTCAGTCAAAGGATTTGGCTCATCTCAAGAGTCACTATGCTTAGGTGGTCGTGTTGTGTTGGCTGAGTGTAGTCGAAGCTTTTTTCATTCCATTTATATATAGTATTGCCAACATTTATACCTTTACCTATTTTAGTTAAGATTTAAAATCCACAGGAGTTTTGCAATGCAATTCTCTTGTGGATTTTATTTTTTCTAACATATTGGATGTATAGCAATGTAAGTTTTGCTTTGTCCTAGCTATCTCTTGCGTTGCTATATCTATACATTTTAAAAATTGCCAAAAAAATATAGGTGATGCAAAGCATCACCTATATTTTTTGTTTACTTGTTAGAAATTATTTCCAGTTCTTAGCAACAACTTCAGCTAGATCGACAACACGTTGGCTGTAGCCCCACTCGTTGTCATACCAAGCTACAACCTTAACCATGTTGCCTCCCATCACCATTGTTAGTGAAGAGTCAACGATAGAAGATGCATCAGTACCGCGATAATCGATCGACACCAAAGGCAACTCGTTATATTCCAAAATACCCTTCATTGAGCCTTCAGCAGCAACGCGGAATGCTTCATTAACTTCTTGCGCGATCGTATGCTTTTCAACTTCAACGACAAAGTCAACAACTGAAACGTTAGGAGTTGGTACGCGCAATGCAATCCCATTGAGCTTACCAGCAAGTTCGGGTAGTACAAGGGCAACTGCCTTAGCTGCACCAGTTGAAGTTGGAACAATGCTCAAAGCAGCAGCTCTAGCACGACGAAGATCGCGATGGCTAGCATCAAGCAAGCGTTGGTCGCCTGTATAGCTGTGGGTTGTGGTCATCACACCCTTCACAATGCCAAAGTTTTCTAAAATAACTTTAGCTACGGGTGCTAAGCAGTTAGTAGTGCAACTAGCATTGCTAATGATGTGGTGAATGTCGTGGTTGTATTTGTCTTCGTTTACGCCGACCACGAAAGTACCATCTTCATTCTTGCCAGGAGCGGTAATTAAAACTTTTTTCGCACCTGCACCAATATGTCTGCCAGCGCCAACCTTATCGATGAATACGCCTGTAGATTCGATAACCAAGTCAATGCCCCAATCTTTCCAAGGGAGATTGTCAGGATTACGATCTGAAACGGTTTTGATAGTTTTACCGTTGACAGTAATTGTGGTGTCATCAGCACTAACTTCACCAGCAAATTTGCCGAGCATGGAGTCGTACTTTAACAAGTGAGCGTTAGTACGGGGATCGGATGTATCGTTAAGCCCAACTAGTTCTATGTTTGTCTCTTTGCGACCAGCCCAGCATCTGAGAAAGTTACGTCCGATGCGTCCAAATCCGTTAATCGCTACCCTGATAGTCACTGCTCTTATCGCCCTTTATATAAATTTAACATTTAACTTTAATCTGATGCTTATGATACCGAAAAATCGTGACCAATTTATTCTCTCTTCGGGTAAAACTTTTAATCTTCTTAAAACCCAGAAAGCATATAGGGGCGCGAAGCGCCCCTATATGCTTTCTGGGTTTTGTGTGAGCCAGACGAATCATGGCTCATACATTCTTTATTGGTTAAACCGTAGTGGGAATTTTCGATTTAACGGGTGAAAAGCTAGGTACGACGATCGATTTATCTTGCTTGGTGAGGCGATCGTATAGCTCTTGGGTATTGGGGTAGTTAGCCGCAGGGAATGTCTCAAAGCGGTTGTATGGTACAACATCTTCGCCAAAGGCATCGAGAAATTCACGGCTGTTAACCATTTCAGTCACCATTGCTTTGATACCACTGCTTGCCAAAATCTGATTGTATTTGCGGATTTCAGCTTGATCTAATGGAGCACGTCCGAGGAAATGCTTTGTACCCAATTCAATCACCTTGGTATTAGGGAATGGTGTGTAGAATTCCTTGATATAAAGATCGGATGTACCAATCGATAAGATAAATTCTTTGACCGTGATTTCTTCGTTAAGAAGCTTGGAAGTATATTGGCTGAACTGTGAGCTTGCAACATAGGCATCCATGTCACGTTCAAACACCTGACGGTAAGCAGCACGTACCAATGCGCCTGTTTCGACAGGATCGGTAGTAGTGAGCTTGAAGATCTTGCGTTGTTCGCGCTTCTTGTCAACGCCTTGGTTGACGCGATCGCGGATTGATACTGACGAGCGATCTTCGGTAACTTGACCGAGTTCGATGAACTTAGGTGTAGGTTCGACAACCACCTTCGTGCCTTTCTCTTCACCCAAGGTGCCATTACGATTGTTGCGCAACGATACACCTGCGGGGGTGAGATAGCGCTCATAAGGAACGGTATCTTCACCAAAGGCTTGCTCGTATTCCTTTGTTTCGAGGATTGCATCAACGACAGCATAGAAGCCTTTCTTCGATGCAAGATCGAAGTAAGCATTCATTTCAGGGCGACCATAGGTAGGACGACCTAATAGACGACGGTGGGTATATTCGATCGCTTTACAAACATAGAGTTTAGTCCAGTAGCGATCGCGGAAGGTAGGTGACTTAGCCAAGATGCGGACAAATTCACGTACGGAGATATCACCATTTTCTAGCTTGATTTCCGCAACGGTTTGGCGCTGACCAGAGTAAGGAATAAAGCCAATGACTTGCAGGTAAATAGCACGAATTACCGCTTGGGTAGAGGTTTCTGAGTTGGTGATGCTCAAGCCTTTAATCGAAGATTTTCTAGCACCTTTACCAATCTTGACGTTATCGCGCAGGGTTTGATCGAGCTTGAATACCTTGGGACTCATTGGATCGATCGATCCAGTCGCCGCAGGGTTGCCAAGCTGGTTAGTGATACCAGCACCATTGCGGATCAAGATGCGACGGGTATCTTTGCCAAAAGGCGCAGGCGATGCGCTGGGGTTGCGGGTTTCTTTAGGGAAGATTGCGCCAAACTTAATTTCCAGAGGATCGTTGCCAGCACCGTAAACATGCTGATCTGGCAATGGATTCTGATAAGCAGCGAACAAAGTGATGAATTGAGGTACCTTGCGGAAAGGTGCAGAGTAGTTGAACAAGTCAAACTGTGCGCCCCAGTTACGAGCGGTTTGCGCTTCTTGTCCGTATCCACGTTGGTAAGGTACAGTTTCTTCGCCGAAGTAGTCGCTGTACTCTCTGGAGTTAACCAATGCATTGACTAGAGCGGGTAAACCACCTTTGGAAACGATCGCAAAGTAAGCTGCAACTTCTTCACGGCTTTCAGGAGAACGTCCGAGGAAATGTTTAAACGCTAATTCAACAGCACGAGAGTTGATGAAAGGTAGGAAGAACTGATCGCGGTACAAAGGTGATAAGCCTAAGCGACGAACAAATTCTCGTACCGAGATTTCACCATTTTTTACCTTAGAGTCGAGGTCAGAAATACCTTGGCTGTAGGCACGCGCGATATCGCGCTCGAAAATTTGACGGTAAGCTGCCTTAACTACGTCGTTTTTCTCAGCGCCAGTCATTGCTGCTTTCATCACAAACTTCTGACGACGCTCGGCGGTGTTGAAGTAAATCTGAGGCAGTGCCAAGCCTTGGAGGTCGGGAGAATTGCGCTGACGAACTTTGGGTGAAGGGGTCGCTGCTTTGAATTCAGCGATCGCTACATCCATATACTGCTTGATAATTTCGATTGCAGTAGGATCGTTGAGGAAATAGCTTGCTGCTGCTTGCTTCATGGTTTGCAAAGCAACGATGGTGGCATCGGTTGAGCAAGCAGCTTCAATGATTTCACGTAAGCCGCGCACGTTCTGAGCCAGAATATTAGGATCGCCTGCGACAATCGCATAGGTGGCGTAGCGCAAGAACCATGACAAGTCGCGCAACGACTTCTTCATGCGGTCTGCGCCGTAACGAGAAATATTGATGGGTCGGAAGTTTGCAGGAGGAGCATCAACAACACCAGTAATGCCGACATTGCTGAAGAAATTCTTGATCGTGCCTAAAAATCCACCTTCACTGGCTTCGGTATAAGTGGTTGTACCAAGTTCCATGCCGACCTTGACATCAACCACACGACCAGCGCGATCAACTTCAAGTACTTCGCTATCCTTGGGCTTTTCCAAAAATGCCATTGCTGAGCCACCCGTAAAAATACGGCTAGCAGCCTTGGAAACGATATTGTCAGAGTTTTTGGTCAAAACTTCTGCAATTTCGAGGCGTTTTAGTCCAGATTGAAAATAAGTGGATAAATCTGATAATTCGCTACGAGTCGCAAAGCGATCTTGTTGCTCTATCTGAGAAATTGTAGAAGTTATAGCGGTCTGGTATAGACGAGGGCGGGCATTTACTGCACCACTTGACGCTGTTACGCTCATGTGTCTGCCTTTTGATCTTTAAAGGGTATGTAAAAAGTCGAAATAATATCTACCCAGTATAGGGTTTTCCAACTAAATATCTAACTCTATCTCATCAGAAAATGCCGCATTTACAGGTATTTCAACCAAAAACTAACGATAAGTTTTGTAAAGCAAGTATGTTGGTTACAAAGCATACCTATATTTAGCTCTATGTAGGACATAAGCGCGATCGCCCGACGATCTTTGTTAAGCTAAATTATGTTTTAAATTTTTAGATTGCATCTCATAGTCAAAGATCTAAGTTTTCAACTGCCAGTATTTTCTCTGAAAAATCATGATGAATTTTTCAACTTTCTCAAGAGAGCAATCTGCTACAGCAGTAGTTGAGAAATTAAGACCGCTATCTGAAAATCGGGTCTTGCTACATGGGGTTAGCTGGGAAACTTTTGAGTGTTTGCTTGCAGATGTGGGCGATCGCCGTTCAACTTTATTTCATTACATCAACGGTACTTTAGAGATTCTGTCTTCTTTGTCACTCCATGAAGGTAGCAATCGCTTTACTGAAGCTTTAATTGGTGTGTTTGTTGAAGAGTTAGAGATAGATATGAGACGGCTTGGCTCTTTATTGATGAAGATACCAGAGTTAAAGGTGGGAGGAGAGCCAGATTCTTGCTATTACATCAAAAATGAGTTTGCCATTCGTGCTCAAGAGAATGTCGTTGTCGGACAAGATCCACCGCCCGATCTTGTTTTAGAAGTAGATATCACCAATCCTAGCGATCTCTATTTACCAATCTATGCGCTTCTCGGTGTGCCTGAAGTCTGGCGTTACGATGGCTATGGCTTGGAGTTTCTAGCTTTGTAGAATGGGGAATACGTGCTCATTGAAAATAGTTTATCTTTTCCGACATTACCCGCAGCAATTATTGTGGAATATGTGCAGAAGCGGTTTGTCTTAGGCGAAAGTAAAACCTTAAAGGAGTTTCGTGAATGGGTGAAGGCTAATTATTTACAGCAAATGGAAGTTTAAATATGAGTGTGATCGCTAGTCCATTGAAAACAAATCTATAAACGGAGACGATTACAAACCACAGATCGTTGCATAAATCTAATTTTGGGATTAACTTTTTAGCAAATTATCAAATCAATTAATGTCTATATAATGAATTCAACAATTTTTGATCTTGATTTCTCAGCACCAACTTGTATTCATCAAGATTTACCTAATGATCGTCACCGTTATGAATTAACTATCTCTACTTTACCCGCTTTTGCAATTGAATATTTTACATTTCAATTTGGAGTTTTATCTTCTTTCCCAGATGGGAATGACTCAATTTATAATGACAAACTAACTATTCATACGGAATCTGAACTAACGGGTTTGGATAGCAAGTTAGTCATTCATTATCACGGTATTCGTGACTATAAACTTCTCTTCCCTTTTATTGTCGATGCTTCTTTACAAGAAAGGCTAGGGAATTTTTATCGTGAAGCTGAGACTTCATTTGAGAATTCTGCTTGGTTGTCTTTTATGCTCATGTGTGGGGCAATATTTGAGGGAATGTTATTCGCAAAATTGGGACAGCCTAATGGATCGAAATTCCATCAGCTAATTACCAATGCAAGACAAAGCAGTCTAATTGATACAGGTACAGAGTCCATAATGAATAAGGTTCGGGGCTATCGAAATTTAGTCTACGCTAATAGGCATAACGATCCATATGTTTCTCGTATTGATGTTATGGATACTAGAACTACACTTGACAAACTTATTAAAAAATTTTAGAGCTGTGTCTAGGATCAAAGTAAGTTATAAATATTTACGAAGCAGAATATTTATAACTTACTTCATAGTTGTATTTAGCTAGCTATGCTCAATTATTTAGGGATAAAAAATGTCAATTGTGACTTTAACTGAGGTGCAAGTTAAACTTCAAGATCTAATCAATGAAGTTTTACAGTCTCATGAGCCTATACTGATTTCAGGAACTATCTCTAATGCGATCTTAGTTTCTGAAGAAGCTTGGGAGAAATTCAAGAAACAATCTATTTACTTTCAATTCCTGAAGTGGGAACTTCAATTGTGAAAGGTTTAGCAACTCCTATTAGTGAGTGTAACGAGACACTAGAATGGTGGATTGGGAATTGGTATACACCAAGCAAGCTCAAAAAAATGCAAAGAAAATTGCTGCAACTAAATCTACCACCATATGAAAAATTGGTTGGTGATTTAGCTGGGGCATATTTACGCAGAATAAATATCCAACATCGACTTGTTTGTGAGGCGATCGAATTAGAGGAAATGATTAAAGCGATCGGAATGTGGACGCATTACGAATGATAGAGATTTTTGTCTAGGTAGATTGTGTTGCTATGCAGGAAAGAATTGACAAACACAATCTACAGATAGATGATTTATCTTCCTAAAGCATTAAATAACTCTTGCAAACGTCCTAAAAAAGAACCTGATTTCTTGCCAGTTTTCTGACGGAATAGGCGATCTATATCATCACTGGATGGACGTTGGGCAACTTCTGCGAGTTGTTGCATTCCTTCTTCAGTTTGATGCCATACCTGCCATGTCTGTGGATAGGAACGCCATAATGCACCGAGTTCTAAGGGCTTGATGTAATAAGCAGTCTCAAAAGTACTTAAAAAGCGATCGCGCATTTGACGAGATGCTAATCCCAAGCCAACCTCGCTATTTTCAAGGCGAGGATTGAGTATCACAAATGGGCGATCGCCTGCTAGCTGCGCTAATTTTTCTACCAATTCAACTTCGATCGATGTCGGCTCGATCAACAAAAATGCTTTGTCTTCTTCGCGAATTGCCCTACGCCCTTCATTGACACCACGTACAGATACATCGAGATCTGCCCACTCGCGCCTTGCTAATGCGGCTGCCCCCGCATCCGAAAAGATAGCTTGCCATTCTTTGCCATAGCGCTGATTAAAGCTCGCCGCAAATTCATAGGCGATCGGCATAACTTTGAGTTCAGGAAATCTGAGATCCGCGATCACACGATTAGCTCCATCCGCGATCGCCTGATGTGTGGCAGCGATCGCCTGTTCGGTAGCATCTTCTAAATTATCAGGAAGCAAGATTTGCTCAGTTAGTTGAGTCATAAAAACAAATTATTTTTAAAGTTATTATTAAGTTGCAAATTATCTTATCAGGTTGCCGAAAACTTGATTGGCTGTCAATTTCAAATTAGGGAAAGTTAGCGATCGCGCGATATCATCACCCATAAATTCACAAGACTCATACCAGCCATCATCGAGCCTAAAGATGGTGATTTTGTTTAGTAATGGATCGACAACCCAATATTCTAAAATCCCTAATACGCTGTATTCAGCACGCTTAGATCGATAGTCAGTGCTTTTAGTTGACTCGCTCACAACTTCTATAACTAAGATTGGAGGTGGTTGATTTATCTCGATAATTGCTTCACAAGTTTGCAGCGATTGCCATTGCTCCCTTGGCATGACTACGATATCTGGAATTCGACAGGTATCCCATCGACCACCTTTAGGACTCCGAATGCCAACTAATGCTGGTAATACAATCCAGTCTTGCTCTTGCTCAACAATATCGACCTCGAGAGTTCTTTCCAAAAACTTGATTACTGCGCCATGTTGCCCTGTTCCCAAACTCATCGGAATTAATTCTCCATTTACCAACTCATAGCGCTGGTCAGTACCATCAATGTACTTGAGGTACTCCGCAAAATTTAGGCGATCTCTTGCAATAGTCATAGCAAATATGTGGCAATAACTTCATTTGAGTTTAACGCAAAAAAGAAAAGGTCACGCGAAGCGTGACCTTTTCTTTTTATGGGAGTTTGGACGATGATTACATCATGCCGCCCATACCACCCATGCCGCCCATGCCACCCATGCCGCCCATACCAGCAGCAGCACCAGCACCAGCATTTTTCTCTGGCTTCTCGACGACGAGAGCTTCTGTGGTCAAGACCATACCAGCAACGGAAGCAGCGTTTTGCAATGCAGAACGGACAACCTTAGCGGGGTCAATGATACCAGTAGCGATCAAGTCTACATATTCACCCTTGAGAGCATCAAAACCATGATTGAAAGGAAGTTGTTTGACTTTCTCAACAACAACAGTGCCTTCTAAACCAGCGTTATCGCTGATTTGGCGAAGAGGAGCGGAGAGCGAGCGAGATACAATTTCTGCGCCGATCGCTTCTTCATTCTTCAAGGTTGCTTTGAACTCTAGTAATTCCACAGCGAGGTGAGCGAGAGTTGCACCACCACCAGGAACGATGCCTTCTTCAACCGCAGCACGGGTAGAGTTAAGAGCATCTTCGATGCGGAGTTTGCGATCCTTGAGTTCGGTTTCGGTGGCAGCACCGACTTTGATTACAGCTACGCCACCAGAGAGCTTAGCGATGCGCTCTTGGAGTTTTTCCTTATCGTAGTCAGAATCGCTGAGATCCAATTCTTTGCGGATTTGAGCAACGCGCTTGTCAATATTGGCTTTGTTCGCAATGTCAGAGACAATTGTGGTTTTGTCCTTAGAAATGGTGATCTTGCGAGCAGTACCTAGCATTTCTAGAGTTGCCGCGCTGAGTTCTAAACCAGTATCTTCAGAAATGACTTGACCGTCGGTGAGTACGGCAATGTCTTGCAACATCGCTTTACGGCGATCGCCAAAGCCAGGAGCTTTGATAGCAGCGATATTCAGTGAGCCTCTGAGCTTGTTAACTACTAGAGTTGCCAAAGCTTCACCTTCAACATCTTCAGAGATGATGACAAGAGGAGAGCCAGAACGAGCTGCTTTTTCCAAAATAGGAACGAGGTCTTGAATGACATTGATCTTCTTATCGGTGATCAAGATCTTCGCGTTCTCAAATTCCACCAACTGACGTTCGTTGTCGGTGACAAAGTAAGGAGAGATATAACCGCGATCGAGTTGCATACCTTCAACAACTTCTAACTCAGTTGTGAGGGACTTCGATTCTTCAACGGTGATTACACCATCTTTGCCAACTTTGTCCATAGCGTGAGCAATCATTTCGCCAACTTCAGCATCGTTACCAGCGGAAATGGTAGCGATTTGAGCGATTTCTGCATTGGAGTCAACAGCTTTTGCTTTTTGAGCGATGACATCAACGAGATGTGCAACTGCTTTTTCGATACCGCGACGAACGCCGACTGGATTTGCGCCTGCGGCAACGTTTTTCAAACCTTCGCGAATCATTTCTTGAGCCAAAACGGTGGCGCTGGTGGTTCCATCGCCTGCAACATCATTGGTCTTAGAAGCAACTTCACGAATTAGTTGAGCGCCTGCATTTTCTAGAGGATCTTCTAATTCAATTTCTTTAGCGATACTCACACCATCGTTGATGATTTGAGGTGCGCCGTATTTTTTTTCTAAAACTACGTTACGACCTTTAGGTCCAAGAGTTACACGCACAGCATCAGCAAGTGCATTCACACCACGCTCAAGGGCGCGGCGAGACTCTTCGTCAAATACTACAATTTTTGCCATTTTCTTTTAATTTGGTAAGTTGGTTTTTATGATTTCGATATGTGTAGCGCTAAGCACTGCACAAGTTAATTTACTTATTCAACGATCGCGAGAATATCTCTTTCTGCAAGTAGCAGATAATCTACGCCGTCAATCTTGACTTCAGTGCCTGCATACTTGGAGTACAAAACTTTGTCGCCTGCTTTGACTTCTAGAGCAACACGAGTACCTTTGTCATTGCGTGTGCCAGGTCCAACGGCGGTTACTTCACCTACTTGGGGTTTTTCTTGCGCTGTGTCTGGCAAAAAAATACCGCCAACAGTTTTTTCTTCTTTAGTTGCTACTTTGACCAATAGGCGATCGCCTAGGGGTTGTAATGTACCAGTATTTAGGGTTAACGGTGCCACTATGCTATACCTCCTTAAAATCTAATCAGAGCAGACTGTGCAGGCAGTTACTCAATTTATAAATCTGAGTAATAGTTGCGTGCTTTAGCACTCTGTCTCACTGAGTGCTAATATACTGCGAAATGGTTAGGGGACTAGATCGGCTTACCGTACAATTTGACTAAGTTGCTTGCCCTCAAGGGATCTGTATTGATTTATCCGTGACGATTGCCTCTAGTGGTACATCCCAGATATCCCTAGGCAAATCTTCTAAATGAAATTCTTCGAAAACAATCCCGACTTTAAGGCCTGAAGAGTTAGGCAACCAGCGATCGTAGAAACCACCGCCATAGCCCAGTCGATAACCTCGTCGATCGCAAGCCACCGCAGGAATCAAAATTAGATCGATATTCTCTAAATCCATGATTGGCGAGTCATGACGCGGTTCAAGAATGCCAAAGGCTCCCGATCTCATATTGCTCTCAAAATCAGCGATCGCTACTTGGTGCCAAATCAATTCTTTTGTAATACAGCGTGAAAATCCCCAAATTTTGTCAGGAAATCTCTGCCAAAGTGAGCTTAAATCTGGCTCTTGTCGAAAACTAGTAAAAGCTAAAATATTTTGTGCTTGCTGGAAAATTTGCCAATTACTTAGGTGATCGCCTAAAGCTTGACTTTTTTGCTGCCAAATTTTATAGGGGATCTGGTGGCGTTTAATAAGTAAGTCTTTTCTAAGTTGCTTTTTGAGTTGTTGTTTGCTTTGTGGCGTATCTGTAATCGTTTCAATCACGTTATCGTAACCTGCATATAATGTATAAATCTGAACTCAAGAAACCAGATAGCCGATCTTACTGCTGTTAACTATATGGTCGCAACTATTGCTAAACCGCTTACCTTAGAAGAGTTTCTGCAAATGCCAGAGACTAAACCTGCGAGTGAGTATATCGATAATCAAATCATCCAAAAACCTATGCCTAAAGGACGACATAGCTGCTTGCAGTATGAAATTTGTAATGCAATAAATCAATCGACTAAACCGCAAAAAATTGCCTATGCTTTTCCAGAGCTAAGATGTACCTTTGCCGATCGCTCAATCGTTCCAGATATTGCAGTTTTCCAATGGCAAAATATTCCATTTCTCGAAGATGGAGAAGTTCCCGATCAGTTTAACCTTGCGCCAGATTGGATTATTGAGATTCTTTCGCCTGAGCAAAACGCAAATAAAGTAATAGGCAAAATTTTACTTAGCCTCCAACATGGTAGTCAATTAGGTTGGTTTCTCGATCCTAGCGATCACAGTATTCTTATATTTCTGCCCAATCAACAACCAATCTTGATGGCAAATAGCGATCGCCTAATAACATTAGAAATGGTGACATTAGAGCTAACAGTTGAGAATGTATTTAGCTGGTTAAAAATGGGTGGTTAGATAAGGCTAGCTTTTTAACTTCCTGAATTGTTAGTTTGTGGTTGAAAAATCAAGGCTGATAAACAAGTGCTACGATTTGTAGTGATGCGATCAGTAGCATTAAGCTCCTAAAGCCTTTTATAAATATTTCGCGTAAAAGTACCCGTTATGACTGCCACCACCACCAAGACAACAGCTACGACAAAGTATGAGGCCGTTATTGGGTTAGAAACTCACTGCCAGTTGACCACAAACTCCAAAATCTTTTGTAACTGTTCAACCCAGTTTGGTGCAACCCCAAATACAAATGTTTGCCCTGTTTGTCTAGGAATGCCTGGGGTGTTGCCCGTACTTAACGAAAAAGTTTTGGAATATGCAGTCAAGGCTGGATTGGCGCTAAATTGCCAAATTGCCCCCCATAGTAAATTCGATCGCAAACAATATTTCTATCCCGACCTTCCCAAGAACTATCAAGTCTCTCAATACGATTTGCCGATCGCCGAGCATGGCTGGCTCGAAATTCAGTTAGAAGATGGCAGCACTAAGCGCATTGGCATTACTCGTTTGCACATGGAAGAGGATGCAGGCAAGTTAGTCCATGCTGGTAGCGATCGACTATCAGGTTCTAGTCACTCTCTCGTAGATTTCAATCGTACAGGCGTAGCTTTGTGCGAGATTGTATCGGAACCAGATATGCGATCGGGAGCAGAAGCGGCTGCCTATGCTCAGGAACTGCGGCGGATTATGCGCTACCTTGGTGTTTGTGATGGCAACATGCAAGAAGGTTCGCTACGTTGTGACGTAAATATTTCTGTGCGCCCCGTCGGTCAAGAGAAGTTTGGTACGAAGGTGGAAATTAAAAATATGAACTCCTTCAATGCCATTCAACGCGCGATCGATTTTGAAATTAATCGTCAAGTAGAAGCGATCGAGTCTGGTAGCGAAACGATCAAACAAGAAACTCGCCTTTGGGAAGAGAATACTCAACGCACGATCAGTATGCGTTCTAAGGAAGGAGCCAGTGACTATCGCTATTTCCCTGAACCCGATCTAATGGCGATCGAGGTTCCCTTAACAACTCTAGAAAAATACCGCTCCGAACTTCCCACGCTGCCTGTGGCAAATCGTCATCGCTATCGTGATGAGTTTGGATTGACTCCTTATGACGCGGCTTTGATTGCCGACGATCGCAGCATTGCGGAATTCTTTGATGCGACAATTCTTACAGGTGCGGAGCCCAAACAAGTATTCAACTGGGTGATGGGTGATATTACTGCCTATCTCAATGAAAATAAGCTAAAAATTGCTGACATAGCTCTAACTCCTGCGGTTTTGGGCGAAATGATTGCTTTAATTGCCGATGGTACTATCAGTAGCAAAATCGCCAAGGATATCTTGCCTGAACTAATCGTCAAGGGTGGATCTGTCAAAGAACTCGTTGCATCTAAAGGTTTAACAGTTCTTGCAGGTGCGGAACTTGAGAAAATTATCGATGAGATTATTGCTGCTAATCCTAAGGAAGTCGAGCAATATAAGGCTGGTAAAACAAAACTCCTAGGCTTCTTTGTCGGTCAAACTATGAAGAAAACTCAAGGACGCGCCGAACCTCAATCAACCAATAAATTGATTGCCGATAAACTGGCTTAATAATCCATAAAAAGAGAAGGCGTGAAGTGCCTTCTCTTTTTTTATACAGTCTGTTTAGTCTTTCTGTAGTACAAGAAGTTTTTGAAAGTGTTGCGAAGCAACACTTTCAAAAACTTCTTTGGCTTTGCATTACCTTTTTTATGGGGTAAAGAAACTCAAAATGGAATCTCGATATAGTGATTCATTCGTTTCGGCAGTAGTGTTATGTCCACCATTTGGAATGAAAACTAGTTTCTTTTTAGATGTTGTTGCATCATACAAACGCTGACTCATGGCTGAAGGAATCACCTCATCAGCAGTTCCATGAATATAAAGTACAGGGCTAGTCAGCGATCGCACTTTACCGATCGAATCAAATCTTTGATGAATCAGTAGATCGATTGGGAAAACTCTAAACTTAGGATCGAGCGATGCCATATCAGTCATTGACGTAAACGAGGCATCGACAATAATTCCAGAAACATCAGGATGTTTAGTGGCAAGATCAATCGTAATTGCTCCACCCAACGAATGACCATAAATTATCACCTGACTGGGCTTAAATCCCTTTTGCATGAGATAGTCCCAAGCCGTTTGAGCATCTGTATAAACACTGGATTCGGAAGGGTATCCTCCTTCGCTTTTTCCATAACCGCGATAATCGATTACTAATACTGAGAATCCCATTCGCATCAAGCGATTAGCATGGGACGCATTAGCACTAATATTTTTGCCATTGCCATGCAAATATAGAATTACCTTACGATCGCCGATCGCTTTTTCTTCCTGTTTTGCATTGGGTAACCACCAACCAGAAATGTTTTCACTCGTACCATTAGCATTCTTGACAGGAATTAGAACATCTTCGTACTTCGCATTAAACTTGGCAGGTGTGGTTGTAATTTCTTTTTTGGGAGCAAAAACCAATCTTGTTTGTCCAAACCATAAGCCCGCACAAACTGCACCATAAAGACTAGCGATCGTAATTCCTGCGATTGCAACAGGTCGTACCCAATGCTTAGGCGATCGCTTGGGGATCTGCTCGTATTGCACTTCGTTTAAAGATGATTCAGTCATGGAAGTTTGAGGTTCTATATTGTCAGTTAGGGTTAGAAAACATGAAGACGTTTCCTAACCTCTAGATTTTAATCTATGAAAAAATATTGCATATTTACGCCATTGCTGTAATATAGTTAAGCACTGAAAACGCGATAGCGGTCATGGTGGAATGGTAGACACGCCATCTTGAGGTGGTGGTGGCGAAAGCTGTGAGAGTTCGAGTCTCTCTGACCGCATAGATGATAAGAAATAAAAAAGAGCGCTTAGCGCTCTTTTTTATTTCTATAACAGATCGTAAACAAGATTCACAAGGTTGAATGTGGCTGACTATTTTGTAGTAGCCTTGAATTCTATTGCATAGATTATCATCCCTAAATTTCATGTCCCGCCAAGTCAACTGTCAAGAAGAATGCACTAATGGCTGCGTCCTAGGCGATCGATGCCCCCATCTAGAACATCTTGCTAAAGCGCGTAAATTTTTAGCTGAAACCTCAATCGATAAGCTAATCGAAATTTCAGATTCTCGTTTTCTACCGCCAGAATCCACTAGCAATAAATAAAATCCTCGCTTTGTGAGGATTTTATTTGAGTTTTTCCTTCGCTTGCTTCCAGAGGTTATCTAGCTCCTCAGATGTAAAACTATCGATCGGGCGATCGCTTAATGTCTCAATCGTTTCTAAACGCTGAATAAACTTGCGATTAGTAGTCTGCAAAGCTTCTGAAGGATCGAGATCGTACCAACGCGCGACATTGATTAATGTAAATAGTAAATCCCCTAACTCCGCCTGTTGGTTTTCCTTGGATTCATGTTCTAGGGCATGGTGTAATTCATCTAGCTCCTCATGAAATTTTGCCCATACGCCATCGGCATTTTCCCATTCAAATCCCTGTGAGGCAGCTTTTTGGGAAATTTTCATGCCAGCCATCAGTGGTGGCAGCGATCGCGCATAGCGTTTGAGTTTATAGCTCAGTTTTTGAGTTGCCTCTAGATTCTCACCCTTCTCCTCAGCCTTAATCCTTTCCCAGTTCTGATGAATTTTCTCCATATTTTCAGGTTTGACATCACCGAAAACGTGGGGATGACGACGGATCAGCTTTTGGGCAATTCCTTCAGCAACTTCAGCGATCGTAAATTTATTCGTTTCGCTAGCTATTTGTGACTGTAAAACTACTTGCATCAATAGATCGCCCAGCTCCTCAGCGATCGCTTTAGTATCTCCACTCTGGATTGCATCTACAGTCTCATAGGCTTCCTCAATGATATAAGGGATCAAGCTTTCTGGCGTTTGCTCTAAATCCCAAGGACAGCCACTATCAGGCGATCGCAACTTAGATATCACATCAATCAAATGCTGAAGTGCGTTCAAATTAGCAGAAGATGCAAAACTCATAAGATTTGTTTAAGTTTAATGTTAAGAAAAGTAACAAAATGCTATAATACTTTGTATAAAAAATAATTGCTTTTTAACAACTATACGTAGCACTGACATTGCTGCTTAAGACTTACCCTAATGAGTAATACTGCTAGCCCTGACCCTGAAATGCTCAAGAAACTTCTAGAGCCATTACTAGAAGATTTCATCTATTGGTTTGATCGCGCTCAAAAACTACTCTCTAACGAGCGTTTAAATTTTTTGGATGAGGCAGATCAACAAAAACTGTTGGAACGAGTAGAAAATGCTCTCAAAGAAGTACATGTTGCGATCGCCTTATTCCGCGTTACAGGACATCAAGTTGGGATCGATATGTTAACAATGAAACCTTGGCACGAACTACTCATTGAATGCCAAGCCGTAGGGATGCGCTACTATCGTAATCAGGCAATTTAAACTTTTTTAATTTTTGACTCTTGAGAATTAATCTAGAGGTAGTTCCACAAATTTTTATCATGAAAATTTAAAGAGTTTAGATCCGATCGAAGTCACCGCATCTAACCTTTAAGTCTTCTGAATTTCAAACTAATCTCAATTTAATCCACTTAATTTACATCCATTTTTTAGGAAAGCAGACATGATACAAATTATTTACATACTCGCTTTTACTATCCTCTCGATCTTTGCGATTAGCAATCTCATCCGAAGTATGATATCGCTTTCTCAAAATGAAGCACGTAGCTACCAAGACAATCGCCAACGCCGAGTAGCTCCTCAATTTGCTCATCCTGAGTTATGGGATAAAGATGGCAAATATATTGATGAGCCGTTAATGGTAATTAAATCAATTAACGTTGATGATGCGCGATCAAGACTTGATGCGCTCTACAACTCATCACCTAGTGGTGAAAAATAACAAACACGAGTTGCAGCAATTTGCTATTAAATAAGCCTGATATTCTGGTTAAAGACATTTCTTAAAAGCATCAGGCTTAATTTTTTATGTTGAGCTGTAAGTAAGCATTGCCTGCTTAACTAGTGTTGACTTGTATTTATTGAGGTATGGATGACTCATCGGCTATTGGTTTGTACTACCTGTGCTAGCACTTGGCAAAATGGTAAAAAGGTAGGCGTTAGTGGTGGGGAAACACTGTTAAAAGAGCTTTCTCAATTGCATCAAGACTGGGAAATGCGATCGCATTTTGAAATCCGCGCCGTCTCTTGCATGAGCGCTTGCAGCCATGCGTGTGTTGTCACTTTTGCATCTGAGGGCAAGTATTCATATTTATTTGGTGATTTGCCCTCAGATGCGGAAAATATACCAACAACCGCATCCGCTATATTGTCTTGTGCTAAGACCTATTGCGATCGCGCCGATGGGATGATGGCATGGAAAGAACGCCCCGAACCATTAAAAAGTGGCGTAATTGCAAGAATACCACCTTTATAAATTTTCTTTGGGATTCTGATTTGGCAGTCCAGAATACTTACAAAATATCTCGTTGATGTATTATTAAGATTAAGTAATAAAACTTATTTAATCTTCAAAATCCTCCCATGAAAATGCAACGAACTTCTAACTTTTTGGTTAGAACTGCTGGTTTAGCGATCGCAACAGCTAGTCTTCTAGTTACTCTTCCAGCTCTTGCTAACGAGCAACAGACAACTCCAACCGTCAAAAAAGTAGCCGCAGCGCCTACTGGCAATATTGTTCAAGTTGCTGTTGCTAATGGCTCTTTTAAAACCTTAGTAGCTGCTGTAAAAGCTTCTGGATTGGTAGATACACTATCTGGTAAAGGTCCATTCACTGTATTTGCTCCTACTGACGAAGCATTTGCAAAGTTGCCTAAAGGAACTGTAGAAACCCTACTCAAGCCAGAGAACAAAGCTATTTTGGTCAAAGTGTTGACCTACCATGTCGTCTCAGGCAAGGTCTATGCTAAGGATATTAAGGCTGGATCTGCCTTAGTCCCAACCGTTGAGGGTAGTTCAATCAAAGTTACTAAGGGCAAAAATGTTGTAATTGATAACGCAAAAGTTATTGCAGCAGATGTCAAGACCAGCAACGGCGTTATTCATGTCATCGATACCGTATTACTGCCACCAGATCTATAGCAATACAAGTTTTGCTTAAGACATAAAACCCAAATAAATAGAGGCGGCGCGAAGCGCCGCCTCTATTTATTTGGGTT
>QBML01000031.1 GCA_003242085.1 Pseudanabaena frigida | reverse complement strand
TAAAAAGTTCGATAATCACATTGCTATGATTTGGCTTTTTGTCCATCACTACAATACTCTCATCCAATCTATGATTCTTATCATTCCCTCTTGATCACTACCCACAAAAGATAGTTGCGGCGCTCAGCGCCGCAACTATCTTTTGGTTTTTATTTACCTGAATTGAGATTGAAGGAATAAAGTGGCTTCTTGGGCAGGAACGGGACGACTGAACAGATAGCCCTGAACTCCGTCACAGCTATGCGATCGCAAAAACTCTAATTGCTCTTTACGCTCTACCCCTTCAGCGATCGCCCTCAGTTTGAGACTATGCGCCATCGCAATAATTGCCGATGTAATTGCTGAGTCTTCAATGTTTTGTGGAGTCTCGCGGATAAAGCTTGCATCAATTTTTACTTTGCTAACGGGCAATAATCGTAAATAACTAAGCGAAGAATAGCCAGTACCGAAGTCATCAATCGATACACTCATCCCCAGTGATTGCAAATGCCGTAGTATTTTAATTGTCGTTGCTTGATCTTGCATCACTAAGCTTTCAGTAACTTCTATTTCTAAGTACTTAGGTTCCAATTCAATTTCCTTCAGGATTTGCATAATGCGCTCGCACAATGTCGGGACTTGAAATTGTTTTGCCGAAAAGTTTACTGCCATCCGAATGGGAGGTAATCCCTGTTTTTGCCACATTCGATTTTGCATACAAGCAGTCTGCAAAACCCACTCTCCCAAACGAACGATCAAACCATGCTCTTCGGCAGCAGGAACAAATTGATTGGGTGGAACCCAACCAAGCTCTGGATGGAGCCAACGTGCTAAGGCTTCCATACAATCAATTTCGCCCGTAAGCAGATCGATCTGAGGCTGATAGAAAACTTGAAACTCCGAGCGCTCGAGAGCTTGGCGAATGCCATTCTCAATCGCCACATACTCCATTACTTTTGCACCGATCGCATGATTATAGAGCTGATAATGATTTCTGCCGCGCTCTTTAGCTCGAAACATTGCCGTGTCGGCATTTTTCATTAAAGCATCTTCATCCAATCCATCGCTTGGATAAAGACTAATGCCAATACTCGTACCAATATAAATCGGTCTTTCTTCTACAAAGAAAGGGTTTTCAAAAGATTGCAGAATTAACTGAGCGAATTGTTGAATTGACTCAACACTTTGCAATTCAGATACAAATATCATAAACTCATCACCTCCCATCCGCGCCAGAAAAGTACTTGCAAACATGCATTCACTCAGTCTCTTGGCAACTTCGATTAAGAGGCGATCGCCAGCAGCATGTCCCATTGTGTCGTTTACTAATTTAAAACGATCTAAATCTAGGAACATTACTGCTAGAAGTGGAGGAATTGTTTTAATTTCTCTTTGACTATCTTGTTGAAAGTGAGTTTGCAGTTGCTCGTAGGCATTGTCTAAAGCAATTTTAAGGCGATCGCGAAATAGAACTCGGTTTGGTAAATTAGTGAGAGAGTCGTGAAAAGCAAGATATTCAATTTCAGCTTTTGCACGCTTACTTTCCGTAATGTCTTCAACTGTGCCTTCAAAGTAGAGGAATTTTCCTATTGTGTCGTAAACTGCATGAGCATTTTCCGAAGTCCAAATGATCGTGCCATCTTTACGATAGACCTGTGATTCAAACTGTTTGACATCTTCTTGTGCTAGTAAGAGTTCGAGCAACAGCGTCCGACGTTGGGGATCGACATAGATTTGATGCTGGATATCTGTAAGATTGGCAATCAAGTCTTCGGGAGAATCATATCCATAGATTTTTGCCAACATTGGATTGGCAATCAAAAATTTTCCATCAATTGAGCTTTGAAAAATCCCTTCTACAGCATTCTCAAAAATGCCGCGATACTTGGCTTCTGCTCTTTTGAGGGCTTCCTCAGCTTGCAATTTTTGAGTAACATCATTCGCTAAAATAAGTTCGCATTTACGATTGTTGTAAGTTAACGTATGAGCTGAGACTTCTACTAAAATCTGGCTACCATCCTTTTTGCAATGCCGCCAAATCTCAGGTATGCTCAATCCTGTGGATATATTGGCGATCGCATTTAAGAGCTTAGGCACATCTTCGGGTGGTCGAATATCCAGTGTTTTCATCGATAGAAATTCACTTTCACTATAGCCATAGTGATTGATTGCCGCTTGATTTACCGCTAGGAACTGGAGAGTTTCTAGGTCGTAAATCCACATGGGATTGGGGTTGTTTTCAAATAAATAGCGTGTCCTATTTTCTGAAGCACTTTGATTTCTAGCAGTCTGTTCCCAATCCGTTATGTCTTCAAATCTATTCATGAAGTGAGGCTCTTGACCTTCCCCAATATCAAGATCGGTGCTCTGGAGAACTTGTACGATTTGACCATCAGCACGAATATAACGAACATTTAAGTAACAATGATCGATTTCGCCTGAGAGTAGTCTCTCTTTTAAAAAATAGTAAGCAGATAGATCGTCAGGATGGCATATTTGTTCGTATTTGAGGTGGCATATTTGCGAAGTGCTATATCCTAACAAATCACAGAAAGATAAACTAATTTCACTAATTCGATCGTCTAAAGTCGTTTCAAAAACGCCAACCGTACTATTTTCAAAACATTTAGCTATCCGCATTAAGTTGTTGAGACGCTCTTGTTTGAGGATCTCTTGATATATCGGATTAAGATGTTTATATCTTTCAGCCAACTATTTTTACCTTGTCCATTTAAGACCAAATAATTTTAAAAAGCTTTACTTTAGAAGGCTTTTTAAAAGCCTTTAAAGAATTAATTATATGTACAGTAATGATTTGAAAACTGCAACATACAGCATAATTTAGCTATAAAGCTTACAACAATCTGTCGAAAGTCAGCTAAATGAATTTCCATAATAAATCTACAATCTGTTCGCTTGATAGTGGCACAGGTAATTGCCGAATCTGCAACCGATCGCTATAGATTTGGAGTTTTTTAGCCACAGCTTCAGTAATTCCCCCTTCGGTCAAAAAATATGGTAACACGTCAATTTTAGTAATGCCTTGTGCTAGTAACTTCTCAATTTGGGTTTCTATTTTAGGCTCGACTCCCCAATAAGCGGCGATCGCATGACAATCGTTTGCTAAATCCTCAATTGCTTGGTTGGCTCCCATTCGTTGCGTACCATGGGCTATCAAAATTCGACCTTGGTCTTTTTCGTTTATTAAAGTGTGGTTGGGTATGCTTCCTGAAGGTGTGGATAAGATCTCCTGTACCCGATACTTCTCAAATTGCTGCAACAGCAAACTAGAAATTTGAGAATCTGTGCCCAAATGAGGAGTTATGCGAAATTTTAGGGGCTTTTGAAGTTTTTCTGACAATTGATTTTGGGCGATCGCCACTTCTGTGGGAATGTCTTCGCTAACATGAACTCCAGCCAATAAAAAGACTGGCATTATTATAATTTCTGTTCCTCCAAGCTGGTTAACCTCATCAGCAAATTGCATTAACTGCTGAGCGAGACTGAGCTCCTGTCCCTCCAAACACCCACCACCAATATAAAGAGCACTTTTAGATCTAGCTACTGAGACCAAATTTTGTAATGCTAACCACGAACGGCGATCTCGACTACCATGCGTTACTAAAAAAAGCGCTGCATCGTTCATAGTATCCATTAAGTATAATTGTGATGGCTGCTTTAACAACCATCATAATTATACTGAGTAACGCATATCGAAACTATTTACGGAAAAACCCAAGGACTAAAGGCGCATCAACTCAAGCAATTAGATCGTCTCTATCGCTCGCGCTTACCTCAAGATAGTCTTATTACGCCCGAATTAGCTCAACGCCTTGCTGGTGTTAGTGCGGAGTTAAAGGAGTCTATTTGTATTTATATAAATCGGCGCGGACAAGTAATTAGAGTTGCCATCGGTACGCCCAATCAAACTAAAATTCCACCACTGGAGTTACCGCGCTATGGTAGCGATCGCCTGAGTGGATTACGCTGTATTTGTGCAAGTCCAGAGGCATTGCCACCGAATGACACAGATTTAACGGCGATGTTAATGCAACGTCTTGATGCATTGGTGATTTTGCCTGTTAATCTCAAAGGCTATACTGAGCGCGGATATTTGGCGCACTTATTACCAGCGACAGATACAGAACTGCCAGAACAGCAGTCTGCTTGGCGCGTCTCAGTACCGATGAATGTCGATGCGCTCGCTAAGCAAGATTTCCTAGAATTAGTTGAAGGCTTAGAAGAAGAATTTAGCCGCAACTTTGCAGGTCGTGCCACTGATGACGATCGCGATCGCGTGATACTTGTCGGATTAATGCATCAAAAGGAAAAATCTGACTCAATGCCCTTTGCAATGATCGAACTCGGTCAGTTAGTAGAAAGTGCTGGTGGCAAGGTGCTAGATGCGCTCTGGCAAAAGCGCGAGCGACCCCATCCACAAACCGTTCTCGGTGAAGGTAAAGTCCTAGAACTGGCGATCGTCGCTCAAACTAAAGGTGCAAATCTGGTTGTATTCGATCGCGAACTAACTGCTTCGCAAACCCGCAATATTGAAAGAACGATCGGTTTAAGAGTTAGCGATCGCACTGAAGTAATTCTTGATATTTTTGCCCAACGCGCTCAGTCGTCCGAAGGGAAGTTGCAGGTCGAGCTAGCCCAACTAGAATATCGCTTACCTCGTCTGGCAGGGCACGGTCAAGCGCTCTCAAGGCTCGGTGGTGGTATCGGCACACGTGGGCCTGGTGAAACCAAATTGGAAACCGATCGCCGCGTGATCCAAAAGCGCATCACCTTCCTTCAGCAACAGGTAAATCACCTGCAAGCGCAGCGATCGCGTATTCGGCAGAAACGCGTCGATCGAGAGGTTCCCACAGTAGCGATCGTTGGTTACACCAATGCAGGTAAATCAACATTGCTCAATGCCATGACCAAAGCCGATGTCTATGCTGCTGATAAATTATTCGCCACCCTCGATCCGACTACTCGTCGCCTCAGTCTTACGGGTGAAGATGACAAAATCCACACGGTTCTACTCACCGATACAGTAGGCTTCATTCACGAACTTCCTAAATCCCTCGTCGATGCTTTTCGTGCCACCCTTGAGGAAGTATCGGAAGCTGATGTATTAGTCCATCTTGTCGATGCTTCTCATTCCTCATGGGAAGAGCAACTAAAATCAGTGGATAAAATTCTCAAAGATATGCCGATCGCTGTTGGTCCAGTTTTATTAGTTTTCAATAAAATCGATGTAGTTGAAGATCCAAAAGCAATTCTAGATAAATATCCCGAAGCGATCGCCATCTCTGCTCTAAAACGAGAGGGTTTTCAAGAAATGAGCCAATCATTATTAAAACTGATTGAATATGCGATCGGTGCATTGGGTTAAGTAGCTAAGTATCAATAAACTTGCAGCAATTACCGAACGAACGAACCACGAGGAAAATATTGAAAGCATTACATTGTAATGCTTTCAATATTTTCCTCGGTAGAGACAGCTAGGAAAAATCAAAACCCAAATCAATAGAGGCGGCGCTTCGCGCCGCCTCTATTGATTTGCTAAAAACTTGCATTCCTATGCTGTATTACCCGTACAGCATAGGAATACGAATGCGAAATTCAGTCCCTTTGCCTAATGTAGAATGGCAAGTTAGTACCCCTTGATGCTTTTCCGTAATTATTTGATAACTGATCGCCATTCCCATTCCCGTTCCCTTACCTACAGGTTTAGTGGTAAAAAATGGATTGAATATTTGCGGCTGAATTGCTTCGGGAATGCCAATACCATTATCGGCGATCGCAATTTCAACAAAGTTATCATCAACGAGTCTAGTCTGAATCTTGATATAGGGTGATCGCTCCGACTTATCACCTTTTGGATCGCTTTGAGAATGATAATTTGCTTCCTCTAATGCATCGATCGCATTTGCCAAAATATTGATAAAAACTTGATTGAGCTGCCCAGCGTAGCAATTAATTAAGGGGATATCTCCATATTGTTTAATAATTTGGATGTGCCAAGCATTCGACTTCGACTTTAGACGATGTTCGAGAATTAGCAGGGTGTTATCAATTCCCTTGTGAATGTCGACCTGCTTAAATTCAGCTTCGTCTATGTGCGAAAAATTTTTCAACGACTGGACAATGCCTCGAATCCGACTTATTCCCACTACCATCGAATTAATGATTTGGGGCAAATCCTGACTTATAAATTCCAATTCAATTTCTTCAGCAAGGCTTTCCATTTCAGGAATTCCTTGGAGATGATTTTGTTGAGTTAGTTTGATAAAGTTTAAGATTTTCGTTATGTAGTCTTTTAAATGACTGAGATTACCGTGAATAAAGTTGACAGGATTATTGATCTCATGGGCGATACCTGCGACCAATTGTCCTAAAGAAGACATTTTTTCAGATTGAATTAGATGAACTTGAGTCTTTTTAAGATTGATTAATGTTTCTTCTAATTCGATATTGGCTTTGGTAAGTTCAGTGGTACGCTCGGCAACCTGACCTTCAACGGTTTTAAGCAAATTCTGTAACTGATTGTTAGCTTGTAAAAGTTCCTCAGAACTCAGCGCTAAAGAGCGTTCGATCATCCGACGATCGTCATCAAATTGACAGTAGGCAGTATCGATATCGGTTAAGAAACTCTGCCATTCTGGGGGCAAAGTTTCTAAATTACCAAAATGTTTTTTGATCTGGCGCTGGAGTAAGCGGTGCATTGTATTTAATAAAAAACTATTGCTCAGAGAAAGTGGTAATTGTCATTGTTTGATTATGGAGTTCGCACCGCTCTCCAAGAGATGCAGGTGCAATTTCGCCGTAGGAATAAAAGCCCGTTAGAACTGTTGATTGTCCCATGACTTCTCTTACGCCATCGACTTCTTCTTCGATACGTTGTTTTAGTACCAATTTCCGACCAACACAGCTAATTAAAATTGCGAGGTCGGGAGAACCCTCGGCAATATGGCTCGTACTAGTCTGAGCTGCGCCAATCGCTCCATCCACTAGGCGATCGAAGTTAGTTTGCATTAATTGCACGACGCTTCCCTCTGGAACATCTCCTGCAAACGTTAAGCTTTGTTCTTCTTCATCTACGGATAAAATCGTACGAACTACAGAGCGATCGCCTTCAGAGTTGTAGAGGCTCAGAGGAAATAATAGTCCTGATGCTGGTAGTCCAATCGCATAGTCACCTAAATACTTTTTATATAATTCCAGCGCAGATAATCCATCCAGTTCGTAGAGAACATTACCTTGTGATTTAGTTACAACCCTTTTAACCCCAAATGTTGTCCATCCCCCTAAGGAGCCGTATCCAATCTTAAGGCGATCGCCATATATCGCGATCGCGGCAACTATTCCTTTCTCTAAAAGCTCATTCCAGAGAATGAGAGTTTCTGCAAATCTCGATCCATCTCCTGCCAAACCTCCCGTAATCGTCACGCGATCTGGTAATTGCGATCGCAGTCCTGCGATGAGATCGCTACCATTAACTATTAAGCCATCTGATAGAACAAATAGATGGGATAAATCTTCTGTTAGAAAGCTCTGAGCTAATTGTGCACCTATGGCAAAGCTATCAGAGGTCCTGGTAATAGGTAGATAATTCCCCTTGATCTGAGTATGCTCGAACTCAATCGCAGTAACTACAATCGTATCATCAGTAACTTGAGTACTATAAATCTCCCCAGCAGTAGAGCAGCCAATGATAGTAGCGCTGGGATAGATATTTCTCAGGTATTGAGGATAATTCCCATTTTTAAGAATATCTGTCCCACCGAATACTAGTACCAAATGAGCCGATTGATTGACATTGGGTGAATTCGGTTCCCATCCTTGATTTACCGTCCATCTACATTGTTCGATTTTCATGATTATTTCTGAATGTTATAGAAAGAGATGAATGAGTTGTATTTAGAATTTGCTATGGACTGATTTTCTTTACTGCTTTATTAATTATCATGCCTGATAAGTCCTTGTGCTTACTATGCTAACTAATTATTATACTAATCAAATATTCCATAAATAGTTATTTATAATTTATATAAATCCTAATCTCTTAGGAAATTACGTTTTATGAGATACAAATATACGGTCTCAAAGTATTGAGACTCATTTGATATTTAGGATTAAAAATCGCAGTAATAGTAAGCAATTGATAATAAATCTATAAAGCATTATTGTTTGCTAAGCCAATCGACATAATGCTTATACAATTTATGTTGCTACATGTACTTCACTAATTCTCGCTTTATTAATTTAGACAAAAGAATTTTCGAGTAAGAATAAAAGATGTAATGTACCGCTTATCCTTAGTCGAAAATTGCTACAAAATTTCCTCTCCGCGATCGCTTTTGACTTAACCCAAAAATAACTTATAGACTGGGTTTTGGCTTTCATCCCAATAGCGATAACCGAGGGTATTGAGAAATGCTTGCCATTCTTCCATCTCTAATGGAGGTACTTGCACGCCGACAACAATCCTTCCATAGTCAGCACCATTATTGCGATAATGGAATAGGCTAATGTTCCAATTGGGACTCATCGAGCCAACGAACTTCATTAATGCACCTGGACGCTCAGGGAATTCAAAACGATAGAGCAATTCGTTATGGGCAAGAGGCGATCGCCCACCGACCATATGACGCAAATGCAGTTTCGTGAGTTCATCATCGGTAATCTCGATCGCGGTAAATCCATTCACGGCAAAAGTCTTTGCTAAGGTTGCCGCGTCAGCACGATTGATAATCTGTACACCGATGAAAATATGAGCAATTTCTCGATCGGCAATCCGATAACTAAATTCAGTGAGGTTGCGATTGCTCATCAGTTCGCAAAATTTCCGCAAACTCCCTGCCTGTTCGGGAATCGTCACTGCAAAAATCGCTTCGCGATGCTCGCCTAGTTCAGCGCGTTCGGCAACAAATCGCAAGCGATCGAAGTTCATATTCGCACCACAGGCGATCGCTACTAAAGTTTGTCCTTCGATACCTTCTCGTTCGACATAAGCCTTTGCACCAGCGATCGCCAAAGCTCCCGCAGGTTCTAAAATCGAGCGTGTGTCTTCAAAGACATCTTTGATCGCTGCACAGGTATCATCGGTATCCACCAACAAAATCTCATCGACATATTGCTGACAAAGGCGAAAAGTTTCTTGACCAACTTCGCGTACCGCCACACCATCAGCAAACAGACCGACTTGTTCAAGGCGCACTCGATGACCAGCCTGTAGCGATCGGGACATGGCATCGGAATCAACTGGTTCCACGCCGATAATTTTGATTTCAGGGCGTAGGCGCTTGACATAGGCAGCTATTCCCGAAATTAAACCACCACCACCGATCGCGACAAAAATAGCGTGAATTGGCTTCTGATATTGGCGCAAGATCTCCATGCCAATCGTTCCCTGTCCTGCGATCACATCAGGATCGTCAAAGGGATGAATAAAAGTTAAATTCTTCTCTGCTTCCAGTTGACGCGCATAGGCATAGGCATCATCGTAGGTATCACCATGCAGGACTACTTCACCACCACGCATTTTTACTGCGTTTACTTTCACCAGTGGAGTAGTCACTGGCATGACAATAATTGCCTTTGTGCCTAACTCACGAGCACTCAGCGCTACTCCCTGAGCGTGGTTTCCTGCGGAGGCAGCGATTACTCCTTTCGAGAGCAGATCGGGTGGCAACTGCGCCATTTTGTTATAAGCACCACGCAGTTTAAAAGAGAATACCGATTGCATATCTTCTCTTTTCAGCAACAATCGATTATTTAATCTTGCCGATAGATTAGGAGCAAATTCTAAGGGAGATTCTTGCGCGACATCATACACGCGAGCTTTGAGGATTCGTTCTAAATAGTCAGATTGCACAGCGCCGTCAACTTAGTCATCAATAGAGCAAGATCCAATTTTACTCTTTTTTTGCAAAACCCAAAAACTATAGTGTTTTACACTCTAATCAAACCTAGATAATTTTTAAAGACCTTACTATGCAAGGTCTTTAAAAATTATCAAAAAAATTTTCAGTAATTATCAAAAAAATTTTCAGTTAGCTAATTTTGTTTATTATCGTAGTCAGTTATGTTTGAGACAAAGACAAAACAAAACGCAGAAGAGATTTGCGGCACTTTGCACTGCAAATCTCTTCTGCGTTTTATGTCTTAATTTAGTTGGCTTTAGCTATACATGATGAGAATTCACGATAAACTTTAGTTAAGAGAAATTTTTAAAGGCTTATGCACGGTAAATTCCCATTGCATCCCCCCATACGCTTTGGCACTGACGGTTGGCGAGGTATCATTGCAGACGACTTTACCTTCGATCGCCTAGCTGCTGTCGCGCCGATCGCTGCCCATATCTTGCGCGAAACCTTTGGAGCATCAGGTAGTAATACAATTATTGTCGGGTACGATCGTCGTTTTATGTCCGATGCTTTTGCGAAACGCACTGCTGAAGTCGTTGCCGCGATCGGATTTGATGTACTACTAGCCGATGATTTTGCGCCCACACCCGCTTTTAGTTGGGCAGCCTATGAACGCAAAGCTTTAGGAGCATTGGTAATCACTGCTAGTCATAATCCTGCTAATTACTCTGGCTTAAAAATTAAAGGCGCATTTGGTGGATCGGTATCGCCAGATGTGACGGCAAAAGTTGAAGAAATTTTAGAACGCGGCGATTTTGTCTATGAAAGTCCTCAGAAAGGCAAAATCGAAACCTTTGATGCATGGGCAAGTTATTGCGAAGCTTTGCGTGGCAAGGTAGATATCGAGGCGATCGAGGAGGCGATCGCGGTGGGAAAGCTGACACTCTTCGTGGACGTGATGCACGGAGCCGCAGCAGGTGGTTTAGCAAAAATTTTAGAATTGCCGCCCGATGCTCAAGCCAATTTGATTGAACTAAATAGTGAGACAGATCCTCTGTTTGGTGGTGGTGCACCTGAGCCACTTCCTCGCTATATCGCTGACTTATTCCGCCAAGTCAAAACCTATCATCACGAACATCCCGAAAAAACTTTAGTGGGATTTGTCTTTGATGGCGATGCCGATCGCATTGCGGCTGTGGATAGCGAAGGTAATTTCCTGAGTTCTCAAATCCTAATTCCGATCTTGCTAGAGCATCTCGCTAAGAATCGAGGCTTTAAAGGAGAATTGATTAAAACTATCAGCGGCTCTGACCTGATGCCCAAAGTTGCTGCACTCTTCGACTTGCCAGTGTACGAAACACCTGTCGGTTACAAGTATATTGCCGAGAGAATGCTTTCTGGAACTCCTTGTCTATTAGGCGGTGAAGAATCAGGGGGCATTGGCTACGGCAATCACATTCCCGAACGCGATGCATTGCTGTCAGCTTTGTATGTGCTAGAAGCGATCGCTAAATCAGGTAAAGATTTAAGTCTGCTCTACAGTGATCTCCAAAAGCAAACTAACTTTGTTTCCCATTACGATCGCATCGACAAAAAACTTTCAGGCATGGCAGCCCGTGAGAAGTTAGTATCCACACTTCAGCAATTTTCGCTTACAGAAATCGCAGGACGAAAAGTAGTCGAGGCAAAATCGCCCGATGGGTTTAAGTTCCGTTTAGTAGATGGCAGTTGGCTATTAATCCGCTTTAGTGGTACTGAACCTTTATTAAGGCTTTATTGCGAGGCTGCAACTCCCGAACTAGTTCATAAAACTCTCAATTGGATTTCCAATTGGGCAGAGCAATTTAACTAAATAAAGAGGAGCGCAAATCGCTCCTCTTTATTTTTAACAAGCTTCGGCTTCTAATACACAACGCAAAGTTGATAAGCCTTTTTTGAGCTGGCGAGAAATTGTAACTGCACTGACACCTAGCATTTTGGCAACTTCTCGTTGAGGTAAATCTTCAATAAAGACAAACTCGACAATTTCTCTAGTGCGTTGCTCTAAGAGTGCTAAAGCCTGTTGTAAACGAAATTTTTCATCTTGTTGTAATTGCATATTGCTTTTGGGATCGGCAACTAAATCGCCGATAGAAGCAGAATCTTCTTCTTCACAACGAATTGGAGCATCCAAACTTAAAGGGGCGCGGTTTTGACAAGCGAGTTTGGCTTCTTGCCATTCACTAAGCGTAACTCCAAGGGCATTAGCAACTTCTTGGGTGGAAGGCTCTCTTTGTAATGTATTGCGGAGCTTTTGCATCACCCGCACTGCTTGTTGTTGCAAATCCATCCAACGGCGAGGAATCCTAACTGAAGAACTTTTGTCACGAAGATAATGCTGAATTTCGCCGCGAATGTAGCGCACGGCAAAAGAACTAAAGGCATAACCGCGATTTAGTTCAAAGCGATCGACAGATCCGATTAAACCCAATGACCCAACCTGCAATAGGTCATCATATAGCTCGGAGTGGCGATCCGCCCAAAAGTGAACTTCTTTTTTAACTAGACCAATATTGAGTCGCACAATGCGATCGCGTAGATAGGCTGATGGTGCTTTGCGGTATTGCTTGAGTAGTTCTAGGGTTGTAGTTTTATCTGCCGCTGAAAACTCACGCACTTTGTTATGAGTATAGGAACTGCCTGACTGAGTAAGAATATCGGATTGGAGCGTGAGTGTTGCGGTGGTCATAGTTTTGCCCTGAACTAATCAAGTCTGCTAATTAAGTCATGAATAACTGTCTTGTTTCGATGTACTTAGATTAGTTGCTTTGGTATAGATCGGTCACCTTGCAAGCTGTTAGGGATTTTTAAATCTAAAAAGCAGCTAACACCTAACAAACTGTTAGGTGTTAGCAAAAGTAGGCTGTTTAGTTTTACAGCTAGCTATCTCTGGATTTGAGTCAATAGTCTTGAAACTTTTGGCTAGATTGACTTTTGAGGCTTTTTGATTTTATTACCTAACAGGGCTACTTAAAAAAACTTGGTGTCCGAATTTTAGATAAGTATTCATATTTTAATTATATGTTCGCCTGCTAAAATTCAGAAAAAATTGGCTATACTGTATAGAAGTTTTTACTCAATATTTGGGGGGGATATATGAAAAAGAACCTAATTAGTCAGACTTTGCATAATTACTGTAACCAAAGTCCTCAAGGTCTATTTTTGCTCAGTATGCCAACAGGATTTGGCAAGACCTATAACGTTTTAGACTTTATCTATAAGAATTACCGTGATTTTGCTAGTCAAGGCAGAAAGATTTTCTTTGTTACTAACCTCAAGAAAAACTTGCCTTGGGAAGATTTGCAAAAGCGTTTTGATGAGGATAATCTTCAAGAAGAGTTTAAAAAGCATGTTTTATTCATCGATAGTAACGTTAACGCTATTAAAGCAAATCTATTATCAATAGAGGATGACATCCCAAAAAGGTATACACAAACACCTCAGTATAAGGATCTAGTTAAATATTTGAATCTAGCAAAAAAGACGGATCTTCCTAAAGAGTTTGAGGATTATATAAATCTCAAAATAGCGAGTGAGCTAGAACCAGAATTTCGTAGATTGATTGAACAAGAACTAAGAGATAAAAAAAATTTCACAGATAAACCATCACGTTTACGAGCTATTAAAGAAGATCGAGAATATCAGTGGATTGGCAAGCTTTATCCAGCCGTATTTACTGATGAAAAAACAGTGATTTTTCTTAGTATTAACAAATTTATTGTTAAAAATTCTACTTTAGTTGAAGCATCTTATTCATTTAAAGAACATCTCAAAAAAGAATCTTTAATCTTTATTGATGAGTTCGATAGCACTAAAGAAACTATTCTACAAAACATTATCGAATCAGGAATTAAGAATCGTATCGATCTTATTGATTTTTTTGTTGATATTCATAACCATTTAGCCAAGATGGAAGATTCTAAAAATATCACTAAAAAATCTGAGTGGTGGATTAAAGAATCGTCTGGTAAAAAATGGCTACCACCTGATGAATTACTTCAAACATTGAGAACAAAATCTCAAAATATTTTTAAAAAATATGACCTGCAACACAAGTGTAAATCTGATGGAGAAGAGTTCAACAGAAAAAGGAACTTCTTATTTTATGACTATAGATTTTATAGTATTTTAGATGCTAAGAAAAAAATTGTTGTTGCTACAGATACTCAGGGGAATATAAATTGGATTCGTACTTGTGATAATGACATTTCGAGTTCTGCTAATAATACCTTTGTTGATATACGATCCTTACTTATTGAGCTAAGTAGTTTTTTAACATATTTTCAAAAAGGGATTAGTTATTTATCTCAAAATTACAAACATTTAAAAGATGAAGGCAAACTAGATAAAGAGCTTTTTGCATTCGAGTTTGCAGTTAAATCCTTGCTTCATCACTTCAATGTTGATGATAAAGATATAGATTTATTAGCTAATAAAATTGTTGCTGGAGAGGTCGTATATAAATCACCTCAAAAAAATCTTAAGAAACTAGCTCCATTTTATGAGAGCGGATTTTCTTATTACAGCGTTGTTGACAAGGAAGATCATGATACTTTATCAAAGATTCAAATGATCGAATTCGATCAAACTCCTGAATCATTTTTGGTTGATATTTGCAAAAAAGCTATGGTTGTCGGTATTTCGGCAACAGCTAATATCAATTCAAATATTGGAAATTATGATATTGAATATTTAAAAAGCTCGTTGAATGAATTGTTTTTTGAATTGCAGAATAATGAGATTTCAAGCCTTCAAAAAGCTTATGAAGAAAGTACGAATGGATATGATCGTCTAACTATTAAAGCTAGTTTTATTGGTGGCAAATCCCTTGAAGAATCTAAAGTAAATTTGGAACGAGTTTTTGATGATCAAGCAATAGTTAATGATATATATGGAAAATTAAAATTTGAGATAGGAAATAAAGAAGATGAAGATAATTCCATTGATTTTGTCTTTGGTCGTTATGCCAAAATTTTGACGGCATGGAAATATTTTTTAGATAATCATGACTGTCATGGATTTTTGTGCTTATTAAATAAATTACCTAAAAGAAAAGATCCACAACTTGATTTGGATAAAATCATCGAATATGCTAAGGATTTACTGGATGATGATGAATCTACAGATATAGTTGATGATATCTCGAACGTAATTGTTATACTCTCAAGTGAGAATTTTGATAGGGAAAAAGAAAAATTATTAAATGACTTAGCTAATGGTAAGCGTCGATTTATTGTTTCTACTTATCAAACAGTGGGGTCGGGGCAGAACTTGCAATTTAAAATCCCGCAAAATATTCAACCAATACATACCAATAATCGAGATAAAGATGGGTGTATGGATATTAATGCCATATATTTAGATAAGCCCACTCACTTAATGGTTGCTTTAAATTATGGTAATGTTTCAGAGCATGATCTCATAAAATATATATTTCAATTAGAATTCTTACGAGAAGCAGGAGATATTTCTCCTAAAGAGTTCAAAAGTGAACTTACAAGAGCTTTTAGAGCATTTTTAAAAGAACAACCAAATAATTACTCTAATAGATATTTGTATAATACAAATGCCTACTCTAGTTTGCTAAATAAATTTATTATTCAGGCGATTGGTAGAATTTGTCGCACGAATATGAAGGCGGATAAAATTCACATTTTGGCTGATATTACGATTAAAGAACATCTTAATAATGTATCTTTGCCAAAAAACATGATCTTAATACATGAATATAATGCTCTTGTCCGTGCAGCATCTTTAGATAGTGATATTTCCGATCCACATAATAACTTGATAGATTTAGAAAATAAAGCTTCATATGTAAGTTGTAAAACTGCTAGCTACATAAATCAAAGACTTTTATATGGTTCTTGGTCTGATGATAGTAAAGAAGAATGGCTAGAAATACGTCAACAAGTTTTAAAGCAACCAACAGTTATTGATGATTCTCAGTTGATTGATCGTTGGAAACCTCTTTATTTACAACTTCCTATACCAAATAATTACTATTACTTTAATAGACCAAGTGATAGTAATGTGGAAATTTCTTTTTCTAATACAGATTTTAGTTTAATGGATGAGACTACTGTCCGTCTGTCGGAATTAATGAAAATAGATTCCTTCTATAAATTGTTTACTAAGAATGGATGGGCAACATCATTTTTGCCTTCTAAGTATATGCTTACGCCTCCAATGTTCAATGATATTTATAAAGGAGCATTAGGAGAAGTTTGTGGCAAACATGTCTTTGAAGAGTTAAATATACCTTTAATTGAGCTAGATGTTAATGAGTTTGAAGTCTTTGACTTTAAAACCGAAAAAAATGTATATATAGATTTTAAGTTTTGGAGTGGAGCATTTATACGAGATGCTGAAGATGAAATAAGTAAGATTCGCAATAAAATGGAGAAGATTAAAGCAAATAAAGTTATGATTATTAATCTTCTTGCTCCAAAAGATCAACCATTTAAAGTGAAAATCCAAAAGGATATATCAATCATTGAGATCCCGTATCTGTATAGAAATAATAGCATCGATAAAGAAGCAGTTAACTTCATTTTAGGAGAAACAAATAAATGATTACTATTACTAACCGTTTGCAAATTCAATTTAATATTGAAGCTATAGAACGTGATTTTGTCTTTATTAGAATTAAGAGGGAAACAAAAGGAAACAAGTGGGTAGGAGCTTCACAACTTGACTCTCTTTTTGGAAAAGAATTCATGGCTGTAGCAACTCTATTTATAGATAACAAATATGCCTATGCAATGTTCAAAAAAATTATAAATAAAAAGACTGTAGATATTTATACATTAATATCAAAGGTTAGAGACTCTAAATTATTTGATGATGATACTGCTATAACAAAAGTTATACCTATAGACAATAAAGATCGCACTGATGGTTATATTCGAGGTGCTTGGTTAGTACAGATTTTATTTAACTATCTTGCATCATCTACATCTCGACATAAAAAATGTCAATTTTGTAATCTTACAGGTTCACTTCTTGTAGTGTTTCAAAGTCCACATAAAAAAGGACATTTAGATATTGCAAAAATAAAAATAGATGCGAAGGATGAAGATTGGTTTCTAAATGTTAGCATCGTGCGATATCGTTCGTTATCAGATATAAATGTTGAGTTGGCAAAAATAAAAGATCCCAGACGAAAAGATCAATTAGAGAAAGCTCTAAAAAAGCCTTATTATAGATTTGAAGGAACTACTTCTACTTCCACTTTCAGAAGACATCTTCCAAGTGATGGCGAACTTGATATTAATTCGACTTATGTTGAGTGTGGCAAAACTAATGAAAAGGCATCATTGCCCTTTCTTGAATTTGCTAATGTCGAGGCTTTTAATAAAAGTCGAGCGGGTATCTTTTACAATATCTTTAATCTAGCCAAAAAAGATTTGTCCGAATATATTTCTATAGACTTGTTAGGGCGAGATGCTATTGATTACTGTGAGCTTAAAAATTCGCTAATCAAAGATCCTAAACAGATGAACCTTATATTAGCTGATCAGAAGATACACATTGTAGACAAGGTTGGTACTGATGAATCTAGGACTATAATTGATAATTCAAAAGAAATTATCATGAAAGAGTATAATTTACCATCCAAGATAATTACTTTTGGGAATGAAGATAAGCCTAACAAACTGAATATAAGAATAATCCATGAAAAGTCTTACTACATAAAGAATAATATAGAAGAAGAGTATAAATACTCAGATCTAGATCTAAGTATTTATAGGCAGAACATCACTATTGAATCTTTAAAGCTTCAAAATAAAAATATTAAGAATATTATAGAAACAAGTGTTAAAGAACTATTAATTAAAAAAGATATCAGTGAACTTAAATTTAGTTTGTTTAAATGGTCTAATTTAGGTTTATCTGGTACTTGGACTTTTGCGGCTTGGGATGAAGATGAAGAGAATGTTATCTTTATGGAAATTCTTCACGATGGTCAGTTTAGTTTTTCGAGGCGTTCTCAGGATTGCGATCTCTTCAATGTTTCTAAATTTGATACATATTTAGAGCATATGTCTTACAAGAAATCCGATACAAAAGATTTAACCTCTTATGAAGATGAAAATAATTTGAATCAAAAAAGGAAAAAGAAACCTAATTTAGAAGGTTTGATTATTTCTAACGAAGGTGATATAAACCAAATCTTTTTAACGCAGGAAATTACTTTGCCTGATTTAGAAAGAATACATACTCTTCTTTCAGAGAGAGAGGTGTCATTCCCAGAAGAGATTTCTACAGGATATGATCTTTGCGAGATAGTTCAACAATTTTTAAAAATACATTCTGTTTCTTCGCAACAAGGTTCTAACAGCTTACTCGATGAACTTAAAGAATTTGGCAGTAATCCAGTAAATAAGAATGAATTTCATAAGTTAATTGGCAAACACCTCAGTAAATCTGGGAAAGCAGCAAAGGGTAAAGATCCTGATAAACTCAGAGCTTATTTCTGGGAAAAGTATGGAGTTAGATTTATTTTTCCTAAAGACAATCGAAGTAAAGAGGAAATATTTGACGCTACAGTTGATATTAAGTACTTTGGTGAAACTGATAATGAAGCTTATTACTTTGTTGGTTGTAGTAAAGCAAGCATACAATCTTCTCTAAAAGATTCTTATCACTTACGTAAAATTGTCGCAGTAAATAAAGACTCAAAACTAGTGTTTCAACAGCTACTTCCCACAATGGATGTAGATTTTGTAAGAACTGGTCAAAGTACAGTTCTTCCTTTTCCGTTTAAGTACATTAGAGAATATATGGCAATGAACAAGCAAAAGAAATAAGTGTTTAATTTAATATCTAGACAAGGGGCTTAAGCCCCTTGTCTAGATATTAAACTTTGGGCAATTGGTACTGAGCAATGATCCGCTTAGCAAATTCGGGGACATGGGCTTCTAGCTTTTTGGGATAGTTGCGGCGCACGTAGAGAAAATTGCGAACAAAATGCGAATCAATCGAAAATCGTCCATATTCCAACCCCTTTGGTCCCACCTTATTGACTACAAAACTGATAATCCAAGCTAGCCAAATCGGAATCGTCATTGCATTGTCATAGGCAGAGATGCCTTGTTGGACAGCAGCACGGCGATCGCCACTGGATATTACAGGCTGAGTTTGCAATTGATCTTTGATTAGCTCTAGCATTTCTTTGCCTGTCTCATTGCGAACGACAATCCATTGCCAGCCAAAGGTTGCACCCATATAACCCACGACGATATCAGCGAGAGCATTAGTGTAGTCGAAGCATGTCATGCAGGAAGGTGCAAACACATCTTTAAGTTCTTTCGTATTTAGTCCAAAGAAAGGCACTTGCTCGGTTGAGCCATCAGAATGTTTGAAATGCACATTAAAATCTTGCATAAATTCGTAATGCACCACAGTTTCAGGCGATCGGCTAGTGGTATCCAGAAATTTTTGCAAGCCCGATCTCGTGACGTTATCAGTACAAGGCGTACCTAATACATAGAGTTTTTCTAAGCCGAGTTCTTTTTCGACAGTTCTTAGGGCTTGAATCTGACAACCAACACCGATCGCCAATAGTCTTTTGATCCCCGATTGCTCGATCTGCTCTAAAACTGAGAGATTTGGTGAAAGGGTCGGTTTATTGACTCGTGCGGCTAATATTTCTTCGCGATTTCGGGCGATTACAGGCTGGGGTTTAAAGCGATCGCTAGGACTCGACTGCACACACACCACACCTTCAACTAAGCCTTTTTCGAGCATCGCGATCGCCAAACTAGACACAATGCCTGTCCATTGCGCTCCCTCAATTGGTTCAGTTTTACGGGCAGCGATCATCTCTTGATGCACGCCAAAATATAATTCTTGTTCGTTATCGAGATCACGCGATCGCCCATGAGACTGCGTTTCAAGTTCATCAATATGTTGAGTGATAAACGCGCAAGCCTCTTTAACATAATGAATGTAGTAGGTATCACAGAGACCGCATTCACTGCACAGTTCTTTAGCTGGGCGGCGCTGGACGTCTGCGAGACCCTTTGACTTGCGATGGGATGGGACAACCGACATTTTGCTATTTTTTACTATACAGATCTAACTAGATCATAGCTTTTTTAGGTTATTAGCGAAGTTATAGCTATCGCTAGTCTTTGCCATCATAAAACCCAAATCAAGAAAGGCGGCGCTTCGCGCCGCCTTTCTTGATTTCTCACTATCTCTTGCATTGCTATAGAAACTTCAAAGCGTAATAGGAATTGAGATACAGATTTTTGTACCTAGATATTCTTGACTTTGGACATTGATATCACCACCATAAAACTCCACTAAAGTCTTTGCTAAGGATAACCCCAGTCCCATCCCCTGTTGCTCGTAAAATTGCCGCTCAAACTGTATATATGCCCCAATATTAGCAATCTGTTCTTCGTTCATGCCACGGCCACTATCTTGGATAGAAAATATCCACTGTGAGTCAGTGATATAACTTCTGAGAAAAACTTTACTACCTTTTTTTGAATATTTGAATGCATTATCAATTAACTCATCGGCAATTTTAATTAAGTCTTCAGAAGAAAATCCTAAATCGACTTCTACAAGATCTAGCTCTAAATCGTTATGGCGATCGTATTCTCTAGCTTTACGATCGCCGATGTTAGTGATAATCATTTGGGTGTTGCAAGGATAAGGAGCTGTAAACCTCTCTTGACCCTGCGATCTCAGTAATAGCAACTTACTGTAAAGGAGATAGTTTTGGATTAGTCGATAAAGACGCTCAGCCGAACGATGAATCCCTTCAGCATATTCGTATACTTCCGCAGGAACTAGATCTTCTCCTTGCATCATCATCAATTCTGACAGCCCCATAATGCCTGAGAGGGGAGTTTGAAACTCATGGGGCAAAGATAGGGTGATACTACTACGCAAAGCATCCATTTTTTCTTCGATACGTCGGTCAATGGCTTTTTGCTTGCCGAGACTGACGGATATTGCTGTTAGTAATTCGTCCTTTGTACAAGGCTTTTCTAAGTAATCATCAGCGCCTAAAGACATTCCTTTGCGGTTGCTACGGCGATCCATCATCGAAGTCAAAAACAAAAAAGGGACAGTACTCAATTCTTTATCTTTACGTACCTGTTCGAGTACTTCATAACCATTAAGTATCGGCATCATCACATCACAAAGAATCAAGTCTGGATGTCTTTGAGTTGCCAAATATACTCCTTTTTCCCCATTTTCGGCTGTAATTACTTCAAAACCTTCTATCAAGAGAAGATCCTCAAGCGAATCCCGAATTAAATCTTCATCTTCAATGACTAATATTCGTGTCATATATTTACGGCGTTTTTATGCGGATACTACCCATACAGCGCTATGCGTTCGCTTCGACCGAAATTAAATTTTAAAACTTTAATTTTGCAAAGGTTCTAAAGTTTAATCTAGCTCATATAACAATCAAACTAAATTTGCGAGGCTTTTGACGCTTCGACATGCTCAGTGCAATTGTCTGCGTTGGTTGAGTGTTATCGAAGTAATGAATCTCACAAATGATAATGATTTAGTACTTCTATAGTTTACTACCCTGTAATTTTATATTTAGCTATCTATCGTCAGTATGTTTTTTGACTTAATATTTCTAGCTTGCGATCGCAGACTTCGTTCGTTATCTCATTGCTGCATTCTATTTAGTAAAACCGTAAAAATCGATCCCTTGGGGTGATTATTGGTCACGGATATAGTTCCGTGATGAGCCTCAATTGTCATCTTGCAAAATGAAAGCCCTAAGCCAATCTGAGAGATTCCCGTCACAATATTCCCAACCTCATATTTCTCAAATATCACTTGTTTTTGTTCGGGGCTAATGCCAATACCACAGTCAATTACTTGAATCTTAATAAGATCTTGGCGATCGGGATTTTCGGGCAAATGTTCGATTCTGATAATAATCGAGCTTTGCTGAGGAGAAAATTTGATGGCATTATCGATTAAGTTGTTTAGTACGCGGCGAATTAGATGTGTATCTCCAGAGATATAGTTTGGCTCTGTAGGAAATTCACCTAAAAGTTGAAGCTTTTTACTTAATATAATTGACTCAAAATCAGCAATTATCGATCTCGCCATTTCAACTATGTCGATCGCCGTGAAGTTAAGAACTAATTTCTTGGCTTCAATCCTACCAATCGTCAAAATATCATCAATAAGAAAGCGCATTTGCTCGATAGTTTTACCCATCTGCTCGATTCTTTGTTTGCCTCGTTCAGATATATCCAGCGCTTTTAGCGAATCACAACCCAGCGTGATCCCGATTAAAGGATTGCGGAGATCGTGAACAATAGTCTGCATCATCTCTTCGCGCAGCTGCATTGTGTCTTGAATGCGATCGTATTGAGACTTAATCCGTAACATCGATCTCACGCGGGCGCGGAGTTCCATGCTGTTGATTGGCTTGCTGATGAAATCATCTGCTCCAGCATCTAAGCAACGAGCAAGATCTTCTTTGTCTGATAAGGCGGTGACGATAATAACTGGAATATGATGCCATTGCTGATTATTTTTAAGCTGCTGGCATACTTCAATACCGTCCATATCTGGCATCATCACATCTAGTAAAATGATGTCAGGGTTGGTTTCTGCAAGAGTAGCGATGCCTCTGCCCCATTATCTTTATAGTGAAGGTCATACCCTTCTTTGAACAATAAAATTTCAATTACATCAAAATTAACTGGGTCATCATCTACGACTAAAACTACTTGCTTATTGCCCATGCTATTAATTTAGTGTTATTGAGCGACTATAGCTTTTATTCTGCCAGATTTTCATCTACCATAACTTGAGATATTTCTCGGAAACAGCGCATGACTTCAGATGTCAAAACTTTAGCAGCAATCGATGTTGGGACAAATTCCATTCATATGGTAATTGTCCAAATTAAGACTTCGATTCCTAGTTTCACTGTAATCGAGTCGGAAAAAGCAACCGTGAGACTTGGAGAGCGATGCGCTCAAACGGGAAATTTGACTGAAGAAGCAATGAAGCGATCTCTTGAAGCTTTAAAACGATGTCAGGAAATCTGTCGTACTCAAAGGGTGGAAGAGATCGTGGCAGTGGCAACCAGTGCGACTCGCGAGGCTCCTAATGGACATGACTTTATTCGCCGTATTTATGAAGAATTGGGATTGCATGTTGAGGTTATTTCAGGGCAAGAAGAAGCGCGACGGATTTATTTAGGCGTAATCTCAGCAATGGAACTCAAAGATGAGCCACATATTTTGATTGATATTGGTGGTGGCTCTACGGAGATGATTTTGGGGGATGGGAGCGATCCTATTTATCTCAGCAGTACCAAAATAGGGGCTGTACGCTTAACGGATTTATTTGTTACCACCGATCCAATTTCGCAGATAGAATACGATCGCTTGTTAGGCTATATCCTTGGCTCAATCGATCGCCCGACCGATGATTTGCGATCGCTACTTAAAGAAAAGGGTGAAGGGAAGGTATTAAAGGCGATCGGTACTTCAGGAACAATTGAAACTCTTGCTATTTTGCATTCCAAAGAAAAGGCAGGAATCGTTCCTAATCCTTTACAAGGTTATGAGATTCCTTTTGCAGATCTTGAAAATATTGTCTGGCGCTTACGTCGTGCCAATCTTGAAGAGCGCACGGCGATGGTTCGACAAAAAAGAGCGGAGATTATTTTAGCTGGAGCATTAGTCCTTTTAGAAACTATGCGTTTATTAGGAGTTCCAAAAATTATCCTCTGTCAAAGGGCTTTGCGTGAAGGTCTAGTTGTTGATTGGATGATCCGACATGGCTATATCGAAGATGGTTGGCGTTATCAAAGTACTGTCCGCGATCGCAGCATTCTCAAACTTTCAGATAAATATGGCATTGATGTCAAATATGCCAAACAGGTTGCGGAACATACGCTGAGTCTTTTTGACCAAACTCGCGGGATCTTACATGAATGGGGTGATGATGAACGGCATTTGCTTTGGGCAGCGGCTATGCTCCACAACTCAGGACATCACATCAGCCATGATGCTCACCACAAGCATTCCTACTATTTAATTCGCAATGGTGAATTGCTCGGCTATACGGAGTCAGAAATTGAAACGATCGCCAATCTTGCCCGATATCATCGCAAGAGTGAGCCGAAGAAAAAGCATGATAATTTCCAACGTTTGGACAGCGAGCATCAGAAACAGTTCGTACGTCAAGCCAGTACTTTTTTGCGCTTGGCGACGGCACTAGATCGCCGCCAAATTGGTGCGATCGCCTCAATTCGCGTGTCATCTAATCCTCGATCTCGCGTTTGTACGCTACAACTTATACCTAAACAACCTAACGATCCCTGTAGTTTAGAGCTTTGGAGTCTTGATTATAAAAAACAACCTTTTGAATCTCAATTTAACGTTACGCTGTCAGTGTCATTAGAATCTAACTAAAAGGTTATTAGACATAGTGCTCTGCTCTGCTCCTAATAACTAAATAATTATGGAAGGCTCTCTCTCTTTAATAATTATTATTGCGATCGCCGCAGGAGTTTCTGCTCGTGCCATAGCGAACTTTTTTCGCGTGCCGAGTATTGTCTTTCTACTACTTTTTGGCGTGGCTTTGGGGGGGGATGGGCTTAATTTAGTGCAGCCAAGACTGTTGGGTGATGGATTAGAATCGATCGTTTCTATTTCTGTGGCGCTAATTTTGTTCGATGGTGGACTTAATCTACAACTTAAAGAACTTGGCAAGGTTTCAGAAAGCTTACGCAATCTGATTACAATTGGAACTTTGATTACGCTGATTGGTGGTGGAATAGCTGCCTATTGGCTGAGTGAATTTCCTTGGACGATCGCATTTTTATACGCAGCTCTAGTAGTAGTAACTGGGCCAACTGTGATCAATCCAATTATTGAGGAAGTAGGACTGGATTTACGCCTTGCCACAATCTTAGAGGGCGAAGGTGTACTGATTGATGCAATCGGTGCAGTGCTTGCAGTGGTAGTCCTCGATGTAGCATTAAATCCGACTTTTAGTGTCTTTGCTGTAGTCAGCGATCTAGGGTTGCGTTTGGGAGTTGGCGGTGTACTAGGAGCGATCGCGGGTTGGTTATTGGGAAAATTTTTGCAGCGGGCTGTGTTTTTAGCTGAGGACACTAAAAGTGCGGTGGTGGTGGCAGCGGTATTAGGACTATTCGGGATTGCCCAAGAAATTCAGAGTGAATCAGGACTAACGGCGGTTGTACTGATGGGAATTGTCTTACGCGCTTCCGAGATTCCCAATAGCCGTGCCTTGCTTAAATTCAAAAGCCAATTAGTAGCGCTAGTGGTCTCAGTTCTATTTATTTTACTTTCGGCAAACCTTTCTATTCCTAGTATCTTTGCCCTGGGCTGGGGTGGGGTGCAGACAGTTCTTTTTCTTATGTTTATTGTCCGCCCCATTAATGTGATCGTCAGTACGTGGAATAGCAGCCTAACATGGCGGCAAAAGGCTTTTTTGTCATGGTGTGCCCCTAGAGGTATTGTTGCAGCTTCGGTTGCTTCGCTCTTTGCAATTTTATTAACAGAACGTGGAGTCAATGGTGGTGAATCGATCAAGGCTCTGGTATTCCTGACGATCGCGATGACAGTGTTTTTGCAGGGACTTTCAGCTAAACTAGTCGCAAAACTTCTGGGCTTAAACCGATCTGACATCTCAGGATTGGTAATTGTCGGCAGCAATCCTATCGGTATTTTAGTGGCACGCTTGTTTCAAGCTAATGGACAGAAAGTAGCCATAATCGATACTAGCGCTGAACTTTGTAAGCAAGCTGATGCCTATGATATTCCTAACTTTATCAGCAATGGATTGGATGCTAGATCGTTAGCAGCAGCAGGACTTGACTCGGTAGGAACCTTTGTGGCTCTGACAATTAATACCGATGTGAATATCGTGATTGCTCAAATCGCAATTAAAGAATTTAATCCTCCTAAAGTATTTGCGGTTTATATTAGAGAATTAGAGAGCGATCGCGGCGATAGTAACGATCGAATAGTCGTCCAGCAAGCATTTAGCTCTCGCGTTCCAATTAAAACATGGAACCAATATATTCTTCAAAGAGAAGTGAGGGTTGGGGAATTTTTGCTTACAGATGAGGAACTTCAGGAGCAATTGAATCGTTTTAATACGATGTTTAATGCTGGTATATTATTGCCGTTACTATATGAGCGTAAAGGTCAGCTACAAATCGTCTCTGCCGATATGTCATGGGAAAAAGGCGATCGCATTGTATATTTGCTATATACACCTAAAGCCTTGCCGCCCGCGCAATCTGAGGTTCTTCCACCGAGCACTCTCGATATTACACCTGTAGTTCTTTCCGATCTGGACATAGCCCAGAAAGCTAGTGATTCTAGAGCTTCTAGTTCCAATTATGCAAAAAATGAAAATAATGCGTCTAATCCCGACTATTTTCTGAAGATGGCTAAAGAGATTCTTAAAAGGCAATCCTAGTATTTTAGGAATTATCGCATCATGGCAATTTATAAAACACATAGGAGAGGCGACGTGAAGCTACGCCTCTCCAAGGAAAATTTTAAAAACGTGGCGAAGCCACGTTTTTAAAATTTTCCTTGGGTTGTTTGCTCGGTAATGGCTGTAAACGCTACTGTAGGGGCAATTCATGAATTGCCCCTACAGTATGGCGTTTAGAGGTAGAATCTATAAGAATTTCTTGTACTTTCACCTAAACATAATTTTTCCTATGTACAACTGCATTGTTGTGGGAGCAGGGCCATCTGGCGGTTCAGCCTCCTATCATTTAGCAAAACGAGGACGTTCAGTTTTATTACTTGAGAAGGAGAAACTACCTCGGTATAAACCTTGTGGTGGGGGTGTTTCACCAATGGTACAAGAATGGTTTGACTTTGATTTTGCTCCTGCGGTTTCCCTAACTGTCAACAAAATTCGCTACACATGGCAGATGGGCGACCCAGAACTAGTCGAGCTAACTGCCAAAGAACCTGTCTGGATGGTGCGTCGGGATATTTTCGATCATTACTTAGTACAACAAGCCCAAAAATTAGGTGTTGAACTCCGTGACAATACTGGTGTCACTGGTATTGAGTGGAAAAGCGATCGCTGGTTAATCAAAACAGAACGCAATGGAGAGAAAGAGGTTTTTGAAGCTAAATATGTAATTGCCGCTGATGGGGCAAAAGGCTCAATGGCAAAATGGCTGGGATTTAAGGAACGTAGGCGGCGCATGGGAGCTGCCCTCGAAGTCGAAGCGCCTCATCCAAATCCAGACGTTAGTGCAGCGCACTTTGACTTCGGCTCCGTTCAAAATGGCTATATTTGGAATTTCCCTAAAGCTGATGGTTATTCGATAGGGGCTGGTACTTTTATTGGTGGTGAAAAGCAAAATCTTAAGGAGATTGCGGCGAACTATGCCCAACAGTTTGGCATTGATGTAACTTCTATCAAGCAATTTGGACATCCCATTTGCCTCTGGGATGGTAATCAACCGCTACATACTCAAAATGCTCTGCTGACAGGAGAATCTGCTTGCATTGTCGATCCTTTTACGGCAGAGGGAATTCGACCTTCACTCTTAACGGGGATGCTGGCAGGTCAGGCAATTGATGAGGCGATCGGTGGCAATACTGACGCGCTCAAACAATACACTCTCAAAGTCCAAGAAGAATGGGGAGAAGACATGGTATGGGCTCAGCGCATTGCCAATATCTTCTATCGTATTCCTAGCTTTGGCTACAAGATGGGAGTGAAGCGCCCTAGTGCTAGTCAACGTATGGGCAAAATTCTTTGTGGAGAGATGCGTTATCGTGACGTGGCTGGCGCCGCCATTAAGCGACTCACTAAAGGTTTAATGGGGATAAGTTAGTATTTGGAACTGTGCTTAGCACAGTTCCAAATACTTTTAAAGCGATCGCATCGACCTATGCACCCAAAATGATTTCTATCCATCGCTTGGTTTTTACTAGTTTCCAGACGGTAATCCCAATTAGCCATGATATAACTGCTGCAAGGAGTACAAATAAAATACCGCCAACTATTTCCAAAGGTGCGATCGCTCTTAATATCCACACGTGAATTAGATAAGTGGTAAAACTGGCATTAGCTAATGTTTTAATAGAGATTTGAAAAGACTTCCACAAATCTTGAATATGGCAACTCAATTTTAGCTTAGGACATAAAACCCAAACAAAGAAAGGCGGCGCGATGCGCCGCTTTTCTTTGTTTGGGTTTTGATTTGTCCTAGCTATCTCTTGCATTGCTATAGATATCGGAAAAGATCTAGATTGCCAACTTTTCCAAGAGATTGACCACAGCAAAAAACTCAAAGTCATCAAAACTACAGTTGGACGGGTATAGTGACCGATCGCTTCAGCAGAGTTTTTGAATATCGCCATCCAATAGAATTCGCTTAGTTCTAAAGTAGCAGCGATCGCAAACAAATATCCCCATAAACGCGATCGCCATTTTGCTACAAATAAGTTAGTCCATTCCCGATCTTTTGCCAGCCAAATACCAATTTGAAAGTAAGGCAACCAATAGATTACATGATTTCCATCGGACAGTAAGTTGCCAATATTGGGGAGCAATCCAAAATTAGCAGTGCTCCAGCGCAGGCTAAACAGAGAGAATGTGAAGATTAATAGTATATATAAGTTCTTTACTGAAAACGAAATATGGCGCAAGAATGGATAACAGACATAGCACTGCAAAATAATTCCTAAAAAATATAGATGATAGTCACCCATACCTGTGGCGATCGCTTGCCAAATTTGCTGCCCACGCTCTAACCAATCCGAGTCTCGAAATTGAGATCGCCCAACTACATTAAGCAACGTAAATAGAACATAAGGTGGCACAATTCGCCATAGACGACGTTGAACAAAAATTTTTAAATCAAACGGACGCTTTTCTTCAGACTTGGAAAGAGCATATCCCGATAAAATCACAAATATTGGTACGGTAAAGCGTCCAACTTGATTAACAATCGTGTCAATAAAAATCTCAAAGTTAATATTAGTGACATTATTCACCCCAAACCACCAATGGTGAGAGGCATGAATGCCGATTACGAGTGTAGTTGCGATCGCTCGTAATAAGTCAGAGAGTTCCCAAGTCATAGCTTAAGGATTATGGGGATTTTCAAGTCCCCCTGATCGATCAGTTCTAAAGTATAGAGGATTCCTTCTTTCCCATTTATTTGGACAGTTCGCAAGATATGCAAACTGTCTTCTAGCAGATTCTCAAGATCGATGGATTGATATTCAGGAAGATATGCTGGTAATCGACTTGTGCCTTCACCTAACAAAATAGCGGCTCCGTGCCAATTCTGATTTTTGAGATGGTAAAGACCAACTGCTATTTGGAGAATACCTTGATAAAAAGCCCGATCGCTTTGCCATGAGTCATTCCAAATCGCCTCTAAAGTGTCGTGGCAAGCATAATAATCCCCACTATTAAATTGTGCGATCGCCTGCTCAAATTCTGGATCGACAACAGATTCAAACATTGGCTAATATATTGTCCAACGCATTGGCAATCGCTTGTTTTTGTTCGGCATCGTATCCCCATTTCTCTAGAAAAGCTGCATATTCGCCATTCCCTGAAATTGCAGAACTTTGGACTTGAGTGGCTATCCGTCGAACTTCCGCTAGATCGACTTTCTTAATTAAAAGAGCAGTTCGTTTAGCCACGCGATCGGAGCCCTGTGCTTGTTCGATATTTACTGCACGGCGATGAACAATCGCCATTGCGGTTGACATGGCGAGATTTTTGACAAGCAGTTCGGCGATCGCCATAGGTGAAGATTTCAATGCTCGAATCACTCCATCACTGGGAGCATCAGCTAATTGTGATTCACCAGTTAAAAAGCATACAAAAAAGCCTCGCGCTCCATTTGAGGTTTGGATGAGCGCAGAAATTTCTGACTCTAGTTGAGAGTCTTCGAGATGATTGCGTGCGAGCAGTTCTTCTGTATAGGCGATCGCCTCTTCAAAAGTCATATTTTTCATGAGTTCCAAGCTAAATAGAGAGATGCTTTGCATCTCTCTATTTAATATGATCTAAACAATGATTTGGTAAAAAAGCCGTCCAACCATTATCTAACTTGACACGACAGCTTACGCTGATTACCTGCTCAACGATACCTTTATGATTGGCATATTGTTGGCGATTGGCATTTACGCATACGCGATCGCCAACTTTAAAAGTTTTGCTTTTTGAGCCTGATTCCTGTTTGCTATCAGAGACTTTAGGAATTGCGGCTTTTTTTAGAGTTGGCGCAGAGTGAAAAGTCAATGATGCAGCTTGTTGTCCATTTACTTGATAGTTGTACCCCCGTCCTTGGATTAACTGCAAACTACCAATCTGGGTATTTGCAAGGTGTTGAACAAAAACATCAACGGAAATTTCCATTGTTTCCGCCAAGTCTTCAAACATAACTGGATAGCTCCAATAATTTTCCCCAACCTGTAAGTCAGCTAGCTCTTTCCAAGCTTCAAATAGCTTTTGACCAAACTGTGATGCTAGATCGTCGGGGCGATTGCTACTTGACTGCGGAGTGGAATTACTAGAATCATTACTAGATGTTAGAGTTTCTAATGTTCTTAGCAAGTTTTGAGCAGTGGGATCGCTTGCTTTTGTCCGCTCTCGAAGATACTCAAGAATCTGCTCAAATAAAGATTCACTAACATTAACAGCCATATGACTACTCGCACTAATCGCCTCTAAGAACCTAATTATTTTTAGCTTACCGACTATAGGCAAAATTAGATGTTAAGTTATGACACAGTAATTGGCATTACTTTAGTTTGACTGTAGGCTCTCGCAGCATTGTAACTAAGTAGGAGTCCTGCTATTTAGCTTGTCAATGGCTGGTCATGCTCAGCGCCATGTCCCATCTTTTTGGTAAAGGTTCGTGGCAGAGCTGATGAATATCAACAATTCGCTCAAACAACCAAGGATATGCGCGGCGATAAGCAGGAATTAAGCCTAGTGGAGAAAGCAAGGCTGCCACAGTCAAATCAGCAACACTAAAACGATCGCCTATCAAGTATCCATCTTGCCAGAACTCACTTAGCATTGAGATCGCATCTGTAATTTTTTGTTCTGCAACTTTGGCTGATTTAGCATTAATACCGTATTGCGATCGAACGATCGCAATCACTATTTGACTCGTCCATGACGGATCGATCTGTTTACCCTCTTTAGCGCGAAACTGATAGTAAACAAACCTCGCTGCCGTGCCAATTAATTCATCAAAATGATCTTCTAAGCGCAAAGCTTCCGCTTGCTGTAAAGAGTCTTCAAAATAAAGTGGTGGATTCGGTTGATATGCCTCAAGAAATCGAATGATTTCAGTGGAGTCAGCTACTACGGCTGGACAATTTTTGAGCTGGGGGAAAAGAACAGGCACAGTTGTCAAACCAGAAAGTGGCTTGATTCGTAAAATATGTAGACCTGGAGTGAGATTCTCGACTTGATAGGCAATTTGCTTGTAGCCAAGAGCGAGCCTAGCTTTCCGACAATAGTGAGAAGTACTGAACTGTAATAAAAGCATAGCTCTAAGATTAGTAGACTAAGTAGTTTAGCAATCTAAATTGAGTCGGTGAGCTTTTTCTGCTGACTCAACTTGGTGCAGAAATTCTAATTATGAAACCGATTTGGGGATTTTTAGTATCTATGGCGCTAAAAATCCCCAAATCGGTTTTGATAAAAGTCCACCATCGGCAGACTTTTATCAAAACCGATTTTTATAGTGAAAATTGCTGAATTTTGGGTTTGGTTAGGCAAGACAGCAAATCATATGGTATAGTCTCGACTAAATTTTTCACGGTCTACGGTGCTGCCGTCTATGCAAGCCAATCCAGTCTTAAAACCTACATCTTCTCAGTCTGGTTATCAGGCACCTCAATCTAGTTATCAGGCATCAGTACCTGTAACTGTGTATCGAGAACTGGCTGCGGAGCTACAATCTGCTCAAGCTAAGCTATCTTTCTTTCAGTTGCAAAATGAGCAGCTAGCTCGGCAAAATCAGATGCTATTACAGGAGTTTGAAGCGATCGCCCAATCAACGGATCGGGTTCAGGCGATCCTCACTCAGTCAAACCTCCCTGAATCAAAATTGTCTGAAGTTTTAGCAGGTATTCGCGCCTCTTCTCAAATTAACCCCGCACCATCTAGAAACAATTCTCAGCCTCAAGGTCGCCCTCCTGCTGCCAAGCCTCGCCCTGCTGACAAGCCAGCAACTCAGGCAAGTCCCCGCAAAACATCTGTACAACAAACAACTAACGCGATCCAAGAGGCGATCTCTAGGGCTAGACAACTTGCTACTGATTCAGCCCCAGCTACACAAAGCCCTGATTCTATTGGCAGTGAAACACTATATTACGACAGCTCTTTTGCCACTTTTGATGCTCCTGCACCAACAACAGCACCAGCACCAAAAGCAATGCCAAAGCTAGAAATCCGAGAAGAAGTATCTTCTCGACCTCTCCGTACTGATTTGATGGAAGACTCCAAAGAATCAGCAGGATTAAGCGGTTGGGTATTAACTCTTACAATTGTGGCGATCGTGCTAACTTCTTTTGGTGCTGGCTATCTGCTAATGCGTCCATTTGTTAAATAAAAACGAAGTATTTTAAAATCTAAAAAGAGAGGCGGCGCTTTGCGCCGCCTCTCTTTTTGCTAGAGTAAAGAAGATATTTTTATAAGATGCATGGATAGGCGTAAGTTTCTAGTTTTAGGTGGTGCCGCGATCGCGGGTATTGGCGGATGCCAATGGTCAAATCCTTTCGATCGAAGCGAACGCCTCAGAATTTTGGGGCTGTTAGGAGCGCTTCCTAGTAAAGTTATTAACCAATTTGAATCGACTTCTCAAAAAAAGACCGAATATAAAGCGGAAAATTTGCCCTCTAAGCTTTGGCAAGAACTGCAAAATTACCCAACTAGTTCTAAAGACAAAGCCCAAAATCTGATTAGCATTGGCGATAGTTGGCTCGATCTGGCGATCGCCCAATCCTTGATTCAACCGATCGCTCCCGATCTGTTAGCAAAAATGCCCCAGTGGCAAAAACTCAGTCCAATCTGGCAAAACAGCGTTACTCGCAACAATCAAGTCTGGGGGATTCCCTATCGCTGGGGGGCAACGGCGATCGCTTACCGAGGTGACAAACTGAAATTTGATATTACGCAATGGTCGGATCTGTGGCGATCAGAACTACAGTTAAAGCTGACATTGCCAGACGACGCTCGCGAAGTCATCGGTCTAGTTTTAAAAAAAATGGGGCAATCCTACCAGCAAGAAAACTTACTAGAGAGTCGGGACATTGCCACACTTACCCAAGAACTCAAAAGTTTAAATTCACAAGTCTTAACTTATACATCTGATAATTACTTGCAGTCCTTATTGGCAGACGATTCGCTGGTGGCGGTTGGATGGACGAGTGATATGTACAAAGCTAAAAGGCAAAACCCTAATCTCAAAGTAGTAATTCCTCAAGATGGAACTGCTCTATGGAGTGATATTTGGGTAATTCCTAAGGGCGAAGTTGCGATCGCGGCAACAGAATGGATGGATTTTTGTCTTACACCTGCGATCGCGGCTCAAATTACTTCTTTAACTGATGCTGTCAGCCCATCTAGTGACTTATCTCAAGTTCCTGATAGTGTCAAAGCCGATCCGATCAAGTTTTTCCCGCAGAGTATTCTAGCTAAGAGTGAGTTAATTTCACCTTTATCTCAGGCGTCGCTATTACAATATAAGGATATTTGGACTAAATTGCGATCGGGAACACTATGAAAATTGATGCATGGCGATCGCTATTTCGCTATCCTAAATTAATTTTTATGCTAGTGGCTTTCAGCGCGATCGGCTGGTGTCTGCCTGTTGCTGTGCATTCTAAAAGCAGCAGTTTTTATGGCTTAGGCGTTATTCCAAATAATGTCGTAGAAGGAGCGACTAGATGTCCTAAGACTAAACTGGTTGCTGTAGATCTTCTGGCTCCTGACGATGGCGCTAGGACACTGTCATCTCGCCCAACTTTTTATTGGTATATCGAGCATAAATCACTCGACGCTAAAGCTTCCAGCCCCGAGACAGAAAATAAAGAATTTTTTGGGATAAGTTTTATTTTGAGGAGTGGTTTTGGACGTAATGCAAAATCAATTTTTAGTTTTAGATCTAAAGGTTACCGCAAAGATAATTCTGGACTATATAGGTTTACGCTTCCTCCTAATTCTCCGAATCTGGAAGTAGATAAAACTTACACTTGGAATATTCGATATGCAAGTTCTGTTAGTAAAGATGGAGATACCCCCATCGATCAAATTGATGCCCGAGCAATTGTGCGTCGGGAGAGTAACCCCGCAGTGATGTCTGAGATCGAAGGTGCTTCTACAGATTTGGCGAGAGCGAGAATATTTGCAAATAACCGTTACTGGTACGATGCTCTTGATGCTTACACCAAGTGGATTGATGCTAATCCAAATGACAAGATTGCTTTGCGAGAGCGTCTATCAATGCTAGATGAGATAGTTGAACGTAGTCCCAAGCTCAAATGTATTGGCAAGTATAACGTTAATGACTCCAGCTTAATTAACTCTCCTCAATCAATCCAGCAAATCATGAAATAAGACCCAGAAGCTTGTGTCGTCGTTCGCTACGCGGGCGAAACTGCTGAGCTACTTAGTCAAAAGAAAGAATTTTTTGATTGCCTAATCCTAGGATTAGTTTGAACTTACTTGATAGTTATAATCACTACGTTTACGCCATTCGATTTCGTTGTTGATCGCTTTATTTAGACATTCTTCAATAATAAATGGAGCATTGCGCCAATTAATATCGTCACGTTGCAAAATCCAACCAACTTGCTCGATCGCTTCTTCTATTTCTGCTTCAAAACGAGCCAGAGGTAATGGGACTTTTTCTAAGTTAGGAGCTTCTACACAAACTGAAATCGCCTCCTTTAGTAGAGCAACTATTTCCTTCCCATAAACTTCACGTGCTCTCAGTCTTAGTTCTTTGTAACCTTTTTCGGAAGTGGCATACATAGTTGGCAGACGATTTAAAACATAGGCAGTGGCTTCCCCTAGATCGACCGTTTCGGCGATCGCTGGATGCAGTTTTTGGATTTGATGGTAAGTGAGAGACAAGACTAATTTTTCTAAAACATTGCTAAATTCATACTTGGCATCCACCATATAGGTATTGAAGTCTTTAGCCTTCTGCTCGTCACTGGATAACTTGGATGAAGGTTGAACTTGTCTGCCTTTCCAAGAGATCTCAGGTGGTTTTTTGCTAAATGCAGTTTCATCGTTTGAGAGTATCGCCTCACGTTTGCCAGTAACCATATAAGTATTACTAACAGCACTCTTAAGCTTGATAGTTATCAAAGCATTCTCTAAAGCTGTCGGAACATCTCTCCAAGAAATATTTTCTGCACCCAGAACCTGTTGAAGGTCGGAAAGCGATCGCGCGTGGCTAGCGACTTCTTGTGATGGTAATGGTTTAGAATCTCGCAGAGCGTCAGGCTTGACGCTGGTTAAGGCTCTACGTACTGCGGATTCTATTTGCGATCGCATTTCAGTTGCCGCTTTTTGCCGTTGTCTAGTCCATCCAGATTTTGATGTCGCATACATCGGTGGAAGGCGATTTAGAGCATAAGCTGCAATTTCGCTTAAATTAATCTGATCTCGACGATATTGAGGTAAGTGAGAAATTTGTAAGTCAATTTCTTTAATTACCATTTCCTCTATAGCATTTTTGCAACTTTGCATATCAAGCCGTCCCAAACCCAATATGAAATTTAAGTGTAATTAAAAGTGAAAGCCGCTATCGAAATTATTACATGAACCTAATTGCAATTTTTTGGGTATTAAAACTTCCTGAGTTGCAATAAATATGTAGTTATAGTGCTCTTACTTAGGATATTTTCAAGTCAAACTTAAAAATATTTTGACATTATAACAATTTCAAACAAAATCAAGTGTTTTTATAGCTTTTACTGTATCAATCCTAAATGATATGAAATAGGCTTTGCTATACTCAGCTAAAGGACTAAGAAGCGTAAGCTCTGAATCTTACGAATGATTTAGGACTGCTATATAAGCCTAGTAAGACTACTGAGTGATGATTTATTTATTGCTTATTACGATCGATGCGATATAGCCACAACATAAAAGCTAAGCCACCAATTTGTAGGGCGAAATTTCCAAGATTTGTTCCAATTTCACCGTTACCCGCAATTAGTCTTGTAAAAAAAACAACTGCTCCAATAAAGCCCGAACCTGCCAAAGCAATATAGATAAATATGCGTAAACCCCGATAAGGAGATTTAGCTTCGCGCCTAAGGCGTTCATATTGCTCGGAATTTAATTTAGACATAAGTATTTTTGTAAATTAACTATAGGCAGCATATTTCGATGCCTACAGTTAGTTAGGCTTGCTTTTGATTCATCGCTGTGCGATCGCATAGCCAAATAGTATTTCCAGTAATCAATCGCGAAGGATATTGATTGACATCGCCATTAGGAGCTAAGACTGCCTTCAGAGCTTTTGCTTTGGCAGCACCTTCAATCATAAAAATAATTTCTTTTGCCTGATTAATTAAAGGAACAGTCATTGTGATCCGAGGCTGTCCATCTTTTTCGCCAACGGTCACAAGGTGATCGCTTACTTTAAGAGCCTTTGTATGTGGAAATAATGACGCAGTATGACCATCATCGCCCATCCCTAGCAAAACCAAATCAAATTGAGGAAATTCTCCCTCACTAATTCCAAAAAATTCTTGAATATGCTGCTCGTATCTCGCCGCCGCGATCGCAGGCTCGTCTGCATCTGTCGGAACTGCATGAATATTTTCTACAGGTATGGCAACGAGATCGAGCCATGCTTTACGAGTCATTCCTTCATTACTTAGAGGGTCGGTGACAGGTACGTAACGCTCATCTCCCCAAAATACATGCACCTTCGACCAGTCCCAATCTTTCTTTGCCAATAGTTCGTATAAAATGCGAGGTGTGCTACCTCCAGCCGCAACAAGCGTAAATCTTTCGCTTTTGGCGATCGCTTCATCATAGGCAAGTTGACACAACAACAGTGCTCTTGAGGCAATCTCAGCGCGATCGTTCCAAATTTCTACCTGTCTAGCCATAAATATATCCTCTCTAAAATTTACATCATGCTTAGCGGTTACCTAGGGCACATGTAAAAATGTACCAACAAGTTAACATAAGCATTAGCATCATTTAGAAACTGATTTTTACGAGAAACTGAGACGTCACGTCTCGAATTGAAGCGCTTAACATTTTCGAAACTACAGCCCGTTTAGGCTTTATGTAGGATCGAAAATTTTGAAAGTGTTATTTAGTAACACTTTTAGGGAATTTATTGGGTTTTGAGAAAGTGCAAAGTGCTGCAATGTAAATGAATTAATGACACTTTTTGTATAGATATTTATCAATCAATCTTAGGGGAGGTGGAATTTATTTCATTTTGTGTGATTTTTAACAGTACTGATGTAGAGATGTACTAATGTATAAATTGTTAGGAAAATATTAAGGTTAAGGTAAACATACATGTCACCTGCTATCATACGCCTTTTCTGGGATTCGGTTAACCAAGCACATCCTAATCTGCTCCTAAATCTTGATGATGATGGACTAATGAGCTGGTTGGTCGATCAAGTTAAAGAGCGTTCTGCCTTGGACTATCATCAGCAGAATGACCTCAGTCACTACATCAGCGATCGCATACCACTGATTCGTGAAATGGCATATCAGAATTAATCGATTTTCGAGCTAAATTTTGGGGTTTAATTTCTTGGGATTTATCTAAATTCTAGCTTTAAGGTTTCTTTCAGTTTTGTGGCTTTATATTTGTGTTTCTCAATTTTTCAGACATTAAATTATTAATGATTGAATTTTGATAGGTTTAAATATTGGGGATATCCTTCTTAAGGAGAAGATTCAGGGTTTACAACAATGCCAAACGCTGAAATGTTAGGATACTTGCCTGAGCTATGAGATCGCGATTTCATTTCTCTGTGGTATGTGCACAGTTATTTCAAGCAACTATTTTAGCGTATGGCATCTGCAAGAATTATTGACCTATTACGTAGTGGTCAGACTAGTGACTCTTTCACTGTTCGTGGTTGGGTGCGGACTAAACGAGAAGGTAAGGGAATAGCCTTCTTAGAGCTAAATGATGGGTCATCGCTACAAGGCTTACAGATTGTTTTGCCTCAGACGATTGATAGCTATGAAATCCTGATCAAGCAAATTACTACAGGCACATCGATCGAAGTGTCTGGAATGTTAGTCGAATCAATGGGGAAAGGTCAAAGAGTAGAAATGCAAGCGACGGCGATCGCTGTTTTTGGGACTGCCGATGCTGAAACTTATCCCTTACAAAAAAAGCGCCACTCGATCGAATTTCTTCGCACGATCGCCCACTTGCGCCCGCGCACTAACATGTTTGGGGCAGTATTTCGCGTGCGAAATGCTTGTGCTTTTGCAATACATAAGTTCTTTCAAGAACGTGGCTTTTTGTGGATACATACACCGATTGTCACTGCTAGCGATTGTGAAGGCGCAGGTGAGATGTTTGGCGTAACCACTTTCGATCTAAATAAAGTGGCAGCAGCAGGTAAACCTGTAGACTTTTCGCAAGATTTTTTTGGGAAGCCTGCTTTTTTGACTGTAAGTGGTCAGTTAGAAGCAGAAATTATGGCGATGGCATTTTCTAATGTCTATACTTTTGGTCCAACTTTTCGTGCTGAAAATTCGAACACTTCGCGTCATCTTGCTGAGTTTTGGATGATCGAGCCAGAAATGGCTTTCTGCGATCTCGAAGGGGATGCCGATCTTGCTGAAGATTTTCTCAAATACATTTTCAATTACGTTTTGGAAACCTGTCCCGAAGATATGGAGTTTTTCCAAGAACGGGTAAACGCTCAAGTGATGACAAATGCCCGCAAAATTGTCGATGAGAAATTTGAGCGCGTTACTTATACTGAGGCGATCGCCATTCTCGAGAAATGTAGCAAAACCTTTGAATTTCCAGTGGAATGGGGTTTGGATTTACAATCAGAACATGAAAGATTTTTAGCTGAGGAACATTTCCAAAAGCCTGTAATTGTAATGGATTATCCTTTGGGGATCAAAGCATTTTATATGCGGGTGAATGAAGATACTGCAAGCGATCGGCAAACAGTGCGGGCAATGGATATTCTTGCGCCTGGGGTTGGTGAAATAATCGGTGGTTCGCAACGTGAAGAACGCCTTGATGTATTGGAAGCCAGAATTCGCAGTGTCGGTCTAAATCCTGAAGACTATTGGTGGTATCTCGATTTACGGCGCTATGGAACCGTGCCTCATGCTGGCTTTGGTCTTGGTTTTGAGCGCTTAGTTCAATTCATCACAGGCATGGGAAATATTCGTGATGTGATTCCATTCCCCCGATTCCCTCAAAGTGCAGAATTTTAAATATGGTTAGTGCAATCCTTATTACAGCAATTGCCGATCAAACGAACCACAAGAAAGATTTTGAAAGCTTTGCGAAGCAAAGCTTTCAAAATCTTTCTTGGTTTGGGATTGAGCGCAAAGATCTGTAGGATATAAAATCCAAAATATGAGAGACGGTACTTCGCACCGTCTCTCATATTTTGGATTTGGATAATAGCTAGCTCTATATTTAAAATTCTGCTTTCTCGCCCATGATATAGGTTGTCTCGATCGCCCGATCATCACCCATAATTATGGTCGCGAATAGTTGATCGGAAATTTCAGCAAGTGTAGTCGCGATCGCTTGATCTGAAGATTTATTTCTTAAAGCCATAATTGGCGTTGAGCGTAGATTCAGCACTATGAAGTCTGCTTCTTTCCCAATCTCAAAATTACCCAATTTATCGTCAAGTGATAGTGCGATTGCACCGCCTAATGTTGCCAGAAATAAAGCTTTAAAAGCAGAAAGTTTTTGCGATCGCAATTGCGCGACTTGATAGGCAGCGCTCGCAGTACGTAAGATCGAGAAGCTCGTGCCCGCTCCCACATCAGTTCCCAATCCCACCTTTACAGGAGTTTCTGATGATTTAGCTTTTTCTAGTTTGAATAGCCCACTTCCTAAAAATAGATTGGAAGTCGGACAAAAGGCGATCGCTGATTTTGCTTCCGATAATCTTGCAAATTCGCGATCGGTGAGCTGTACTCCATGAGCAAAGACTGACTTTGAGCCAACTAAACCTGCGCGATCGTATACATCAAGATAACCTTCACTTTCAGGGAAGAACTCAGCAACAGTTTCCACTTCTTTCACATTTTCTGAGAGATGCGTATGCAAATATACATCGGGAAATTCGGCTAAAAGTTTACCTGCATTGGTCAATTGCTCTGATGTGGAAGTAATTGCAAAGCGTGGTGTCACCGCATAAAGTAGGCGATCGCGCTTGTGCCATTTCTCAATTAACTGCTTAGTTTCTAGATAAGAAGATGCCGCAGTATCCACCAAAAAATCTGGCGCATGGCGATCCATCATTACCTTGCCCGCAATCATTCGTAAATTGCGACGTTGCGCTTCCTCAAAAAAAGCATCCGTGGATTGGAGAAATACTGACGTAAATACTAAAGCGGTCGTCGTTCCATTTCGCAGTAACTCATTGAGAAAGAGCGAAGAAATTTCAAGGGCATAGTTGCGATCGGCAAATTTTCTTTCTGTTGGAAATGTATAAGTACTGAGCCATTCTAATAATTGTTCGCCATAGGAGGCGATCATCTCCATCTGTGGAAAATGAATATGCGTATCGATAAATCCTGAGACAATCAGGCGATCGCGATAGTAAGTAATTGGAATATCGGCATATTGAGGATATAACGTTTCATAATCCCCTAGATCCTTTACCTTGCCATGCTCTACTACTAGCAAACCGTCAGGAAAGTATCGAACACAATCAGCTTCAGTTTCATAAAAAGGATCGGCGATTACATCTAGAAAACTGGCTCGAAATCCCTTTATGGTTTGGTTTTGCATGACTCAGAAGATAGTAGTTAGCGGTCAAGATAGTCTATTCATCTTGTTTTTCAGCACTATTCTTTGCGTTTTTTTGCCTTCGGCGTAGTCGCAAAAAGTACAATCAAGTCCTATATAAGGGTATAAATCGACTCCTATAAACCTTGATTAATGTGCAAAAACGTCTGAATATCCGAGTAAATCTAGATATACAAGTGTAGGAATGTGGGCAAAACAAGCTTTTGCTAATTCATAACGATTTTCACGAATCAACATATCAATCAACTTGCGATAGACAGTTAGTAGATAGCGCACGTCATTAGCGGCATATTTTAGTTGTTCTTCCGATAGAAGCTGGATATTCCCCCAGTCAGAAGACTGCGATGTTTTATCAAGCTCAACCTTTTCAAGTTCGCGGACTAGCTCTTTTAGGCCGTGTTTGTCGGTATATGTCCTAGCTAGTTTGCTAGCAATTTTAGTGCAAAAAATTGGATGGGTAGCAATGCTAAGATGCGCTTCCAACATTGCTACATCAAATCTCGCAAAGTGAAAAACTTTAGTTACATCGGGGGCTTCAAACAAATATTTCAAGTTTGGGGCTTCTTTAATCCCCTGAGCAATTCTTACTAAACTTACATTTTCGTCATCGTTGCTAATTTGGATCAAGCACAGGCGATCGCGCCTAGGAATCAATCCCATAGTTTCAGTATCGATCGCGATCGCTTCGCAACTGAGATACTCTTGAAGGGTTTCAAAATCAATATCGTTATCAAAAATCTTAAAAGCTGGCATCTTAATTCTTAATTTAGATTTTAGGTTAGCTCTAGCACTAGTTATACAGCGTTTGGGCAGCTAATTTGCCAAAAACAGCCACTAAAATATCAGACCTTAATTAGTCTGCCTTAATCGGGGATCGCTTTCATCGTGAAATAAGATGTAGTGCCGATCTCATCAGATTTATAGCAATGTAAGTTTTGCCTAGAGCATAAAACCCAAATAAATAAAGACGGAACTTTGCTCTGTTTTTATTTATTTGGGTTTTGATTTGTCCTAGCTATCTCTTGTATTACTATATAAGTTTTATTTGTCTTAAGCATTATGGCGATAGCCATACGGTACACCTGACAGTAGAGTTGATTTGTTCAAATTATCTCTAGAAACAGATATTTCATTAAAAATCTTGACGATCTCTTATTCTAAGTTTTTTAACAAAATTTAGTTTGAGCCTTTACTGAGGATTGTCAGATAAATTTCTATAAAAAAATAAGATGAATTTTTGAGTCAATTTTTGAGTCAACTTTTTTGTCGATTAGTATAATGTAATCAAATCTTATATTTTGAAATTCTTCACTGTTGCTTAGGAATATTAATTAACATGGCACAGTTTTATAATCATCGCCGTTCAGAACAATTTGCTGAACAAATTACAGATATAACTGCTGGTAGTATTGATAAAGCGCAGCAATATATCTATAACTTCTTTTTAGGAATAATTAAAAATTATCAATCTGAAGCAATATTAAACCAATTTGACAGATTGTTTATTAGATATGAAGAAGTTGATAATATTAAGGCTTATTACGCCTTAGGTGAAATTATATTTCATAACAAGGAGGATGCGTTTAAGTACACCCTCTTACGCTGTTGCTATATTCTTAATAATAACTGGGCGATCAATGGCAATATCGATGCTTGCCAACAGTTGGTCGATCTTTTTTTGTCAAATTCTATTGGGATTCCAACTCGGATCCACAAATTAAAAAAGCTAAGACAATGGCTGCAAAGCTTTGCTCAAAGCGAAGAATATAGGACTTTGCGAGCGCTTTCTGGCAGAACAGGGGTACGCAAAAATTATCATAATTGGAGCGAACGGTTTTCCTCCTATTTATTGACTTCAGAATATACCGATTTAAATAAACCGCCAGAACAAAGACAATACGCGGAAACATTATCACGAAAGCTGAAAAAACAATTTAAGTTTGATTTGGCAATGTATACGGCTAGGATTGGCTCAAAGTCAGATGTTCCCACTCAGCGCAAAAATCCTACAACCTTAGGGGACGGGGTACTGGTTTTGATCAAAAAAGTCTTAAATAAAGAGGGAAATGAGAACTTTAGGAATGTTGCCAAGAAATTCTGTAATGAAATTCGTAATATGACTTTCTTAGAGTTTAAAGAAAACCTACTCGCATATTTAGGTATCTCACAAGATGATTTAGAAACTACTGAAATCATGCGCTTGACAGTAGTAGAAAAATTAAAACATTTTCAATCATACCAAGACGACCAAAAAATGACACTTAGCTTGCTACATGTAGCTTGCAATCGTGTTTTGCAATATCTTTTATTAAGCGAACGTCGTAAACCCTCTGAATTTCTTCAATTATCTTTGGAGTTAAATAACTTTCTTAGTCCAGTAATTTTATTACTAAAAGTTGTGCTTGTCTTTCCTAATAGTCGCTTGTACTTGGAAAGTTATGTTGCTGAATTAATCCAATTCTATAGTAACTATGATGAAGTAGAATGTCGTTCTTTTATTAATTTTCTTGATGTTCTAAATGTCACTCTAGCTATTTTTGACGAGGATACAAACTATAGCCTAATTAAAATGAAAAATGTTGAAACTGATTTCCCTGATGTAGATTTAGAAAATTATCGAGTTTTTTCACAAAGAAGGTTTGTGAATTTGGTTAATCAGCCAATCGATCGCCAAGACACAACTAAAACCCTGAATTTTCAGCAGGATACAACCAAAACCCTGAACCTTTAGATTAATTTCTATGGCAAAGCAAGTTTTGTAAAACCCAAATAAATAGAGGCGGCGCTTCGCGCCGCCTCTATTTATTTGGGTTTTGATTTGTCCTAGCTATCTCTGGCATTGTTATAAGTTCAACCTAATGCTTCAATCCACTCAAATATGCGATTCCATGCCCACCAACGATCGCGATCGCCATAGTGATTTTGGCATTTTTTATTACTAACGTAACCAACATGCCCCCCGTATTGCGTAACTATTAATTTAATAGCAGGGTTATCTTGAGCAATTTTTTCTAAGTCATTCACAATCGATGGATCGAACATCGGATCGTCCTGAGCATAAAGAATGAGGGTTGGCTTTTGGAGATGTGGCATGAAATATAGCGGACAACTGGCATCGTAATATGCTTCTACAGAGTCAAAGCCTAATTTAGCGATCGTCAATTCATGATCGAATCCCCAAATGCTGTTAGCTCTTTCTACTGCATCGCGATCGATCGCTTCGGGATGATTGTTTGCCATCACTCGCGCCAGTTTTTTTAGTTCGCGAGCGATCGCCTTTTCTAAAAATCTACCCAACTCATCTTTGACTAAATAAGTAAGCGATCGATTCGAGTCAACGCTAGGACAAATCACAGCCCCACCAGCAATGTCGGCTGATGTAATTTCTAAATCGCTCCCCCAACTAGCGATCGTCTCTCCTGCCTTGATTCCCCACAAAGCTAGCTGACCACCGAGAGAATATCCAGTTAACCAAAATGGTGCAGGACAACCTAATTGTTTAGCAGTATTAGCGATCCGAATAAAATCTTCACCTTCATGTAGCCCATCAGAAGTTAGAGTCGATGAAAGTTCAGCTGTTTTGCCATGCGCTCGCCAATCGAATAAAACTATTGCGTATCCTTTAGCAAAAGCTTTGCGACCCAAAATTTTAAGAAACCATTGATTCTCTAAATCACCTGTAATCCCATAGGTTCCAACTATTGTGCCCTTAGCATTTTGAGGAATTGCATATTTGCCAAAGATGGGAACGTCCTTTGCACCGATAAATATATGCTCTTGATAGATTGGTTCTGGCTCTACTGTGAAATTTTCCCACTTTTTACTAATCCGCAGTGCCGTATAAAGAGTCATTAGCAGTCCATTTGTTAGATGCCAAGGCGGAGTGTAGAACATATGAAAAATTTCCTATTTACATTTCTTTACTACTATAGCTGTCACTAGTTTTAACCCTAAACAACGTGAGTTCGGGTTAAGCTTGCAAATTTTATAAGTGCAGAAGTAAAAGCCTTGCTAAGCAAGGCTTTTACTTCTGCACTTTGAGAGAGGGTTTGCGTAGCAAACCCTCTCTCAAAGCCCGTTTTAAATTATCCCGAACTCCCGTTAAACATGAAGCATTGCTTCAAAAATAAATAGGCTCCTGCTAAAAGCAGGAGCCTATTCTATTACTACGGAGAGAGAGGGATTCGAACCCTCGTTAAAGTTACCCCTAAACAGCATTTCCAGTGCTGCGCCTTCAACCACTCGGCCATCTCTCCTCACATTACGCCACAAAAATTTCTTGCGAAGTTACTTGTTTAATTGCGCGGAATATAATCATACCAAAGCATGGCACATATGCAAAATTTTCTATAGCGATCGCGATTAAAATCCCAAAATAATGGCTTGATTTTCCGTCTAATTGATTTAGATAGCGTGTTGGCGATACCAAGCGATCGTCTTTTGCAGACCTTGCTGGAAATCCACCTGAGCGGTGAAGCCAAAAGCTTGCTTAGCTCGTTCAACATCTAGGCAACGTCGGGGCTGACCATTAGGCTTGTCAGTTTCCCAGACTATTTCGCCATCGTAACCCATCAGATCGCAAATTAAATGGATTAAGTCTTTAATCGAGATCTCCAAGCCCGTGCCAATATTTACAGGCTCGGATTCGTTATAGGCGGTAGCAGCCATGACAATGCCTCTAGCTGCATCTTCAGAGTAGACAAATTCTCTGGTCGGCGTGCCATCTCCCCATACAGAAATAGTGCGATCGCCTCTCTGTTGAGCCTCATAAACCTTCCGAATCAATGCGGGAATTACATGAGAGCTACGAGGATCGAAGTTATCTTCTGGCCCATATAGATTGACAGGCAGTAGATAAATGCCGTTAAACCCATATTGCTGTCGATAAGATTGCAATTGTACTAGCAAAGCCTTTTTGGCTATACCGTAAGGAGCGTTTGTGATTTCGGGATAACCATTCCAGAGATCGGATTCTTTAAATGGAACAGGGGTAAAGTTAGGATAGGCGCATATCGTTCCAACACAAACAAACTTTTGTACGCCAGCTTGATAAGCCGCATGAATTAATTGCACGCCCATCATCAGGTTGTCATAAAAAAGCTCAGCAGGTTTTTCGCGGTTAAGCCCGATGCCGCCAACATGAGCAGCAAGGTGAATGATTAAGTCCCGATCCCGAACGACCTTTTCGCAATTAGCGAGCGATCTTAAATCATACTCTTGAGACCGTGGTATCGAGATTAGTTCTTGATTGGCTCCTGCGGCTATAAGTTGGGCGATTACTTGCTTACCTAAAAAGCCAGCACCACCCGTAACAAGAATCTTGCGATCTTTAAATTGAGACTCTGATTGGTTTCCTATCATAAATAACGCCTTATAAAATTAGTGATAAATAAATCATCCAGTTCGCTTGTGGCGGGGTATCTAAATCCTTGTCAATATACTTATGCCACTGAAAGGTGGGGAATTAATCTTAGAAACCATCACAAAAATCGAGGTAACGCTTAGCGTTACCTCGATTTTTATTACCAAGTTGATGTCTGTTGAGCATTTCGCAGTGTTGCAATGTCTTTAGATGCTGTGCCTTTGGGATTTGGCAAGCCTAATGCCTCCAAATCAGCATCAACCATTAGCTCGACTAAATCCTTAAACGTAACTTTGGGTTCCCAGCCAAGTTTTTGTTTCGCCTTCGTGCAGTCTCCTAATAACAAATCTACCTCTGCTGGTCGAAAATAACGAGGGTCGATCTCTACATAATCTTCCCATTTGAGATTGACATAGGCAAATGATGCCTCTAAGAATTCCCTTACTGAGTGGGTCTCACCTGTCGAAATCACATAGTCGTCGGCTTCTTCCTGCTGCAACATTAACCACATTGCTTCAACATAGTCCTTTGCGTATCCCCAGTCCCGCTTGGAGTCCAAATTTCCTAGATATAGCTTTTTCTGTTGTCCTGTGATGATGCGAGCAATCGCCCTTGTGATTTTTCGAGTCACAAATGTCTCTCCTCGGCGTGGAGACTCATGATTAAACAAAATTCCATTGCAAGCAAACAGTCCATAGGATTCGCGGTAATTGATGGTTTGCCAATGAGCGTATACTTTCGCGCAAGCATAAGGACTACGTGGATAAAATGGAGTCGTCTCATTTTGAGGTACTGCTTGTACTAATCCATACATTTCCGAAGAACCTGCTTGATAAAAACGGATTCCTCTACTATTGCGCTGTTGATAATCTCGCAGTGCCTCTAGCAGTCTCAGTGTTCCCATCCCCACTGCATCAACGGTATATTCTGGAGAGTCAAAACTGACGCGCACATGAGACTGTGCTCCTAAGTTAAATACTTCATGTGGTCGTACAGCTTCTAAAATGCGTCCTAGGGTTGTTCCATCTGTTAAATCGCCATAGTGTAAAAATAATTTGGTCTCTGGTAAATGCGGATCTTGATACATATGATCGAGGCGATCGGTATTGATCGTTGAAGTGCGGCGAATAATGCCATGGACTTCGTACCCTTTTGCTAGTAACAACTCCGATAGATAAGATCCATCTTGACCAGTAATGCCTGTGATTAAAGCGCGTTTAGATTTACTCATGAAGTTATTGTTAGAAAGGACTCAACAAAAGATTGTTTGTTAGCATACCGATAAATTTATCGCGATCGCCAGTATTGTTAGGATAAAAAAGAGTGCTTAGGCAAAGTGCTATCGCTTTTGTTATAAGCATTTACTCTCGAGAAGTATTTTTTCAAATTCAGACGCAGGTAAAGGTGGACTAAAGAAATATCCTTGCATCTGATCGCAACCATGCTCCTTCAAAAAATTAGCTTGCTCGCTGGTTTCAACTCCTTCCGCTACAACATGCAATGACAAACTATGGGCTAAATCAATAATTGCCAATGAAATCGTCGCATCATGGCGATCGGTGATTATATCTTGAATAAAACAGCGATCGATTTTTAGAGTGTTAACGGGAAAATGTTTGAGATAGCTTAAGGATGAATAGCCTGTACCGAAATCATCAATTGCTACCTTGACACCCATAATTTGTAACTGAGATAAAACCTCAATCGTATATTCAGCATTTTGCATAATTATACTTTCAGTGAGTTCGATCTCTAAATGATGAGCCTCTATACCAGTTTCTTGCAAAACCTTGCTAATCAGTTCGAGCAAGTTATTGTCTGGGCGGAAATGCTGACCTGATAAATTTACGGCAATAAACCCATAATTTATATCTAACTCCTGCCACGATTGCATTTGTTTGCAAGCTGCATCTAGTACCAACTCACCTAAACGCAGGATCAATCCTGTTTGTTCAGCAATTGGAATAAATTTGCCTGGCATAATGATGCCAAGATCTGGATGTTGCCATCTCGCCAGTGCCTCTGCTCCTACTACCTGCCCTGACTTTAAATCAACTAAAGGTTGATAAAAAACACGAATTTCTTTGCGATCGATGGCTCGATGCAGACTATTAGCCAAAGCCATATACTCGGAAGACTGGACATTGAGGTCAGAGCTATACAACTTATAGCTATTTCTGCCGTGATTTTTGGCATAGTACATTGCTAATTCGGCATTTTTTATTAATCCGTCTACATCTCGATGATCTTCAGGAAAAATAGTGATGCCAATACTACTAGTAATAAAAACTTCATGACCGTATAAATTATAAGGACGGCTCAATAAATCTAAAATTTTCTGAGCCTCAAGCTTTACATTATTAACATCCTTAATATCAGAGATAATCATGGCAAATTCGTCTCCCTGTATACGGGCCACCATATCGCAAGGAGCTGTATATCGTTTCAGTCTTTCAGCTATTGCTTTAAACAATTGATCGCCAATATCATTCCCAAGTGTGTTGTTAATGATATTGAAATTATCCATATCTAAAAAGAGCAAAGCTAGGGTCTTCTTGTTGATTTCTGCATGGAGAACTGCTTGGCTCAATGAATCGTGAAAAAGAATTCGATTTGGGAGTTGCGTAAGCTCGTCGTGGTGAGACAAATATTCATACCTTGCTCCAACAGCTTTGATCTCATCGTAATAGTGCTCTCTGACTGAGTTGTATTTTTGCAGGCGTGACGCGATCGCTCCAAGTAACTCTATAGAAGTAAAGGGCTTTGTAAGATAATCATCAGCGCCTAATTGCATTGCCTGACGCATATCCGATCTCTCAGTCAAGGCAGTCAAAAAGATGAACGGAATCATAGAGGTTTTAGGCTCTTGCCGAAGCGCTACTAGGGTTCCGTAACCATCCAGTTCTGGCATGGCTATGTCACAAATAATTAAATTTGGTAAATAGGTATTGGCTATTTGAACACCAATGGCTCCGTTCTCAGCCCCCAGTACATCAAAGCCCTCATAGGATAGTGTCTCCATAATCTCCTCCCGTAAAGCTTCTACATCTTCGATGACCAAGATCATTGTCATAATTTCATCTTTCCATTTAGATAGCCGTAGAGAACTTTTCGTGAGAGGGAAAACTAGATTTTTGTAAAGTCATTTTTAATGTAATTTTAGTAAAAATCCGTAAAGATCAAAAATAATCTGTATTTTAGGGTAATGTCTCGGCTTTATTTGGTTAGATTATAGCAATCCGAAATCATTTGTAAATTTAGATAAGGCTTGAACTCCGCTCAGCCAAAGTAAACACATGGCTAAGCGGAGTTCAAGCCTTTTACAATTACTATTACAATTACTATTTTTAGATTGCTATGCATTGATGTTTGGACGAAGTCGAAGCTCACCATAAATTATTTAGCATTATGTGACTATTTATCTAATCGCAAATTGTTCTGAGAAGCTTGGAAGCTTTACTTGTATGGTTGTTCCTTCGTTTTCAATGCTATTAAGTTGAATTGTGCCGCCAAGAATGTCAATTGAGCTTTTGATAATTGCCATTCCTAGTCCAGTTCCTGCAATCATACCAACATTTCGAGCGCGGTAAAAATGCTCAAACACTTTTTCCTGATCGCTCAAAGGAATCCCAATTCCTCGATCTTTAAACTCCAATAAAAGCTTGGGAACGATTTCGCTAGTTTGGGAAATCGTAAAAGCTACCTCTCCGCCATTGGGAGAATATTTAATTGCATTTGACAATAAATTAGAAATAATTTGCTTAAAAAATTTAGTATCGATCGCTAACTTCGAGGGAGCATTAACGTTCTTAAATACAACTCGATGCTTACTACCTCCTAATACTTTGATTTGTTCTATTATTTCTAAGCAAAATTCTTCTAAATTAATCTCTTCGATTTGTAACTCAAATTTTCCAGATTCAGACTTGCCAATAATTAACACTTCCTCTAGTAGGCTTGTCATGCTCCTGACTTCACGCTGGATTTTGTCGATTCTTTCTAATTTTTTCTCGTCTGACATTTTATATCCATAATTTCTTAGTAAATCACTAGCTGTTTGAATAGTTGCAAGTGGAGTACGAAATTCATGGGATGCTCTAGAAATAAATTGTGATTTCAGTTCATTTAGTTCTTTCTCTTTGAGCAATGCTCTTTCTAATTGTTTTAGACTTTGCTCCAACTGTTGAGTTCGATCTGCAACTTGACGCTCTAGACTTTTATTTAATTCTTGGACGCGTTCAAATAATTTGACTTGTTGAATGGCGATCGCCACATGATTAGATAGTTGTCTGAGTAGATCGATTTCAAATTCTTCCCATTGACGGCTTGCTAAGCATTGGTGAGCGATTAACAATCCCCATAGAGTACCACCAAAAGAAATTGTGGCAACGATATTTGCCTTGACTTGAAAACTTTGTAAAAGCTTTTTATGGCAAGGACTTAATTCCGCAAGATCGAGATCGTTGATACTAGAAATCGGTTTGTTCTGATATTGATGTATATAATTTTCGTTAAAACATGGATCGCTAATTGTATTTCCAAGAATTGATAGTGATGGATCGTTAACTTCTTCTACAACAAATTTGCCACTCCAATCCTCCTGAAACTGATAGATTACAACCCGATCAATCCGAAGTAATTCTTGAGCTTCTTTAACGGTGATTGCTAAGATTTGTTCGAGATTTAATTCGCATTGTATTTTTAGTAAAATTGCATTTAATAGGTGCTCTCTTTCATTTTGGTAGCGTAGTTGAGTTTCGACTTTTTTACGCTCTGTAATGTCGTAATAACTACTCAAATACATGCGTTTGCCTTTGTATAAAATTAGTCTTGTGAAGACTAATACATCTTTAAATGTGCCATCTTTATGACAAATGCGAGTCTCGACACTTACCGATCGACCTGTTTCTTGTAGCTGCTGCAATCTTTGCAATGCTTCGTTGTGTTCCGTAAAATCAGGATATAAAAAGTTCGTAAAATCATTACTTGTATTTGCTTCAGCGATCGTATAACCTGTGAGATTTTCCATCCCCGAATTAAAAATTGCAAAATTACCTGTGTCATCACTAAAGGTGATGCCTTCTTTGATTGAAGTAAGTACTGTCCGCAAACGTTCTTCGCTTTCGAGCAATCTTTGTGTTGACTTTACTTGTGCGGTGATGTCAGTTTGAATGCCAATGTAATTTGTGAGTTCGCCGCGATCGTTAAATACAGGAGCAATGTATAGATCGTTCCAAAATGGGGTACCATCTTTACGGTAGTTAAGTAGGACAGCATGGCATTCTCGCTGTTCTTGAATAGCTTGATGCAAATCTAAAATGCCGATCTGGTTGCGATCGCCACCTTGTAAAAATCGGCAATTGCGTCCAATCACCTCTGTTGCACTATAACCAGTAATCCTTTCAAAGCTGGGATTAACGTAAATTATGGGATTATTAGGTTGGGTAGCATTAGTAATTACAATCCCATTAGAGCTTGCGGCGATCGCCCGTTCTCTTAATTTTAGAGATTCCTCAACCCGATTGCGTTCGGAAACATCACGCAAAGAAGCTACTACATAAACTATCTGATCTTCATCAATAGTTTCTGATACATGCATTTCAGCGGTAGTGATCTTGCCGTGATTGAGAATATCAATATCCGTACTTTCTCCCGATAGTACTGGAATGCCAAAAACTTCACCAACAATATCTTCAGCTTTGTATCCAAACAGTTTTTCCGCTGTTTGGTTGACATAGCAAACAACGCCTTCACGATCGATAATCACAATGGCATCTGAAATTTCATTAACTAAATTACTGAATTTCGCATCCTTTCTGAAGTGTTTAATTTGGGGGTTCGATAGACGTTGATTTGTAATATCTTGACAAGTCCCAATAATCTGCCAAGAATTATCATTCTCTTCAATCTTCAGAGTAAGAGAGACCGCCAAAACTAAGTTAAGTTTAGCTTCATATTCAACTTGTTCTTGAGATTGTAAACATTGGAAAACATGAGTATTTAATAATTGAAAAAAATCTGAAGGTAGACACTCATCGGGCTGCAAACCAATTAGTTTCCCAGTCTGTCCGTCATCACGATCGCCAAAAATAAGTTTGATAAAAGCCGAATTTGCGATTGTAAAACGTAAAGTAAACTTTGAGTTGTCTAGTTTAAATGCATCGGAATTTGGCTCAACTGTTAAAGCAAAAACTCCGCATTGAATATAATCTAGAATATCTTGCATAATTGCCAAATTCCTTGCCAAATTTTGCATCTATACTAATTCTATGATAACTATTAGGATTTGACGTGATTGGGATGAGCTAAAATATATTCCCTAGCAATTTTTATACTTTCGACATATTACTTAACTTAGTTCTTCTAAATTCTTCTAACGCGATCGCAACGACAAATAATGTCTGTTTCATCATCTCTAGGTTTTATATAGCGATACGAGAGATAGCTAAGACAAATCCAACCCAAAGTAAATAGAGGAGGCGCTTCGCGCCTCCTCTATTTTATTGAACTAAGAAGGTAAATACCCTACCGCTCTGCGGTGTGATTAAATTCTAGTAAAAAAGAATTTTATATGCCGCCCGCTTGCGGCAGGGTGACTCTTTTGGGTTTTATGTCCCAAGCAAAACTTGCATTGCTATAATCGATGAAAGTTCTTTACATTGATCGATTGATGACTTTAAAACTATTAGTTCCTTCTATTGGTTGTTCTAGTTGCATTGAAACTATTACCAAAACCATTCAATCGATTGATGCTACTGCTTCGATTGTTGGTGATGTGGCAAACAAATCCTTAGAAATTGATAGTCAACTACCTGAAGCAAAAATTCGCAATTTGATCGTGGTTGCAGGTCATAAAGTTTCCTAAGGTTACGAGCTTAAGTTAGACGTTGGTTGCGGCTGGGCTCAACCAGCGTCTAGCTTAAGCTCAAATATCGCAAGACTCCCCCTTAGGTGCGTTAAAGTCGCCAGATTTGCCACCACTCTTGTGAACTAGCCTTGTATTCGAAATGATCATGGTTTTTTCTAATGACTTTGCCATATCGTAAATCGTTAATGCAGCGATCGTTACGGCTGTCATTGCCTCCATTTCTACTCCAGTCTCAGCCTTAGTTTTGACCTCTGCCTCAATCTGATAGCCTGGAATATTTTCGTCTAACATAATTTTGACATCGACATTGGTCAAATTCAGCGGATGACACATCGGAATCAAGTTGGCAGTTTGTTTCGCAGCCATAATTCCCGCCAGTTTTGCTGTCCCCAAAACGTCTCCTTTCGGTAAATTTCCCGCTTGGATCGCGTCCAAGGTCGTAGTCTTCATGGATATTTCACACATGGCGATCGCCCGTCTCACCGTTGACGGTTTATGAGTCACATCCACCATCTGAGCATTACCATTTTGATCGAGATGAGAGAGTGACTGAAGAGTATTCGTATCCATAAAAGCTTTGCCGAATTAGCACGATAATACAAAAACACAAGAAACATGAAAGAGTTTAATCACTGCTTACTGGCTAACGTCAATAGGTAATGACTAGACTCTTCACCTAGTACAAAAGTTTACCCGAATTATGACTGAGACTGTAAAGATCGAGCTTTATGCCAATCATCTTGGTATAACTCAAGCGATCGCCTCACGACTTGCCCAAATTGTTACCGAAGGTACAATTATCTTGCTTGAAGGTAATCTCGGTAGTGGCAAAACTACTTTCATGCAGTCATTCGGTCGCGCCCTAGGTATTAGCACAACGATAACTAGCCCCACTTTTACCCTGATTGACGAATATACGGAAGGTCGATTACCTCTTTATCACATCGATCTTTATCGTTTAGAGCCATCCCAAGTCCCAAGTCTACACTTAGAAGAATATTGGCGGGGTAAAGATTTTCCTCTTGGTGTTGTGGCGATCGAATGGGCAAGTAAACTGCCAAATGTCCCACTTAATTATCTTAAAATCGATCTCTCAGTACCTACGCGATCGCCATCTAACGAACAACCCAAAAATCCAGAAAATCTTGACCTTTTATTGGATGAAGACTTCCTAGAAGATTTCCCCGATGATCGCATAATTCAGCTAATTGCCCAAGGCGCACAATATGTCGAACTTCTCAAACAATTTCAAACGGCGAAATGATACATTGCCCGATCGCTGCTACTTAGAAGCTCGAAACTAGATTCAGAGAAAAGATCTGAATCTAGTTTCAGGGTTAGATCTCGCTATCATTCTTGTTTTGAGAATTTGATGATTCAGTGCTTTTACCCTTAACTTCATCTTGAAAACCGCGTAGTGCCTGTCCCACACTACGCCCAATTTCAGGTATTCTTTTTGCTCCAAAAATTGCTACACCGACAAGCGAAATCACGATTACTTCTGGCCAGCCAATTCCAAACATTTTCTTTACATCTCCTCAAACGCATCTGCTATTCTTTTATTCTCTACGCAAATGACAAATAAGCGCACCTAAAAACTAATGGAATCAACCATTACTTGGACACTTGGCAGCACAGATCCTGATGCTGAGACCAATCTTGGACGTATTGCCCAATGGTGGTCAGCCCTTGCTGGTCAAGATATTATCTGGCAACAACGTCCCTTGCCTGAAAATGTAGATCGTTCGGCGATCGACTGGAGTAAACAATCACTCGACGAAACTTTTGTGGTTCAAACTCCAACCTTACGCGGCATCACCCTCTATTGGTATAAACCCAATAGCCCAGACGAACGCAATATTAGTGTCAGCTACCTACAACTCGATCTCTTTAACCAACAACTAGATATACTGCCTTCGTCAGGCAAAAATTATCAGATCCGTATCACGCTGCCAAAAATTGTCTATCAAAAAATTCAAGTCACCGATCCGCAGTTTGGTAGCCTTTTGCAGCCTAATGGTAATGCAGTTTTACTATTTCGAGATGAGAGTCAGCGCCTAGAAATTCAAATTGATTTAAGTGCTGCAAATGTTTCCTTGCTCCAGCAAAAGCTTTCAGCATCATAAATATATCAATATCAATCTCGATCGCTCTCGAAGATAGCTAGAACAAATCAGGTAAGCACATAAACCCTTAATCTTTGGCCTCGCAGTATATATGTCGCCAAATGATTTAGGACTTACGGCGTTCTGTAAAAAACAAAGTAGAGTTGTGGCGCAAAGTACCAACTCTACTTTGGGTCTTAATTTTTTCATAGCATGTCTAGTGGCAGCTCTATCGTGAATATTAGTGAAGTACGGAATATTTTAATGTAGTCAAACCTAAGCTTTGCCCTATGATTTGTTCATCTTTGGCAAAAAAATTTGGCTCGCGGGTAAATCTATGACACTTCAAGAACTCCCACCCCCGATTGGTCCTCGTCAGATGGATATGCTTCGTGCAGTAGCTGCTATGGCTTGGGCAGATGGCAAGCTTGAGCCTGATGAGATTCGACTGATGCTTGATGAATTTGCAGCGTTATTTGCCAAATCTGAGGCAGAACGTAGCACCTTGAAAACTCGTCTTAGGGAATACTTGGGACAAAATATTCCTCTAGAAGAAGTTATTCCGAATATTAAAAGTTTTGAAGATCGGAAAATGACTCTCAGACTTGGTTATCAAGTTATCCAAGCTAGTCGCCGTAATCCTGATGAGCCACTAGTAAATCTCGATGAAGCTGCGGCATATCAAAGGCTAGTAAGAATACTGGACTTACCCCCACAAGTCGTAGCTGATATCGAAGCATCAATTTCCCCACCCGAAGAAACTCAGCCTAGCGGAATTATCAAAGCATTGGCTCTAAGATTACATAAGCTTCTTAAAAATTAGGCAGAAGAGCTAAGTCTTTGTGCTTAGACTAAACAATAATCGCTACAAACTCAGATAAAGTGATTACTTACGGCGATTTTATACAGCAAAGTTTTTTAAGGGCTACGAGCAGATATTATGCGGGATGGCAACGATCTTCAGCAAAAAATTATGTCTGCCCCATTCTTTATGGGGTTACCTGATGAAGCAGTATTAAGAGCTACTGCTCACATGGTCACGCGCACGCATCCAGCAGATCAAGTAATTTTGCTAGAAAATGACTGGGGTAACTCGGTTTATTTTATTTTGAGTGGTTGGGCGAAAATTCGTACATATAATCTTGACGGTAAAGAAATCACACTCAACATTCTTGGTTTTGGTGAGATGTTTGGCGAAATGGCTCCACTCGATCAAGTGCCCCGATCGACTGACGTAATTACTTTAACCCCGACTACTATTGGTAGCCTACCTGCATCTGATTTTGTTCACCTAATTGAAACGGAGCCAACTGCGGGGATTCATCTGGCAAGGCTAATGGCTAAGCGGTTACGTCAAGTTAATCGCCGCCTTCGTCTGCGTGAAGCAGATAGTACATCTCGCGTTGCTGATGTCTTGCTGTTTTTAGCAGAGGGACAGGGCACGAAGGTTAGTGGTGGTTTAGAGATACCGAACTTGCCGCATCGAGAGCTTAGTAGTCTCAGTGGTTTAGCTAGAGAAACTGTCACCCGCGTACTTGGTAAACTAGAACGCAAAAACCTAATTCAACGCATTCCCGATCGCGATGTACTGTGCATCATCAACCCTGAGGGCTTAGAAGCCTTGATGGTTTAAATTAAATTCTGCAAATTCGAAGGAGGTGATTTGCGCCCCCTTCGAATCTGTTATCATTAGGCTCGTTATTTGGTGGGTAAGAAGTATAAATGCTGAATCCAGTTGATTTCAGCGGTAGACCGTTTCATTTTGTAGGTATTGGTGGGATCGGGATGTCTGCGATCGCCTATATCTTAGCGAAGCAGGGTTTTACGGTGTCTGGCTCAGATCTTAGTAGCAATCGCATCACTCAAAAGCTACAGGCTCTCGGCGTAAAAATTTTTCAAGGACATCATGCCGATAATATTGACCTAGCTAATGCCCCTCAAGTCGTCTGTTCTACTGCGATCAATCAACAAAATCCCGAATTTCAGGTTGCCCTAGCTAAAGGCTTACCAATTTTGCATCGTTCGGATTTACTAGCAGCTTTGATCGAAAAATTTCAGGCTATTTCCGTTGCTGGTACTCATGGCAAAACGACAACTAGTAGTTTAGTAGGCTTCTTATTGCTCAAAGCAGGACTCGATCCTAGTATTATCATCGGCGGCGAAGTCAGCGCATGGCAAGGTAATGCTCGCTTAGGTAGTGGTAAATATTTGGTTGCGGAAGCTGATGAGTCCGATGGCACTTTGGTTAAATTCCGATCGCACATCGGTATTATCACTAACATTGAGCTAGACCATCCCGATCACTATCACAGCCTAGAGCAGGTAATTGAAATCTTTCAAGCTTTTGCTAAACACTGCGAAGTAGTAGTGGGATGCATTGATTGCCTAACCGTGAAGGCACATATTCATTCAGATATTACCTACAGTTTGAGCGATCTGACGGCTGACTATACGGTGACTGAGGTGCAGTACACCCCTTCAGATACACAAGCTTTGGTGATCGAACGTGGCAAAGTTTTAGGTCGCATTTCGGTGGGTCTTCTTGGTAAGCATAACCTCAGTAATGCTCTAGCCGCGATCGCGGTGGCGCGTTATGTGGGCGTTGAGTGGCAAGCGATCGCTGATGCCTTACCTGATTTTGTCGGTGCTAGTCGCCGCTTTGAGATTAAAGGCGTACGGAACGGGATTACTTTTGTCGATGACTATGCTCATCATCCTAGTGAAATTATTGCTACGCTTGCCTCAGCAAGACAACAAAATACTACTAGTCGTGTAGTGTCTATCTTTCAGCCCCATCGCTATAGCCGTACCCATCGGTTTCTATCAGAATTTAGCCATTCCTTTACCGATGCAGATATGGTGATTGTCACCGATATCTATGCCGCCAGTGAACCTAACGATGGCAAGATTACAGGCGCACAAGTTGCCGAAGCGATCGCCTCAGTACGCGATCGAGTTTATTATCTGCCAACCCTCAAAGAAGTCCAGTCATTTTTAGTGAAAAACTTGCAGTCTGGCGATCTAGCCGTGTTTCTTGGAGCTGGCAATCTCAATCAGGCGATCGCGCCAACCATGCAAGAATTAACCAACTAAAAAACTAAAAAAACGCTGTGTGATTTCTTTTAGTTAAATAGCTTTACTCCCAAGCCGATGTCACTCGAACTCCAAACCCAAATCCCAATCCGCTCGAATGTATCTCTAGCAGGGCTAACTTCGATGCGTGTCGGTGGCGCAGCTGAATATTTCATTTCGCCTCGCACATCTACGGAACTAGCCAATAGTCTGGTATGGGCAAGCGATCGCGATCTATCAATCACGATTATCGGCGCAGGGAGCAATCTCTTAATTAGCGATCGAGGTTTAGCGGGTTTAGTGATCTGCACCCGACATTTGCGCGGTATTGAATTTGACGAACAGACTGGACAGGTTACTGCCGCCTCAGGCGAGCCTGTTGCTCGTTTAGCGATGCAAATTGCTAGTCATGGTTGGTCTGGTTTTGAATGGGCAGTCGGCATCCCCGGTACTGTGGGCGGATTGGTCGTAATGAATGCAGGGGCACAAGGTGGATGTGCGGCGGATTGTGTAGTTTCAGTGCAGACCGTTGCGTTAACTGGCGAAACAAATCTAATGTATCCTCATGAGTTGGATTTTAGCTACCGCACCTCGTCCCTGCAAGAATCATACCGACTAGTTACAGGCGCAACCTTCAAATTTCAGATTGGTGGTAATCCAGAGACGATCGCTGCGGATACTGAGGCAAAACTCAAGCTAAGACATACGACGCAGCCATACCACTTACCTAATTGTGGCAGTGTTTTTCGCAATCCTTTGCCCCAATTTGCAGCAAAGCTGATCCAAGATGCAGGCTTGAAGGGCTATCAAATCGGCAATGCTCAAGTATCAGAGCTACATGCCAACTTCATCGTTAATCTTGGCAATGCAAAAGCCAGCGATATTTTCAGTCTCATTCAATACATTCAGAAAGCGATCGCAGATCGCTATGGCGTGGTACTGGAAACCGAAGTCAAGATGATCGGTCATTTCTAAATATTTAGGGCTTGTCAGCGATCGTATCGAACTATAGATAGATTTAACATTTAAGTATTTACATTACTCAATACTTCAACTAATCTAGTTTAGATAAGCGCAAGCTTATTTATAAATTTTCATAACCCATTCATTCCCCAAAGGATTATTTGCAATTATGACAACAGCAGTACAAAGACGCGAAAGTGCGTCACTGTGGGATCAGTTCTGCAATTGGATCACGAGCACCAACAACCGCCTCTATGTAGGTTGGTTCGGCGTAATCATGATTCCTTGCTTACTCGCAGCGACCATTTGCTTCGTAATCGCCTTCATCGCCGCACCTCCAGTCGACATCGACGGAATCCGCGAACCAGTAGCAGGCAGCTTGCTATTCGGAAACAACATGATTTCTGGCGCAGTCGTACCATCCTCCAACGCGATTGGCCTGCACTTTTACCCCATTTGGGAAGCAGACAGCCTTGATGAATGGCTATACAACGGTGGTCCTTACCAATTGGTAGTATTCCACTTCTTGCTCGGCATTTTCTGCTATATGGGTCGTGAATGGGAATTGTCTTACCGCCTTGGTATGCGTCCTTGGATCGCCGTAGCATACTCTGCACCAGTAGCAGCCGCAACCGCAGTATTCTTGATCTACCCAATCGGACAAGGATCTTTCTCTGACGGTATGCCTTTGGGAATCTCTGGTACCTTCAACTTCATGATCGTATTCCAAGCAGAACACAACATTTTGATGCATCCTTTCCACATGTTGGGAGTAGCAGGTGTGTTCGGCGGTTCCTTGTTCAGTGCAATGCACGGTTCCTTGGTAACCTCCAGCTTGATTCGTGAAACCACCGAAAACGAAAGCCAAAACGCAGGCTACAAGTTCGGACAAGAAGAAGAAACCTACAACATCGTTGCAGCCCACGGCTACTTCGGACGCTTGATTTTCCAATATGCATCCTTCAACAACAGCCGCAGCTTGCACTTCTTCTTGGCACTATGGCCAGTAGTCGGCATTTGGTTTACATCCTTGGGTGTAAGCACCATGGCATTCAACTTGAACGGTTTCAACTTCAACCAATCGATTTCTGACAGCCAAGGTCGAGTAGTACCATCTTGGGCAGACGTAATCAACCGCGCAAACTTGGGTATGGAAGTAATGCACGAGCGTAACGCTCACAACTTCCCACTTGACTTGGCAGCAGTTGAAGTAGCACCAGTCGCGATGAGCGCTCCTGCTATCAACGGTTAATCTTGTCGATGGTTTAGTTCCTCACTAACAAATAAAAAGGCTCTCCTCACGGGGAGCTTTTTTATTTTCTTGTTATGGCTGGCAAATAAATTAACATGAGTATTGCTATCAATGTTTGCCCCGATCTCTATAACCTTTGGCGCAAATCTGGTATTGTCTCTCGCCAATTTCTCCTGTACAGCTTGACCAATTTTCACTTGGCTTGCCCGAATCCACCACTCGCCTAAAGTTGCTTCGCGATCGCTAACTACATCAGCGATCGGGCTAAACAAACCGTCCACCAGAATTAGCGATCCCCCTAACTGATTGCGCAGTAACTCATAGGCAACAAATCTGCGATCTCGCTTCTGCGATCGCTCTACCTTGCACATCCTGCTCAGCTCATTTTTGCCTCTGTCACTAATAAATGTAAGCGGCTGGATGCAGTTGCTAAAGCTACATTTGTCGAAACATACTTAGCTTCTGATTCCTGTCGTTTAAGTTGTACAACTCCCTTTAAATTCATTACCATAGTGAGATTAATCAGTTGCTATGTATTGGCAGCGTGAGCGTGAAACTCGTACTGCCTGAAATTGCTCCATCGAGTTGCAAATTGCCATTATGAGCGCGAGCGATTTCTCGCGACAGGCTTAAGCCTAAACCAAAGCCCTCGATCTGACGATTACGGGATGGGTCAGCGCGATGGAAACGATCGAAAATGCGATCGCGATCGCCCGCTGGAATATCTTGCGAACTATTGTTCACAGTGACAAATAGAATATTTCCCTTGGGTTTGGCAAGAAGTTGAATCCAGCCATCAGGCAAATTGTATTTGATCGCATTATTGATTAGATTTTGGAGGACTTGAGTGAGTAATTCGCGATCGCCTAGAACTTTTAAGTTGGGTGAGATATCCAAGGTCAGCTTTAATTCAGGCGCTAGAATTTCGATATCTTCGGCTAATTCATCAAGAACTTGCGAAAAATTAAACACGGCTGCTTGCACATTCATCCGACCTGCATCGGCAAGGGAAAGCAGCAATAATTTGCGGGTTATGGAACTTAAACGACAGACTTCATCAAGTAAATTGCTCAAGGTTTGCTGCATTTTTGAACCTGTCTCTGTATGCTGTAAAGCTAGCTCTAATTCTCCTTGTAAGATCGCTAAAGGTGTCTTGAGTTCGTGAGCGGCATCAGCACTAAATCTTGAAGCCTGCAAGAAGCTGCGTTCTAGGCGTTCCATCATTTGATTAAATACTTGGACTAGTTCCACAAATTCCACATCCGTATCTGCGACAGAGGTACGCTGATTCAGTCCTTTGGCATTGACCCGACGGATAGTTGCCGTAATATTTTTAATTGGTCTCAATGCATCGCCTGATAACCACCATGCGCCTAGCATTACTAGTAAAAGCGTTAAAGGCACAGCGATCAGGAAAACATTTTGAATCGCACTCATCTCGCGATCGATGACTTGTAAATTTACTGCGATCGCAATTCTAATAAACGGTGCAGAGACAGTACCCATGCGCCATTTACCTGTAGAGATATTGCGTGTAACTAGATTAGATAGATTCCTAGGAACTTCAAAGAATCCTTCTTGAGGACGTTCTAGATTTAGATTTGGTGGCTGCTCTAATTTATTGAGAGGCGGAGCAAAGGGTGGATTTAGATCTGATTGGTTGCGATTAGGCTGAGGTCTTGGCAGTCGTCGATCTAGCCGATCTAATTGTAGAGGTCGAGGATTTGCGATCGCTGAGTCGGGAAAGTTAGGAAATAATGAATCAGGAGCTAGTTCTATTTGCCAGTTTTCTGATTGATGGATAGTTTTACCGTTAGGATCGATTACCAATAGAGCAATATCACTTTGGGATTGATTTCCCAAAAATGAGGAGCGATTTTTTTCGTAAGTTTGCCAATGGAAAGTCGGTTTTGGGACTTGAGATTCTCGTAGGAGTTGATCTTTGATATCGTTGTCGATCGCATTTAGTTTGGATTGATAGAACAGAAAATAGGTGACTCCACTAAAACCCGCGATCGCAGTTCCTGCCAATAAAGCAGATAGTAAGGCTATGCGAAAACGGAATGATTTTAGTTTCATTAGTATTTTAT
>QBML01000030.1 GCA_003242085.1 Pseudanabaena frigida | reverse complement strand
CTCCTAAACGAAAAACTATATTTTAGAAATTAGAAATATTAGGCAATATGCCCCATCCTATTTATCTGACGAAATCCGATCTCAAGACCGCCCGCAGCTGTACGACCAAACTTTATTACAAGAAGCTGGGCTATCCAACTATCGATCGTGTTGATTCGTATACCAGAATATTAGCAGATGGGAATTTCATCATCAGCAAGATTGCTCACCTTCTCTATCCCGATGGCATCTATATTTCCGCCAATCTCAACTCCGATGAAAGTATTGCCAATGCCGCTCAAGAAACGATCGCCCAATTACAAAAAGAGAATGTGGTTCTCTTTGAGCCAGTTCTCTATTCTGGGCACAAACTAGCCCGTGCCGATATTCTCGTCAAACAGGGCGATCGCATTGAGATTATCGAAATCAGGTCTAAGGGCTTTGATAGCAATGCCCACGAAGACTTAGTAAAATATCGCAATCTCTCACTGTTTCGCAACAAGCGTACTGGTAAAGTCGGCGGTGAATGGAGATATATAATTGAAGATGTCGCGTATCAAGTTGGAATTTTGCAAGAAATGCTAACTGAATCTCTACCCAATCTTACAGCTCAAATCTCTCCTTATTTGCTCGTTCCCGATCGCGCTAAAACCACCACCATCGATCGTCTCGCATCCTACTTCCAGATTCAGCGCTCATCTACGCATCGCAATTCTTTTTCTAAATTAAATGGAATTAATATTAACTTTACAGGCAATATCGAAGATCTTCAAAGCGATCGCTTTTTGACCAAAGTTAGCATTGAGACAGAAGTTGCTGAATTAATCACGCCAACGATCGCCTCATCCCAAAAATATATCAATTATCTGATCGAGCGATCGCCTGAAATATTTGCACCAATTAGTAAAAGCTGCAAAGGCTGCGAATACCGCGCTAGCGATCGCGATCCGCGAGATGGTTTTAAAGAATGTTGGGGTGACTTAGCCGATCGCGAACATCATGTATTAGATCTCTATCAAATGGGCAGAATTGGTGGCAATGAAACACCGTTAGTTAACGAACTAATTCAGCAAAAGAAAGTAAGCATGTTTGATGTTCCCTTAGAAGAACTCAATGACTACACCTATAGCTACCGTCAACTCATACAAATCGAATACACTCAAAAAAATAAGGAATGGATATCAGAGCATCTTCCTCAAATCGTCAAACAGATTGAATATCCAATTCACTTTATTGATTTTGAGACATCACGCATGGCAATTCCCTATCGCGCAGGGATGCAACCCTACGAGCAGGTCGCTTTTCAATGGAGTTGTCATACGATCGCTGAACCAGATGCGTTACCGATTCAAACAGAATGGCTCGATCTAGAAAATACTTTCCCAAATTTTCAATTCGCCGAATCTTTAATGGAATGCTTAGGCGATCGCGGCACAATTTTGACATGGGCAACCCACGAAAATAGCGTCTTGCGCGATATCTACTATCAAATGCAGGCCTATGACTATCAAAATCCCCAACTGCAAACATGGCTGGCGAATACCGCCAAACTCGGCAATAAGGGCAAATCTCATTTAGTCGATATGAATGCCCTCACTCTCAAGCATTATTTCCATCCCTTAATGAAAGGACGTACTTCTCTAAAGTGCGTGTTGCCTGCGGTTTGGAAAACTAATTCCTATCTCCACGAAATTCCCCATTTCCAAGAATATTATCGCGAAGTTGATGGCGAAATCCTCAGTCCCTACGATGTTTTACCCCAATTACAAATAGGCGATCGCATTCAAGTTGTCAATGAAGGAGCAGGTGCGATGCTTGCCTATCAAGACCTGATGTATGGTGAAAATCGGGATAATGAAAATAATCAAGACGTGCGATCGCAATGGAAAGAATTGCTCTATCAATATTGCCGACTCGACACGATGGCGATGGTAATTATTTGGACGCACTGGCAAAACTTGTGTGGCAAGACTTAGAACTACGAGCTTTTTTCCTTATAGTCTGTTTAGTTTTTATTTAGCACAAATAATTTTCCGAAAGTGTTACTAAGCAATACTTTCGGAAAATTATTTAGGTTTTGAAAAAGCTTAGAGCGCGGTAATTTTGACAGCTACAAAATTACCGTCATCAAAGGCGACCGCCCAGAAAATTACTACTTATCACACCCAAAATCACTATACAGCTTGAGTTTGCTGTTACATTGTGTTTATTATTGTGATTTTCGTTTACAGCGTTCGTAGATTTTATGGTACAGCAAGGGCAGCAAGAGTTAGATTTTGGATCGGAGTCTAACGGGGGCAGGATCGTATCGACTTCACTGCAAACTGAAATGCAGCGATCGTACCTAGAGTACGCGATGAGCGTCATCGTCGGTCGTGCCCTACCCGATGCCCGTGACGGTCTTAAGCCAGTGCATCGACGAATTATCTACGCCATGCACGAGCTAGGACTTGTACCCGATCGCCCATTTCGTAAGTGCGCCCGCGTCGTTGGTGATGTGCTGGGTAAGTACCACCCGCATGGCGATCAGTCTGTTTATGATGCGCTAGTGAGACTAGTGCAGGACTTTTCTAGCCGTTACCCATTGCTGGCGGGACATGGCAACTTTGGATCGGTAGATAACGATCCTGCGGCGGCGATGCGTTATACCGAATGTCGTTTGGCGGCGATCGGCAACGAGGCGATGCTGAGCGAAATTGAAGAAGATGTTGTTGACTTTGTTGATAACTTTGATGGTTCGGAGCAAGAACCTGCGGTATTGCCCGCCCAGCTACCAATGTTGTTGCTTAATGGCTCTACGGGCATTGCTGTGGGGATGGCAACGAATATCCCACCTCATAACCTGAGTGAAATTGTGGATGGGGCGATCGCTCTGATTGACAACCCAAATTTACCCGACGATCAACTGCTGACCTTAATCCCTGCTCCTGACTTTCCGACAGGCGGGATCATTATGAGCGCCGATGGTGTGCGCGAGGCATACTTAACAGGACGCGGTAGTATTACCGTTCGCGGTGTCGCGGCAGTGGAACATTTTGGCGGTAAAGGTACGGGCAAACGCACGAAACAGGCGATTATCATTACCGAGTTGCCCTATCAGGTAAATAAATCAGCTTGGATCGAAAAAATTGCGGAACTAGTGAACAATGCCAAAATCGAAGGCATTTCTGATATTCGGGATGAGAGCGATCGCGAAGGAATGCGGGTCGTGATCGAGCTAAAGAAAGATGCAGTACCTGAAGTAGTTCTCGATCAGCTCTACCGCCAAACAGCGCTGCAATCAACCTTTGGCGCAAGTTTATTGGCATTGCAAGGTTCGCAACCAAAGCAAATGAGTTTACGCGAACTACTACAAGAGTTCCTTACCTTCCGAGAAGAAACTCTAGTTAAGCGTTTTCGCTATCAATTGAAGAAAGCCCAAGAAAAATCGCATTTATTGGAAGGACTGGTACTAGTTCTCCAAGATCTCGATCGCTTGATTCGGATTTTACGGTTTGCAAATAATAGCGCCCTTGCAAAGACTGACTTACAAACTGAATTTTCGCTTTCCGAAACTCAAGCCGAAGCCATCCTCTCGATGCCTTTACGTCGGATTACGGCAATCGAGCAACAGAAACTACGCGAAGAATTGGAAACTTTGCAACAGCAAATCGTTAAGTTAGATAGATTACTCAGCGATCGCCGCGAGTTAATGAAGTTTCTAAAAAAGGAGTTACGCGAGCATAAAAAACGTCATAGCGATCCCCGTCGGACTCATCTAGCATGGCAGTTACTAGAAAATCATAAGAACCTAGATCTTGAAGTTAGCCCAATTACAGAGAAATCTGAATCAACAAAAGCAACTTCAAAAGCTAAAGGCACTCAGGCAATTCAAAAAACGCTTGAAACCGTGCAAGTAGCAGAGCAACCTACTGAAAAAGCAAGCGATCGCAAATCTCCCAAATCCTCAACTAAAACAACAAATAAACAGCCAAAACCAGTAGAAGTTCCCCTGATTTCTCTCACCACTGAGCTAAATATTCCCATCGCAGAACCGCAAGATATTACCGTACAAATCACTCATAAAGGCTATATCAAGAGCTTTGAAGGTAATTCTAAAGCATCACAATCTGCTGACTTAAATGACGATGTGACAATCTATTCTTACAACACTCGCAGCGATCGGGAAATGGTGGTGCTAACGGAAGCAGGTAGAGCATTTCCGCTAGCTTTAGGTAATGTTCCCATTGTCAAAGGTAAAGGACGTGGTACTCCCTTAATTACGCTTTTACCCGATAGCACCGAAAAAATTGTCTCGCAGTTTGTTTGGCAAAAGGATGCATCATCCACAGCAGGTTTAGTTTTACTTTCGAGTCAAGGCAAAATCAAACGATCGCCGCTTGCCGAATTTGCCGATATGACGGCACGAGGTCTAATTGCTGCCAAATTTAAGGAAGATGATTCGCTCTTTTGGGCGGATGTTGTTGGTTTAGAACAAGAACTCGCGATCGCTACTTCCGCAGGTAGAATTTTGCGTCTCAAAGCCGATGAAACCCAGATCCCCACAGTAGGACGATCCGCTGCAGGAAATATTGCTCTACGCTTGGGAAGTTCAGAAGCTCAAATTGGAGTATCTGTACTCGATTTAAATAATTATCCTAGTTCCGAACTGATCTTGATCACCGCCGAAGGCTATGCCAAACGCATATCTGCGGCAAATATTCGAGCGGCGGTTAGAGGAGCTATCGGCGCTCAATGTTTCAAATTCCAATCGCGCACCGATAAATTAGTCAGTATGACCGTAATCGCCAAACCCCGATTAGATCTCCCTGTAACTTTCCTCATCGGACAAGACAACGAATCAGGACTGAGAACCGTCCAAATGCCCTTGGGTGCAATTCCTTTAGAATTGCCAAATAGCCAAGGACGTTCGATTTTTGCTGGTGAAAGCGACCTAGCGCGATCGGAAAAAGTTATTCGCGTCGTATAGATATCACCGAAAAACAGATAAAATGAAAAAAATCTATACGTTTTTGATGCTTGTCTTATGACCCTAAACAAAGTCCATCTAGTTGGGCGAGCAGGACGCGATCCTGAAGTCAAATATTTTGAATCTGGCAAAGTGGTTTGTAATTTTGCGATCGCTGTTAACCGCAATACTAGCAACCGTGACGATCCACCCGATTGGTTCGATTTAGAAGTTTGGGACAAAACCGCAGAAGTGGCTGCGAACTATGTCAAAAAAGGTAGCTTGATCGGTATCTCAGGCTCGCTCAAATTCGATCGCTGGAACGATCGCACCACAGGCGATGAACGCCAAAAGCCAGTAATTAGAGTAGATCGACTCGAACTACTTGGATCTCGCAAAGATAATGAAGCCGCAAGCAGTAGTAGCGGTGGCTATGACGACGACTTCTAAACTAAAGCCCTTGCATTGCAAGGGCTTTAACGTTTTTAGTTCGGTTAAATACGGTTTTCCGACTCAAAAATCCGCTATTGCATCAGTAAGAATATATCTAGTGAATTAATAGGTATACAGGAAAGCAAATATGTTTAACCTTGGCGAACTCAATTCTGGCAACAATCTTTTACTTGACTATCTCAAAAAACAGTCTCCCGAGACCCTAGCAACAGTTGCACAGTCTGTCAGTCCTGAAGTCCAACAGATCATTAACCAAAACATTCAAAACTTAGTTGGCATTTTGCCCCCTTCGCACTTCAATGTGAGCATTACCACCGATCGCGAAAATCTAGCTAACTTGATTGGTTCTGCAATGATGACTGGATACTTCATTCGCCAGATGGAAACCAGAATGCAGCTAGATAATTCTTTAGATGCTTTATCGAGTCCAGAAGTATAAAACTAGTGATAACAGCACATATATTCAGTAATCACAAAAAAGAAGCCTCGCTAAGCGAGGCTTCTTTTTTGTGATTACTTCAATTTATATAGCAATGCGAGAGATAACTAAGACAAACCAAAACCCAAATAAATAGAGGCGGTGCTTTGCACCGCCTCTATTTATTTGGGTTTTATGTTCTAATCAAACCTTGCATCGCTATGACTCGTTAACAGAAACCGACCTTAAATTATTTTTTGATTTTTTAGAATTGTGTTTCTCAGATTTGTCACCATGACCATGAAAACGAATACCTAAAAAAACGTCGTACAAAAAGCCAGCTAGGTCAGGCATTTTAAAAATCCCCAACGTCTGAGGAGACCCGTTAGCGTCTAAAAGTGGCTTCATTTGATAGTAGGCACTTTCGTAATAATACCAAGGTACATTCGGCCAAAGGTGATGAACTAGATGATAATTTTGTCCTAACAACATGATGTTAAGAAATCGTCCAGGATAAACTCTGGCATTCTTCCAACGCGATCGCTCAACAAAAGGACGATGGGGCAAATAATCAAAAAACAATCCTAGCAAAAGTCCCATTACAGCAGCGGGAACAAACCAGAAGTTCATCATGTAACCGAGAAAACCCCAGTAATAGCCAACAATGATTGTCGCAACAACTATTAACCGACTAATTGCCCATTCCAGCAATTCGTAATTGCGCCATAGACGACGCTGGAAAAAGAAAATTTCATGATAAAAAAATCGAGCAGCGATCAACCACAATGGGCCACCTGTCGAAACATAGTGGTCGGGATCGTCCTCTTCATCATTCACATGAGCGTGGTGCTGCATGTGAACGCGAGTAAACACTGGAAATACAAAGCCCTGTAATATTGCCGCAATATGTCCGATCGCTGCATTAACAATGCGGTTGGGATGAGCAACTCCATGACAAGCGTCATGAATTACTGTCCCTAACACATAAAGCGATGAAAAGTTACAAACAAATACGAGCCAGTCTGCCCAGCCCCATACCCAATACCCTGTTGTCGATGCGGTTGCTAAAACAATCGAACCTAGTAGCAGTAGTATCGTCGGATTAAATCCCTGCGCTGCACCCATCAGACCGATTGGAACAGTTAGGGCTTTGCCCTGCTGCTGCATTGTGTCACTCCTTCGTCAAATTTCTTATCTTTTATCTAGTATGCGTTTTGGGCTAGCCAGTTGCAAAAAATCAAATATTTTTGATTGTTGCGTTTTATTACATTTTTTATTATTCCCTATGCTACCGATAATGAAGCGAGATTGCAACTTTGATTTTAGTACGATCGCCCTACATTCTAGGGATAAAGATCTAAATTTTGGGCTAGATATAGATTTTTGTTATTTTCCGCTTAATGATGGCGGTGGTGGAGCTAATTTAGGTTCAGGTCTAGTAATTACAGGCACAGGCTCCGCTGGCTGTGAAACTGGTGGCGGCGATGCAGGATTAGGGTTAATCACTGGTGTAGTAATTGGCTCTGCGGTATTAGCAGGAGTATTAACCACTGAGGACGAGCGCTCTGGGGTTGGTGTATTAACTGGTGTGATTGCTGTAGGGGCTGGTTGCGATCGCGCTGCTTCAAGCTGTTGACGCTCTTGTACAGCTCTTTGTTGTTCGGCTAGTTGCTCAGCCTCGCGACGACGCTCTTCGTTTTGACGCTGAAATTGAGAACCTTGCTCTTCAAAAGTGACTCGCACCTTAACGTCAGTACGCCCACCTTCAGGTAGGGTTTGCGGATTAAATTGCCATTTGCTCATTGCCTCGATGGTTTCGCGATCGGTTTGCTCATCACCGCTAGATTGACGTAACCGTACATTCGTAACCCTACCATCGGGAGCAATATCATAAGTAACTCTGGGCGTTCCCTCTTTACCGCGATATTGGGGCTTTGGACAACTGAGGCATTCAAGTTTTAGGGGCTTAGTTTCATTAGGTGTAGTTACGGCAGGAGGTAATGTGCTGGTTTGAGTTCCTTTCCCGTTTGGGTTGCCATTGACGACACCACCAATTACTCCATCTTTTTTACCATTAGGAATACCGTTAATTTTGCCACCAAGTACAAAGCCTGTGGGAATTTTTGCTTTGCCAAAGCCAGAACCATTGCCATCTTTAGCAATAATCGAACCGCCACCCATCTGCATCTTTGTGTCACTCGTTCCTGTTGTGGTTAAGGGTTTGAATTGATCTGGAGCAGGAGAGTCTTTGCCTTCTTGCAGAGGAACTGTCATTTCAGGGGCAAGGGCGATCGCTAGTGGGGCTACATCTACGGGGTGATTTGCTTCTATTTTAGTAACTGGTTCTGATTCTTTGGCGATTTCGGCAATTTTCTCTTCAGTTGTTTTCGTTGTATCTACCACAACTTCCATTAAGTCATCTGATTCTTTGCTAACAGTTGTCCACAAATTAGGAATTGGAGTAATCATCACTGCTGCATGAACACAAGTGGAACCGATAAACCCGAAGAATAATAAGGATGCTAAAGCTTGGCTCTCTTTTTTTGATTGGATATCCACAAGTTCAGATATGGTTTTCATGGTGATTACCTCGTTATTTGATGAGCTTGATTTTAGTTACGCAAGTTGAATGATTTTGTTGAGCCGATCGCATACTTGTAAAAACAAATCTTCGTTTAATTTGCCTAATGGGTGAGGTTTTGCGCCACGCATTCGCCAGTCAAAAGATTTTGGCTGATGACAAAGCACATAACTGTTTTGGGCAACTTTACGACCTGATGCTTTGCCTACTGCCACAGCAAAGGGATTGTCAGCGTTATATTCGGCTGTGGTCATTGGCAAGCCAATTACTAGGGAAGTTTTGTTATTAAAGGTGCTGGGGGATAGAACTAGGAAAGGGTGAACGTCTCGCATCTCTTGCCCTATTTGCGAGTTGCAATCGATCCAGATAATGTCTTGGCGATCGGGTATCCAATTGGCTTTTACCATTGCTCAGCGCCTAGTCTTTGCGATGTGGGCATTGCTTCACCGCCATGTATTGCAGGATCGAAGTTTTCTATCATTTCTTCTAGGCTAGGGGATTCGTTAAATACTGGTGCGATGATTACTTGTCCATCGATAACCGATAGTTTTACCCTTTGATCTTTGTGCAGTTTGGCGGCACGGGCGATCGCCGCAGGTAAGCGGACTCCTAAGCTATTGCCCCATGTTTTGAGATCGAGTACTACTTTTGTCATCGCTACAACCTCAAAGCGTATGTTTAAACATAAGTATAAACGTTTTTCTTTAATTATTCTTTTAATTATTTTTAGTAGCGATCGCCATTTTGACGCGGGGAATTTGACGCAGTTGATCCATGATTTGTACGACATCGCCATGCTGGACGCTGCGATCGGCATTGAGAACTACGACAAGATCTTGATTTGGTTCTAATAGTTGTTTGACACGATCGCTAACTTCGGCAATTTCGATTTTTTGTTTATTTAAGAATACTTCTGTCTTTTCATTGACACTAATAGTGGCGCGGGCAGGTGATTTTTGCATTGTTCCCGATTGCGCTTTGGGCAGACTTACAGGCAATCCTTCCGTGCGATTGAGAAATAATGAAGAAAGGACAAAGAAGGTCAGTAGCGCAAATAGAACATCTAAAAGCGGTACTACATTCTTAATTTCCATTGGCCGATCTGAGAGATCCTCATCATGACGACGGCGAGTTCTTCTAGACATGGGAGTTCACCTGTGCATGTTTTTGTTGTCGAAGCGATCGCAAATGCTGTAGTTCCAATTGGGTGCAGCATTCGTCAAAGTAGGCGACTTGTTGAGCATAGAGCGATCGAAAAATACTTGCGGCAATTAGAGCCATCACAGCCACAATCAGACCAGTAGCTGTAGAGATAAGTGCTTCACTAATGCCACCTGTGACATTAAGCGCCTTAGAACCACCAACATCTCCTAATGTCAGTGAGCCAAAGGAAGCAATCAAGCCAGTAACTGTACCAAGTAATCCAAGTAAAGGAGCTAAGCCGACAATAATTTCAAAAATATTATTGAAACGCTTGAGTCGCGGCATTTCCGATTGGGTACGCGCATCAAGGGCAAGGGCAAATTCGGTGGGTGTGGCGTTAGGAATCGATATCGCTTCTAAATAAATGCGGGCGATCGGTAAGTTGATGTGGTTTTGCAGAAAATCTTCGACTTGAGCAGGATCTTCTGGATAAATTTGTAGCGCAGTTCTCACGACTCGCTTCTGCTGTTTGCTAATGCGCGACCAAAAAATCGATCGCTCGATCGCTAACGTGACAACTAAAAATGAGCAGATCATGAGTGGAATAATCGTTACTCCACCCGCAACTAGGGTGTCAAATAGTTTGGACATAGATTTTAGCCATAGATTTTTAAGTTGACCGATAATCAATAAGAAGTATTGTTTTAGGCTTTTTCTGTAGAAATCATTTGTAGTTTGTTACAAGCTTTAGAAATTGCCTCAATGCTTCCGGGGTTAACTAATCCGTAATAGTCAAAGGTATAGACGCGATCGCTAGTCACAGCATCAAGTTTGTTCCAAAACGGCGCTGTTTTGAGCTTGTCAATCGTGCCATCGCCTACATCAACTAGAATCAAGACTTTGGGATTAGCCTCTAAGACTTTTTCCGCAGAGAGAGTGATATAGCCTTTTTGAGGGCTTTGCCCTTGTAGTTCCGCCGCAACATTGTTAATTTGGAACTGTGTCAGCAAATCTCCAGCCCAACTGTTTTTATTAGGGGCAAGGATTGGTTGAGAACTGACTAAAACAAGAGTTGGTTCTGGCTTCGTAGATTTAGCTGTCAGCAAAGATTGATAGGACTGAATTAGGGCAGTGGGATCGGCTTGAATTTCAGTAGCGATCGCTTTGGTCAATTCCTCTAATGATTTCCAACTGGTAATGCTAGAAGTCATGGTCTTGATGCCCAGCCCTTTTAGCTTTTCTAGAACTCGATCGTGAAATCCTGTTGCGCCAATTACTAAGTCAGGTTTGAGCGCGATAATTTTCTCTAGATTTGGAGGAGTTTGTCCCTCGCTGACTTGAGTGATTTTAGATATTTCAGCATTCTCTCTTAACAAGCGACTTCCGGGAATACCAACTAATTTAGTTTTATCCAAGCGATAGATAATATCTGCTGATAGGGAAGTTAAAGCTACTACCTTAGGAGCCGCGACAGGTTTGGCTTCAGAAGCTGTAGTTTGGGAAGTATTGGAAACGGGAGAGATTGGAGATTGAGAAGAAATAGCAGGATTACATGCCACGGTAAATATGGAGACTATAAGGATAATCACCCAGTTTCTTAGCGATCGCATAAATTGAAATACTCGATAAAACATCTTTTTTAATATAGCGTTTAGAGTTTTTGAAAATCTTTTTTATAGTATTTAGCCTGCGTAGGGTGCGTTAGCGAAGTGTAACGCACCCTATGAATTGATGCGTTACGGCTAGCGCCTAACACATCCTACGAAGTTAATCTGGACGATATTAAAGCATTAGAGATCGCTTGTTTTTGTTCAGTGTCATAGCCCCATTTCGCAAAGAATGCTGAGTACTCTCCAACATTTGAGGTTGTTGAATCCCGCATTTGGATGGCAATTGCTTGAACTTCGGGCAAATCTACTTTCTCAATTAACAGAGCAGTACGTTTCGCTACGCGATCGGAATCATCGGCAAGATCGGGTTTTCCATTGCGTCGATGGGTGATTGCCATTGCGGTGGACATGGCGAGGTTTTTCACAAGCAATTCAGCGATCGCATTGGGTTCAGATTGCAAGGCTTGAATAATGGCAGGGCTGGGACGATCTGCTAATTCCCATTCTCCTGTTAAAAAGGAAACAAAAAATCCTCTTGCTCCATTTGATGTTTTCACAAGCATCGAAATCTCTGATTTTAGTTGGGATTCGTCGAGATCTTTACGAGCAAGTAAAGTTTCGGTATAGGCGATCGTTTCTTCAAAGGTCATGTTTTTCATAATTTTATGTGATCTGGATTGGAGGCGCTTCGCGCCTCCAATCCTTACCTATTTATTTAGGTTGTAGTAGGCTGAGCAGATGTCCTTCGGGACTACGAACGGCGGCAACTTTACCAAAGAAAGGTTCGCGGATGCGTCCTTCTAACTTCCCGCCAAGAGATTCTAATTTCGCGATCGCCTCAAGCACATCGTCCACATGAAAACTGAGAATTGGCGATCCTCCAGTTTGAGGATCTTCCTCGACGCCATGCATGATAATCTTCGTTCCATTCGCATCTAGTTCTGCCATATTGGGACTCAACTTAGTGATTTCTAAATCCAGCCCTTCGTTGTAGAACTTGGCAGCAGCAGGAATATCTTTCACCATCAGCATTACATGTCGAAATTGTACGGTCATTTTAAGTTTCTCCTGTTGAATTTTATAGTTAGGATGGGGCGGCGCTTTGCGCCGACTGTATTTAGAATACGAACGTCAATCCAGCCCTCAAACTGATGCCTGGCTGAGCGTATCTAGCGAGATCGCTCGGAGCAGGAGCCGTGATTAGAGGACGGACATCGGAATAGAGAAAATACTGATTATTGAGCAGATTGAATACACCGAGGTTGAGAGTTAATCTTGGTGTGATTTTGTAGAAACCAGTCAAGTCAACAACCGTATAACCTTGAGGTGTATAGGAATTTGCAGGGCGATCGCTGGCCAGTCTGGGCTGACCTGCAAAAGTAGTACTCAAGTCAGCACCCCAGAGATTTTCTGGGGCGCGATAGCGCAATCCAAGCACAGCTTTGATTGGATCGATAGTTTCAAGGGGTTGATTAGTGGTCAAATTATCACCAACAGTTAGCCCTAGAGCCGCAATCAGGCTAAATCCATCATTGTCTGGACTAAACTTATACTCTCCACTCAGTTCAAAGCCATAGGTACTAGCGCGCGCCACATTCTGAGTTTGAAATAGACTGACATTAGGGATTCCACTTATAGTCGCTGTCCCTGCTGAGGCATTGGATTGAATGAAGTTGTTGTAAAGGTTGTAAAACCCAGTCAAGCTCGCATTAAATTGTGGATAGGCAGTTCTAATGCCAATCTCAAAGGTATCGCTGGTTTCTGGGCGCAGATTTGGGTTAGATAGAGTTTTATAACGAAATCCTGGGCTAGTGAGGTTTGTAAATCCAGAGTTGATTTCGCTATATAGAGGAGTGCGAAAACCTTTGGCATAGCGACCTAACAACGTCCATTCGGGGGCAGTTTGCCAGACAAAGCCAAGACTCGGAGATATTGCCGAGTCACTAAAGTTAGCGGCTGTGACATCAGGCGAATTGCGAAGATAAAGTTCGTCAATTGCTGTATTAAGTTGATAGGAGTCAAATCGAATTCCGGGGATTAGCGTGAAAGTATCGCTAAAAGCAATTTCATTTTGAGCATAAATCCCTAAACGGAAAGTATTGGAATCTGGGAAATCCTTAACAGGAAAGTTATCCGCCCCAACAACATTAGTAGTAAGAATATTTGTGCCAGCAGCATTAAAGCGATTTTCGACACCATTGCGTACTCGTTCGTTACGAGTGTTGGAAATATCGATTCCATAGGTTAATTGGTTAGGAATCTCATCGATTTTGAAGCGGCTTTGTAGTTGTACTTCGCCGCCGAAGACTCGATCGAGAAAGCTGTTAGTCAGATTTCGTAACCGTCTTCGGTCTACACCTGCACCAGTCCGCACAAAGTCTTGAGTTCGCAACTCATTGACTTCAGAATTTTGATAGTACAACTGAGCTTTAGCAGCATTTAAAAATCCTGTGCTGTTAGGATCGTTGAAGTCGTAGGAAATACTAAAGCGATCGCGTGAAGTATTATTTTCGAGCGTCTCATTCTGTCCAATAAACCCCGTTGGACTTTGTAATCCCGCCGCCGTAATTGGCGCAACTATAAAGTTATCGCGATTGCGGAAAATTTCGGCAGCAATGCCAATTTTGCTGGTTTGATCGATGCGATAGACTAATTTGCCAATCCAGTTATTTCTGCCATTGCTGCGACTATCAACAAATTCATTACCCGTAGGGACTCTAGCTTCGGCTCCATCACGGCGGGTATAGCCAAGTAATCCTTCAAAATTGCCGTCACGAAAAGCGATCGCGGCAGTGTTTGTAAAACTGCGATCGACGGTTTCGACATTGGTGGATAAACTCGTAACAACGGATTGTTCGGGAATCTTTTTGAGTAAATCCCCTGGTTCGATCGTACGAAAACTAACCACACCTCCCAAAGCATCACTACCATAAAGGGCTGAAGCGGGCCCGCGAATTACTTCAACTCGTTGCAAACTTTCGAGGTCAACATAGTCACGCCCTAGCGAAGGTGTGCCAAAGGAGAACTGCGTAGGTACACGAATTCCATCATTGAGAATGAGAACACGGTTGCCGCCTAAACCACGAATATTGATGTCCTGCAATCCATAACGACGATTATTACCAACCGAAACGTTTGGCTCATAACGAAAGACATCGCGTAAATCCTGCGATAGAGTTCGATCGAGCTTTTCGGCATCAATGACAGCGATCGAGCTAGGGGTAAGTCTGACAGGACGGGCTGTTCTTGTTCCCGTCACCGTAATTTCCTCGTCAGGCTCCTCATCGCGATTGAGGCTATAGATTTTTTCTTGGGTCTTTAGCGTCACCTCCTGAGTTGGCGGTTTGCCATTTCCCCGCACATTTACGCGAATTGTATTTGCGTCGAGTTGAGTAACGCTAATATTGCTAATTTCCCGTGTGGGATTATCAGCTTTGAATTCCTGCCTCTCAGGTAAAGCTAAGACAGTGCTAGGAATATCCGCAATGAGGTTACTGCCTTCAATCCGAAATTTAGATGTGTCAATTTGAAGCGATCGCCCATCCTGTGTTTCTAAGACAATTTCTAATTTTGCAGCACTAGGATTGATTTGAACTTTGGTAACTTGAATGATCGATGCTTGGGCGATCGGGGATTTTTTATTTGCCGAATTGATTTCCTGTGACGATGAATCAGTAGCGATCGCTAATTCAGCAAATAACAGCGATATGGGAATGCTAAACAATAAGAGTGTCGCATTCTTGAACAGAATGTTATGAAATTTCATATGATGTTGATGTCGATTTGATGTCGATAATTTGAGGGCAAGTTGGCGCTTGCCCTTTTTTGATGGAAATACGATCCCCCCAGCCCCCATTTTTAAGGGGGGAGAATTTTTTTCTTCGCCCTTAAAAATGGGGGATTGAGGGGGATCTCTGGAAACTGACTTAGGAAACTGTCGGATCGCGACTTCTAACTAAGGTTTGAGATGGTGATAGCAGACAAATCTGTAAACCCACAGGCGTAATCATCGTCACAGCCTCTACATCAAAAACTTGACGTAAATTTTCAGGGGTAATTGCCTCCGCAGGAGTGCCGATCGCCTCAATCGATCCGTACTTGAGCATCGCAAGGCGATCGCTATAACGCACCGCCAGATTGAGATCGTGCAGCACCGTGATAATCGACAATTGTCGCTGTTGATTAAGAGATTTCAATAGTTCTAATAGCTCTAACTGATGATGTAAATCCAAAAATGTCGTTGGCTCATCGAGTAATAGAACTTGGGGATCTTGAGCTAAAGTCAGCGCCAGAAAAGCCCTTTGCCTCTCACCGCCCGAAAGCCGATCGACGGGGCGATCGCTTAATTCCGTAAGTTGCGTTTGGGCGATCGCGACTTCTACCCTCTCGTAATCTTCAAAGCCGAGATCCCATTGCCACCAAGGTTGGTGAGGTGTACGCCCAAGACTTACGAGTTGCCTTACCGTTAAACCCGAAGGAATCGTTTGTTGTTGTGGCAAAATAGCAAGCTGACGCGCAACTAACTTGGCAGATTGTTGATGAATCGCTTTGCCATCGAGTAGAACTGTTCCCGTTTGGGGCGTAAGTATACGGCTAAATAATCTTAATAAAGTTGATTTGCCTGAACCATTTGCGCCGACGAGACTCAGCCATTCTCCTTTATGCAAGGATAACGACACATCCTTAATGATTGCTTGTTTGGTATAACCACCAAACAGATTTTGAGCTTCCAATAAAGCATCCGTTAGATCGTAGGCGGAATCATGATGCAGAGAATTATTCATCCTTCACTCCTTTTGCCACGACGATAGAGCAACCAGATAAATAATGGCGAACCTAGTAATGCTGTTACTGCGCCCACAGGTAATTCCACCGCGCCAAGTCGCGATAGCAAATCCGCCAGCGTCAACACCCAAGCACCACCGATCGCCGAACATGGCAAAATCCAACGGTAATCGGAACCGACTAAAAGGCGCACGCCATGCGGTACGACCAAACCGACAAAACCGATTAGCCCCGCCATACTTACCGCACTTGCCGCTAGCAAACTCGCTACTGCCCCGATCGCCAAACGCGATCGCACGAGCGAAGTTCCCAATCCTGAGGCAATGTCATCACCGAGATTCAGCAAATTCAGGGGACGCGCCAACAAACAACCTGCAATTAGCGCCATACCCACATAGGGAGTAACATTATTCACCTCAGTCCAGCCACGCCCATTCAGGCTCCCAATCAGCCAATTTAGCGCTGCCTGAATCCTGCCATCATCAGCAAGTAGTAGCAACGTAGTTTGGATTGCACCAAACATAGAACTAATCGCCACACCCGCCAAAATCAAGCGTTCAACCGATAGTCCACCACCCAAGTAGCCAAGGGTATAAACGAGTATCGCCGTAGCGATCGCGCCAATCCAAGCACCTAAGGGAACCAAAGTCTGCACAACGCCAAGGGTAATCATGGCGATCGCCACGAGTCCCGCACCTGCGGAAATCCCCAACACAAAGGGATCGGCAAGTCCATTTCGCAACATGCCTTGCAACAATGCTCCCGACATTCCTAGCGCCGCACCAACCACCATCGCCGCCACAATGCGCGGTAATCGCAATTCCCAAATAATCGTCTGATTAATTGATTCGCCTTGATGCCAAAGCGCTTGACAGAGATCGTTCCAACTAAGTGGAACAGCTCCTTGACATAGCGACACTGCCATCGTTAGCAGCAGTCCGAGCGTTAACAAGGCTAAAGTTGGGATAAAGCGATCGCGCAAAAGTGAATGATGATTAAATTTAAACTTTTGAACTGCCATCAATCAAATTTCCTGAATAACTCTAATCCTAACTTTACAAATCCAGCTTAATTATAAAAATGACTTTTCGCTAAAGTTGCGATGCAATTTCAAGTGGCGATCGCACCAGCTAATCCATTCCTCAACTCGCAATTGTCTATCCTTTGATCAGAAACATCAGTACCCAAAAGTTGACCAGATAGGTTAATGATGCGATCGTGAGCAGACTGCCAAGAAACATCGCCATGATTTCGTTCTCTAATATTTTTCTTCTCAAAGGTTTGGCAAAGCCAAACCTTTGAGTACAATTTTTTTATTCCGCAGTTGTCATATTTAGGGCACGACTAACACGACTGAAATCAAAGCCGATCGCTTTAAGCGCGTGATACAAATGTCCTTGCAAGAAGAAGAATGCTAAGATGAAATGAGCATTAGCTAGCCAGCAGCGAGGAGTATGCGCTCCGAAGGGTAAGGTCACGGTGTCAGCATAGAAAGGCATCACACTTAGTTTTACTTGCAAAACTTCGCCATAGAATTCCACTGGATAAGCAAGAGTATTTACTGCACAGAAATATGAAGCAACAAAACCAGCTAGTGCGATTCCTCCCAAAGAATAAGAAAGAATTGCCTCACTAGAGAAGATCAAGACTTTCTTCGCCCAATCCAAAGGTGGCATCACTACATGCCAAACACCTCCAGCCAGTAGCATAATCCCTACGTAAATATGTCCACCAACTAGATCTTCTAAGCTATTCACATCCGCGAAATGGGTTTGATAACCATAGATAGTTAGAGGATTCAGCGTTGGTTCGGTGACGACTCTGACAGCGTGAATTGTGGAATCATAAAGTCCACCCAAGTACATTGCTTTGGCTGCAAGCATTAATGCACCAGCGCCCAAGAACAACAAATGGTGTCCCAAGATAATCCCCAATTTGCGGGAGTCACTCCATTCAAAGTGGAAATTTTTGGCAAAGCCCTTTAGCTCCTTGAGGCTAGATGGGGTTTTAGTCAGATGAAACAATGCTCCAGCCGCTAAAACTGCGGAAGAGATCAGATGAATTGAGCCAATTACAAAATAAGAATAACTATCAATAATTGTGCCGCCTTCGCCAACTCCAATTCCTAACGAAGCAAGATGAGGCAGTAAAATCAAACCTTGGCTACCCATAGGCAGATCGGCTCTATACCAAGAGATTTCATACAGAGTAAAAGCACCAGCCCAAAAAGCGATTAATGCTGCTTGAGCCACATGAGCGACGATAAAAAGTCCAGATAGATCGGCAAAACGGGCATTCCCAGCCCACCAATCGGATTTTATGTTGGAATTTTCAGAGATTTGCATAGCTATTCAGCTCGACAGTAAGTTATCAAAATTTCAGATATTGAGATGCAACTAATAGGAATTAGTTGCAATAATTTGCTTCGTTAATCCTACTAGAGAAGTCTTTATTGACAATTACTTTCATTAGAATCTTAACAAAACTTAATCATGGGATTTGAGTATGATTTAGATTGGTATCTCTTACTAAATAAGAAGGCTTAATTATTTGTAGGATGCGTTAGTGCAAAACAACGCATCCATTAGTCAAGAATTATGGGTTACGCTGTCGCTAACCCATCCTACGAATTGCACCACCCCACTTATAACTACCTATGCAACTTGCTTCGGAACAACGTACAAAACTCGATAACTCTGATGATGCGCTGTTCTATGACTATCCGCGTTTTGTCACCCATGTAGACGATCGCTTTATTGAGCAACTGACTGAGCTTTATCGTCAGCACCTACAACCCAATACCCACATCCTCGACTTAATGAGTAGCTGGGTATCGCATCTACCCCCAGAAATGGAATTTACCCATGTTGAGGGACATGGACTAAATGCAGAAGAATTGGCAAAGAATCCGCGCTTAAACCATTATTTTGTCCAAAACCTGAATAAACAACAATTACTACCCTTTGCCGATCGGTCTTTTGATGCCGTGTTAAATACAGTCTCAGTGCAGTATTTACAATATCCAGAGGCTGTATTTGCGGAAATTCATCGCATTCTCAAAGTTGGCGGAATTGCCATTATTAGTTTCTCAAATCGGATGTTTTATCAAAAGGCAATTCAAGCATGGCGGGATGCAGAGGAAGGCGATCGCCCGAAGTTGGTATTTAAGTATTTTGCCTCTGTGCCCAAAGGCTTCACCCGTCCCGAACTAGTCGCAAACGTACGACCGAGTTCTCCTTTTTTAGCGATGTTAGGTATGGCTAGCAGCGATCCGTTTTATGCTGTAGTAGCAACTCGTTGCGAACTCGACAACTAAACCAATAGATTTTTTAATAGTGGAGCTTTGCTCCACTATTAAAAAAATCTAGGTTTTAATTTAGCGCAAAGCGCTATGGCAATGTGAATTGGGCAAAATAGAATGACTGATGTTTTAGTAATTGGTGGTGGCATTATCGGCTTAGCAACCGCGATCGCCCTTTCTCAAAAAGGGGCAGATGTCACTTTGGTTGAGCGCGAACTATGCGGACAAGGTGCAACATGGGCGGCGGCAGGAATGCTCGCACCTGAAGCAGAACGTCTAGAAGGCGATCTATTAGAGTTTGGAATCCGCAGTCGGGAAATGTATCCGCAATGGATTGCGAACTTGATGCGCTTGTCTGGACAAGATTGTGGTTATTGGTGTTGTGGGATGATTGCTCCAGTTTTAGAAGAGAGCGATCGCCAATTAATATCCGAACATCCCAAATATATCAACCGCGAACAATCCCATCAGCGTCAATCTGGGTTGGGAGAGTCGATTGTTGGGTCTCTCTGGCTACCTGAAGACGGACAAGTAAATAATCGCAAACTTACACAAGCTCTATTAACCGCAGCGCGATCGCTCTCAATCAAAATTTTAGAAGGTACAACGGTATATGAAATTGTGCGCGACCAAAATCGTGTACTCCACCTTGATACTAGTGCAGGTAAATTACTAAGCGATCGCTATATTCTGGCGACAGGTGCATGGACGCGATCGCTGATACCATTGCCGATTAAGCCCATCAAAGGACAAATGCTTTCAGTATTCGATCGCGATCGCAAATTACAACGGGTGATTTATGCGCCAAGCTGCTACATTGTGCCGCGTCAAGATGGAGCGATCGTAGTTGGAGCAACAGTTGAGGATAATGGCTTCTCACAGGGAAACACTGCCGAAGGAGTTGCACAATTATTAAATAGAGCTATTTCTGTATATCCTGCGATCGCTGATATGCCGATTACCGAGACATGGTGGGGATTTCGTCCCCATGCTCCTAATGAAGTTCCACTTCTAGGAGCTAGTGATTATGAGAATTTGACCTTAGCCACTGGACATTATCGCAATGGAATTCTCTTCGCACCAATTACAGCAAAGCTAATCGCCGATTTTATAATTGATGGCACAGCGGATTCTATCTATCTAAAATAGATAAACTAGCTTTACTTCCCTTCTTTCGTAGGAGACGGGGTTAGGGAATGAGACTTCCACATAACATCAGGAATCATTGCACTTTGCCCTCAAACCCAAATAGACAGAGGCGGCCTGAAGCGCTGCCTCTGTCTATTTGTAGGCAAAACTTACATTACTATAGAGACCAAAACAATCTTGTTTACTAACAATCGCGATTGGATATCAATCCAGTTGGTAAAACTGTTTTACAAAGCTTAGCTTTTGCCAACTGGGCTTCTGATATAGTTGCACTAGAAAGATCTGCCTCAGTGAGGTCGGTTTTATCAAAAATTGCGTTAGTAAAATTAGCTAAAAGCATTTTAGTGTGCTTAAAATTAACATAACTCAGGTTGGCTCCACTAAGATTAGCTCGACTGAGATTAGAGTAAATTATGCTAGTTCCTACCAAATTTGCTTTACTGAGATCGGATGCAAGAAGGTAAGTATAGTCTAAGTTTTTAACTGGTAAATAAGCTCCTGTCAAATCACAAACTTGACAGCTTTTAGTAGTTTGTAGTTGGATAACTTGACTAGGATTCGCTGCCCATGCTGGCAAGGGAAACAAAAGCAATATGAGGAGTAGCGCGATCGCGCAAAAGATGCGGTATTTCATAGCTAAAGCTCTCTTATCACTGGATTTAGAGTAATGAATTACAGATAATTTTTAACAAGCCATACAATGCAAGACTTGTTAAGTAGCTGGGCATAATTAAAAAACCAGAGTCAAAACCTGTGGCGCACGCTGCGCGTGCGCCACAGGTTTTGGGTTTTATATTTGATTACGCCCAGCTATTTAAAAATTATCTGGATTAGATTAAAGCCTAAATAGCTTTACTTAATCAATAGTCACAATTACAGGAGTGTGATCGCTAGGTTGAGTGAGTTTTCGGGGCTCAATATCGATCGCACAGGCAGTTGCTCTTTCATAAAGAGCCTCTGTAAGGAAATGGTAATCAATTCGCCAACCGCGATTGCGCTGAAAACCTCCAGATCGATAATCCCACCAACTATAGTACCCCCCAGCAGATTCAAACTTCCGAAATATATCTTTAAAGCCAAGGTTCAAGACTTCTGCCAAAGCTTCACGTTCGATATCCGTTGACATCACCTTATTTTCCCGCCCCTTCGGATCGTAGATATCTATATCAGCGATCGCCACATTAAAATCACCGCAAATTAGCACATGAGAATTTTTAGCTAGCAAAGCTTGCAAATATTCGCGCAACAACTTCAACCAGCGCAATTTATATTCGTATTTTTCACTCCCCACTTCCGAACCATTGGGCACATACATATTCACAATCTGGACATCCCCAAATTTACCTGTAATCAGGCGTTTTTGCTCGTCCAAGCTAGGATCGGTAATTTCACCTAATACTGAGGCAAATCCAGTTTGAATATCCTGTAAGGGCGATCGCGCAATCATTGCCACACCGTTATAGGACTTCTGTCCATAAATATAAGTTTGGTAGCCCAATTCAGTGAATGGGGTATGGGGAAAGTCGGTATCAACAACCTTTGTTTCTTGCAAACACAACAGATCGACTTCAGGATTTGCCTGTAACCAATCACAAACATGCGTAATCCTAGTACGAACCGAGTTTACGTTCCAAGTTGCTATTTGCATGAAGTATCTAGTTCTAGTTAAAAAAATTTATAAATAACTTTAACAGGCTTAATGCAAATCCCCAATTAATAAAACCTTATCTCATTTTCCCTCTATAGCAATGCAAGGTTTGCTTAGGACATAAAACCCAAATAAATAGAGGCGGTGCAAAGCACCGCCTCTATTTATTTGGGTTTTGATTTGTCCTAGCTATATCTTTCATTGCCATACTTCAGTAAAGTGCAAAAAGTAGAAGTAAGTACTTATCTCCGAACATACTTTTTACACTTAAAAAAGCAATTATTAGATTTTATTTACTATTGACTTTGAAGGACAATAGCATCTAACTTTCTAATCCTCTCGGTCATAATCTTCATTACATTAATCGCAAAGTTTGGTGTTTGCTGCACCAAAAATGTAAAGCGTTTTTCATCGACAGGTACTAGTTTGCACTCAGTTCTAGCGATCGCTGTTGCACTTCTTGGTGATGAGCTGATTAAAGCCATTTCTCCAACAATTCCACCAGCACCACTGACATCAAATAACTTACCGTCGATTGATATTTCGACTTCACCTTCAACAATTGCATACATGCGATCGGCAACTCCTCCCTTTTCGAAGATTACCTGCCCCGCGGGAATAATCACAAAATTCTTATCATTTTTAAACAGATCGATTGTAGTCAAGAGTCAACTCCATTTCAAATAAACATACATAAAAATACGATATTTATTTTAGTAGTTAATCGACTTTTTTTGTTTGTAAATCGTAGTCTTCTCTAACAAAGCTATAAATTTTATAGCTATAGCTTTTGATTTACTTTATAAGGTTAAATTCAAGTTAACTTAAGGTTAATTATTAGTAATAACTGTGAGATTAAAACCACAATCAACGCACCAATTGTTGTATTAATTCCATTGACAATTTCATTGGTAAGCCAATCATATTTTTCTTGTAAAGTTGCGCCGATTAAACTTTCGATATTGGTCGCAATAAAGGAAGCGATCGCACACCAGAGTAAATCCCAAGGACTGATTAATAAACCTACTGACCAACCAATCGCCGAGATCAACAGAGAACCGACTACACCAGCGATCGTACCTTCTAAACTGACTGCGCCCTCTGTACCTGCGGGAACTGGTTTAAGAGTAGTAATCAAAAATGTACTTTTGCCATAGGCTTTACCAATTTCGCTAGCAGTTGTATCTGCGAGTTTGGTACTCAGACTGGCAACATAAGCTAATAGCCACAGAGGATTAGGGGCGATCGCTTGACCGATCGCGCAAACTGCACCAGTTGCCGCAGAACCCCAGAGATTTTCAGGACCTCGCGCACCATCACGCTTTTCGGCAATGCCTTTTGCCTCTTTGATATCTTTGCCGATGCGGGTTACCCCCGAACCAAGGATCAGATAGCTTAAAATTACTGTATAACCCTGCCAGCCCAAACAGCCCCAAACGACAATCCCTAAAATCCATGCATGACAAATACCTGCGGTAGTCAACACCTTGCGCGGTAACAACAAAGCGATCGCCCCGAGCACTGTATTGAGCGCGAGTGCAATTAACCAGTCTTGCGAAATTGGGAAACTATTTATCATAGAAGTTAATCTTCTTAAAAAATATTTGATAGTTAGTGCAAAGAGTCACCTAACAACATACTACGGAGCAAAAATAATGGCAGAAGCATTTGAGCAGTTCTTGGCAAACTTTCGATGGATGGGTTGGAATTTATTTTTAGCAATAATTCCATGTGTGCTTAGTTTCATTTTATTTGCTAAGCGATCGCCAAAGAGATTACCTCACAATCCTATATGGTGGCTCGGATTAGTAGTTTTCATCTTATTTCTGCCGAATGCACCTTATATCATCACCGACATCATCCATTTCGTTGATGATTCGCGATCGGCGGAGATTTCCGATAATGGCATAATTTTTATTTTGATCCCACAATATACTGTTTTCATATTGTTAGGCTTTCAATGCTACGTTCTTTCTGCAATTAAGTTAATTCAATATGCGAGCGGGCTAAAGCTAATCAAAAATATAGTTAGTCTAGAAATAATTTTGAATTTTATCTGTGCGATCGGTGTGTATTGGGGAAGATTTAATCGATTAAATAGCTGGGATGTAATTTCACAGCCTCGTCGCGTTATTCATGATGCGATCGTCAATCTTGCCAATCCTAATTTCTTCTTTGGCACAATTTTATTTTTTATCGTTTTTACTACTCTCTATTACATCTTCAAGTGGATTAATTTGGCGATCGCATTCTATTGGCAAAATCGCCATAATCAAATTTCCATATAAGTAGCTCAGCATATCGACAATCTAATAATCAAAAAGAGAGACTGTACAAAGTGCAGCCTCTCTTTTTGGTGAATTACGATTTAGACTTTGCCTCGATCGCTTCCAATCGACTTTTAAGCTCTTGATTGTCTTTACGAACTTGATCGAGTTCTTCGCGCAGTTGTTTCAAGCCTGCGTCCTTACCGATCGCTTTCTGTACGCGCTGAACTGCTTCATCGGCAGCACGGCGGACTCGTCCATCGGGAGTAGAGTCAGACAGCGATCGCAATACACCGATCGCTGCCGCATTATCAACTTGTCCCAAAGAAGCGACTACAGCCATTTGTGTCAAGAAAAAAGTCTCTTGAGCGATGACTTTTAAGCGATTGAGAATTTGTTCGGTTTTGGGTTTGGTTTGCGATTTACCCATCGCACCCAAGGCGCGAATTGCCGCTAGGCGTAAAGGTTGAGGTACATCAGGTTCCGTATATTTGATGACAGTCTCCAAAGCTTCATCAGAATCTTTGATTTTGGCTAAACCAGCGATCGCGCCCGATCTCACTACTTCGTTCCAGCCAGCGCGTTCCTTAAGTACTGTTTGCAACAACTTTACCACTTTCGAAGGTTCGCGTTCCGCACTCAATGTTGCGGCAAGATCTCCCGTCAGCCTTGCTGCTGTTGCTTCGACAACATAGCTAGGATCGCCTTTCTTGATGAAGGGTTTGATTAGATCTAAGCTCTTCTGCACCTTGTTTTGTGACAAACCATTGAGTACTGCCGTTCTCACCTTCGCATTCACATCTTCTAATCCTTTGGCTAAGGCTTCAAAAGCTTGATCGAGTTTGATTGACGCAAGGTTGTCGGCAATCTCGACGCGCACACCCCAGAATGGTTCTTCTAAAAGTGCTTTGCCAAGAGCTTTTACAGATTCCAAACCACCTTTCTTTGCTAAGGCTTCAGCCGCTTGGATACGAGCTAGGGGATCGAGGTCAAACTGTAGGCCAGCTTTGAGTTCGGCGATGCCATAGTCGAGCGTGACCTGTTTGAGATAGTTATTACCGCGATCGAAGCTAATGTATTTAGGCTTACTTTTCAATGGGAAGTAAAAAGCTTGTTCTTTCTCAAATACACGCACGGTAAATATTTGAGTCTCAGATACTTCTTCAAAGCCAAAGCCAATGGGAATCTTCAGATCGAAGAGTTCATCTTGAGTTTGGGAAACTGTAACCTTAGCCAGATTATTGTCCCCATCCCAGCTATAGCCGACTTTATACTCAGGATGTCCACCTCGAAATACATATTGATCGAAAAGGAACATGCAATTTTTGCCCGTTGATTCTTCGATCGCTCTTAGCAAATCAATTGTCTCAACTGTTTTATGGGCATTGGTTCGCACAAAATGATGGATTGCTTTCCAGAACAATTCATCGCCTAACTCAGTCCGCAACATGTGGTAAACGCAGCCACCCTTTTCGTAAATATGGCGATCGTATAGCTCGATCGCTTCGCGATAAACATGAGTTACCATTGGACGGCGGTAGCGATCGCGATCTTCCGAAATATAATTACGTGCTTCACCAAGACGATAATAGGCAGCTTCCTCAGATCCATATTCATGGTCTGTCCAGAGAACTTCCGCATAGGTTGCTGCGCCTTCTTTAACCCATGCGTGCGACCAATGCTTAATCACTAATAGATCGCCAAACCATTGATGCGCCAATTCATGGGCAACAAGGCTTTCGCTAGAGCGATTATCAAGTGCGGCTCTGCTGTCTAATACACAGCGATCGGTTAAAAGAGTTGCGGAAGTATTTTCCATGCCACCAAAGATAAAATCAGCGACGCAAACCTGTGCGTATTTAGGAAAAGCATAGTCATAGCCGTATTTTTCACTAAAGAACTCGATCATTTGTGGCGTTTTGCCCATCGTCAAAATCGCTTCTTCGGCAGTGCGAGACTTATCGACATAATAAGTTACGGGCTTACCCTTCCATTCGTCTTTAACCTCAATAAAATCACCGATCGCTAAGGTCATCAGATAGCTAGGATGCACTTCTTTTTGAGACCAATGATAAATCTTCTCTTTTTTATTCTCTTTAACCTCAATCAGTTCGCCATTTGAAATCACGCTCAAGTCTTTGGGTACTTTAATCCGTATTTCAGAAGTAGCCAATTGTCCAGGATAGTCGAAACAAGGAAACCAATAGCGAGAGTCCTCATCTTCGCCTTGAGTCCAAACTTGCGTGGGTTTATCGGGTTGATGCTCAGTGGGCTGCACAAAGTAAATTCCCCGTTGAGGTTGTTCCGCAGCATAGGCGATCGCAATTTCAATTGGTACATTTGCTTTAGTTGGTTCATTCAGATAAATCTTTAGAAACTCGCCATCGTAGTCAAACTTACTTTTAGCTTTGTCTGGATTTGGCTTTGCTTCGATCCTATCGCTAATCGCCACAGAATCAATTCGCAAATTTACAGCATCCAAAGTCAAATCGGTAACACCATCACGCACGGGTCTGAGGCGAATCTTGCAAGTACCTGCTATCGATTGCTGTGGAATATCTAAAACCAAATCAAGGGCAATATGCTCGACTTGCCCTGGGCGATCGGGGTTGTAATGTGGCTTTGCCCCTGGCAATTGAAAAGACTTGTGTTTCTTGGATTTATCGCTCTCTCCATCCCAGAAGCCTAATTCTAGTCCTGATTCTAAATAGCTATCCCAAGATTTGCGCGTCATAAAACTTGATCTCTAAACAATGGCTTTAATTCTCCATAATATAGCAAGCCTTAAGAGTCTTTGTTTCTGCCTGATATTCGGTTTATATGGCGATCGCTACAACTAAATTTAGGAATTGAGAGATCGCTATCTGGATGTATACAGCGCTTTGCGCTTCCATAAAACCAAAGAAAAGCTTTAAAAGTGTTGCCTAGTAACACTTTTAAAGCTTTTCTTGTATCTCTTTAGCAAGCAAAAGGCTGTAAATTTAAATTTCATCGCCACCTGCAAACACAATTATTAGAGTTTGAGGTAAAGTTGAGGGCAGCAAAAACTGGCTACTTTTCAATAAAAAAGCAAATGGATAAGAATAATTTTTACTCTAAGCCAATTTACATTAATCAACTTAAACCTGAAGTTATTAATCTTGTGGATCTTGGGGAAGAATTACAGGTAGTTGTAATTAAACGGGCGGATGAAATCTTAGTAATTGCAGACATATGTCCGCATATGGGTGGGTATCTAAGTCAGGGCAAGTATTGCGCTAAGTCTCATACTTTGCAATGTCCTTGGCATGGCTATATTTTCGATCTATCTACAGGAATTTTTATAGAAAATCCCAACGAAATAATTTGGGAGAAGTTACGCTATCCGACCGAACACTTTAAGCCTAAAACAACTCCAAAATACAAGTTAAATCAACTTGAATATGAAATCGATGAAGATAAAATTTATGTCCGCAGGCAATCAAAGATTTAGTATCTAAACATTATAAATAAAGTGATAGAAGCGATTCATGCTAATCGTCACAACTCTTAAATCTTTACAGGTATGGCACTATCCATGAATTATAAATTCACATTAACCTATGAACTAGATGCACCGATCGCGATCGCTGTAGCCGCATATCTAGACAGTGAACACTATATCTTTTTACACAGTGCCTATACAGATAAATATGAAGTTCTGCACCACGAACATCATAGCCGAGTAATTACTGTTCGCCAGACATGGAAACTCTTAGGGATAAGCATGGGACAAGTTTATACCTGTGAATATGTACCACCAGCTCAATTCAAAAACTATAATGTTAAGCCTTCTCCTTGGTATATTCCGAGTATTCACCATCTCATATCTGTCAGCACCGATCTCAAGTATTTACCTCATCCTGAGAAGGACACAACAATTAGTATTCTTGATGTTGACATCAAACTTCCTTTTTGGCTTTACCCTCTAAGACATTGGCTACAAAAAGGGATAGAGAAACTCAAAATTGAGAAAGATGAAGAGGATATAGAAATGATCTATCGCCGCGAAAAATTATTCGGTAGAGGGAATAACTCTGTATATCTAGCCGATCATCAGTTCATGCTTTATAAAGATGACTACGTTAAGTATTATGGCAATTCCAAATAGAAGGTAAGCTCTCACAATGACGATAAGTTGCGAAACTAATAAGCCAAAATCCTTTGAAATCAAAGATATTGGCATCATATTAATTGCATTAATAGGACATTGCTATTGGACGAGTATTTTGATTTCTACAAAGATTGGCTTATTGAATTTTTTACCAACTTTTGTTTTTATAAGCATGTGGTATTTTTTTACTAAAATATCGCTTGATATTAAATATTCCAGATGGTATTTTTTATTAGGATTTTTAATAACCTTACGAATACCAGTTACAATTTCTCCTCAACTAGAATTTATTAGTTGGATTCTCTATCTCAGTATAATTAGCTTGATTGGATACAAGTTTTTTAAATATTTTCAACATCGAAAACAATTAATTATTTTATGTTTAGCGATCGCTATTGTTTTCTTTAACTCTTTTACACATTTATTTCTAGACTCTCCATTCACATATTCATTTCGACTAATTGATCGACAACCTTCTAACTATGTATCAGGAAAAGATAATAATCTTACTTGGGAATGTTCTTATGAAGATGCCAATTTTCCTGTGCACTGTGATATGCGTCATTTTATTCCGTCAGAGAAAATATTCACAGAACCAAGTTATGATGCTGCTTTTTCAGTATTTTTGACTCGTTTTTTCTATGGCTATCTTAATTCATTGGTAGGAATTCAGGGACATCGATGGTTTATGAGTTTTAGCCTAAATATTTTTCTTTGGATAAGTGCTTGTATTGCCATGTATCGCATTGGTGAAATTGTGAATTTTAGTGTGAGAGCGCTCAATATTACAATTCTTTGTTGTGCATCAAGTTGGGGGTTTGTTCATTTTGTTGCCCAGCCTTCTCCGCATATGTCAGCATTTGCATTCTCAGCTATTATTTTATGGTCAACTCTAGAACTAATTCACAATGAATTCATTAATACTCCTTTACTAATCCTATTAATTGTTTCAGGTTCATTAGTCTATGATGTCTATCCACTTATTCTAATCAGTGCAATTTTATTATTTATATACAAGCGTCCAGTTTTAGGTATTTTAATTCCATTACTATCAATTATATTAAATATATTTTGGAAATATATTTCACTTCAACAAATACTCGGAACATTAGGAAATATCCAAAGTCTCAGTAGCCCATCAAGTGGGCTTACTTACAGCTTTCAAAATTGGACTAAGGCAATTTTGAATTTCGATATTGATCGAATTGGGCAATTTATATCTAATGGATTTATGGCATATCTAGATGCTGGCATGATATTTGGTGCGATCGCTTCTACGAGCTTATTAGTCTACCTCGCCATCAAAAAAAGAGATGTCGCTAATCCTGAAGGTAACCAACTTTTATTTAATATTTCTGTATGTTTTTGTAGTGTGATGTTAGTCGCTATGTTCTTTGTGGCGGCTCAGTCAGAGATTTGGAGTCCTACTAAATACTGTCCAAGATTTGGCTTTTATATTTATCCAATCAACACTCTAGCGATCGCTTTTCTCACGGATAAGTTTATAAACAGTTGGGCTTATATTGCTCCCATCGCAACGTTTATAGTTGCGAATATAACTCTTACAAAACTTGCTTCGATGTCTGTGTTTTTTGAATATGGTTTAGTTGGACTATATTGGCAGTAAGAATTTGCATCTTATTACTCAAATTGTGGCATCTCTAGAGATACTGGCGCAAATTCTAGTTGGACGGCTGCTTGTCTGACTCTGGCAGCAAACGCAAGCGGATCAAGATCGAATTGCTCGAATAGTTCACGTCCACGCAGACAACGTAACTCAGGATTCTCAGCAGCACCACTTACTACCCACAGTACAAAATCCCTGTTGCTACGGGCATTTTCAATCTCGATCGCAGAAATGGCAAAGGATTCGCGATCGCTAGTAAAGCTCTTGATAATCACAGCTTCGCAAAGACCGTCCTTAGTGCATTCGAGATCGTAGCCGACTTGAGATTTATCAACCGATCGTACCATCCACCCATCACGCATATACTGTGCCATTACCGAGATCATGGCAAGCTTTTCAGCAGTGCTCGGATCTTCAATTGAAAAAGGAATCGGCTTCTCCACAATCCTTTCGACTACGCGATCAACAAATTTCTCAACTACGCGGTCAACTACCTTCTCAACTTCAACAATTTTCTCAACTTCGACTAATTTCTCTACCTCTACAATTTTCTCTACCTCGACAATTTTCTCAACTTCAACAATTTTTTCAACTTCAACTAATTTTTCTACCTCGACAATTTTCTCAACTAGTTTTTCAACCTCTACAACTTTGGCGTTCGCCTCAGATGAATCAGGACTATCAACCTCAGAACTAGCAAATGCCGCGATCGCCTCTTCACTGGAGATCGGACTGGAAACAGGAATCTCAATTGGCTGAGTCTCGATAATTAGCTCGCTAGTTTCTTCGTCATCATTGACGATCGTATTTTTAGGCTGGGCAGTCTCCACAACTACTTCAGGCTGAGCGGACTCAGAAGGAGCGATCGCATAGGTACTTCTTGGTTTAGCTTTTGGCAAAGAATCGATCGCGAGGGTTTCTAAAAACTCCTTAGCTTTTCTCGCCTTTTCAGGCTTACCTTGAGTTTGATACAAGACAATTGCTTTGCGGAGATCATCGCCAGCGAGGGTTTCATCGGCAATACTGGGATGAGAATAGGTCAAACCACGATAGTAATAGGCATCGACATTACTAGGCTGTAACTCAATCGCATGGCTAAAGTCCCGTAGCGCTTCAGGAAATTCCTTAAGAATGTAATGCGATCGCCCACGCCGAAAAACCGCTAAGTCGCGATCGGGACTTGACTCAATAGTACGACTGTAACAAGCGATCGCCTGTTCGTAACTCTTGAGCTTAAAGTAAGTATTGCCCAAGGACATATGAGCATCCGCGTAATTAGGATCGATATCGATCGCTGCCTGAAAGTCCGCCATCGCTTGCTGAAGCTGCCCTAATAAGAAATTAATTTCGCCACGCTTGAAATAAGCTAGACGAGCTTTATCGGGACGCATGGAAATTGCTTTGCCATAATCGCCAACGGCTTTGGCATATTCGCGCAAACTGACATGGGCATCTCCCAAACCTAAATATGCCTTGATGAAATTAGGATTTAGTTTCAGGGCTTGCCTAAATGACTCCAATGCATCCTGAGGAAAACCTTGCTGAATATCTTCTAGACCCCACCGATAATACACATCGACCAGACTAATCCCCTTCCCAGCTCGAAATGCTTTCTGAGTTTGGCGCTCCCACTCGCGATCGAGCATTCGCACGTATTCTTCGCGAAATACGCCTGCGTCACTCTGCGGTTCGAGGGGCATTCCTTGAAAATGTGGTAGCTGGCGCAAATAGTCAGTCCTGAGTGGCTCATCGAAGCTAACACAGGCATCCCAAGCCACCCATACCCGAAAATTGTTAGCCTGAGAGTCAATGTCATACGCCTCGCTGAGTTCGCGATAACGCGCCGATCGCTGCTTCAGTTGGTATTCGCGATCCGCAGGCACCACTGTCCCCGAAGCAAAATAGCCCTGATTAACGCTACCGATGCGCTTAAAATAAGCGCGATCGCCCACCTTGAGAGTTTGAATATTGCCGCAGTTCCACGTAACGATATACTGCTCCCCTTCAGCGATATCAGCGATCGCTTCACGAATGAAATCGCGAATCTCTGGCTCTGTCTGCTCGTTACACAGAAAAATTCTTGTGACCATAGGGCTATTATCTTACGTTTGAACTGATTTTATAGCAATAAACCCAGAAAGTAGAGGGCGTGCTAAGCACGCCCTCTACTTTGCTAGATTTGAGCATAGACAAGATCGGGACGCAAATCTCTTGCTCCGTTTAAGTAGATATGCTTAATTTGATGTTGTTCGAGCGGCGTATTTACATGAATTAATACCCTGATACAACGCTCTAGACTGCCCTTAACATACATTTGTTGGACATCTAAAAGTGGCACATTTTCCCATTGAGATCGCGATCGAGCGATTTTGGCAGGAAAAACCACATCAATATCGGTTGTTGCCGAAAAAGTGGCGCTGACTATTTCTCGCGGATCGATGTCATTTTGCGCCTCGATCTCCTCCATAAGCTCTAGTACAGCCCTCTCTAAGGCTGCATATGTATTTGCCTCAACTGTTGTTGCACCACGAACGCCACGTACACGCCAACCCACGTTTTACACCATCCGTAAAGTATGTAAGTGTTCTTGATTGTTAATCATATCCATCATTTATCAGATTACCCCTAAAGAACAATGTTAATTTAATTGCGATCGCTTAGAAAATAAAGTGGGTGCTTCGCGCCTAATCTATTTATTTTATTGATCCTAATGTCTGAATTGCCAGCCTCACCATCAAACCAACTAAGTTCAACAACTGACATCTTTCGTGTCTCACCTCTAATTCGAATTACATTACTGCTTTTATACGTTGCCCTAACCGCTCCTTTGCCATTTTTGAGCAGTTTTACGCACTCAGCGATTCCTGCTTCATGGTTGAGTATTAGCTTGGCGATCGGTTTTATATTTTTGTATGGAGCGCTGAGCGATCGCGTAATTCTGGATAGTGAAGGCATTCAATTAGTCTATCCTCAATGGTTTCCCAGATTTTTCCGCAAAGGATGGGCGTTGAGTTGGCAAGATATCCAAGCCCTAAAGCCCCGAATTACAGGACAAGGTGGCATTATTTACTACTTTGTCAGTAAAGACTCAGATCGCGCTTATTTATTACCGATGCGAGTGGTGGGCTTTGCGCGACTAGTCAAGTTAGTCGAGGAGCGTACGGGGATTAACACGCAAGATGTACGACCTCTATCTCAGCCTTGGATGTATCTAATTTTACTTGTGTTTACGTTGCTCTTATTACTCATGGATAGCTGGACAATTTACACTGCTTTAACGCTGACACATTAAATAACAACTCAACGATTTAATAAAGAACCGATTTTTTGTGGCGCGGCGAAGACGCGCCACAAAAAATTGGTTCTTAAGTCACTCCCAAGGGACGATATTCTGCATGAATTTGGGCATTGAGGATAATTGCAGTAATGCTTTCCATACTGTATTGCATGGTCATGGCGATCGCTTCATCAAAATGATTAGGCTGCGAATGGGTCAGCGTGATAATGCCGATCGCGTCGATCCCGTACATCAAAGGAACCGCCAAAGCCGATCTAGCTTTGTATGGCTGATCGGGTAATTGCACCCAGCGATCGTCGGCGATCGCATCATGGATAATTCCAATTTGCCGATGGCGCAAAGCCCAACCTGCCAATCCATCATCTAAAACCTTTGAAATTACGGAATCTTTAAGATCGCGAGCCATAGGACCCCGAGCCAAAATACTCTCCATAACTACCCAATTTTCATCAATCAAAAAAATACTCCCTTCATCTGCATTAGTAAGTTTGATCACGTTTTCTAATGAATTTTTGAGTGTCGTTTTGAGGATCAGGCTACCGCTGACAGACTGAGCATAGGAAATCGAGTTTTTAAGTAAAGTTGTTTGTAGCTGAATCGCAGATTGTGCCGCAATCAACAACATACGTTCATCCCGATTTCCTTGAAAAGGACTTGCACTTAGGCGCTCTTGGCTCGGCTGCTCTTGTTCGTCGATCATTTTAGGGTTCATGCACGATTCCAATTGGCTGCGTAAAGCAAGTTTAGACTGATTTTTAATTTTTCTTCACTGTAGAAGTTGAAAGCCCCAAAATTAGTTCGGAGTTAGGGATTGATGGAACTTATTTCAACAAATTGCTAATTCAGTGCTTGTGTGCTATAAATCTTAGCCTAAATCCCCCCACGAAACGTACCTATGAACGCCACAGTAAATACCCTAGCGAATCCCTCCGAAAGCATGACCGCAAATCTTCAGCAGGAAATCAATTTACTTAAGGTCGAGCTAGAACAAAAGGATCTACTTGTTCAACAGCTATCTGAAGAACTTTTTCGTTTGGTGAAGGGTAACACTGCTTTTTTACCAAATCCTGAGGTGCACGAGCAACATTCAGAAGAAATGCGCTCCTTAGCACAAAAATTGGCAATCGTCGAAAATCAGTTAGTCGCGTCACAAGTACAAGTACAAGAGCGCGATCGCGAAGCTGTTGAATTACGCGAAAAGATCCAAGAGATGAGCGATCGTAATCGAATGCTGGAACAAGTTGTACAGGAATTGCCCAACATCTATCGTGCCAAGTTTGCCGAGCGAATTGTTCCTATCAAGCAAAAAATCGAAGCCTTACAAAAAGAAAACCGCCAACTACACATAGAACTACAAAGCCTCAGTTTCCGCCTATCAGGTCGCACACGCCGACCTTCAACACAACAACGTCTAGAACTCCCTAGAGTTATTCCCGCCTTAGGCTAAGATTCCAGTATTACAGCTGCCGCCACTCGCGTTAGTACATAAAAAAAGAGGCAGCGCGTAGCGCTGCCTCTTTTTTATGTCTTTCAATTGTCAATCTTGTTTTTTTGCATACGCTTTCTTAGCTTATTGGCAACAAACAATCCCCCGAGAATTGCAATACCACCTGAAGCTTCAAACTCAAATGGAACAGGTGTAACATCAATATTAAAAGTACTCAATTGAGTTGAGGCTGAAGTACTGAACTGATTAGTCAGGCTGCCATAAACTCCCCCACCATCACTTGATTCTTGATAGCCGAGAGGACCAAGACTACCTATACCTGTAGGGGTAATGCTTGTATAGGTCGCACCTGGATCGTCATTACTCACCCAATTAAAGCTAGTTGAAGCATTTCCAGCACCAATCAAAAGCCAATAGGTGGTGTTAGGAGCAAAAGTAGTCGGGCTTGAAGAAGATGAAGTAAAAGTAAGATCTTTGACTCCAACAGTATTGGATGTAGGTGTTGATAAAGATAAAGTCGGTAAATCCGAGCCAGGTGAAGTTAAGTTGGAATTATCAGTAATAGTTAAGAAAATGCTTTCCCCTGCCGTGGTTCTATAATTTCCTACTCTTATACTTACGCTGTTAAGCAGATAGCCAAGAGGCTCAGTTGAGGGAGTAGTGAATTGAATAGCGATGAGCTTATCAATAGTGTCAATCAGGTTAGAGCTATAAGCCGAAATACTGCCGCTAATATTAGTGGCGCTAGTTCGGTTACCAATCAGAGATATAGCACTTGCAGAATCGGTTAACGCACCAATAGAAATAGTGGAGGCAGCGATCGCTACAAGACTGCTACCTATTAAGCCTTTGATATTACTAATACTTGCCGTAGGTTTACTTAGAGTAAGCATGTATTTAGCATGTTTTTACATGTATTTGTCAGGTGCTCTTAAAATATCATATAAACCCATAGAACAATGGATATTCTGGGATAAAACATTCAACTTGAAGCTAAATGTTCGTGTTTTTAAGATTAGATGTTTTTTTCGCAGTTTTTTTAGCTTTTACTGAGGTAGTTGCAAATTTAGAGAATCTTGATAGAGATTCAAGACATCAAGATTTATAGTAGAAAACCCAAATAAAGAAAGGCGGCGCTTCGCACCGCCTTTCTTTATTTGGGTTTTCTACTTGCATTGCTATGTAAGATAAAAAGATCTTATAAACAGTATTTTGAGATGTGATGGGTTGTATATGTCTTAAAAACAAGATATTTTCATGGTTTAAGAGCAAACCTCTTGTTTTACCTACATTCTCAAGTCAAATTTTATGACTTGGCAAAATATTTATAGTATTAACTTTGTCTGTAGAATTGATTAGCAGGGCTACGGCTTTAGAAAATTTTTTAACGATCGCGATGATTGCGCCAGCGATCGTCATCACCAAGTTAAAAGTAATTAAAAGTTTTTGAGCATATTTTGAGAATATCTTAAATATAAAAATTTTGAGGAATATAAAGCATGAGTACAAATAATGAACCCAAAGCCGAAAGCATTAAGCCAGAAAGCCCAAAATCAGAAGATAAATCTTCTCGCACTACCAAACCTAAATCCGAAACTGAGTCAACCACCAAAACTGGCACAGTCGATATTGCCGCTTTGGCTGTGAAAGAAGAATCTAAGCCCGTCGTAGCACCAATTGAAAAAAAAGGATCGTTAACTGTGACTGAAACTCTTAAGCATTATGGCGATCGCCCAATTATTGACGGTGGTTTTCGCGCAGTGGAATATTTTAATAGTTCGGGCGAACGTCCGATCGAAGCTAGCAAGTTAGTTGTTAGCGGCACTTTCACCAGCATGGGTGCTGAGCGCCCAATTGTTAGTGGGGATGTGCATGTGATAGGCACATTCATGTCCTCAGGCGAACGCCCGATCGTTGAAGATGGGTTTGTGATTGTTGACAAATTTTATATCGCGGGTGAACGCCCTGTGGGTTCAGCAGGTTTAGTTATCGATGAAACTTACTCTGAAATGGGTGGCATTAGACCTGTGGCTTCCAATGCCATCGACAATGCAGGGCTTATGGGTTTCATCGACTAATTTCTTAAGAATTTAAAAAGCAGCACCCATTGGGTGCTGCTTTTTAAATTCTTTGGGCTAGTTAAAGGTGTAAATTCAAAGTGGTGCGATTTTTGCGATTTTTAAGATTCTGATGGATACAAAGCTGACTGCGTTAAAAGATAAGTTATTTTCAGGTAAAGAGGCAAATCAATTACCTGTGATCGCTGAGCTAGCAAATTTTGGAGAAGAAGGCTTACAGGTTTTAGATGAATTTATTCAAGCCCGCAAAGCTGCCAATACTGAAGCAACATGGATCGATGGCAAAATCCATCAAACATTATTGCAAAGCGATCTTCCTAAAGCGATCGACCTCGCTCAAACGCACTATCCCAATGGGGTAGTCACATTACGCACTGAAAAAGCGATCGACTATCAACAGATTCAGATTTTGCTTGCTAAGCAAGATTTTGAACAAGCAGATCGGATTACTAGCAAAAAGCTTTGTGAGGCGGCAAGTGCCGAGGCTTTAGCGCGAGGCTGGCTATATTTCACCGAAGCACAGCTAATTCCAGTTAGTGATTTACAGACGATTAATCAGCTTTGGCTAGTTTATTCAGAAGGTAAGTTTGGCTTTTCTGTCCAGCGTAAAATCTGGCTGAGTCTGGGTAAGGGGTGGGAAAAGTTCTGGCAAAAGATCGGTTGGAAAAAAGATGGATCTTTTACTCGTTACCCTAATGAATTTATCTGGAGTCTAGACGCACCAAGGGGGCATTTGCCGCTTTCTAATCAATTGCGCGGTAATAAAACGATGCAAGCAATTTTTTCGCATCCTGCATGGTAGCTAATACTCACCGCTGCTTGCAGAGGGCGAAATGATGAAACGGTTTGGCCATACAAGAATTATTACGGTTTGTAGAATCTTGATTAATAGCTCTTGTATCATAGCCAAGTTGGTTTAATTGGCTAATAGCGACGACAAATGCAGAAAAGAATCTCTTCAAGGCTGCCGATCGCCAATATTCTTGATGTTGCCTCGCGAGGTTTAGCCGTAACCGCGATTCGTGGCTATCAGAAATTCATTTCACCATATAAAGGCTTTTCTTGTGCCCATCGGGTGCTATACGGCTGCGAATCCTGTTCGCAATATTTTAAGCGCGTGATTACAGAAGAGGGTATTTTCACGGCGATCGCTAATTCTAAAGAGCGATTTCAGGAATGTCGTGAAGCTAATGAAATTTTAAAAAAGCGAAGAGCCAAATATAGGGCAAGAGGCAAATATTATGCCAGTCGGTTAAAGGCTAACACTGTAGCTATGGAATCGGACGATCTGGAAAATCCTGATATTTCTGATGCTGATATTCCTGAAGATACCGATACTTCTGAAGAGTCTGAGAATACTAACAAAAATCGGCTTGGTGGTTCGCAATGGGGACGCAAACTGCGATCGCAAGCGAATAATAGTAACGGCAGTGCTGATAATAATTGCGATTACTGTAGCGATTGTGCTGACGGAATTAACATGATTCCCAGCGATTGCCTTGACGATCACAATTGTAATCATCCTTTTGAGGCAATGGACTGCCCTGATTTGAGCTGTCCCGATCTTAGTTGTGGAAATGCTGATTGTTTATCAGGGATGGATTGCAGTGGGCTAGACTGTGGAGGTCTAGATTGTAATGGTTGTGGTGATTGTGGTAGTTGCGGTTAAGAGAGTTTTATGATCGAGCATGATGTATTAATTGTTGGTGGTGGACTAGCAGGCTCAAGAGCAGCATTGGCGATCGCGCAAAATTATCCCCATCAAAGTGTGGGACTAATATCTAAAGTTCATCCCATCCGATCGCACTCCGTCGCCGCCCAAGGTGGTATCGCCGCTTCACTCAAAAATGTCGATGCCCATGATGATTGGCTGACCCATGCCTTCGATACTGTCAAAGGCTCAGATTATCTCGCCGATCAAAATGCCGTTCGTGTTTTAACCCAATCTGCCCCTGAAGTAATTATCGATCTGGAGCATTTAGGGGTTTTATTCTCGCGTTCTGAAGATGGCAAGATCTCGCAAAGAGCATTTGGCGGACATACTAATAGCCGCGCTTGCTATGCGGCAGACAAAACAGGTCATGCAATTTTGCACGAATTAGTGATGAATCTACGGCGGTTAGGCGGCACGATTTATCAAGAATGGTACGTGATGCAGTTGATTTATGAAGATGGCATAAACGGAAAAGAGATCAAGGGGGTTGTTGCCTATAGCTTGGAAACATCAGAGATAGAAGTATTTCGAGCCAAGGCAGTGTTGCTAGCAACAGGCGGCTACGGCAGAGTTTTTAATACTACTTCCAATGATTTTGCCTCAACAGGTGATGGTTTATGCTTGACAGCGAATATTGGCTTGCCATTACAAGACATGGAATTTGTGCAGTTCCATCCCACAGGCTTATACCCTGTCGGCGTATTGATTTCAGAGGCAGTACGTGGAGAAGGGGCATATTTGATTAACGATCTAGGCGATCGCTTCATGGCAAATTATCCGATCAGCAAAAATCGGATGGAGCTTTCACCTCGTGACATTACCTCACGCAATATTGCCTGTGAAATTATGGAAGGACGTGGGATCGATGGCGGCAATTATGTACATTTGGATGTGCGACATTTGGGAAGAGAAAAAATATTGAGCCGCATTCCTTTTGCGCGTGAGGAAGGTTTGCGTTTAGCAGGTGTAGACTGTATCGATCGTCCTTTGCCTGTGCGCCCCACCGCCCATTACTCGATGGGTGGGATACCCACAAATATCGATTGTCAAGTCATTGGCATTGATAGTAAGGAGATCGCAGGATTTTTTGCAGCGGGTGAATGTGCTTGTTTATCGGTACATGGCGCAAACCGTTTAGGCGCAAATTCGTTATTAGAATGTGTAGTTTTTGGTAAACGAGCTGGCGAAAAAGTCGGTGCATATGTAAGCGATCGCACAATGCCAGATATCGATCCGCGTCCATATTTAACAAATATCGAGACTAAGCTCAAAGGAATCCTGTCTAAGCAGGGGAGTTCTCGGATTGCCGATATTCGCCAACAATTGCAAGACACAATGACCGAGCATTGTGGGATTTTCCGAGATGACCAGCGGTTAAAAGATGGCCTACAAAAGCTGCAAACTATCCGCGAGCGCTACGAGAACGATTTGTTAGTAGACGATCACAGCACAGTTTTTAATATGGAACTCATGCAAGCGCTCGAGTTACAAAGTTTGTTTACCGTTGGTGAGATTATTATGTCTAGTGCTTTATCACGCCAAGAAAGCCGAGGTGCACATTCTCGCGAAGACTATCCTAAACGTGATGATGCGAATTATCTCAAACATACCCTTGGATATCTAGAAGATGATAAGGTAAAAACTAGCGATCGACCCGTCGATATGAGCTTGAAACTAATTGATAGCGATCTCTTTACCCCCCAAGAACGCAAATATTAATAATTAGGTTGTGTGGCTCGAAACACCACACATTCCGATCCAGATTTATGAGTGATGATTAACTGTGGCGATCGACGAATTTATAAAACTGCTTGACCAAGGCGTAAATAGCTGGAACCAGTGGAGAGAGAATCATCCTGATATTCGTGGTGTAGATCTCAGCGAAATTCAGCTTGAGGGCGTTGACCTATCTGGAATCGACCTTAGCATGGCAAATTTACGTGGGGCGCGATTGCGTGATGTTAAATTGTCCTCAGCTAACTTGCGTGGCGCTGACATGAGTATGTCAAACCTAAGAGGAGTAGATCTCAGTGGTGTAAATCTCAGCTCGTCTCATCTCAGTATGATTTGCCTAAGTGAAGCCAATCTCAGCCAAGCAAATTTGAGTGGGGCAGATCTGCGCGGCTCTAATCTTCGATTAGCAAATCTTAATCATGCAGATCTATCAACAGCTAAGTTAAATATGTCTAGCTTAAATGGGGTGAGCATGGTCGGCGCGATTCTGATCGGTGCAAACTTGAGCCGTGCGGAAATAAGAGAGGCGAACTTAGCTGGTGCTGACTTTAGCAGAGCAAACTTGAGCGAAGCAGATCTATCCCATAGCAATCTAAATGTCGCGGCTTTAGTAGGTGCAGATTTAATCGGTGCAACTCTAGTTGATATTGACCTCAGTGAGTCAAATCTTTGCAGGGCAAATTTGATTGGCGCAAATCTTTATCGGGCAAATCTTTGTGGATGCGATCTCATAGGTGCAGATCTGCGAGGCGCTAACTGTAGTGAGGCGTATTTCATTGGCGCTGATTTGAGTCGTGCCGATCTCAATCGAGCTGAATTTACAAGTGCAAATCTCAGTAAAACTAACTTTAGTGGGACAAATGCTGAAACTACGGACTTTCAAGGCGCAATTTTGCCTGACGTTTGGTAACTCAAGTCAGATTACAAAAAACTGCACGGGGTGCAGTTTTTTGTAATCTCGTTTTGCATAAAACAAATAAAAAACTTAAAAGCGTTACTTCGTAACGCTTTTAAGTTTTTTATTTGTTTGGGTTTGAGCGCAAAGCATTGTAAGTGCGTAATGCTATAGCGATCGGGAAAACCCACAAGAGAGTTGCCTTGCGGAGCAAGGCAACTCTCTACAAATACGCTGCTGGATCGATTGGCTCACCATTGGCTCTTAACTCAAAATGTAAGTGAGGCCCAGTTGAAAATCCCGTTGAGCCAACTGCGGAAATTGGCTGTCCTTTCTCGACGATATCCCCATCTTTAACATAAAGCTCGCTACAGTGACCGTAAAGCGTAGTCATGCCATTGCCATGATCGATAATTACGGCATTACCATAGCCACCATACCAGTCTGCATAGATTACTCTGCCGCGTTCGCTGGCATAAACTAGGCTGCCATAATCTGCACCAAAATCAATTCCTGAGTGAAAGCGCTCCGTACCCAAAATCGGATGCGTCCGCCAGCCAAAATTACTAGTAACTGGCCCAATCGTAGGATACATTAGCTGCCCTGAGCCAGGGGGGAGAACCAAACCATCATAGGGTTGTACTTTTGCCAAAATGATTTGTGACAGGCGGCGCGAATCTTCAGCAAGGCGATCTTCTGCTTGTGCTAAAGCTTTGCGATCGCTCTTCAGTCGTTCAATTGCATTTTGTTGAGCGAGTGCTTCAGCTTCAATATTTGCTTTTTGATATCTCAGTTTTTGGGTCAATAACTCTATCTCATTGGATTGAGCAACGACTTGATTGCGCTGTTTTTCAACTCGCTCGGATTTTTGAGTTAGATCGCCTAATAGTTTGCGATCGCCATCATAAATTCGTTCGATCTGGCGACGGCGATCGGCAAATTGATTGAGATCTCGACTGCTTAGCAGCGTTACCCACCATCGTTGCAGTTGTTGCCTTTGTAAATAACGCAAGCGGGCAGAGGTAGCATCTCGTTTTTTATTGAGGTCGTATTCTAGTTCTTGGAGCTTAATATTTAGAGTTTGAAGTTGATTTTTTGCTTGGCGAATTTTTTTTTCATTGTCTTGAATCTGGGCATCGGTGACTCTGACATTACGTTTTAAGGCTTCGAGTCGAGACTGGGCGGGCTTAGTTAGCGCGTTAATTTGTTCTTGTTGCTTTTGAATGATTTGACGCTGTTGATCGACAAAATTTTGATAGTTTTGCAATTCCTGAACTGATGCTGCTTTTACTGGTTCGACCGCCCCAATAGTCAAGCAACATCCGATCGCGATCGCTAAACTGGCGATCGCTACCATAAGAAATCGCCGCATCGATACTCGCTCGAATATCTGACCAAGTTTGGAGCGTTTCGAGCGATCGCTCAGACAAAGCTTGTCAGTTATATTTTGCCAATAATGGCGATCGCGCATTCAGTCCACCAAATATCCACAAACTAGGGCAAGATTCTAACCGTTTTTTGCCATTAAATTAACCCTAATCTTGCCTAAAACTAATTAGCTTACCCCATTATTTATTAAGTTCGATTAAGAATCTACAGCATAGACTTTAAATTCTTAATTTTTAATAATATTTCTGTATTAAAAAATACTAAATTTGGCAGATATATTGTTTCCATGACATAATGCTCTCAGCGCCAAAAATTAGTACTAAAAAATTTGCTTGATAAAAAATTTGCTTGATAAATTTGCAGAGATAAAGCTATGAAAACCCATACACTTCAACATACATCCCCAACTACTAGAAATATTAAGCAGCCTTCTTATCCACAATGTCTCAACCCCTTACCTTCAACTTGGGTGACATTGCTAGAGCCGCCCACATCTAGTTGTTTCGAGGAGGCATTGTTAATGTGTCAATATCCTGATGGTCAATGGGCAGCGTGGATACCCGGCTTTGGCGAAATCAAATTACATTCAGGCCAGTTCTGTCGCATGTCATAGATCGATCTCAATCTATATCTATCCAAAAGCTGAGAGGCGGTGCTTCGCACCGCCTCTCAGCTTTCAGGTGATGTCTTAAATAACGCTCAAGATGAAAAACTTGGCTAAGTGCCCTTATCATCTTGAACAGCAAGACAGGATAGGCGGCGCTAAGTGCTGCCTATCCTGTCTCGTTCGATCGACTCTTTAGGCTCTTGGGCTAAATTGAAAAAATGACCAAACCTACTAATATCCATCTATGGATTCCCGAACTTTTCCTTTCCAAAGGTGGGATTCAAGTATTTTCAGGCTTTTTATTAGAAGCATTAAAGACACTTTATCCTCAAGCAAACCTAAGTGTTGCTCTAAAAAATGACACAGCCGATTTAGTCGATCAAAACGTAGAAAGTATAGATAATCTCCAAATCTATTGCTCGGGGAAAATAGCTTCTCCATTCAGAACCCTATTCTTTGCCCTCCAGTTAATGAGATTAGCGATCGCTCAGAAACCAAAGCTAGTAATCATCACGCATCTGAATTTTGCACCGATCGCCTTCATCCTCAAAAAATTAATTGGTACAAGATATATAGCGATCGCTCACGGGGTTGAAGCATGGAATATTCAAAATCCACTAATCAAAAAATCTCTACATGCTGCCAATCTAATTCTTGCAGTAAGTCACTTCACTCGCGATCGATTATGCCAAGAGCAAGGATTATCACCCGACAAAGTTGGCGTTCTGCATAATACGTTCGACCCTAAAAATTGGGAAATCACCACAAAGCCAAAATATTTATTAGAAAAATACAGACTACGTCCCGAGCAAAAAACTATTCTAACGGTCTCCCGCTTAGTCTCTTCTGAGCAATACAAAGGCTACGATCATCTACTTACAGCAATGCCAGCTATTTGCCAAACCATACCCGATGTTCACTACATCATTGTTGGTAAAGGTAGCGATCGCGATCGGATAGAGAAAATCATCGAACAAAATAATTTAAAAAATTACGTTACTTTAGCAGGATTTATCCCAGACGAAGATTTGAGCGATTACTACAATCTCTGTGACCTATTTGCGATGCCTAGTAGGAGGGAGGGATTCGGCATCGTGTACTTAGAAGCTCTTGCATGTGGCAAGCCAGTTTTAGGGGGAAATTTAGATGGAGCAGTTGATGCGCTATGTCACGGTGAGTTGGGTGTTTTAATTAATCCTGAAAATCCCCAAGAAATAGCTGAAGCAATCATCCAAATCTTGTTAAGCAAACATAAAAACCAATTAATTTATCAACCCGATCTATTAAGAAAAAAAGCAATTCTTACTTTTGGAATTGAAAAATTCCAGAGAACATTATCTAACTATTTATCAATTTTTTTAGATTGAAGTTTAGATACAATATTTTCCCTATAGGATCAGTACATATACACAAAGTAAAAATCAATCTCAGTAAAGTTTTTGGGTTTGTATTTTATCATCGGCAAAATACAAACCCCTATAGGTATTTTTATAAGGAAATGAAATATATAAATCGAAAAAAATTTTAAATTTTAAGTAGAAATACTTAGAATAAAGCAAAGAAAATTAAATCTCTATATTTTCTTAATTATTGAAACAGCTATTTTAAATCAGAAAAATCTCTAAAAAGATTGTCATGAAAGCATTACAGGAATCAGTTAAGACATTGTTAAGTTAATATTTTGTTTGGGATCGCTATAAAGCCTTCCCTATAAGGCATATAAGAAGATTTGCCACTAAATACTACCTTACATAATTGATTGGATAATAAATCGATTTTAGTAACCTTTGGCAAAGCCAAATAAATATATGGACTCTTCAAGCAACTGTGTTACATCTTGTCGATTGTGTCTACACTACAATCCTGAAGGTAGAAGAGTTGGGTCTTGTGCAAGATTGAACGTTCCCGTGCTTTCTTCGTGGGATGCATGTAGCTTAGCTACACATCCTTTTGACTCATCTTATCAACCGAATCATCTTGGTTCCTTCTTAAATGAATCTTTTCATGAAAATTCTTCTATTAGCTACAATACAGAAGTTTTAAAAATGCAGAATGCTGTAACGAGATCGCTTAGTCTTTCAGAACATTAGTTTCCACAACCATCAATAGCCTATATAAAACTTTAATAAACTAAGGATTTAAGACATCACTGAACTACTTTATTCAACTTTTAAAATTTTTTAATATTACGATCGAAGTAAAAGTTAATATCTAGAAATTACAGCTATATCCATTATGATTAAGCAAAATAAAACAAAAAAAGAGACGGCACGAATGACCGTCTCTTTTTTATGACAAAACCCCGTACATATTGCCCGATCGCAAAGCTACGTATGATAGGCTTAATTGATAATATTCATTAAACTTAGTTTTGCAAGTAAATGCTAGCAAGGGTTTGGAGTGCAGCAATTTTAGGCATCGATGCCATTCAAGTAGGGGTGGAGGTAGATGTGTCGGGGGGATTGCCAGGAATTACCTTAGTCGGATTACCTGATACAGCAGTTCAAGAAAGTCGAGAACGGGTTAAAGCCGCCATCAAAAATGCTGGCTACGCTTTCCCAATGCGAAAAATCGTCATCAATCTAACGCCTGCCGATTTGCGTAAAGAAGGACCGATTTTTGATTTGCCAATTAGCATTGGTATTTTAGCGGCTTCAGAACAAGTCGATCCGCAGTTACTTGGCGACCATCTGTTTTTAGGCGAAGTTTCGCTTGATGGCTCGCTGAGAGCGGTATCAGGCGTATTACCTATCGCCGCTGCCGCTCACCGCCTAGGCATGGTTGGCATCATTGTACCTAAAGAAAATGCTCAGGAAGCAGCTCTGGTTAAAGGATTATCAGTCTACGGTCTACAAACCATTACTGAAGTAGGAGATTTTCTGGCTCATCCCGAAAAATATCAGCCAGTAGTCGCCAACCCTGAAATTAAATGGAATGAAAGTGAATTTAAGCTAGATCTTAAAGATGTTAAAGGTCAACATCATGCCCGTCGAGCGCTAGAAATTGCCGCCGCAGGCGGACATAATCTAATTTTTGTTGGACCTCCAGGCTCTGGCAAAACTTTACTAGCAAGACGCTTACCCAGCATTTTGCCAAATATGAACTTTGATGAAGCTCTCGAAGTAACTAGGATTCACTCAGTGGCTGGTTTATTAAAAGGTAAAGGGCTAGTAAGCGATCGGCCATTTCGCAGTCCCCACCATTCTGCCTCCGGCCCCTCACTTGTCGGTGGCGGTAGTTTCCCACGGCCTGGTGAAATCACCCTTGCCACCAACGGCGTACTTTTTCTGGATGAACTTACAGAATTCAAACGAGATGTGCTGGAGTTTTTGAGACAACCTTTAGAGGATGGATTTGTGAGCATTTCGCGCACCCGTCAATCGGTAACCTTTCCAGCTCAGTTTACGTTAATTGCGAGTACTAACCCTTGTCAGTGTGGATATTATGGTGATTCAGTCCAACCTTGTACCTGCACCCCACGTCAGCGCGAGCAATATTGGGCAAAGCTATCAGGACCATTAATGGATCGCATTGATTTACAGGTAACCGTTTCCAGATTGAAACCCGATGAGATGACGCGATCGCCTGAGGGAGAGAACTCTAGTGCGGTTAAAGAACGGGTGCAAATATCCCGTAAAATTCAGCAAAACCGCTTTCAAAAAGAAGCTAAAGTCAATTGTAATTCGCAGATGCAATCACGGCATTTGCGACAATGGTGCAGCCTCGACGATCCTTCTCGCGACCTCTTAGAAGCAGCTATTAAGCGTCTAGGTTTATCGGCTCGTGCAACCGATCGAATTCTCAAGGTATCTCGCACGATCGCGGATCTCGCGAACACTGAAAATATTCAAGTGACGCATGTAGCCGAAGCAGTACAGTATCGCACTCTCGATCGTGTCACCTAAATATCTATAGCAATGCAAGTTTTACATAAAACCCAAATAAGTAGAGGCGGCGCGAAGCGCCGCCTCTACTTATTTGGGTTTTGATTTGTCTTAGATATCATTTGCATTGCTATATAGCAATATAAATGATTGGGTAAAGTACATTCACAGAGCACATTTTACCCAACCATAGCAATTGCAATAAGTGATTTAGGATTGCTATAGATTATTAGCTTTGGATATAGGAGCAAAGCCTCGTATATCTAGATAACGTCAGCTCGGGTTAAGTACTTTTAAGTTATGCGCCAAAACAGCAAGAACTTTGCGTCGTGAGACTTTTGCTGTTTTGGCTCTATGATTGGATTAACAAAGCTAAAGCTAATCATGGAAAGAGCTTGAAGTTATCCCCAATTGGCGTTAGATATAAAAGCTCCAAAAAGTAAGTTTTTTGAAAAATTATTTATTTTTAATGAGAGCTAAAAGACCTATACATGCTATTTTGTGTCTTGACTTTCGCCTCTATTCCTACTCTCTTTATTCAGAGAAGACTAAAATATGAACAGTTTAATCAACAATTAAGCGCTAACTTATAACCTATATATTGTTTAGTGAGTTGCTAGTGGAAGAATCCTATCGGGGCATTCATGTATGAGCGTAGTTCTGGTGGTTGAAGATAGTGTCACACAGAGAGAAATGATTGAAGACTTACTTAAAGGTAGTGGCTTGACTGTCAAAACAGCAGGTGATGGCGTGGAAGCCTTAGAGCAAATGCAAGGTAGTTGCCCAGATATTGTGGTCATGGACATTGTCATGCCCCGCATGAATGGCTATGAGTTATGCCGTCGCATTAAAACCGATCCTAAAACTGAGCGCGTTCCTGTCGTAATGTGTTCATCGAAAGGTGAGGAATTCGATCGCTACTGGGGAATGAAACAGGGGGCTGATGCATATATTGCTAAACCCTTTCAGCCGCAAGAACTGGTTGGCACAGTTAAACAGTTACTTAGAAAAGCTTAATAATTTCACTAAGAATGCTAAAAATATGCACAATTCTTGATTATTTGAGGGCTGTTCGTTAACATCAATACTTTAATATTTTCTAGAAATTAAAACTTAAAAATTCAAGACATCCCAAAATTTGCAATTTTGCAAGGTAGAGCTTTCCAGATTATGGTAGGAAATCAAGACTTCTTCCCCGGAATAGGACAGGATCAGGCAACTGACTTTGACCAAGGCATTGAAGCTCCAGAAGGTGAGCTGCACTTGAGGTTTTTTGTGGCTTCGGGGATTGAATTTGCCTTGCCTGCGATCGGAGTCAGTCAAGTTTTAGAATATGCTCCAGATCGAATTAATCCAATGCCCAACGTCTCTCCTCTATTGTTAGGTACAGTTAATATTCGGGGTAGAGTAATTTGGGTAGGCGATCTCGGACAGTTTTTAGGAGAGGCTCCACCCGTTAATACCGACCGAGCAGAAATTTCGATCATTGCGATCGAGGATCAGGGCATGATGTTAGGGTTAGCGGTTGAGCAAATTGGTGTAATGGCTTGGCTCGATCCTTCACAACTAAATGTTTCCAGAAATAGCTCGGATAGTATGGCTCCATTTATTAAAGGTGAGTGGATAATGGAAGAAAGTGAACCACTGAAGTTGCTAGATCAAGTCAATATTTTGCGATCAGCAAGGTGGGCTTCCTAAGTAAAGCCTATGAACTAGATTTAAATGATATTAAGCGTATGGCAATGGGACAAAGACACTGGAAAAATGATTTTGAGATGATTTCGCGATGATTTCGAGCCAATGGTAAAGATTTTAGGGATTTTAGGAGAAAGCACATGGCATCAAGTACACAATACCAAAAAGAATACGAGAAAGCTTCCTTAGCTTATATGCAAGGGGACTACAATCAAGCCGCTAAACTAACCCAAGAGCTTGTCAAAGTATGTCCTAGCGATCCTATGTATCGGTTACTTCATGCTCATATTAATCTCGCCCTAGAACGTTATCAAGATTCGATCAGCGAATATGAAACTGTTTTGCAATTGACTGACGACAACTCAATTCTTGAATATGCTCATAGCGGGATCGCTGCTGCAAAAGAAAGGGTAGATCTTGATGATGGTTACAATGACGGTAACTTAGGAGATATGGTCAGTTCATCTGCAGATGAATTTAAAAACAAGCAATATGGCTATAACGACGATAGCTACAGCACTCAATCAACATATATGCAAGGATCTTGGTCTCCAGATGATAGCGGCGGACAAAGCCGTAATAGTAGTAAAGAGTTTGATTTTGAAGACTTTGATTCTGAAGTTTCAATGAACGGTTCCAGCCAGTATAGCTATAGTGCAGAGACTCAACTTACTGGATCGGCTAGTTTCAATTCTGGTTATCAAAATAGTGGCTCTAGTAGTTCAACTTCTGATAATGATGTTGTCTTTATGGATGAATTTGATGAATTTGATGACATTAGTGATTCATCGTTCTCTAGCTCATTCAGCGATTCTGAAGCAACTCAAATGGCTTCCGATCGCTCGCTATCAGATTTTGGGAGTCAAGATTTTGCCACTTCAGTACGTACAAGCAATACAACAGCAGTAATCGGCTCAGATATTTCATCAGGGCGATTTAACCAATCTGATAATGAGGCTGAATTGTTTGGACTAGGAGCAATCAATACACAAGTTAGTAAGGGCAAGCGTGGTGGACCTGAAATAGTTACTGAAGCTTCAGAGCAAGGCGGTTTATTTTCGCCATTTGATAATATGCCTCTAAAGACTAAGAGCTTAGTAACAGCGATCGCATCAGGAATTGTGGCTATGATTGCGGCAGGCTTAGTAACAAACCTCGCCACAAGCTCGATCCAAAACACAGGACAGCGCGAACAGGTACGGAATACAGGTTGGATGATGGCTGGTGCTGCCGCGATCGCTAGTGGGGCAATGGCTTGGGGTTTAGGCAAGCGGTCCTCTAAACTTATCGATCAATCGACCGAAAACTTACAAGCCCAGTTTGAGGCAGTAATCCGTGGCGATATGACTCCTCGCGCTTCTGTATATAGCGAAGATGAGTTTGGCAGACTGGCGGCAAGCTTTAATCAAATGATTCAGTCGATTGTATCTAACACCACCGAAGCCCAGCGTAAAGCCGCAGAGCAAGAACAAGCTAAAGAAGACTTACAGCGTCAAGTAATTCGTTTACTTGATGACGTAGAAGGCGCGGCGCGAGGTGACTTAACGGTACAAGCTGAGGTAACTGCCGACGTACTCGGTGCGGTGGCTGACTCCTTTAACCTAACAATTCAAAACCTGCGCGAGATTGTTAACCAAGTAAAAATCGCAGCGCGTCAGGTAAACGAAAGCTCCCGCGAAAATGAAGCGTTTGCCCGCAGTTTGTCATCGGATGCGTTGCGCCAAGCTGAAGAGTTAAGCGTCACCTTAAATTCAGTGCAAATGATGACCGAATCGATTCAACGTGTAGCCGAAAGTGCGCGTGAAGCCGATCAGGTTGCCAAACTGGCATCCGAAACTGCGATCAAGGGCGGCGACGCGGTAGAACGTACCGTAGCAGGTATTCTAGACATTCGCGAAACGGTTGCTGAAACAACACGTAAGGTTAAACGTCTTGGTGAGTCTTCGCAAGAAATTTCTAAGATTGTTGGCTTGATTTCGCAGATTGCTTCGCGTACTAACTTACTTGCGCTCAACGCCAGTATTGAAGCAGCGAGAGCAGGTGACGCAGGACGAGGCTTTGCGATCGTTGCTGACGAAGTCCGACAGCTCGCTGACCGTGCAGCTAAAGCGTCTAAAGAAATCGAACAAATCGTACTGCAAATTCAAAGTGAAACCAGTAATGTACAACAAGCGATGGAAGTTGGTACGCAACAGGTTATTGATGGGACAAAACGTGCTGAACAGGCACGTCAATCTCTAACCGATATTATTCAAGTGTCCCATCGTATTGAGACTTTAGTACTATCCATTACCGAAGATACAGTTAAACAAACTGAGACTTCACGAACTGTATCGCAGGTTATGCAGTCAGTCGAGTTGACAGCTCAAGAAACCTCACAAGAGTCCCAAAGAGTGTCAGCCTCACTTCAAAATCTAGTGGGTGTTGCTCGCAGCCTCCAAGATTCTGTGGAGCGATTCCGCGTTGATTCGGGCGATAAAACAACGGGAGGTCGTTAGGATTTTTGCTAGCTACTCACACCCTAATCTTTGAGAGGATTTTGTTATGAACTCGGAACAACAACAACAGCGGATCATGGGGTACTTCATCGAAGAAGCCCGCGAGCACCTTCAGACGATTGAACAAGGGGTATTAAACCTACAAGAAATCCTAGATGACTCTGAATCAATTAACGAGCTTTTTCGTGCGGCTCACTCTATTAAAGGTGGCGCTGCAATGTTAGGTGTCGGCAGCATTCAGCATGTTGCTCACCGACTAGAAGACTTTTTTAAAATCCTCAAAGAAAATCCTCAAATAACTGTTGATGAAAGATTAAAGAGTTTACTATTAGCAGGATTCGATCCATTAGCAGAGCTACTTGATGAATTACAAATTGGCTATAAAATATCCGATGAACTGACAAATGAGACAAGCAACCGAGTAAAACCTGTTTTCGCGGAATTAGAATCGTATCTCAATCAATTAGTTTCCGATAACGACGGAGTAACCTCGGATATACTCGTTCCAGAAAAAGTACAAGTTATTAATGAACCTCAGAAAGTCTTGGTTTCTTCCCTAGAGGACGTATTTCAACAAGAAGTCACGACAAAAATGCGCGATATGTTGCAATTGTTTCGTGGCAATGATTCACCAGAAAGTCGATCGCAGTTACAAACTATTTGCAACTATTTTCAAAATATTGGTAATAACTATGATTTGAGAAATTGGACTAATTTAGTTACCCAAATTAAAAACGCGATCACACAACCAAGTAATACTTACAGAACACTCGCGCCAATTTTGATTAGAGAGCTAAAAGAAGCTCAAGATTTAGTGCTGTCAAATCGCGAAGCCGAACTGGCAGTATCAGCTCAACTACAAAATTTATTACCATATCGATTTTCAGAGCCAGAAGACGACGAAGTTAGTACCATTTTTACTACCGCATCTGGAGATATCACTGATGATGCAATAGACGACTTACAAATTCCTATTGAAACAGTTGATAATGCAGATATAGCTACGATAGATCGTGTAGATCCAGACGTAGATATAGATCTATTTGCAGATCGTGCAAGTGATGAAATGTTTAATTTGTCTAAAGTAACTGCAGATCAAGCAGATCAAATGGATTGGATGGATGGTGAATATGAAATCACAGAAAATCAACATATTGATGGGCCAAAGGTTGGCGCATCAGAACTAAAGTCCTTAGCAATCCTATTTGAAAATGACGACATTGATTTCGATGCCGCATGGGAAGACATTGAATCTAATGAGACAAATATGTCAAACCATGGCTCTGAAGAGCCAATAGATAGTCACGATGAATTTGCAGATTTACTCAGCAATAATTCCGACAACACTGAAAGCTCTACTCCTATAAATCTAGGCTTAGATGAATCTGGGATCGATCAACTGTTTGGCGACTTAAATACTGATGAATCTACAAATGAAGAGAACAAAGATCCCCAAGCCTCTCTATTCCCAGAAGATCTCGATCTGTCTTGGAATCAAAGCTCCGAATCAAGTGACGAAAACATCAAATCCGAATCACAACTGGACGATCTCATCACAAATGTCTCGGTTACAGATAATGCTTTAGACAGTGAATTTGACGATCTCGATCTAGGGATTGACATCATCGATCGAATTGATGATATCGATCTTGGCACAAACGTTGATGATATTGATTTTGACGAAACAGTATATAGCTCGGTTTCCTCTGAGTTATTTGCCGAAGAAGAGTTTGTTGGCGACCAAGATCGTGCCGATCTGTCTAGTGAAGAATATTTTGCAGAACTCGAAAGACAGGAAAATGAGGAAATCAATAGTGGTGGTTTCAATGAAGTAGATGAATTAAACGAACCATTCGCTTTAGAAGGGATGGAGCTACTAGATGAGCCATTTGCGATCGCCGAAAATCTTGATGAAGATCTATTAGAATCAACTTTCAACAATGATGTTGATTCCATTAGTTCTGATTTTGATACTTTCTCTGACAACTTAGAGTCTGATACATTAGAACAAGTTGAGTCTAATAACTATGCAGCTTCTATATCAAGCAGTGAAGATTTTGACACTATCGATACTTCTGGTTTAAGGATTTTTGATGAGCTAGGATTTGACAATGATGACTTGAGCGAAACTTTGGAATCTCAAGAATCTGAAGAAACAAGCAACAGTTTACAAGAATCATTCAATGAATCGATAGTTATTGACTCAAATCTTCTGCCTGATGCAAGCACTGATGACTTGTTGACATCTGCGATCGCTCAATCTAATGTCACAGACATCTCCGACGATCGCGATGGTCTAAATTTCTTTAATGAGATTGATGGATCTGCCGATAATTCAGACTCTAGCAGCAATATTGGAAGTGAGAATGAGTTATCCTCCAGAGGATCCGAAGCGGAAAGCGAATTTGAGTTTAATTCTGTTGCCTTGAGTAGTAACGATGAATTAAGTAGTGTTGGTAGTTTAGATGATTTCTTTAGCGAGTCTGAAGATATTGAAAATATTATTGATACTGGCAATGCCAATATTGACAGCTTTATCGATACTGTAAGTAGCACTGACGAACTAGAAGATTTTTTCGTAACTAATGAAGAACCTCAGCCTACTTCTATAAACTCTTTTGATTTTAATGACTCTTCTGAAGAGATTAATATTGCTGATGAATTAGGTGATTTCTTCGCAGTTCCCGATCGTCTCGAGCTTACCAATGATGTCTCTGATGCTAATGATCTGGGCGATTTCTTTGCAGACTCTGGCGAACCTGAAATGCTCTCTAACGACGACATTTCAAACGAATTATCCAACTCTGCTAGTCAAGAACAAAGTATTGATGATTTAGGCGATTTCTTTGAAAATTCTGATGAAAGTGAAGTTCTTACCGACGATCTTGAAAACGAATCAGTTAAATTTGTCGATCGAGAGAATAGTATTGATGATTTAGGCGATTTTTTCTCGTCTTCCGAAGAAAATGGAGATGAGAATGTAGATGCAGATTTGATTAGTAATGATTGGGACGACATAGGTGTTGAGATTCAACATGACTCGGTTGAGTTAGAGAACGAATTTTTTGATTTTGACTCGCCTCAAGTTGCAGAGCGCGATGAGATTGAAGTCCCAGAAAGCGTTGTTTCTGAAGAAAACTTCTTTGAGCAAAGCTCTCTAGGCCAAATTTCTAGTCTGACACATGAATTTGTCAATGCTGATGAGAACGATTTAACTGTATTAGAAAATAATCTAGACGATCTAAATAATGATTTCGTTTTTAATGAATCGCGATCGCTGACTCAAAATGATGAAGTCGATAATTTTGTAGATGTACTAGACGAATCGGCATCCCAGTTAACTTCAATAGATGAACATCTAACATTCATCCAAGAAGATTTTGACCTTAACGATAGTAGCGATATTGATAGCATTGCACCTAATACCACTATCGATAATTTAGTAGATTTTTTCCAAGGTGATGATGACTCAGACATTAGTTTGCTACAAACTCCTGAAGAAGAAAATTTAGTAACAGATAATTTTGCGGTTGAAGAGGAGCTAGATTATGGTTCCATCGATGAATTTGCGGACTTCGATGGAGCAAGCTCAGAGTTATCTGGAGCTGCTATTACCGAAAATATAGAAACGGGAAATCAATTGCAAGCGGAAGAATTGAATGGTATTGATGATAATTTTGACTTCGACGATCTTGAAGCAATGATTGGTAACTCCAGCAATACTTCAGGCGAGGTGAATCAAGATTTTAGAGGCCAAGGTACTGATGGATCTGTCAACAATCAACAATCTATTGATTCTGACGATATGAATTTCGATGAATTAGAGGCACTCTTAGGCGACTCTAATGGCTTTGAGGCACCGACAGCTAACTCCCTAAATGCAAACTTTTCAGAAATCTCAACTCCTATTTCGACTTCATCAGTAAAGTCCAATGATGAATTTGACGAATTAGAAGGAATGCTTCGAGATACATTTGGGAAAGATGTTGGTCCTATCAAAACGAAAACTCCTGTTCGTCCTCCTACGACTCAGCGCAAGCAAAGGTTAACCGACTCAACCATGCGCGTAGATGTAAAATATCTGGACAGTCTCAACAATCTAGTTGGGGAACTCGTGGTAAATCGTAACCTTTTAGAACAAGATCAAGAACGATTGCAGCAATTTATCACTAATCTACTACATCAAGTTCAGCTGTTAAGTGATGTATCTCAAAGGATGCGAGATCAGTACGATCGCTCTTTATTAGAGGCTTCGTTAACCGCAGGTCGCGGTCGATCGTTTAGTAGTAATCTTGATTCATCCTATTCAAGTGATAGTGCAAGCACAAATAGTTCTGTTACCAATGACTTCGAGGGAATCGAATTCGATCGTTATAACACTTTCCACGTTCTCTCACAAGAGATTATCGAGCTGATTGTCCGTGTACGTGAATCTGCATCTGACATTGAGTTTGTGGTGGGTGAAACCGATCAGGTAACTCGTCAGTTAGGAACGATTACCACTCAAGTGCAAGATGACCTCAAGCAGTCACGCATGGTTCCCTTTGCCCAAATTGCCGATCGCCTGCCTAGAGGTATTCGCGATCGCGCCCTTAAAACTGGCAAGCAAGCCGAGCTAGAAATATACGGGCGTGAAACCTTAATTGATAAAGCGATCTTAGAACAGCTTACCGATCCACTTACTCACCTTGTAAATAATGCGATCGATCACGGATTGGAAGATCCTGCTACTCGCCAAGCCGCAGGCAAATCAGCCACTGGCAAACTTACGGTGCGCGCTTACCACCAAGGTAACCAAACCGTAATTTCGATTAGCGATGATGGAGCAGGTATTAGCCCCGAACGAGTTAAGAAAAGTGCGGTGTCTAAAGGAGTGCGATCGCAATCAGAAGTCGATCGCCTTAATGAAAACGAAGTCTATTCTTTGCTATTTGAACCTGGATTTAGTACTGCAGCTCAAGCCGACGAATTTAAAGGGCGTGGCGTTGGTTTAGACGTTGTCAAAACCTGTCTTGATGAAATTCGCGGTGTAATTATTGTGGAATCGTCAATCGGTAAGGGTACAACCTTTACGATTCGCCTACCATTGACTCTTAGTATTTCTAAAGCAATGTTCTGTATTAGCGATCGCGCTCGCGTTGCTTTCCCTGTTGACGGTTTCGAGGATATGGTGGAAGTCCCTCAAAGCCAAATCGTACTTAATGAGAAAGGTCAACCCTGTTTACCTTGGCGAGATACAATTTTGCCATTCCAACACCTTTCCAATTTACTTTCCTACAGTCGCCACCTCAGCCGCAGTAGCATCTACGGTAAGCAAGAAAATGATGAACTCTGCATCATTATTCTCCGTAATGACACCAGCTATCTCGCACTGCAAGTCGATCAGTTCCTCGGTGAATATGAAATTGTAATCAAGCAATTAGAGGGGCCAATTCCCCAACCTGCGGGAATTGCAGGAGCAACAGTGCTAGGGGACGGGCGCGTAATGGCGATCGCCAACGTTCTAGAACTATTTGATATTGCTAGTGGCAGGCTACGTCCTTCAACATCTGGGGTCACAGTACAACCACCTGTTGAAGAGGATATTGCTGTCGATCCAACTGTACTGATTGTTGATGACTCGATTACAGTACGCGAATTGTTATCGCTTACTTTTGCTAAAGTTGGCTATCGCGTAGAACAAGCCAAGGATGGACAGGATGCGTGGGAAAAACTCCGAGCTGGACTACCTTGCGATATGATCTTCTGCGATATTGAGATGCCAAGAATGGATGGATTGGATCTACTGTCGAGATTGCAAAAAGATTCACGTCTTAAGGAAATTCCTGTAGCAATGTTAACTTCCCGTGGAGCCGATCGCCATCGTCAATCGGCAATCCAGCTTGGAGCGAAGGGATACTTCACCAAGCCCTACCTTGAAGAAGAACTGTTAAGTGCCTCAAAACGTCTCTTAAATGGAGAAACTTTGCCAATCTAATATAAAACCAAGTAAATAAAAGCGGTGCTACGCGCCGCTTTTATTTACTTGGTTTTGATATATTTGAAAAAACTATGCTTCTAAGCCTCAAAATTGAAAATTTTGCCTTAATCGATCGATTAGAGCTTGAGCTATACGCAGGACTAAACATTCTTACAGGCGAAACAGGAGCAGGTAAATCAATCGTTCTAGATGCTCTTGATGCGGCTCTAGGAGGCAAAGTTTCGGCACGTATGTTAAGAACTGGAGCTGATCGCGCCAATATTGAGGCGACATTCTCTACGAATCAATTAGTTTCGCAATGGTTAGAAACTCAAGAGATTGATGCAATCGATGCCGAAGCCATTATTTGTAGCCGAGAAATTACTGCAAAAAGTAATCGCTCTCGCATTAATGGCGTGGTCGTAAATAAGCAGCAAATTCAAGAACTGCGCGATCGCCTAGTTGAAATTACAGCTCAAGGTCAGACTATTTTGCTGAGTCAGGCTGCTCAACAGCGCGAGTGGCTAGATAGTTTTGGAGATCGGGCTTTTAATCAATCACTAACCTTACAGAGACAAAAGGTAGCCAAATTATTTGAAATCAAGGAGCGATCGCGCAAGGCACTATTTGACCGCCAACAAAATGAGCGTAATCGCTTACAGCATTTAGACATGTTGCGCTATCAGCTCAAGGAACTAGAAGCGGCAAATCTTGACGATCCTCATGAATTGGAAAACCTAGAAAGCGATCGTAATCGATTAGCTCACAGTGTAGAGTTACAAAAACAAAGCTATGTAGTTTACGAAGCTCTCTATCAAAATGATGGGGGCAATGCTTGCGCTGACCTATTAGGTCAGGCAGAGTTAATTCTCACAGAGATGGTCTCATTGGATCGAGAGGCTGAAGGAATTTTGGAATTAGTTTCTAGTGCTCTCGCTCAAGTTGAAGAAGCGGGACGACAAATTAACAACTATGCCAATCGTCTCGATTCCGATCCAGAGCAGTTGGAATCGATAGAGCAAAGAATTAACCAAATCAAGCAAATCTGCCGCAAATATGGCACATTACCCGAAGCGATCGCCTATACGGAAAAGTTGCAGCAGGCACTAGCAGAACTTACAGATCAAAGTATTTCGATTGAGGACTTAGAGCGTAAAGCAGAAGCGGATTTACAAGGCTTACTTAAGGCTTGCAAAAAGCTAACAGAATTGCGTCGTCAGACCGCGATCGCTCTTGAACAATCACAAATTGAAGCTCTGAAAATGTTAGCGATGGAAAAAGTGCGCTTTCAAGTTGGCATTTATCCAGTTGAACCAACGGCACTAGGTAGCGATCGCATTATTTTTGAATTTAGTCCCAACCTTGGCGAACCCTTGCAACCACTAGCAGAAACTGCTTCAGGTGGAGAAATGAGCCGATTCTTATTAGCATTGAAAACCTGTTTTGTGAAACAGAAGACTAAACAAGAAACTAAAGAGACAACCATGACTTCTGAACAAATTCATCACAATGTTGGCACGATGGTATTTGATGAAATCGATACAGGTATATCAGGTCGCGTAGCTCAAGCGATCGCCACCCAACTCTGGCAGCTCAGCCGTAGTTCCCAAATTTTCTGTGTGACTCACCAGCCTCTAATTGCAGCAATTGCTGACCGTCATTTCCATGTTAGTAAACAAGTAATAGGCGATCGGACTCAAGTACAGATTCGACTATTAGGACTAGAAGAACGCAAACAAGAATTAGCTCAAATAGCCTCAGGGAAAAGTGTTGACGAGGAGAAAAATCAAGGAAAAAGGAAAAAGGAAAAAGGAACAACCATAGTTAAGGAGGGAGCAGATAGTGCCTTAGTTCAAGCAATTGCATTTGCAGAGTCATTACTAGAGCAAGCTGCCACTATCAAAGCCAATATTTAAATATCAGCTTCGGCTTCTAGAATAGCTTTATCGCGAATTCGGCAGGAATCGCATACACCGCAGGGAACTTCACCACCTTGGTAGCATGACCATGTAATCTCAATTGGTACACCTAAACGTCTCGCCCGCCGCACAATATCTGTTTTAGAATCTATTACTAAAGGTGCGACTAATTGCGGTGCATGACCTTCTATTCCGATTTTAGACGAAAGTGCCGCTAGTTTCTGGAAAGCCGCTAAATAATCAGGACGACAATCGGGATAGCCTGAATAGTCCACAGCATTAATTCCCAAATAAATCGCTTCAGCTTCCTTTGATTCTGCTAGAGATAGGGCGATCGCAATAAATACTGTATTGCGTCCAGGGACATAGGTAATCGGAATCTCGTCTGCTTGTGAGCCTTCTATAGGTACTGCAATATTTACATCAGTTAGCGCTGAACCTCCCCACTGCGCTAAATTCACATCTACTACAAAATGTTCGCTAATATTTAAAGCTGCGGCAACTTGCCGTGCCGCTACTAACTCTCTTTCATGGCGCTGACCATAACGAAAGGATAGTGCAATTACCTCATATCCATCTGCGATCGCTTGAGCTGCTGCTGTTGCAGAATCTAGTCCACCTGACAACAAAATAACTGCTTTTTTTTTAGTTTGTTGCAAATCTTTGGGATTTTCTACTTCTATCATCTCGATTATCTAACTCCCAATAGTTTATGGGTTTGTATACTCACTCGCCAATCCGCATGACTTAGCACATATTGCATCACTAAATCCTTACTGCTAGTGGTTTCCCACTCAGCCTGTAAATATTTCACCACATTTGGTAGCAGTCTTGCCGCGTTTTGTTCCGCCCACATCAAATCAGACTCATCCTTGACGACGACTTTAAGTTCGCTCACTTTTTCATAAATACTTGCATGAGGATGTTTAAACTGCTTTGGGGAAAAGGTCACCCAATCAAAATTGCCACTAAATAGATGCGAACCCGATGTCTCTAAATGCACTCGTAATCCTTGATTCTTCAGCTGTTGCGTCAACTCAGTGAGATCGTGCATCAAGGGCTCTCCCCCTGTGATTACGACCATTGCTGGTTTAGCATTGACAGCTTTACTGACTAGATCGGCGATCGCTATTTCAGGATGTCTTTTCACATTCCAAGAGATTTTAGTGTCACACCAAGGACAACCAACATCACAACCCGCCAAACGGATAAAAAAAGCATTTACTCCCATCCAAGTACCTTCTCCTTGCACAGAATGGAAAGTTTCCACAATTGGTAGACGGTCTATTTGCTGAACTTTATCCATTTTTTGTATTTTTATTACTGAGATGAAGAAGAATATTCGCGATTTTAATCTATAGCTGTCGCCAAGTGTACTAGGACATAAAACCCAAGAATTGCTTGGGTTTTGATTTGTCCTGAGACAAGGGCTATAGCTATAAAAATTGATGTGATTTAGGTTTTGGGGCTAAAACCAGAACAGAGATGAAAGGTATCGCTGGGCGATACCTTTCATCTCTGCAACTAGTGCTTTAATACAATGCGATATCTGGCTTTGCCAGATTCTAGATGTTCTAGCGTTTCATTAATCTGACTGAACTCAAAGGTTTCCGTAACAGGCTCAATGCCATGCCTTGCAGCAAAGTCGAGCATTTGTGCAGTCGTCGCGGGGCTACCCAAAGGACTACCCGATATAGATTTTTGGGCAGCAATTAGAGGGAATGCATAGGCTGGAATGGCATTAGGCACTACTCCAACAAAATGCAAACGACCTTTAGGTCGTAGCGCACTAATATATTTACTCCAATCTAAATCTGCATTCACAGTGGAGAGAATAAAATCAAAAGAATTCGCCACCGATTCGATCGCTTGAGGATTGCGAGAATTAACAAAATGATTTGCACCTAATTCTCGCGCTTCGGCTTCCTTATCTGGGTTAGTGGAGAAAGCAGTAACATCACAACCCCAAGCCTTGAGAACCCGCAATGCCATATGTCCTAGACAATCAATTCCAATCAAGGCAACGCGATCGGTTGGTTTGACATTGCATTGAATGATGGGATTAAATACGGTGATGCCACCACAAAAGAGTGGACCAACTTCTGCGGGATCGACTCCTTCAGGTAAAGGGATCACCCATTCTTGATTTGGACGGACTTTATCCGCAAAGCCACCATATCGACCAACTATGGTTTGTTCTCCAGTCAAACAGAGGTTATGATCTCCAGACATGCACCATTCACAATGCATACAGGAATGGGAGAACCAACCTAAGCCTACTCGTTGACCAACTTTTACGGTGGTAACGCGATCGCCAATGGCTGCGATCGTGCCGACAACTTCATGACCAGCAACTAGCGGGTATTGGCTCATACCCCAATCATTTTCAACATGCTCAGGTCACTGTGACAAATGCCACAATACTCGACTTTAATTTCTACTTCTTCTTTCTTAAGAGCATCTGGTTTATATTCAAATGGCTCCAGTTTCCCACCTGCTTTAAGCGCGGCATAAGCATTAAGCATCTGAGTAGTTCCTGATTTTTCTTACGAATTTTTATGCTCTCGCTAAGTAGCTGGGCATAGCTATAGCAAAATAAGTTAAGACATAAAACCCAGAAGAGAGTTGCGGCGTATCGCGCCGCAACTCTCTTCTGGGTTTTGTTCTCTAGCTATTGCCATATAAACGACTTAAGCTAGGTATTGATATAACCTGTAATTAAAAAATCTGTACCAATTTGCTGAAATTGTGGTCTTACCAGATTAATTGCGTCAGTCATAAGGTTTAAGCCAAGATCGTCTATTGGACTAGGAGCGGAAAATCCACCAATTAGTTTAGGCGCAATAAATGCATAGATTTTTTGAACCATTTGAGCTTTGATCGCCGCCGCACCTAATCTACCTCCACATTCCCACAAGACGGTATTGCAGCCACGATTTCCCAACTCTTGCATGATGACTTGTGGAGATATATCTCCCAATTCCAAAACCTCCACTTGGCGATCGCGTAGCTTTTGCTTAAGTTGTAGATTTACATTAGGGAGCGTTATAACCAAAGTCTTTTCGGTATCAGTAATTTTCCATAAATTTGCATCTTCAGGAAGATCGCAACTCTTTGTCACCACTACACGTAACGGACAATGATCTCTCATGCCGTGGGTTGTTAAGTGAGGATTATCCAGTCTGACAGTGTTTCCACCTGTAATTATGGCTTCACAGCCAAGACGGAGATCGTGAACCATTTGCCGCGCTTCTTTTCCTGTAATCCAATAGCTATGTCCTGATGTCGTGGCAATTTTGCCATCAAGAGTCATCGCATATTTAAAAATTCCAAAGGGCAAATTAGTTTTAACTTGATGAAAAAAGCCCTCATTTAGTTCTAAGCATTGTTGTTCTAAAATCCCTGTCGTCACTTTGATTCCTGCTGCACGGAGGCGATCGCAACCAGTACCAGCAACTCGCGGATCGGTATCAATTGCCCCGACAACAACATGACCAATACCCGCTTGGACAATTGCCTCAGAGCAAGGTGGCGTTCGTCCATGATGATTGCAAGGCTCCAAATTTACATATAGAGTCGCATCACTTAAATCTTCACCAGTCTGCACAGCTTCACGAATTGCAAATACTTCCGCATGAGGCTGTCCTGCCTTCGGATGAAAACCCTTGCCCAGTATTTGCCCATTTTTGACGATCACACTGCCTACCATCGGATTTGGTGCGGTTTGCCCCCTTGCCTGTCGTGCTAACTCAATACATTGCTGCATATAGAGATCGTGTTGTGTTGAGTCAAATTGTGGGTGCGGATATCCAGACATATAGATCGACCTAAGGATAGATTAGTGTTACAAATGCTTTACAAAACTACACATGTAAAGTTACATTAATGACATAGCGAAAGCTAATTATAAATTCTTCTCAAACGCAATTATAAAACCATGACAACAGCAGTACAAAGACGCGAAAGTGCGTCACTGTGGGATCAGTTCTGCA